>SBHC01000073.1 GCA_006226375.1 Deltaproteobacteria bacterium | reverse complement strand
TTGGCAGGTGCCTCGTGAATCTACGCGACCGTTTCGACACACCCCTTTGTTGATGCCTTTGTAGAAGCACTGGCAAAATTCGTTGACGACTCCATCGCAGTCGTTGTCGAGGGTGTCGCTGCATTGATCTTGGGTGTAATAGGTCGCGGGGCGTTCACATACGCCTTTGCCGTTACGCTTTGCTGTTCCACAAACACCCCTGGAGATGCCAAGGTAAGAGCAGGAACAATACTCGTTGACCGCGCCGTTGCAGTTGTTGTCGAGGTTGTCATTGCAGTTTTCTGTGGTGCTGTACCCTGTTGGAGGTAGGCAGACACCTTGTGCGTTGGTCTTGGCTTGCTTGCAAACTCCTTGGTTGACGCCACGGTAAAGACAAGGGCAGTTTTCATCGGTGTATCCGTTGCAGTTGTTGTCTACATTGTCCCCGCATTTTTCTGTGGCGCTGTAGTTGGGAGGGGCGACACACTGGCCTTTGTCGTTGCGTTTGGCCTGACCACAAACCCCACGAGTTTGGTTGTTGTAGTTGCAAGGGCAGTATTCGTCAGCCACTCCGTTGCAGTTCTCGTCGGTGCCGTTGTTGCAGATCTCTCTGGCTTGAGGACTGATGCTTCCCACACAACCTCCCCACTGTCCGTTGTTTTGGCAGGTGCGGGTCCCTTTCCTGCAGGTGCCCACATCGGTGCCACAAGTCTCTGTGTCTCCGGGTTTGCAAGCGCAACCTTCGTTGGGAGTTCCATTGCAGTTGTTGTCGAGGTTGTCAGCGCAGTTCTCGGTGGCGCTGTAGGTGGATGGTTTTTCACAGGTGCCCTGGCTGTTGATCTTGGCGGTTCCGCAGACGCCTTGGCTGCGGTTTAAGTAGTTGCAAGGACAACCTTCGTCCACCACGCCGTCGCAGTTGTTGTCGAGGTTGTCACCACAGATCTCGGTCGCGCTGTATCCACTGGGAGCTAGACACGTTCCTTTGCTGTCACGTTTGGCTTGGGTGCAAACGCCTTGGGTTTTGTTGTTGTAGTTGCAAGTGCAACCCTCGTTGATGGCGCCGTCACAGTTGTTGTCGAGGGTGTCGTTGCAGTTCTCCGTTGTACTATAACTGGAAGGGCGGATGCAGTTTCCGCTGGCGTCTGTTTTGGAGCCTTTGCAAACGCCTTCAGCGCTGCCCATGTAGTTGCAAGGGCAGCCTTCGTCATCGGAGCCATTGCAGTTGTTGTCGGTGTTGTCTCCGCACACTTCCGTTGCGCTGTAGTCGGTGGGTTGAATGCATTGGCCCTTGCTGTCTCGTTTGGCTGTTCCACAGACGCCCTGGGTTTTGTTGTTGTAGTTGCACGGGCAGTTTTCATCCACAGTGCCGTTGCAGTTGTTGTCTTGGAGATCCCCACACTTGTCGGCAGGGCTGGGTTGAATTCCTCCCTGGCAAGGTCCCCACACTCCGTTGTCACATTGCTGTCGGCCTTGGACACAAGAACCTACGCTGATACCGCAGCCTCTGGATTGACCCGGTTGGCATTGGCAGTTCTCGTCGACGGTACCATCGCAGTTGTTGTCGAGGTTGTCGTTGCAGATGTCTTTGACGTTGTAAGTAGAGGGAGGTTGGCAGACGCCCTGGTTGTCGACTTTGCCTTTGTTGCATTCTCCCTGGCTGCTGTTGGTGTACTGGCATGGGCAACCTTCGTTGATCACTCCGTCGCAGTTTTCGTCAGCAGGTTCATCGCCGTCGCAGCTTTCAGGGACTGGACCAACTGCTCCAACACAAGGACCCCAGAGCCATTGTGCGGTACAGAGTTTGTTGCCTTCTTTGCACGTACCTGTTCCTGGTGTCCCTTGGGCAAAGGGGTAGCAGCGTACGCTGTCTCCAGGGTTGCATTGCTTCTCTGGTACAAGCTCTGGGGTGTTGTCTCCGTTGTCTTCGGTCGGCTCTCCTCCGTCGACATCATCCGTCGTAACGCTCTCTCCTGGGTCTTCGTCCTTCGGAGATTCCTGGCTACTCTTCTCGTCCTTGGTGGTTGCTTCCTCTTGACCTTCGGAAGGTTGAGAAGGTTCATCGCCGTCGGTAGAGGCTTCATCGGATGATGACTCTGACTTTGTGGCAACACCTTTGGACACACACACTTGCTGGATGCACAAGCGTTGTCCTGAGCAATCACTGTGGCTTTGGCAGGTTTTGAGCGTGGTGGGCAAAGGGTCGCCGCACGCAAGGACCCAAAAGGTCGCAAGAAACATCGTAAGCCAGGGGAGAAACAGACGTCGGGGCATGGAGGACAATCCTACAGTACATACATTCCATCATGATGGCGAAAGCCAACCCATGCAGTATAAGGATTTGTGGAAGGATTTCCAAGTAGAATGGAGTTTGATTAACCGAGAGATTGAAGGAAACGGTGGATGGTGTCGCAGGTTCGGCTGAGGTTTTCTTCTTCCGTGTGCCCAGATTTCTTGCGAGGTTTAAGGCTGTGGTCTCCGTCGGGCAGCCATTCGATCTGAATAGAGGGGGAGAGAGTGTAGGTTTCGACCTCTTCCTTTTTCCCGAAAGGGTCTCGCTCCCCCTGAAGGACAAGCGTGGGAGTGGAGAGCTGCTCAAGATGCTCCGTTCGAAGCTTGTCCGGCTTACCCGGTGGGTGGAATGGGTACCCCAGACAAAGGAGGGCGTCCGGTTGGACCTCATCGGCCAATTGACTGGCGAGGCGCCCACCCATCGACTTGCCACCGATGGCAACTTTCCCGGAAACATTGGCGGCTTCCAGGAGGTCGCGCCACTCTTGCATCAGCTTCTTTCCGCCTGAAGGGGGACGCTTCTTTCCGTCCTCTCGGCGTTTGGCCATGTAAGAAAACTCAAAGCGAAGGACACGAATGCCTCGCTCTCCCAGGCCAGTCGCCACGGTCTCCATAAACGGGCTGTCCATGGGGGCACCTGCGCCGTGAGCGAACACGAACGTCCATTCTGCGTTGTCAGGTCCATCGAATAACCAGTCGGACATGAAGAAACTCCAGATGGTTGAGAGGGTCTACATCATCAACTTCAAAGCCCTCTGTCCAAGCGACTTGGGCGTTACATGCAGATCTTGAAGCCGAGGGCGGTGCCTGGGTCGGTGCATACGCTTCCGTAGTTGCATGTTCCTTGCGCGGAGCAGGTTTGAGCACAGGCTCCTCGACCGGCGCTCAGCTTGATGCAGCTGTATCCGGTGCGACATCCGGGGTTGCTTGCATCAGGGTTGCAAGTCGGTAGGCAATGGTAGCCGTTGGTTGCATTCCCCATGCAGGTCAGGCCTGTGGAACATCCGTTGTAGGTGGGGCTGCTGATGTCGTTGGAGCCGCACATCTCACCTTCTTTGCGGGTGGTGGTGCGGGTCGGTACGCAGGCTCCACTTGTTGGATCTGTGCTGGAGGTGCTTACACACTGGCTTCCTTGAGGACAGGCCGATTGCTGTGGATTGCAGCGGGTCAAGCAGAAGTTCAGACCTTTGGAAGAGTCGAACACAATGCAAACGCTGGTTTCCTTGCAAAGCTTTTGTTGGGCGTCACACTTGTCTCCTCGGGACTGGGTCCGAGCGATACACTTGTTTTGGTAACAACCAAACCCTGGGACGCAGTCGTTCCAGTCGGCTTGTCTGGGGTCGGGTCCACCGCACGACTCTTTGTCCTTGCGGGTTCGCAATCGGTCGGAGATGCAGACCCCATCGTTGGAACCATTCGAGGTTGGACGACAGGTGTGGTTGTTCGGGCAAGCAGGGTTGTTGACCTTGCAGTCCTTCACACAGAGGTTGAGTCCAGTGGTTGTATCAAACTGAAGGCAGGTCAGGCCTGTTGTGCAGTTGTTGTATGTCTTGTCGTTGATGTTGTTGGAGCCACAAACGTCGCCCAGGTTCTGGGTGTTGGTCCGGTTTTTCACGCAAGCACCTCGACCGCTGGTCAGCGCCTGACAGGCAAAACCTGTGGGGCAATTGGGGCTTTGCGTATCACAAAGCTGTCGGCACCACGTTCCATCCGGGAAGGACACGCAAACGGCGGTCGACACACAGTCGTTGTGGTTGGCAGCGACGCCGTCACGGTTGCACTGCGAGCCAATGGGCTGCGTTTGGGTTCGTGCTTTTTGGCACTTGCCCTTCCAGCATTCGAGCCCGGCCTTGCAGTCGTTGTATTCGGGCTTGGTCGGCTGATCTCGGACCAAGCAAGATTGTCCAGAGTCTCGTGTGGGAAGTGGCGGAGGTGTACAAACCCCTTGGGTGCTTGAGCTACTCAACGACAAGCAAATTCCATATCCAGCATAACAAGTTGGATTCGTACGGTCGGTTGCCGACTTGTTCTTCGAGGGGTCGCACGAAGGCAGGCAGACGGAACTGCTTCCCAGTCGGGTGCACACTTCGTTGGTTTTGCAGTCGGTGTTGGACGTACATGAAATCCAGTTCGGAATGCATCGTTGGTTGGCGTAGCAGAACTCGCCTGTTTTGCAGGCAGGGTTGCAACCCGGTGGGTTGGGAATTGCCTGGCACACGCCCACGACGCAGCGCTGGCCTGTTGGGCAATTGCCGCTGTGCAAACAAGCTGCGCACTTGCCATTGAGACAATAGGGTGTCGGCGCGGAGCAGTCGCTGTTCTTGGTGCATCCTTGTCGTGTGACGCAAGCGTTGGCTTGGCAGACTTGGCCTGTGGGGCAATCAAGGTCAACCAAACAAGCTACACAGGTTTGGTTCGCAACCAGACACTTGGCTTTGGGAGCCGAACAGTCTGCATCCTTGAGACATGCGCCTTTGGGCAAACACTGCTTCTGTTGGCAGGTTTCGTTGGCTGCGCAGTGCTTGTCTTCCAGGCAATCCTGGCAGATGTTGTTTTCGCAATGATCGCCTTGGAGGCAGTTGTTGTAACCGGGTTGCCGTGGGTCAGTTTCACCGCAAGACTCTCCAATCTGACGAGTGTCGGAGCGATTTTGGACGCAGGCTCCCTTGGTTGGATCAAAGAAGTCGACACCCACACAGCGGTGTGTGCTTGCGCACGTTGACTGGGAGGGGTTGCAGCTCTTGACGCAGAGGTTGAGCTTGGTGGCCGAGTCAAAGGTGACGCAAAGGTGTCCAGCTTTGCAGTCGTCGTAGGCTGGGTCGTTCTCGTCACCGGAGCCACAGGTTTCGCCTTCGTCACGGATCTTTTGGCGATTCCGGAGGCAGGCTCCCTTGCCCTGGGTGTATTCGGTGCAGGTGAAGTTGGTGGGGCATTGCGGCGTCTGCAAGTCACAAGACTCACGACAGTACGTGTCTCCACCTGAGCCCACGCAAACGTAGGTGCCGACGCAGTCGTTGTATTCGGGGCGGCTGGGGTTGTTTCGGTTGCAGGGTTGTCCCAATCCTTGCGAAGGCGTTCGACGTTGGAAGCATCCTCCGGTCCAGTAGAACTTGTCAGCTTGCTTGGGAACACAAACTTCGTTCCCTCCGCACTGGTTTTGTTTGTAGGGGTTGCAAGCGCGAGCGCATTGATCTTGGCCTGTGTCTGAAGCGGTGCAAACCAACGGAGATTTGCAGCCTTTCTTTGCGTCGCAGAGCGCTCCTTCACTTTCTGTCGCAGGAGGCGCGTCCACACAGGAGAGGCCGATACAGACATAAGGTGCCTTGCATCCGTGGTATTGCGGGTCTTCTGGACGAGTGAAGTGGCAAGAGTCGCCTTTTTTGTTCAAAGGCTGTCGATCGGGGATGCAGTATCCTTTGGTTGGATCTTGCGCATCAAACGGCTGGCAGGTGTGGTTGGCCGCGCAACCGCTGGGGTTGGACGTGGGGTTGCAGGGCTTTGTACAGCGGTGGGTGTAGTTGAACTTGAAGCAAAAGTAACCTGTCGGACAGGCTGTTTTGTTGGGCTCACATTCAAGACCTTGGAACGGACGACAGACGCCTTCTTTGGGCTTGTTCGCGTCGGCCGCAACACACTTTTCTTCTGCAGTGCAAGTGTTGGAGCCAGCGGTGGGGTCACAAGCTGTGTAGCAGGTGTTGCTCCAGCAGCTAAGGCCAGACTGACAGGTTCCATAGGTTGCGTCTGTGGTGTCGCCGAGTTCGCAGAACTCACCTTTCTTTCGGGTGGCTGGGCGGGGGTCTCCACATTTGCCTTGTTCGCACGGTGCGTTGGAGGCGCAGTCGTTCCACTCGGGTTTGGTGGGGTCTTCGCCCTGACACACTTCTCCTTTTTGCCGAGTCTTCTTTCGCTCATCAATGCAAGCTCCGGCCGAAGGATCGGTGAAGCTGATGCCCTGGCAGATAAACCCGCTGGGACAGTTGGGAGCGCTGGGGTCACAGGCTTGTTTGCAGTATGCGATGTTGTTGGTTTGGTCGAACAAAAGGCACAGGTTGCCTGAGGTGCAAAGCTTGTCTGTGGCGTTGCACACATCTCCCGCGTTTTGCGTCGCAGGCACACATTTGTTGTTGACGCAGACGAGCCCAGTGGCGCAGTCGTTCCACTCTTGCTTGTTGGGGTCTGAGTCAAGGCAACCTTGATCCTTGGCCTGTGTGTTGGGACGTACCGGTTGGCAGACGCCTTCCCCTTCACTCAGCGGAAAGCATGTGCCTTTTCCTCCGTCGCAAGCCGGGTTGGTGCTGGCCTGGTCGGGTTCCGTGTTCTTCTTGGGGTCGCATGTCTTCCAGCAGACGCCTTGACCGTTGTCATCCACGCATACAGTGCTCGCGTCGGCGCAGTCGTGGTAGTCGGATTTTTGGGGATTGCCCAGGTTTTGACAGGTTTCTTTCCACTTCCGACGCTTCTTGGTCGGGGGTACACAAGCTCCTTGGGTGGGGTCTGTGTTGGAGGTTCCCAGACAAATCCCGTAGCCACCGTAACATTCACTGTTGGTCGGATCCTTGTCGCTGGTGTTTTTGGTGGGGTCACAAACTTTCAAGCACACGTTGCCTGCGCCTGGGTTGATGCATGTCTCACCGGTGTGGCAGTCGGCTACTTCTTTGCAGGTCTTCCATTCGGGGATGCATTTCTCATCCACAAAGCAAAATTCACCATTTTGGCAAGCAGGGTTGCATCCCACCGCTTTGGCTTTGCAGGCTTTGTTGTCACACACTTCACCAGTTGGACAGTCGCCATCGGCCAGGCATTCAAAGCATTGACCGCTTGACGTTTCGCATTTTCCTTTGGGGGAAGCGCAATCACCGTCACCCGTACATCCAGGCTTGTCTTCGCATTGTTGTTGCTTGCAGACTTTGCCTGTGGGGCAGTCGCCATCCGCGAGGCAGGCGACGCAGGTTCGGCTGCTGGTGTCACATTTCCCGGTGGGGAGGGAGCAGTCGTTGTCCGATGTGCATTCGCCAGAGTCTTTGCACGCTTTGTCAACGCAGCGACGACCCGTTCCGCAGTCTGTGTCTACTTTGCACTCCCAGGCGCAGGTGTTGTTGTTCGCGCAGTATCGGAGCGGTTTGTTCTCACAATCCTTGTCGCTGTAGCATTCTTTTTGGGCGTCGTCGGTGCACTTTTGCTCGCGACAGACTTTGCCAGCGCCGCAGTCTTTGTCCCACACACACTCTGGGCTGGAGCCCGGCTTGCAGGAGCCGTTGGTGCAAACTTGTCCCGCAGGACATTCGGAGTTCAGCGAACATTCAGCTTTGCATTTGCCGGTCGCTGTGTCGCATTTGGGCATGGGAGAGCTACAGTCGCCGTCGTTCTGACAGCCGGTTTGCTTCTTCTCCACACACTTCTTGTTTTCGCAAATTTGGTCACCGAGACAGTCACCGTTTTCGGTGCATGGTTTGTCTCCGCCCGGTCCACAGCCGTTCAACAGGCCGCTGAACAAGCAAAAAATCGAGAGACACAGCGCAGATGCAAACCAAACATGTCGAGTTGTACGTCGCATGATGAAAACCCCAATTAAGACTGCAACAAACTTATCGTAGAAAAAAGGTGGACTTTCATATACTGGTTGCGATTCTCTGTCAACCCGTTTGTGAAAAAGTCTGTTCGGAAAGAAGGACTTGGTTCAGATGGATGCTCTTTGAAGAAGCGGGAACGGGGGGGTGTCTCAGAAGAGGTCTGAGGATGCAAAGCGACGTTCGTAACCTCGATGATAGAGGACAAACTCTTCGCCTTGTTGATGGAAGACAAAACCGTCCATGAAGTTCATCCAGCCGATGTCTTCGTGACGAACGTTCATATACTCTTCACGTACGCTGAGGAGGTTCCAATCGTGACTGACCAACACAGCGATGCCTTCTTTTACCTTGGCATAAGCTTGCATCAAGGCTTGGACCTGCAACTTCGCCGCGTCTTTCCTAGGCATGATGATGTCGGTGGGGAACTCTCCATCGAACCAAGAGCGAATGAACTTCTTACCCAACTCCTTGGCTCGTCCTAGACCTCGCTGCATATCAAGAAGATAGGGTCCTCCCAGATTGTAGATGGACTCTACCATTTGGGCTTCGCCTCCCACATCACCGACTCCTTCAGCTATGGCCAGAGCTGTTTCTTCACAGCGTTGGACTGGGGAGTGGAACAGCTGCACGGGTCCATGTGACGAAAGTTGGCGCCCCAACTCACGCGCTCGTTCCCGGCCTTCTTCGGAGATCAGCACGTCGAAGGCCTTCTCCCAGTTTTCGATGGGAGGTCGATCGGCATGCCGAATGAGCAACGCAAAAGGGGAAGGTGGAACATTCTCCTGCAAACTCTCCAAAATGGCCGTCATGGGTTTCCTTTCGGGGGGGCTGGTGCTACTGTTTTCGCCATCATCTCGAACTCGAACGAAACTTTTCAAGTCCCGCTTCGTCTTGCATCGCTTGTAACGCAAGTCTTACTGTTCAGGCAATAGGGAGTCGAGAAGAGCGTTTTGAAGTTTCGCCTCCCCAACTGTCTGGATTTGTCTCGCCCCAAGCCGAGAGTGATACCATGAGCCATCAGCACAAATTAAAGACCAGCCGGGAAGTCTACCATCGATTAAAGTGGGATCCTGCGTTTGATGAATCGTCGTATGTGATCGGTATCCAGGAGAGGTTTGCCGGTGAGGTCGAAGTTCCCTTTGATGAGTTTGTGCCGGATGGTGAGATTCCTTGGCACCGGGTCTGGTATGTTTCCAAGGGGGGAGTCCGAGTGTGGGATCGGAAAACTCGGCTGGACCGAATCTTTGGTTCTGGCAACCCCAACGCCAATGCTGCGGCTCGCTATGCCGAAACAGTTCGAGCGGTTAAGTCTGACCCGATGCATGGGTATCCCAGCGCAGAGAAGATCCCTGGGTTTTTCTTTCAGGCTCGCTCGAACACTTGGACGCCAAGGGAGGACTTTCAGGAAGGTGGGTCTCCTCGCTCCAGTTTGCGATGTGTATCCTGGAATGTTTTGTTTGACTGGTATGGCACAGAGAAAATCTATTCGGAAGAACGTTGGGCAAGGTTGATTCATCTGTTGAAGGAGAGCGACGCCGAGGTTATCGCTTTGCAGGAAGTCACAGAACCTTTTCATCGGATGCTTCTGGAACAAGCGTGGGTTCGCTCATCATACGTTGTCTCGGATGTTGTCGGTGGAACCACCGTTTCTCCACATGGTTCTTTGCTGTTGGTTAAGCAAGGTGCTTGCTTTTACAAGCTAGCTTTCTCTACGTCGAAACAAGCTATTCTGGCTGACCTCGGCTCTGCGTGTTCAAACCTTGTGGTAGCCAGTGTCCACCTTGCAAGCAACCGGGAAGACCATCCTTTGGAGAGGCGAGTCTCTCAAATGGAAGAGCTCCTTGCCCAGCGAAATCACCCTGCGTTGCAAGAATCCGGACAGTGGCTTGTTTTGGGTGATTTCAACACACGAGTTGGGGAACCTGTTGAATCGCTGATGGCGAAAGAAGCATTTCAGGACCTTTGGCTTGCAGAACATCCTGATGTTTGCGGTGACACGTTTGTTCCCAATGAAAACCCTCTTGCTGCGCTCAACTCTCGGTCGGGCCGGTCAGGCCGGTTGGATCGAGCTTACTTGCTAGATCGAGAAGAAGCTTGGTCTCTCTCATCGGCCGAACTGCTCGGAGTTACTCCTTACCAAGCCGAGCCTGAGGTGCGCTTCCCTTCGGATCATTGGGGTCTTCTGGTCGTTTTGAACCATCTTCAAGGCGTTGAATTGTCTGATGTGGAGGACTGGAACAGAACCTCCTTTGTCGTTGAACCTACGTATCGCAGCGCTTGTATTGTTGCGCCTCCCCGAGAGTGTTGGGAGCCGATTCAAGCCATCCGGGAGACCTATGATCCTAGCTTTGAGCGATGGATGCCTCACATTAATCTGCTGTTTGGCTTTCTCCCAGAGTCGCATTTTGATGCTGCTGCCGCTGCCATCGCAGCCGTGTTGGATGGTATGCCTTCTTTTCAAGTGACCCTCCGAAACTTTCGATGGTTTGAGCACAAGAAGTCCATCACTTGTTGGCTGGAGCCTGAGACTGACCCTCCTGGAGTTCTGAACGCTCTACAATCCAAGTTAGAAGAGATCTTTCCAACATGCGGTCAACAAAGCGAACGCTCTGAGCATGGCTTTACACCCCATCTCACCGTCGCAAAGTTTCGAAAGTCAAAACGAGAAGAAGCTATGGCTCTTCAACGAAGCTGGGCATCCGAGTGGAAGCCTCTTTCCTGGACTGTGGATTCGATAGCCTTGATCAGTCGAAGGGAAGAAGAGCCTTTTGCTGTGCGTCAGGTGGTTCCTCTTGGAGAAGGTCTTCCCAAGCGTATCGCAGTAGAAAAGGACGGTCTTGCCGAGTCCTTCTCGTCCTTCCTGGCTCAACGTTTCGAAGACCAAGAGAGCTTGCGCGATGGGTGGACGTCAGCCGTTGACGCTGCGCATGCTGCGTTGCGAAAGGTCGGATTGGAGGCTTGTTCGGACCGGCTTGAGGTGTATGGCTCCCTGGCTTTGGGTGCCGCTCATGCTGCGAGTGACGTGGACGGTGTTTGGTTCCTCAAGGAGGATCTTCCACTTCGTCGTCTGGCTATCGCTTGGGTGGACGAACTTTCCAAGGTTGCTCCTGTTCTCTCGCAGCGATGGGATGGTTCCAGTCAGTTTCCCAAGGTTGAGCTAGTTTGGAATGGCATCACGCTGGAGATGACCTTTCTCCTTTCTTCCTCTTTGCCTGTTTTCTTGGGTAATGTTGGCGCTGACAAGCTATCGTACTCGACGTTGCATCACGCGGAGCAAGGACTTTGGGATGCCACTCAACTTCAAGAATGGGTTGTGCTTCACGACCTGGAAGACGTCTATGCTGACGTGCTATGGGTTGTTCGGAAATGGGCACATTGTCACGGCTTGTCGGGGAAAGCGTTTGGGTTTCTGAGTGGCTTGGCGTGGAGTGTATGGGTGGCTTACGCTTGCAAACGAGCCAGGGAGTCTTTCCCTGCGATTGATGCGTGGAGTTGCTTTGTTTTGTTCCTGCGAGAGTTGTCATGTTGGGAAAAGGACACTGTCATCGGTCTGGATGATGAGTTTGTTTGTCATCGAGATCGCTCTCGCGAGCAAGCTATGGTTCTATCACCCACCGGGGATGAAAACTTGGCTCGTTCTCTCACCTCAACGACTTGGAACCGAATCTTGTATGTCGCTCAAGAGTCCAGTCGTATTGTCGAGAAACATCCGGAGCTATGGGAGTTATGTTTTGCTCCCATCGATGCTCCTCCCCATTCCATCCTCTTGCCCTTGGAGTGGAAGGAGTCCACAAGAGAGCAGCTTGAACAAGCCAAAGGTATTCTGACTGGAATGCTATTGGGGCAGATGGTAGCTTTCGAAAAACGTACGGGCTTATCCCTCTACCCCAAAGGCCAATGGAATGTCATGGAACAAGATGGTTCTTGGCATGCTTCGTTGGAGTTTGTTGTATTTCGAGAGGATGAAAAGGCTTTGGAGAGAGCGGAGGTTCTTGCTGCAACAACGTGGCGGGATAGGTTGCTTTAAATTCGGTCGTGTTGCATGTTCAACTGCAACGCCCATTTCTACAGATCTGTCTGGGAGCACACATCTTGTAGCAGTCTCCACAATTCAACGTGGAGGTTTGCAAATCGATACACCTTGTATCGCACCGAGTGGTTGATTCGGGGCAGCCACATCTGCCATCGATGCAGGCTTCTGTACTGCGGCATTCTTTTCCACATGTCCCACAATTTCTAGCGTCATTCCTTAAGTCTACACAGCCAACATTGCACTCGTCTTGATGGGTTGGACAAAGACAATCTCCATTTTGGCAGAGTTTTCCTCCGAAACACCTTCGAGCGCATGAGCCACAGTTGTTATTATCAATCTGAAGGTTCACGCAGCTCCCCATCGTGCATTCAAACAAATCCGAAGGGCAGAACCTCTCACAGATTCCTCGGATGCATCGTTCCCGTTTGGTGCATTTCTTTCCACATTTCCCACAGTTCTCATCGTTGTCCTCCAAGGACACACAACCTGTGTTGCATACCACAAGGTTGTTTCCACACGGTGGAGTTGAATAACATGTTCCTTCGTAGCATTGAAAATCTTGAGGGCATTCTTTGTCGGCTTTGCAATAAGGTATCGGCGCAAACCGATTGAAGGTGAACGACGTATCTTGCCCACAATGCCAAAGGCCAAAGGACAGGAAGAATAGAAGAGCTAACCGAAATGCTTTTCTCATCGTTCTTTCTCGAAGATTGTCTGACTTATTGATTCATCTTATTGATCATTGATAGCTTGATACAAAAACAAACGGAATGGTAGAGGATGTTGGCAGTCTTTATCGCTTCACTTTGAACGATTGAAGGGCCAGTTCCCATTGAAACTTTTTCTTGGTTTGTCCCATCTCTTGGACAAAGGCAGTGCTGTACACCAAGCCTACATTGGGTGCGTAGTAATGCGTTCGAATCTGTAGAACAGTGGGGCTTTGTCGTTCGGTCTCCTTCACAACAATACAACGCAAAAAACGACCTGCCGGTGTTTGAATGACTCCTTTGTTGGAAAGGAGGAAGGACCGAAACATTCGGGTCACTCCAGCAACAGAAAACCATTGGGTTCCTTTTGCAAGAGGTGCTTTGTAGAAGTACCACGAGTTGTACTTCAAACCATAGCTGTCGTAGCTGTACTTGTTCTTGTAGCTATCGACAAAATGTTTCTTGGTCTTTCGTACGATCTTTGTGGTGAACTTTATGACTCTCGGGCTGCTCATTCGGAGCTTGTAGGTCCATTGGTTTCCCACACGCAAAGGGTAGTAGGTTTCGATGGTCGCTCGACGCGTGGGTTGGGTGCTGGGGCTCTTCTTTGTCGGCTTGGAGACAGGTCGGGAGGTGGGCCGCGAAGTAGGTCGCGAGGTGGGCTTGGACGAGGGTGCTGCTTGAATGGTTTGGGGCTGCCAACCTAAAACGGTCAGGATTCCAAGCCAGAACAAGTGTCGCATGGGGCGTTAGCCTCCTTGGGGTTGGGGCGCACGCTGTGAATAGATGGAGAATGACTTCCAGGCTTCGAAGTACTTCCAGGTTTGACGTGCACATTCGCCGTGATAATACCACACTTGTGGAAACAATGGCGCGAGTTCCTTGTTCTCAAGGAGTCCTTTAAACTGGATGCGACATTTTCGAAACTTCTTTTTGTAATAGTAGGTGTGTCCTTCCAAAAATAGCTTGATGAATGTTCGTAGCTCGTCCCCGTGTTTCTTAAGATGCTTGCTTACATCCGACTGGCTAGGGAGGTTGGGTTCGTTTTCTTTGCCTTGCATCAGCGAGAACCAACGTTCCTGCAAATCCAAATCGGGAAGCTTCTTGGAGAGTCTCGTCGCTTTTGTGAGGTACTTTCGAGCTTCTTTGATCTTTCCATACCGCAGATAGGCCATGGATACATTTTGCCAGAACAACGCTTGCTTTTCGGGGGTCATCTCTTTGGGTCGCTTCACGTACTTGAGAAACGGTCGACCGAGGGATTCCACCGTTTTGGTGAAGGGGGCATCTTCCGTCGCAGCAGAGGCATTCACGAGGTCGAGAGGTGCCGTATATTCCAAGAGGTTGTGGGCATCTGTGTTGGCAGGTGAAGGGACCTTCTTGAGCATTTTCGGAATCTCTTGTTCTCCCATCAAAAAACGAGGCAAGAAGTCATAGGCGCTGACGATGTTGGCGTCTTGAAACAGTTGGCGGTAGCGGGGATGAGAGATAACTTTCTGAAGGTTCGCGAGGTTCAAATCCCAAGGGTAGGTTGTTGCAACCAAGAAGGTGTCGGTGTCGTTTGCGCTAACTTCAAACAAACGGACATACGGAAACTCAGCGTGGATCGAGCGTAGGATGGAAGCTACATTCCGGCTTGAAATCTCGTACAGTTGGACCCATTGGCAGAACACTCCTTTGGGCCGCAAGCGTCGTCGAGCGAGCTGAAAGTACTCTCTGGTGAACAGATTGGAGACCCCGCTGATCCAAGGGTTGGAAGGTTCGGAGATGATCACATCGAAAGACTGTTGTGTCGTCGCCAAAAAGTTACGGCCGTCATTGTAACGCAGCTTTAAGTTTTTGTGTTGATGAGGCTTGTAGTTCCAAGGCTCCATGAGCCGGGCGGCCTCAATCACAACAGGTTCTAACTCCACGGCAATCAACTGACGGAGTGGGAAGAAGAGAGCTGCTCCTGCTGTCATGCCTGAGCCCCATCCAATTAAGGCTGCGTCTTTGGGGTTGGGGTGCAGAGCGAGTGGAAAGGCTGCTATCGAAATTTGGGTAGGACGGTCGCCTTCCGTGGAAGCTTCGGGCTTTCCGTTGATCTTGAGCGTGCGATGGTAGGAGCTACCTTCCACAGAAACCGTTGCTGTGATGCCTTCTTTGTAAAACAACACTGGCGAACGATTTAACAATTGCTCGTATGTATAGCTTCGAACAACGGAGAGGCGAAAGGAACCTATACTCATCAAGCTAGGCGACCACGTGGGTAGAAAGAACAAGGCGAGCAAGCCCACACCTGCAAAGATCGCGTAGCTACGACGTGTCGGCTGAAAGGAATGCCACTTCAACAAAGCAGCACACAGCAGGTAAGAAGCTCCACTCAGTGCGAGCCCTAACTGCAAGCCAAGTGTGGGGATGATGACAAAACCAGCCATCGCAGAACCTACAATCGCCCCGATGGTGTTGAGCATATAGAGTCGTCCGACGCTTTCTCCGACAGCCCTGTCATTGTGCGTTAAGAGTGAAAGAGCCAGGGGGAAAAACGTCCCCATTAAGAAGGTGGGGAGAAGTATGGGAATGGCTGCAATTCCGGCCTTCAGGGAGAACAAGATGAGCGGAGGGATTGTCTCGGGAAGGTTCAACGCGATGCGGATGAACAAGAGAGGAAGCGAGTCGAAAAAGAAGCTTCCAAATCCAAGCGCAATGGCTGTCAGGATGAGCAAGCGCGTCCAGGTTTCGAGCAAGTTAAGCGACTTCTGAATAAGTCGCGACGCATAAGCTGCGCCACTCGCCAACCCAATCAAAAACAGGCTCAAAATAAGAGTAAACGAGTAGGTGGAAGAACCTATCACCATGGACAACGTTCGCGACCAGATGATCTGACAAACCATCGCACTTGCCCCCGTCACAACAAGGGTTCCTGCAATGGCTCTTTGAAACTTATGGTGCTGCTTGTCGTTCATGGCATGGAACAGCGACTCGCGTGTTGCCATGCCCCATGCTATCGGCTCTTCCTCTTCGTCTTGCAAAAAGGAATCTTCAAATTCCTTGACTTCAGGTTCTTGTTGCTCTTGCGCGTCTCGCCAAGCCAAATGGGTCTCTTCGTTAGCGTTGGGGTTTCGCAAGTCGTAGACAAACACCGCGGTGGCCATCGCAAACAATCCCATGCAGACAAGCCAAAGTGTCGTGGACGTTCCAAGGAGAGGCATCAGCACAAACCCTCCAGTGAGGGCTCCAGCCACGGCTCCATAGGTGTTCACGCTGTACAAGATACCCACATCCATGCCGAGAGTCGTGTTGTCACGTACAAAGTATTGGCTGAGGATAGGAAGAGTCGCGCCCATCAATGTTGTGGGAAACACCAGGAGGATGCTGCAAAGGAGGAAGCGGAACAATGCGATCGCTACGAACGGCCAGTCTTCAGGAATCCATTGATAGATTCCTGGCAGGTAGGATATCAACTGAGGCAGAAAGAAGGCATAGGTTGCGATGCTGGCTTCCAGCAAACCATACACCCGAAGGGGCCTTGTGAATCGATGAATCCATCGACCTGCGAGGTGACTGCCCAGCGCCAAACCTCCCATGAACACACTTAATACGGTTGTGATTGCAAGGGTGGTTCCGCCAAACACCAAGGTGAGCTGACGAACCCATAGGTTTTCCAGCACCAGGCTACTTAGTCCAGAACCAAAGAAGGCAAGGAGTACGAGCCATCGCATTGGCGCTCCGTTTCTGCAATGTATGCATGCATTTGGATATTAACCCAAGAAGCATAACAGAACGGACAGACAAATGCCAACGCAATGCGTTTGTTCGGGTGTGGTCGTCGGATTGTTAAGGTGGGGTCGTTTTTGGTGTGGAGTGGGTGTGGAAGTTTAGAACCAGTCTTTGATTTCGGAGAGGTTGTTGATCAGGCGACCGCGGGGATGTTCGGTGAGGAATGTTTTTTCATAGGCTGGGGTGAAGGGATTGGTGACGAGTCCAACCGTGGCTCCCATGAACAAGGGGAGGGCGAGGTCCAACTCAAAAATATCGCCAGCTACCATGATCTCGTCCCATTCGGCACCGACTTCCTTGCGCAGCGAATCAATACGGTGGAAGTATTTCGCTCTGCGGAGGAGGATTCGTCGTGACAGTCCTGGCATTTCGAGGTCTTCTGGGACGTCTTCAAAGGTGTCATCCACCATGTATTTCTTAGCTTGTCCATAGACGCGGTCCACGAGCCAGCCTACAGAGCCTTCACCTTCCATATCGTCCAACTGGCGGATTTTGTCCTGGACAGACTCCGTATGCGAGTTGGTGATCACATAGGTTGCTGTGCCTTCCAGGCTGGCCAGAACTTCCCGTGCATCGGGTTTAAAGGCGATGTCGGTTTTGGTGTAGTTGTATTTGTACAGGATCCCATCAAGCATACGGGTTCGGTCAGCTTCGGATGCAAAGACGCCGTAATGGTCGAAGATCATACGAGCGACAGGCATGATTCGGAGATAGGGATCGACAGAGGCTGGGGCTACGATCTTGCCGTGGTAAAGCCAACCGTGTGCGTCGGGATTCACTTTGATCGCTTCCTCAAACTTTTCCGCATGAGCAAGGACTTCTTCGTAGGGTTGGCCGCACAGCACAGCAATATCTTCCAGATAGCCTACGCGGAATGGCTTTCCTTCCAACTCGGCGTCTGTAATTGTACCATCAAAATCGAGAATTAACATTCGGCTCATGGAATCTCTCGTTGCCTCAGAGGTTTGTGATCAAACAAAGGAATCAGGGGGTTGAGACGGGGTGGTGTGTCTCTCTCGGGGGGAGTGGACCCAAAGGGTCACCCAACTGGGCGCACTATACAAGGTTGACTCCAGCAAGACAACCAATACAACCCAACCCTCCAGATTTTCAGAAGAGAAAGGGAAGAGGGGAGCGGTTAGGAAGTCGGGTTGTCGGGTGTAATCAACGGTCCAAGAGTGGGCAGCTTTTGTTGGGCTCGGAAGACATCAAGGAGCACAGCGCTGACTTCGTTGAGGTCAAAGTCTTTCGGGGTAAAGATGGCCGAGACTCCCATCTTTTTGAGGGTGGGTTCATCTTCCGGTGGAATGATGCCTCCTGCGATCACCCGAACGTGGTGAAGGCCTTCTTCCTTTAAGCCGGTCATGATGGTTTGGGTAAGCTCAAGGTGACTCCCTGAGAGCATGGAAAGCCCCAGTAGGTCTACCTTCTCATCACGAACCGACTTGATGATCTCGTCGGTGCTTTGGCGAATTCCCTTAAAGATAACCTCAAACCCAATCGACTGCGCCTTGAGGGCGATCTGTTCTGCGCCGTTGCTGTGACCCTCCAGGCCAGGCTTGGCGACCAACATGCGCGGAGGACGCCCACACTCTTCGGCTGTGCTGTTCACGCGCTGACGGACCGCACTTTCACGAGCCTGGTTGCCGGGGGCTTGGGTTGCTATGTCCGTTCCGGTGGGAGCTCGGAACTCTCCGAACGCTTTGCGCAACGTGTTGGCCCATTCGCCGGTCGTGACGCCTGCATGAGCGCATTGAATCGATGCATCCATGATGTTGTCGCCGCTTTTGGCAGCGTCAAACAAGTCGTTGAGTGACAGCTTTGCCTTGTGGTTGTCTCTGCGAGCTTTGTAAGCGAGGAAGGCATCTTTGATGTTTTGTTCGGCGTCACTGGAGACCTTGAGGAAGCCTCCGTCCGCTCCTTGTGTGAGCGGTGAGTCTTCGGTCGCCTGGTATTTGTTGACGCCCACAATGGTGATGTCTTCTCGTTCGATGGCTCGCATTCTGGCCATCTGACTGCTGACCAGCTTTCTCTTGAGGAGGCCCGACTCCACCGCGGCGATGATGCCACCCTCGTTTTCAATCTCTTTGATCTCTTCCCAGGCGGCTTCGGTCAGTTCTTTGACCTTTGCTTCAATCACATGGGAGCCATCAAGGATGTCGTCCAGCTCAAGGAGGTCGGTTTCGTAGGCCAGGATCTGCTGGATGCGCAGCGACCACTGCTGATCCCAGGGGCGAGGTAAGCCAATGGCCTCGTTCCAAGCGGGAAGTTGCAGCGCTCTGGCCCGCGCCTTTTTGGACAACAACACACCCAGCGCTTGGATGACAATTCGTTGGATGTTGTTCTCGGGTTGTTGCTCTGTAAGGCCCAGCGAGTTGACCTGCACCCCGTAGCGAAACCTTCGCAACTTCGGGTCGGTTACACCGTAGCGATTCTGCGTGATGTCATCCCACATCGATGTGAAGGCACGCATCTTACAGGTCTCTTCGATGAACCGGATACCAGCGTTGACAAAGAACGAGAGTCGCCCTGCAACACGAGCCATACGGTCCGAAGGGATCTGACCCGAGGATTTCACAGCGTCGAGCACTCCCATCGCTGTAGCCAGCGCAAAAGCCAGCTCTTGCACGGGCGTCGCGCCTGCTTCTTGGAGATGATAGCTACAGATGTTGGTGGGGTTCCAGCGAGGAATGTGTTGGACGGTGTAGGAGATGACGTCCACCATCAAACGCATCGATTCCTTGGGAGGAAAGATGTAAAGGCCGCGAGAGAGATACTCTTTGACCAGGTCGTTTTGGGTTGTGCCTCGAAGCGCCGAGAGGTCGATGTTATGGCGTTGGGCGACGGCAATGTACAGGGCCAAAAGCCAGGGTGCCGTCGCGTTGATCGTCATGGATGTGTTGACTTGGTCCAAGGGGATTCCATCAAACAATTGTTCCATGTCTTCGATGTGAGCGATGGATACGCCTACCTTCCCAACCTCTCCCTTTGCCATCACATGGTCGGGATCGTAGCCCACCTGTGTGGGGAGGTCGAAAGCTACGCTTAACCCTGTTTGCCCCTTGGACAGGTTGAGTTTGTACAGCTCGTTGCTTTCCTTCGCCGAGCTATATCCCGCATAGGTCCGGATCATCCAGGGACGGTCTCGTTGAGGCGAGGCTCCTGCGCTTGTTTTGTGAGAGCTCATGGAGGGTTCCTTATGCATTGCGGAGCAACACGCGTCGCTCTACCTCGAACACTTTGGCGGAGATCTTCTCTTTGCCCAGCTTTCGTTTGGGGAGTTCTTTCTCAAACAATTCCGCGCCGTAGGTTTCCACAGCTTGGGCGGCTGAGATGTTCTTCACGCCAATCAGTTGGAAGGTGACAACGGAGCCATCCACGCCTTCGGGTCCTGGGTCCACTGCCAAGACGCGGGAGATCGCGGCCAGTGTGTCTCCTGCGACTGTGGGCTGTGTATGGTAGCCTTCTGAAAATCCAACTTCCCAGAGCGCGTTTTCGCTGACGTCGCGGCTGGTTAGTCCTTGCAGCCAGGCAAAGACCAGGCCTCCATAGACAATCGGCTCTCCGCTCATCGCGCCAGTTCGGCCGGTGCTGTAGATGCGGTCGTTGTGAAGAGGGTGGGTGTTGCCTACGCCGTAGCTCCACCACATGTGCTCATCCGTCACGGTGCGGCCGTTGGCGTGAACGATGATGTCACCGGGTTGGAAGGAGCCAGCCAGTGTGTGACCGCCGGTCAAACCTGTTGGGTAGGGTCCTGGGGTTAAGGGAACATGAAGGGATGCATTCTCCACCCAAGGAAAGGCGGGACTTTCGGGCGGAGGGGCTGCTGCCGGTGCGTCGCCTCGGGGACCCACCAAGATCTTTCGTTCGTATTGCATCACCACTTCGTCACGTTGGTTGATGCCCAACGTTTGAATGTGGGCGATTCCTGGCTGGCCTTCCCCGCGCTCCCTTCGCGACACCACATGGGTCATCGCTGTCAGCGTATCTCCCGGATAGACAGGGAGAAGAAACTGAGCCTGGTAGTAACCAAGGTTGGCGATGGCCTTCTCGGAGTCGTTTTGGACACCCATGGAGAGAATCAAGTTGAACACCAGCTGCGGGCTGACCACGACATCCTGAAAGCCCAAGGCCCGCGCATACTCCGCGTTGAAGTACAGCGGGTTGGTCTCCATGAAACAGGTCGCAAACGAACGCGCCCAGCCATGATCGATGGTAAAACCACGGGGGTGACGAAACACTCTACCCGGCTCCAAATCGTCCAGGTATCGGCCGTATTGTGGGTGACGGACTTGCTCCAAGTTCACTGGAAGTGACGGTGCTTTTTCTTCTTGCACACCCAGGGGCATTTTGACAGTCATGAACGGTTCCTCAATTTGTGGGAGATCGTACGGAGAGGTAGGGAGTCGTAGAGTTCTAGGAAAACAGCTGCCGCGCAATCACTCGGAGAGCCAGGACTTCTTCAGCCCCTTCAAAGATAGAAAGCACCCGCGCGTCGACAAAGAATCGGCTGACGTTGGTTTCCTCGGCGTACCCCATACCGCCATAGATCTGCATGGCTTCACGGGTCACTTCTTCCGCTGAACGACAGGTAAGAAGCTTGGCGAGGCTGGCTTCCATCTGGCCTTTGCCTTCGTTCATCAGTCGGCCCACGTGGTACGTTAGCTTTCGAGCCGCCGAAAGCTGGGCCGCGAGTTGAGCGAGCTTCACTTGGGTGAGCCCGTATTGATCGAGGGTTTGCCCAAAGATGGAGCGTTCGCTGGCATAGGTCCGAGCATCATCCACTGCGGCTTGCATCACACCAATGGCTCGCGCGGCGGTCTGGATGCGGCCTCCAGAGAAACCAGCCATCATGTAGTAGAACCCGCGGCCACGACCTCCTTCTCCGCCAATCAAGTGGCTGTCAGGGACGAAGTAGTTGTCGAAGAAGGTCTCGAAGGAATGCATCCCTCGGTAACCGATGGTAGGAATGGCACGTCCCGTAATCTGGCCACCTTCGGGCTGCTCGTGGGTGAACTCATGACCTTGGAACGATGGCTTCTCGGCAAGCAACAAAGACAACCCTTTGTGGCCCAGGTCGGGATCCGATTCGGTCCGAGCCAGCACCAACAGCACGCCAGCTTTGCCGCCAAACGTACACCAGGTTTTGACGCCGTTGAGTCGCCAGCCTCCTTCCACTTTGGTGGCCCTAAACTGCATACCCGCAACATCCGAACCGTAGTTGGGTTCGGTCACTGCGACTGCGCAGAAGGGGTCGCCCATCGCCAGCTTGGGAAGCCAGTGAGCCTTTTGTTCTTCGGTGCCACCTGCGAGGAGGGCCCTTGCCAAAATCTCGGGTCGAGTGATCAAGCTTCCTGCAGCGCCAAGGGAGCCTCGTGACAACTCTTCCGTGGCGACAATCATTCCGATGGTGTCTTCGTGATCGTCGCTGCAGAGTCCACCGTATTGTTCGGGAATCGACAAACCAAAGATGCCCATCTCCAACAGCGGGTTGATGATGCTATCAGGGATGTCGAGGTCGTGACGGTGAATCTCTTCGGCCAAAGGCGCGACCACTTCGTCAGCGAGCCGAGCAAAGGTCTCTCGCATCAGCTCCTGCTCTTCGTTGGTCCACAGCGTGACATGATCACGTTTGTGGTCTTGCACTTGTTGACCTATCGATTGAAGCTCCGACGAGGACTGGTAGGTTTGGCAGAACTCTCCAACTTCGCCTTCATGGAGGGGCTGAAGGTCGGAAAACGAGAGCCCATACTCTGACAGTCGCTGCATCAGTCGACTTTGGATTCGGCTCACCGTTCGGGCCAAATAGACAAAGGCAAGCCGGCTTTCCCACTGCAACACGTCCGCATCAGTAGGAGCGTCTTTGAGATCTTCAAGGTACAGCAGTGACGCTTTGGCCGCGGTTAACTCAGAGGCACACCAGGCCAACTCAAAGCTAGGAAGCTGTCGTTTGTCCAACTCGGGGAGCGACACTCGACCGTTGACCTGGACCTGGCTGCGAAGGTGACCGATGGCTTTCTGCACCACTTCGTCTGCAGCGTTGTATGCGTTGAGAGCGATTGCAAGTGTTGATTCCAAGGTGAAGTCCCCCTTACATACGGTTGGCTACAATGGCGAGGAAGGAGCGGCTGCGCAACTCTTCCAGGGTGATTCCTGTTGCGACGACTTCTTCTTCCGTGAGCGCTCCACAGGCGAGACCCCGGAGGAAGAAGTTCAACAGGCCCTGACCTGTGGCTGCATCGTCGAAGGTGTTCCCGCTGAGAGTGGCTTGCGCTGCGCGCTGCAAGAAGGCTTTGAGGCGCATCGAAGCGTCGTCGAGGCCCTGCAGGAAGAAGTTGTATACAGCGGCGTAGCGAACCGGAATCTGAGCAGGATTGAGGTCCCAACCTTGGTAGTAACCATGCTCCAACGAGTGGGAGATGTTGCGGAAGTGAAGTCGCCACGCAAGCTCGACAGCGGCCTGGTTCTCGGCCATTTGAGTCGGAGACAAACTCTCACCCTTCGGAGCACGATGAGGACCAATCGGCATGGTTGTGGTCGCACCATCCGAGATGGCAACCCCAGTCCCTGCGAGGCTGACTTGCATCACGTGGCGAGCAAAGTCAGAGGCCGGGTGGGTGTGGGATTGAAACGCCGCTGTTATGTTGCAAGTTGCGGTGTAATCGTAGGTTCCAAACGCAGCGTAGCGAACGCGCCCATGGCCGGCCTGGACCAACTGAAAGACGGTGTTCTCCCCACGTTCGTTGATGATCGCCTGTGTCATCTCAATCATCAAATCCAGACCGATGGATTGATGGGGCAGACCTAGCTTCTCTTCCAACTTATCGAGGATTCTCGAAAGCACCGACACCTGCTCAGGGATCGTAACTTTGGGAAGAGTGATAACAAAGTTATCAGGAAGCCTAGCACCTGCGTTTGCGACCAGCGTGGTCAAGAACAGGTCGAGGGTACGAAGGCTTCGTCCACGCGACTCCTCGGTGAAGGGCTTGATTCGGATGCCGATGAAGGGAGGGAGGTCGTTCTCTGCCATCGATACTGCAAGTTGCTCAGCAGCGTTCTTGGCGTGACTATCTTCTTCGTCGTCCGGGCGATTGCCGTATCCGTCTTCAAAGTCGATCCGCAACTCTTCCACAGGTTCACGGTCCAACTTTTCTTTGACGCGTTGGTAGATGAGGTGAGCGCGCCACGCCGGCTCATTGGTGCGACGGACACTCTCTGGGTTGGCTTCCAGCTCAGCCAGCAGCGCCTGGATGCTCGCTGCATCTTTGGGCAGCGAGCTGCTTCCTGGAAGGCCAATCGCATGGGCAAAGGTCGCAAAGTCGGGAGCGTAGGCACTTAGTGCACGAACCGCGAGGGAGCCCAACTTGCGATGCAAGCCTGCTTTAAACAGTTGAGCACCACCGTAGAGAGTGTGGACAGGCTGGCGATCCACACGGTCTCCTGGGTAGACTTGCTTGAAACGTTGGTTGGCTTCCTGCAGCTCGCTCAGTAGCGATTGGATTTCGTCTGCGGGCAACGACAGCGACATGAGCATTCTCCTGTGAATGAACAATCGAAACCTTCACCAACAGCCTTATCCAAAAGGCTGTCGGTTGTGTGTTTTATGAGTACTGTGGAGAGAGTTTGTTGTACAGGCCCCCCTGCCAACGAAGAGGTGCGCTCCCATGGGAACACACCCCCTTCTTCGCGAACCCCGGTTTACCAGTGGGGCTCGGGTGTTTCCGAGATGATCTCGTTCAAGACGTCCGTCATGGAGATCACGCCGATGGCCTTGGGTTTGGAGGTCTCGTCTTGCTCCAAGACCACCAGGCGATGGATGCCGCGGCTTGTCATCAGCGTGACGGCCTCCGTTACTTTGGTATCGGGTGAACAGCCCACGAGGTTGGGTGTCATGATCTGCTCTGCTGTGAGGGCGTCCAGCTCCTGGTTTCGTCGGCCTTGACGGGCCAGGATGATGTCGGTCAAGGAGACAACGCCGACAGCATAGCCCCCCTCATCGTTGATCACCAAGGCGCGAATGTTGTTCTTGGACAACATGTGGGCCAACTCCGTAACGCTCGCGCTCTTCTGTGCAGAGATCACGCCGGGACTCATCAACACTCGGACCGTTCGGTTGTTATCAAAGATACGGATGTTGTCGAGGCTTTCTGGCTCGTAGTGTGGAATGTGGATGGTCTCTTCTTCCGGCTCCGAGATATCCAATCGAGCCGGTTTGGCTTGACCCTCTACGGTTCCCGAGATTCCAAGGCCGAATTCCGGCGCACCGATCAGGACAGACATGTTTCCTTCTGGGTGCTTGTTGTCGTACATCAACTGATGAGCGACAGGAAGCTCTTCGTAGGTGAAGGCTCTCGACATACAGGGGTCAATCTTACCTTCAAGCACCAACTCATTAAATTCAGCTGACTGTGCACCGTTGGCGAAGTGGGAGCCTTGCAGTCGCTTTTGGCGCATCCACAGGTAGCGGAGGTCAACGGTCGCGTTGTACCCGGTGGTTCCTGCACAAATAACAACCATTCCTCCTGTGTCACAAACAAACATGGAGGTTGGGATGGTCGTTTCACCTGGGTGTTCAAAGACAATGCGTGGGTTTTTCTTTTCACCCAGGACATCCCAGATGGCGCGTCCAAAGGTTCTTACTCCCTTGAGCCATTCGCTGTATCCCACACGGTCTTTCCAGTGAGGAAGCATGCCCCAGTGGCTAAACTCTTTGCGGTTGATACACCCCTTGGCCCCGAGCTGTTCGCAATACTCGAACTTCTTCTCGCTGGAGACCACGGCGATGGGAATGGCACCTTTTGCTCTTGCAATTTGGATGGCCATGGAGCCCAAACCACCGGCTCCACCCCAGATTAGAACGACATCTTCCGGTCGGAGGGAACGCTCTTCCCAACCCATCAACATGCGGTAGGCTGTGGCGCCCACGAGCATGTAGGCGGCTGCATCTTCCCAGGTCAGGTGCTTGGGCTTGGGCAGACATTGTTGGGCCTGAACCTTCGTGAACTGAGCAAAGCTACCCCAGTTGGTCTCGTATCCCCAGATTCGGAACGACGGAGAGTACATCGGGTCTTCCCCAGCTTTGACCCAGTCGCAATCTCGGTCCCAGGTTCCACAGTGGACCACCACTTCGTCGCCAACTTTCAAGTGGGTAACGTCTTTGCCTATCTTGTACACGATGCCGGATGCGTCACTGCCGCCGATGTGAAACTCTTCGGGCTCTCCCGCTTTGTTGCGTGCGGCGATGACGTTGATGGGAACCCCCAAGCCAGCCCAGACGTTGTTGTAGTTGACGCCTGCGGCCATGACATAGACCAACACCTCGTCATCGGCGATTTCTGGGACATCGATGATCTCTGTTTTCCAGGCCTCCATGGGTTCACCGAAACGCTCCGCACGGGTAAGCCATGCGTGCATCTTGGGTGGTACTTCACCGAGAGGGGGCTGTTCTCCAATGTCGTAATACTCACGTGTCATGGTGACTCCTTTGAGAGATTGAAATCCACCTGCTGTAGAGAGGTCTTAGGTCCTGGCTGGGGTGCAAAATGAGGCTTGGGTGGAACCCATGGCCCCTGTGATGAACGTTGAAACTGTTGAAGTTGTTGGCGTTGAAGTTTTCCGGAGCGGGTGCGTGGGAGAGCGTCCACCCTGCGCCACTCACGAGGGCATTTGTAGGCTGCGAGGTGCTCTTGACACCAAGCAGAGAGGTCTTGTTCGCTCGGCAGTGACTCAGACTCAGGCACGAACCAGGCGCAAATCACAGACAGGTCGTCACGTACCTGACATTCGGTAACCCCGACTTCGCGGATGGAAGGGTGTCGTTCCAGCGTTTGTTCCACTTCCAAGGGTGACACTCGATAACCCAGCGCGTTCATCAGGTCGTTGTTGCGACCGTGAAACCATACGTATCCGTCTTCATCGAACGAAGCGAGGTCGCCGCCCACGAACCACTCTCCTCGAAAGACGTCGGCTTCCTCTTCGGGGCGATTCCAGTAACCAAGCATCAACCCTGGGTCTGTACGATGGATCGCCAACAAGCCAATCTCGTTTGGGGGAAGCGGGGTGGTACCACCGTCACTTGGGAGGATCGCGACCTTTCGACCCTCTTGCGGCTTTCCTGGTGAGCCGGGGCGAATGGCTGTTGATGGACCGGATGAAATGTACGTGGAGCACTCGCTCATACCCAGCGCTTCGTACAGCTCACAGCCCACGAGGTCCCTCCATTGTTCAAGGAGGTGGGGACGCAGGGCTTCTCCTGCTGTCAGAGCGTGACGAAGCGAGGAGAGCGACTCCAGAGAATCTGTGTTGTACTTAAGAATCTGTCGAAGCACCGAAGGGACCGCTGCGAACACCGATACTTGATGCTCTTGGATCAGTCCAGGCCAACGTGTCGGATCGTTCGGACCATCAAAAATGACCGCCGTTCCACCCGCTGCCCAAACATCAAAGAGGCCCACTCCCATGGTATAGGTCCAGTTGAGCTGCCCGGCGTGAAGGACGACATCCGTTTGTTGAAAGTCTGTCCAACCCGACTGCATGGGACGACGCCCCCAGACGCTGCGTTGTGCATGAAGCACTCCTTTCGGCCTGGCTGTCGTTCCTGAGGTATAGACGAGGTAAGCGGGCTCATCGGCTGGCGTGTTGGCAAACGAAGCAGGCGTGGAAGGTGCTGGGGGAGCTTCCTCTACGAGCAGGCTTGTCGCTTGCCCTACCAAGTGTTCTCGTTCCAGGAATGTGTGGGTCGTCCATACCCAGCGGGCTTCTGAATCGTTGAGGAGGAACTGGACTTCCTCTGAGGAAAGCTGTGGAGACACAGGAACTGCCACCAACCCTGCTCCAGCTGCAGCCAGAAAGGCAAAAGCGTAGGTCGGGGAGTTGGACAGTCGGAGTAGAATGCGGTCCCCACGATGGGCTTCGGCCAACGTTAACTGAGCCATCAAGCGAGCGACTTGTTCTGCAACTTCGCTGTACGTGTAGGTCTTCTTCCCCTCGGAAGACGCAAACACCAAGGCCGGATGATGCGGACGAGCGCGAACGTTTGGCTCCAAACAATACGAGGCTAGATTAAACAGTTCAGGGGTCTGGTTCTTTTGATTCCCAGGCTGCTCTGGCAAGAATCCACCTGCTCTATGCATGTCAACCACCTGAAGTCCTCCCCAACTTACCTCGCGATCGTGTTCTTCCTGACAATGGTTCTCTATTAAACCGCCAGGTGTACACTCCGTTCCACTGACCCTGGACCTCGCGAGTCGCTCATTGGCAGCCTCTACGACTTGAATGAACGACCATTCAGTACAGCAACATTATTAACTTGAATTGTAAATTGTCAAACGGAGAGAGGGGTTGGAGGGGCATGTGCCGTTCTTCTGAGAAGGCGAAAGTCCTTGCTCCGTAAGGAACTTCACGGTTGGAAAAAAATGTATTTTCACTGAAGGGTCATTCAGTTTCTCGTATCTCGTTTGTCGTGAAGTGGAGGAAAAGCGATGATGGAAGTGACGATTGGGCAAGGAGGAGGGCGGTGCCGTTGCGTTTAGGGATGCGGAATCAAAAAACCGACAGTTAGCTTTGGCAGCGCCAAGGCTAGGACTGAGCAACGTAGCACCGGGCTGGCGTTCCAGATGACTTTCTCCACAGACCAAAGAGTTGGATCTTTTGCTTCCTCGTCCCTTAAGCAATCCAAACGGTTTTGGCGTTGACGAAAGCGAGGATACCTTCTCGCCCGAGTTCTCGGCCAAACCCGGACATTTTGGTTCCTCCGAAGGGCAACCTTGGGTCTGACTTTACAAAGCCATTGACGAAAACGTTCCCGGCGTTGATGCGAGGGATGAGCCGCTCCATCCGGTCTTTGTCCTGGGTCCATAGGCTGGCTCCCAACCCGAAGGTGGTGCTGTTGGCGATGGCGAGCATGTCGTCTTCGGTGGAGAAGGGCAGCAAGATGGCGACCGGCCCAAAGAATTCCTCCTGGGCGGCTGGGTTCTCGGGGCCAACATCTTTGAGCAAGCTGGGTGGATAGAAGTAGCCTTTGTCGGGGACCTGCCCTTGGAAGGCGAGGGTTGCGCCAGCGTCCACGCTTCGTTGGACTTGTTCTTTGAGTTGGTCGCGAAGGTCTTGTCGGGCGAGGGGGCCAAGCTGCGTTCCATCGGCCAAAGGATCTCCCACTCGAAGAGAGCCCAGGTACTCTTGGCAACGTTGGGTAAATTCATCCACGAGCGACTCATGAACCAGGAATCGTTTGGCCGCGATACAGCTTTGGCCGTTGTTGAGACATCGAGAGAACATTCCTTTTTCTACGGCTTTTTCGAGATCGGCGTCAGGGAAGATGATGAAGGGATCGCTTCCCCCCAGCTCCATCACCATCGGTTTCAGTGACTTGCCTCCCACGCTCGCAACAGCCTGTCCTGCTCCTGTGCTTCCTGTCAGGGTGACCCCAGCGATGCGAGAGTCTTGGATGACCTCAGCGGCCTGTTCGTTGGTGAGTCGCAGGTTTTGGAAGACTCCCTGTGGAAAGCCGGCTTCGTTCATTAAATCGGCGATGCATTCCGCGGCTTCAGGGCTGTTGGGAGCATGCTTGAGGATGGTGACGTTCCCTGCCATTAAGGTCGGGGCTGCGTACCGAAAGACCTGCCAGTAAGGAAAGTTCCAAGGCATGATGGAGAGCACGGCTCCGATCGGGTCAAAGCGGACATACGCTTCAGATCCGTCGGAGGTATGCGGGACTTGCTGCAGGAAAGACTCGGCATTCTCTGCGTAGTAGCGACAAACCCAGGCGCACTTCTTGGCTTCTCCTTCGCCTTCGGCCTTGGTCTTGCCCATCTCTCGGGCCATTTGTTCCCCAAGCTGCTTGGCCTTGGACTCCAGAAGGTCGGCCACCTTGTTCATTAAGGTAGCCCGTTCTGCAAAGGAGGTTTGCCTCCAGGACTTAAATGCCTCAACCCCTGCGTTCAAGGCTCGCTCCACTTCCTCGGCGGTTGCGATCTCAAATTGTTGGTAGACTTCCTCTGTCGTCGGGTTCTTCGACTGGTATTTCATATCTGGCTCCTTGCACGTTTCTCTTGGAATCCTGGAACGGTGCGCCGAAAGTTTTCGACTCGAAGGCTCTCAATTTGTGCTATACCCAATCTCCGATGTCAACGCCAACCTGAGAGAATGAGAGACCACAATGGCCGCGAAAAAGAGGAAGAAAGAGCCCGTCGATGAGTCTGCTGGATTTGGCCTTAACCTTGGAGCTTTGTTGCAAGTTAAAGGGGCGGCCAAGGACTCAGACGCCTCCGACACTCCAGAAGAGAAGCCAGAAGAATCCGAAGCAGGCTCCGTTCAGCCTTTGGACCTGGGCTCGTGTGGCAAGCTCGTGGTTCGAGCCGAACGAAAAGGCCGCAAAGGCAAAACCGTGACGGTCATTCTGGGGCTGGGTGGTCAACCGGAACAGCTAGAGATGTTGGCGAAAACCATGCGTCGTGCTTTGGGTTGTGGTGGCGGGGTGGAGGAAGGCGATCAAATCGTGCTGCAAGGTGAACTCCTCGACCGTACCCAAGCCTGGCTGGAAAAGAACGGTGCCAGCAACGTCGTTTTGGGAACCCGGCCCAAAAAATAGGCAGCCTGACCGAACTTTTCCTTCTCTTGTCCGTACGACTCGAAAACCTCCCTCCCAATTGAATGTAGGAGCCGGCCGATGCGATTCATCCTGTTTGCCTAAGAAGTAGTTGGTTTTCCAACGTAGCATTTGCAATGCGATCTCTTCAGCGCAGCAGGGGTTTTTATGTCATCGATCTACCCAACGTCCAACCAATTGTATCTGCTTCTTCGTGATGGCGCGTCCAACCGACGCTGCAGAGAAGCTCTCCTTGCACTCCGCAACATTCCTTTAAACGAAGATTACCTCCGCGTGGTCGGAGACTTTGTTAGTCGACACCCAAGCACTCGGGTTGTCATCGAAGCGATGCAACTTCTCGCAGATCTTTTTCCCTCCGCGAAGTTGACCTACCAGACGTTGTTCCGGAAAGCCGCACAGTACGACGGTAAACTTCGCAAAGCCGCGCTCTCGTTGTTGAGAGAGCTTTTGTTGAAATGGCAGCGGCCCCAGCCCGGAGCTACGTTGTTCCTCCGGCTGCGTTATGCACGAGACCTGCTTCCTGAGATGCTCTGCTCGTTAGAGAACGCTGGAACCTATCTTCATTACGAAACATGGCGAGCAAGACGGGGGCGTCGTCGACAAAAAAAAGCCTGGGAGCCTGTCTTTCAGTTTGTTCGCGACCTGGTTGACTTCCTTGGTGAACATGCCACCGAGCCCTTGTTTCTTGTGGTCGCGACTCGTTCTCTGGACAGCAGTCGCTGGGCTGCTCGTGCGCTGGGTCGGGTGGGAGGAGATGAGCTTCTCAAGTTGCTACCCAACATTCTGACCAAATGGGAGCATGGTGGGCCCGAGATGGAAAAGTCGATGGTCTATCTGATCGGTCGTATGGGCCCTGCTGCGATGGAAGCGTTGCCCAAGTTGTACGACAGATACTTTTATCTCCAGCGGAAGGGCACAGTGGATCAAGCCGCCTTGGTGTTAATGGCTATCGCACGTGTGGGTTGCCATGAACCTGAGACGGTCCGGTTCCTATGCAAGGAGTTTGTCCGAGTCCATAGCAACAGCGCTGACGATGTCTCCGACGGTGGCCCTGGTTGTTGGTGGCTGCGCAAACCTGTGATGCTTCGCCATATCATGAACGCGCTCTCTGTCTTGGGTTCCAATGCATTGCCTGCGCTGCCCTTGTTGTTGGCCTATCTACCCGAGGCGCACAATTCCCTGCGAAAGTTAACGTTTGTTGTCCTTGAGAAGATGGGCTTTCCAAACGAAGACGTTCGAGGTGCTGTCGGAGCGAAACTTCTTTCGCAGCGTGGATGGAACGCCACAACTGCAGCCCAAGTCCTACATTCTTCGGCTGTTGTCCCCGACTTGTATACGTTTTGGGAAGGGTTTCAGGCTTGGGAGGGATACAAGAACTTGATGGAGCGAACCAAGCAAGCTCTCCCCCAGTCGTCTTTTACAGAAGGGACCGAGTTGGATTGGTTGCCCAAAGGAAGCCCTATTGCCATGTGGCAGACTCAACTTTCGGAGCTGTTTTCCTACCTGGAGCAAGAGCTTGATGGACGAACCCAGGCCTTGGAAGAGCGCTATCCATCGTGGGAAGACGTCTTGTTTGTTCCACCAGCTTTGGAAGGAACATCCGTTTGCAGAGGTTAGATCATCCAATGCCGAAGGGGGTGTTCGCTTGTAAGTCTCAGCCAGATTCCCAGGCTGCGTCGTGGTGTAGGAGCCTGGAAGGATTCGTTCGTTAGGTCACGCCGGATGTGGTGGACGGGGTAATGAAATAACCGAACCATCCAACGGAATGTGGGGCGTTGGCATTCCAACCAAGCCGCTTCGTAGCGCGCAAGATCACCCAGCCAAACCGGGCAGGATAGGTCCCTGGGGTGGCTGTCTTGTTGTGTCGTTAGGAATCTTGCGAAGGCGATAGCATCGTCATGATGGATCTTGGGGTTGGTGGGGGTATACGTTGGCGCAAACGCCCGCAGCCAAAGGCGGGTGGAGGGAAGCTGCTCACAAGTCAGAGGAAGCAACTTCCGGATTTGACCGATGCGCTTGGCTTGGAGGGAGTTGGCAAATTGATCCAGCTGTGAGGTGGGGAGTTGGAGCAACTGTTCCACTTCTTGGGGAGTCAGACCAAACGAAACTCCCACATCATCCGGCGATTGGTAGAATGACTCACGCAAGGAGGTGTCGGTGTACAGCCGGACCAACAGCTGCTGTTGTTCACGCAGTCCCATCAACCCCACCGCTCGTACTTTTGCCCCAGGCTTCGGGCTTTTTCTAGCTCGGAGACAATGTCCTGGAAGGGTGGAAGGTTCTCGTCACGCTCCAGGATGGCTCCTTTCACAGGAGCTAACTTCAACACCGTGTCCATCAGCTCCCAAACTTCCGGAGGGGTTGGGTGCGAGTGGCTGTCGATTAGAACGTCTCCGCTCCAATGACCACCTACAAAGTGGAGCTGCACCACTCGTTCAAGGGGGAGCTGTTGAAGATACTCTGTCGGGTTGAAGCCATGGTTGGTGCCGTTGGTAAAGACATTGGTCAGGTCCAGCAGCAAACCACAAGACGTGGTCTCCATCAGCTGGTTGAGAAACTCAGTCTCCGTCAATGTGGAGCCAGGGACCGCAAACGGATAGGTGATGTTCTCCAGGATAAGAGGGGTTTTTATCGTGCGCTGGACGGTCTCCAGGTTTCGGCTGATGGTCTCAATCGCTTCTTCGCTGAAAGGGACAGGAGAGAGGTGACCAATCGCGATTCCATCGGTTTGGGTCCAGGCGATATGCTCGCTCCACCAGGGCGTGTTCAACCTGTCGAGGAAACGGGCAACATCTTCTACATAGCGTTCGTCCACGCCTTCTGCGCTTCCCAGGCTGAGGTTTAACCCATGAGGGATGAGCGTGAAGTGTTCCTGAAGTAGTTGAAGTTCTTTGTCTTTCTCAGGTGGTGCATGAAGAAAGTGTTCGATGGTGATCTCTAGGAAGTCTGCGGCTTTGCGGTGCAAAAAGAGATCCGTTCGATAGGGAGGACGATACCCAATCCCCACTCCCAACGAAGGAAGCTCCTGCAACCAGGATGGATGTGGACTGGAGATGGGACTGGAGGGCTGTGAAACGGCTGTCATGCAGGAAGCTCAGTGGGTGAAGGCGGGAGGGTTGTTAAAGATTCATGGGACTCTGCTTCTGCAAGAAGTGGTCCGAGTACCCTATGTTTGACGGCCTCGCGCTGTCTGGCTTTGTATTGATCATGAGCGGCCTCTCCCGAACGACTTTGCTCGTAGCTGACCTGATCCATGATCTGTACTTCAAAGGGGAAGAAGAACCGGATCTCTTCTTCTGTTTGCAGCTCACTTAACAGCGAACTGACCGCCATGTTTGGCACAGCCGTCGCGTAGTTGGACAGCTTGGTTGCCACCGAAGTCAGGTAGGGGTTGGCGACCCGAATCATCTGGCGACAAGTAAACTGAATGGAGTTGTATCGTCGAGAACTGTAAGGGTTGCTTGACCTCTCGGGAGGAGCAGGGTAGGGCAACGCTTCCAGGGCAAGCCGAAGAGCCCGGATCTGGTGTTTCTCTCGAAGGAAGGACGCGGGTGAGTTGGCCTCTTCGGGAGGAAGAGCTTCTTGTTGACTCAGGATGTTCTGTGTTTGCTGCCGAAGCCAATCAATGTCGATCAGTGTGTTTCGTGAACGACTGGGTTTGACGTTGGCAAACATAAAGACGTTGTGTTCGCGCAGGTATTTGACAACGAGGAGAGCGTCCAATCGGTCTCTTGTCACAAACCGGACACCAATGTGGTCAAAGACATCGGCGGCTACGTTTTCGGGTTTGTGCAGCAGCTTCATCGTCAGCGAGTGGGGGTGCTTGGCTTGCTTGACGTTGAAGTGGACCAGGGGAATGGCGTCATCTCCTGTTCCCAGCTTCTTGTCTTCGTTGACCTCTTGGATGAACGACGAAAACCTGGCCAGCACTTGAGACCGGATCTGCTCTCCAAAACGTGTGGCGAAGTAGGAGGGGCCGTGTGCAATGGTATGCATCACCCGAAGGACCGAGCAGCTCCAACGCTGCAGCGCGCTTTTGTCCCGCAACGACGCCCAAACCAGGAGCTGCCGAATGTCCTCTGGATCTCGCACCTCGGGGAGAAGGTGGAGCCTGGGCAAATCGTTGAGGAGAGCCTCTTCGATAAATTGGATAGCCTGTGCATGCAGGGAGCGTATCTCAGTTTTGTGCGCTTCAATGTGGAAGTCGAAGCCGTAATTGCGAAGAAAGTCGGTGGCTTCTTCTTCGTTGTAGACTTGGAGCCTGGGCACATCAATGGCGGAGCGTCCACCGATGATGGCTTCCAATGTTTCCCATGGAAACAAAAGGCTGTCGAGTCGTTCGTAGGGCATGGGTGCCTCTCTCTCGGGATCAACATGAATTCTGCGTCGGTCGAAGGAGCCTATTGAGCATCAACGTAGGGACTTAGAGACTCTCCATCCCTGACGTCAGCAGGGTTGAGCAAACGAGATGCGTTCGCTTCCCTTCACACCTTTGAGGGACTCCGTTATAACGGCACAAGCCTATTCACGTCCAGCCCGTCCTGTTGGATTGAACACGTACGACAGAGGAGAAGTTGCATTGTCCAGGTCTCTTGGGCCTCACTGGGTGACACAACAGGAGTTGTCCGAAACAAAGCAACATGTGCTTGCTGTGCTTAAAAAGTACGGCCGACATGCGACTTCCTTTCAAGTTCTAGAGTCAGGGTATGAGTACTGGTGTGACACTTTGGGTGGGTGCGATGTTGTGGTCGCGTACATGATGCAAGGGCGCTACCGGGTGGTGGCGGGTCCTCCCATCGCTCCTTCGGAACATTTCGTGGAGACTCTTGAGGCGTTCGTTAAGGACTGCAACCTGGCAGGCCAGCGCCCCCTGTTTGTTTCGGTTGAAGACGATGTGGTGCATGCTCTAAAGACAGTGGGGGCCTCGACCGACGCTCTTGTGATTGGGGAGCAGCCTGAGTGGGACCCTCAAACCTACGAACCCAAGGGCCGAGCCTTTCGAACCTTGCGCTCACAGGTCCGGCGGGCCGAGCGAAAAGGGGTGACAATTCGAGCGTTGTCAACCCAGGACATTCTTGACGATCATGGGCCGCTGGGGTCGGAGATCGCCTGGGTGGTGGAGCAATGGAAAGCCTCCCGCAAGATCAGCCCGATGCAGTTTATGGTGGATCTCCAGCCGTTTCATCTCCCGTCGCAGCGGCGGTATTTTGTAGCGGAGTGCCAACGTCGCGCTGTCGGGGTGCTGATCGCCGTGCCTGTGTACCAACGTCAGGGTTGGTTCTTTGAAGACATCCTTCGTATCCCTGGTGCACCCAACGGGACGGTCGAGCTTATGGTTGATACTGCGATGCGTACCTTTCAAGACGAGGGCAGCGGCTACGTTACTTTGGGGTTAAGTCCGCTTTCTCACATTGACCAACCTCCAGAGAGTCATCCTTGGCTGCACCGGATGTTTGGGCTTGCATACAATCGACTGGGCAAGCTGTATCCGTTCGCCGGTTTGCATGCATTTAAGCGAAGGTTTGTGCCAGACCGTTGGAGCAAACAATACATCGTTTCGGTAGGGTACTCGTTGCACCTGGGCAACCTCCAGGTTGTCCTTCGGGCGCTCCTGGGGGAAGGTCTGTGGGGGTTTTTGTGGGACTCATCGAAACGTTTGGTGAGCAAAATATCGTACCGACGTTGGTCGCAAGGACTCCTTGGTTTTGCAGGGCTGCTCATCCCCTGGACGCTGCTGCTGGCTCTTGCCGATGGTCAGAAGTGGTTTGGTTCGTTGAGCACCCAATACGCTTGGGTCACGTTTGATGTCGCGTTGGCTCTCGCCCTGGTTGGGATGAGTCGGCTCGTCTTGAACGAGAAGCCACGGTCTCACAGTTTAAGCGTGTTTCTCGCTGGGGGGACGTTTGCCAACTTTGTCTTGACGACGGTTCAGACGTATCATTTGCATCAAGATGTAACGGGTTGGTCGACCCTGTTTGTCGCTGCAGGAGTGCTGGGGCCTTTGCTGGCCACTGTTTTCTTGTTGGTGTTTGGCATGAACAAACCGTCGGCCTGAAACCACTACATGATGTGAGAGACGGTTTCCTGGGTTGGGAGAAGGGTGATGGAACAAGACTCTAAAGCGATGGATGCAAACACAGAAACCCCGGCGGGCATTGTTCGATGGGAGCAAACTCTTGATTCGGATGCCTCTGAGGCTCGGGACATGCTCAACGATATGCTCTCGCTTATCCCTGCTACATTTCGGATGCCCGAAGCTGTGGATGCGACAGAGCATAACCCCCGTGATGTGTTGTACGAAATCCGGGACCAACTGGCCAAAGCGATAGTCAAACTCATAGACCACGACATGAACAAGTTGATGCAAGTCTTGTATCGAATCGATGTTCCTGAGATCCTGGTCAACGATGCTTTTTCCTTGCCCTTTCAGCAAATCCCTGTGCGCCTCGCGGAGTTGATCCTGGCACGCCAACTGCAAAAAGTGTTCACACAACGTGAGCATGCACGGCAAACGGAATCATCGCTCTTGAACAAGGCCGACTAACAGTGCATTCTGACGGTTGGCCGAGGTGCTTCATGCGGTCGAAGGAAAGTTTAAAGGGAATGCAAGGTTGAGACGTCTGATCGTATGGTAGGTGTATCAACGCCGAAGATAGGATATCGAAGATGAAGATGCGTTTGGCTTGGTTGTTTTTCTTGTGTTGTGGGATCGGACTTGGGCTAGGTTTTGGCTGCGGAGATGGTCTGCCCCAGGTTCTCTCCGTGTGCAGCAAGGCCGTGGATTGCAGCCCCGGTCAGCTTTGCATTCGCAATGTTTGTGTGAGTCAACTCTCTGTGACCCAAACAGAAACAGCCGACATCGAGTCAAGCGGCGAGTCTGTTGAGCCAGGGGCAGAAGCAAGCCAAGACATTGCCAGTGAGCCAGTGAAGGAGGTTGTGACCGAACCCCAAGCGGATGGTGGAACGACTAAGGATGACTCGCCCGCTGATGACAAACCAACGGAAGTCGTCCAGCCCGATGGCTCTGCTGAAGATGTCCCCGACGCTACTGAAACTGTTCCTGAAACTCCAGCCGAAGTCTCTCCCGAACTTCCGACAGAGCCAACCGGAGAGTGCAAGGATGGTGAGCAGCGTGTCTGCTACGAAGGACCCAAAGGCTCCGAGTCAAAAGGGGTTTGCAAAACTGGAACGCAGACATGTGTGAGCGGAAAATGGGGACAGTGCAACGGCCAGATCCTCCCCCAAACGGAGCTTTGCGGAAATGGCCGCGACGACGATTGTGATGGCGCTCCTGATGAAAACTGTCCCTGCAATTACGATGGAAAAAATGTAGGTGTTTGCAAGACGGCGATGACCGATGGCAGCGGAAACTGTCAAAAGCCCAAAGACTACAGCCTCACCGATGTTTGCGGTGACGGAATTGACAACGACTGCAACGGCAACACGGACGAAACCTGCGAGTGCAAAGCGGGAGAGACCAAAGATTGTGGCTCCGATGTAGGTGAGTGCAAAAAAGGCACACAAAAGTGTGGGCAGAATGGAAAGTGGGAGGCCTGCACCGGCGAGACAAAGCCCGTCGCTGAAGTGTGCGGCGACAAGAAAGACAACAACTGCGATGGTGTTGTCGATGAAAACTGTCCCTGCAACTATCTGGGTAAAAAAGATGGCGTTTGCGCTACCGCCAAAAACGACAAGTCAGGTGTTTGTGTCAAGCCATCCGATTATTTGCCTACTGACAACTGCGCGGATCTCAAAGACAACAACTGCGATGGCCATGTGAACAAGGGCTGTCCCTGCAACTATCTCAAGAATCCTTTGGGCGTGTGTGCCAACCAGACTCGTGGTGATAACAACGTTTGTCCCAAGCCCGCAGACTATTCGACCACCGAGAAGTGTGATGGCAAAGACAACGACTGCAACGGCGTGGTCGATGAAGGCTGTCCTTGCAACTACCTTGGCAAAACAAAAGGTGTTTGCACCCAGGCAAAACGGAACTCGCAAGGCTCCTGTGCTCCACCCGCAGACTACAATCCGAACATGGACTCCTGCGCAGACTCCCTGGACAACAACTGCGATGGGCAAGTGAACGAAGGCTGTGTCTGCAGGTCCAACGACCAGCAGAAATGCGGCTCCGACGTGGGAGAATGCAAGCAGGGGACCCAGACCTGCACCAAGCTTGGTCAGTGGGGGACTTGTCAGGGTGAAGTGAAGCCTGTCGCTGAAATCTGTGGTGATCAGAAAGACAACAACTGCGATGGTGTTGTCGACGAAGGTTGCCCTTGCAACTATCTCGACAAAGGGGCCGGTGTTTGCAAAGGGTTGAAGCGAAACGCCCAAGGTGTTTGTGAGAAGCCCGCCAAGTACAGCACCAGCGAGATCTGTGGTGACAATGTAGACAACGACTGTGACAACAAGCTGGAAGAACAGTGTCCTTGCAACTACAACAACTTAAGCGCGGGCGTGTGTGCCTCTGCCGTCAAGGACAACAACGGGGTTTGTCAGCAGCCGTCAGATTACGACCCAAGCAGCAATGAACCCTGTGATGGCAAAGACAACAATTGCAACGGTGTTGTGGATGAGGGTTGCCCCTGCAACTACTTGAACAAGAACGCGGGCGTTTGTAAGACCGCCAAATTGGACAGCCGGGGAGTCTGTGCTCAGCCAACTGGTTACTCCGCTACGGAGCTTTGTGATGGCCTGGACAACGACTGCGACGGCCAAGTCGATGTCTTTCCGATTGGCTCCTGCTACACAACTGTGACTTGCACCAGTGTTCCCACCAGTGGAACAGACGCCATCGCTGGCACGTTTTGTTTGGCCAGCCGTTTGGAGTGCAAATCGCAAAACAGCAAGCCCGTTTGTACGGGATTCTACACGAGCCTCGATTGCAAAAGCCTTTCTCTGGCACAATGTAGCCAAAACGTAGCCTGTCCTGCTGCATGCCCAACATTGAGGAGTAAGATTCCAACGTGCACAAGCAGTGGGTACTGTCAGTACAAGTAGCCTGAATTCGCTTGTTCTTCTTCTTGCCTTTCAAAGAATCTGCGTGTCTTCTATTCTTCCGCGTTCTCTTGCGTCCACGCGCCAGGTTCCTACCAGATAGATCGCCAACGACATCTTGAGTTAACCGCGGGGTCATTGATTCGGGCGGGGCTGGTGCTTCACGTCAAACCTGGTGTGGAGGTTCTTCGTGATACCCATCTCTTGTAGAGTCGTGGGGGTTTTGTAAGGAACAGACTGAGAGATGACCGCTCCTATCATCGCCAAGATGATTAGGGACATCCCCAAACACGGAGGACGCTGTCGTCTCGGCCTCCCGAGTAAAGGTACTTTCCATCAGCGCTGTGAGCGATTCCCCAGATCCTCTTGTAACTTCCTGGCAAGGTTCGAACGAAGCTCGTGTTCTTTGGATTGGCTGTGTTCCAGATGTTGATCTTGCTGTCGTATCCCGCGCTGATCAGCTCCTTACCATCTTTACGGAAGGATAGACCAAGCACGAGGCTCGTATGGCCCGTCAGTGTTTTGTACAGCTTGGGAGCAGCCGGGTTGTTGACCTCCCATAGCTTAACAGTTTGGTCACGTGAGCCTGAAGCCAGCGTCCGCCCATCCGCAGTGAGGGCAAGCTTGTAGACATAGTTGGTGTGACCCCCGTTGCTGCTTGTGATGTGCGCGAGCGCCTTGGGTGCTGTAATCTTGGTGATGTCCCATGTGCGGATGCTGTTGTCGACGGAAGCTGAGTACAAGAACTTACCATCCGGGCTGGTCAAAACGCTGTACACATTGCGAGTGTGCTGTGAAAGAGTTGTGACAATCTTGTTGGCTCCAATGCTCCAGATCTTAATCTTCGCATCCCGACCTCCAGAGATAAGATAATCTCCATTGGGTGTGAAGGTTAGACCAAGAACATAGTCGCTGTGCCCTTTGTAGATTCTTGTGTTCCTGGGATTCTTTGGATCTCTCAGCCACCACACTTTGATCTCATTGTCCCAGGCACCTGTGGCCAGAAGTTGTCCTGTGGAGTCAAAGGTGAGGGCATGGACGAGGGCGCTGTGTGCTTTGATTGTTGAGAGCAACACAGGATTGAGAGGATTCTTCACATCCCACAACTTTACCGTTCCATCTTCGGAGCCTGTTGCAAGCATATCACCCTTGGGTGAAGCAACCACCGGAAAGATGGGTTTGGTGTGCCCAGAAGCGATGGCCTTCTTTTGGACACTGATGGAGCAGACGCCACCACAAAGTCCGCTGAGGCATGGAACTCCCGAACAAACATTGCCACACGCACCACAGTGTGTGGGATCGATGCTGGTGTTGACGATGGCTCCTCCACAACATGACTTACCCGAGGGGCAGGCTTTGCAAGAGGCCTGCTGAGGTTGATCCTGGTAGGTATCATTTGGACATGTTGTGCAACTTGTGCTCCCTGTACTGCTTGCGTAGGTTTTGGTCGGACAAGCTAGGCATGAGGCCTGCCTAGTCTTGTCCTGGTACATCCCTTTGGGGCAAAGAGTACAGCTGGTGCGACCTGTTGATGAAGCATACGTTCCGGCTGCACAGGACTTGCAAGCGCTTTGACTTGTGTTGTTTTGGTACATCCCACTTGGGCAGAGGACACAGCTTGTTCGACCTGTGGATGAGGCATACCTTCCTGCAGGGCAGGCTTTGCAAGACGTTTGGCCTGTGAGATTCTGGTATTGGCCTCTGGGACAGGAGGTGCAGCTGGTGTTCCCGGTCCCGCTGGCATACTTCCCTGTGGGGCAGGAAGAACAGGCATGAGATCCTGCGCTCGACTTGTACTGGCCAGCAGGACAAGACACACAGCTGCCATTGCTGAAGTATTTGCCAGCAGGGCATGAGCATTTGTTACCGCTGCAAGTTCCGCCGTTGCCACAATGACTGTCGGTGCAACACTCGTAGCAGCTGCGGTTGCAGTAGGTCAGACTGCTTGGGCATGTACAAACATAATTGCTGCATCTTGAAGTACCACCACAGTGTAAATCCGATGTACATTGGCGACAGGCCCCTCCAACGAAGTAGGGCTTGTCCGTCGGACATTGACATCTACCATTGCTGTCACAGCTTCGTCCTGCGGAGCAGTCGCTGCTACTGCAACATTCTTTGCATACGCCGTTGCAGAATTTCTCACCCGACCGACAAACGCATGTTTTGCTGGACGTGGAGCATGTCGCGTTTTTGTTCTTGCAATTCTCTGTGACAGAGTTGGGGCTGGCCAAGGCGAGTGGGTCTGTGGCTTCTGCACAGGTATGGACATCTCCATTGAAGCAGTATGTGTTGCCAGCAGTGATACCTCCTTCACATTTGCAATAGGCCCCACCATTCTGTGTGTAGCAACCGTAGCTGCAGGGGTTGTGATAGGAGATCGGCTCGTTGGGTTCTGTGGTGAACGGACATTCTGCTCGAACACCCACAGAGCCTCCAAGTGTGGTGCAATACTCAGAGCCAGTGCGGCCTCCTTGGCATTTGCAGTATGCCGCACCTTCGGACATGTAACATCCGTTGAAGCAGATACCTAAGGGCTGAGGTCTTCCATATTGGCATTCCATGCGGTTGTTGTTGTCGCACCACTCTGTCCCGTGTTTGTGACCTCCAGGGCACTCGCAATAGGCTCGCTGCTCACTCTCTTCACAGCCTAGATTCTGGCTGCCACAATCTAGTTTCATCTTGAGTTCGCCATCAGCGTTGGTGCTCAATTCGCAATACATCGCTTTGCTGTTGGAGCAATATTCCACGCCAGGATCTGTTCCTCCCTGGCAACCACAATAGGACTTTTGGTTCACGACCAGACAGCCGTGGGTACAGGAGCCGAGTTTGGTTCGGAGTGGGTTGGCGTCTTTGGAGAGTGATTTGCAGTAATAGCGGTTGTTGCCATCACAATACTCTTCGAGGCCAACACCTCCCCCTTCGCATTTGCAATATGCATTGCCATCGCGGTAATAACAGCCGTGGGTGCAATTCAGGTCACCAGGACATTGCACACAGGTGTCTTGGCTGGTTGAGCCCAGGTATTTGGTGGTGGTTCCTGGAGGACAGGATTTGCAAGAGGTCTTGCCTGTTTCATCCTGGTAGGTTCCGTAGGGGCATTGTGCACACTCTTTGCCACCATTCTTGAGGTAACTCCCAACGGGGCAGCCAGCACAAACATAGCTGACTTGCAGCCCGTTGTGAGGGCAACTGAGACTTCCAAACACGGACTCTGTCACGGGGATCGAGCAGGTCTTTTTGCCCTGGCAGTAACGCTTCACAATGTCGAGGGAGTTGCTATTCTTGCAGCTTGGGTTCGAATTGCAGTAGCTGGGTGCGGTGTTTCTTCCGCTGGGGTCGATGCCGCCAACGTCTCCATACACTGCGCTCATGATGTGGATGCAGGTTCCACCCTGTTTGCCTCCCACGCAATTGAGGCGGAGACTTTGACCCTTCGAAGCTTTCCAACAACCACCGCACTGAGCAGGAACCACACAGGTCTTTGAAAACGTACAGTCACGTTTGAAGTAATCTCCGCTACCCTTGCTGCCATTGCTGCTTGTACAGACATCTCCAGCAGACTTGGTACAGGCTTTTCCGCACTTGGCCTTGAGCGTCTTACTTTCGGTAATGGTGGTGAAGCATCCGTTCGCTGTGGAGTAGCTGCTGTCAGACTTGGGGCACTTGAGCTTGGGGTTGATCTTGCCTTTGAACAGGTTCTTGATCCCACTCCAGGTGGCAGAAGCTGCGTTGGAGACTGCCTTTCCAGCTTTGTTGGCGATGTCTTTCGCGCCGTTGTAGATGTCGCTGAAGCCACCTTCTGCCAGGTTCTTTACTTTTTGGGCGATCTCGGTGGCGACATCGTCAGGGTCAAAGGCAATGCCAGCATCAAAGGAAACACTGTGGCTGCTGCCGAACAAGCGGAAACCTGCGCTGGCTCCGGCTGAGTAAGAGACGGTGCTACCGCTCACGCTGCTGCTCAATTTGAAGCCGACTTTCTCCACATACAAGGTCGACTGGATGGTTGATTTGAAGCTGCTCAAAATACTCTTGTTGAGGACCTTGTCGAGCAAGCCGCTCATGTCAAATTCAAACTCGATCTTGCCTTGGGGTGGGCCTGCGACTGCGAACAAGAAGGCACCACTCTTGAGGCTCTCCAGGGAAGGCACGTCAACATACACGTTGTTGGCTTCGACTCGCCCCGATAGCCCGGAGTACTCGATACTTCCCTCCATCTGGAAGCCTTTGGGGATGGTGTAGCTCTTTCCTTTCAAAGTGAAGGAGATGGGATCCTTCGACATGGCATAGCTTTGCTTTAGGCCTCTTAGCTTGAAGCTCGTGGGAATCACAGACACTGGGGTGCTGCCTACCAGCATCTCCATCAACGGCTTGAGGTTCACGGTTTTCATTTCGAGCAGGTAGCCGTATTGTTTGTCTGCAAGGTTGAACACACCCAGATAATTCCCCGTGGCGGCGTTGCTTCCTGTTCCTACAGTGGCGGTAAATCCAAGGCTAATCACGGGTGGAGGGATAGGCGCTACCAAATTGATTCCAACCTCGATCGTACCGTTGCTCAGAGTGAACTTGTTGGTCAGGTTCAGGGGCTTCCAAGGCGCGTCACAGGCTGACTTCAAGCAACCACAGGAGCTGGCGCATTCTTCAGGACAGGCTCCGGGTATCTCCCCTCCGAGGGTCATGGTGAGAGGGCCGCTTGAAACAGAGAGGGTGACGCTGGGTTCAAACATCAGCCAGTCATCGAGCTTGGTCGGTTTGATGTAGGAGAAACCAACGATAGCGGCGGAGACCGAAGCACCTGAGATTCCCGCTTCAATGGTAAAGACGAGGGTGGCGTCCTGAAACTTAAACTTGGTGCCGATGTCTTCGTTGAGGGTTTTGCTGGCACATCCCGCGATGGGAGTGATGCGAAGGGAAACAGAAGCTGCGTTGCTGGCGTATCCCAAGATGATTTTTAAGGGTGTGGGTGTTTGGTAGCCTGGGATGTACTGGTCGAAGAATCGGTTCACCAGCTTCAGCCCTTTTCCTACGCTGGTATCCCCAGCGTTATTGAGGTTGATCTGGCCGTCGAGGTGAAGGTTGTGGTCACTGTCGATGGCAAGCTTCAAGCCATCAAGCGTAGACAGTCCGTCTTTGACGAAGCCCAAAACGGTGTTGAACTTCCCACCCAACAAGTTGAAGAAGCTCCAGTTCGTGAGGTTCGCCATGTTGAAGGAAGTATTCGACTTCAAAGAGTAATTGGTTGCAGAGGTATACAAACCCACCATCTTTATGGAGGGCAGGTTGGGGCAATCCATGTCGTATTCGGAGTTTTGGCCATCGCTCCGGGTTCGTGTGAAGCTGCAAGTGGCCAGCGTGAGTTCCCCTGCTGTGAGGACGATGTCGAAGGTGGAGGGAGTGCCGCTGAAGGAGTCCTTTTCACACACGCCACCGTTGCAAATCAGATCCTTGCCGCAGGCTTTGAAACAATCACCGCAGTGGAAAGCATTGGTGCGAACATCGACACAAGAGCTTCCGCAAGCCTTTTGATTTGCGGGGCAGCTTTCTTCGCATGCGCTGTTGGAACATACCTTCTTGTCTTGGCAGTCGTTGCCACATCGACCGCAGTGGTCGCCTGTGTTCTTTAACTGAACACATCCCCCGTTGCAGTTCTCGTAGCCAATGCCGCAGAACTTTTTGCATTCGCCAAGCATACAAACTTCGCCATCGGCGCAAGCGTTGTTACAGGCCCCGCAGTGTTTGGAGTTGGCACCAAGTACAGCGCAATCTTGCCCGCATCTGGTCTTTCCTTCTTTGCAGGTGATGACTTTGGTGCCTTCGCACAATCCGTTGTTGCACGTTTCTCCAGGGGGGCAGCTCACTCCTTTGCAAGGTTCGTCTGTGGGCATGCCACAGCTGAAGCAAAGCAGGACCATCGCCAGAAAGGTGAGGTGCAATCCAAGCTTGTACAATGAAGTTGCTCTCATCGAGGTCTCCTGTGTGGATCGGATGATTGGATGTAGACTTCTTTTCTGAGAGCAAGCTTTGTGCCATGGATGACGTCGATGCTATCTGTATGTTTCTTTTGGTTGTTTGTCTTTTGTCGGTGGCCCACTATGTCTGGATAGTTTCTGATCGAGGACCAAGGGGTCTCTGAATGGAGACCCGAGTCCTCGTTTGGAGAGGCCCCTCCAGACTTGTGTCACAACAAGACCTGAACCTTTTCTACAATGAGCCACACTTTGGAGCAGGGAGTGGCGGTGTTTGACTTGGATTCAACTCGTACTGTGCGGGAATGTGAACCTTCGTCCAGTTCCATCCCTTCACTTTTTGTGGGTGTTGCGGTACAAAATGGTCGAACATGAATTGCATTGTGCCCGAGTGAACTCAGCGAGGTAAGTTTCGTACTTCCAACGGACACTTTCCTCTCTTTCGTTTGATATTGTGAACTCGTAACGGAGTTATGGAATGAACTACGAACAAGAACAGGCGAACCAAGAGTTACGTCAATTGTTTCCCAAAATGCGACCGGTGAACAGCGCACCGAGCATGTTTACGATCAACGGCGTTGGCTTGTCGGTCTACGGCAAACGAGACGTTCACCCTCCCACGGGTAGCTATATAAAAACACACTGCATCTGTGTGTTGTTTATCCCGTTGATTGCGCTCGGAGCTTACCGTGTGATCGATGCGGAAGAGGGGGGTTGGTATTTTCTTGGAAAAGAGCCTCTGTCGGGCTTCGCGAAAGGTTGGAACTATCTCCTTTTTGGTGGCATCGCAGCCTTGTTTGCTATTGGCTCGCTTCAGAGTTACTACAACTCCCCTGAAGCGATAGCGGGTCGTCAGATCTCCAAGGCCATGGCCCAACACCGCAGCGGTGATAGCAAAGATGCAGTCGAGCGGCTGTCTCGCGTGCACTCCAGCTACTCTTCCAAGAGGCAAGACGCTGCCGAAAAGCTCGCTCAAATCCACAACAGCATGGGCTCTATGAAGCTTAAGCAAGCCCGCCTGATGTTGCCTGGGTTGCTCGAAGCGCAGGAGCGCGGTGAGCGAGAAGCCCGCCTGCCCAAGCTCGGGATCAAAGACACTTTCGGAAAGGTCAAGGCCCTTGTCGCCGCCAAAGGTGGGAAGAACCCGAAAGAAGCGATTCGACTCCTCAATGTCGTCGCCGACCTTGCTCCCTCTCCCAAAGCCCTACAGGCAGAGAAGATGAAGCTGTTGGTGACAGCGGTGAAAGAAAACCCCAACGATCCAGAGATGGCTTCCGAGCTTGCGTTGGTCTATGAAAAGCAACGCAAAAGCAAAGCCAACTTCAAGCTTCTAGCGCCGCTGGAAACCAAACTCGGTGAGACGGAAGGTGCGAGAATCCTCGGACGAATCTATGTTCGTCGTGGTAAGTTTTCCAAAGCACATGGCTTGTTGCTTCCCTACACGGAGACTAAGCTTAAGCGTCTGCACAAAGCAGAGAAACGCTACAATCAGGCGATGAAAGACGTTCGAGAGAAGGCCATCCGTAATTTGCGGTACGGCCGTGCTCCTCGCTTCTTCCGAACACGAGCCTATCGGAACTTGCCGAAGTCAGAGCGAATCCGACGTGTTCAGCAATATCTTCGAGACATGAGCAAGAACGACCCTGAGCTTCGCAAATCCCGACGTGCCTTGGTGAAAGCCGCCAAAGTGGTACCCGTTGCCATGGATCTTGGTATTGTTATGTTGTACCGGGCTCGTCGCGCGAAGAGTCCGATCGCAAGAAAGCAAGAGCTGAAAGCGGCGGAGCGAATCTTCCTCTCGATCCGGGGCGTGGCTGGCAAAAGCAGCCGCTACCAGCTGTATTTGGGTCAAGTCTACTATTGGATGGGCAAGCCCTACAAAGGGCAAGCTTTGTTCAACAAAGTGCTGCGCAAAACTCGTCGGAGTTACCCCATCTTGATTCGTTTGACTCACGTGATGCGTGAGTTGGGTGAACACGATAGGGCACAAGACCTCGTCGAAGAAGCCTATCGCAAGGCGAAGACCAAGAAAGAAAAGTATAGCGCTGCGTACCTTCGTTCGATCACGGGAACGGGTTTGGACGACCGAATCAACTGGCTCAAGAAGGCTGATCCTGAGTCCACACAGGTTGAGATCTCGTTGAACAGCGCCCGAGGTAGCAAGGCCCGTCGAAACGGTAACGCCCGCGCTGCCGCTCGTTACATGAGGAAGGCGATTGAAGGGTACGAGCGTCTCCCCAAGACCTCCTCCAACCTGAACAACCAGGCGCTCGTGCGTTTCTCTCTGTTCCGAGCGACAGGGGATGCCAAGGAGTTTGCCAAGGGGATTCAACTCCTCGAAAGCGCTCTTGAGATGAAACCCAGTGACAGCATCATGTTGGGCAACACTGCCTACTTCTTGCTCCAGGAATCGCTGATTCGGACTCTGGGCTCCAAAATCGATTGGAAGAGCACCAACCAGACCATCTCTGTGGGGATGCTCTCCTACCTGTACAAAAACGCAAAGCAGAAGGCACCGTGGGTTGAGAAGTTGAGCAAGCAGCCTTCGTTTGAAAAGGCTGTCAAACGCTACAACAAGATGCTGGTTTTGGCGCCCAAGTCGGTGAACGTCTACACCAAGCTTTCTCAGATCTACTGGCACACCAAAGACGAGAAGGCGATGAAAGACCTCTACGAGCGTCTTGTGGCTGGCAAGTTTAACTTCGCCAACCCCAGCCGGTATCGCGACTCGAAGCGCAACCGTACAGCGGACCGAAAGGCTCGGAAGCAATCCCTCGATGCTCTTCGTCAGCAGCAACGGCAGGTCCGTAAGCTACGTTATCGCTCCCGTTTGGGGTACGCGATGGCTGCGGGCACACAGATCTCTCTTCATGTCGCGGATTACGCGTTGGGTGGACGGGTTTCGTCTTCCTCCATGTTGCGTTTGGCCAAGAACGCTTACCGTCGCTCTCCCAGCTCTGCGACGGATGCCTTGGTGACCAAAGCTCTGCTTTTCCGTGCCGGAGAAGCGTTGGCTCGTCGTGACCGACGGTTTGCCAAAATGCTGCGAATGAACAAGCGCCACGTCACTGTGGGTTATTTGGTGACGTTCGCGGCCCAGCGAGACAAACGTATTCGACGACAACTCAAACGGAACCGTGACTTCCGAACGGCGCTTTCGTTGATCTCCCGCTCGGTCAAAGATTTCCCGAACGGCTCACATCTTTCGGATTGGGTTCTTATGGATGCCTTTGGTTCCAAAGGAGCTGATGATCTGGCAGAGCGACTCAAGAACAACAAGCTGTACAAGTATCGTTTCTTGATTCGAAAGAGATTGTCTCCTGAGAGTCCTTCCCAGGCTATTCAAAAGTACTTCTACGCTCTGTTGACCCAGGGACAAGAAGGCGCAGACAAGATCTGGGAGCGTCACCAGCGTTGGAAGGTACCTCTCCCCTCTCTGAAAAACGGAACGACCTTCACAGGTGCTTCGCTGCTCAAGGGTTCCTCCCCAGGTGGGTTGGGGGTCCGCGGCTCAAGCCGTTATCGCGATCGGGTTCGACGTCGTCTTCGTCAGAACAGTCGGAAGTTTCGTCGCCGCTTGGAGAGGCTTCGTCGAAAGCTGCAGAAGCGATCGTTGGATCTTCGGAACAAGCCCAACAACTTCTTGGGAGATGACGGGGAAGAAGATACCCTCATCCGCCGAAGGCGTCGTACGCGTCGGCGTCCTGCTCCGCGCCGGAACTGGTTGGAGTAGGAGAGACTGAGCTTCCAATCCCTTCTTCTTCGAGGAACCCACAATTTTCTCCCCGGTCTGTCTTCCATTCTCAAGCTTCCCCATTTCTTCACAGAAAGCATTTTGTAAGTCGTGAGGATGTCGTATCTTTTCGATGTCGATGGGTGAGGTGCGGGAGGTTGGCTTGGGACACGGTTGAAACAAGTTGTCCCTTGACAGGGTTTCTAGAATGCTGCAGACATTTCAACCGATCCTCTCGGTCGATCATCTTCTTCGATTCATGAGAGGTTCACCTTGAAACGACCGCCATCATCATGGTTGAACATAGAGCACCAGGTAGATACGAATGAGCAAACGACTCGTCATCACTGAGAAACCCAGCGTCGCCCTTGACATTGCAGAGGCCCTTGGAGGCTGCGATAGCCACGACAAAGACGCTTATTACGAAAACGATGAGTTTGTGATCACCTACGCGGTTGGTCACCTTCTGGAACTGAACCAGCCGGAAACATACAAGAAAGAGTGGAAGCGCTGGTCTCTTTCCCAGCTCCCCATGATACCGGAGAAGTTCCTGTATTCGACCCGTGACAGCAAGGCTACTAAGCGCTTGCAAGTCATCAAGAAGCTCGCCAAGCGGAAGGACGTTTCCGGTGTGATCAACGCTTGCGATGCTGGTCGTGAAGGTGAACATATCTTCCGGACCATTGTCTCTGAGTTTAAGAAACCTCTTCCCATCGAGCGTTTGTGGCTGCAGAGTTTGACGTCCCAGGCCATCCAAGAGGGTTTTGCTTCGTTGCGTCCGGGTGAGGAGTTTGACAATCTCGCCTCTGCGGCGGCTTGTCGTTCAGAAGCGGACTGGTTGATCGGGATGAACGCAACCCGCGCTCTCACCATTCGTCTTCGGAGCCTTCGTTACGAGGGAGCCTGGAGCGCCGGTCGAGTCCAAACGCCGACTCTGAGTATGATGGTTGAGCGTGAACTGGAGATTCTGGCGCACCGTCCAGAAACCTACTGGCAGTTCGAAGGAACCTTCACAACAGAGGGGCACACCTACACTGGTACGTTTATGGAGGCGGGCGTTAAGTCCGAAGACAAGCCGGATCGTGTTATGGAGCCAGCCCGTCGTGACGCTTTGATTGCGATGCTTGATGCGAGCCAGTCGGCCATCGCCAGTGAAAAGCGAACGACTTCCCAGGACAAGCCGCCCTTGTTGTTCCACCTGACCGACCTTCAGCGGGCAGCCAACTCCACGATGGGCTTTACGTCCAAGAGGACCCTGGCTTCCGCTCAGCGGCTCTACGAACAGCACAAGCTGCTTAGCTATCCTCGTACCGATTCTCGCTATTTGCCTGAAGATCAGCAAGCTGAGCTGGAGCAGATGATCAACACTCTTGGTTACATGCCTGCCTACTCCGCGATTGTGAAGAAGGCGCAAGGTTACGGCATTCAAAACCTTAAGAGAATCTTCAACAACGCGAAGGTGAGCGACCACCACGCGATTGTTCCTCTCGGAATTCCCAAAGCAGGCCAGCTGGATGAAGACGACCAGCGCATCTTTGACCTTGTCGTCCGTCGTTATCTTGCGGCGTTTATGCCTGCTGCGACCTGGGCTCGTGTGAGCCGAAACACGGTCGTACAAGCTGACGAGGAGCTGCGTTTTCACTCGTCAGGTAAGGTCTTGGCAGAGCCCGGTTGGCAGTTTGCTATGGGCAAAGACAAAGGCCACGGTGATCCCCTGCCGGAGCTCAGCAACCAGGAGGGAACCGCCACAGTCGTTTCCAGCTACGAAACCAAAGAAAAGCAAACCAAGCCCCGTGGACGACTTACGGAAGCCGGCCTTCTCAGTAAAATGGAAAACTGCGGAAAAGACGTGGATGACGAAGAACTCAGCGAGGCTCTGAGTGAGCGTGGTCTAGGAACTCCAGCAACCCGAGCGGATACCATCGAACGTCTGATCTCACGAGGTTTCGTGATTCGTGATGGAAAGTCCTTGCGTCCCACCTCGAAGGCGATGCGACTGATGGACCTGTTGGAGCGTGTTCACGCTGACAGCCTCTGCTCTGTCGCGCTGACTGGTGAGATGGAATACCGACTCCGGCAAGTGGAAGCTGGTGAACTGGATCGTGACAATTACATGGAGACCATCCAAGAGAACACGATCGAGTTAACAGGTGTTCTGAAGGACTTCGACTACGACGCTCTCTACGAAAAAGAAGAACCTTTGGGGCTGACTCCAGATTCTGACAATCCGTTCCCAGTGAAAGAAAACCTCTGGGGATACGGCTCTCTCGACGAAGAGGATCCCAACGCCTTCTTTATCTTCAAAGATATTCGAGGTCATGTCATCACCCCCCAGGAGATGACGGAGCTGCTTGCGTCCGAAGGCCACAGCACAGGACCTGTTACGTTTACCAAAGTTCAGGGACGGAAGACCTACTCGTACAAAGGAAACCTGAAACTCGTTCGACTCAGCGACGAAGAGTACGAGAAGCTCTCTCCCAGCAAGAAAGGCCGCAAACCCAGTCGATTCAAGATCGACGTGGAAGTGTTGGACGATGATGGAAACCCCATCGCCAGTGGTCTGGTTCCGACACACGCGGAAGAAGAGGTCCTCCAAACCCTGGTGATCACGGAAGATGGGACCGAAATCGTTGAGACCACCCAGCGGTACGTTGATCGTGAGCATGTTGGGAAGTCTGAGCCTCCTTTGGCTGTGTTGCCGAAGGAGATCTGTGAGCGACGCATCCTACCCGAAGAGGCCATCCCGTACTTCACGGAAGGGAAGACCGAGATCTTGCATCGCTTTCGCTCCAAAAAGGGCCGTAACTTCCGAGCCATGCTGATCAAGAAAAAGAACGGTCGCCACGGCTTTGACTTCCCTCCCCGGGAACGTACCAAATCCAAGAAGACGGAAACTCCCAAAGAGCAGGAACAGGCTTCCTAGTTTTTTCCCGACTCCTGCCTGACATTCGCCTTCTTCATGACTTTCTGGTATGCTTGGCTTTCCGAGTAAATTAGGGTTTCCTTCTCTCATGTTTCCGTTGATTTAGCGGGGAGAGAGTGGTTTGTTGTTGTGAGGAAGTATGTATTCCAAATCAAAATTTACCACAGAGTTGGTTGACTACAACCAGCTGGTGAATACCCCACAGGGGCCTCAGCGCTCCTGGCTTACCGTTGACGCGAAGTACTTGGTGGTCACGGAAGGGCCACACGCAGGGGATGAGCTTGCCCTGGAAGAGGAAGTCTCACGGATTGGACGAGGGGATTGGTGCAACTTGAGTCTTCCTCGCGACACCCGTGTTAGCACCGAGCATTGTGAGATCTTGCTGGAGAAGCAGGGCGTTCGGATTCGCGACTTGGGAAGTCGAAACGGGACAATCCTCAACGGGTGTCCTGTGTTCGATGCCTACATCATAGAAGGCGCGACCCTCTTGTTGGGCGACTCCAAGCTTGAGCTTCGATCGCGCAAAGCCAACAAACGCATTCCCATCTCCTACCAAGATGAGAGCGGGCTTCTGTTTGGCAAGAGCCCTGAAATGCGGAAGATCTTTTCCCTCTTGGGTCGTCTTGCCAAGCGAGATGTCGTGACCTTACTGACAGGCGAAACTGGGACCGGAAAGACCAGTGTCGCTCGTGCTATTCATGAACAAAGTCATCGGAAAGACGGGAAGTTTGTTTCCGTCAATTGCGGTGCATTGCACGCTTCTTTGATTGAGGACGCTCTGTTTGGTCACGAGAAGGGGGCCTTTACTGGTGCAGATTCTACTCATCAAGGCTTCTTTGAGCAGGCTAACGGTGGGACCTTGTTCTTGGATGAAGTCGCAGAATTGCCCATCGATCTTCAGCCCAAGCTCCTCGATGTGATTGAGCGACGTAAGATTCGTAGGCTCGGGAGCGAAACAGAAATCGGAGTGGACTTTCGGCTTCTGACTGCCACCCACCGCAATCTCCGGGAAGAAATCGAGAATGGGAAGTTCCGAGAAGATCTTTTCTTCCGGTTGTCCGTGGTTGAATTGAAAATCCCCTCATTGCGTGAGCGCCCCGAAGATATCTTGCTTCTGGTGGATATGTTTCTGAAGGAGCTTTCTCCTGACCAGGAAGCCATCTTGACCGAAGACGCACAGCAGGCTCTTCGTTCCTACCTATGGCCTGGTAACATTCGGCAACTCCGCAATGTGCTGGAGCGCTCCGTCGTGTTCTTGGAAGGCAATCGAATCACCCGTGAAACATTGTCTCTCCCCAACTTGGAGCAAGCGACACCTGAAACTGCGACACCTGAAACTGCCGCTGAGCCTGTAGCCGATGACTATCCTACTTTTACGATGGATTCCAATTCCCCAAGGCTGCCCTTTACTCCGATGGACACAGCGATTGACACTCCCGCCTTGGGCACCGAACTGCAAGTTACCGAAGACATTGGGGTGCAACTTCGTCGGACCTTGCGGAATCTTCAGCCCAACCTCAAAGAAGTGTTAACGGCGTTTGAGAAGGTGATGCTGGAGCAAGCTCTCCAAGAGACCGAGAACAATGTGCTGGAGGCTTCCGATATGCTAGGCATCTCCCAAGCCTGGTTGTACAACCGAATGAAAAAGTACGGGATCAAGAAGAAGCGGGATTCGTAGTCCATTCGCTGTATTGTACCGCGTTTCGAACACGCTCCAGCTCTGCAAAGGTTGGGGTATGGACATGCATAGGGATCTTACGAAGCCTTGGGTCATCCGATGGGAAGGGGCAAGGCTCGCTCGCGCGAAACAAATGTCCCCACAGCCTTCCTGTTGTGCTGTAGAGGATGACATCGGCAAGGTTTGTTACATCCCACTCTGCCAGCCGTTCGTTGATCTCCTCAAAGAAGGCCACGCTGTTGGCCAGGCGAATTCGAGAGCCAACCCGAGACTTACCCTTTTGACGAAGGTGGGTGAGCTGGGCTTTTCCCTGTTTCTTTCGGACCATGTATTTGCGAATCACTTTGTGATGAAGCCACTCGTCGTCCTCCACCAAACCCAACGCGGCCTGACCTGCCTGCATCAGTATTAATGCAAACGTGGGGAACTCAGGGGAGACTCTTTGGAGGTATTCGCTGAGTGATTCTGGCCTTGGAAGGGGAGAGTAGGGTTCTCCTTCTCGGTGGCCGCTCCAGGTCTGAATGGCCGGAAAGATCGGAGCCAGACGAACTTGTTTGTGGGTTGGAAGGCGAGGGTCTTGAACAGAAATCGTATGACGCTCAGGATCCAACGCAATGACCAACGTGGGGTCATCCAGCAGGTTCTGAAGTGAGGATAGAGTTTCTGTGTACGAGAGTTTTAATGTGGAGTCGCTCAAGGTTGAGTTGATCCAGGGGGAGGGGTTGAGGGGTTGTTTTACTGGGGAGCGTCTTGCTCGCCGCGGATCAGCTTTCCAGGAAGAGTTCCTGTGGGTTCGCCGTCTTTTAAGATGACCTTGCCGCTCTTGATGGTGTACTCATAACCCGTGGCTCGCTGAAGCAATCGACGTCCACCTGCAGGGAGATCGTAGACAATCTTGACGTTGCCCAGAGCCAGGTTGTCGTAGTCGATGACGTTGATGTCGGCGAGGTAGCCCGGAGCCAGAACGCCACGGTCACGGATGCCGTAGAATTCAGCTGTTTGTTGGGTCTGTCGGTGGATGATGTACTCCAAGGGGAACTTTTCACCGCGGACACGGTCACGGGTCCAGTGGGTCAACATGAAGGTAGGCATACCCGCGTCGCAAATCGCGCCACAGTGCGCGCCACCATCGCTAAGACCCATACGAGTACGGTGGTGTCCGTGCATCGTGAACAAGGGTTCGAGGCTGTTGTCCGAGTAGTTGAACAGTGGGAAGTAGATGGTGCCGTTCCCATCGTTCTCCATCAACATGTTCCAGGCGATTTCGCGTGGGTCTTCGCCGGTTCGCTCCGCCATCGCAGCGATGCTCTCGGTGGTATCGGGCTCGTAGCTGCGACCGTCGCGCATGGGGAACATCTTGTGGAACGAGCGGGTCACGAAGTTGGCAAACTCCCACAGCTCCAGAGGTTCTTCCGCAAAGAGCTTCTCTTTGAAGGCCGGATCCATGAGGATCTTCTTTCGCTCTTCCCAGGGCTCATGCATGATCTCAAGCCAGCTGGAGTAAGAAGCAAACGGGTGAGCCGTGCCTTGCCAGGTCATCACGATCCCAATCGCTCGGCCAGCGCACTGTCCGTATACGGGGATGTCTTTGTTGGCTGCGTCATCCAACAACTCCAGAAGCTGACGCCACAGGTTGGGAGACTGATCAATTTGGGAAAGGTTGAACACAACAGGGCGTTGGATGTCTTCAGCCATGTCGCGCATCCACAAGAACTCTTCAGGAACTTCGAGGTGCTCACTGGCACATTCAAAGACTCCTTTGCCCGTGTTCTTCAGCGCTTTGGCGATGCCAAACAGCTCATCTTTCTTGGCGTGCGTTCCTGCAACGAGGACGCCACGAGACGTTTGGTGCAAAGAAGTGCGCGAGGTGGAGAAGCCAAGAGCGCCGGCTTCCAGGCCTTCCTCAACGAGCTTTCGCATCTCTTCGATCTCTTCGGGAGTGGCGTCTTCTTGCTCGGAGCGGTCCAGGCCCATGACCCAGCCGCGAATGGCGCTGTGGGGAACCTGAACCGCAAAGTCGATGGCGTGCTCACGTCGATCCAAGGCGTCCATATACTCTGGGAAGGTCTCCCAGTCCCATTGGATGCCTTCCGAAAGCGCAGAGCCAGGGATGTCTTCCACACCTTCCATGACATCAATCAACCAGTCGCGGTCTTCTTTGCGACAGGGGGCAAAGCCCACGCCACAGTTCCCCATGACTGCGGTGGTTACTCCGTGCCAGCTTGACGGGGTCAGGTAGGGGTCCCACGTGACTTGACCATCAAAGTGGGTGTGCATATCCACCCAACCCGGCGTGACAAGCTTGCCTTTTGCGTCAATCTCTTCTTTGCCGGGCCCCAGGTTGGAGCCCACGGCAACAATCTTGCCGCCTTCTACTGCAACGTCGCCTTCAAAGGCTTCTTTGCCTGTACCGTCAACAATCTTGCCATTGCGGATGACCAAGTCATACATGATGTTTGTCCCTTATTCTCTGAAGATACTCTAACCACAACAGTTTGGCTGAAAGTGAAACAGGATGCAACCTGAATGTTTGCGAATGGGCTCACAGCCACTTACCTTCGCCAACTCACCTTCCACATCCTGTGATCCGTTTTGTTTGTGAACCTTGTTCACATTAATACAAATCCAAGCAGGGCTTGTCAATAGTCTTTTGTGAATGATGTTCACTTTTTTACTGGTTGTGTTTGGAGAGAGGCAGGTTGGGAGGGAGGCTGTGGGAGATTAGTGTTTGTGATGCTTGTGGTTATGCTTGTGATGGTGGTGGTGCTTGCCCTTGGTTTTGTCTTTGTGGGGCCAGTAGTTCGCGATTCCATCAACAGCCGCTTTGAGGGCATCTACAGCCTTGCCGCTGACAGTTTGTTTTACCTTCATGGCGGCCTTCATCACTGCATGATGGCGGGCTAGCTTAATGTAGTAGGCTTGTGTCGCCTTAGCATCTTTGGCTTTGGGGGCTTTGATTTTTTGGGTGAGGAAGTAATCCGAGATGGTGCGGATGATCGCTTCGGCGTGCTTCTCTTTGTTGACAATCCAGCGAACAGCCTGGTTTCGGCTCTGGGCATCTTTCTTGTTGGAGAGAGCCTTGATCAGTCGGACAGCCTTGCGGACCGTGAGAATGTCTTCGTACATGCCGTGGATGCGGGCGTGATCATCATAGATGCCGCAGGGGATTTGGCAGTGAGCGTTTGCGTTTTGGACGGAGATGGCAATCCACAAAAAGGAAGCGCAGAGCATAGTTAAGCAGAAACGTTTCATTCCGAATACTCCTCTGGAAATGAATGGGGAAAAACAGGTGCGGTTGCAAGAGTGCCGATCCTGGCAGAAAATGCAAGTCGTAAGTCGGTAGGTTCCAGATTCCTAAGAAAAATTGGATAGGAACTCTCACCGTCTTGCATCCAGGCCTGGAACGCGCTACAGCATTAACAAACACACAATGTGGTTGTCTTCCCTCTTTTTTTCAGGCAACCTGTGTGAGGCAAGATGAACGGTCATTCAGAGACGGGGTGAAGACTCCGAGAGGGTGAACGTCCCTGAAAAAACCACCAGCAGTAGGAGAAGCAATGACGCGGGAAGCTTATGTATACGAAGCCATTCGGACGCCCCGTGGCAAAGGCAAGAAGAGCGGATCTTTGCATGAGGTGAAGCCGATCGACCTGGTCGTCACCTTGATGAAAGAGATGGAGGAGCGCCACGAACTCGACACGTCTCATGTCGAAGATGTTGTGTTGGGGTGTGTGACCCCGATTGGCGATCAAGGAGCAGACATCGCCAAGGCTGCAGCTCAATACGCTGACTGGGATGTGGATGTTCCTGGTGTACAAATCAACCGGTTTTGCGCTTCTGGATTGGAAGCGGTGAACATGGCCGCGATGAAAGTTCGATCCGGCTGGGAGCAGCTTGTTGTGGCTGGTGGCGTCGAGTCTATGTCGCGTTTGCCCATGGGTTCGGACGGAGGCGCCTGGGCACTTGATCCTGCTGTGAACTCAGCCACAGACTTTGTGCCACAAGGCATCGGCGCTGACCTGATCGCAACCTTGGAAGGGTTCAGCCGGGAAGATGTCGACAACTTTGGCGTTCGTTCTCAGAAGCTGGCCACCCAGGCCAGGGAAGAGCGACGCTTTGACCGTTCGTTGGTCCCCGTCAAAGACATTAATGGTCTGACCGTTCTGGATTACGACGAATTCATTCGTCCCAATACCACGCTGGAAGGACTGGGCAAACTCAACCCGTCCTTCGCGATGATGGGCGAAATGGGCTTTGACGCAGTCGCCCTACAGAAGTATCCCCATGTGGAGCGCATCAACCATGTTCACCACGCAGGCAACTCGTCGGGCATTGTGGATGGCGCTGCCTTGGTTCTGCTTGGAACCAAAGAAAAGGGCGAAGAGTTGGGCCTCAAACCCCGCGCTCGTATCGTCTCGGCTGCGCTGGTTGGCACCGAGCCCACCATCATGTTGACGGGTCCTGGACCCGCTACCAAGAAAGCGCTCAAGCTTGCTGGAATGACCATCAACGACATCGATCTGATGGAAGTGAACGAGGCCTTCGCCGCCGTTGTCATGCGATTCCTCCGGGATGTCGGAATTGAAGACAGCTACGAAGATCGAGTGAACGTCAACGGTGGTGCGATCGCGATGGGTCACCCGCTTGGAGCTACCGGTGCGATGCTTCTTGGTACTCTGATCGATGAACTGGAGCGTCAGGACAAATCGACGGGCCTTGTCACCCTCTGTGTTGGTGGTGGTATGGGCATCGCAACAATCGTAGAACGCGTATAGGTGGGAGAACAAGCAGATATGGCAATTCGTTACGAAAAAGAAGACGGTATCGTCACATTGGTGCTGGATCACCCCACCAAATCCGTGAACATTCTCGACAGCGCGTTCGGAGCGGCCTTTCAGGAGTCGCTTGAAAAGCTGCAAGCTGAGGAAGACCTCAAAGGCGTGATCGTGACTTCCGCCAAGAGCACCTTCCTGGCCGGCGCTGATCTGGACAGCATGTTTAAAGAAACCGATCCCCAGTGGTTCTTCGACAGCACACAGGCGCTCAAGGCTGGATTTCGTGCTCTTGAGACTCTTGGAAAGCCCGTCGTTGCTGCGATCAATGGCACCGCTTTGGGTGGTGGGTATGAGCTTGCCTTGTCCTGTCACCATCGCATCGCTCTGCAGAACCCCAAGCTGCAAGTGGGTCTCCCCGAGGTGACCCTGGGGCTCCTTCCTGGAGGAGGCGGAGTCACACGCTTGGTCCGTATGCTTGGCTTGCAAGAAGCGTTTCCCTATCTGACAGAAGGCAAGCGCGTTAAGGTCGATAAGGCTCTCAAAGTGGGTCTTGTCGATGATGTCGCAGCCAATGCTGACGAACTTATGACCAAGGCCAAAGCCTGGATTGAAGCCAATCCCAACGCGAAGCAGCCTTGGGACAACAAAAAGTTTCGAATTCCTGGTGGAGATCCTCGTCGTCCAAGCGTGGCGCAGATGGTCGCGATTGCTCCAGCGATGCTGAAGAAGAAAACCTTTGGCAACTATCCTGCTCCCCAAGCCATCCTGAACGCAGCGATTGAAGGTGCTTTGGTCGACTTCGATACGGCAAGCCGTATTGAAACTCGTTACTTTGTGTCTGTGGCAACCAGTCAGGTGGCCAAGAACATGATCAACACCTTCTGGTTCCAACTCAACAAGGTCAACGCTGGGGGCAGTCGTCCCGACGGTGTTGAGCCTCAACCGACCGAGAAGGTTGGAGTGTTGGGCGCCGGGATGATGGGACATGGCATCGCCTATGTGACCGCCTTTGCCGGTATGGATGTGGTCTTGAAAGATGTCTCCCTAGAGCGGGCGGAAGAGGGCAAGGCGAAGGTTGCCAAGCTCCTCAAAAAGCGCGTCTCTCGTGGTCGTATGACTTCGGAGAAGATGGAAGAAATTCTCGGACGCATCAAGCCCTCCGGTGACGCCAGTGACCTCGAAGGTTGCGACTTGGTCGTCGAGGCTGTGTTTGAAGATCGTAACCTCAAGGCCAAGGTGACCCAAGAAGCCGAAGGCGCCATGCTTTCCACAGGCGTCTTTGCTTCCAACACCTCGACCCTTCCCATTACAGGTCTGGCTGAAGCCTCTGAACGCCCCGAGAAGTTTGTAGGCTTGCACTTCTTCTCTCCTGTGGAAAAGATGAAGCTCGTCGAGATCATTGTTGGCGAACAAACCAGCAAAGAAACCCTCGCAAAAGCCTTTGACTATGTTCTGAAGATCAAGAAGGTCCCAATCGTTGTGAACGACAACCGTGGTTTCTACACCTCGCGGGTCTTTGGGACGTATGTCAACGAAGGGCTGGCGCTTCTGGCCGAAGGACAACATCCTCGTGCGATTGAGTCGGCTGGCTTGAAAGCGGGAATGCCTGTCGGCCCGTTGGCTGTGTCGGATGAAGTTAACCTGGGTCTGATTCATCACATCCGTGAACAAACTCGGAAGGATATGGAAGCCGAAGGCCAAACGCTGCCAGAGCACCCGGCCAACGCTGTCGTGGACAAGATGTTGGAGGCAGGTCGCAAAGGAAAAGCGCAAGGCGCTGGCTTCTACGAGTACCCCGAAAACGACAAGAAGTTCCTCTGGCCTGAGCTGCAGTCGATGTTCGGATACGACGCCGACAAAGCGATTCCCCAGCAGGAAATGATCGATCGCATTCTGTTCATTCAGTCGCTGGAGACGATCCGCTGTCGGGATGAAGGAGTGTTCGACTCCGTGGAAGACGCCAACATCGGCAGCATCTTTGGCTGGGGTTTTGCTCCATTCACGGGTGGAACCCTTCAGTTCATCAACGCCTATGGCTTGAAGAACTTTGTGAATCGTTGCAACGAACTCGCTGAGAAGTACGGTGATCGCTTCCAGGCGCCTGCCTCTCTGGTGGAACGCGCTGAAAAAGGTGAGACCTTCTAATCTTCCATCTCTACCTTCCTTTCCTTGCTTCTTCTTTCTCCTCGTTTGACAACTTCCAATTCCAACTTACTACTTTGGGGTCTTCAACCCTTGGGCTACTTTTGCCTGTTGTGGGGTCTGATGGCAGGGAGGTAGCATCATGTTTTCCTGGTTAAGGAATCGACGACGACGAGATTGGACCCACGAGACCATTCCTGCAGAGTGGATTCAAATCTTGGAAGAGGACGTCTCTTTTTACAAACATTTGCCGGAGAACAAGCGCGACGACTTTCTCACCAAGTTGCACTGGTTTGTTCGAGAGAAGTTCTTTCTGGGTGCGAAGGGGATGGAGGTCACAGACAGGGTCAAAGTGATCATTGCTGCGGCGGCGGCTCGATTGATTCTATACCTCGACTACTCTCATTACGACAAACTCACAGAGATTGTTGTCTATCCCTATGATTACCTGCATCCCAACGACGACGACAGTATCCGTTTTGGAGAAGCCCACACTTGGGGCGTGGTTGTGCTGTCATGGGAGGCCGTTCAACGAGAGATGGAGCGGGACTCCTGGCACGATACGATCAGCCATGAGTTTGCTCACGTGCTGGATGTCTACAACGGCTCATTCAACGGAACGCCCCAACTTCGGAAGCGTTCGGACTACAAACAGTGGGCCAAGGTGATGCAGTCGGGCTTTGAGGCTTTACGCGAAGGGCATCCGGAGTTACGCTATCTTCTCGGTGACTACGCTGCCAAGAACGAGGCAGAGTTTTTTGCTGTGGGGACGGAAGCGTACTTTGGTCAGCCTTCTTTGTTTCAAGAGATCGCCCCTGAAGTCTTCGAGGAGTTCCGAACATTCTATGGTTGGATTCCTCCAGAGCCTGCACCCGAGCCTTTTTGGGAGCCTCTGTCTGTCCCTGTCTGGATGAACCTTCACCAAAAACTATGGACCTAAAGGGCTGTTTGCGTCCCTGGCCTTTACGGTTTGTTTACGGGGATCGTGATGCTTCGCTTGTCCTTGGTTGTGGTCTTGTTGGTTGGGGGAATGCTCGGTTGTAGCAATCCGGAAAGTAACACCAACACAAATTCTTCCCCGACCACTCGAAAGGCCCCGCCGACAGGCTTGGACCCATTGCCAGAGTCTCTCCAAAACCCATCTTCTTGGGATGAACTCAACGCCAAAATTCAAACCCAATGCGAAACGGAGACCCAGAATGTTCACAACGTGAATCGTTGCGTTGGGAAGTATCGTTCCCTCTACTGCGAACACCAGGGTGGCGAGTGGACGACCTTTCAGAACGGCTGCATGGACCGATGTGACGTCCTCAAAGATCCAGGAGCCTCCAAGGCTTGCACCGATGATGAACCTTTTGGTTGCGAATGTGGGCAACAGCATTGTTGGGATGGTTTAACCTGCGTGTCCAATCCCTAAACCAACCCCTCAATCTTTCCATCATCCAACCTTGTGTCTTTTCCCCCTTTCGTTCTCTCGACATTTTTCTTGGCGACGCGTGGGTTCTAGTTGTACCTTTTTGAGCAGGGAGCCGAATGATATCCAGGAAGGCATCGTGAGAGGTACGCTATGATTGAGGTTCGTTGGGATGGAAGGTAAGGTTGTTCTAGTGACTGGGGCCAATGCCGGTATTGGTAAGGCCACTGCGCTTGGTCTCGCGAAGATGGGGGCGACGGTTGTTATCACCGCTCGCAATCAGGAAAAAGGGCTGGCCGCGCAGAGAGAGATCCAACAAAAGTCTGGCAACTCCAAGGTGGAGCTGATGCTGAGCGACTTCTTGGTCTTGGAGCAAGTTCAACAGCTAGCTTCCACATTTGTCTCGAAGCACAAGACGTTGGATGTGCTGATCAACAACGCAGGGCTGATTCTCAGTGATCGGAAAGAAACGGTGGATGGCAACGAAGCCACCTTGCAGGTGAATCATCTGGCGCCGTTTTTGCTAACATCACTGCTGCTGGAGTGTCTGCAGAGGGCGCCCTCCGCTCGTGTGATCAACGTCTCTTCGGATGCTCACAAGGGGGCACGAAGCATTGGCAAAACCATGGATGAGTTAAACTTTGCGAAAGGCTACTCCGCCTTTGGCGCGTACTGCCAGAGCAAGCTCGCCAACGTTCTGTTTACCCGCGAACTTGCAAAACGAGTGGATCCCTCCAACATCACGGTGAACTCGCTTCATCCCGGCGTCGTTCGGACACGATTTGGCGTGGACGGTGACATCCATGGCTTCTTTGGCTACATGTTGATGTTGTTGCGGCCCTTTATGTCCACGCCAACCACAGGTGCAAAAACATCGGTGTTTCTCGCTTCTTCTCCTGCTGTTGAGGGAGTGACTGGAAAGTATTTTGCTCGCTCCAAGATGGCAGAACCGTCTGAGGTTGCGAAAGATGACGAGCTCGCAAAGAGGCTCTGGGACATGAGCGTAACGCTCACTGGGGCGTCATGGTAGAAGGCGGAACCCCACCCTTAACCTACTCTCTTTGCTGGGCTTGCAAAACTGTACCAACTTCCTAATACTACAGAAGTATGGTATGGTCTCCTACGCTTCGCTTGTTGGTTTGATGCAAGTGAAAGGTACGAAATGAGGAACGATTGGGCTTGTTTGTTGCCCGAAAAAGGAAGGGTGTATTGCTTATGAAACGTTTGTTTTGGGTTGGTATTGCCGTTTTATCTTTGACTGTCTTTCAGGTCTACACAGCTTGTGGTCCAGGTGACACAGCCGGTGAAGGCTCCCAAGAATCGACTGTGGATCAAGAAGGTCAAAAAGAAGCTGTTGATAACAAAGAATCCACCGGTGGCACCGAATCCACCGGTGGCACCGAATCCACAGGCGGAACCGAATCCACAGGTGGTACGGAAAGCACAGGCGGTACAGAGCCCACTACAGGAGCAGAACCCGGCGATGAGCCTGTTGCCAACGAGCAAGCCGACGGTGGCACCACTCCTGAAATGCAAGCGGACCAAACCGGAACCGAGCAAGCTCCCACCGAGCAGGCTACTGGACAAAAGATCTCCTTTAATCCGGCCAGCGGCTCAACCATTGATGTGAAAGACTTCTGCATTGACATCACCACCGCTTCTCCTGTGGACAAAGTGAAGTGGGATGCTAAGCTCTCCGTGAAGGGTTCGACCGTTGCTCTGACCCAAACCATCATCTTTGCAAGCGGCACGGCTGCCAAAGTTTGTATCGATGAATACCTGAGTCCCAGCACAGATTATGTGTTGGAAGTTACCCTTTACGACGACACCTCGGGTACACCCACCACCGCAAAAGCTGAGTACAAAACCAAAGACACCTACGCTACTGGCAAGACCGCTGACCCCGGCCTTACCGTAGATCTGCAGTTGAGCAAGGTCATCACCCCCAACGGTGTGAACGCCTTGATTGGAACCATCAACCCCAACCAGATTCTCCCTGTCCTGATGCACCTTCACTCCCGTGACACCGGTACGTCTGGAAGCATCACGATGGTCGGTGGTGTGGGTCGTACGCCTTCCGGCAATCCCCACAACGGCAAAGACGTCTTTGACAACACCAAAGAGCCAGTTGCCATTTCTATGAAGGGTACCTTCACCGGTCGACTGTTTGAAGCTGGCCCTACAACCTTCCGCTTGACCGTGGGTGGCTTCAAATTGGAACTGGAGCAGTTCCGTCTTTCGGGTCTGTTCAACACCGCAGGTGATAGCTTTGAAGATGTCCGATTCTCAGGCATTGTGGACACCGCAGGGTTGTCAGCGTCCTTGGGCATTGACCCTTGCCTGTTGCTTGTGGGTGCTTGTTACAAAGATGCGAAGGGTCGTTCCGTGATGTTCATGGTGGGCCAAATGAAGAGCATCAAAAACCCCGTCGATTTCTCGGTGCTGCTGACGACTCCGCTGTATCTCCAAACAGGTTTGGCGACAGCGGCTGCTAAGTTTGATTTTTACACCACTGAGGAGGTCAAGGCTGGTGATGTCTCCATCAAGTTGGAAACATGCAAGAACTCAGGTAGCAATGACAAGCCTTGCGATACGGCTTCAGGCGCGCAACTGACTACGGTTTCAGCGACAGGCTCTGCCTCGATCAACAGCGACAAGAAGAGCGGTTCTTACACCTTGAGCACGAGCTTGCAAGCACAAACCTGGTACAAGATCTCCTTGACCGCGAAGAATGCTTCCGGCACGGCGTACACCACCTTCACCGTCTTCCAAACCCAGTAAACCTCACGCTTCTCCTACGATTGCTTTTCCACACAACCCTTTACATCTGCTGCTTTGAACGAAGGGGCCGCTCTCTCTACTTTCACCAACGATCCATACATATCCTTGGGCTTCTTCGGTTTGTTAAGCTCTTTGTAGCCCAACACCCCGAGTGCAACCAACACCGGAGCAGCGGCCAATGCTGTATAGTACAGGACCTTCTGCCACGATTTCGATGGGGTGTGAAGTTTGCTACCGAGCCAGAGCAACACTGGAACCAACAGCAACATCGCCGCAGTTAACTTGGTCATGTCGGTGTAGAAGAATCCGTTGAGGCAGTACCCCATGTAGATCATTACAAAGACGGGCAGGATGCCTCGGACAAATCGTGCTCGGATCTTTCGGAAGGCTGCAAACCACGAAAGCACCCACCACACTCCAAGCACCGAGATCATCACTCCCATCATCTGACCAAACTTGGCCGAGCCTGAAAGTACAATCACAAAGCTTGTCAGCAGGGACACCACCATCACAACCCATCCAAGCGTTGCTTCGGAGACTTGATCCGATGTGTTCTCCCAAAGAGCCCACACGATTAAGGCCAACGCAGCCATGATGCCGACGTATTGGAAGAGTTGACTCTTGGTCCAAATCTCTTCTTCCACCTGGGTACGGAACATCATGTAGTACATGACGAGAAACAGCGCCGCCCGCCCTGCCCAAACCAAGGGTCGTGGAAGCTTCAGCGCGGTGTCAAACACACCGAGCAGGAGGACAAAGGGAAGCAGCCAAAACATCCAGACTTGCGAAGATGTGTCTCCCCATTTCGGGAACCCCAAAAGTCCGACGTATCCGACAGCGTATCCAAGGGCCAGCCCCAAACCACCAAGCCATTCAAGCTTGTCGTTTTCGCTCTCTTGGGCTGCTGCTTCACCACCTTCTTTCCATCGAAGCGCCAAAGGGATACCAAGAGCTATCACTCCAGCTGTGATTGGAAGAATCACACCCATCACCAAACTATGTGTTACAAGATTCATCACTCCCTCCTATCTTTTTCCAAACTTCTGAATCGTTGGACAAAAAAAAGTCAGGTGTCGAAGGAAACTTCGAGCCTGACTCCTATCTCAACCGCCGATGATGCTGTTGTTTGTCGATACTTTGTTTGCGTTACCGCACCGGCGAAGAGTTCTGACGTTGAAGAGCGTTCAACCTGTTACTGTTGGCGCTCTTTGTTCGTCCCTTACTTGGCTTTGACTGCTTCGATCGAGACCGTGATGGTCACGATGTTGCCAATCGCTTTGTTCTTCAAACCATAGGTCATGCCAAAGTTGGAGCGCTTGACTTTGAAGGTCGCGACAGCACCCATACGGAGGTTTCCGTAGGGATCTTTCTTCAGGCCGGTGACCATGAAGTTGATGGTGCGCTTCTTGGTTACGCCGTTGAGGCGAAGGTTGCCTGTTACAGCAAATTTACCAGCGCCGAGCTTCTTCACTTGGTTGCCCTTGAAGCTGATAAAACGGAAACGCTTGGCGTTGAAGAAGTCGGGGCTGCGAAGGTGCTTGTCACGTCGGGCGTTGTTGGTATCAATGCTGGCTGCTGCAACTTTGATGGAGACAGCTTTCTTGTTCTTGCCCCAATGAACCTGACCCTTCATCTTGTTGAAGCGTCCGAAGAAGTGGCCGACACCAAAGTGCTTGACCTTGAAGAAGACCGAAGAGTGGCCGCCGTCAACGTTGAACTTGGTGGGGGCTGCCATCGCGGAGCTGGGAACTGCCAAGAGGGCCATTGCTGCAAGTGCCATCACGGATACTGCGAACTTTTTCATGGGAACTCTCCTTCATTGTGAGAAACATATAGCAGGGTTTGTGCACGCCTAGGCTGCTCATTTTGGGTTGTGCAGAGTTGCGTGCATTGCTCAACTTTCTGCATTGGACAACTTTGGGTTTACACAATCTATTCCAAAACATCGACCCATTCTCTGGAAAATAATTGTTGCCCCTGTGGAAACAGTCTTCCTGTTCCACAACGTTTGGCTACACAAAAGGCAACAGGCTTTGTACCAATTGTGGAAGCAATTCATTGACATCGGCGTGAATCTTGAGGTTGGCGTGGGGGTCTCCACGAGTCTCGCCTTTGTTGATGATGATGACGGGAATTCCCCGTTGTTCAGCTTCCCGTACGAAGCGATACCCCGAGAAAACAGTTAGCGAGGAGCCTAGCACGAGCAAGACTTCAGCCTCATCCACCAATGTCCAAGCCTGATCCACGATCGAGCGGGCTACATTTTCCCCAAAGAAGACAACGTTGGGCTTTAAAACTCCACCACACTCTTGGCAGGGTGGAACTTGGAAGTTCCGGGTTTGGGATGGAGCGATTTCTGCGTCGCCATCTGGGGCATACGATTCAGGAGAGGCTTCCCACCCTGGATTTAGTTGGAGCAACCGCTCTTGTAGTTGACTGCGAGCTTCCAAGGTTCCACAGGAGAGGCAACGCACTTCTTCCAACGCGCCGTGAAGTTCGACCACGCGTTGGCTTCCGGCTTGTTGGTGGAGTCGGTCTACATTTTGAGTGATGATGCCTTGTAGGTAGCCTACCTGCTCCAACGTTGCGAGCGCTTCGTGACCTGGATTGGCTCGTGCTTGCGTGAACCTGGGCCAGCCAATGGAGCTTCTCGCCCAATACCTGGAGCGGGCTTCTTCGCTGTTGACAAACTCTTTGTATTGGATGGGGTTTCGCTTTCTCTTGCTGGACTCGGGACCCCTGTAATCCGGGATCCCTGATGCGGTGCTCATGCCTGCTCCTGTGAGGGCTACAATCCTGCGACCGGCGATCCGGGAGACCAACTCATCCACGACCTTCGTGTGATCCATTCGATTTCATCCTGTGGGAAACAACTCTCTTTGTACCACTCGATACAACCCATAACATTCAGAATTTATTTGTGGAAGGTGTGGGGTAGTGTTGCTCTTTTCTCGGCTGCAAGGTGGAGGTACTCTACTCCAAACGCTATGTCTGCCGGTCAGCTATGCTCTGCAGTTATCCTCTTCGGCTTCCCATTGTGCAAGGCCTACCGAGTTCTGGAGAGAGGCTGGTATACGATTTGCTGGCAACCGCTCGGCAAGCCCTTTCCTGGAAGAACAAGGTTGGTTCTTATCCCTTGAGGGCATGGATGGCTTGTGATTGCTAACCTCACCAAGCCCAGGTGGATACTTCTCATGAGGACTGGATACAAAGTTATGGCGTATCGATTGAAAAAACACGATGACAAAGCGACCATTGACTCCTTCCTCGTGGAAGATCGTCATGTCGACGATTCCGGGGAGCTTGACCTGTTGTTGGAAGACGACTGCACCACTGGCCAAATTCGAAGACACACTGGAGTCTTTCATCCCAACGTGGGCGAGCCTCAGCCCTTAAACCAGACCGGGGTGTTCCATCCCCAAATTGTCGATGGAGTGGCCTACATTCCTCCTGCTGAGGATGTTTCTATCTCACAAATCATTGAATCCCGTGATATCTCCCGTCGCCCCGATGCTATGGCGATTATCGACGATGTTCTTGTCGCTGTCGCCAAGACCGAGGAACATGAAGTGTCGTTTGTGGACAACGAGTTTGTTGATCCAACAAGGCCTTCCGTTCTCCGTGTGGAAGAACCTTCCCACCTGCCTCCTCACAACCGTCATCGCGCTGTGGTTGCTCCACAACCGGAGTGGTTGGATTCTCCTGCAAATGACGATATTCATCCTGGAGGCACGTTGGTCCTTCGCAGTACACAGCGTCCCGTTGTTATCCCCGAAGTGGCGAGCAAGGAGAAGACAACCGAGCATCTCCGTGCTTGGGCGCAGTCTGGAACGTCGAGCACCATTGTTGCACTAAAGGGTGTGGAAGAGATTCCTACCTCTCCCAATATCGTTGCCGCTCCCGCTTCACCCAAGCCGTCCACTTCCGCCGCGAAATCCATGGCGGCTGTCAAAGAAGCGACACCTCAAATCGAGGAACCTGCCCTGGTGATGGATGACGAATTGGATTGGCGTCCTCCCAGCTCCTTGCAGGCGAACACTGTCCAAAAGCTCACGCTGGTGTTGCTTGGAGCCTTGGTGGTTGTTGAGCTTCTGCGGCTTTTGATGGGTTCCTAAACGAAGCTCGTTTCTGTTTCTTTTGCTAGGAATAGCATCGCTTGGTTTCTTCTTGTATGCCTTTTGTATTGAATGTTGATCGAAGCTATCATGTGGTACTTGTCGTTCAGGCTCTCGCTCTCTTCGATGTATCTCGCAGATACCCTTCCAAGCGTTGTTCCTTCCGTTCTTTTGGGTGAATTCTCTCCTCTCATTTGCCATCCTGTTTGACATGGTTAGATTGTCTCTGTCAGCGAAACCGCACCTACGGAGATAACATCATGTACCGATTGGAACCTAGATTTCGAAGCTATCCTCAAAGAACAACTACCTTGCGTCCATCCAAACCTATGCAAAGGGATAGGGAAAGACGAGAGTGGCGAGCGATGTCTGACTTCCCATCGCCCGAACAGCCGAAACCTTCGCAGAGACCTGTGCTTCAACAAGAGCAGCCAAAGCCTTCGTTTGAGAAACTTCGGGTCTCCGAAGTGTACTGTCCTGCTTGCAAAACGGCTCAGCCTGTGAAGGAAGTTTTGGGCTATGAAGACGCGGATGTTACGGTCTTTCATGTGGTGTGCCAACACTGCAACAGCGTTGTTGGGCAGCGCACCATTTCGGATGCTTCGGTAGAGGATGAAGCTGCGTAACTTGTTTCGTATGTCTTGGAATGTGGTGGGGGAGCGAGTGAGGGAGTTGCAACAGGCGAGAGACGTTACTTTGCCTCTCCATCTTCTTCAAAGTGAGCGATTTGCCCAACCACCTTGTTGATGAAGCCGACCCACTCTTTGTTGTTGTTCTCCCAATCGTAGACGCCCCCTTCTTTCTCTTTGGGTGCGGCAGGGATGGACGACTGACTGGCCGAAGCAAGCTGCTCTGCCATAGGTGCAGGGAGAGAGTCGAACGAGGCTGAGTATCGATGACGGAGTTGAAGAATGGGGCGAAGCACTTGCCAAAAGGCTTTGAACCAGTTGTTTTCAGGTGTAAGTGCTTGTAACTTCTTCATGCGGTAAAGCACAGCTTCTTGAGCTTCGTGAATCGTCCTTGATACTGCTCCTGCATCAAGGGCTTCCGAGAGAATTTGGACAAACTCATCATGACCCAACAGCAAGTTGAGTTGGGTTGCATCCGTGCGTCGTGACAGTCGGAACTTCAAGCTGTCGATGACGCTTTGGGTTTCCCACCAGGTCTCGAACGCAAGATCGTCGAGGGAGTCAGAGGTTGCCTCATTCATCGTGGACGTTGAGGGAAGCCAGACATTGGACGGTGAACTCTTTGAGATGACACGCATTCCATCAAAGGATTTGGTTGTTTCTACCGTCTCATGGGGTGCAAGGTTGTCAAGTGAACTGATGGACTTCGACCTTGGAGTCGAAGGGGTGCTTGGCCTGTACGCCGATGTCGTCTGTGACGCCGATGTGGACGGAGCCGATGGGCGGTTCGCTCGCAGTCGTCGGAGACGATCGACGTTGTTGGAGCTGGGGCTGACTTGGGAGGCAGCAGGAGCGGACGACACCGAAGGCTGTGACCCTTGACGGAGCGAAGAAATCGATTGAGTGCTCCTGCGCTCTGGGGCGGCGGCCGAGGGCATGCTGGGTCTACGATGGGAGTCGGACGAGCTGGCTTTGGGGATGGTTTGAGATGCGCTCCCCGTTGCTGTGGTTGGCAAGCCAGCACGACTCGCCCTGGAGTGTGAGATGGCAGACCGTGAGACTCGGCTTTGTGACCGGCTTGGTGAGTGAGCCATTTCATCCAAAAGAGGCCTGAGTTCGATCCACAGTTCGCGAAAGACTCTGGGTGCATTGGATTGTGTGGATTGTGATACAAACCAGTCTGAGAGGTCTTCCAGGGCTCGGGTTCGGCTGGGAGCTTCGTTCGCTTTGGCGAAGGCCTCTTCGACCTGAGCCTGGAAATCTGGTTGGGTCAGAGCTTCTTGGATGGTGTGCATTCCCCGCTTACGCACTAGGCGCAAACGAAGTCGCCCCATCACTTGTTTGAAATCCCACCAAATCTCGCTCATTGTCTTGCTCCTGAAAGTCAGTCTGGCTGAGAAAACAGCTTGGCCATTGGAATGGCCTTGATCCTTAAAAGGATCGTTGCATGAAAAGTGTCTTCGGAGAATGTCCATTCTCACGGTGCTACGGGTTTTTACGTCAGGGCGAAAACACCTTGAACGTAGCAAGTGGCTGTAGGGGCTCGAAAAGCCTACAGACGAAAGATATAACTCCAAATGGTTCAGTTTAAGTATTGAGACGCTGTTCTGCAACTTTTATTCAGAACCTCTCTCAACTCTTGTACGACAAATCCTCATAATGATGTGTCAGATTCTTTCCGGTTGCTCTTCAGAGTCTTCACTCTGTTGGCCCGAAGTTCCGGGCGGTACTCCAAATGGGAACGGCAACGGTTGACTCTTTGTTTCCTCAACGTTCAAGTTCTTGGGTGTGTTCACTTTTTTCTTGCAGGCCGACTCGCAGGTTTGGGGTGCGTTTTGTCGTTGCGAGGCAAAGGGAGTGTAACCAACCATTCGACGAGAAGGTTCAACTGTGAGGTGGTAAAGGTGTTTTGGTAGAGGGGCATGTTGTTTCGGTTGCCTACCAACTCCAAACTTGCTGAGTTTCGAATCTTGGCGCGGAAGTACGCACGGTCCCGGAGCACCTTTTTTCCGTTGTGCAAGGTGGCAACTGTCTTGTACAAGCCGGCTAAAGTCGGACCCAGGCCATCAGTCCCATCCAACGAGTGGCACAACCAACAGCCATGTTTGCGGAACATTGTCTTGGCTTGACGATGTCTGTCGGTCTGTACCTTCTGCATAAGAGAGGGAGGCTTGGAGGTTGCGCGGGAAGGAGGCGCTCTTCTCGTTCTCTGTCTTTGTGATGTGGGCTGAGAGGTTGGAGCACCCAGGCTTGCGATGCTTCCGAGACAAACACTGAAACAACATACAAGCAGAGCGATTACTTTACTTGGTGCCATACATCCGGTCGCCTGCATCTCCGAGTCCAGGGATTATGTAGCCTTTTTCGCTGAGTTCCGGGTCCACTGCAGCCGTATACACGGGGACATCAGGGTGGTGCTCGTGGAAGTAATCCAGCCCCGGAGGAGCCGCAAGCAAGCACAGAAACTTAATCGAGCGGGGATGTGTTTCCTTAATCGATGAGACCGCAGCCGTCGCAGAGTGACCTGTGGCAAGCATGGGATCGACCACAATGCAATCTCGATCTTCCATTTGTTCCGGTAGCTTAAAGTAGTACTCGATTGCATCAAGGGTTGCAGGATCTCGGTACAAACCTACGTGGCCTACTCGGGCGGAAGGGATCAACGTGAGCAGCCCCTCCAGGAAACCTTGTCCGGCTCGGAGTATGGAGACGAGGGTGACTTTCTTCCCCTCCAGGATAGGGGCTTGCATGGTGGCAAGAGGCGTTTCAATCTCACGCATCTCCACAGGCATATCCCGAGTGACTTCGTATCCCATCAGCAGGCTGATCTCAGACAGAAGGCTTCGGAATTTTGCTGTGCTTGTATCCTTGTTTCGCATGAGCGTGAGTTTGTGTTGGATCAGTGGGTGTTCGATCAGGTGGACTTCACTCATTGCTTCCTCGTTCGTCGTGACATGTGTGGACTAAAAAACTGTACCGTCTCGGGCAATGGAGAGAGGGGGACTGCCATCCGACCTCTTCTTCTTCGCAATGACGCGCCCCGCACTCCAAGTTCCTCCTTGCAATACCTTTGCGAGGGGGAATTCAGCGGCGCTGAGCCCCAGCCGGTTTCGAACATCGTCAGCGATCCGGTCGAGGAGGGCTATCGTCAGCGCTCTCCATTCTACCACCAATTCACTGTCGGTCGAGTGTTCCTTCTCTGCATTGCCTGGATCTTGAAGAACAAGCACTCCAAAATCCATAAACAAGCCTCCGTTGCGGTACTCCGCAAGGCCGGTGAGGTCGTCCAGGTGAGTGACCGTTACATCTGCAAATTCAAGGGGCTCCAGGAGCGAGTAGGTGAGCCACTGTGAGAGCTTGTGAAAAGGAACATACCCTGACGTCGCGTCCTCCGTTTGCATGGCCGAGTGTTGCCATACATCTCCCAGGTTGACACCGTCCATGACGAAGCGACCGGGCCAGATGTCACCAAGGGACAGAAGCACTGACCGCAAAATGGTTTTGGCGGGTAGAGTGTTGAGCTCGACTTCCTTCCAGAGAGTGGCAAACAACCCACCGGGTCTGCCGGTGTTTCCGAAATCCTCGGCTTTGTCGAGGACACATTGACCGAGCGATTGAAGGAGGGCGACGCGTCCTTCCAGCCCAATCATCGGGTTGGACTCGGAGACCTGCATCGCATCAGCGACTTCTTCTACCGTAAGAGTGACCAAGCGAGAGGCGTCTGCACGCAAAGGTTGCTCGGGGTCTGCTGAGAAAAGACCGTCCAAGAACATTCGGTAACTTGCCACTGCGAGACCTTCGGAGCGGTTGTAGCGTGTCTCCGTGTGGTGTTCCAGATAGCTCCAATGGGGGCCGGCTCCTGCGTCAAGAAGCACACTAAGGATGATCAGGTCGTACCAGGCGAGCCCTTGCTCCAGAGGTGTAAAGTGACCGATTCTTCGCGCAAAGTCGCTGGACCTGGACACCTCACCTGCGTCAAAGTGACGGATCCGACTGTGGTACGGAATGTTGAGGTCGGGGTAGTTGGCTTGGATGTGGTTCGCTACAAATTCGACAACCTCGTCCCAAGGGTCTTGGTTGACTTGCCAATGAGAGAGTTTGTTTTCCTCAGCCAGTTGGAGGAGATGATGCGCTCTGTTGCGAATCGTAGCAGGCGAGAGCAATGTTGAGACATCGCTGGAAAGGGTAGGGGATGCTTGGGTTTTCACGCGTCTTACTTCTCCCAGTCGCGGCCCGTCGTGGACTCCAACTCCATGGAGTCTGGAATATCACCTTCGGTGTAATATCCGGCTGCTTTCTTGGCTTCAATTTCAACCCAGGCGTCTTCGGGAATCATCTCATCAGGAATGGTCTCTCGTTCTCCAATGCTGATTCCTGAACGAACGACAGCGTCGTACTTCATGTTACTCATCGACACAAACTTATGGATGTGTGTGATTCCAAGCCAATGCAGCACGTCGGGCATCAGCTCTTGGAAGCGAACGTCTTGTACGCCGGCTACACATTCAGTGCGCTCAAAGTAATTGCTGGCGGTGTCGCCACCTTCTTGCCGTTTCCGGGCGTTGTAGACCAAGAATTTGGTGACTTCACCCAAAGCCCGGCCTTCTTTTCGGAAGTAGGCGATCACGCCCGCCCCACCTTTCTGTGCGGTTCGCACGCACTCTTCGATGCCGTGGATCAGGTAGGGGCGACAGGTGCAGATGTCGGAGCCAAACACATCAGAGCCGTTGCACTCGTCATGGACTCGAACGGTAAGAGGGACGTTCGGATCTGGGATGCTTGGGGTATTTCCAAACAAGTAGACAGTGACGCCGCCGATGGGAGGCAACAAAATGTTGAGGTCTGGCCGGGTGACCAACTCGGGGAACATCCCACCGGTTCGTTCAAACAAGGTTCGCCGTAGCTCGCTTTCTGCTACGCCAAATCTCTCTGCGATTCCCGGCAAGTACCAGACAGGCTCAATGGCTGCTTTGGTGATAAAAATGTCACCGTTGGGCAGCAGCACCTCACCGTCCGGCTCCAATCGGCCTTGCTCCATAGCAGCTTTGATCTCAATCAACTGCATTTGGGCTTTGGTCACTGCGATGCTTGGGCGGATATCGAAGCCTTCGTCGAGTTTGTCGCGAAAGACGTCTGCCACCATGTGCCCGTAAGGATCCAACGACACAATTTTTTTCGGGTTGTGCCACTGGGGGTAAGGACCCACAGGGTTGGTCGGCATGGTGTTGGTCAAATCGGGGCGGTGTTCTGGGTTCAACGCTCCGCTCGCAATCGCCAATGCGCGATAAATGGAATAGGAGCCGGAGTGGGTTCCTATCGCGTTGCGCTTGCTGGGGTCGGTTGTTGAGCCTATGACTGGACCACGCTCCATTGGCGTGTCAGCCCCCCAATGGATAGGAGTTTTGCTCTTTGTCTTGCGTGGATGCGATGGGTGAGATGTTAAGACAATGTGTCGGTTGCGACGGGGCTGCCCACCAGGTTCTTTATGTTCGTCAGCCATGTATGACTCCGTACTCTTCTCTTTTTCCTAAGCACTTTCTGTTTTCCTCCCGCTCAGAAGCGGAAGGGATCAACTATACCTTATCTCAACTCCAATGCAACCTTTTCCAGCCAGCGGTGTCTTCTTGGAACGAATGTGTTGCCCCTATGTCTAAGACGATGGGACATTTTCTTCCCCTTCCTCGAAACCTCTGATGGAGAACAGGTTTGCTGAATTCAACTCTGACAGTCATGACCTTTGCTGGATTTCTTTGGTGTGTCCTTCCAACATCGTTTGGTGAGGGAGGAAACAAACCAAAGACTACTGCCCCTCAAGCTACCCCTCCACAAAAGGCCCAACAACAACGCAACACTTCTCCAACTCCTTCCTGGTTAAAAAAATTGCATAAGGCTGGTTTGCTTTCCAAAAAACAGTTGCCTACGTTGCGATTGGCGATGAGACAATGTCCCAAGTGGATGAAGATGAAGGTGCCTTCCATGCCGACACGGTCGAACGATTCCCTTCTTCATGGTGGTACGTATCGGCGCTCGATCGTGCTTGGGAAGCTTCTGTTTCGTCCGCCTGCTGTTCAGTTTCGTGAGGCATGGCTCATCCCAACCACCTACGCAAGGTATCGGACCCAAATCACCTATCGTTCGATGCAGTTCTACTACACGAAGAGAGTGTCTCCCAAGATGTATCATCACTCAGCCCAACACTCGATGTCGCGGGTACGTCGGCAGTGGCGGACGTTTCTTTCTTGCTACGAAAAATCACTGAAGAGTAACAGCTCGTTGCGGGGGAAGGTGGCGTTTCTTGTGGTGGTTGGCAAGTCGGGTCGTGTCAAGCAAGTCAAGGTGTTGCACAACCAAATGGATATCCCTCTCTGCACGTGTCTCACTCGAAAAATTAAGGCCCTTCAATTCCCTCGTCTCGACGATCAAGTTTCGTTTGTTCTTCCGCTTGTCTTTATGCCGGCCAGATGAATGTTCTTTCCTCTAATCGCCCCATGTTCCCGATATATTGGAGGCTCGAAAGTATTTGTTTCCCTCTCCACACCAGGCTGTGAGGCGGCGGCCGTAGATACAGCCCGTGTCGATTTGACGGACCTTGCCTCCGAGGCTTCGTTTCACTCGCTCGACAGGAGTGTGTCCAGACAAGTGAATGCGATTCGGGTCCGGTGCTTCCTCTGGAATGCTGCGCTGCCAAATCAACTGGTTGCACAACTCTTCGTAGGCTCTCAATCGTTCTTCCCAGGTCTCATCGTCTTCTTTGTCGGAGCGACCTTCAAACGTATAGAACTCTTGTAGTTGTTCTTGCGTCGCTGTGGCGTGAGACACCAGGTAGTCTTCGCTCTTCCACACAAAGGGGAGTTCCAGCATGAACTTCAGCAGATCGGGGTCGATTTCCCATGAGGAAGGCTCATCGGGGTCACAGTCAAAGCTATCCAGGGCTTCGTATCCGCCTTGTCCCGTCCAGATGTAGCGACAGAACATGCGGTAGTCTTCCCAAGGGAGGCTACGAGCGTAGCCCTCTCCCTTGTCAAACTTGGTGCGCAAGGATTGCATCCCATAAGGCAATTCTCCAAGAGATTCATCCCAAGGCGCAAACTCCCACAATGTTGTAAGCATGAAGGCCTCGTGATTGCCCATCACTGCTGCGTGTGTTCCATCCAGACTTCCTTTGTAGAAGTGTTGGACCACTTTGGCAGAATCAGGCCCTCGATCGACCAAGTCACCCACTGATACAATAAAAGGCTCTACATTGTGCTGGTCTGCATGCCGAACTATTTTGTCTTCGAGTCTACGGTACTCTTCGTAACATCCGTGGATGTCGCCCACGAAGTAGTGCCAACGTTCCTTCGCCATTCATAGCCCCTCTGCTAGAGTTTCAGGGACAACACGATGGCACAGTACAAGTGGAATGTACAGGGGGCATCGTGGATGTTGTTGATTTGGAAGGGGTCCCTAGATCGAATCTTGGGGGAAAGAGGTTGAGTGGGTGGTCAACCCCTTAGTCATCTCCAAAGTGGAAATGCCGTGGTTGTTTGGGGCGAAGTGGCTTCAGCAGATACTCCAATCCGTTGAGCCTGATCTCGTACATGGAAGCCATCAATTCTCCCAACTGGCCTGAAGGAAATCCCTCATTGTGGTACCAGACGAGGTAGTGCTCGGGGAGGTCACAAATGTAGCGTCCTTCGTATTGTCCGTAGGGCATCTTCATTGTGACGAGGAGCATCAAGTTGTTTTCGGGCGTCATGGGTTGCTCACTTCTTAACCAAGGCATCAGAGGCGCAGGATTCTTTTACTCAACTTGGATATGCGTATACCAAGGGTAGCCCAAGGCTCCTTTGTGCGTTGTGAACACAAGGGTGCTGCCTCCTCGGAGGAGTTGGAGGGCGACTCGGCCCGAAAATACATGAAGGACGGTTCTTTTGGAGTCAAGGGGGTACTGAAACTTAACCCAACAATGGGGACCTCCCGACTGAGCCATGATGGATGAACGGTACAATCGTTTCTTCAGCACTTTGACTTTGTGTTTCACTGCAGGTGACTTGTCCATTGCTCCATTGAGGACGCTCGGAAGCGACGCGCCCAACACAAAAAAGCCTAAGAGTCCGATGAATCCCTTGGTGGCGAGGAACGAAACGTACTCGATCCATCGAAGCTGAAGAGGCCTGGAGCGAAAATGGACAATGACCATCCAAAGGGCCCCAAGCCCCAAACCGGTCATCAACCCCACAAACGCTGTGTCGTCAACATCCACAAGCTTGTACTTACGGTGGTGACTTGTCGCGACATACAGGCCAAGCAACAACGCTGCAATGGAAGCAAGGAGCCAGTACCCACCGTATCGTTCTTGTTTGGGCTGGTTGGGTTTGATGGTGATGACTTTGAGAGGCGTTTTCTCATCGTTCTGGTGTGTTGCTTCGTCTCTGCCCGTTTCTGGAGTGGGCTGGCTCGACTCTCCCATGAGGTAGCTGTAATAAGCAGGCCATGAGTCCTTGTAGAAGGAAGCGGTGCTTACGTCGATATCGAGTGGGGGCGTTGATTCTCGGCCAAGCTGGTGCAAGGCAAAGTTCTTCCAAGCTGTGGTTAAGATGCCTGCTTCATTAGGAATGGGCTGTTGTTCTGCTGCAGCGCAGAGTGTCAACGCTTCTTCGTAATGTCCAAGACGAGTTTGCAAGAGGATCTCAGAGTGTTGTACCAAAATAGGGTAGCCTCGGTCTTCGTCCCTTTTGGCGACCTCAAGCCAACATCTCGCTGCATCCGTATCTCCAGCAAACGACCATGCGTCAGCAAAGTTCGCCGCCATAAGACATCGCATGTCTGGGGAAAACTGAAACTCATACTCCCAGCTTGCGCTCATCAAGGAGAGCGCTTTGTCCCATTGTCCTTTCCTCATCGCGATAAAGGCGAGGTTCCCCAGAACATTCGGATGGGTCTTTACCAGCCATCGCGTCCGTTTCGCAGCTTCGTAAAAATGAGCTTCGGCTTCATCGTAACGTTGCTGTGTGAGGGCCTTCATCCCTAGCTCAAGGGGCTTTTGGAATCGGGCGTTGACAACATAGAAGAATCCAAACATCAACAGCAAGGGCGGAAACAGCCCCGGCGGCCCAAGCTTGTAGCCTGAGTAAACAAGCAACACCATCCCCAAGGTGAGGAGAACATTGATCACGTTGGCATGAAGTGTACTTCGACGAAGCACCGGGTCTTGTGGTCGTTCCGTTCGTTTGCAATGATCCGACAATGTTCCAACTCCATGTTCAATGCTTTTGAGATAGGGTAGTATACCCGTTAAGTTTCACTTCGTCATTGGATGCTACAATTTAGCAAAAGGATTGACTTACGATGCTACAGGCCAAAGAAATTGTGGTCCTTGTTCCTGGGTTTATGGGCTTTGATAAGATCGGGGATTTCTCCTATTTCTCCAGTCGATTTGTGTCGGGTCTCAGCGGTGCAATGATGGCCCTTCGGGGTTCGTTTGTTCCCGTCATTCCTCTGACCACTCTTCCTACTCACTCTCTCGCGGACCGACAAGACAAGCTCTTTCGTTTGATGCAAACCGTCTACGCTTTGTACCCCAACGTGGAGTCCATTCACGTGGTGGGGCACAGCACTGGTGGTGTGGACGGACAGCTTTTGCTGCAGGACAGTCCTCTTCCCTTAACACTCCACTGTGACCAATGGAACCATCACCCTGTTCGGAAGAAAATCAAAACAGTGGTGGGGATCGCAGCTCCCTATTGGGGAACGATGCTAACCACGAGTGCGTTTGTTCGCTTTCTTGAGAAGCCTACCGAGAATCTCGATGGTCTTGTTCCTGCGTTGCAGTCTGCGGGTCATCTGCTTGGGTTTTTGTTGGAAGATGGGATGCTCCGAAAAGCATTGTTGGGGGCTGCCACAGATTCGGACACTGCGGTCAAGTATATCTTGCAAGCTTTGTTGGCGAGAGACTTAATGGAAGACCTCCGCCCTGAGCCCATGTCCGAACTGCAAAGCTCGTTTGAAAATGCAGTCGAAGGAGCAAAGATACGGAGTGTTGTGACGATGCCTGCCGCCTACACTACGGCAAAGCGGAAAGCTACAGGTTTCAGCATGCAGGAAAGGCGTGAGCCTGATGCTTTGTTTCAACTGTTTTTCTCATTAACAGCAGAGGGTGACCAGGTTCCCTATCCTCCGTCAGAAGAGCACATGGAACAAGCTATCGCTGCGGTAAAGCAAGCGACAACCGAGCCCGGTAAGTTCATCAAGAATGAGTTTGCTGAGCTACGGACTGTGGATGCCAAACTCAACGATGGGATCGTCAATACGGCGCGACAACTTGCAAACCCCGCAGACCCAGATGAGTTGGTCGCCTTGGTAGTTGGGGATCATCTCGATGTGATTGGGTACTTTCCTCAGTGGTATCCCGCTTCTGAACCCTCGGATAAGTTGCAGTGGGTCCAGCAAAGAGAAGGTATCCTTCACAGCGGCTCTGGCTTTGATGAACCCCAACTTCACCGGATGCTATATGCTATCGCTGGCGCTCTCTCCTAGCTCCTCAATGACATCGCGGAAGGTAAGATTGATGCGTCCACCTTTTCCTTTTTCTTTGGGGACTCGGTGCTTGTAGTGCTTTTGCAGGTCTCCCTGCATGACAACGATATCACCCCCATGGATGTCGAGACCCAACCTCTCGTCGTGGTTCTCTTTGTGGCGGAACTCAAACCTTCGTGTCTCACCAAATGACATCGATACAATCGTCGTTGTCGGTGCAACACACGGGTCGTCATCGGAGTGCCAGCCGACACCGTCACTTCCATCCCTATAGTACTGGAGAATCAGCGCATTAAAACTTGCACCTGTGAGGTCCTCTGCAAGGTGACGCAGCTCGGATAACAGCGGCGTCCAGGGTTGCGGTTGGAAGGTCAGGCCCGAGTAGTTGTAGGATCGGTCGCCGTAATTGGCCGTTAAGCGTGGCAGGTGAACCACTCTTCCATCCGAGTTTTCATACGATGGATGGAGCCATTGCGTCTCCTTCTCCAACTGGGAGAACAAGTCTCTTGCCTTCTCAAGAGGAAAGACACTTCGATACAGCAGCAAGCGATGATTCAGATAGGATTCTGTCGGCTCGACGGGTCTTGGTAGGTTCAGTTGATCTTCCCCAAGGGGTGCCTCCTTACTAGCAGTTTGCTTCTTCTTTGGGTTTACAACCACAAGTGGAACGAACAGTCTCGGTATGAGGTACGGTTTTCTACGTCGTGAGTTCGGTTTCTGGGGAGGCCATCGTTGGAACTAGAAACTAGCCTTTCGATGAATGAAGAAAGATACTGCAGGAAACGTTTATTCGCGTTGAGACTGTATCTACAGGGTTACGGTCTTAAACCCTTCAACAACGAGTCGTTTCATGAGTTCCTATTACAAGCTGGAATCAAGTCACTATGTAAGTTTCGGCATCCAGAACGCTCCAAAGCTAGGAGAACAAAGTGTGATGACCGGGAGTGTGGTTGATCCGTCCAAGCTTCCACCTCTTGTTTATGAACACAACTTTTCTGGCAACGAGCCCCTTCCACATTTCTTAACTGGTGGGACAGTTCTGGCCAGCCAAACCTTTCTGAATGTGTTGGATTCTGTCGGCGTGGATAACTACCAAGCTTTCCCTGCCACCTTCATCAACCCTGACACCCATGATAAACGAGAAGATTACTTTTTGTTCAATGTGCTAGGGCTTGTCCAGGCTGCCAACCTTGATGAATCTCGTTACGATGAGTTAATGCCCGGGAGTTCAGGGGGAATTGAGGTTCCACTGGTTGCATTTCAGGACCTTGTTCTCGACAGCAAACGAACCCAACACTTGGATATGTTTCGCCTAGCGGAGGAACCCATCACCATTGTTGTGAGTGATTCTGTTGTGGAAGGTCTCAAGCAAAACAAGCCGGAGGGTGGCTGGGGTATTGTGATTGAACAGTTGAACGTTTCTTCATAAGAGGACCTGTCGTTGGATCTTCCCAGTGATAGGGATGTGGGTTCCTCCCTTGCCTTAGGACTCAACACCTTCGTGCTGTTAGGATGCACGTAAAGAAAAGTAGTGGCGAGCTTCGTGGGCAAGGAGCCATTCCTTTCGAGCCATTCCTCCAGCGTAGCCGGTGAGTTTTCCGTTGCTGCCAATCACTCGGTGGCATGGAATGATGATAGCGATGGGGTTGCGTCCGTTGGCGGCGCCCACTGCCCGGACGGCTTTGGGGTTGTGGATGGCTTTCGCAAGGTCCTGGTAACTCCAGGTTGTTCCGTTGGGAATGGCTTCGAGAGTTTGCCATACCTGCTTTTGGAACTCGGTTCCTTCGGGAGCTAGGGGCAGCTTGAATTGTTGTCGTTTGCCTTCAAGGTACTCCAGCAATTGCTCCCTTGCATCCCGAAGGACGGGCTGACATTGTGGGCTGTCGATGTCAAGGTCTGCCGCTTGTACATTCGGTGGGTACTTGGGTTCCGGTAGGTGGAGATGGGTCAGGTGTCCATCTTTTGCGAGTACTGTAATCATACCCAGAGAACTGTTGAATTGGATGCGTTGATGTTCCATAACTTAGCCTCCATGGCTCCACAAATAGATAGCTGCGTACGACCTCCACGGTCGCCACGATTCTGAACGTTCGTTTGCTTCAGTGGGTGTGCATTGCAAGGCTTTGCACAGACCAAGGTCTGAGCCTGGGAAAGCGTCGGGCTCTCCGAACCCTCTCATCTTGATGTACTCTACAGTCCATGGACCTATCCCTCGCAGCTTTAATAGCTTACTGGATAACTCCGACAAATCCATGAAGTCATCCAGTTGTAACTCACCGGAAGCGACTTGTTGGGAAAGGGTATGTATCGTCGCTGCTTGTGACTTAAGGATGCCGAGGTTGGTGAGGTCTTCCAGGCTGCATGCTCCAAGAGTCTCTGGAGAAGGGAAGGTGGTGTTGAGCGATGCAAAGGGTGTCTCTACTGCCTCTCCAAAGGTCTCAATCAACCGACGACACAGCGTGGATGCTGCTTTGACTGATATGCGCTGGCCTAACACAATGCGAATCAACAAGGGGAACTTCTCAAAAGCTCCTGGGATTCGAAGCCCTGGTTGTTGTTGTACCAACCTTTGGAGTGTCGGATCTTTGGACAAGTGACTGTGGATAGGTTCGGGGTGTGCGTCCAGATCAAACATTTGTCGGACACGGGATAGGATAGGCATAGCTCCTTCAAGCAATACAGTTGGTAGCTTCATTTTTAAGCTATTTCGATGCTTGTATTTTTCGACGCTGAGCCATCCAACATGTTGATTCCACCGTACGGTTCTGCGATACACATAGCCGTCAATCTCTTCCACTCCTTGCATCACTCGATCACGCAGATAATCCAGCAGAAACTCCCACGCGAGGGGAGGGCGGTAGTCGAGGCGGAGAGTGATGGCATCGTCCTCGTTGGGGGAAGACGTTCTGCGCAAGGAAGAAGGCGTGCATCCAAGGGTCTTTTGAAATTGGTCATTGAATCGACGGACGGAGGAAAAGCCGCTCGCAAACGCAACATCTGTAAGAGACAGCGATGTTTCATGGAGCAATTGTTTGGCAAGAGCCAGGCGTTTCGATTGTGCGAGTTGTTGGGGCGTGGCTCCCACTTCCTGATTGAGGGTCCGACGCAGGTGACGGCTTGTTACCTTGAGCTTGTCTGCCAAGTCATGCACAGAGTGAGAGTTCAGAAATCCCTCTTGAATGAACGACATCGCACGCTGGGCCAATCTTGAGCTTGCGTCTACGGAGGACTCTCCTGGAGCTAGCTCGGGTCTGCAGCGAAAGCACGCTCTGTACCCAGCTTGTTCTGCTTCTGCTGCGTGCTTGAAGAAGGTGCAGTTCTTTTGGGCCGGAGTTCGCGCAGGGCAGACCGGGCGACAATAGATGCCTGTGGTTTGGACGCCTACATAGAAGACGCCATCAAAGCGTGTGTCTTTGGATTGAACGGCGCGATAACAAATCTCGGAGGAGAGCATGGGCAGGGTGCTCCTCATGTTGTCGGTGGTGACGACTCGTTCTCTTTCTTTCGTAGGGGAGGATAACCCTTCTCATCTGGGATGTCTCGCCACTTTCGGACATCACAGCAAAAAATACCAAAGCTCTTCCTTTTTGCAATAGTATGATAAGGTTGTTGCACCTTTCGTCTTTCTACAGGAGATACTTCCATGCGTTGGTTACGTTGGTCTGTGGTAGGAGTTGTTGTCTTGGCGTTTCTGGTGTCATGCTCAGATGCGCCTCCTTTAACAAAATGCCAGGCAGATACGGACTGTTCTTCCGCTTTGCCAGTCTGCCTGAACGGAGTGTGTAGCGCTGCGCAATGCAAAGTCGCTACGGAATGTTCGGGGGGCCAACTGTGTCAAAGTGGGCGCTGCAAAACCTGCGAAAAAGACGAGGAATGTGGTCAGGACCTGATTTGCGAAAAAGGTGGATGTGAGGCGGCTGGTTGCTCGGACACCGTGCCTTGCAAAGGTGGACAGGTCTGCTCCAACCGAAGATGCAATGACTGTACGAACAACGAAGAATGCGGCGAAAAACAAATTTGCAAGCAAGGCCGTTGTCAGGAAGGTTGCACCGAAGACAAGGCTTGCAACGCTGGAGACATTTGCGAAGGAGAGCGTTGCGTTCCTTCCATTTGCACCGATGCCAAACCTTGCCCTGGGGGTCAGGTGTGTGAAAGCGGGCGATGTATCGCGTGCCCCGACGACGCTGCTTGTGGCTCTGGTTTCATTTGTGAGTCCCAGCGTTGCCAGGAAGGTTGTCGAGACGACAAAGGATGCACCAACAACCAACGCTGTGACACCACAACCAAAGCGTGTGTGGAATGCCTTGAAACCAAGGATTGCTCTAGTGGAAAGGTCTGCCGCGACAGCCGCTGTAGTGTTTGCGCCTCAGACACCGAGTGCGGTCAAGGAAAGCTATGTCAGCAAGGTGCCTGTGTCGATGGCGACTGTCGAGCCAACGCCGATTGCCAAAACGGTCAGGTTTGTTTGAAGCTCAAGTGTTCCGCCTGTACCGATGATGCGAACTGCGACAAAGGAGCCATTTGCGAGAGCGGTGGTTGCAAAGCAGGCTGCCGAAAAACTGCCGACTGCGCTTCTCCTCAAGTCTGTGACACTCAGGCCAACACATGCAAAGGATGCCTGCAAAGCGCCGACTGTCCGCAAGGTCAGGTGTGTTTGTCCAATAGCTGCAAAGGATGCTCGACCGACCAGGAGTGTGGCTCAGGACAGCTATGTTTGAATCAACTCTGCGTGACTGGGGATTGCCGCGATAGCAGCACATGCAAAGACGGCAAAGTTTGTCGAGGAAACCAATGTTCCGGGTGTATCGTGGATACGGAGTGTTCCACCGGGCAGCTTTGTGTCAAGGGAGCTTGCCTCAAGGGAGATTGCAAGTCGAACTCGGATTGCAAAGGTGGTCAAGTTTGTCAGTCCAACACGTGCGGGGCTTGCAAAGCGGACTCCGAATGTCCCACAGGTCAATTGTGTTTGTCTGGCCTCTGCAAGGTGGGCGACTGTCGAACCTCCACCGAATGCAAAGGCGGATTGGTTTGCACACAGAACCGCTGCACGACTTGCAGCCAAGACAGCGAGTGTGCATCAGGTCAACTTTGTTTGCGTGGAGTCTGCATCACCGGAGATTGCCGCACCAACACAGACTGCACCGGTGGGAAGGTTTGCAAGAACAACCAATGTATCGTCTGTGCTTCCGACCGTGACTGTGATGTGGGTCAGCTTTGTTTGTCCCAAGCTTGCCAAAAGGCTGACTGCCGGACCAACAGCGACTGCTCTGGTGGGAAGCTGTGTCTTGCCAATGTCTGCTCCAACTGCGTGAACGATTCGGAATGTGGCTCAGGTCAACTGTGCATTAACAAGGCATGCGTGAACGGAAACTGTCGCTCCAATACCGATTGCTCCAATGGACAAATCTGCGCCAACAACTCCTGCGGCGGTTGCTCGAAAGATTCGGATTGTGCGACAGGTCAGCTTTGTTTGCTTGGGTTGTGCCAGACGGCCAACTGTCGTCAGGACACCGATTGCTCCGGCGGCCAATTGTGCAAGAACAATGTGTGCTCTGCTTGCTCCCAAGACTCGGAGTGCCCCCGAAACACTCTTTGTTTGGCTGGCTCTTGCAAGCCCGGTAACTGCCGGACCAACAGCGAATGTGGAGCGCAAGTTTGCAAAAACAACCAGTGCGTGGCTTGCGTCAACTCTCAAGACTGTGGCACCGGAAATGTCTGCGTGCAAGGAGCATGTCGTGTCGGAGATTGCGTCCAAACCACCGACTGCTCAGGCGGCCAATTGTGCAAGAACAATGTGTGCTCTGCTTGTCTCTCTTCGCAAGAATGTGGGACAAGCAGTGTGTGTGTGCAGGGCGCCTGCAAAACGGGCGATTGTCTCCAAACCACCGATTGTACAGGTGGCAAAGTATGCAAAAACAACGTGTGCTCTGCCTGTACGCAAGACAGCGAGTGTGGCTCGTTGCAGCGGTGCTTGAATGGGACTTGCCAGCAAGCCAACGCAACCAACTGCACGGCGTTGCTCCAGGCAGGTACCAAGAAAGACGGGGTGTATACCATTGATCCCGACGGACCCAACGGCGCCATTCCACCGTTCAAAGTGTTTTGTGACATGACCACCAACGGCGGGGGATGGACCTTGATTGAGAGCATCAACCGGGATCATCCGTTGAACCGAGCCGGAACCGGGTTGTGGACCCAGAACCATCCAACCAATACCAGCAACCCTGCAACCAACGGGAACTTCCGGCTTTCGTTGCAACAGATCCAGGCGCTCCAGCAAGTCTCTGTTGATTTGGCTGCAACCACCAACTCGAATGGCTTCACCCTGGATTATTGGATCTCCAAAGACGCTCGGAACAAGATGTTTCTGGCGGGGGATGACCAAGGGCGGGTGAATTACAAGAGAGTCCTTTACGATACCTTGAATTTCAAAGGTCGCACCTACACCAACACCGTCTTCCGAACATGGATGAAGCCAACAACCAACGGCTGGCGAACCGGTGGTCATTTCACCGTTGACGACGATGGTTTGGGCTGCAACTCTTGTGACTATTGGGGCTACAACCAAACCAGGGATTCTGGGTTCAGCGGTCATACCTCAGCGTCCAGCACCACACATTATTGGTTCCGGGGTGTTCGCAACGACAAAACCGTGTCTGAAAAAGGATGTTTGGACCACCAGAACAATGGCAAGACAACCAACGGCTTGTACACCGTGGATCCCGATGGTAGCGGACCGATCCAACCATTCCAGGTGTATTGCGATATGCAAACCGATGGCGGAGGGTGGACTCTGGTTATGAACCAGGATCCCAGCTCGCCATTGCCCGATAGCATCCTGGATGTGAACCCCTCCAATTATGGCTCTCTGACCAAGAGCTATCGGGTCGGCTTTCCCACGTTGCAAAGCGTTACACCCACGCTGGCCTGGAAGCTTACAGACAAAAGCAACTCGGTGTACTTTAAGCCGGCCTGTGCTGTGGATTGGAGCATCGATTACACGAGCAGCGGGGCCACGAACTGCACCACCGGATACACCGACACCTCCTTCTCCAAGATCGTCAACGGTCGGTTTGTGAACGTGTGGACTCGCGGAATTGGGATCAACAACAGCGCCCAAAACTGCAGCATGCGAGCGTATCTCAGCGCGCAATACCAGACCTACAAAGCAGGAACAGCGCTACCCTGTAACTTTGCAGCGAAAGAGTCTGTGAGGCTTTGGTACAAGTAGAGGTGGAGCGGATTGGAGGATGTGAGAGAGCGGCTGCTCTTCTTGGAAGGAGTCGGAGCTAGTAGCAGAGTTCGGTGCAGTTGGCGCGGCCGGTTCGTTTGCAGGCTTCCCCTTTGGAGGCGTCGTTGATCTTGGTCCATTGGAAGCTTCCCAAATCGAGGGACCAGGTGTCATCGATGTATCCGCAGTCTGTTTTTCCACCAAACATCAACGCCCGTCCTTCACCAATGACCGGTACAAACGTGTGATACTCACGGCGCTCAGGGCTTGTTTTGTCCACGGTGACGAAGTCCGGTGAGCAAGCGCAGAAGCGTGGGCAGCCTTGACCTGTTCCTGTGTCGCCATCGCGTTGTTGGCTCCACTTGTTGGTCGTGTTGTCGAACACCCATACATCGTTGCGGTGACCGACAGAAGTGTCGTCGTGACCGGCAAACATAATGGTTCGTTTGTTGTCTTTGTCTTCAACGAGCGCCGAGTTGATGCGAGCGGGCGGGCCGGGGTTTTGAGCAGAAGGAGACCAAACCTTCGTCCACGTCTCTTGGTCGAGGTCAAAGGCCCACACGTCTTTGTAGAACGGACCGACAAAGGCGTTGTTTCCGCCACCACCGTACAGCAAGACTCTTTTGTTGGCGCCGTCCATCACCATGTTGTGGAAGATGCTTACAGGCGGAGCGGCTTTGGTTTGGACTTTGCGCCACTTGAGTCGTTTGAGGTCAAAGGCGTAGGTGTCGTTCAACGCGTTGAAGTTGAGACCGTTGTTGCTGCTGTTTCCGCCAAACAGGATCAGTTGGTCGTTGACGTAGTCGTAGACCATGGCGCTGTTGGCACGTGGAAGCGGCCGCTCTGTACCAGTCACAGCAACTTTTTCCCACTGGTCGTTGTTGACATTGAACGCCCAAAGGTCGTTGTACATGGTGTACAAGCCGCCGCTTTGGTTGGCCCGAAAGCGACCTCCAAAGATGTAGAGCTTCTTGCGGGACAAGTCGAAGGCTGAAGCCTGACGACCGCGAGCCGGCGGGGTATTCTCGGTTTGCAAGCGAACCCAGTTCTTGTACTCCGCGACGTAGATCCAGGTGTCAGCTTTGTAGCCTGTGGGACCAAAGTCAGCGCATTGTTGCGGTTGAAGGTCGTTTCCACCAAACAAGATGATACGTTGGTTGCAGGGGTCGTAGCCTGAAGCTTGCTCACCACGTCCTGTTGGGTTGTTCTTACCACCTGCCAGGATGGACTTCAGCTTCTCCAAGTTGGCGTTGGCTTCGCATTTGACTTCTTCACCAGGGAAACTGAACCGCTTGACAGCCGGCTCTTCGGGAGCTTCTTCTTTCACTTCGGGGCTGTCAGGGAGGCTCGAATCCTGCGTTTGAGGCGCTTCCGTCGAGTCTTTTTCGTTCCCTTGGGCGGTGCTACCATCGGAAGTTGAAGATTCACTGCCCTGGGTTGTGGGTTGCGAACAACCCAAGAAGGCCCCACACCACAACACACCACACACCGCCGCGAAACACCCGGCCTTCCAAATCAATCGAGACATAACGTTTTTGCTCCTTGTACATAAAACGGAATCACACTCTGTCGAGAGTGCCTCTCCAACGACATGGAGTCTTTTGCATAAGCCATGGGGTCGATGGAGAAGGGAAAGAGATTGAAGCTCATCCTTGGGGGAGACTATCGGATAGAGAACTCCTTGTTTGCCTTCACCATTTCAACAATGGGGATGGGCTCGATAGCGTTCTTTTTGAGATAGCCTTGTTCTTGCAGTTTTCGGATCAAGAAGGGCGGGAACGTTCGGTAGTTCAGAACCGCCGAGACCTTGATCGTAGAGGTGTTGAGCTTGCTGCGGGGAATCAGGTACTCGCGCCAGCCTGTTTGCCCTGGCGGCAAAAGGTTGTCTTTGGTGGTTTTGGCTTGCCAAGGGAAGTTCACGTGCTTGCCGTTCTCATCAAACAAAAATTGACTGAACATAAGCAGGTGAGGATCACCGTTGGGTGTGACGCTGTGGCCTTCGATGCGATCCATCAAGTCGCCGTTCTTGTCCAACATCCCACTTTCGTACAGCAGCTTGTCTTGCAGATCGGTGACCCTCAAATGGACCCACACCTGTCTGTCTGCGGTGGACCCGGATGGAAGGTTGTGACCGTTGTTGATGTTGGTGACATCCACTCGAATGGCGACTTGGTTTCCAACATCAGGTAACTTTCGGATCTCTAACTTCGCGCAGCTTTGCAGCAGCTTTTTGACCATCGCGGCCTGCTCTGCTTTGTGTGGGAAGTTGGCGATCAAAGCCTGGTCCACCCCGACGAAGGTGTGACGATGCAGCGTGGTGATTCGTCCGCCTTTGACAATCTCGCCCTGGAATTTGGGCATGTGACAATCTTGGCACCGGGTTGTTTTCTCTGGCGTTGCGCCGTTGTAATCACTGGAGTACCACTCGCTGAATGTGTTCTCCAGGAGGGCTCCTTTGGGATTCACCACGTTGTGACAAGATCCACACATCTGGCTTTGAACCAGGAGGGCCGACTTCATCATGGGGTGGGCTTCGTTGGCAGCGGCGCTACCGGTGGGCCCAAAGTAAGTGGTGTCGCTTAGCTTAAACTTGGCGTTGAGGGTGGCGTCCACTTGTTTTATGGAGTGGCAAGTCACACATTGCACTCCGTGCCCGATCAAGGGCTTCTTGAGATCGAAATCCATCGCGTGCTTGCCATTACTCCCCACAGAGACAGGAGTGAGGCCAAGCTTCGATGCTGTGGGGGCGTGACACTGGACACAAAATTGACCGAGCTTGCCCTTGGTTTCTTCTTGGCCTTTCGCGTTCATCGCCAAAAATACGGGATCTTTGGCGGCGTACGCGTGCATGCTTCCTTGCCAGTCTTTGAAGTGTTGGGTGTGACAAGAGCCGCAAGCTTCGGGAGACATCTTGCCGATGTTCGTGTGCACATCGACTTCGGCTACGCTGGTTCCCGCATCGTTGGTGTCTTTTGTTGTGCCTGAATCTTGGGTGGTGGTTGTCTCTTTGTCGGAGGTTGGACTGCAAGCGTGTCCAAACCAGCCCAACAAGAGTGTGGTGCAAAAGAGCACAAGCGATAATCTGCGTAACATCAAGGTCCCCTTTCCCTCTTCTAGGGTCGAAATCGTTTCAACCCGTAGGAATAGCCTTGCCACACTACCACATTTCTCGCATTTAAGGTATAGAGAATAGCCTTTTTGAACAACAACGCACCCTGCGGAATTCTTCGATGACCTGTTTTGGCGCTTCCCCTCTCCATTGTTCTCTTTTGAAACCCCCTTCGGTTGTTTCGTTCTTTCGAGGGAAATGGTGGGGTTGGGTGACTATTCTATGGCTTGCTGGGTTGTGGGTTTTGGGTTCTGCTCCTGCCTGGGCGCAAAACAAAAAAACAGGCAAACCTTGGGGGCAAAGCAAGCCTCCGATGCTCAACATCCCTTCCAAATCCACAAGCCTGTCGCGAACAAGGCGGCTGAGTTTTCCCTCTGTTTCCCTCCGACCCCGTAACCGAAGACTTCTCCGGCGACCCACCAACACTCCCGTGATTCCCCCTCTGCGCATGCGCTCTCGCGACCGACAATGGGCCAAGGCTTTGGGGAAAGTTATGGGGGAGGGACGGAGGCTGGTCGCGCTCCTGGACACCGACAACGTTCTCTATCGACCGGGCGATACCCTTTGGGGGCAGGCGACAGAGCTGTGGGTGCGAGGGAATCGGCTTCCCAACAAAGAGCAACGAGCGATGTTGCGTTTGCTCGACCAACGAGGGAACGTTTGGCAGCAAATGGTTCTTTCTGTGAAGAAAGGGCAGGCTCAATTTGCCTTGTTTCTGCCACAGAATGTTCCTTCTGGGCAGTACATCTTGCGATATGTCAACCTCTTCTCTGGCGTTTCGCAGCAAGTCTCGTTGTGGGTCAAAGCTGGGCAAAGCGCTTCTCCTGGTTTGAGCGTGCGATGGTCGAAACCTTCCTATCGTTTGGGTGACACTGCCAACGTCTGGCTGGGCCTTTCGGCTCCAAAGGGAAAGGTCTCTCGCCACCCTGTGCAGCTGATGCTTCGGTTGGGCAAGCGTGTCTTGCGCCGGTGGTCGCGGCGGTTGGGAGCGGGGGGGCAGCTATGGTTTTCTTTTCGCTTGCCCCGAACGTTGAAGAAGAACACCATGTTTGTGATGGCAACCACCTGGAACAAGCGTGCGGTTGAGGTGAGTCGTCCCGTCCCCATTCAAGCCTCTCAGCTCAAGGTTCGATTCTTCCCTGAAGGGGGTCAGGCGTTGGAAGATGCTCCTTCCAGGGTGTACGTGTCTTCCTTTTTGGAGCCTAGCTTTCGACCCGTCTCCATCGGTGGGTGGGTGGAAGATGACAATGGGAAATTTGTTACGCGTTACAACACTTACTTTCAGGGGCTTGGGAGATTGGTCTACAAGCCCGCTGAAGGCAGAGAGTACCGGCTGCGGGTGACGCAGCCCGCGGAGTTTGCGGGCGTTTATCCCTTGCCTTCTGTGGAAGATGAAGGGGTCTCGATTCAGGTCCGGGATGATTTTGCTTCCTCCTCTCGTACGCTGGGAGTCACGGTTCACAGCAGCAAGGCTCGCAAGGTTGTGGTGGCTGCCCTCCATCAAGAGCGCCTTGTCGCGCACCAGATGTTTGCGTTGAAAGAGGGAAAACAGTTTTTACGAATTCGCTTGGCACCACACGGTCGTGGGATTCTGCGACTCACCTTGTTTGATGCTATGTACAAAACCCCATTGGCGGAGCGGCTTGTTTTTCGTTATCCGCGGGGAGGGCTTCATGTACAAGTCCAAACGCTCCAGCAGCACCCTGTCTTACGCAGCAAAGTCAAAGTTGGGGTGAGGGTTCTGGATGCGAAGGGTAGGCCTGTTCCGAAGGCGCGTGTGACCTTGGCGGTCACGAAACAATCCAAAGTTGTACCTTTGTCACCTGCGAGATGGATAGCCCAAAGGTTCCTTCATTCCTCCGAACTCCAAGGACGGGTGTTTCGAGCCAGCTCGTACTTTGATCCCGATGAGCCTCGCGCTCTCAAAGGACTTGATCTTGTGATGGGGGTCCATGGGTGGAGAGGGTGGAACTGGAACTTGCTGCAAACCAGGAAGCCTCCCAAAGCGTTGCGGAGCGTGGATGAGCTTCGGGCGGAAGCGACTCTAAAGAAGAAGTGGCCTGTGGTTCGTCTTGCTCCTGTCGAGAAGCCGTTTGCCTGGGCGAATCGGGCTCCCTGGGATGTTGGTGTGTTCTCGGTGTCCCCTTTTGGTCCTTCCCAGATCAAGGCGCTCCGTAGGTCTAGGCTTGCAGACCCCGATGGAGATGGATTGCCCCGCGGCGTTGATGTCTGTCCGTTTCAGCCAGGTTCTTTGTTGGGTCGGGGTTGCCCCTTGCCTGACCATGACAACGATGGCTGGCCCGATACCTTTGATGCTTGTCCCTATGTGTCCGGGGCTTCCGCGTTTCGAGATTGTCCTCAACCCAAAGCGCAGAAGGTCAAACGACAGTTCATCAAGGTCAGCGCGAAGGTGTTTTTCTCAGCGGGTTCTGCTTCCCCGGACAAGGAGAGCAAGGTTGTTTTGCAAAACACCTTGCAACTCCTGAAGTTGTATCCAGGCCTTTCGTTGTCGCTGGAGGGGCACACCAACGAGGCGGAAGCGAAAGGTTCCAAAGCCTTTGCCTTGGGCTTGCAGCGCGCCAAGAAGGTCCGCAAATGGTTGGAGGGCAAAGGCGTACCTCGCTCAAGGCTGTTGATTAAGTCCTATGGAGAACGTCGCCCTTTGACGCGGATTCCTTCCAAAGTCCTGCAGGCGAAAAACCGTCGTGTCTCGATCCAGGTTGCCTCCTATATGCCCTTGCCCTGGTGGTTTCGGGTGAAAAAGGCGCGGGTCTTCCCTGCCCGCACCTACGCTTCCGAGTGGAAAGATCAACAAGTTGACTGGCGGTCAACTCTGTATTGGAATCCTTCGATCAAGACCAACTCTCGCGGCGTCGCAACGGTTTCGTTTTTTGTTGGGGATCGAACGGGCTCGTTTGTGGTCCGAGCGACTGCCTTGGGGAGAGGTCAACTGGGCCAGGGAGATAACACGTTTCGGGCTGTTAAGCCCATTCGCATCAAGGTAGAAGCGCCCAAACAGCTCGTGTACTCTGACGCTGTCAATGTACCTGTGTACGTGTTCAACCGCTCAAAGCATACCCTTCGGGTGTTATGGAAGGCGACCTTTGGTAAGGCTTTGAAGTGGGGGAAGAACAAGCCGAAGCGAACCTTTGTTCTCAAGCCTTGGAGTCGCTACGAGATGTACCTTCCCTTGCGGGTCACAGAGGCTTTTGGTTTTGCCAGCCTAAGAGTTGTTGCGTACGCTCAAGGGAAAGGGTGGCGAGTGAGCAAGGAGGTGCGGATCCCGCTCTCGCCGTTGGGATATCCCAAAGCTCGTGCGATGGCGAATCTTCTTCAACCTTCCCAAGCGACTGTGGTTAAACCACAGCTACCACAAGACTGGCGGTCCAAGTTTGTGGAGGCCACATGGACTTTGTTTCCCAGCTTGTTGAGTCAACTCCACTGGTCCCTCAAGCAAAGGCGCAGACGTGTGTTGGGATCGTTGAATAGCTTGATGGCTGTTAGCTTTCCACATTTGTTTGTGGTTGGGTCCTTGGTTCATTACCCTGGCATGAGTCCACGTCGACTCTGGTTGTCGTACCAGGCTTTGTATGCCGCCCGTCGGCAATGGCTGCGCTGCCAAAAGACTTCGGGTGCGCTCGCCTGGTATCCAGGTGGCAGGGCGTCTGTCTTGGCCACGGCTTCAGGGGTGCTGCTTGGGCTGGCTCTCTCTGCGGTTCACCCTTTGCCCAAAGTTGCGATGAAACGGGCCGTTCGTTGGCTTTGGAGACGTCGCAAACGTTGGGACAAATGGCAGGGACCTCGAAACTGGGATGTTCTGAAGCCGGCGGAGCGAGCCACTCGCAAAGCTTATCTTGCTTACGTTCTCGCCGTCGCAGGTAAGAAAAAACTCAAGCCGCAGCTTCAATGGCTCAAAACTCATGTTGACAGCTTTCGTGATCCGTATCTTTGGTCGCTGTCTTTGTTGGCGTGGGTTGCTGTGTATGGGCCCAGCGATCCTCAGGCGACCAAGTGGTCGCGCTTGTTGTTCCAAAACCGTCGGACCGATGGGGGCTTTTATGGAACCCAGAGTTCGGTTGATGGGGCTACAGGTCGTGAACTTCATATTCAAACCACTTCCTGGGCGTTGAAGGCTCTCGTTCGATCGAATATGCCCCCAGTTGTGCTGTTACCGACGATTCGTTGGCTTCATCAGCAGCGACAGTCTGATGGGTTTGGTTCGGAGCGAACCGCGATGTTGGCGCTTCACGCGCTCTATGTCTTCCAGCAAAAAACCAAGAGAGAGGAGAGCGCTGGACTTGTTACCCTCTCTCTTAAAAACAAGGTCATTGCACGCGGTTCTTACCTGAAGGAGCAAGGGCAGACGTTGGTCTTGAAGGGCTGGTCCAAAGCGTTGCGGTCCAGGCTTCAATTCTTCCAAATGATGCTGCGCTCTGGGCATCGAGTCCCGTACCTGATGGCGTGGCGTTCGACGACTCTGGAAGCGGATTCTCATCCACGCGCGCCTTTGTTGTTTGATTTGTCGGTGTCATCCGTGACATGGCGTGTTGGCTTGTATGTGCCGATGAACATCAAGGTCGTGCATCGTTCCAGGAGTAAGCCTGTTGTTCCTGTTGTCAAGCTGCGTTTGCCCGGCGGCTTGCGAGCGAAGGAGTGGCGCTTGAAGGCTCTTGTGCGTCGTGGGGTGTTGCGATGGTTCCAGATTCGGGGCGGAGAGGTCACCCTTGTGTTGCCGCCACTTTCACCACGGCAGAGTGCTACTCTTACGATTCTCTGTGAAGCCTTCGTTCCAGGCCACTTCTCGAGTCAGCCCTCCATGGTCTTTCCTGCGAGCAACCCAGAGTTGGCTACGTGGGGGGAACCGATTCAGCTGATTGTAAGACCCTAGGTTCGTCTGATATTGGGGAGCTCATGGGATGTCTGAATTGGAAGCGGCTCAGTGCTTCTTTTTGTCAGTGTGCAGCAAGGACGGAAGGGGAGAAGGTGGAACTGGCTTGGACGCCGGGGACATAGACTGTCGTTGAAGCGGCTTCCAGCTTTCGGGTGGTGCTTCGCCTAGCAATGCAAGCTCCAAGAGAGAGTCACTTTCGTTTCGCAACGTGGGGTTGGCTTGTGGAGTAAGGTGGGGCCTTCGGTAAGCTGCTGGAACTGGCGGAATCTCGTGCAAGGTTGGGGAGAGGGGGACGTCCTGTTCTTGCACAGGAGAAGGATTCCGCATGGCCTGGAGATTGACTTGTGGAAGACCTGGGTACGACTTACCGGAAGGTTTGAGGGACTCGTCCGGAGACGAGGGCAAATCGTAGTACGAAAGAGCCTGGTATTCGGAGGAGTCGTGGGGACCTTGGGCGGGCTCATCATCCAGGGGAACTACAGAGCCTGTAGGCAAGCCATTGTACGATTGCGATGGGGATGTGCTTGTTTCGGCGTCCCAAGCGTCCAGATCATCCAAGGAGTCAAGGATGGCTGTTGAGCGTGGCGTGGGTGTGGCTTGGGACAGAGGACCAGGGATTGTCGGGGTTTCGATGGTCGCTCCAAGCTCTTGTTGCAAGTCTGACAGGATACCAAAAACACCGCGTCGTTCGAGCGAACGTTCGGATTCTTGTCCATCGAGCCACTGGGGAGAAGGAGTGTGGTTGTACGGTTCACGTCGGGCTGAGGGAGGTGTGTTCCGCTGCTGCTGCTTGTAAGCCACCGTGAGAAGGTCGCGTTCTGTTGTACTCCAAGCGCGACGTTCTTGGGCCTGTTGTTGTGTCCAGGCTATCTTGATGTCGGTGGTGCTGTCTGCGTCTTGTTGGACCAAAGTGGGCAAGATCTGGGAGGCATCTGAGGGAAGGCGACACAGCCTGATCAGCTTATGAAGAATGAGGGTTTTGGTGTCTGCGATGATCTGCTGATCTGTCTTTTCTAGCATGACAGCAAGAGCAGCCAACGAGATCTGCCCGTCGATGTGGGCCAGCATTCTCTCTTGGCTTGGATTCAAGTGGCGTACAGCTGCCTGCATAGATGCCTGTTCATTCGCCACAGGAATGAGCAAGTGTAGGTTATGCATTGACATGGCCTGACTCCATCCAATTGTCTTTCAAAATCTCCAGCAACTTTGAACCCGTCTGACCGAAAAGTGCCAGCTTGTGTTGCTAGATACTTAAACGACACATTGCAAAAGAGCATGAATCGAAAAAATGTTCAAAATAACAATACTCTCTTCAACGTAGCAAAGCAGACCCAGGCCTGCAACCCCTTAGAGCATTTCGTCTTTTTTTTTCTTGGGAGACAGTCCTTGGTCGCATCTCAGTCCAAGATGTACCACAAAAGGTAAGACTTTCTCGCTAAGTTTCTGGAATTGTTTCGTTGGAAAGAAAGAGAGAAGAGGGAGTGGTCGTGGAATCGAACGTTCCAATGATGAAGGCCTGAAGAGGACTCTGAGGGGAGAATTTGACGTCGGAGAAGGTTATTCGAGAGGTGCGACGGGGTTGGAGTCGAGGGCGTACTTGGCTTCGGGAAGTTTTCCTTCCTTGAGCATGGTTGCCATCTGCTCGCTCAACTCGAACTGTCCGGAGTTGACTTCGGAATAGATGGTTCGCATGCCTTTGACCATGGGGAACGCAAGCTCTACAATGTCTTGCACTTCAGCCACAGTCATCTTGCTCAAATCGACTTCTCCGGTGTAGTCGCTTCCGGTCTTGTCCTGGTACCAGGTTTGGAAGTCGCCGCCGCCAATCCAAGCCTGGAAGGCGTCTTTGGAAGAGAGGTTTCCGCCCGCTTCCAGCATCGGTTTGAGGCTCTCAAAGTGGATGTTTTTGACAGCGCCAGCGGCTTCGTCTTTGAGCACGGGGTGAATCTGACCGCTCTGAGCAAAGGTCAACAAGAGCGTGCTGGCGGCTTTCTCTTCGTTGGAGAGTTCGGCGACTTCGCCTTTGTTGAAGTATTCCAACACCGAGTTCACAGTGCCTTCGTCGAAGTTGACAAAGCCTTCGGCCAAGCGCTCGATACCTTCGGGAGTCATGGTCTCCAAGAGTGGATCAAAGGACTCAGGCTTGTTGGTGTACACAGCGGTCTTGAAGAAGTCTTCGGCGGCTTCGGCCTTTTCGGGGTCGATGGTTGTGGCGACGGTCTGACGAGCAACGTCGAGAGCCTTCCACCAGCCGATGGTTGATTCGTTTTGCTTGACTTGGTCTTCCCAACCTGCGGGTTTCTTCTCTTTCAACTCCGTGTTGGATTCTTCCAGATCGGCCACTCGCTCTTTGGTGACGCGAGCCGAGCCACGGGTGATATCGAGCGTCGAAAAGTACTGGGAGTAGTCCGACATCGAGCTCACGGCGATCTTCTTGTTGCCGAGCTCTTCGCTCCACTTTTCTTCGGTTTGGATGCCGCCAGGGTGGCCCCAATACAGGCGCTTGCCATCCTTGAAGCCAAGGTCAATCACGTTTTCACCGACGTAGCCGATCTTCACACCTTCCACCGACACACTGTAGTTGTGGAAGTAACCGGTGTCGCCAGCCGCGGACTCGGACTGGACTCGCTTCCAAGGCTCTAGGAAGGTTTCGTTGTCACCCATGACGACGTGACGGCTTACTTCCAGAGCGAACTTCATCTCAGGGGCGGGGTTGTCTGCTACAAACGACTCCCAGGTCAGGTCGGCGTTGGCTTGTTTGGCTTCGTCGAACTGCTGAAGGTAATTGGCAGCTTTGGTTTTGTCTTCGTGGCCTTTGGCAAACAGCGCGTTGAACTTGAAGGTGCCTTGGCCCTCTCCAAACTCGCTCTTGTAGTAGTTGTTGAGGCCTTTGAGGCGGAGTAAGGTACGGCCTTGTGCACACTCTGTGGTGTACTTTCCGCCGTTGCCGTTGAAGATGTCGTTGAGGGCATCGGAAGGCGTTGCATCGTTCTTCAACTCCCAAGAGATCTGACCGCGGTTGGCTTCAGCCTTGCTGACTTCCCAAAACTCTTCGTTGACTCGCTCGGGCTGGCTCTCACCGGTTGTGCGGCTGTAAGTCGGGAACTTCATTCGGTTCCAGCTTGGCAGCCCAGCGTAGTCTTCGCAAGCTTTGGCTGTGGCGATGTTGTACTTCACCAGCTTCTTGAGGTTGGTGTCCAACTCTCCGTAGGTGGTTTCCCGAACAGCGCCAAGGCTGTCGATGTACTGGATGCTGTCGCTGTCGTCGACTTTGCCGTCGTTGTTGGAGTCGATGAACACCTGGCCGGTTCGTAGCAGAAGTTGCTGTTGGAAGCGGTCCACGTCGGTTTTGCCTTCCATACCGAAGGCGGCGGGAGGGTTCAACTCCAAGGTGCCTCGTGCGCTCAGGCGATCGATCAAGCGATGCTCAAACCCTGCGCCACGGAGCTTGTCCTTCAAGTCTGCGTTGGGGATGGGGTGATCCAGCGACTTGAGGATCTCTTGCTGCGAGGTGTGGGGGAGAAAGCGACCCAACTGAAGGGAGTCAAAGTCGGACTTTCCATCGTTGTCCACGTCAGTGGTCAGAGCCATGAACAACTCACCGTAGGTGGAGATGGGCGGCTCTTGCGTGGAGAGGAAGGGGTCAGCTTTCACACGAGCCAACGTTTCGGTGGGAAGCTTGGTTTGCAGGTTGTCAGTTTCACCCAACACTTTGCCAATCTTGAGCTTGGCGATCAAGGTCGCTGCGAGTGCCTTGTGGCCGACTTCTTGGCCCTTGGCTTCCAGGGTGTCGCGTCGTTCCTTGCCCCAAAGCTTTCGTTCTGCGTAAGCGACTTCTCGATCAAAGGAGCGACCGTTGGCTTCGCAGTACGCTTTGACGTCATCCACCGTTTTGACAGGTTGGCCGTTCACCGAACGACGACGGAACTTGTGCACCATCTTGGCTTCGATGGCTTCCTGACTGTGGGAAGTTCCAGTGCTCGTGCGGTACAGCTCGTTTTCCATCTCAATGCGGGCTGTGACGATGCTGATATCATTGTCGCGAAGGTGGGAACGAAGCTCTTTTACGGTCGTGATGGGCTTCTCTGGAGTGCTGTGCTTGGCGAACAAGCCTGCGTAGATGTCTTCCAGGTGGCTCACGTTGCCTGCGGCGCGAAGGTCGACTTTGTTGAAGCTTCCCTGTGTTTCGTAGTACCGAGCGGTTTTGTCGCTGCGAAACTCAACGTCAAGGGTCTGACCGGTTTTCAGGGTGATGCGACCCATGTCGCTGTCCAGCTTGCCGCCTCGAAGCTCTTGGCCGGACAGGGGACCACCTTTGGCGACCGCACGTTGGAACAGCTCACCTTCGTCACCGATGGAGTCGCCGACGTTCAAGACCTGATCGAGGTGGTGTCCGATTTCTTCGGTGAGGGCCACCTGAAGGCGAGCCGGTCGGTCTTTCAGCGCGCGGCTGATGAGAACAAGTCCACCGTCTTGCGGCGAATAGGCTGCGTCTGCGCCTCGAAGCATCTCGGGATCCACAAAGCGAATCTCAGCTGGGAGTGGAAAGTCTCCATCCTTGGCCTGGTTGATCAGGGCGTCCAAGGTTTCAGGGCTGGCTTGGCTCCCGTAGATCTGTTGGAGGCTCTCGGCAAAGGCAACCGGACGGTCGAGCGCAAGGTCCTGGATGCGATCCACGACGTTGTCGGTTTGGGAGTCGAGGACCTGAATCTCCGCCGGGGTCATCTCGCCCACCGCTTCCACAGCGTTGATGGCACCTACACCAGACAACTCTGAGATGGCCTGTTGCAACACTGAGGTCACCTGTCCCTGACCCACCAACGCGCTTGTGGATTGGGTCGCTCCAAGAGAGTCAGTCGCCTGGGTTGCGAACGTCTCAAACGCGTTCTGTGTGACTTCAGTGGGAGTCTCTGGAGCAATCGCCTGAGACTTCACTTCACTGACCAACGAAGGGGAGTTCGTCTGCAACGGACTCGGGATGTTTTGTCCAACTTTTTTGATGCTCATCGGTGGTGCCTTTCTTTGTCAAAGGGGGAGCGGTTTGGTTTTTATAGGATTGGCAGCGGTAACACGCTGTTGTTGAAAAGTGCGAAGGCCCGTCAATGTATAGATTTTAGGGAAAAAGTCAAGTTGAGCCCATCTGTGGGGTCTGGCCTGAGATATGTCCTGGCCTGAGAATTTATTCTCAGGTTTTCGGGGCTTCTCTTCTCGCCTGAGAATTTATTCTCAGGTTTCGTTAGTCTTTCTAGAGATGTGGCCTGAGATGTCCTGAGAATAAATTCTCAGGGTATAGGATTTCTGGTGTGTACTCTTAATATGTGGGATGTCCTGTCCTGGGATGTCCTGAGAATAAATTCTCAGGTTATGGGATGTCTGGCGTGGACTCTTAACATGTGGGATGTCCTGAATCTAAAGTCTCTGGTGTAGGATGCCTGAGATGTAGCCAGGCCTGAGCTATGTCCTGGCCTGAGGTGGAAATGGCCTGAGTTATGTCCTGGCCTGGCCTGGGATGTCTTGGCCTGAGAATTTATTCTCAGGTTTTCGGGGCTTCTCTTCTCGCCTGAGAATTTATTCTCAGGTTTTGTTAGTCTTTATAAATATGTGGAGCTTGGTGTGGCTTGAGACTTTATTTGCAGACGCCATTTTCGACTCGGCAACGACCGTCTACTTTGCAAGCGGAGCTTTTCTGGCAATCTTCATCTACCAACACAACACACTTGCCTTCGTCGGCGCTGCAGCGACCGGATTCCTGACACCCTTTGCTCGGTTCACAATCTTTGTCACGTTTAGCAGCACATTTCTTATCGATGGAGCGACATCGACCATCTTCTTTGCAAAGATCCGACTTGGCGCAATAATCATCGGAAGGTGCGATACATCCGCCATCTTGCAAGACGCATTGCCCATCGTCCTTGCAACCCTGACTTTGTTTGCAGTCATCTTCGAGCGATGCTACGCATTGACCACCCTTGAGTGAACAAAGACCCTTTTGTTGGCATAGTGTGCTTTTTTTACAGTCACTCTCAAGGTCGACAACGCAGCTACCACCCTTCTCGCTGCAGCGTCCATTTTCCTTGCAAGCACGACTTGCTTGACAAGAGTACGTTGTAGCAACACATACTCCATTTTCATTCTTACACAGCCCCCACTTTGTGCAATCTTCCGTTACCTCGCAGTTTTTTGAAGTATCTTGATACGTAGAGCCTGCATCGCTGCCCCATCCTTCATCGTACTGGCTTCTCTCTGGTTTGTAACCCTCCGAACCACCTCTCTGACAGGCTCCGTCAGCTGCAATACATTTTCCATAATCTCGGCAAACATTGCTCCTTTGACAATCCAAATCAGACTCGACAACGCATTTGTTGAGATGAATAATATGTACGCATGCTCCATATTCTTTGCATTCGGGACTTAAGTCGCAACGTCCCTTGCTTATGAAAGGTTCATATTCGGGATAAGGACCACATGCATACATCAGGAAACACAAGGTACCCGTTAGAACAGCAGCAATACCCAACAAGAATCGATTCTTCATCCTAAACCTCTCAATAAGATAGTATTCATCCCAAACCAGAAAAAGAATATAAGGTTGCTGTTGTCAGGTTTTACCATTCCTGGCATACCCAACCTTCAACTCTCAAACTGAACTTATGTTAGTTGTCGACAATACATTTGCCGTCTTCTGCAACGCACCGATTGTGTTGTTTGCAAGCTTCACTTTCCGCACAATCCGAATCTTTCAAGGCCTGACATTTCTCATCAACCAGGCGACAAAGACCTTCCAACTTGCAGTTCTCACTGGCCTTGCAATCCTTCGCATCAACTGCTCGACAACTATCCTCTACAAGCCCACACAAACCTTCGTTGCGACAAAGCAATGACTTTCGACAATCCCCATCTTTCTGCAACACACAGGCTCCATCGAGGGGAGTACAACGTGCATTCTTTTGACAAGCATCACTGTCTTCACAATCTTTTTCGGTTTGGGCCAGACATCCTTTTTCTCCAGAAGGTTGGCATAGACCATTTTGCTTGCACAACCCTGAGCTTTCACAGTCTTTCTTTTCTCGGGCGACACACGTTTCATTCTCCGCAGTACATCGGCCGTATTTGGTGCAAACATCGCTTCTTTTTTGGCAATCGACATCTTCTGCAGCAATACAACTTGCTGCCACGCCAAAAAATCCCTTGGACTGGACGGATGAACAATGTCCGTGCAAAATGCAATTGTCATTCTTCGTGCATCCACCATAGGCAACTCTCACACATTGTCGTGTATTTTTCGAGCCATAGCAGTGCCCAGATCTTTGGCAGGCTTTACTTTGCTTGCAATCTTCAGATGTGGCAGGCATGCATATTCTGTTTCCAGAAGGATCCATTTGGAACGTACAAGTCCCTCTTTCTCTGCAACTGTCGGAGTCTCGACATGCTTTGTCAGTTCCTGGTTGACATTTCTCATCCACGGCAAAGCAATGGCCAGATTGCTTGCAGAGGGTTGACTGCTGACATTCATCATCATTGAGAGCGACACACATTTGGTCTTTCGGTTGGCACAATCCTCTTTCCTTGCAGGCTTGAGAGTTGGCACAATCTTCCACTTTGGAGACGACACACTTTTCTTCCGAAGCTGTACAGCGTCCAAGTTCTCGGCAGGGTGGAGTCTTTAGGCAATCCTGATCCTCTAATGCGACACACTTTTGTTTCAGGGGTTTGCATAGACCTTCTTCTCTGCAAACCTCGGACCGGGCACAATCTTCGACTTTGGAGACAACGCACTTTTCTTGCTGCGCTGTGCATTGGCCCAACTTTTGACAAATGGATAGGTTCTGACAATCAGCGTCTACTTTTATGATGCAGCGATTGTTCTCAAAAGAGCACTTTCCGTTGGTTGTGCAACCCGTTGAGGCGCGACAATCCATTGCATTGCCAGCGATACATTTGCTGTCGTGATGCGTACATTTTCCTTCTTCCTTACACAACCTGCTTTCCAAACAATCAAACTTGTCCAATGCCAGACAAGAAGTACCTGCTAGGTGGCAATGACCTTTCTCTTCGCATGAAGATCTGCACTCAAATGCATTCTTTTGAACGCATGACATCGATGTCAGACAATACATAAACAGGAAGAACAAAAGACAACATAAATTACGCATGGTACAGGCTCCAAACAGAGAGTGCGAGATACCATCCTCAAGAGAAGGATCACGATTCATACAATGGATCTAGTTTTTTATCTGTATATCTCTTCGTAGCAAAAGGCATTCCTGCTTCCTCTTACTTTATTGCTTGTCAATGGAATCAAATGGGTAGAGGAGGGATGTTGCCGTCAGTTATTTTTTCGAAGGAAATCAGGGGCTACGGTAAAGGATTAGCACGACATTTTTGTCACAGTTGGTTGTTGCTTTCTAAACGCTTGGATGGGTGCCTCTTAAAGCAAAGCTGGAAAGTAAAGTTGTCTTTCTGAGAATTAGGCTGAGAGTTTTGCTCCTTGTCTGTCCTTGTCATTCGCTCCATTTTCCATTACAAAGTGAAGCATCTCGATAAAGTAGGAATAAAGCTTTTTGGCGCTAATTCAAAAGGAAAAGGAGAAGTGCTATGGGTGCAAGAAGAATGAGCACACGCACCATGATCTCAATTTGCAAGTACAAGTTGAGTCCCAAGGTTCAGCCTTTGTTTGGGAAGTACGACCTGATGAGTCCGCTGGAAAAGGTGACTCAAGATGTATTGGGTCTTCTGGTTGATAGTCTAGTGCTAGACAACAACGAGCGGATGGAACGAATCCGTGCGACTCTGAACAACCTGGACGACCGGCATGATGCAGACAACCGAGCCTTGTTCGGCTTGTTGGACTCTCTCATTGAGAAGTCGGACGATGCAGACAGGCAAACTGAGTTGGCGGTGATTCGTGATGAGGTCTTTCCCATCGGTTTGAAGGTCAACAACCTCTCTTGGCAAGATGAGACGGCGTCGTGCCTGCGTTTGGAGAGTCTGTTGCAGAAGAAGCAGTCGTTACGCAGCGCACTCGATAAGATCTCTTTGGTGGATGGAGCCTCCATGCAGCCTCGTTCGGCGCTGGATTGGGCGAACGACATTGTTGCCACTGGCAAAGACATGGAAAAGCTGTTGCAGGAGTACGCTGCCCTCACTGCACAAGAGAAGGCTCCTGCTGCTGGCACGACGGGACAATCGACATCAGCGAAAGAGTCCAAAGCACGGAATCGTTTCTTTCACTTGATTCGGATGCTTCGGGAGAACGCCTCCATGGCCTTTGAGGACAATCCTTCCGATGCCGCTTTGTTCTGGCAGACCTACGACGATGAGTACCGCAAAGCCAATGCCACATCGGGCAAAGAAGAGGCTTCGGATCCTACTGTGACGACCTCCAACACGGACCCTGCCCAGGCCAACCCCTCCAACGAATCCCAAACCCCAGCTTCCTAACATCCTTTCTTCCAACCTGCTGCATGAACCAGAGCCTTCCTCAGAGTAAGGTGCTAGCAGGCATTCCCATGCATCACCCGACCGGTTTGTGTTCTCTTGCTTGTTGTACATTCCCTTGCATTCTTTCCTTCTGGAAGCCTTGTTCTAAGGAAGTCCTTGCTATCAAAGGTCCATCGCCGCGTCGTAGCGATCTAAGTGGTCGGGACCACTTCCGATCGTCACCGCTCGTCGATTGTAGTGATCGAGACCACTTCTGATCGCCATCATGTAGCGATTTAAGCGGTCGGGATCAGGTGAGAACAGCACGTTGAGGCGCTTTTAGTAGTCGTGACCACTACAAATCGCCATCACGTGGAGATCTTAGTGGTCAAGACCAACTCCCCATGCCACCGCCCGTCGATATAAGTGGTCAAGACCCCTTCCAATCGCCACCTTCCGTCGAGTTTTGTGGTTGGGACCTGTTCCAGGCGCGACCACGAGGTGTTGGTTCTTGGTCGGTACCTACTTGGAGCGCTACCTCCCGGCGATGGGAGTTACAAAGCAGGGGAAGAAGAGGCACCTCTTTGTCTTCTCTTTGAGTCAGGACTCGTTCACTGCACTTCTTGGAATCGATGGTCTGAGATGGAACCTGACCTGGGATATGTCCTGAGATGCCCTGAGAATAAATTCTCAGGTTATGGGATGTCTGGTGTGGACTCTCTTAAGTGTGGGGTGCCCTAAATCTAAAGTTTCAGGTTATGGGATGCCTGAGATGGACTTTCTTAACATGTGGGATATCCTGAGATGTAGCTAGGCCTGAGCTATGTCATGGCCTGAGGTGTATCCTGGTCTGGGATGTCCTGTCCTGGGATGTCCTGAGAATAAATTCTCAGGTTATAGGATGTCTGGTGTGGACTCTCTTAAGTGTGGGGTGCCCTGATATGTCACCTAGCCTGAGATATGCCCTGGCCTGAGAATAAATTCTCAGGTTTTCGGGGCTTCTCTTCTCGCCTGAGAATAAATTCTCAGGTTATGAGATGGTCTGATGGGGCCTAATAGGTCAGCATAAGTCGGTCGGTGACGGCGTGGTCTTCGAGGCTCTTGCCCTGCATCTGGAATCGTTTGAGCATGGAGCGTCCGACGTTGACGTAGACTTCTCGTTCAAAGAGGCCATCGGGGATGGGGAGGTCGCAGATGTAGTCGCCGGAGCGCTTGGTTCCGTCGATGCTCAAGACGACATACACTCCTCGTTCTTTACAGTCCTTGATGCACTCAAGGAGGTGGTCCAGACGGAAGGATTGCGCTCCGTAGAGGACGGATTCGCTGTGTTGATAAGGGGGGTCGCAGTAGACAAGGTCGCCCGGTTGGGCCATCGCCATCGCCTTGGAGTAGCCGATGTGACGGAAGTCTACGAAGCGGGTTCGCTTGTGCCATTCCTGGACGCGCTCTGCGAACGTCTCGGGGGCGATCGGCTTGTGGGCGCCAACGGGTGTGGATATGTGGCCGTCGCTGCGACGGTATCGAATCACGCCGCCGTAGCAAGAGCGACTGATAAACACGAGGTCGGCTGCGTTGGGTGACTCATTGAAGGCCGCGCGAATCCGCAGATAGACCTCTTTTTTCTCCCCGTTCATCATCCGATGCCAACGTTCGGAGTACCAATGACACAGCAAGGCCGGGTTGGTTTGCAGGGTGGTGAAGATGTCCATCAGGGGCAGCGAGATATCGGAAGCCAACGCACGACTGGGTTGGAGGGTGGCCACCACAGCACCACTTCCGAGAAACGGCTCAAAGTACACACCGTAACTCTTGGGGAAGTAGGAGATGATTTCATGGGCAAAACGTTGTTTGTTGCCTACCCACTTGAGTAACTGAGGACGGAACGGTTCAACCTCCCCATGGTTGGGCAGATTCTCAACTTCTGGAAACATGGGTATCTGCATCGGCTGGTGCTTTGTCTCGTGATCTTCTGGTGGGCTATGAACGTTGGCTGTTGGCAGGGCGGAGCCCAACCTCCCATTCTCCTACACCCTTGAAACGGTGCCGCATGATCACTTTCCCACGCCGATCTGTCAACTCCCAATCCTCAGACAATCGTTAGGTCGGCGTTGGATGCTGGTCGTCCTTCTTGTCCGAACCGTCAAGTGTGATACACTGCCCCCACGTTCAAATCTATGCACTTGGGAGGATGTACCCTCGACATGACGCGATGGATCGGTTTTTTCCTGATTGTGATGATGTTTTTCTTGTTGATCGTGGGGGGCTGGTTGGCCTGGTCTGCTGTGGAACTGATTCGTTTCCCTCCTCCCGTTCAGGATCTAACCAAGGGGCCTGTGACCAAGTGGTATTACATCCGCTTGATCTGGGGTGTCCTTGTGATGGTTGTTGGCCTGCGGACAGGAATGGCTGGGTTTGCCCTTCTTCGTTCCGAAGACCACATGATCTTCTTTCTTCCTGCGGAGGCGTGGTCGCTGGTTCTTGGCGTCGGTGTCATTATCTTCCTCTTTGTCACCATCCAAGGGCGCGTCCAAACCTACATGTCCGACGAGCGACCCAAACGTTGTGTGCTCAAACTTCCTCCTGAAAAACAGATGACAGGCAAAGAGTGGAAGTGCCACAGCAACGGCCGGTGGGCCAGCGTAGGATACTGGAAAGACGGAAACAAACACGGCGTTTGGGAGTCGTGGTATCCCAACGGGAAGCGCAAATTTGTCGGGCACTTTAATAGGGGAGTGCGTCACGGTAACTTTCAGTTGTACAACAACACCGGGCGATTGGTGAAGTCGTATCGATACCAAGACGGCAAGTTGGACGGTCGCTTCGTTGAGAACTATGATCGCGGCGCGTTCACACCCCTCAAGAAGACAGGCCACTATTCGGAAGGTCGCCGATGTGGGCGATGGACGTATTGGGACGCCTTCGTTCGTGGAGGTCTCGTTCAGCGCAAACTTGTGAAGACAGAGAGCCTCACCGCTTGCGAATAATTTAAAGCAAAACCCAATCCGTCAAAGGTAGCGAATTGAATAGAGAAAGTGGACTCCATTGTGGCCACGTGGGGAACAAGGGGCGGGTGTTGCCGGTCTTGACCTCGGTGGTGGTGGAGCCCGAGCCCGGTGGGTGGCAGGCAGTGACCTTGACCCGGTCGTGGAACGGGTCGGCCTGAAGCCCGCGTGGCGCACCTATGGGCGACGTTCGCAACGCCTCTCGCTGCGCTTGCTTTTTCTGCGGCGCGGGTTTCAGCGGGGCTGTGTGTTGCTCTCAGGTGCCTTGGTGAGGCTCCTGACGGTGGGTCGCTTCACTCCTGGATCTGGGCGGTCTTGCCACCCACCCGCGAGCGACTCCAGGACGTCGCGCAAGTCACCCCCCGAGGAGTCGCTGTCGAGCCAGGACCGCCTGCCGGAGCGAGTGCCACGAACGGCCTCAACTTCCTACTTCCACTCGTAGTTGACCTTTCCCCTTGTCCATCGTATCGCAATGGTCTTAAACGGGGAAAACCTCCTTGCGGAGATGACCGACAGCAGCAAGCTGCTTCGGTCAGGAAGCCTACATTGTATGGGATTGGGTTTTGGATTGAGAAAGAACAAGGGGCCCATCTGGTGACGGGCAGGTGGGTTGTACTCGATTCCGTTCGGGATGGGAAGGGGAAAGGGGCTCGAAACGTTGGGATGAACCCCGGAAACTGGGAGGAATGGGTTCTGGGTGTACTTGCTCAAAGTGGTGTGTTACACATGAATGATTGTTCGCAAATTTGATGAGGAGATAGAAGGAACCTGATGATTGCCCCGTATCCCCAAGTTGTTCGTGTGTATGCCACTGTTCAAGAACACGACTACGATTGCCCCTGGCAAGCGATGCGTTCGTCCAACAGCACTGGCTCTGGAGTGATTGTTGGCCCCACTGAAATTCTTACCGGCGCCCACGTGGTGGCGAATGCCACATTCATTCAAGTGCAAACGATCTCGGACCCCAACAAGGCTGTGGCTCGGGTCAAGGCGGTCTGCCATGATGCCGATCTTGCCCTCTTGTGCGTGGAAGACGAGTCGTTCTTCCGTGACATTGATCCAGCCCAACTCGGCGAACTCCCCCATTTTCGTGACAAAGTTTCCGTTGTGGGTTTTCCCATGGGCGGAGAAGAGCTTTCGATCACGGAAGGGATTGTCTCACGGATTGAAGTCCAGCGTTACTACCACTCCCAGCGTTACTTGCTGGCTGTGACGGTTGATGCTGCGATCAATGCAGGCAACAGCGGGGGGCCAGTTTTCCGTGACGACAAGGTTGTGGGTATCGCGTTTCAGAAGATATCTGGCGCAGACAACATCGGAGAGATGGTTCCGGCCCCGATCATTCGGACGTTTTTGGAAGGAGTCAAGCAGAACAAGCCGTCGTTGGTCCCTGGTCTTGGGGTGATGACCCAAAACCTGGAGAACCCTCAGCTTCGCAGCAAGATTGGCCTTCCCTCAGACCTCTCGGGGATCCTGGTCAACCAGGTTGAATACGGCTCTTCAGTGTGGGGCGTTGTGAAACCGCGCGATGCCATCCTGGCTGTGGATGGCATGCCCATCGCAAACAACGGAACGATCATGTACCGGGCGAGATACCGGACACGCTTTGATGTTGTGTTGGGCAACTACCATGTGGGCGATGAACTCTCCTTGGTGATCTGGCGGGATGGCCAATCCGTGGAGACTTCTGTCGTTCTGCAAGAGAGCCGACGTTTGGTTCCTCGTTGCCAGTACGACATCCGGCCCCATTTCTTTGTATACGGTGGGATGGTGTTCCAGCCCTTGACCTACAACTTTCTGGCTTCCTGGGATACCTGGTGGGAAAAAGCTCCTTCCGAGTTTGTTCAGGCTTACTACTACGGAGTTCGCAGCCCAGGCCGCCACAGCGTTGTGGTTCTTTCCCAAATTCTCTCCGACAAAGTTAACGTGGGTTACAACCACCTCTACAACGAGAGCGTGGTTGCGATTAACGGCCGGACTCCCAAGGGAATTGCAGACTTTGCTCGGCAGCTTGACTCCGCCCAGGGAATTGTCGAGATTGGGCTGTCTTCTGGCTCCGTGATTGTTTTTGACAGCAAAGAGGCCAAAGAAGCCGGTCCCAGTATTCTCACGCGCTATCACATCCCCTCCGATCGTTCCGAAGGATTGCTCTCCGCTGATCTTGAGTAGAGCCTTAGAGCCTTCCTCTCGCTCCCAGCTCCGTTTCTTCCTCTTGTTGCTGGTACCACTCTTCCTCACCTCTCCAACCTGCTTGTACCTCAATTTTGCATAAGTTGAAGGTCTATTATGCTTAATTTTGGTTATTCTTGTGCATTAAAGTAGACAGTTTTTTGCTGCTAGTCTAAGGTGGTGTGTGATTATCTGTAAGGGGAGTGGGTGCTCCCTTGGGTGTTTGGGTGCGGCTCGTTGGGGGCTTGCCCAACTGTGAAGAGAGGTCGAGGCCTGTGAGACTAAAGCGACTCGAATTGTGCGGGTTTAAGTCATTCGACGATCGGATGAAGATTCACTTTGATCATACGGTCACTGGTATTGTGGGGCCCAACGGTTGTGGAAAGAGCAACGTGTTGGATGCCATCCGATGGGTGATGGGCGAGCAGAGTATGAAGAGTCTTCGGGGGAAAAGCCGCTCCGACGTCATCTTCAATGGAAGCGCCAAGCGAAATGGGGCTGACGTCGCTGAGGTCGTCCTGGTCTTGGAGAATGTTCCAGAAGACAAGCGACCTGAAGGCTATGAAGACTCTTCTGAGCTTTCGATCACGCGGCGACTCGACAAATCGGGGAACAGCGGGTATCTGCTCAACGGCCAACCAGCCCGCCTTAAAGATGTTCGTATGCTCTTCTCAGGAACAGGTCTGGGAAAGAACAGCTACGCGATCATCGAGCAAGGGAAGGTCAACGAGTTCATCCAGTCGAGCCCTGACCAGCGCAGGTTGTGGATCGAAGAAGCTGCAGGCATCAGTCGCTACAAAGAACAGCGCAAAACCGCCGAAAGCAAGATGAATCAGACTGAGTCTCACCTTGAACGTCTGAACGATGTCCTTCGGACTCTCGGCACACAGCGCAAAAACTTGCAGCGTCAGGCAAGCAAAGCTCGGAAACATCGAGAGCTTCGTGAAGAGATTGAAGACCTGGACCTGTATCTCTCAGCGCACAAGTACCTGCAGATCTGGGCGCGTCAGCGCCAATTGAAGCTGCAGCTGGATTCCTTGTCTGACAACCAGGGCGACATGCGCGACGAACTGTACAGCGAAGAAATTCGCGTGCAGGAGATGGAGTACGATCTCAAAGAAGAAGCTGGCAACCTGCAAGACCAACGGGAGCGGCTTCAGCGCCGGTTGGCCCGTTTGGGATTGATCGAACAGAGCCAGGAGCACCTCGGCGAAGACATCGAACGACTGGGACACCGAAAGGAACAGTTGGTTCGCGAGCAGAAACAAGCCCAGGACCTGATCGAGAGAACGGTTAACGAGCGCTCCGATGTTCTCCGTCAGTTGGATGATCTTGTCGAAGAACAAGGGACCCAAGACGGTCGCCTCGCTGAGACAGACGAGAAGCTTCAAGCCTTGGAAGAGTCGCTTCGCGAAGCGGACCAGGCCATCGAAGCGATGAAGGCGGAAGTCATCGAAGCTGCGACGCAGACCGCCACCAAAAGAAACCAGGTGCAAGAGGTCTCACGCCGCTTGACCGAGGCTGCACAGCGAGTTGAAGACAACGCCGCTGAGCAAAAAGAAGCCGTTCGAGAGTACGAAGAGGCCCAACAGCAGCACAAAGAAGCCGAAGAGCGCCTGGAGCGCTGCCAGTTTGAACGTGAAGACCTTCAAGGCTCCGAAGAAGAGCTTGCTTCCCGTCAAATTGAGCTGCGGAAAGAAGTCGCTGACGCCGAAAAGGTGGCTCGTGAAGTCCAGGAGAAAGTGGCTGAACACCGCGCCCGGCTCCATTCTTTAAAGGAGATTCAGGCCGAGTACAAAGACTTGAACGAGTCGAGCCGAGAGTTAATGAAGGCTCGTGATGAAGGCAAGCTCTCTTCCAAAGATGGAATCCTCGGCGCCCTCGCCAACTGGGTTGCCCCGGAAGAGAAACACGAAAAGGCAGTGGCCGCCGCCCTCGGAGAGCGACTGCAGTATCTTGTTGTCGATTCCTCCGATACCGCTCTTGCCTGCATCCAATACCTGCGAAAGCATGACGCCGGTCGTACCGGTTTTGTGACCCTGCCCAACTCCGAGACGGAGCTTGTTGCGGTCCCCCAACATCCTGGCGTTCTTGGTCATCTGGCTTCGTTTGTGAACGCCTCCTCGTCCCACCAGAAGGTCTTTGACGCATTGTTAAGTCAAACCTTGTTGGTCGACGATCTCGCCAACACCATGGACCTTGAACTTGTCGGTGAACTTGCGCAAGCCGTGATTGTCGATCTGCAAGGCGACATTCGTTTTGCTGATGGTTGTTTGATTGGTGGGAAAGAACTGTCTGCTTCGTTGGGTATGCTTCAGCGTCGCCGGCAAATTAAGGAGCTGGAAGAGAAGGTTGAGGACCTTGAGCTGCTTTGGGACGAGAAAGAAGAGCGTCGCCAAGAGCTTCAAGATGAACTCGAAGACCTGATCGAAGAACGCCAACGGCAGCGCGAGCAGATTCAAATGCTTGTCGTCAAAGAGACCGCACTCAAGAAAGACCTTCAACGGTTGGAGGCCGACTACAAGCGACTCCAAAACCAAAAGGAAGTGCTGGAGCGGGAAGCCTCTCGTCTGCAGCAGCAAATCAAAGTCTTGCAAGACGAACACGAGCTGTTGGAGCGGCGTCTGCAAGAGTTAACGTTGGCCTACGAACAACGTGAAGAAGCGCTGCAAGAGAAGCGAGGGCAACTGGAGCGTGACCGGGCTCAGCAACAAGAACTTGTGGCCGCTCTCACCGCCATCAAAGTCGAAATTGCTGCGAGGAGCGAGCGACAAGACTCACTGCGCCAACAGATTGATCAGTTAACCCAGAGACACACCAACCTCGTTGAGCGGCAAACCAATCTCTCCGAAGAGTTCAAAGAAGTCAGCGAAACGCTCGCCGCCAAAGAGCTGTCGTTGAAAGAAGCCAAAGAAGAGCAGGTGGATCTGCAAAACAAGATTGACTCAGAAGAGAAAGGAGTCAAAGAGCAGATTCAGAAGTACGCCGAAGCTGAGCAGGAGTTGGAAGAGGCCAAACGAGCCGTCGAACAGCTCCGCAAGAGGGTCGAAAACCTTCGCGAGATGCGGACCAACTTCCTGCTTGAACAGCGGGAGTGCGAAGTCCAACTTGAAGCTTTGGACCATGAAGTACGCGGTCGTTACGGCTTCCCGATTGGTGAGGCTCTTCCTGGTCATCACTGTCGGCCGATTCCTGGACCTGAAGATGAAAAGCGACTCAAGTCTCTGCAAAAGCAGTTGATGAAGATTGGTGAAGTGAACGCCCTCGCAGAGGAAGAGTTCACGGAAGTGGATGAGAAGTACCAGTTCCTCAAAGGTCAGATCGATGACCTCGAAAAAACGCTGGCTTCTCTGAAGAAAACCATCCAGAAGATCAACCAGAAAACGAAAGAGCTTTTCCGCGAAACCTACGACGCGATCCGTCAGAACTTCCAGTATTTGTTCCCCAAACTGTTCGAGGGTGGGCATGCTGACTTAATCCTGACAGACCCCAACGACCTTCTGGGAACGGGCGTGGATATCTCTGTTCGTCCACCGGGCAAGCGTCGTCAGAATGTTGTGCTTCTTTCCGGTGGAGAGAAGGCTCTCACCACCACGGCGCTGATCTTCTCCTTCTTTCTCCACAAGCCCTCGCCGTTTTGCATCTTGGATGAAGTGGATGCTCCGCTCGACGATGTTAACATCGATCGCTACAATCGCTTGCTCCGCGAGTTGTGTGAGATCACGCAATTCCTGGTCATTACCCACAACAAGCGAACCATGGAGTTGGCTGACCAACTCTACGGTGTCACCATGCAAGAGCCCGGTGTCTCCTCCGTTCTTACCGTCCGTATCGAAGAAATCCAAGACGACGACGAGTTCTCCTCCGCCGCATAAGTCTACCCTTCACATTCTTTCGATGTGTTGGTGAAATGGGCTTGTTATGTATGGGGTGTGGCTTCGGGCGTGGACAGTGTTACTTTGTGTCCAAGTTGTTGGGGTGTAACGGGTGTTACTTCGGGTCCAAGCTTTTGGGCAGCGGAGTTAGGTTTGGCATGGTCGGGATGTCGTAGTTTTGGATGCCAAAGAGGGATTGGTGAGCGAGTGGGAACGCATGAGGTTGGTAAGCGTCAATAAACTCGATCAGTTGATGGGGTGGCAGCGGAGGACAGAGATGGAATCCCTGGCCAAAGTGGCAGTCTTGATCTTGGAGGAACTGCAACTGTCCTTCGGTGTCGATTCCCTCGGCAATGACAAACATTCCGAGGCTTTGCCCCATGGTAATCATTGTTTTGGTTAACACATTGTTGTCTGAATTGTTGAGGATGTCAGACACAAACGACTGATCGATCTTGATGCTGTTGGGAGAGAAGCGTTTGAGGTAACTCAGTGACGAGTAGCCTGTCCCGAAGTCATCGATCGTGACCAAAAGACCCATCTCTTGGAGGTGACGAAGAGTATAGGTCGCTATCTCTGGATTCTTGAGTAGCGTGCTTTCGGTAATCTCTATGGCGAGTTGGCTGCCTTTGAGGTTGAAGTCCTGCAAACACGAGGTGATGGCGTGCAGCAGTCGGTCGTCTCGGAGTTGGTGGCCGGACACATTCACCGACACAGGTACCCTGGCGAGACCACGCTTGTCCCATTCTTGGGCCTGTCTGCAAACCCGACGAAGAACCCACTCTCCCAACGCGTCGATCAGATCTGATTCTTCGGCGAGGGGGATGAAGTATTTGGGACTGATCATTCCGTATTTGGGGTGGTTCCAGCGCAGTAACGCTTCAAAGCTGTGAATCTTCCCTGTTGCAAGGTCAAAGAGGGGTTGGTAGTACACCTGCAAGGCGTCTTGTTGGAGTGCTTGGCGGAGTGAGTTTTCCAACCGCATCCGTTGCAGCGCCGCTGCGTTCATCGACTTGGAGTACAGTTGGAAGTTGTTCCTGCCTTTCTCCTTGGCGTGGTACATCGCTGCATCGGCGTTCTTGACCAGGCTTTCAACGTCAAGCCCATCGTAGGGATAGAGCGCGATCCCGATACTTGCCGAGGTGTAAATGTCGTGCCCTGACAGGTGGAGAGGACGGGCGACTTCGTGCAAGATTCGACGAGCGACACGTGTCACATCGTTGGCTTCGCTGATGCCGTTGAGGATCAACGTAAATTCGTCACCACCCAGGCGTGCAATGGTGTATTGCGCTTCAGGCTTTCGTTGGGTGGGTTTCGACACTGCGATCGTGTCCGACTCGCGCAGTGAATAGCGCAGTCGGTTGGCGATGGTGATAAGCAGCTCGTCACCGGCGCTGTGTCCCAGGGTGTCATTGACCTGCTTGAAGCGGTCGAGATCCAGGAACATCACCGCGAACATTCCAGGGGTGCGCCTCGCGTGTGCGATGGACTGGCGCAAACGGTCTTGGAACATTAAACGATTGGGTAGACCTGTGAGGCTGTCATGAAACGCCAAGTAGGAGGTGTGCTGTTCGTAGGCTTTTTGCTCGGAGATGTCGCGGATAAGAGCGATGCTGCAATTGTTTTCCATCGGAAGGATGCGAACTTCAAAGTGTTCGTCGTTGTCTTCCTGATTGAGGGACATCTCAAACAAGCCCACCGTTTGGTGCTGGCGGACTTGGTCCAAGGCCTCAAGAAATTCAGTGCGGGCAGGCTTGGGGAGCAAGTCTTCTATTTTTTTCCCTCGCAAATTCTCTCCAGACTCGGAAAGTAAATTGCGGACACCCTCTGCGTAGCGAAGAATGTTACCATCTGGATTGAACAACACGAACTCATCGGGAATGGCCCGAAGGACTGCTGCGAGTTCCAGCTCGCTGTCGGGTTCTCCTGAATCAGGTCTCTCTTTCAAGGGTGGGGACACAAGAGGTGGGTGTGGGGTGGAGTCCCCGCTCGTCTCATCAAGCCGGTGGTACAACGTGTTGATCTCATGCATCAACGGGTTGCCAATCCACTGGCTACGCTCTTCTTGGGAAAGCAGGGCTTCCATCTGAGCTTTGAGACGAGGGTGAAGTTTCTTCATAAGGTTCGCTTGTTCCATCCGTTTGTCTTTATATCGCAAACGCAGTCGATCTATCGGTATCAGTTTGAATTTGAGCTCTCATAGGTAAGGCAACCATGTGCAGAACACAAGCATCTTTCGGCTCCTTTTGGTTTCAGGTTTGATCGTTTTGATCGTGAAACAGAAAGGTTGTTTTGGGTAGTCCTTGACTTTGTTACTTTTGTAACAAATGGATTCCTTTTAATTCATGCCTGTTTTACCTCTCATGGTTGCCCTACAACAGGATGCTGCTTTTACTTAACGGTACACAGTGTCTCATTCTGAAGCGTTTCTACTGGAAATTTGTATTTTCTATTGAGCTGAATGGAATGGCAAAGGGTTACTGTTTTGTTTTTGGGTCAAACGAAGACCGATACCTTATCCAAACAGGAGATAAGATGCAAGCCAAGAGCCCTGTTGCCATAGCCCTGGAGTCATTGGGAGTTTCCCATTCTCTGTTTGCACATCCTGGTCCCGTGACGTCGTTTGAGCAAGCCGCAGAAGAACGTGGACAGCAGCCGGACCAAATTGTACGTAGCATTGTGTTTCGGGCTTCAGAAGGTGAGTATTTTATGGTTCTGGTGGCGGGGCCCCAGCAAATAGCGTGGCCTGCGTTGCGAAGTGTGGTCGGCCAGAATCGTATCTCGATGGCCTCTCAAGAGGAAGTGTTGGAGGTGACAGGATACATACGCGGTGCTGTCTCACCCTTTGGAATGAAGCAGGACCTGCCCATCTATGTGGATGAAAGTGTCTCTGACTTTGAAGATATCTCGATTGGCTCCGGGATTAAGGGGACTACAGTCATACTAAAGTCTGAGGACCTCTTGGAGGCGCTGCCCGATGCTACCCGAGTCAAGGTTCGAAAAGACGATTAACCTCGAATGTCAAAGCCAGTCTTTTTGGAAGGGTCTGTCCTAAAATAAAAAATGCTGTGCAGCGACTCAGTCTCGGTCCGACGTCCGACGCTACGCAGCAATTTTTTGGGATAGAAATGTCTGGAAGTACCCAGGCAATCGCACATGAAACCCGCGAGAGTTTTGTGCAAATAGGGCACAAGTCACTGAGCGGTGAAGACTCTACACGAGGCTCCTGCTCTTACCTGGGGACACCTCTACTCCAGTCGGGGAACATAAACCTGCTTTTGACACTGGATCACCTCCTTTCTCGGCATAGCCATAAACGCGACTTCCAATCGCGACGACGCCCGTCAGTGCCGATGCCTCCGTTAGCGTCGTATTCAGAGGAAGAGAGGTTTGTCTCTTGCCCTGTGCTTCTCAAGGTAGTGTCGACATCTTTGATGTCAACCCTGCTCCTCAGTCTGCGATGTTACTTACGGGTCCATCCATCTTCGGTTCACCTTTTTTTTCACTTTTCTTTAGATTCTTCTCCGCATCAGATCTGGCACATAACTTGTAGAGGGGTTCAGCCAATACGATTGCGTTCTGCACCCAGTCTTGGGGGTGCAGGTTCAAGCTCGCGACAAGGTGAATGTGGGAGAATCCAAATGAAAGCTCAATGGTCGAAAGTGTTGTTTCTTGTAACTCTTCTTGTTGGAAGCGTTTCTGTGTCCGGTTGTGGTCTGTTTGGGCCACCTGTGAAGGGGTCGGGAGAGGTCGTTACAGTCAACACCTCTGCTTTGTCAGGGCAGCCGTTTTCTGCGCTGGAAGTGTCGTCTACATTCTTTCTTAGCGTGAAGCAGGGAGAGAGCTACTCTGTTGTTGTGAAAGTCGATAAAAATATCGAACCCTACTTGCTTATGGAGCGAACGGGAGACCGTCTTTCGCTCCGGTTGGCGCCTGTTCACTTGATTGGAGTCATGACCATTCGAGCGGAGGTAACGGTTCCTTCTCTCAAAGAACTACGCATCTCTGGCCGCACGAGCGCAGTGCTAGATGGCTTCGCAACAACCAGTGATATGGACCTCCGTCTCTCTGGTGCCTCCAAGCTTTCCTGGCTCAATGCAAAAATTGAAGGAGGCTTAAACGTCCGTCTGTCCGGAGCTTCGACTGCAACCATCGATGCGAAGGCTGCCTCTGCTGACGTTCACCTCTCCGGTGGAAGTTCATTTGAAGGGGGCTTGTTTGTCGATGGTGATGCTAACTTTGAACTCTCTGGAGCTTCAACGGTCAAGCTGAAAGGCCTGGCTGTGTCTAGCAAGATCGACTTGTCTGGTGCGAGCAAAATGGAGATGAAAGAGTTTTGCATGCAGAACGTTGACGCCCGTTTGAGCGGCGCTAGCTACTCGGAGCTTCACGTTCAAGGGAGGCTAAGCGCTTCGTTGAGCGGAGCATCCAAGCTTCTTTATGTGGGGGAGCCCAAGCTTGAGTCGGTGCACACCTCGGGAGCTTCGCGACTGCTCCAAAGCGATGGTGGAGCTGAGCAAGCCAAAGAGTGATCCTTGGATACACCACTTCCCTTGTTGGAGTAGTTGTCTTCCAACCAGGGGAGGGGTGGAGTAAACCTCTCCATCCATTCTGCTTTTTTCTGAAACACGTTCTCCTAATTCTTGAGCGACCCATCCACATGGGTCGCTTTTTTTTGATCTGTACCGATAGGTTTCGAATTACTCCCCTGCGAGTTGGTCCAGTCGCTCTATCAAACCCAATAGATCCTCTCGTTGGGTCCGAAAGTTAACGATGCAGGTTCGCAGTACGTAATGATTGTTAAGCCTTGTGCTTGTAAGGTAGTAGTGACCTTCTTGTTGCAACCGAAGAAGAAGCTGTGTGTTGTGTTCTTCCAGAGCTGAACGATTGCCATTCAGGGCGGTAGGGACATGCTGGAAGCAAGTGATGCTGAGGTGACTTTGGGAGAGCACTTCAAATCGAGGGTGGTGGCTCAGTTCTTTTGCGAAGAGTTGGTTGAGTTGAATGTCTCGTTCGAGCAGCTCTCCATATCCAGGTAGCCCCATTTGTTGGAGGAGGGTCCATAATTTGAGCGCACGAAACCCTCGGGTCTGTTGTGTTCCAAACTCGGCAAACCAGGGCATCTCCGTGTCGTCTCGCAGGTATTCGGGGACCAGGCTGAAAGCTGAGCGCATGGCTTCTGTATCTGCCACAACGGCGCAACCACACTCGATTGGAGTGTAGAGCCACTTGTGCGGGTCAACGGCGATGCTGTCAGCGCGCTCCAGTCCCTGGTAGTGAGGGCGTGCAGAGGGGGCGAGGACTCCAAATCCTCCATAGGCTCCGTCAATGTGGAACCAAAGTTCTTGTTCCTTACAAAAGTCCGCAATGGCGTCCAGAGGATCAATGGCTCCTGTATTCACAGTCCCTGCGCTGGCCGCGACACAGGCGGGATGGTAGCCTTGTTCTCTATCGTCAGCGACCATCGATGCGAGGGCATGAAGATCCATTCGAAAGTTCGAGTCTGTCGGGACTTTCCGGAGGTTTTTTGTCCCAAACCCCAAAAGAATGAGCGCCTTCTCAATGCAAGAGTGACCTTGTTCTGAAGCGTAGACTCGTAAGGGAGCGGAGAGGCTTTGCAAACCTGCTGTTCTATCCACTCGCTGTGTTTGGGTGTGACGCATCGTAGCAAGGCCGATCAAATTGGCCATACTACCACCGCTGGTGAGGATTGCACCGCTGCTTTGGCTGAAGCCCAAGGCTTCACGAATCCACCGAAGGACGGCGTGTTCCACGTAGGTCGCAGCATGATCGCCACCCGCTACGCTTGGATTCAGCGCTGAGGCCATAAAGTCTGCGATGATCCCAAGGGGCGCAGGTGGTGAGTTGACCCAGGCGAGAAAACGCGGGTTGGAGTTGCCCATGGGATAGGGCATCACTTCGTTGGCAATCCGCTTCAGAAGTTCCTCAGGCGATTGGGGGGTTTGGGGGCTGGGCTGCTCCAACAAACGGGCACGGTGTGGCTTGGGCACTGGCTTGCGTGCTGGGCCTTCTTCCAAGGCTGCGAGGTGTTCACAGACTACTTCGACTGCAATGTGGGCGAGGCGCCGGAACTCTTCTGGGCTGAGGTCAATGGACATGGTCTCGTTCCTCTCCCGCAGGTGTGTGCATCGTTCGAGCCCCTCATCTTCCTGCTTTGGTTAGATTTCCTTGTGCTTGTTCGGAAGCAGCAGGTCGGTTCGACTTGACCTTTGCCGCGGTTTCCCAACAATACATTCTAGCCATTCTCGCCTCAAGAGGTAAAAGGAAGCGTTATGACAAGAAAACGGTGGCGTGGGTACATCCCCAACCTGGTCACATTTACGAGTATGTTTCTCGGTCTTCAATCGATCTTATGGTCTGCACAAAAGGCGTTTTATGCTGCCTCGATTGCCCTAATCTTCGCCGCGATCTGTGACCTCCTTGATGGAATGATCGCACGGCGTCTTGGGGCCGAAAGCGAGTTTGGTGTGGAAATCGACAGCCTCGCTGACTTCCTCAGCTCTGGCGTTGCGCCGGCCATTCTTATGTACTATTGGGCCTTGCATGGCTATGTTGTCGCAGGGGTCGACCTCTACTTGTTTGTGTGTCTTGCGTTTGTCCTGGCAACAGGGGGACGGCTCGCTCGCTTCAACATCAAGGCGGAGATCAGCGGGGAAAAACCCAAGCCCCAACCTGGTGAACCCAAAAAACTCAACTTCTTTTCAGGGATCCCTGCTCCTGCAGGTTGCCTGATGTTGATCACGATTGTGATGACTCATCATGAGTTGAAGCTGTCCTTTATGAAAGACAAGCTGTTCTTGATCCCGTATGTCTTGGTGGTAGCTGGCTTGATGCTTTCCAACATTCCTTATCGTTCGTTCAAAAGCTTCAAAACTCGGACAGGTCCATTTCTTTTTGCCGCTTGGATTCTGGGTGGTCTTTCCGTTCTCGCTTTTGGAGGACCCGGCGGCGCGATCCTCCTCGCTGCGATGGTTTGGTACGTTGCTACGGGTTTTATCGGTCTCGTCACGAACTCGGCAGAAGCCTAGTCCTCCACCCCCCGCTTTTCTCTAATACCCCACATCAAGATTGACAGGATTGGGCAACTCTTCGCCAAGAGCTGCTGCCTTCAACACTTCTGCGAGGTGAATCATTCGGAGTCGGCCTGTGTCGTCGCAGTGGTCCGCTCGATGTGGGCTCATCACGACGTTATCCAACGTATGGAAAGGATACTTGGAAGGAGGGGTATACTTTCTGGCGGGGATATCCTTGGGATAGTTGTACCAGACGTCTAGACCTGCGCCGAAGATGTGTTTTTCTTTCAGCGCCAAAAACAGAGCCTCTTCATCAACGATGGCTCCCCTCCCAATGTTCACAAGGACTGCGTTGGAAGGGAGCTTTGCAAGTTCTTGGCTTCCTATCATTCCTCGGGTCTCATCGGTGAGGGGAACGCTGATGATTAGGACTTGGGTCTCTGGAAGAAGCTCATGCAGTTTGCTCGTGGGATGAATCCACTTGCCTTCTTCGATTTGTACACTTTCCTGTTGGCTTCGTCGCGTGGAGTGGACTGTCATGCCAAACGCATGACAGAGTCTTGCGATTCGTTTTCCAATGGCTCCATAGCCAAGTACCAATGCTTGCTTCCCATCGAGGAGGAGCGATTGGTTGTCGTTGTCATAACGGCTTCCCCAATCATGGTTTCTCATTTTGGCGTCAAAGGGTAGAGTCTCCTTTGCAACTGCGAGCAACAAAGTGATGGCACTCTCTGCTACAGACGAAGCGTTGTGGTGTATGTTGTGAACGACCAAATCTGGATGTTGTTGTAGATAGATTCTTGTGGGTTCGGGCAAACCTGCCCAAGGGATGACGAGAGTCGTTAGGTTGGGACTTGCTGCCAAGTCTTCCTGGCTTGGAAAGCCTGCCACCAGGATCGAAAAGTCTGCGGATTGGGCCAGGATCGGGCCTGCTGTCCATTCGACATGTCCTGGAACTAGAGACTTGAGCAATCGAAAGTCATCCGGCTGAGGCTCTCTTAACAAATGGACTCTCATTTCTTATCCTTGTCTCTCTATCGCAAAGCTGGATGGGGTCGTTGGTTCATGCCTTCCTGGCAAAGAGTTTGGTATATGTGATGTTGATAGCCAATGCCTTGCACCCCCGTCAACCTTGTTTGGCGTCTTTTCCCTTGTGGGCGAACGGCTCTAGTGTTATTAAGGGAACCCGAAACCCAAGTGGAATGAGCGAATACGCTCAATATTCTTTCAGAATAGAGTCTCGATGTTTTCAACCTTCTGGACACAGTGAGGGAGAACCGAATTATGGATATGTTTTTGTTCCATCTGGCCGCTGCCGCTAAAAAAGGGGCCACTTTTGCTGAGTGGATTGAAAAAAATCCCCTGTTTCTCGTGTTGGTACTCACCATTGCCTTGGTGATCATTGCTCAATTCTTGCGACCCTTGTTTCTGCAAGACGATACCCAAGAAGCTCCGAAACCTCTTCCTCCTGAACCCAAAGCTCCTCCCGTAAAGGCCAAAGAAGAAAAGAAGGCTGAAGAAAAGCCCAAGGCCAAAAAGGAAGAGAAGAAAGAAGAACCCAAGAAGGAAGAAAAGAAAGAGAAACCCAAACAAGAAAAGGCGAAAAAAGAAGAGCCTAAAGAAGAAAAGAAAGAAGAAAAGAAGGTTGAGGCTGAGCCGGAGCCGGAGCCCGAGCCCGAGCCGGAACCAGAACCAGAGCCCGAGCAAGAACCTAAGAAAGAAGAGAAAAAAGAAGAGCCTAAGAAAGAAAAGAAGGCTGAAGAAAAGAAGAAAGAAGAAAAGAAGGTTGAGGCTGAGCCGGAACCTGAGCCAGAGCCGGAACCTGAGCCAGAGCCGGAACCTGAGGCTGAGCCAGAGCCAGAGCCAGAGCCTGAGCCAGAACCTAAGAAAGAAGAGAAAAAAGAAGAGCCTAAGAAAGAAAAGAAGGCTGAAGAAAAGAAGAAGGAAGAGAAGCCTTCTGATGATGAAGACGATGAAGAACGTCGTCGCAAGCGCTTTGAGAAACTCAAGGAAAAGCGCCGTACCCACGTTAGTGAGATCACCATTGAAGAGGACACCAAAGAGCCCCGAACCCTCCGTGAAGGTTTGGAAGCGACTCGAAAAGGTTGGTTGTCCAAGCTCAATGAGCTTATCCGCGGAAAGAAAGAATTCGATGACGAGTTGCTCGAAGAACTCGAAGAGATTCTCTTTACCGCTGACATTGGAACTCGCACCACTGAGAAACTTCTCAGCACCATCGAAGAAAAGATGGAACGGAACGAACTCAAAGATCCTGAAGTGGTTCGAGAAGCCATCAAAGACGAGATCTACCGTATCCTTACTTTTGATGCGGATGAACTCGACTTCGACAGCGAGAAGCCCTTTGTCGTGATGGTTGTTGGGGTGAACGGTGTTGGAAAAACCACCTCCATTGGTAAGCTAGCAGCCCGTCTTTCTTACCAAGACAAGAGCGTCATTGTGGCTGCCGGTGACACCTTCCGTGCCGCCGCTGTCGAGCAGTTGGAACAATGGGCTGGCCGAGTGGATGCTCAGGTGATCAAAGGCCAAGATGGTCAGGATCCCTCTTCCGTTGTGTTTGATGCTGTCAAAGCTGGCGCCGCCCGCAACGTCGACGTTGTCCTGTGTGACACCGCAGGCCGACTCCACACCAAACAAAACTTGATGGACGAACTCAAGAAGGTGAAGCGCGTCATCGGTCGTGCCCACTCTTCCGCTCCCCATGAAGTTATCTTGGTTCTTGACGCTACCACAGGTCAAAATGCTGTAAACCAAGCCAAACAATTCCACGAAGCCCTCGGCGTTACAGGCATTATCCTCACCAAACTCGACGGAACCGCCAAAGGCGGCGTGGTCGTTGCCATTGCTGACGAATTGAAAATCCCCATCCGGTTCATCGGCGTTGGCGAACATATCGATGAAATGCGACCCTTCTCCGCCAACGAATTTGTGGAAGCCCTCTTCTAATTCCTCCCTCTCTTCCCTTCCTGTCCTGGGTCCCTATTCCAATCCTTTTTTCTTTCTGACTCCTACATTTTTACCTTCTTTGCTACATCCATCCACGTGCATCCTGCTTCCATACATATCGACATCGTTCCTGTTTATTCGACATCGTTCCTATTGCTGGGTGATGACGTGGGATGTATGACGATGACATGGGATGGATGACGATGACCTAGGATTGATTACGATGACCTGGGATTGAAATCAATCCTAGGTGTTGATTTGAACATTCCGATGGACTGGTTGTGTTGGTGTGGGGAAACACATCATCGGAAATCGGGTGATATGGGTGTTTTGAATGGAAGGATCGGATGAATGGGATGGTGGATCTCGGAGGAGATGGATAACGGGGGATGGGTGAACTTAAGGGAACGTTGTGCTTAATTGAATTGGAAGGGGACACCGCCAATGTCGATGGGGCTTCCGCTGAAGCGTGGGAAACGCCATTTGCCAACAGCACTGCGAACGCATCGTTTGAAGCGACCGTTGGACGTTCCGCTCACTTGGATGCTAGAGGGACGGCCACTGCGCTGGATGACCCAGCTAACAGTGATTCCAGAAACGCCGCTGCCATACTTTTCCTGGCAGTTGTTGATGGTGTAGCCTTTGCTGCGAATGACCGAAGCCACTTGGCTCTTGCGCAGCGTTGTTGGGAGGTTGCTGCGAGGTGGTGGAGGTGGACGTCTACGTGCACCGCCGCCACCAAGAATACTACCCAATTCGGCGTCGTTTAAGCCGGATTTTCCTTTGCTTCCACCTCCTCCACCTGGGGGAAGGGGGGGAGCATCTCCGCCGGGAGGTGGCGGTGGTGGGGGAGGAGCGTCACCTCCGGGAGGTGGCGGTGGTGGGGGCGCAACCGAGCTATCAGAGCGTTGTCGAGGTGGAACGTATCGTGCCACGGTTCTTCTACGACGACGGGTTCTTCTCCTGCGACGTCGAACTCTTCGTCTACGGCGACGGACTCGACGGGCGCGACGGCGACGTCGTTTGACGGGAGCCGTACGTTTTTCCGGGGTGTTATCATCATCGTTGGTCGCCGCTGGTGTCGGCCGTTTGGCTGGAACCACGACACGAACCGGCTGAGGACGAGGCTGCACAGCATTGGTTCGGGGTGGGTTCTTCGGCAACATCGCAAGTTTACGAGGTTGAGCTTGGGGAGGCGGAGTGGGCACTCCCTGCTTCTGGGCCAATGTGTTGTTTGTAGGCTTGGGGGTCTCGCGGTTCATCATCGAATAGATGGCGAATCCGCTGCCAGCAAGGACCAACAACACGACAACAACAGCGCCAATGATGACATATTTAACGGTAGAGTTGCTGTCTTTGGTTTCTGTCAATGATGAACTGAAAGCGCCAGGATAAGCACCTGTTGGTTGGTAGGTGCTACTTGGAGCGGGGGTTCCAAAGCCTGCATGGGCACCCGTAGGAAAGGCTGGACCAGCTTGGGACGAGGGCTCAGGCTCTGCAAGCAACGCAGCCGTCGCTGACGTGGGCTTGCGTGTAATGTTGGTCATCTCCTGGTTGGCCAAGGAGAACAAGTCACCTGGCCGCGACGAGGGAGAAGGCGCCAACGAAAGCCCACCGCTGGAGGCTCCGCCGTTGCTGAAAGCAGGGGCGGCAGTCAAAGAAGGGCGCGATGGGGCAGAAGGCAACGAAGACGACGATCCCGGTGGAGGCGGCGGCGCCGCTGGCTTCGGTTCGGCAATCCCCATGCTGTTGAGAGTTGCCATAAAGGATGGAACCGCGCTGATCGCCCGCCAGTCGCTAAAGTCTTCTTTCCAGATATGACTTTCGCCTGTCAACTCGCCGGCTTTGATCATGTTTTTTACATCAGCAAACGTCAGAGGACCTGTTTGCTGCTCGTTCACAATGATGTACCACTCAGCTTTGACTTGCGCTGGAGGTGCTGCTGCTTCGCCTCCACCATGCCAACGACCGACTTGGCCTGTTTCCGCCCGTTTCTTGCGAAGTTCTTCTTCTCTGCTTTGTTGAGCGGTGCGGCGTTCTTTCCGCAAGGTCTCCAACGCGTTGATGCTGAAAACTTTGGTGTCGACCCCTTCCACTTCTTTGGCTTCTTGTACGGCTTGGGCACGAAGCTGGCTCAAGGGTACAAGACCTTGCTCTTGGTGGTTAGGCGCAATGTCGGGGTGGGCTGGAGCCGTGGGAGCACGACGGACCTGAGTGGCCTCTTCTTCCTGCTCCTGGAACGCTTGCTCAAATTCGTCTTCGAGGGCTTGGTCCGTTTGGCTCATGGACGCAGGTGGTGCAGCTTCTGTGCCGAATGTTTGCGGCACGGCAGCTGTATCGTTACCTGCAAAGATGTCTTCCTCCACAGCTGTTTGACCACCATAGGCTGCCACAGGTTGTTGGGCAGCGTAACCAGCAGCGTTGCCTTGTGGAGCTGTCTCAGAGCGGGGAGGGCTGGTCGCGATCTGGGTGGCTCCTTCGTACGGACCCTGAGGTGCCGCCTGTGCGGGCGCTTGGGCAGGAGCAGCAGCCTGTAACTCCTCGGACTCCGGCGCACGAACAACCATCACATGCTGGCACTTCTTGCACCGGAACTTGGTCAACTTTTTCTTGAGCAAGTCTTCCGATATGGAGTATTTGGCGCCACAGTTTTCGCAGCGGATTCTCATGAGAGAGCCTCTCCTTTACTGGTTCGTCTGCTGGTTCTGGCTGGGAGGCACTTTTAAGCAAAGTTTCTGCCCTACCAATTCTGCTAGACCTTTGTAGTCGTCAGGAAGCTGTTCCACCTGTATAAAGGGTTCGCATACATAATTTGTACTGTCTGGACAGTCTGTCACTGCATTGCAGATGCGCGTGCAGTACCCTTTGTCCGGATTGTTGGCATCGTAATAATTTGCGATGCAGTACGTAAACTCGCAATCGAACGAGGGCTCCACAATACGAGCTTCATTCCCAAGTTCTTGCAGGTTCTTCTTGCTAGCCTCCAAGGTGAGAGGGCATTCTTTGCCAACATCACTGCTACCTGTGCAGGCGACAGAACCCATCCCAACAAGCAAGCCAAGGCCAATTAGGCTACCCAAACGAAACAACCACTTCATCCTCAAACTCTCCACAATCAACTTCCGGGGCTTGGGGCTGCTTCTTTTCGTGAGTACGTATGAAAACGAAGATCGATCCATCTTTTCACGAAGTTTTCGGACAACCATGACGTCGTTTAAAACGCTAGGGCTGTGAAAATGTTTCTCATCCTAAAAACTTCGTTGTCGTATCTCACTCAAAAAGAAGGGGAAATCGGCTTGGGCTGGTGCCCTTGCACGACTCCGAGCCTGTACTCTACCACAGAACCTGCGCCGGTTCCAAGTGGGAAGAAGGACAAGAATGTTTTGTCTTTGAGCGATCGTGTCTATTCTATAGTGGAGAGCTTGAAAGGGAATAAGCCCTTCCAAATGTCTTGTTATGGGCGAGTCTGTGGGCCAGTCTTTCTTCCAAGGAGAAACAAGCGGTATGATGCAAGACCCATCAACAACTTCTACGACGTCTTCCAACTCTGCCAAGCGTATGAAGTTACTTGGCCTTTCCATCCTCTTGTTTGTTGGAGGTGTGGGGCTTGGTGTGTGGGGCTCGACCCAATGGTTGATGCGGAATCATCAGTCAGACCCTCGGTTTGAACCCAGCGCGCGGATGGCTACACCTGTTAGTGAAAACAAATTTTATACGGAGCCCAAGCGCCTCAAGCCACTTCTCAACCTCGGCAAAAAACAGCGCGGCCCTCTGACCGATGCGATTCTTCTAAATGGTGGCGGTGAAACTAGCAGCAATTATTTTTCACACCATCTGCACATTCGAATGATGCGAGAGCTTCTCCTCAAAAGAGGTCTTGCGTCGAGCCGTATCCAGATCTTTTCCTCCGACGGAGAGAACCCTCAGCCCGATCAGGTCTTGTCCAAGGCGTTACCCATGGCTTGGTTGTGGCAGCAGCTTCCTGAGTGGCAGCTCTTGGACCCGATGCAGCAAGTCAACACGACGTTAGAGGGCGCGAGGATGATGCCAGCTCGTAAGATCGCCCTCGACAAAGGGTTCTCAGCCTTGGCTCGGAAAGTTAAAGCGCGCAAAGATTCCTCAACTGTTTTGATGTTTGTCACGGATCATGGAACCAAAGGCCGTGGACCCTGGGGTAACAAAATTGAGCTTTGGCGCGAACAACTTAACGTCGCATCCCTCCGGCGAATGATGGAAAAACTGGGCTCTCGCACCCGTATCATCTCTGTGATGTCACAATGTTACTCCGGTGGATTTGCCAACCTCTTGTATCGACCAAATTGGCAAGTGCACGGAAACCGATGTGGTTTCTTCTCCACTGTCGCCAACCGGGAAGCGTATGGCTGTTTTCCAGAGACTGCCACCAAAAACCGGGTGGGCCATGCCTACCGAGTCATTCGGGCGATGCGGCGTGCGAACACCTACGAAGAGGCACATCACAAGGTCCTTACCCAAGACCTCACCCCCGATGTTCCCATCTCGACGTCTGACATTTATCTGGAAGATATGCTCAAGCGAAAGTACAGAAAACTTCGCGGCTCTTGGGTTCGTGGCGTCGACCGTTGGCTGACCAAGGTGTGGAAAAATCCTCCGGCTTCGTTGCAGTCGGAGATTGTTTTGCTTCGCTCTATCGAAAAGACCTTCTATCTGCGCAAGTACGAGTCCCTCCGAAGCGTGTGGAAAGATGTCAAAGAGACACGGGGAATCATCCAGCAAGTCAAACAACTGGATACGGTCTGGAGTCAGGTCTGGAAGGAAGTTCAACAAGGGACTTTGATGCGATTTTATCGCTCTCATCCAAGCGTTGCACGTGGTGTAGAGTATGAGCTTAATCGTCCCGAAATTGACGGTCTAACCCGAAAAATGGGCACGAAGTTACACAAGGCTTACCTGCGTTATTTGGAGCGCCAGCCTTATCTCAAAAAGCGCCTGACCCGACTTCATGGTCGCTACGAAAAAGTAACCCAAAAGATTCACTTGTTGTTCACTCATGAAGCAGCTCTTCTTCGTGTCGCCAAGCGTTTGACCCGGATCGCCGGCCTTGAGTACCTTCGACAAGGCAAGAGCAAGCGTCACCTCCGTAACCTTAACAACCTGTTGACTTGCGAACGCACCCCCATCGGCACCAGAAAAGTCAAAGGGATGTTGTTGGCCGAAGGGAACGTTCAAGAACCCACTGAACCAAGAAAACTGCCCAAAATCGCGCTCGCCTCTTTGTTCCCATCCTGGCTGGGGATTGGCTTTCAGGCTGCTCCTCCTGGTTGGAACTCACGGTTTGAAAAGCTCGCTCCTGGTGCAGTTCTCGTGAATTCGCTAACGGTTGGCTCTCCCGCAGATCAAGGTGGACTCCAGGTCGGTGATATCATTGTTGCTGTGGGCGGCCGGATGCTGAAACTCGACAACGAAGTCCGTGACATGGTGATGTTGTCTCCATCAGGGAAGAAGGCTTTCTTCCTTGTTCAGCGCAACAGTAAGATGGTGACGCTGAAGGTTAGGCTGAAGAAGCTCGACCAACAAGTTGTGGCGGCGGCTCCATCGCAACCCCAGGGTGATGACAACGGGACTCCCCACTTTGACCCGAACCAAGCTCCAAACTTTCCAACCCAACGGGACCCAGGCTGGGAGATCGATCTGGAACCCGACACTAGAGTGTTTGGCCTCAACAAGAAGAAACATCACAAGGGGCGACCGAGACGACGCAAGTCTCCTTCTGGTTCCGCCAAGCTCAAGTCGTTGAGTGGAAACAACATCACCTTTCCTGCTTCGAAGGGGGTTTCGATGGCCTTCTTCTGGGCTACCTGGTGCGAAGGCTGCAAAGCTTTGGTCCCCATTCTTCGCAAGATTCGACGGAAGTACCGAAGGAAAGGTCTAAAGATCTTTGCTGTAACCTCTGATGGTCCGTCGATGCTTCGCCCTTTTAAACGGAAGTGGGGACGTCGGTTTCCCTTCAAAATGGCCATCGACAGCCGAAGTTCTCTGTCCCGTCGGTTCCGGATCAGCACCATTCCTCAGGTTATCTTGTTTAAACCTGATGGTACTGTGTTGCTTCACATCCGACGTTTCGACGAAGACTCCATGCGGCAAATTGAGTCTTTGTTGCAACGCGAACTGTAAACACGTTACGTTTCATAAGTGGGGGTTCGTTTGCGGAGTTTGTTGCTTGCTTGGCTGTTGCTGCTGTTGTTCTTGGTTCGTTGTGCGAGCACACAGCCCATCACAGAGCCTGACGTTGAACCTTCACTCAAAGAAGTGGGGAGTGGCGTTGAAGTGGTTTCGGACAATCGTTCTGATGGTGCAACTCCCGAAGCCAGCCCAGAGAAAGCCACTCTTGCAGACGCTTCCTCTGAATCCGTAGTCGAATCCGCCTCTCCTGATGTTTCTGAACCTCAAGACCCTCCAGAAACTTCTCCAACCGAACAAGTTGTTGATGCTCCTCAAATTGTTCAACATTCGGTCGGCCTAACGTACCAAAAGGCGAACGGGAATCGTTGGGTTTCAGGTCAAGGCAAAGTCTCTTCGTCACAACCTGTGGTCGCTTCGCTCAAAGGCCCTCCAGCTTGGGTGGTAAGCGTTCCCACGCCGGGCGGGCCTTTGTGGGCCGTTGCTCTCGAAGAGGGGACGCTGCAAGGTTTCACTCTTTCCGGTGGAACCTTAACACCTACAACCTTGAACGTATCTACATATCCAGCAGGCATGCCTTTGGCGTTGACTGCAACGAAAGGTGCCGTTCAAGTTAATCCACTGCTCCCCAATCAATCCAAGGGTACCCATTCTGTTCGTTTGCCGAACTTTCAGGGCTTTGTGTACATCGACCAACAAGGGGATTTGGTGCTGTGGAAGGACAAAGAGTTGGGACGATTGAAACTCAACGCTCTTCCAGATGCCCGGATTCTTGTGGACGAAAGAGAACGCCTCCTGCTTCTAACAGGAGCGACCACCCGATACGGACACAATGTTCTTGGGGATGGTATCGAAGCGGGAAGCATCTCCTTGGTTGAGACGAAGCCCTCTTTTAAGGTTGTTCAGACCATTCCAATCCCTGCGCCAACCGCTGTGGAAGGGATCTCTCCGATCTGGGTCGATGTTGATAAGAACGGGACACGAGAAATTCTTGTAACCCAGAGCAATGCCTCTCAAGGCGCCCAGCTCGTCTTGTATAGCGAGTCCGGGTCCTTGCTTGCGAAGGGACCAGCGATTGGGCTGGGAAACCGATGGAGGCATCAGCTGGCTGTCGCACCCTTTGGACCTGGTGGAGAAATGGAGATCGTGGATGTTCTCACACCACACATTGGCGGGCCCACCGAGTTTTTCCGCTGGGCTGGAGACAAACTCACGGTGGCTGCTGAAGCGAGAGGCTACACCTCCCATGTGATTGGCTCCCGAAACCTGGATATGGGCGTCGCTGGAGATCTTGATGGGGATGGAGCGATTGAGCTTCTCATCCCCTCCCAAGATCGGAGAACTCTCGGCGCCATTCGACGATCGGCCCAAGGGGCTTCGGTTGTGTGGACCCTCGACCCCAAGAGCCAACTTACGACCAACTTGAGCGCGGTCTCTTCATCTCAAGGGCTGCTTGTTGGGGCGGGCTTTTCCGACAACACTCTCAAAGTGTGGGGTGTGAAATAAGGCTCCATGTAGAAGGGAAGATTCTCAACCGTGTTGGGTCTTGCCGTGATTAAAGACCATCATTCGGGTGTTGTATTCAATTTGTAAGAGGATTCCGACAGCCATCAACATGACAATCAAAGACGTCCTTGCGAAAGACAGGAAGGGGAGCGGCATTCCTTTGGTGGGCAAACTTCCCATGACCACACCAAGGTTGATGAGGGACTGAATCCCAATCATACAGGTCAGTCCAAAAGCGAGGTAGCGACCGAACAAATTGGGGCAGCGAGAAGCGATGGTGAAGCCTCGGTAAAGAAGAATCAGGATCAGTCCCATAAAGACATACACACCAATCAGGCCCAACTCTTCGCCCAATACTGCAAAGATAAAGTCCGTGTGGGCTTCGGGGAGAAAGCCGAGCTTTTGTTTTCCAAAGCCAAGACCCATTCCTGTGAGGCCGCCGCTGGAAAATGCTTTCAACGACTGTACCAGTTGGTAGGCGTCGCCCTGGATGTTGTCTTTGGCGAAGGGGTTGAGGAAGGCTGTGATCCTTCTCCATCGATAGGGGCTTGAAACCAGCAGCATATAGACTGCGGGCAACGCCAGGATGGCGCTTCCGGCGAGGTATCGGAAAGGAATCCCTGCCACGAACAACACCGCGACTGTCAGGGTCAAAATCATCATGGAGGTTCCGAAGTCAGGCTGTGCCATCAGCAAAACCACGATCCCGCCTGCCACCACGATATGAGGGACGTATCCGTACCAAAACTGGTGCAACACATTTTGTTTGCGTTCGAGTGAGTGAGCCAGGTACAAGACCATCGCTAACTTGGCCAGCTCTGAGGGTTGGCCCACACGGAAACTACCAATTTTCAACCACCGAAGTGCACCACCAGCCCGTACACCAAAGCCTGGAATATGTAGAAGGACGAGCAGCGCAAAGACCAGCAACAATAGGGGAAAGGTGAACTGCCTCATCCGCTGCAGAGGGATGTACGAGCACGCATAAAGCCCAGCACCTCCGATGAACAAGCTGAAGAGATGCTTCTTTAAATAGAAGAGAGGGTCGTGAAATTTGTCGTATGCCATGTTGTGCGTCGCGGAGTAGATCATCACAACTCCAAACAAACACAACAGAATGGTGACCCCAAGCAACCATGGGTCACTTCCTATTCGTGTGATCCCTCTATCTTTTCGCATCCCTTGTCTCCCAAATCGTAGTCGGGTTCACTATGGACAATTCGGGTCGCAAAAAGCAAAAAAACAGCAGTGTCCCATTGAGCTTGGAGTCCAAGGGATCAAAGCTTACCTTGCCTTACTTTTCCTTGCCTGGCCTGGAGGACCGGCGACGACGACGCTTGGGAGGAGGCTTGGGAGCAAAGAGGGATTGGTGCCATGTGTGCCACTCTATGAGCAGTCGTTGCCGAAGTTGAGAATGCAGCAGCGGTGCAAAGTGTCCATACGGGATCTCTTTGGCCCAGGCTGGCGATTCGCTGGTATCCTCCTCCAACGTGGTGTTGGGTAAGGCCGGTTCATCGCTGGAGTCTGATTGTGCTGTTGGAGAGTCGGTGTGTTCTTCGCCAGACAAGTCAATGTGAAAGCTATACCTCTGGGAGGAGGGTAGCTGCTCAAGAAGCTGTTGAACGGCGCGGGTCGGTGCTTGGGCCGAGCCTGGAGCGCTCATCGAAAAGACTGGGCACGAAAACGTTGACAACTCGGTATGCAGCGACGGTTGTCCTGCTCGAAGCTGCCAATGTCCTTTGTACCACCAGCGAAGGGTTTGGCGGAGGACTGGCGTCGAGAGGGGCTTGAGCTGGACGGCAAGAGCCGGTGAGAACGGTGCTGCTTTTTGCTGGGTTTGTTGTAACACCTTGGAGCGAAGCGAGCGCCATTGTTGCAAGGTCCAACGAAACGGGGTTGTCCAGCGGTAAATCTGTGGCAGCGGGACAAAGGGAAGGGGCCACCAACGAAGTAGGGCTGCGATGCCACGGAAACGTGGGAGGGGCTTGAGCCCTGAGTTGATAACGGTGCATGACGCGAAGGGGGAGGCGCTTTGTGTGTGGCTCACGAGGCCTAGTGTGCCTCCCAGGCCATGACCGATCCAATGTATCGCTGCTCCTTGGGTATGTTGCCGGATGGTCGCAAGCAAGGCGGGAAGATCAAAGTGAATGTGAGCTTCCAGGTCCCATCCCCACCCGTGGTACACGTCAAGGTAGTGTGGCTCTGCGCTTGAGGTCCCTCGAAGACCCACGGACCAGACGTCGTAGCCGAGGGCTTTGCATTGCAAAGGCCAGGACTGTGGGCCATCTTGCTCCCACAGTTGGGGGGAACTTCCTATGTCATGGCAGAGCACCACTACAGGCCGTGGTGGGGGCGCCGTTTCTTCCTCTTGAGCCAGGTCGTTGGCGTGGATGTATCGATACAGGCTGAGGTCCCACCCGTCTTGGGTGCGCACGCGGTAATGGACGTCGTGGTAGGTTGGGTAATGATTCCAGGCTTGTCGCACTCGCCAAGACAGCCCCACACCCACAAGCGCGACCATCAATACTCCCATGCCCACCCAGATCATGAATCTCTCCCTTGTTGGGTTGTTTGCCTGCAAGACAGCGTAGCGTAAGGGCTCGTTGTTGCCGGGTCAAGGTTGATTTACAGCTTCCCCTACAATGTGATACCCATCCTACCCCAGAAGCTTGCCAGAGGAGGACAGACATGGCATCCGTTTCCAAAGATCAAGACATTGCGGTGCTGCTTTTCTTGTTGCCCGATGACCCAACTCAATCCCAAGAGGCCCAAGATATCTTTCTGACCAACACCGATTTTTGGGCGTCCTGGCGACCCAACCTTCTTGCTTGGACCGAACCCTACGGACTGACGCGAACTGAATCCCCCGATGGGAAGCCCGCTCTGGCCCTTCTCCTGAAACCAAGCCCGATCGACACTCTCTTTTACGAAGTCGGGGAGTCGATGGCGGAAGATCTGGGTTGTCCGGCATACACGCTCTTGTACACCAGCCTGGACCCAGAGACATGGACAGAGTTGGCGCAGTCGCCGAAGCCTTGGTGAACCTCAAGGGGGTGTTGTTCGTTGAGGGAGTGGAAGACAAACCTGACCCTTCTTCCTCATTTTACCTGAACAACTTGTTTTGGAGTTCTTATGAAAAGTCGCGAGTTGCAAAATCTCGGTATCCCCAAAGGTGACAATATCAGGCTGGCCGCCGGATTGTGCCGGGATGCTCGTGATGTCGGCATGAAGAAAAGCGCCATCCGCAAGACTGTGAAAGCGATCGTTGAGGATCCTGCTTCGTTCATGGAAGACCCGTTTTGGAAGGATCTGGCTGAAGCTATAGGGGGTGCGATTGCATTGGCAAGCCCCTTTGTGCCACGAGAGGAGCCCGCACCCTGGAAACAATGGGGTGACGACCTCGAAGAGTCTGCCGTCCAACAAATGAAGAACGCTTGTGAACTGCCCGTGTCGGTGGCTGGTGCTTTGATGCCCGACGCGCACGTTGGGTACGGCCTTCCCATTGGTGGAGTGCTGGGGACTGAAAACGCTGTCATTCCCTATGCTGTTGGAGTTGATATCGCCTGTCGGATGAAAATGACCGTGTTGGACATGCCCGTTTCAGCGCTGGCTCGGAACACCAACACCCTGATCCGAGCGTTGGAGCAGGAGACCCGGTTTGGGATTGGAGCTTCGTTCCGACAACAGTACCGACGTGACCATGAGGTGATGGAGAAGGACTGGAGCGTCAGTCCCATCACCCAGCGAAACCGTGACAAAGCCTGGAAACAATTGGGCACCAGCGGTTCGGGCAATCACTTTGTTGAGTACGGTATCTTTGTTTTGGAGCAGGATGACCTGGGCCTTGAGGCAGGTGAGTATCTTGCGATTATGTCCCACAGTGGCAGTCGAGGCGTTGGAGCTTCCGTTGCTTCTCATTACTCCCGGCTTGCGATGGCGATGCATCCTGAGCTTCCCAAACACTTGCGTCACCTCTCCTGGTTGGACATGGACTCGGAAGCAGGTCAGGAATACTGGGCCGCGATGAACTTGATGGGAGAGTATGCTGCGGCCAACCACGCTTGCATTCATGATTCGATGTTGAAAAGCTTGAAGGCCAGCGCGCTGTTGCAGCTTGAGAATCACCACAACTTCTGTTGGAAAGAAGTCCACGACGGCAAGGAACTTTATGTTCACCGAAAAGGGGCAACCCCTGCCGGCGCTGGTGAATTGGGGATCATCCCAGGATCGATGGCAAGCCCAGCGTTTGTGGTTCGCGGCAAAGGCGAGACGTCATCCCTGCAAAGCGCCGCGCACGGTGCGGGTCGTGTGATGTCCCGGAAGCAAGCCAAATCGACCTTTTCCTGGAAAGACGTTGAGCGCGAACTGGAAGAGAAAGGCGTCACCTTGTTGAGCGCTGGCCTCGATGAAGTTCCCGGCGTCTACAAAGACATCCACAAGGTCATGCAAGAGCAAAGCGACCTCGTTGAAACCGTCGCTCGCTTTGAGCCCAAGCTTGTTAAGATGGCTCCTCCAGGTGAGCGACCGGAAGATTAAGATTCAGTCTTCAGCTCTACCAGAACAAGGTTGGGAGCTTGCTCCGTCAATACGAACTGACAGTTGGGGAGGAAACGTTGAATGATGTCGGCGTTGGTCTCCAGGTGTCCCGTCTTTTCTGACGTTGTAAAGGACGCTGGCTTCCCACGAAGCGCCAGAGGAAGCAACAATTGATCGGCTGCATGAGAATCAACACAGGCTTCACTCTCTAGAAATTGAAGGGCTTCCAACGCAACCTGCTTTCCGACCGCTTCCGATGACACTCCCCGATCGCCAAAGGCGACAAATCCTGCTCGAAGATTCCCAAACGTTGCAAAGATACTGCACACCGCTCCAGCGGAGGCTGACTCCACATTTAAGGTCGTGACCGTCGATGCAAACCCTTTGGCTTTCAGTATCTTTTGAGCCATGGTGGCCATGCGCTGGGGGATCTGCTTGCGTGGTCGTTGCCCTTGAGGCTGAGCAAACATCGCGACTATCTCAAGGTGAGCGAACGCTGGTCTTTCGGTCCAGGTGAGGGACGATGGATCTTGTTCTCCTTGGGCTTCCTGGCTTCCTACCGGATGTTTCGGAGGGATGAACGCTCGAATGTGTCCTCCACCTTTGGGGTAGAAACCGTAGGACCCCAATTCAAGTGAGGCCTCAAAGCCAAACTCGCTCAGCAACGGCTGCCAGACACGCTCCAGGTAGTCGAAGGAGGGAGCCATCGCGTTGTGCGTTCCACCCAAGAGTTCAAGTGTGCCGCCTTGTTGCCCCCAAAGCATCGGGTAGTAGAGTGCATGGAACAAGAGGGAGGTGGATCCTGCTGTACCGATGTCATAGGTAAAGTTGGATTGGGGGAGGGTAGTTGGAGCAAACGTGACATGGTCGCTTCCTACTTCATCACCACTGACTTCGGCTTCACAGAGTTGGGCGAGAGCCTGGACACACGCCAGGTGCTGACGCCGCAAACCCGGCTTTTTGCGATTGGCCCGGATGTTGTGGAGGGTAATGGGCTGTTGTGTGATCGCACTGAGCGAGAGGGAGGAGCGAAGAATCTGTCCTCCACCTTCGCCAAACGAGCCGTCGATCGTGATCATGAGTCAGGCAATGCGTTGATCTGGTTAAGCTGCCGGGCGAGAGAGCGCGCTTCAATCATGTTGTCTTCAATGGCGCAGTAGGTCCAACCTCCGTAGCGACCGATGCTATAGACCCCACGAGTGGAGAGGACACCGCGCAGATCCTCAACCAGGTTGTTGCTCTCTTGGGTGATGTGGACGTAAGCAGGATCCAGCACAATGTTGTGCGAGCTTACAAGCTGGTGGTCTGTGATAACCCCAGCTTCTTTGAGGCCAGCCAGGGTTTGCTCTAGCTTCTCTTCAACAGGGACTTCAGCTCCTGAGGGATAGCCAATCTCGACGTACAGGCTCATTCGTTCGGTGTCGAAGATGTTGTCGTAGAATCCGACTCGATAGAAGGGATACTTCCGCTCGGGGAAGTACACCCAGTGCTTGCCTTCCCAGCCTTTTTTGTCGAAGCCGAGGTTGAACACCAACACTTTGTTGTAGCGGAACGCATCGTCTGGATAGGGCAGGGCCGTCATGTCGAGGAGCTTGTCAAACGGGGCGCTGGAGATCAGGTACTCAAAGGCGATCTCTCGTTGAGTCGTGGTGGCCACTTTTCGTTTGAGGTCGATGGAGACAAGGCCCTCGTTGAGAGCAATTCCACCTTCCTTTACCTCGCTGGCCAGCGCGTTGACGTACGAGATCGCTCCTCCGCTTGGGTAGGTGAACGTGGAGTTGTAGGAGGAGTTATCTGCCTGGCGGAAGTTCTTTACGATGGCGTCGAGATCTGCGTAGGGGAAGAACCGGCCCATGGCGTTGACGTCGAGTTCGGAGAGGTCACAAGCGTAGAGCTTTTCGTTGTAGGGCACGAGAAACTTCTCTGCGATCCCTGCGCCAAAGCGGCTGTAGACCATCTCCTTAAAGTTGGTGGGTGTGGAGGTCTTATCGAGGAAGTACAGATCGTAGAGACACTCGATGAACTCGTCTTGCGGTAGCTGGTGAATGTTTTTCTGGAAGGGAAACTCCACGAGTCGGTCTTTGTAGAGAATCTGGGAGCATTTCTCGACCACTTTGATCTCGTCGTTGGGCATTCGATCGACCAGATACTGCTCCAGATCTTTGTGACGAAAATGGAAGAAGTGCCCGGAGTAATCCCAAACAAAGCCGTCTTGATGGATGGTTTTGCAGTAGCCACCGATCTCGCTGTCTCGTTCCAAAATGATGTAGTCATCGTTTGAGATAAAGTTGGCGAAGGCGAGGCCGCTTACACCTGCCCCTACAACCAGATACGTTGTTCGATCCATGTGTGTTCCTTCTTTGGGGGATAGCAATCATTGAAGAGATGGGAGAGAGATTGGGGCTGAACGTATGTACGAAGGCCTGGATCAGGGTGGAATGACAATGTCACTCTTGGAGCATCGTCCTTCTTTGCAATAGATGTATTCGCCACAGATGTCTTTGTTGCAATCCGTGTCGTTTCCGCAGTTCACTGGGCAAGTCGGCGGGGGCTCTGTGTTGGTTTCTTCCGGCACCGGCTCAGGAGGCGGAGTCTCTCTGGGTTCCTGGCAGCTGCCGCTCTGGCAGGTCAGGAAGATACAATACTTAATCTTGGTTCGGCAGTCACCGTCGATCTGACAGGGGGAGCCAGGAGCGACGCAGTAACAGTCGTCTTTGGTTTCGCTGGCGTCCACGTCCACGATCTCGCCGTCCGGTTCGGGGGGAGGGCATTTGCAGTTGACCCCACCTGCGATGGTCATGTAGCACCCACACAAGGCTAGCCAAAACATCAACCATTTGGCAAACGCTCGATTGTGGCTGGGTTTCTTCTTCATGCAAGCCTCTCCTGTTGTGAGGGTTGGGACGTTCGACTGCTCCTCAAAACCTTGCTTGTTCCACCATAGCCGAAACCCAGGGCACAGGCAACATGAACTCGACCCGGATTCTTCCGTCTTGTGGGAAGTGCGCTGTTGTTTCCAACAGACATCCTTGCTATGTTCTTCCTGGGATGGGTTTGTCTCCACCGGTAGGAGAGGAGAGCACGTTGACCCGCAAAAGCAATGCCAAGTCATTCTCCAACAGTCGCTTACGTGAGCAATTGGTGCAGGCGTCTGTGCGGCTTTCTCTGCCCACAGCGAGGGAAAAACCTCCACCACGACGCGCACAACGGCAAAAAGAGCGTAACCTCTCCGACAAAGATCTGTTTGAGCAGGAGATGGCCGACGTCATTCCTCTCTCGGAAGCAAGAGAGGAGTCTTTGCCTGTACTGGCTTCGGCCAAGACCTACCAAACCGCGGAAGATGAAGTACGTGAATTCTTGGAAGGTCTTGTGCAGGGAACGCACGACTTTGATCTGAGCTACCACGAAGAACACCTGGAAGGAGCTGCGCAAGATCTGGACCCACGCGTTCTTCAAAAGCTTCGACAAGGTGAACTTTCCTGGCAGGCCTACATTGATCTACATGGTCTCTCCGTAGATGAAGCCAAGGAAGCACTCCATTCCTTTGTGGCAGAACAACGACGCAAAGATCACCAGTGCTTGCTCATTGTACATGGTCGAGGGCTTCATTCTCCCAAGAAAGAGCCGATCCTAAAGCGTCGTTTGTTTGTATGGATGACCCGAGGATTTCTCCGTAAAAAGGTCCTCGCTTTCTGTACCGCGCGACCCTACGATGGTGGGGGAGGTGCGATGTACGTTCTCCTACGACGGGCTTCCAAGCCCGGACATTCATGACGCTCCCCATTTCCCAACGTGCATTGACAAGTTTAACCCAAACTCCTATTCTGTAACCCACGGAAGTCTAAAGATATTGTGCAAGCGGGTGGTGGCTCTCCGATTGTCGATGGAGCGCGCCCCTGTGGTCTCGCTTGCTGTCCCTGATGCTCTCTTCTCCGAAGGGTTGTATGTATGTTTCGAAATTTGCAACATTTTTGTTTTGTCGCAGTGCTCGTTCTGATGCCTCTGCTTGCCAACTGTATCTGCATTCCTCCCCGCTTCAATGGAGAGTGCCAAACCTCTTCGGACTGTTACGACAAGTACGGGGTTTCCAGACGGTTTTGTGTCGCTGGCTTGTGCGAAACGGGAACGTACGACACGTCATGCACCACAGGTACGACACGGCGCTGCCGACTGTCCGGGGCCGCAAGCGCTTCGTACAACTGCGCCTACGGAAAACAAACTTGTTTGGGTGGACGTTGGTCGACATGTTTGGAAGACCGCTCCAAGTACACCAAGGAAGTCTGCAACGGCATCGACGACGATTGTGACGGCTCTGTAGATGAAACCTACCCTGAGATGAACCAGGCCTGCACCGTTCCTGGTGAAAAAGGTCCTTGTGCCAAAGGAGAGTACCGTTCCTGTACTCTCGGCAAGTTGGTTTGTTTGAGCACCACATTGCCTCGCCCTGAAGGTGAGGTCTATCGCAATTGTACCAACGGTCAAGATGATGATTGTGACGGGTATATCGACGACCCCGTACATGACGATTGTCCCAAATGCAAAGACGGCGACAAGCGAGAGTGCTACCCCTTCCGGCAAGGATTAACCGATCCCACTGTGGATGTGGGTCCTTGCAAAAAGGGAACTCAGGTTTGCAATGGTGAAAAGTGGGGGGCGTGTGAAGGGGCTGTGGTTCCCACTCAGGAAGTTTGCGGAAACTCCATCGACGAAGACTGCGATGGAACTCCCGACAACACATGCAACCAAGCCTGCAAGCCCGGTGAAACCCGTCCATGTTACGGTGGTCCTGCTTCCACGAATGGCGTCGGCGCGTGCAAGGGTGGCATCCAAACTTGCAATCCCGATACTACCTGGAGCCTTTGCGTTGGAGAGGTCCTTCCCAAAGGTGAAGTCTGTGGCAACCAGTTGGATGACGACTGCAATGGAAAGGTCGATGACTGCAACCCAGCGACATGCGCCAAAGGTGAAACACGCGCTTGCTATGTTGGCGCAGCCGGAACTCGTGGTGTCGGAGCTTGCAAGGATGGCGTCCAAACCTGCACCGACAACGGCGACTGGAAGGCTCCTTGTGTGGGGATGGTTGTTCCAAAGACAGAAACGTGCGGCAACCAGACCGATGACGACTGCAACGGCAAGGTTGACGATTGCCAGGTCTCCTACCTGCTCTCCAGCAGCTGGGACAAACAAGCTCCCCTTTATCTCTGGGATATCAATACCAACAAAGTCATTCGCTCGTATGTGCAAGGCCACACCGATGCGGTCTATGCTTCGCGCTTTGCTCCCGACGGTAAGTCTCTTGTCTCTGTGGGCCATGACAAGCAAGTTATTGCCTGGAGCACCGACTTGGCTCGGGTGCTTTGGAAGGCGACAGGTCATACCGCTCCGATTTATGGCGTTGTGATGGACCCGCAAGGCAAGTGGGTTCTCACTGGTGGCGAAGACAAGTCGTTGCGATTCTGGGACATGGCTACAGGAAAGGGGCTTGCCACTGTCAACGGCCACAACGCTGCGATTTACAGCCTCGCGATTGACTCCAAAGGGTCGTGGGTTGCGACTGGAACGGGCGCTGGTGTTGTTCGCCTCTGGGAGCGAAAAGGTACCAACCTGCTCCTGAAGACTAGCTTTACCAAGCATACATTGGGTGTTTTTGCTGTTGCTTTTGGCCCCAAAGGGCGATGGTTGGCTTCAGGGAGCCGCGATGGATCTGTGTATCTGCTGGATCTCCTAAGCGGAACAGGTTCGATCCTCAATGTTGCTACACAAGGGATTACGTCCCTTGCGTTTGACTCCAGCGGACAAAGCTTGGCGGTCGGAAGCGCCGAAGGTACGGTCTTCCTGTACGACGTCTCAGGCCCAACCCCCAAGGCGACAAAGACTCTTCAGGGGACGGCGTTTGGCGCGGTGTACTCTCTTGCGTTTCATCCGGCCCGAGATGTTTTGGTCGCTGGACACTATAACAATAGTATCCGGGTGTGGGACCTGAAAGCTGGCACCGTGTCGGCCACGCTCAAGCAGCACAACGGCCCTGTGTCTTCTCTCTCGTACCGTCCCTGATCGTGGTTTTTTCCGAGTTCCCTCCGTTTTGTTGGAGGAACTGTCATCTCTCCTCCCCCATTGAACAGGATGTTGTTGCATGAATCGTTGGTTTCTTAAGATGGGTGTCGTTGGGGCCATGGTGGCCTCGTTCTGGTTGTCGAGCGTGGTGGGTTGCGGAAACAAAACAGACACTTCTGACGGAGGCACAACAGAAACACCTGCTGTCGCCAACGCGCTTCAGTTTCCTGCCAACTTTTGGTGGGGGGTGTCGATTGCCGGCTTTCAAGGAGACATGGGGTGTCCCACTCTGGCTCCAGAAAAATGCGAAGACCGAAACTCTGATTGGTACCAGTGGGCCACATCTCCCGAGATTCAGAGCAAGACCCTTAAAACAGAAGATGGCGAATATCCGTTCACAGGCGGTGATCCTATCTCTTGGGGTCCTGGGCAGTGGGAACTCTATGAAAAAGACTTTGATATGGCGAAGACCCAGCTTGGTGTTCGGGCGTTTCGCTTAAGCATCGAGTGGAGCCGGATCTTTCCCAAGTCGACCATCGGTGTAGAAGGTCATGAGAACCTCAAGAAGATCGCGAACCAAGAAGCCATCGACACCTACCGCAAGATGTTTAAGGCGTTGCGAAGCCGGGGGATGGAGCCTTTCGTTACGCTCAATCACTACACCTTACCTCTTTGGATCCACAACGGCGTCGAATGCAACAAAGATCTCGACAAGTGCACCGAAAAAGGCTGGGTTGCTCCCAACGTGTTGATCCCTGAAATCGCCAAATACTCGGGGTTTGTCGCCAAAGAGTTCGGGGAGGATGTCGATTACTGGCTGACCATCAACGAACCCTTCGCAGTCATCTTACCGGGTTACTTGATGCAGGTTCCTGACCGAATCAACCCTCCTGGTGTTGGAACCCGGTTCAAGGAAGCTCGCACTGTCATGATGGGAATGATCGAAGCTCACGCCAAAATGTATGACGCTGTCAAAGCCAACGACACTGTGGATGCCAACAAAGATGGGAACAACTCCTTGATTGGTATTCCTTATAGCTTCTCCCCTGTGTACCCCAAAGATCCCAAAAACAAGCTGGATGTTAAGGGCGCAGAGAATGTCTCCTACCTGTTGAACGGTGTCTTTATGGAAGCGCTCAACAATGGGAAGCTGGACGAGAAGCTTGATGGCACCACTGTGGATCGTCCTGACCTCAAGCGACTCGACTTTATTGGCATGAACTACTACGAGAAGGCTGAAGTCGAAGGCACCGAAACCTCGATGCTTCCGCCGCTGTCTACCTTGTTTACGGTCAATCCCTTTACCCTCAAGAACATCGGCTTTTATCCCAAAGGCATCTACGACCTCCTGATGATGGTGAAAAAGTACAACAAGCCTATCATCATCACCGAAAACGGTCACAAGATGGTGGTGCCTCCCAAAGCGGCAGACGGCGCAAAAGCGGATGACTCTCGAATGAGTGAGTTCATGATGCGGCACCTCTTCTGGATCCACAAAGCTATTCAAGACGGCGCTGATATTCGCGCTTACCTGTATTGGAGCCTCGTCGATAACTACGAGTGGAACCATGGATTCAACTGGCGGTTTGGTATGTTTGGCTATGATCCCAAAGACCAAACCAAGAAGAGAGTTCCACGCGCAGCTGTTCCCATGTACAAGAAAGTGATTGAGGCCAACGGCTTGCCCCTGGACGACCTCAAGCCACTCCTCGACGAAGAAGAAAAGAAACTTCTCGAAGCCAAGTAAAAGCCCTATCGCCTCCCGGCCGTTTTGTTCGATTCTTCCTTCGGCTTTCCTTTAAAAGTACCAGACCTCTAACAACTTAATGAAGATGTTCGCTGAGGCGTGAAACAGGATAGGTGCGAGCAGAGATCGGGTTTTTTGTTTGAGCATCCCAAAGATAAGGGATGGGAAAAACACGCTGAGCCGGTAGGCGTTCCAACCAATGACAAAGTGGGTGAGGGCAAACAAGATGCTTGTGATGAGATTGCCCCAACTGAGTGGAATTCCCCAGATGGTTCGAGGCGGGAACAGCGCGTCCAGGCGGGTCAGCATGTAGCCCCTGTAGAGGAACTCTTCGGGCAAGGCTACCATCAACAATTGCGCGATGATGATGTAGAGAATCCACCAGTAGTTCCGTGACACGGTGTCCGTTTGCGCCGGGGATTGGTCCGGTCCGAGTCGAATGTGCTGGCGATGGACAACCTTTCCATCCCGCATAAAAAACAGCCGGACGTTCTCTGCGTTCACCCGCAGCCGGACCTCAATGGACTGGGAGCTTCCCCCAGAAAATTGAATGGTTTTCCCTTCGTTGTTGTCGCGGACCCAGGAAGCCCCTGCCATCACACGCAAGTGGCCGTCACTCTTGAGCGTGGCTTCTACGGGATCTCGCCATCGAATGGTGAGTTCTGGTTGCTGGAGGTCTGCGTAGACTTGAATGTCTTCCGGCTGCTGGATGGGAGCCGGTGCGCCCCGCATGGAGAAAGGGAATTGTTTGTAAGGATGTTCGTTGGCGTGAACCTTCAGACCATTCCAGTGTTGCCAGATGTGATGTCCGAACACGGTGGGAGGAAGAAACAGAGCGCTAACAAGGAGCCAGAGCGCCAGACCTTCCTGCCATCGGCGAAGGTGAAGCCCTGAAACAGAGAGAGGTTGGCCTTTCTTGTAAAAGTACCAGGCCGGTAGATAGACCTGGAGGACCATCGCCGCGGTCCAGATGTATTGGTTGACAAAGCCGACGCCTCGAAAAGGATGAAGCACCGCTACTGGAACCACTGCGGCGGTATACAGCAGCAAGACTTCGAGAACGATCCGGGTTCTCCGGTCGTACGAATCCCAATCGATCAGCTTGGTCATTCGGGCTGGGCGACGTTGGCGTTGAGGGTTGTGGGAGATGAGGTCATTTTTTCTTCAGGCGTGAGGGCTTCGTTCATGCTGCCGGTTCGGTATCCTTGCAAATCCATCGTGACGTACAAGAACCCTTGGGCTTTGCAACGTTCCACTATTTGCGACCGAACCTCAGGCTGCATCACATGCTCAAATTCTTCTTGTGCGACTTCCACACGCAAAATGGTGTCGTGGTAGCGAGCACGGAATTGGCGAAGCCCCAGGTCTCGAAGAACTCCTTCGCAAGCTGTGATCTTTTCAATACGCTCTCTTGTGATTCGTGTTCCATACGGAAACCGCGAGGCAAGGCAAGCGATGGCTGGTTTGTCCCAGGTCGGGAGGCCAAGAGCCTTGGAGATCTCACGAACTTCCTCTTTGCTGATCTCCGCTTCATCGAGTGGACTGCGAACATCGTATTGTTGGGCCGCAAGCCGACCGGGTCTGTGGTCGCCGCGGTCGTCCAGGTTGGCGCCGTCCATCACAACGCCAAGGTCCATTTGAGAAGCTTCGCGAAGGGCAATGGAAAAAAGTTCATCTTTGCAGTAAAAACACCGATTGGATGGGTTCGCTCTGTATTCTTCGCGATCCATCTCGTTGCTCTCTACCCAGATGTGCTTGGCACCGATCTGGGCACAAAGTTGGTCCGCTTCTTCGCGCTCCCATGGGGCCATCGAAGGGCTAATTGCGGTTAATGCAACAACGTCGTCACCGAGTGTGTCGTAGGCCACCCGCAGCAAGAGGGTACTGTCGACGCCACCGGAAAAGGCGACGACACCTTTGCCAATGTCCCGAAGAATATCTTGCAAACGCTCCAGTTTTTCCACGATGATGCTCCCTTGTCTGTCTAAGGTGGAACGCTACGGCTTCCCACTCTAGCGGGCGTAGTGGTTTTGTCAACTCCTACAACGAGGAGGAGAGTGAGTATGAGAACGGTTTCAAACGCAAGTTTCTTCCGTTCCCCCGTCTTGTTTTTCATTTTTGTTTTGGCTCTTTGCCTGAGTGTTCAGCCTCAGAGCGTCTGGTCCAAAGGAAGCAAGAGGCCGTCCGGAGTCAAGGTGGCTTTCTCCTGGAGTCTGGACGGAACCTTGGTGGGGGCTCAATGGTCCTTGGATGGGAAAGAGGTTGTCTACGCTGTCAAAAAGGGCAAGGAGGCCTCCGTCCATCGACGTCATATTCTTCGAAACAAACACAAGCTTGTCTTGCGTTCCCTCAATGGGTTCTTTCCCTCTTTTGGGCCAGCAGGTTCTATCTTTGCAGGACCTGAGAAGGAAAAGCCTGCCAAGGTTTCCACAAAGAAACCGCGGAAGGTTAAGAAAGGGAAGAGCAAGTCCAAGGCTTGGTGGAAGTCTCAAAAAGGGCAGGGCATTGCGTTGCTGGGTTTGGGACAGGAGCAATATCTCTTCCCAGGTGTCAGGCCTTCGTATTCTGAAAAGGCCCGACGTTTGCTGTTTACTCATCACAACATTATGTATCTGTGGAACCCCTTGAAGTCCCGGAAGAGTGGCCTATTGTTGCTGGCTCGTGGTTACTCCCCGTCTTGGGCTCCTGATGGAAGGGGCATCGCGTTTCTTCGAAAGCCGTTCCAGTTTTCTCCTCAGAGAGGTCCTCAAGGTGGAGGACTCGCATTTGTAGACATGCTGTTTCGCGCTACTAAGGTTACTGCTTCAGGAGGGCAGGCGAACTGGTCGTTTGATAGCAAAGGGGTGGTTTGGGTTGATTCCATTCCAAAACCTTCCTCCAAACGTAAGAAGTCTCCGGCGTATGGAGTCTTTTGGATGTCGTTGAAAGCCAAACAACGAAAGGCGCTGTTGGTGCGGCCTCTTGCCTGGCATCCTTCGTTGGCTCCCAATCCATCGAAGAAACCAAAGCACCAACTTGTCGCATTTACCGACCCTAGAGGGGTTTGGGTGATGAGCCTTTCCAGTAGAAAGGCGCAACTGGTTGCACCCGGAGCGAAGAGACCTTTGTGGTCGTCTCGTGGTGACCTCATGGTTCAGGTGTCTCAACAGCTCCATATCTTGCGGTTAAGTCCGACCTTTCGAGCAAGCCTCGCTGGAAAGTAAGATTGGTGAGGGTGGAGGAGTACACCTCCGGCTGGAGCATGTCTACCCCTTCCGTCCGCCCTGTTTGGTGTCTATTTGGGTGGATGTGTTGACACTCTTCGATGTCTCTCACTACACGAATCATTGTCGCTTCTTCCCCTACCTGCAGTGCTTTATGGGTTCGGCCGAGCTGCTGAGCCAGGCTGTGATGTGGGTTGCTGCTTCCCATGCTTCAGAGTTGGCATATCGTTTGTAAAGGGTGGAAACCAAACTGTATCGAAACGAGCCGGAGAGTGGCGACTTGCTCTCTGGTGTATTCCTTTGGATCTTCTCATTTCCATGGAGGTGGATGGATGAAACGCAAATCGTTGCTTCTGGTTATGTTCGCACTGCTCTTGCCGTTGTCTTTGTTGGGACAAGGTTGTTTTATCGTTGGCCCAGGTACCGGACCTGATGGAGCCGTCACCGGTGATGTTCGCCTGTCTTGGATTTTGGATGTCGAAGGCTCTTGCGATGCTGCCGACACTGTTGAGGTTACCATTAGGAATGGGGCCGGTCAGGTGGAGTCTCGTACGACCTTTGACTGTGAAAAGTTCTCCTCCACTCTCACAGGGTTACCTGAAGGTAGTTACACCACAGATGTGGTTGGCTTGGACCCCACAGGCGCTGTTGTGTACCAGGGGTCTGCTTCCTTCAACATCATCGCAGGAACCGTGACCGACGTAACGGTGGATCTCGACCCCAGCTAATTTCGTGGGAACTCTCCTTTCTTTCTACAAATTTCTTTCCTCTTCTCTTATCGATTCTTTCACTTCTGAATCTTGCTTCAATCTTGAGAACTTCCCGCGGCGTAGGAGTCTCTTCGACATTGGGGGGTTTGTTTTTTCTGCCATCGGTGAACACTGTGTGATATAGTGTCGGTCTTCATGACTTTTGTCTGAATGGTCGAGTTAGGCGGGATGCATTGCGTGTAGTGCAAGGCATTGGCATAAGTCTGTGAGAAAGAGGTAAACCATGGCCAAGAAAAAGAAAAGACGTGCCCCTGGTGGTGGCGGGAAGAAGAAAAAAAAGGACAATCCACTTGCGTTGCTGCTGCAAGAACATCCCGACCTTGATAAAGACTTGGCAAAGGAAATTGTCGATTCTGGGATGACCTACGACGAGTGGGAAACGGAGCAAGAGCGTATCCGCGAAGAGCGTCAGCGCAAAAAGTTGGAGCAAATTATCTCGTTTGTTTGTTCCCAGCACCCTGACTTGTCCCGTGAACAGGCCACTGAAATTGCCGAGCGTGGAATCACCCCGGAAGAGTTTAAGACCGAGTTGCGGGAGAAACTTCGTCGTGAGCGTCGTCAGCCTCGGGGACGAAGCGGCGGTCCACGTGGCGGTGGTCCACGTGGCGGTGGTCCACGTGGCGGTGGTCCACGTGGTGGTGGAGGCCAGCGAGGCTTCCGTCGTGGCAAAGGCCGACCTCCTGCTCGGAAGCCGCAACCGCCCAAAAAACGCGTCTCGAAGAAGAAGCAGATGCGAAAAGAAGCCGTGGATGCCATTATGGCCAAGCATCCCGACCTGGACGACCGCGCCGTTGCAGGTCAAATCGCCAGCGGGCGGCTGACCTACGAAGAGTATCTGGAGAACAAGAACCGACCCAAAGTTCGCCGTCGTCGGCCCAGTCATCGCTCGGAAGAAGAACACAACCGAGCCTTGGAACTTCGGGAAGAGCGCAACCGAGCTTTGCAAGAGCGCGTCGAACGGGAGTCTCACCTCGGGAAAACCGGCGACTCGTACCTACAAGAGCGGATCAAGGCTGCCAAGAACATTCGGATTCTTCGCTTTCACAAGTCAGCCTTTGTTGGCGTCTTGACCGAAGTGGAGCCCTTCCGCTTGTTCCTGCAAACGGAAACCAATCCCAAGTTGACACTGACCAAGCGTTTTTGCTCGGCCATCTTGGAAGAAGAAGAGTGGCAGACTGTTGCTGAGCAGCTTTTGATCTCGCTTCCCCAGCGCGCCATGCGTCAGATTCCTCATCATGAGCCGAAGATGCGGTATGAGGTCCCTGATGACCTGCTTGAAGACGAGGCCCCCTTGTCTTTGATGCTTCACGAAGGAATCCTCGTTTCGGGAACCATCGTTTGGCACGACAGGTTTCAGATCCTCATCGCGCTGCCTGAAGGTGGGAACATTTTTGTGTTCCGTCATGCAGTACATCGTGCGGCTGCGTCAGCAGACGAATGGGATGATGAAACAGTACCCTATCTTACCTACTCGGAAGAAAGCACCAACCTACCCGACGTTCACCCCGAAGAGCTGAAAGTCGACGAAATTTACGTCCCTGTTCAGTTCAACGACTACTCCGTGGAAGACCAAGTCTACCAGAAGTACTCCGACGCTTATGACAAAGGGAACTTCAAGTTTGAGCCTTTGTATGTCCGTCGTGAGGGTGATTCGTATGTTTTGGTGGATGGCTATCGTCGATGGGCCCTCGCCAAAGAAAAAGGCGAAGACTCCATCCCCGTCACTGTGATTTAGGGGAAGCAGGTTTTCTTACTCTTCGTCTTTGGAGTCCGAAGTCTCTTTCTTCTTGGACTTGGAAGAAGAGAGGTATCGCTTGAGAGAGCGCATCCATCGTTTCACTCTGGAGGGCCGGGGTGGCGGTGGAGGGTTTTTGGAGGCAATTCGGATTTGATGTCCTGGGTCCTTCAAGAACGCCAACTCTTTCTTTTGGACCGCTTCGACGTATCTGGATTGAGCCTTCTCTGAAGGCAGAGGCAGGCCACGCTTTTTGTAGTGAAAGGCTGCGAGGGCCTTGCTGCGGTCCTTGTATGTGCGAAACTGTTCTGCGAGAAATTTAGCCCCAATCACAATGTTGGCTGATGGTGTGAGGGCTTCGTAATCCCTCTTGTATTTGCTGGCGATGCTTTGTGTGACTTGCATCAGTCCCATCGCGCCGTATCGATCGACTAGGTTCGGTTGGAACCCTGACTCCACTGCAATCACAGCCTTGAGAAGAGAAGGCTTGAGATGATTGTGGAGCGCTGCGGCTTGTATCTCGCGTTCGTAGCCCAAGCTGTGCTTTTTCGTGGTTGGAGGACCCCAGTGCAGCTTGATGTAGGTCAGAAAAGCCTGCCCACGAGCTTGCAAGTGGGACAGGGAGAGTGGATGTAGATCCTTTGCCCCCTGATTCAGGCACCACTTGTTCACACCATACACCCCTCCCACCCCCGCAAACACAAAAACAATCAGAGCGATCGTGAACCATCGGTCCAAACGTTTCCAGCCACTTCGGCGGGGCGTTGACGCTTCTTGCTGCCCGCGATTTCTGGCTCTTGTTCGCGGACTTTCATCAATTTGAGTGGGGGCGCTTTGATCGATAGTGAGATGATCGGTCTCTGCAGCTCTTCTGCGTTTGGGCTGCTTCTGGCTTCTGTCCTTCCTGGGCTTTGTCGAATGTTTCGTTTTTGAGGATGCATTCTTGGTTGTAGAGCGACCCTTGTTTTTGGATGTTCCAGAAGTCCCTTTGGACTTGGATGATTGAGCAGAGTTGCGAGTTTTCGATGTGGCTGCTGGCAATGGAGGTTCTCCCGAATCGCACGAATGGATGGTGAGGGACGTCCCCTCATCCTTCAGACCAAAGTTTAAAAGCTCCCCCCACCGAACTCAATTTTTCAACATGGACATCCGTTCCATGGGTCCCACATCAAACGTGGGTTGCTCTGTAGGGATAGCGGTCTCTTCTTGTTTTGAAATGAACTTGGTTCTTCGACTTTGTTTGGTGTACAATCAGACCCATTCCAGCGGATGTTTGGCTCATGGATAGGTGGACTTGGGTATGACAAAAACGCAGCTTTCTCGCGATGAACTCATCGCTTGGTTGGAAGGGGGAGACTCTCCTTCGCTCATGAAGACTTTGGGTATTCGCGTGGAGTCGTACGATCCTGAAGCTGTGACTGTTGTCCTTGATGTTGATGAGCGATTGTTCCAACCGGCTCGGATCGTGCACGGTGGTGTGTACGTAGTGATGGCGGAGTCTGCAGCGTCGATCGCGGCTTGTCTTCGGGTGAATGTGCTCGAAGTGGCTGTGATGGGTATGGAGATCAATGCCAACCATCTTCGTCCCATTCGTGCGGGGATGCTGCGCGCGACAGCCACGTGCCTCCACCAAGGGTCCACCACCCACGTGTACCAAATTGACATCCGGGACGGAGAGGGGCATCGTGTATGTATCTCTCGATGCACCATTGCTGTTCGTCCACACCGAGCGCCTCTAAAGGCTCTCCCTGGAAACAATCCTAAGCCCTTGGATGAATAGCCGCCTTTCAGTCTTCGTCTGAAAGGATACAGCTCGTTGTTGTGGTATACATTTCGCGATACATTTTTTTCTTTGTGTTTCTTCTTCTCAACGGTCGTGTGGTACGAGATTCGGAATGAAACAGAACCTGGTCAACCGCATCATCTCTGACAAATGGCGGGTGCTCCAACATGTGGGCTCTGGCGGGGTGGGCTCTGTCTTTGAAGGACGTCACACAACCACCGACAAGCGTTGTGCGATCAAGATCCTACACGCCGAACATGAGATTCGAGAAGGCATCATCGAGCGCTTCTACCAGGAAATTCTGATCCTTCGAAGACTCCGGCACCCTGGAATTGTGGAGGTCTTTGAGTTTGGGTTTGAAGAGGACCTCGGCTTCTACTTGGTGATGGAATACCTGGAAGGGTGTAGCCTGAGCGATATGCTTAAGAAGCTCTACGGCGACGTACCCCTCGAATGGATCTACCGTTGGTTCAACCTCGTGTGCGACGCGATGAGTTACTCCCACCAGAAGGAGGTTGTGCACCGAGACCTCAAGCCCGATCATGTCTTTTTTGTCGGTGGTCCAGAACGCGATGACAACATCAAGATCATCGACTTTGGTATCGCCAAGTTCACGATGGGCGAGAACCCAAATCTTACCCAAAGCGGGACTACGCTGGGGACTCCCCGCTATCTTTCGCCTGAGCAAGCGATGGGGAAAGAGATTGATCACCGCGCTGATATTTATGCTCTTTCAGTGATCTTGTTTGAGCTGCTCACTCGACAGTCGTTGTTTCGGGCAGAGTCTTCCCTGCAATACATGATGCATCATGCTTACACCGAGCCACCGACCCTTTCGATGGTTCGACAAGATCGCAACTTCCCAGAAGAGCTTGAGAAGCTTGTTGCTGATGGTCTGGCCAAAGATCCCAACGAACGACCTGAAAGCATGGCTGTTTTTAAAGAGCGGCTGTTCAACGGGATGAAGGATATGCTTCGGACGGAAGAGTTGTCCGTCTTGACCGATACCCAGGAGCCTGCGGGCGATTCCAGTATGTATCGGATATCGAAACAGACCCAAACCCCCTCTCCATCCAGCCGCAAAATTAAGATTGGTGGAACCACAGAAGCTCCACCTCCTGAATCTGACAACGTTTTGGATCAACTCGCTCATGAATTGGCCAATGAGCCGCTGCCTGAACGCAAGAAAGCCAAAATGCGGGCGGCGAAGTTGTCTGGCCAAACCAAATCACTACAGAAGTTCATTACCTCGCCTGAGTCCCGACGTTATGTGTTTGTGATTGTTGGTGCGTTGTGCTTGCTGCTCTTGGGTACGTTCTTTGGTGTGATGTTAGGGGGACGAGGTTCAAACGTGGAAAAACCGCGAGTGCCCTCCAATCGAACCAGTACGAGAGCCATCCCACCAGGGCGACGGTTGGTGAGTGTTGAGGCCGAAGCTGTGTTGGCTGACGCTGGAGAGAATGACGACGACGAGGATGACGAAGCGGTAGAAGAGGCTGTCTTCCAGGACGGAGGACCTGCCGAAAAAGACGCAAAGAAGCCCAAATCCAAAGAGGATTGGTTAAAAGTTATTCAGAGCAAGCTGAACAAGCAGAAGAAAGACAAAGCTCGCGTGGAGCGTCTTCTTCGTGAGATTCGCGAGAAACAAAAAGCCAAAGAGAACGTAACCCCCGATCAAGATCCGAAGGGGACCCAAAAAGGAAAGCAGCTGACCCCTGCTAAGAAGCCTAGGGACAAAAAGCAGAACCCCAAAAAGAAGTCCACCGACAAATAAGGTTCTCAGTCTTTGGGCTGAATCGAGTGGGGCGGGAGTATCGTTCCATCGCTGATTGTGACGTTGGTGAGGTAACTTCCTGCTCCAAGGTGGCAGTCGTTACCGACCGTTGTCTTTCCAAGCAAGCTACAGTTGGACTCAATCTCTGTGTCCTGCCCAACTTGTACGTCGTAGTGGAAGTAGATGGTTTCTGGCGCTCGAAGGGTCACGCCCGATTTCATAAGCTCCTGACGTTTGGCTTGAAGCCACTGATCTTCGAGGAGGGCGAGTTGGCTTCGGTCGTTCACACCCATCACTTCGTGCTCATCGGCAACACAGATGACTTGGGCGTAGCGTTCTTCTTTGGCAGCAAGCTCAACGATGTCGGTGAGGTAGAACTCATTTTGATCGTTTTCAGTGCTGATGTTGCCCAGGTTCTGGAACAAGAAGTCCTTGTCGAACAAGTAAATTCCGGCGTTGCATTCGGTGAGCGCGAGTTCTTCTTCGGAGCAGTCTCGGTGTTCTCGAATGGCGAGTACGTTACCCTTTGAATCACGGACGATTCGGCCGTACCCTTCGTTGTCTTCGGTTTTGAAGCTGAGGAACGAGACCACTGCGTTGGTATCGTTGTGAAGGGCTTGGAGCTGTCGCAACGTTTCTTTCGTGAGAAGGGGAACATCACCATACAGCAGGAGGAACTGGGAAGGTCCGTCTACCAACTCGGGTTGGGCCATCGTTACGGCGTGGGCTGTTCCGAGTTGTTCTGCTTGCACAACAAAGCGAAGGGAAGCGTCGGTAAACCGGTTGTTCAGTGCTTCTTCGACCTCGTCACGTTGGTGACCCACGACCACGACGATCCGCTCGGGTTCCAGAGCCAGTGCGGTGTGAATCGGGTGTGCTACCAAGGGGATTCCCGCGATGTTGTGGAGCATTTTGGTGGTTTTGGACTTCATTCGGGTTCCCTTACCTGCAGCAAGGACAACCACTCCCAATGAATTCGACATTCTAACGTTCCCCTATTTCAAGTGGTAGGTTCGTGATTCAACTGGCGCGCTGTTGTGGCTCAGGCGACCGTTTCCGACCAGATGCTCTGCGATGTAAAACACGGCGTCGGCTTTGTCTTGGGCGTCCAGCGCTGATGCGATCTCATCCACCGTTGCAGCTTGAGCCTGGTCGGAGAGCCACTTCATCATCTCTTGTTGAAGTTGAATGTAGCCTTTCGCTGCGACTTTTCCAGCTTCGACTCCCGGTTGGTGGTAGGCGTTGATTCCTAGCAGCGAAGCGTAAAACCCGACGGATCGCTCAAACCAAGCTACCAACATCCCAAGGCTGTGCGCGGAGACATCAGGCAGGGTCATGGTCAGGTTGATGTGGTTGTTCTCCGAAAGGGCCAGGCGGGTTCCTAACAAGAAGCCAAGCAAGTGGTCGCCGCTGGTGACCCCGTCGTCCAAAAAGCGTAGCGGGCCTGTTCGCTCTTCAAGCACCTCGATGAATGTGACGAAGAAGTCGTCGGGTCCTTCGCGAAGTTGCTGGACCAGAGCGTGTTGATCGGTGGAGCCTTTGTTTCCGTATACGGCGATGCCCTGGTTCACGACTCTCGACTCCAGGTCAAGCTCCTTGCCCAACGACTCCATGACAAGTTGCTGGATGTAGCGGCTGTAGAGTCCGAGCCGGTCTTTGTAGGGGAGGAGAGCCATGGCTCGTTCGCCCCGGCCGTTGGTCGCAGCAAACCAGGACAATGCAAGGAGCATCGCCGGATTGTTCTCGACGTCAGCGACGCGAGTGGCTTCGTCCATGTCGGCTGCTCCTTGAAGAAGCTTGTCCACGTCGACGCCTAACAGCGCGGCAGGAACCAGACCGACCGAGGAGAACAAAGAGGTGCGGCCGCCCACCCAATCCCAGATGGGGAACGTTCCAACCATGCCGATCGATTGGGCGTGCTTAAAGAGCCGACTGCCATCTCCCGTGATGGCGACAGCGTGGGCACCGAACGAGAGATTTTGGGCTTCATAGGCCGCTGTTACCTCGTCCATGGCGTTCCGGGTCTCTTGGGTTCCGCCGGATTTGGAGGTTACCAGGACGAGGGTTTGGTTGAGTTCGTCACCAATTTCATCGAGTGTTCGCTCAAATCCCTCGGGATCGGTGTTGTCGATGAAGTGAGCCTGCATGGGGGTGGAGGCGTTTCGTGTGGCATCGTACAACCACTGCGGTCCAAGGGCAGAGCCACCAATTCCCAACAGCAGGAACCGCGTAAACTTTTCAGCAGTGGGTGGCTTGATGGTGCCGGCGTGGACGTCTGCTGCAAAATCCTTCACCTTTTCGAGGGTAGATGTGATCGCCTGCTGCAACTCCACCTCTGGAGCAAGTTGTGGCGCTCGCAGCCAGTAATGCCCAACTTTGCGGTTCTCATCTGGGTTGGCGATGGCCCCTTCTTCCAAGGCTTTCATCTCGACGAACGCCTTTTCAATCAGAGGCTTCATCCTACTCTTAAGAGGAGAGAGGTCTGGCATCTGGCTCAAATCAAGCCGTATACCAAGGGAGTCATGAGTCCATAGGTTGGCACAAAACTGGTTCCAGCGGGTCGTCATTCTTGGCTCTCTCCTGGTAGGCATGGAGTTGCACGGAACTCGTGAAACAATCGGGGCATAGTGGATTGTTTGAGTGGGTCAACAAAGGTGAGATCATCATGTTGTAAGGTAGTGGTAGACGGATGGATGAGAATTGTCAACACGAAGCTTGGGAGAGGTCCCGGTTGTCGGTCGTTGGTTCCTTGGTTCGTAGAAGTCTTCGCAGATTACGCAGATTGCACAGGCAAGGATACCGCATGTTGGGTGGAGTTATCACAAATCTAGGAGCGGGGGTAGAGCAGAAGCCCTTCGGTGATGAGGTGATTTAAGATCCGCTCGTGTGCACGCGCGAGGTTCTCGTCGCGGAACACCTGCAAGGGTTTGCCTAGGGTCCCGTTTGTGGGAGAGGATGTAGAAGACTCTGGTACTGAAGCGAGCAGCGACACGGACAACAAGGTTGTCTCGGCCGGTACAAATTCAGAGAGTGTCACCGACGTTTGGCTAGGAGCTAAGACCAGGTTGAGGACTCCCAATTCAATGCTTGCTTGAAGAAGTTGCTTGTCGCCTTCGGAAGGTTTCTCGCTCCAATGGTGTACCCGAGGGAAGTACCCCAATGTGTAGAGCCTCTGCTCCAGGCTGTAGGCCAGCGCCGAGAGTTCCTTTTCTGCTCCACCTTGGAAGAACAAGACTCCCCCTTGTTGGCAGGAGAGGTTGGTTCTTTCGTCTTCGTTGAGGGCCTGCCATGCAGGATCATCCCAGCGCAAAGAGCCCGAAGATTGCTCTATCCAATCGGACTTGGCTTGGAAGCCCATGTAAGTGATGGACTCATCCTCATCGCGCTGTTGGGGCTCTTGGAGCATTCCGGCAGCCATCGTCTCGTTCGTCAGCGGGTCGATGACGATGAAGGCTCCAGTCGACCGATTTTTCTTGTAGGGATCGTAGGTCATGGGGCGGTGGGAGGTCCAACGCACAAAGCCAATGTCGTTGAGTTCGAGGTTGTCTGTCGGAAGCTCATTCAATGTGTTGGGGTCGCTTTTCCAGACAACCTCGTTGATATCGGCGCGCACAACATGGGTGGTGTGCTTAATCAGATAGCTCTTGGCTGGATTCAGAGGTTTGTCGTTCATCCACACCAAGATGGTATCAAGGTTCCGACTTTTGTAGGGGATGTTGTCCGGATGTACCAACATATCTCCGCGGCTTACATCGACTTCGTCTTCGAGGCGAATCGTGACAGACATCGGCGGGAAAGCTTCGGGGAGGGGTCCATCGTAGGTGTCGATCGACTTGACCCGGCTCTCTTTCATGGAGGGCACCACAACAACAGGGTCACCTGGCTTGACTGTCCCCGAAGCTATCTGGCCTGCAAAACCGCGGTAATCCTGGTGGGGTCGGATCACGTATTGGACGGGCATCCGGAAGTCTTCAAAGTTCCGGTCGTTACGGATAGGTACAGTCTCCAGGTGTTCCATGATCGTTTTGCCATCGTACCAAGGTGTGTTGTCACTTTCTGATACGACGTTGTCACCCATCTTTGCGCTGACGGGGAAAAACAGAACATCTTTGAAGTCGAGCTTGTCTGAAAAGGAGCCAAACTCATCGCTGATGGATTGAAACACATCTTCGCTGTAGTCCACGACATCCATCTTGTTCACCGCCACGACCAAGTGACGGATTCCCAGCAGCGATGCAATGTAGGCATGACGTTTGGATTGTTGCTGCACCCCAAGCCGGGCATCGATCAGGATGATGGCCACATCTGCGGTAGAGGCTCCGGTTGCCATGTTACGCGTGTATTGAACATGACCCGGTGTGTCCGCGATGATGTATTTGCGGCGCGCTGTGCTAAAGTAGCGGTAGGCCACATCAATGGTAATGCCTTGCTCTCGCTCGGCTTTGAGTCCGTCGGTCAACAGCGCGAAGTCGATCTCTTCGTCGGGGCCGCTGTTGCGACGAGCGTCTTCGAGCTGGTCTTCAAACACCTGTCCTGTGTCGTGAAGAAGTCGACCGATCAAGGTCGATTTGCCGTCGTCCACAGAGCCAACTACCACAAATCGAAGGAGTTCGCGGTGTTGGTAGTCTTTGAGATACGAGTGGATATCCTGCCTGGCCTTTTCCAGGTCAAGTTGCTTGCTTGATAATGTCATGATGGGGTCGTCCCTGAGGGAAAGCAGTCGAAAGGATGGAGGCTAGAAATAGCCTTCGCGCTTCTTTTGTTCCATGGAGCCTTCGGAGTCGTAGTCGATCACTCGACCTTGTCGTTCCGAGTACTTGTTGAGCAACATCTCTTGGATGATCTCAGGAACGGTAGCGGCTTCGGAGCGCACAGCGCCTGTCAGTGGGTAGCAGCCCAACGTACGGAAGCGGACAGTTTCCATGCGTGGCTCTTCACCGGGTTCCAGGGGCAGACGCTCATCGTCGACCATAATCAAGACGCCGTCACGTTCCACAACGGGACGTGGTTTTGAGAAATACAGGGGGACAACAGGAATGTTCTCCAGGTAGATGTATTGCCAGACATCCAATTCCGTCCAGTTGGAGATGGGGAACGCTCGAATGCTTTCGCCTTGATCCAGCTGGCTGTTGTAGAGGTTCCAGAGCTCAGGGCGCTGGTTTTTGGGATCCCACTGGTGGAATTGGTCACGGAAAGACAGTACACGTTCTTTGGCCCGTGATTTTTCTTCGTCTCGACGTGCGCCCCCAAAAGCAGCGTCGTATCCACCTTTGTCCAGGGCTTGCCGAAGGCCCAGAGTCTTCATCACGTGTGTGTGCTTTTGACTTCCGTAGGTGAAAGGGCTCATATCTTGTTCGATGCCATCGGGGTTGATGTGCACCAAAAGGTCAAGATTGTTCTCCTCACAGAAACGATCACGGAACTCAATCATCTCCCGAAACTTAAATCGGGTGTCGATGTGCAGCAAAGGGAAGGGTACGGGAGCTGGGTAAAAAGCCTTGATCGCCAAGCGTACCATGACCGAGGAGTCTTTCCCGATGGAATACAACATCACAGGGTTCTCAAACTCGGCCGCTACTTCACGGATGATATGGATGCTCTCCGCTTCCAGTTGCCTCAAGTGGGTCAACGTCATTGCGTCCATCTCTGTGGGTGGAAAAGGTTCTGTCTTGCGCTGCATGGGTGTGAGTAGCTCAACCATAACATCTCCTTTGCGGTACAAAAAGTCGAATACAAAGCCTATCTACTATCTAGTTACTAATGAATTTCGATCGTTTTGTCAACAGCAACAAAAGAGGACAATGTTGGATGATTGTTGATTGCCAGTGGATAATGTTCTCGTTTCTGAATGACCGCTACAACATAGAAGGAGCAAGAGAGCTCTCATGACCGTGTATGATCCTCAAAATCAAAGTGAAAAAAATGGAAAATCTGGTGATTCTCTACGAGATCAGTGGCAACAGTACCAGCAAGATCAGGTGTTGGACGCTGAGTTGGCACGTGAGCTTGGAAAGGTGAAGAATTTCCAGATGGGGTTGATGGAGCAATCGCCTCGGTTGTGGGTTACGCCTGCGATTTTGGCCTTGAACATCCTGATGTTTGTGGTGATGGTTGCCACAGGGGTCTCGTTGATGAGCCCGACTGGCCTTGAGGTTTTGAAGTGGGGGGCGAGTAACGGGATCCTGACCCTCAACGGAGACTGGTGGCGGTTGCTCACTGCCACCATCATCCACATTGGATTGATTCACCTCTTGGTGAACATGTACTCTCTCTATATCCTGGGTCCTGCTGTGGAGCGATTGTTCCAGCCGCTGGGGTACTTCACCCTGTATTGGCTCTCAGGGCTGGGGGGCAGCCTGGCCAGCGTGTGGTGGCAACCTACGGTGACAAGCGCGGGCGCGTCGGGTGCGATCTTCGGCGTGTTTGGTGCCCTGCTTGGGTTTGGCTTCCGTCAAAAGGAGACGTTGCCCCACTCTGTGTTTGTTAACCTGCGCAACAGCGGCCTGATGATCCTGGGCATTAACTTTGTCTTGGGGCTCAGCGTGGATGCCATCGACATGGCAGGTCACATGGGTGGGTTGGCTGTTGGCTTTGCCTTAGCGATGGTCATGAGCCAGCCTGTGGGGCTCTCGTACTCCTCGAAGCGGCGGAACCTTGCTCTGGCCGCGCTGTTTCTTGGAACAGGGTTGTCCGTGGGAGTTTACTTCTTGCTCCCTCGAACGGCTGTGAGCAATGAGCTTGAGCAGCTGCGAATCCGTCAGCTGATCGAGACATCGACCTCAAGGAAAAACTCTTCGGCCATTCAGGCGTATCGAGCGGCAGTCCGCCGGTTCTCGAAGAAGAACAAGGAGCTTTCCCTTGCCTTTGATAAGATTCGGGCGAAAGCCTCCAAAGGCAAAGTTTCACCCATGGCCTTCGCAACCTTTTTGTTGAGCCAGCAGGTTCCTGAGTGGCGAAAGTCCTCCAATTACTTTGCCACGGTGCCAGCCGAGGACTTGCCCTCCTTCTACAGCAAAAAGCTAGCCTTGCTGCTCAAGTACATCAAAGCTCGTGAAAACCATGTGTACTATCTGGGCAAGGGAATTCAGAGCAACGACAACGCCATGGTGAAAAAAGCAGACGCTATGCTGCAGCAAAGTTTTGCGTTGCTGAGCCAATACAAGCAACAGTGAGCTTCCGCTACGGAGATTGGGTGGTGATGGAAGGTGAGAGGGGCGGCAGAGCGTCGTAGAGAAAGACTTCTTTCATCGCCTCAGGGTGTGACGGTGAAACCTGCCAACCATGCTCTTTGTGGATG
>SBHC01000030.1 GCA_006226375.1 Deltaproteobacteria bacterium | reverse complement strand
CGACGGGACACAGCCCCGCCTTTCCTGCTCAGGCTTGCTTCCTTGACCGCGCTGTACACCTGACCCTCTCGGCAGGCCAATAAAGTTGAAACGCGCTCTAAAGCAAAAACTCAACCCCACTTCCAGCCTGCATTCTTACCTACCAAACCTGTGAACGATAGCCATTTAACTTTTCAAACATCCAACCAATCCAGCGGTGGGTAAAGACCCATCGAACAGGCCAAAGGGGCGAGTAACACTCATGGGGTTGGATCTTCCCCGCCAGAACTTCACGCAAGGCCTCGGCTGAGTGGGAGCTGAGTGTTTCTAGGATTTGTCGGCCCAGCTCTGGTGTCGCGACAGCCGGGTGCCCGGCGTACGTCTCTTCTTCGTAGTATTTGAGCTTCTCGCGAAAGCCTTTTAAAAGAGTTCCAAGACTGGGCTTGGTTCCCTTGGTGTTGGAGCCCCTGCCCTCTCGTTCTCGCTTGATAGCGACAGTCACTTGCTCCAGCTCTTTGTAGTTGGGGTCAACCTGGTCTCCAAGAAGATGAAGCATCATCGCTGTTTCGACCACGCCTGCATGAGAGTCACCTTCGAGATCCGTGCGGCTCACTCCATCCAAGTGACTGAGGATATCGGAGAGGTCCGTCGCACCTTGGGTCAGTCGCTTAATCAGCAAGGAGAAGATGCAGATCATCTTGGTGCCGAAGCGCTTGTTGGTTTTGTGACAGGCCACATCAATCGGCACAAAGTGGCGAGGCCCTCCATGGAAGCTCGACACCCAAATGTGAACAAAGCCTTGCTTCGCGAGGCTCCGGCCCAGATCAGTAAGGACGTTGATGATGGTCGAGCTTCGAAACATCACAGAGCCAGGATGGGGCAAAACGTCGGACGCAATGTACAAGGGCGGCAGCCGCAAAAAGGTAAGGTCTGGGTGGTCCTCGTGCAGCATTTCGATCGTCCGGGTGGTTAGACCTTCAGCTTCAAAATAATCTGTATTCATCGGCAAATGCGGACCATGAACTTCTAAGGGCGAAACAGACACACAGACCACCGTCTTGCTTCGGTCTAACTTTTCGAAGTCGGGGCCGCGCAAATGCTTCCACTCCAAGACCTGTCGTTTTGCGTCAGGCTGCGGAGCATGTAGAGTCAATGTCTGATTCATTGGGTCACCTCATCGAAGGGGGTTCTGCATTACCAGGAGATCGTAAACTTGGACTTGGTGTGTTTCTTGATTTCATCCGGGTAATAGGGACGCACCCGGTATTGGTTGTTCAGCCAAAGCTTCTGCTGGGGTCCAAGCTTGCTCGGTTCTTTGTCGATTTGCTTTCCGGCAAGAACAACCATCGACTTGATTCGCGGCTTACTCATCTCCACGAGCAACCGGAGTGACGAAGCGTTTCTCACCACGAACGGACCGTGTCCCCGGTGCTGAGCCACATTCACGGTGTACTCGTCACCGTCCTTGCCCTGGGGCTGGGGTCGAAACTTGGAGGAGCCACCAGACAAATGGAAGAAGGGGTTTTGATGGTATTTGCCCCATGTCCAGGAGGTTAAGTCGCCCTTGAGTTGACGCTTCAACTGATTGACCGACTTTTCCAATGTGAGCTGGAGAAGCTTGGAAACGCTCAAGGAAGATCCCGGTTTGATTCGTCCTCGCATGACATCCAACATCGCATACGGGCCAGGTTTGACCTTCAAACCTTTGGCCTGAACTTGTAGCTTCTTGGGTGCATCCACAGCCTTGGGCGAACGGCCTTTGGGGTTGGCCTTTTTAGCGTCATCGAAGAACATTACCTGCTCCAGCCAATGCACCCAAAGTCGAAACAACGTGGGTCCCACTTGGTCCCGATCAGCACGTTTGTTCCAGGAGGCCAGAACCTTCAAAGCCTTTGAGGCGTTGGGCGAGAACGTGGGGTTCCCTTCTCGCACTCGCTTCAACATGTCAGGTAGCATTAAAACAGCCATGGGAGACAACACATCCAGCTGTGTCCGCTTCATGTCTTCCAGGGTAAGCTTTGGCTTTTGCTCCAACATCTCTTCGATCCGACGAGCCCTGTACCCTGGGGCGAAGTTATGACCCACATACAAAGGATAGTTCATTGGAAAGGTCCGGTTGTTCGCCGTAGCTACATAACCACGGGGTTTGTCGGCGACAAATGGCATCTCGTTTGGTTTTAAAGTACCCTTCCAGACCTGAGCTTCATCGGAGCCGTCAATCATCCCATGGGTCCCGGCAGTTCGTCGGGCAACCAATCCAATCTGTCTGTATCCATAGCTACCGTTGTGGTCGGCGAACACCATGTTCCAGCAAGGTAACTCCCATGTTTGAAAGATAGCATCAATGTGTTTGACCGAGCGAGCTTGAAGAACTTGAATGCTCGGAACCAACGGAGACCTCTTGATGTGATATCCGGTCCATCGGAACAAGAGCTTCTCACCTTGTTTCCAGGACAGGGGCAAGATCGGACCCACATCCGTTTGCTCAAAGGACTTCCAGAAGATGGGCAGATAGAACGGCCCAATTCGGGCGTACACCGTGGGCTTTAGGGGTTTCACTTTCATCTTCTTTTTGCCCAACTGGAACAAACCTGAAGAGTTAACCTTGATACGAATAACATCCGCAGAGTTACTGAAGCCATTCGTGACACCCCAGGCAACAAAGCGGTTGTTCCCCGACATGATACTCGGAGTACCAGGGACACCGAATCCCAAGGTGTCATAGGAGGGCGACTTAAGATGGACTTCATACCAAAAGGCCGGCGTAGAGATTGTAAGGTGTGGGTCGTTGGCAAGCATCGCAAAACCAGAAGCGCTCTTGGATGCTCCCACCGACCAGTTGTTGCTTCCTTCGCCAGTGACTTGACCCAAAGGACCGACCCATTTCCGCAAAGCCTCCAAGCGAGCCATCTTCCAGCGGCGCTCTTGGGGAGAAACTTGGGTTCGCCGTGGAGGAGCAGGCCTCGTTCGTTCAGGAGCAACGGGAGCTTTGGGTTTGCTCGAAGGCGGAGTCTGCACAGGAGCCATCTCGTGTTCACCAGGCTTGATGATAAGATGGTCCTTTCGGTGCAGCCGGTCTTTTCGACCGTAAAGTTCGGTGTATCTCTTCATCCCCAAACCCAAGCGCAGCCGCTCGTGTTTGATATCGTCCGTGAAGTTTCGACGCGTTTGGTAGAAACTTTGTAGCAAGGCAATGGCCAGGGTGTCATGAATTCGCCAGGCCGGAGGTTGGTAGGACTTGTACTTGCCCCTCCAGTAATAGGGACGCTTCTTTCCTTTCCCAAGAGCCTTGAATCCATCGTTGACACCCCAAACATAGAAACGAGCCAGCCTGTACTCTTTGGGGTGACTCTTGATCATGCTCTTAACCCAGGCGGCAGACGTTGAACCCAACTTGAGCAAGCGCAGAAAGAAGTCCTGGCGAAGAAACTTCATGCCATACAATTCAGCGAGTCGCCCATAGGCCAATCGACGCAAGTAGTCCATTTGCCAGGCTCGGTCGCTGGCCTGAATCCGCCCCCAACAGTACATCAAGGCTTCGTCCGACTTGGCTTGGATGTGAGCCACGTCGAAGGTATCACGCGTGACATCACACTTCCGTACGAAGTCAGCAGCGACGTTGGGAGGAGGGTCTGCTTTGGGCCATGAAGGCTTCCGTAAAAGAATCACAGCCAACAGCACCAGCAAAATAACGAACGAAACGGCTAACCAACGTAAGACATGCATCAGAACAACCTGTTCTTATTGCAACCGGACTTGAGGAGACAAAACCTCCCCAGCGGGTTGGGATGGCTGGAAATGGAAACCCATCACGACAAAGATAGAAGCCCCAAAGGTGTACCTTGGATGTCCAATCATCTCAAGTGTCTCCAATTCACCCTTGACCCATCCTTGAATAGGCTGCTATTAACACGAGGTTAATGATTCTTTTACAACGAATTGCAGGGGTCCTTTTTCCTGCATTCCATATATCTATCTCTTTCTGCCTCTTAAGGAGAGGATCATGAAAAAAGTTGGTCAGAACCCCAACCTACCGAACCTTCAACCGCTCAAAGAAGAAAAGAAAGAAGCCAAGACAGGCTCGGTGGAGCAGCAACAACCGTCAGCTGCTGTGACGTTTCAACAGCAAACTCGTCAGAGTCAGTTTGAGACATGGCCGCCAGTGGACCAGCGTCAGTCCGGCTCCTCCAACGGACACCACCGGACCGTGACCCAACCCAAGACCAACGCCGCCATGCTCTCCCGGATGCAGGCGATCGGGCAAAAGAAGGTAGCCCAACAAGCAAAGGCTGAAGACCCGAAGCTCACAACACAAGGAGCCGCGGACCGACTGCACAAGGCGATGAAGGGCTGGGGAACCAACGAGAAAGAGATTCTTCGTGTGCTATCCAATCGCAGCACGGAAGAGATCAACATGATTCGCGACGACTTTAAGGCCAAACACGGTGGCGATCTGGATAGCTGGATCAAGAGCGAACTCGGCGGCGACGACCTCAAGAAAGCCCAGTTGATGCTCAAAGGTTCGGACATTCCTCCTGCCACTCGTGACACGGAAATGCTCCGCGTTGCGATGGACGGAGTCGGAACGGACGAGAAAGCCATCCTCGATACCCTGTACGGAAAAAGCCCACGGGAGTTGGAGCTCATCCAAGCAGAGTACAAGGATCAGACAGGCCGCTCCTTGGAAGACGCACTGAAAAGTGAGCTTAGCGGGGACGACCAGATTCGTGCCCTCGCGACCTTGCGCCAGGGACGGATTCGACCCGAAGATGAGCTGCGCGCAGCCATGGACGGCATGGGAACCAACGAAGCCTCCATCTTTCGTACCCTGGAAGGCAAAACGCCAGAGCAACTCGCAGAAATCAAGACCAACTACCAGAAACAATATGGTCGAGACCTGACCCAGGATCTCAAATCCGAGTTGAGCGATGGTGACGAAGTCAAAGCGCTCACCTTGCTTGAAAACGGAAAAATTTCTGACGCTGATACCCTCAAACAAGCGATGGCTGGCTTTGGCACCCAGGAAAAGACCATTCAGGATGTCTTCAAGGGCAAATCACCCGAAGAACTGGCCACCCTTCGTGAAGAGTATGGCCAAAAGTACGGAGACCTGGAGAAGGACATCCGCTCCGAAATGAGCGGCTCCGAGTTGGATGAGACACTCTCCTTGTTGCAACATGGCAAGCTCAGCACAGCCGAAGAGATCAACAAGGCAGTCCGGGGGTTTGGAACCGACGAGATGTCCATCATGAAGACCTTGGACGGACTCTCACCTGAGCAGTTGGCCACTGCCAAAGCCGAGTACCAAGAAAAGTACGGTCGAACCCTCGAAAGCGAGCTGCGCTCCGAAATGAGCGGGCAAGATCTGGAGAAGGCCCTCCTCCTCTCCAAGAATGGGACGTTGGATCTCGCCGAGCGGGTTCACTTCGCATCAACAGGTTTGGGCACGGACGAACAAGCCCTGTTCCAGGCCCTTGAGAAAGCAAGCCCTGAAGAGCGGGCCAACTTGGAAGCAAACTACAAAGCCAAGTACGGTGGGAGCGCACTCAGCAAGATTAAGAGCGAACTCTCCGGCGCAGATCAAACCAAAGCTCTGTATCTCTTGGAGCATGGAAGCCTCAGCCTTGAGCAATCGCTTGATGTTGCGATGTCGGGCGTGGGCACACGAGAGCAAGACATCTTTGACGCGCTGGGAAAAGCCAAACCCGAAGAACGGAAGGCCATCCAAAGCAACCCGGCCATGATGCAAAGACTTCGCTCCGAGCTGGGCGGCAACGACCTGGAGCGTGCTGAGCTGCTCCTCCAAAACGGCAGCCTGACCCGAGAGCAACAGCTGCACTTTGCCATGGATCGGTTGGGCACCGACGAAGCCGCTGTCCACAAAGCTTTGGAGGGATTGTCTCCACAAGAACGTCTCCAGGTTCAGGAGAACTACAAAGCTGCGTATGGCAAAGACTTGATGACAGATCTGAAAGCGGAGTTGGGCTCCCGCGACATCTGGCAAGCCGAAGATGCACTCGCTCAGCCGCCCCAAACCATGCGTGAGCGCCTGGACCGAGCTGAGATTCGCGCGTCCCGCGAACGACATCATGGTTCCCCTGCAGCCAACGCAAGCGACACAGTGATGGACGCGTTCTCTGACACAGGCTTCCGCATCGACAACGAGCTTCGTGAGTTGAAAGCCATCGCGCAAGGCGCCCAACGCGGCGACATCACCATGCTCCAGGCCGACAAGGCAATGTCAGCTTCGGAAACCAAGCTGGACCAACTCACAGCCGAATACCAGGCTGAAAAAGACTCAGTGGCCGACACCGTCGGTAACATTGCGACAGTCTCTGTGGCAGCAGCAGCCACAGCGGCCACAGGTGGACTGGCCGCTCTCCCTGCAGCGGCCTTGGTCGCCGCCAGCGCAGGAGCAACCAAAGCCGCAACCCACAAGCTCCTGGTCGGCAACTCTTACGATATGGTCGGCATGGACGGAGCCAAAGACTTTCTCACAGGAGCAGGAGAGGGCCTCGCCTTCTACGGCGGCGGAAAAGCCGTGGACGCCGTGTCCTCTGCAGTAGGCAAACGTGTCTTGTTGGCGCAAGGCAAAAATGTCACCGAGAAAGGGCTCATGTTGATGGGTCGTCAAGCTCTTCGCGAGAGCGGCGGGAAAGTCACCATGGCAACCGTGGAGCGAGCCGCTTCGGGCGTGTTGCGCAAGGCTGGCGAAGACTGGATGGCCCAAACCCTCACTCGCAAGGTATTGACCGGCGCGTTGCAAGGCGCTGCCAAAGGCGGTCTGTACAGCGGCGTAACAGCTGGAGCGCAGACCCTTTCCCAAGACGAAACCTGGGATATGGAGTTTACCGACGCCGTTCAAAAGGTGCTGTCAGACTCAGGCTCTGCCGCGCTGCAAGGAGCGAAAGGATGGGCCATTGGAACAGGCACCCTGAAGTTTGGCGAACACCTCAGCCAATCCATCATCGGTAAGATTCAAATGAACATGGGACGCAAGATGTTCGCGAACCGAACCTTTAGCGACCGTGAGATCCTTAAAGCTGCGTCTGAGGCGCTCGGCGACAACGCCAGGGCCTTGGGTCGCGAAACGTTGATGCAAGCAGGCCGTGACAAGCTCGCCTTTGATTTGGGACGGCACTTCATGGACTCCACGGTCCGAGGCCAGGCCATGAAGATCACACTCGAAAACGTGCTCTCACGAGGCATCGCAGCTCAACCTCGTGTCTTGATTAACAACATCGGCAACCAGGAGATGTGGGCCAATGGCTTTGGCGGTGCGCTGGAAGAGATGTGGTCTTCGTCCTCTTCTGCAACCCTGCAAGACGCGACCAAGTTCGGCAGCAAAGATGTTGCCATGAAGATGGCCCAACGGATGAAGATGGTCCGGTCCGGTGGAGCCTCTGAGGCACTTCTTGCCAACGTTGTCTCACGCTCTGTTGGCGCAGGACTGTAAAAAAAGAGTGCCCCTCCCAAAAGCTGTGGCATCCGGCATTTTCAGAGTCCCCCTCCCTCTTCTTTTCCTTGATCTGCACAATTGCACAATTCTTGCACATTTGTTTGGTACAACCATCATCGAGCAGAGCTCTGCCAGGTCTATCGACAAAGATGGAGCTGCGTATGACCCTCTCTCCGGCACGGAAATCGACTACCAGATGCGAGGAAGATCATGAAGGGATGGAGAATGTTTGGAAAAGCAACTCTTGGGATTGCAGCGACAAGTTTGATGCTTTTGGTTGTGGGCTGCGGTGGAAACCCTGACCAAAACAACAACAACGGAAACACCAACACCACGACCAACTCGAACGGGAATACCAACACGAACTCGAATGGCAACACCAACACGAGCAGCAAAGCCTTGACGTATCACAAGGATGCTCGCGCCATTCTCGAAGCCAAATGCCAGAATTGCCATACGCCAGGGAACATTGGTCCCTTTCCCATCACCAGCTTCAAAGAAGCCTCTCAGTTCAAGTCGGCGATTCGGGACTCCATCCAAGCCCATCGCATGCCGCCCTGGAAGCCGGACGATTCCTGCAACGAATACAAAGACAGCATCGGAATGACCGAGCAAGAGCGCAAGATCCTTATTGATTGGATCGATCAAGGCGCCGCCGAAGGCGACCCCACGAGCTACAAGAAGCCAGAAATCCCCAAAGCACCGGAGTTCCGCAACGATGTAGAGGTGAAGCTCCCTGAGCCTTACGTCCCCAAACAAAAACCCGATGACTATCGATGTTTTATCATCGACTGGCCGAAGAAAACAGATACGTATGTCACAGGCTACCGCGTGGTCGCCGACAACAAAGAAACGGCCCACCACCTTATCGCGTTTGTGATCCCGCCAAGTTTGGTTGACACCTTCCAAAAGTACGACGACGCAGAGGAAGGTACGGGTTACACTTGCTACGGCGGACCCACCGGAAAAGGTGGAGGAAACAATATCGGAACCTTCACCAAGCTTCGCTGGGTTGGAGCCTGGGCTCCAGGGATCGACACCCGTCAGTTCTCGGAGGATGGAAGCGTTGGCATCAAGATTCCAGCGGGCTCCAAGATTGTGGTTCAGATGCACTACAATGTAACCTCCAACGACCCCAAACCTGACCAGAGCAGCATTCAGTTCCAAGTCGCAGACAAAGTAGAGAAGGAAGCCACCATCCAACCCTTCGCAGATCCATCTTGGGTTGTGGGTCAGACCATGCCCATTCCTGCAGGCTCCGTAGGAACCGAGCATAGCTTTGTCACAGGACTGAGTTCCTCCAGAACCGTTCTTCTCCACGGCGTTGGACTTCACATGCATACCCGAGGGCTGTCTGCCTCCGTTGTCGTCGAACGAAAAGAAACCGACGACAAAGTGTGCGCCATCCGTATCAAGAAATGGGACTTCAACTGGCAAAACAGCTACTCGCTCAAGGAGCCCATTGAAGTTCGACCAGGAGACAAAGTCCGGCTCACCTGCACCTGGGACAACAGCGCCGAAAACCAGCCGATGATTGGTGGCACCAAAGCCAAGCCCAAAGACCTCAACTGGGGCGATGGCACCCACGATGAGATGTGCCTCGGCACTCTCTTCCTTACCTACAAATAAGACCCTCTCTTCTCCCTCCGCTTCCGCCTTCTTTTTGCCTCTAACTTTCCCAAGAAAACCATTGCGAACTCTGGTAGCTATAAGATACAACAGGGAGAATTCAGCTTAAGACTGAACCTTGTTTGTACGTACGATATCGTTTCCAAGGAGTTGGTTATGGGATTGCATGCGCTGCGCGGCTGGCTTTGGTCAGGACTCGCCATTCTCACCATGTGTTTGTTGTTGTTCACGAATTGCGGAGAGCCCCCCGCCGTCAACAGCGAAGGTTCAGGCAACGACGCTTCCGTGGTTGCGGAAACAAGTAAGGAGTCATCCTCCTCACAAGACGCCACCTCCAATGACTCCAACCAGCCAGACAACGCAAGCAGCGACACCACGCCCGACCAGGGCAAAGGTGAGCTTACAGACGATGGCGGAAACCCAACCGAACCCAATGTCTCAGGACCCGAAGAGAATAACACCACACCAGAGTCCGACCCAGATGGTCCTCCCACCGACTCTGCTGATGAGTTTCCTGAATCGGACGAAGGCGGAAGTGAATCGGTAGGTCCGGAAGTGCCCGAAGCCTGTGTGGATTTGTGCAGTTCGTCAGGAGTCAAAACCTGCAAGAACAACGCGGTCTTTGAATGCACGTTGCAAGGCGGCTGCCTTCGTGAGGTGATGGTCCAGCGCTGCGGAACCAACGAATCTTGTGTTGTGGACCAATGTGTTAAAACTTGCCAAGACGCTTGCAAACAAGGCGAATCACGATGCTCTGGGAACGATGTCCAGCTCTGCCAACAGGGAAGCAACGGCTGCTACGAGTGGGCCAAAGGCGTGCCCTGCAAAACCGGTGAAGTCTGCCAGGGAGGCGCATGCACCCAAAACTGCCAAAACAACTGCACGCAGGGACAAACGCAATGCGACGGTGACAAGCTACAAACCTGTACAACCGTCTCCACAGGCTGCTTGGACTGGGGAACCAGCCAGGCCTGTCCCAACAACGGTGTTTGCCAAAACGGTCAATGCACCGCAGCCTGCAACAACGCCTGTTCGCAAGGTGACATTCGCTGCGACGGCTCCAACAAGACACAACCCTGTGTACAAAACAGCCAGGGTTGCTGGGTATGGGGCACCAGCACAACATGCCCCAGCAACGGAGTTTGCAACGTAGGCAAATGCTCTGTTCCCTGCAACAACGCTTGCAAACAAGGTGACACCCGCTGCACCAGCGGAGGCGTTCAAGCCTGTGAGCAAGACACCCAACAGTGTTGGAAATGGGGAGCAGCCAAAGCTTGTCCCACCAACCAAACCTGTAGCAACGGCAAATGCAGCGGCTGCACCGACCTATGCACCAAGGGCACCAGCAAATGCACAGGAAACCAGATCTACAGTTGCACACTCAACGCCCAAGGCTGCCTCGCCTATACAGCCGGAACCAACTGCACGTATGGCTGTGTGGTGTCGCAGAACGTAGCGTCGTGCAAGTGCCAAAGCATCTGCACGAACAACCAAAAACGTTGCAACAACGGCAAACTCGAAACCTGCAAGCTGACAGGAACCTGCTACCAGTGGGGAGCGGGTGTCACCTGTCCTACAGGGCAAGTCTGTTACAGCAACAACTGCCGTCAACCACCGACGGGCTACTGTGCAACTGACAAAGACTGCCAAAATGGCTTCGACTGTTACAACAATCGCTGCCGCACAGCCTGCTACAACGACAGCTATTGTCAGGCAGGCTACAAGTGCAACACCTCCACTCGCAAATGTGTAGTATTGCCCGCAGGCACTTGCGAAACGGACTACAACTGTCCCAACGGCTTCGCCTGTTCGAGCAAGAAGTGTTTGACGTCGTGTACCACCAACCAACAATGTCGCCAGGGCTTTGAGTGCAAGAGCAGCAAGTGTGTCGCTTACACAACCACCACCTGCCAAACCGACAACGACTGTGGCGGTGGCTATGTTTGCTACAACGGCCGCTGTAGGACCAACTGCTACAACGATAGCTACTGCCAGGGTGGCTACAAATGCGACACCACCCGTCGTCAATGTTACCAGATCCCAGCGGGAACCTGCTCTACCGATTACAACTGTCCCAACGGCTTCTCCTGTTACGGAAGCAAGTGCAACACCATTTGCTCCGACAACCGAATGTGTCGCCAAGGCTTTGAATGCAAAAGTGGCAAGTGTGTAGTTTACACAACGACCACTTGCAAAGCCGACACAGATTGTGGCGGCGGCTACGTATGTTACAACAGCCGCTGTCGAACCTATTGCGTCAACGATAGCTACTGCCAAGGTGGTTACAAGTGCGACACCACCCGTCGTCAATGTTACCAACTGGCCCCTGGTACCTGCACCAACGACTACAATTGTGTGGGCGGATTTGCTTGCAAGTCCAATCGATGCTTGAACACCTGCGCGGACAATCGGGACTGTCGTCTCGGCTTTGAATGCAAAAGTGGCAAGTGTGCAAGCTACTCAACCACCACCTGCAAAACCAACAGCGAATGCGGTGGAGGACTCCTTTGCTACAACGGTCGATGCCGAACCTACTGTCTGAGCGCAAGTTACTGCCAACCTGGCTACAATTGCGACACCTCCACACGCAAATGTTACCAATTGCCAGCAGGCACTTGTCTCTATGACAACAACTGCCCCAACTTTTACCGATGTGACAGTGGAAAATGCCGCTCCACCTGCACCGACAACCGCCACTGTTGGTACCAATACTACTGCTCCAACGGCAAATGTCTTGCCGCAACATCCAAAGCATGCACCCAAGATACCGACTGCGGAGGTGGTCTAAAGTGCTACAACGGCAAGTGTCGCACCTATTGCCTGGGTTCAAGCTACTGCCAGCCTGGCTACCACTGCGACACCAAAGTCCGCCAATGTTACAAGCTCACGACTGGAACCTGCATTGACGACAACAACTGTCCCAACCACTATCGCTGCAACAACGGACAATGTCGCTCGACTTGCACCGACAACCGTCACTGCTGGTACCAGTATTACTGCTCCAGCGGGAAGTGCCTCGCCCTCACCACCAAGTCATGCACGAAAGATACCGACTGCTCTGGAGGAATGGTCTGCAACAGTGGGAAGTGCCGCACCTACTGTATTGGCTCTAGCACATGCCAGCCGACCTACAATTGTGATACGGCCAAACGACAATGCTACAAGTTAGCAGCAGGCACCTGTCTCTATGACAACAACTGCCCCAACAACTACCGCTGCAACAACAAGCAATGTCGCACCACCTGCACCGAAAACCGCCATTGTTGGTACCAATACTACTGCTCCAGCGGAAAGTGTGTAGGGCTTACCTCCAAGTCCTGCACCCAAGACACCGACTGTTCCGGTGGATTGCGCTGCAGCAGCGGCAAATGCAGAACCTACTGTCAGAGCGACAGTCAATGTGTCCCAACCTACGATTGCGACACCAGCAAGCGACAATGTTACAAGCTAACTTCAGGAACCTGCACCTCGTACTACAACTGCCCCAACAACTACCGTTGCTACAACCAAAAGTGTGACACAGCCTGCACCGACAACCGCAATTGTTGGCCAGGGTATGGCTGCGTAAGCAGTGCCTGCAAGCTGCTCACGGCGTCGTCCTGTACCAAGGACTCCGACTGTACGGGTGGTTATGCCTGTAGCTCCAACAAGTGCCGCACCAACTGCCTCAACAACTCCTATTGCAACGCAGGTGGTGGCTACAAGTGTGACACCCGCACCCGTCACTGCTACAAATAACACCCTACCTCCAGGTGCGATTTCAGGCCCCACAGGGTTTCGGTTTCACCTCTGTCCCCCTCCCCGCTTGTCGACATTTGCATAGCATCCCCCTACAATCATTCCATCACGTTTGAATCTTCTAAGGATGGAGTGCAATCGTTCAAGATGTCCCTCAAAAATCAATGGAACCGACGTCGCTTTCTTCAAGCAGCAGCGCTCACATTGGGCGGAAGTGTACTCTCCGCTGGATGCAGTCAACCGACGGGTGGAACCGAATCCAGTGCAGAACAACCCGGCTCAAAGCGCGATGGTGGTCTGTCAGAAGAAGCATCCAGCCCAGATCGCTTCGTCAAAGAAGACACCCAACCAGAAACTTCCACGGAAAGAAAACCTGCGGAAGGAAGCCTCAAGCATGTCCTTGTTGTCGGGGCTGGAATGGCAGGACTGACCGCAGCCCAGGAGTTGAGTAAGGCTGGTTTTCCAGTGCTGGTGATTGAAGGACGGGACCGAACAGGTGGCCGAATCTACACAGACAACCGGTTTGGGTTTCCAGCAGAACAAGGGGCGCAGTGGATAGAAGGTGTCCAAGGGAACCCCCTGACCCAGCTCGCTCAACAACTTCAGTTCCAAACCCAGCCCACTGACTTTGAAGACATTGCCTTCTTTGGCATGACTGGCAAACCCTCTGATGCTACAGAGTTGCAAGCCATCGAGCGGGGCTTTGGATTGTTGGAACGTCAAGTTGCCAGTTACTCTGGAACCACCGATGTATCCGTGGGCTCTCTTCTACAAAGTGTGACTGGAATACCTGAAGAAGTCCGTCGTTGCGTGGCTCTGGTCACGGAGGATGGTTCAGGAGCAGACCTTGAAGAGATGAGCGTCAAAGCCGCGCTGAGAGCAAAGGGTTTTCCAGGTGGTGATGCCATCTTGGTAAAAGGATACAGCCAGTTCATCGAGCACCAAGCCAAAGGGTTAGACATTCGGTTGAACCAGACTGTGAAGATGGTGGATACAAGTGAGACATTCGTAAAGCTCACAACACAAGATGGGACAGAGTACCTGGGTGCTGCAGTGATACTGACCGTGCCGCTGGGCGTACTCAAAGCAAGCACGACCACCCAAGCAGGAATCCGCTTTGTTCCTGAACTCCCGGCTGCGAAGAAAAAAGCCATCGCAGACAGTGGCTATGGATTGCTTAACAAGATCTACATCCAGTTCAAGCAGACGTTTTGGTCGAACCAACAAGCCTTTCTCACCGTGCTGCCACCCAAAGACGATGACTTTGTGGTGTTCGTCAACCACGCGCACTCCCATCAAAAGCCAGTACTTGCCGCTTTTGTTGCGGCCTCTTTCGCCCGTCAACTGGAGACAATGACGGATAGCCAATTGACCCAAGCCGTCGTCGCAAAGCTGAGAGTGGTGTACGGAGCAAAGGTAAAAGACGATGACGTAGAGAAAGTGTTGGTCACTCGCTGGGGCCAAGACCCCTTTGCTTTGGGGAGCTACTCTTTCTCTCCTGTCAACCGGTTCCAATGGCGTGAAGCCTTAGCCGCACCTGTCGGGAAAACCTTACATTTTGCAGGAGAGGCTTGCTCGGAATACAACGCAACAGCCCACGGAGCTTACAGCAGTGGGCTAGTAGTCGGAAAAGCCGTCACAGCAGCGTTGAAATCATAGCCAGCTATTCGTCAAGACCTAGTAGCCGAGGACCCACATAGCGAGAGGTGTCTGAGGGAATGTCCCTGTCGAGCCAGGCGTGACAGATGCCGGCAAGCTTGTGGAAGCAAAGAAATGCCAGGTCACCGGAGGAGAGGTTTGGGTGATGATGTTGTTGTTCCCCAACGAACCCACCAAGACCAAGGCAAGGTAGTACGTTCCTGCCGACAAACTTGGCGTAGTTGTCGTGGATAGAACCATCTTTCCTTGTTGTATGGTCACCGAGTTCGTCTTGGCAAGCAGGGTTCCTGGCGCGTTGTTGTTGTTGGAATAGATACCCAAAGTCACGGTATTGGCGACTCCAACAGAGAAGTTGATCCCAATGGCAGCGATGGTCGTATTCTTGGTCAAGGTGATGGGGAAAGACAGGAAGAAGTTCCGACCGGTTGTGGTTGCAGAACCATTCGCTGAAGAGCCATCGGGGGAACTAACCACCGTCAGCACACGACATTGTTGCGCGACACACTGTTCGGTTGATTTGCAAACGTTGCCGCAAGAGCCACAGTTGGCGTTGTCTGAGTTGAGGTCTTTGCAGAAGCCGTTGCAGTTCGTTTGGCCCGAAGGACATGGGAGTTCGCATTTGCCGCTGACACATGTGGAGCTTCCAGGACATACTTTGCCACAGCCACCACAATGGTTCTTGTCGGTCTGCGTGTTCACACAGGAGTTGCTGCAGTTTGTGAAGCCTGTGTTGCAGCACAATCCGCTGGAACAAGATGCATTGGATCCGCAGTTGTTTCCACATCGACCGCAGTGAAGGTTGCTTGTTTGGGTGTCATAGCATGTCCCCGAACAGTTCGTCTCTCCCGACTTGCAAAGGACAAGGCATCTTCCGCTGAAGCACACTTCGCCGGATTTGCACTGTTTGCCACACCCACCGCAGTTGTTGGTGTCGAACTGGATGTTGGTGCATACGTTGCTGCAGAGAGCCTGCCCTGATGGACAAGCACACGAGCTGCTTTGGCAAGTCTGGCCTCCCGAACAAGCCTTGCTGCATCCCCCACAATGCTGGGAGTCGGTTGCCGTGGTCCGACAACTTCCAGAGCAACAAGTCTGACCACTTCCACAGGCATTGCCACAAGCCCCACAGTGACTGTTGCTTGTCAGGGTGTTGGTGCAAACACCGTTACAGAGGACTTGTCCGATGGGACAACCTGTCGTTTTGCAGCTTCCGTTGGTGCAGGTTTCACTGGAGGAGCAAGCCGTGTTGCACTTGCCGCAATGGCTGTTGTTGGTCTTGGTGTCGTAGCATGTTCCACCACAATCGGTCTGTCCCACTGGACATTTGCAAGCCCCGCCCGAACAAACTTTGCCCCCTTTGCAAACATTGCCGCAGGTGCCGCAGTTGTTGGCGTCTTTCTTTGTGTCCACGCAAGATCCGCTGCAGGCAGTCTGTCCTGTGGGGCAGCTTAAGGTGCAAGTCCCGCTGCTACAGAGAGCGCCGGCCTGGCAGACAGTTCCGCACTTTCCGCAGTTGGTCCTGTCGGTTTGCAAGTCCACACAAACACCGCTACAGTTGGTACCTGTTACACATTTGCAAGCACCCAACACACATCGTTGACCTCCGGTGCATTGGATACCACACTGTCCACAGTTTCCGTTGTCGGTCTTGGTGTCCACACAGAATCCACCGCAGTTGGTTGGTTGGGCAGTAGGACAACTCAGCGTGCATGTGCCGTTGTTGCAAAGTTGCCCGGAGGTACAGGCTGTTTTGCAGGCACCACAGTTTGCCCGATCGGTCTTTAAGTCTACGCAGATTCCCGAGCAATCGGTCTGGCCCGAAGGACAAGCACACGCTCCACCGACACAGACCTTGCCGCCGGAGCACTTGGTTCCACAGCCACCGCAGTGATTGGCATCGGACTGCATATTCACACAAGCTCCGCTGCAGGCCGTTTGGCCCGTAGGACAAGAGAACGTGCATTTGGCGTTCACACACAGCTGACCGGAGGAGCAGGCCGTCTTGCAGGCGCCACAGTTTGCCCGGTCCGTGCTGAGATTCACGCAAACACCAGAGCAGTCTGTCTGGCCTGAGGGGCAGGCACACTTTCCAGAGGCGCAGATCTTTCCACCGGTGCATCGGGTGCCACAAGCCCCACAGTGTTCCGCGCTGGAGTTGGTGTCCACACAAGAGCCGCTGCACGCGGTTTGGCCCGTGGGACACGACAACTTGCAGACACCGCTCGAACACACTTCACCCGCTTTGCACTGTTTGACGCACTGGCCGCAGTTGCTCGCGTCGGTCTGCAGGTTCACACAGACACCGGAACATTCGCTCTGACCGGAAGGACATCCACATGTACCCGAGCCACAAACCTTTCCACCTGTGCACTTGGTACCGCAGGCTCCACAATGACTGGAGTCGGATTGAAGGTCCACACATCGGCCGTTGCAAGCGGTCTGACCGATCGGGCAGCTCACCGCACAAGCCCCATTCACGCAGAGTTCACCAGACTTGCAGGCTTTGCCGCACCCGCCGCAATGATTCCGGTCCGACTGTAGGTCTCGACAGGTTCCGCTGCAATTTGTGGTGCCACCCAGGCATGTACAAACACCCAAGACGCATTGGCTTCCGCCTAAGCATTGAACCCCACATTGCTTGCAGTTGCTGTTGTCCGTTTGGGTATCTACGCACACACCGCTGCAATTTGTTGGTTGAGCCGTTGGACAGGAAAGAACGCATTGGCTGTTCACACAAAGTTCGCCTGACTTGCAGACTCGGCTGCAGGCTCCACAGTGGGAGCGACTGTTACTCAAGTCGTAGCAAACACCGGAGCATTCCACCTGCCCGGAGGGACAAGAGCACGTTCCCGAAGCGCAGATCTTCCCACCCGAACAAGATTGACCACAAGCTCCGCAATTCTTTGCATCCGACTTCGTGTCCACACAGGAACTTCCACACGCGGTTTGTCCCGAAGGACACGAGAGAACGCATTTCCCGTTGGCACAGACCTCACCGGACTGGCAGGACGTTCCACAAGCCCCACAATGTTTCGCGTCGGTGCTGGTGTTAACGCACACACCGCTGCAAGCCGTTTGGCCTGTGGGACAGCTCACTTCGCACTTTCCATTGGCACAAACTTGTCCGGACGAGCACGTTGTTCCACATGCACCACAGTTCGCTCGATCAGTCTTGAGGTTGGCGCACGTTCCTTTGCAGTCCGTCTGGCCTGAAGGACAGGCACACGAGCCTGACGTGCAAGCTTTGCCTCCGCTGCAGACGGTTCCACATGTTCCGCAGTTGTTGTTGTCGGTCTGCCGGTCTACGCATTTGCCCTTGCAGTCGTTTTGACCCGAAGGACAAGAGATTTCGCAGCTACCGTTAACACAAAGTTGGCCTGTCTGGCAGGTTGTTCCACACGTTCCACAGTTGGCTCGGTCTTGGGAGAGGTCCTTACAGACGCCGCTGCAAACCGCTTGACCCTGAGGACATTTGCAGGTGCTGTTGGAACAGAACGTCCCACCCGAACAAGAGGTGCCACAGGCTCCACAATTCGCCGAGTTGGTCTTTGTGTCGACGCAAACGTTGTTGCACACGGTCTGACCGCTGGGGCAAGACACCTGGCACTTTCCATTCACGCACAACTCACCAGAGCCACAGGCTTTGCCACAACTTCCACAATGCGCGCGGTCCGTTGAGAGGTCTCGACAGATCCCTGAGCAATCGGTCTGACCCAAGGGACACACACAAGAACCTGAGGAGCAAGACTTTCCGCCTTTGCAGACGGTGCCACAAGCGCCACAGTGTTTGCTGTCGGTTTGCGTGTCGATGCAAACGCCAAAGCAGTTGGTTTGCCCCTTTGGACAGCTCACCACACATGTTCCGCCGGAGCACAATTCACCCGAAGAACAAGCTTTGCCGCACGCTCCACAGTGGTCGCGATCGTTGGTCAGGTTACGACAAGTACCCGAGCAGCTTGTCAGGCCTGTTGGGCAGGAACATGAACCGGCGGAACACTGTTGGCCTCCAGAACATCGGGTGTTACAGGCGCCGCAGTTGCTGCTGTCGGTTTGCGTGTCAGTGCAAGCTCCGCTGCATTCCTTTTGTGTACCAGGACAGCTCACGACACACTTGCCGCTCGCACAAACTTGCCCCGACTTGCAGGCGTTGGAGCAAGACCCACAATTGGCCCGGTCCGTTGACGAATCCACACACAAGCTACCGCATTTGATCTGGCCGGAAGGACAGCTGATCTCACAAGTCCCTGCGTTACAGACTTCGCCGGACTTGCACACCGCCCCACAGTTTCCGCAGTTTCGACGGTCAGACTGGGTATCCACGCAGGTGTTGTTGCACTTGGTCAGTCCCTTCTGGCAGCTCAACTGACAGCTTGCCTGGGAACAAACCTCCCCAGAGGAGCAGTTTGTGGCGCATCCGCCGCAGTTTAAGTTGTCTGTCTGTAGGTCAACACACTTTCCTTTGCAGTTGGTCAGCCCGGATTGGCAGCTTAACTGGCACTGACCGTTGGAGCACACTTGGCCAGAAGGACAAGCCTTTCCGCAGCCGCCACAGTTGGCGTTGTCGGTCTTCAGATTCACACACACACCAGCACATTTATCCAGGCCTGACTGGCAGGTAAGCTGGCATTGACCGTTGACGCAGACTTCGCCTGACGCACAAGCCACCCCGCAGCCGCCACAGTGAGCGACGTCGGTCTGGGTGTTCACACAAACGGTCCCACACTTGGTCAAACCGGACTGACAACTCAACTGACAGGAGCTTTGCGAACAAACCTCTCCGGCTTTGCAAGTGGTCGCACATTTCCCGCAGTTCAGCCGGTCGTTGGTGGTGTTGACACATGTCCCGCTGCAATTGGAGAGACCCGACTGACACGACAGTTGGCACGTTCCCTGAGAACAAACTTCCCCTGTTTTGCAGGTGGTTCCGCAGGCACCACAGTGTTGGTTGTCGGTGTTGGTGTCGACGCATTTCCCACCACAGATAGTCAGACCCGATTGGCAGGTGAGTTGGCACTGACCGTTGGAGCAAACGCGACCCGAAACACAGGTGACTCCGCACGCTCCGCAGTTGGTGTTGTCCGTTTTGCGGTTTACGCAGGTGCCGTTGCAGTTGGTTAAGCCTTGCTGACAGCTCAACTGGCAAGAACCCTGAGAACAAACCTGGCCTGCCGTGCAAGACGTTCCACACGAGCCACAGTTTGTAGGGTCTGTAGAGAGGACCACACACTTGCCGCTGCAGTTGGTTTGACCCGCTGGACAAGAGATGGTGCAGGTGCCGCTGACACAGACCGTTCCGCTTGCACAGACTGTTCCACAGCTTCCACAATGGAACCGATCCGTCCTTGTGTTGACGCAAGTTCCAGAACAAGTCACCAGCCCCTGCTGACAGCTCAACTGGCACTTGCCTTGGGAGCAAACCTCTCCGGCATTGCAGGAGCTACCACAGCTTCCACAGTGAGCGTTGTCTGTATTGAGATTGACGCAGGTGGAGCTGCATTGCGTGAGGCCCTGCTGACAAGACAACAAACACTGACCGTTGGAGCAGACCTCTCCTGCAGAGCAAGTCACTCCACAAGCGCCACAGTGTTTGAGGTCGGAGCGGAGATTCACGCAGGTGCCAGAGCAGTTGTTGAGGCCCGCCTGGCAGCTCAACTGACAGGTTCCTTGCGAACAGACCTGACCGGCCGAGCATGTGCTGTTGCATTTGCCACAGTGCTGGTTGTCAGTGTTGGTGTCCACGCAGCTCTGACCGCATTTGGTTTGACCTGGAGGACAACTCAGCTGGCAACCACCCCCTGTGCAAACTTCCCCAGCAGAACAAGTCACTCCGCAAGCGCCACAGTTGGCGGGGTCAATTTGCTGATCCACGCACTTGCCTTTGCAGTTGCTAAGACCCGCCTGGCAAGACAACTCACACGTTCCGCTGGTGCAGATCTCCCCTGCACCACAGACCTTGTTGCAAGCTCCACAATGAAGCCGACTGTTTTGAAGGTTCACACAAGAACCGTTGCAATTCGAGAGACCGGACTGGCAGGACAGCTCACACTTTCCGTTGTTGCAAACCTGTCCAGCCTGACACACAGTCCCGCAGTTACCGCAGTAATTGCGATCGGAGTTGAGATCCACACAACGACCGGTGCAGTTGGTCAGACCCTTTTGGCAAGAGAGTTCGCATTTGCCATTGTTGCAGGCTTCTGCCTGACCGCATGTGGTGCCGCACTTGCCACAGTTTTGGGGGTCGTAGCTGAGGACCACGCACAAGTTGCCGCACTTGGTTTGTCCCTGCGCACAAGTCAGAGCGCAGATGCCATTGGAGCAGACTTCGCCAGCTTTGCAGGTCGTTCCACATGCACCGCAGTGTGTCAGGCTTTGTTTGGTGTCGACACATTGCCCCTGGCATTGCGTCAGCCCTGCCTGGCAGGATAACTCACACTTCCCCTTGGTGCAGATCTCACCCGCTTTGCAGGAAGCCGCGCAGCTACCGCAGTAATTTCGGTTGTCTTGAAGGTTAACACAGTTGCCAGCGCAGTTGTTAAAGCCCTGTGTGCAAGACACTTCACATTTGCCTTGGGAGCATACTTGCCCGGCGCTGCAAACGTTGCCGCAGAACCCGCAGTGAGCGCGGTTGGTTTGCAGATCGACACAAGCTCCAGCGCACTGTGACAAGCCCGATTGGCAAGTCAGCTGGCACTTGCCCTGGTTGCACACTTCCCCTGGCTGACAGGCTGTGCCGCAAGCCCCACAGTGTTGGTTGCTGGAAAACAGATTTACACAGTTGCCCTTGCAATCGGTAAGACCCGGCTGACAAGAAAGCTGGCATGTACCCGTGGAACAAACCTCAGCAGTTTTGCAGACGGTGCTACAGTTTCCGCAAGCACCACGTGTGGTTTGCAGATCGACGCACTTTCCGCTGCAGACCGACTGACCTGCAGGACAAGCAATTTTGCAGGTCCCTTTGACACAAGTTTCGTCGCCCTGGCAGGTCGTTCCACACTTGCCACAGTTGGCGGGATCGACTTGAAGATCCACGCAAGAGCCGGAGCAATCCGTCTTTCCAGAGGTGCAGGTGGTCTCACAGCGACCGCCGTTGCAGGCTTGACCGGCCGTACAAGCGTTGTTGCAGCCACCGCAGTGGTCTCGGTTGGACTGCGTGGAGAAGCACGACCCACCGCAATTGGTTTGTCCAGGTTGACACTGGACTTCACAAGCGCCCTTGGAGCAAACCTCGCCGTCTTTGCAGGCCGTTCCGCACTTGCCACAGTTGTTCTTGTCGGACTGAAGATTCACACAGGAGCCGTTGCAGTCCGTTGTTCCGCGAACACAGTCGGCTTCGCATGTTCCGTTGGTGCAGACTTCGTCGTCTTTGCAGGCTTTGCCGCACAAGCCGCAGTTGGCTTTGTCGGTTTTCAGATTGACGCAAGAGTTGGCGCACTCGGAGTCACCGTCTTTGCACTGCAGGACGCACTTTCCGTCGGAGCAAACTTCGTCGGTTCCCTTCAAACACTCATTCCCACAGCGACCACAATGTTGGGGATTGGTTTGCGTGTCAACACAGGCTTCGTCGCACAGAGAGGTCCCATCCTTGCAATCAAGGATGCACTTTCCTTTGTCGCATTTGAAACCTTCTTTGCAGGATTCACCGCACTTCCCACAATGAACGTTGGACGTCAGCAAATCATGACATCCGTTATCACAGGTCGTCTCGGTGTCTTTGCAGTCAGGCACACACTTTCCAAGCTCGCACTTGAAGTTGGCCTCGCATGTGACCTCGTCACAGGGATTGGGAGGTGCTTGACTACAACCCACCACAAACATCAAACCCAATCCAGTAAGCATCAGGACATGAAACAAACGAAGTCGCATACGTTACATCCTTTTCGGAATGTCTATGTTCAACAAGAGTCTTGCAGTTCTTGTTATCTAAAAGGGGGATGGAAGGAAAAGTGTCATACTATAGTACGTCACTTGTGCCTGTTCTTTTCAAACAATTAATGAAGAAGGAACAGATGTCCCCTGACAAACCGAGGTTTTCGGAGGAACCCACACAGCAAACACACCACCGCCACCCTACGATTTGCGCAGGAGGGCAGTTGACTTGGAAAGTCATCCACTACAAAGACAGAGTTTTCAAGCAAAAAGTCTCACTTGCGAAGGAAGAAGACTCAGCTTGCCAGGTCTTGCAAGGCGCTCAGGTACTCTCCGACCACTCGGCCGGTGTAGTCAAGAATGCTTAACTCCCCAGATGCAAAGGCGTCTTGCCCCTTCTTTCGGTACAACACAATCGCGCCCAAGAACTGCTCATGGTTTTGGATAGGCGCGTACAGCGCGCTGCCCGCTTCTGGAATCACCTCAGGGACAAAATCACCGTTTGCCGCGCTGGAGCTTGTGCTGTAATCGGCCTGCGTGGGTTGGAGCAACTCTCCACATGTCTTGAGATGACCTTGCGAAAGGCTGATCTGGAGCTGCGCCAACTCGTCTGCGTGAGGCCCCTCCACGACAGCAAAGGTCGCAGAGGACCAAGGGTCATTGATGTCGGCGAGCAACGCCCCTGCTCCCCAAAAGCGGACGCCTTTGCCTACGAGGTTGAGAACATAGCGGAGCGCTGCGATCGAGTCGTTGCCAAAGTGTTCGTACAAGTTGGCCAGCTTCATAAAGGCATCGGTGAGGAATTGGTCTGTCGTGCCTGGGAGATAGAACCCCTGAACGGTAAAGGACTGTGGCCGCATCATCGGCTGAGCCAGCGTGATTCGTTCTTCCCGTTGGAGGGTTCCCGGTACGGTCTGGGTTTCCAAAACCTTGGGGGTATCTTGGGGCTCCCGGCTCGGTTCTTGTGGTGAGGGAGGAACAATGTCTTCCTCGGTCGGCACTTCACCGTTTAAGGCACCCAACGAATAGGCTTGGGTTGAGCGCTCCTCCGCTTCAACAAGGGGCGCTGGCTCGGTGACGACTGGCTGTGCGGGAGCAGCCCCTTCGGCCTGAATCAGAAACCGACGACCTGTACCAGCGTCATGGACTTCTGCCGAGACGCCATCGTCCAACACTGTGAAGTTAATGTTCTGAAGCGGTGCAGCATCCCGAAGCGCCTGAAGAGACTCACGCAGAGCCGTAAACCAGTTGTTAGCCTCCACTTGAAGGACCTTGGTTTCTTCGCCTTCTTGTTCCATCAAAACCTTGTATTTCACAGTTTGTCTCACTTTGTTGAGGAGGATTCGTATCGTTTCCAATAGCCAAGCAAGCGGAAGAGTATCATACAAGCCTGGGAAGAGTTGAGCTGCCAGGTGCTATGGGTGTGGGCGACCTGGTTCGCGACCTTCTGGTAAGCCAACTTCTCCTTCTCCGATTGTTGGACCCACTTGCGACTGATCGCGAGCTGCTCGTCGCGTTGTTTGTGGAGATCCACGATCTTGGCTTCGTTGGTCTGAATCAAGGCTTGCCACTTGGCCAGCCGCTCCCGGTTGTGCGCCAATCGAGTTACATTTTTCACGTAGGACGGGGGCTTCCGTTCTTTCCAGGTCCTCGCGAGGTAGGCCCGTCGCTTGGCCACCTTCCGGTTGTTTTTGTAGATCTTCGCCCAATACTTGGCTTTGTTCAAGGCGCGCTTGGCGGCGAGAAGCTTCTGCGCCGCGCGATGACGTAGTTTGGACGCCGCCCGCATCTCCCTCATCGCTTTCTTGATCTCGGGGAACTGGTACATCGAACGATACCGTCGTAGGGTTTTGTCCTTCCGCCGATTCTGCCAACGTACCCGAGATGTTTTGAGGGTTTGTTTGTAGGTTCGCAGCGCCTCGTTGTGCTTCTTTTTTAAGCGTTCAAATGTTTGCTTGGCGTCTTCCCAACGTCGCTGCGTCTGTTTCATCCGACGTTTCGCGTCTTTGTCTTTTCGGGTGGTCGCTTGGAAGGCGCGTTGGGTTCGTTCGGTCCGCTCCTTCGCTCGCTTGTGAAAGCGTTCAAACCAAAGTTGGTACCGTTGAATCATGCGGCGTTCTCCCGCCGAGTATCGTTGGTACACATCAATCTGTCGTCGGACAAACTGCGCCTGGCTGCTACGCCTTGCGGCAATCTGCTGATGACGCTCCGACTGCCTCAAGCTTTTCTTCCAGATCTTGCCCATCTTCAGGAAGGCTTGCGCGCGGTCTTCCGCTTCCTTCACCTTCTGTGTGGCCCGCTCCACTTGACGAGTGGCTCTCTCCACAAGCTGGTCGGCTCGTTTCTTGGCTCCCTCTGATGAAGCCTGCTTCTGCCTTTGTTGTGCATACTTCAACTGAGCCTGAGCGCGTAGTAGCGGTTGCTGGACCCAGCTTTTGAGAAAGTACCGCTTGAGTCGCAGGTTGTTGGGGGTAGAGATGGTGACGGCGCCAGCTCGATGCTCCAAGAACCCCACACAGCTGACGCCACGTGAATCTTGCACAGTGCCGGTCTTGGCTCCGCTCTCTTTGAGAACTTTGACCCCAAAGCTCCTCAACACATAGCTTCCGGCTCGTCCAGCAGTTCCCCACCGAAGTACGCTGTTCATGGCTTGCTTGGTAAAGGTGAGAGCTTGCTCGGTCACGGGGAAGTCGGGCAACGACGGCTGGGTTGACTTGTAGAGAGGCTTGTCACCTCGCCAAAGCGACTTAATCCAGGTCGGCACCAAAGCCCCACCTTTTGCCACAACGGCAGCGACACGGGCCAGATTCATGGTGCTTGCGTTGTTCACTCCCAATGTCGTCGTCATCACAGGCTGAAGGTTCTCTTTCTTGCCAGAGTAGCCGGCCACGGCCTTCGCCACATGGATCAAATACCGCAGCCCAAGCTCCATTCGGAGCGGACGCAACCAAGAGAGAGACTCCAACGAGACGTCCCCACGAAACTTCCCATAATACTGACCGTACACAGCGTGGAAGTGACGTTGCACATAAGGTGGCAAGCCAGTCACCGAGTCCGAGCCCAGCAACAAAGAGAGAGATTGCGGTGACACTCGCTTGCGAAGCAGCGTACGTACCGTCTCCGCTTTGGCCACTTCAAAGGCCGCAGACTTGCGGAATCCTTTCAAATACGCGGCGTAACCGAGGCGAGTGTTCAAATCTTCGTACAACTGCGTGGGAGATTGAAGGGCTTTGTCCACAGCACGGGTGGCCTGCTTTTCCGTTAGCTTTAAGCGATCTTGATAGAGTTGGGTGAGACCCACTCGGAGAATTCGGTTCCACTTGGCAGCGTCATGAACCATCCAAGTCCATCGCAGCGACAAGAACACAAAGCCAATGTTCGCCGACATGGTCAGCGCCGAACGCTTCGACACAAACGGGGGCATCGCGTGGCTGTTTCGTACAAAGTCGCCCTTGCCAACCACCTGTTGGTAGAGAAAGCGTCGACGGAGTCGCTCTTTCAGCTTCTTTCCACGTCCTCGGTTAAGCAAAGGAAGTCGCTCAGGCCAGTCATCTGCGACGAGGAGCGTGAGCACCTTGAAGGTCGAACCCACCACAGGCTTGAGGGCTTCCGCCATATCAAAGTGTTCCTCCCCTCCAAACTGAGACATCACCCCACCGTCGCGGGCGTCCAGCAAGGTGTACGTGACCTGGACGTTGGGAAGGTACTTGCGGTAGTCGCTTTGGTACGTTTGAAGGACCTCCACCAGGCTCTTGGGAAGGGCCTTTTTCGCTGGCTTCTTCTGTTTCTTTGGGGTGATCTTCTTGGCTGTTTTCTTCACCACCGGTTGGGTTGTTGGTTTGGCAGGTTTCTTGGCCCTGGGTCCTAAGGTCATCTCACGGTCATAGGAAAGCTGCACCGTAGAAGCTTTGTCCCAACGAGGCCCCAACGTTTGGATGTCGGGTCGGATCCACTTGCGCAAATGGATGTCATGAGCCAGCCAACGACGCGAGAGCACACGAAGCTGACGCAAGCCGTTGTAGAACTTGGGCAGCTCTTTGGGTACGTTGATACCTCGCCGTCGAAGCTTCCGTTTGAGCTGTCGGATACGCTTGGTCCACACCTTAAACACCCGAGCCCTTCGCTTGTTGCTGCACTTGCCTTGGATGCAACTTTTCAAATACCAGGGGTTCAACGTTCCGGGGTTGGGAAACGACGACGCCAACACCGCCGCCTGGTTCCAGGTCAGCTGGGAAGGATAAGCGACACCAAAGAAGTACAGGCCCATCCGATGAAGTCCATAATGGTCGCCATGTCCAATCCAAAGCGTGGCCATGTAGGTCGCCAACATATCTCGTGGAGCCAGGACCTGCGACATCACATACGAGCGCGGGATCTCTTCAAAGAGCTTGGTCCTCACAGTGGACATGAAGCCCTTCCCTTTCCGCGACGCCCCAAAGTCTTCAAAGTTCTTGGCAGCCTGCAAGGTCGGAGTGCTGCCACCCACTTTCCGTCGCTGACGGAGAAAATAGTAGGGAATCCGCAAGAACCCTTCCAGAGAGAAAGGCTCCGACATCAGGCGATGACCGTCTGGCAGATAACGCCACCACCAGGCCGGTTTTTGGACGCGTCCCTCTGCGATCATGATGGTTTTGCTGATCGGCCAGCTCAACAACTCAGGCTCATTGAAGTCACTGGACCAATCGCTTCGAGTCCTCTGAAACAGGCCCAAGCTTCGACCTTTGCGATCTTCAAGCGACTTCAATTGAAGGGAGGTCAAGACATGATGTCGAGCTTTCACCTTCTGTTTGACTTCTGCAGTAACAAAGTTGGCGTGCCACCAATGCATCCCGCCAATGAAGGCAAACAGAATCATCCCAACGGTGACGCCAAGAGCCACCAAGACGGTGGTGATTCGCAAGCTCCATCGCATCACGGTTCCTGGAGAGAGGTTGCTGTTCACCTCTCCGTACAGCAAAAGGCCCGTGCTCCATCGGAACAACGTCAACAGCAACAGCCCAAAGCCAAACAGCAACGAGAGGGTCCGAATCCACACCGAGAAGCCTTGAATGATTCCAAGGTGAGCGGTCGCCCACACCACAAGAGCGAACGTAAACACGCCCGCTTTCCGAAACAATTGATGGTATTGCCAGTAGTTTTGCTGGAGGAACTCCTTCATCATCACTGGCGTCACCAGGATGCTCCAGGCCCATCCTGCGAGAAGGACGCCTGCAGTGATGGACAGCCCCCACACCGACCCTGCCGGAAGTTCCAGCTTTTTGAACAACCAAACAAAGGGAGCCGCGCCCAGGAGAAGCAGCCCAATCCATAACCAGGCGTATCGGAAGCTCCAGGAGCCCAAAAGCTGGCGAAGAGAGAGGGTCTCCACCTCTTCCACTTCTTCTTTGGGAGGCTTGGACAGCTCAAGAACATCCTCGGAGAGACCCAAGTCAGCCTGACCCAACAAAATGTGGGAAGGCTCAACCTCAGCAGCCTGCAACACCTTGTCTTTGGCTGCGTTGGGAAGAGATTGAACGATGTAACAACGCTCTGTGTTTGGGTCGACCACCTTGGCTGAGGTGTTGTCGGCCAGCATCTTCACACTGACCTGCTCCAAAGCGGGTGTTTCGCCCAGCGCCAGCAAGCCTTCCTGCAACGCCGTGAACCAATCGCCCGCCAGGACTTTGACAACACGGGGAGCGTGTTTTCCCGTCAGCGAGAGCCAATGGAGAGCAAACACCTGGTTGGTTCTCTCGCCTGACCGAACCACCACAGCCTTGACCATAAACCAACAGGCCAAATTCGGGTCATTCACTTCTGCGGAGAGGCCGTCGGGAAGCAGCGTAAAGCTAAGGTTGGTCAATGAAAGCTTCACGTTCAGCTTGTCTGCAGCAGAAAGCAACGCCGAATACCAATCGTCAGCTTCTACGGTAACTTCTGCTCTAGGGGCTTCGTCCTTGAAGTCCTTCACAGAGATTTGAAATTCCATTCGTACGTCTCATCTCACAACAACACAGGAACAAACAAAAACACCCAACTCAACCCTACAGAGGGAGGGATGGGGACAACATCCTTCTCCTCACAATTCGTTCGGCACCGTGAGAAAGCACGAGTTTCCGTGACCAACATAAAGAGAGTTGTGTTGCGAGAGGTAAGATACTGGAAGGAGGCTTTGGTGAAAAGCACCTTGTTGAGAGTCGGGAACGTTGGGCCGTTGTTCCTCCTATTGTATCTGAATTCCAGCCTTCTTGTTCAGTAGAGATTCCTTTTCGCGTCCTGGTTCAAGACCCAATCCACAACCTTTCCTTTGAGGTTGAGAAGGCGTCCTTTGGGTTGAGCCTGTCGCACAATCAACTCTCCAGGGCTGAGGAGCGAGTCTGGGTCCACGTAAGCGTCGGGATTCCAGATCTGGGAGTCATCCAACGCCGAACAACGCTGGAGTAAGGTTTGGGTCACCTCCACGACCACTCCAACCTTGGGAACCTTTCCTTTGATGGAGGACGCTTCCAACAAGCTTGACTCGTTCGTTATCCTGGCTTCCCCTTGGATTTGAAGGGTCCAAGAGCTGCCAGGTAGGAGCATCATGAGTGAAACGTGCCTGCAAGAGAGGATGTTTCGCAGGCTGTCGACAATCCGATTCCCTGTTCGCTCCGGAACCAAGAGAGTGTTCTCACCTACGATTCGGACAAATCCGGGAGGGTCGCCTCGGGGTGAGAGGTCCACTTGTCCCTCTTCCGAACACGTCGCCAGCAAAGCAAAAGGTGACTGCTCCAAGAAAGTCCGACTTTGCGCTCCAAGCCCTTCTTGCTGGCCTGGAGAGAATGTGGGGACATCTGGCCGCTCTCTCCAAAGTCCCGAACGAAGGAATGCCTTGGGGCAATGGTAATAGCTTTCTTCCACGTTCAGATACAAGCTTTCTCCTTCAGGCGCCCGCTCCAAGGTTCCGTTGATCCGGATGGTGCTGTCCAACCCTGGCAACATGACCAGCATTCCCGCCGGTCTGGGTTGGTGATTAGCGACCTCTGCATGATTCTGGTCAAGGGCTTGGCTCCTGAGCCGAATAAGACCCTGCTCCACAGTGATGAGATCCGTTGCATGAGCACAAAGACTTACATACAGAGTGCTATCGGGTTGAAGAGTTGCAATCCCCGCCAGTCTGGACTTTGTAATCCAGCTTGCTGTCCCCTCATCGATGTGATTCTGGATCTTTTGCAGCACCTTCTTGAATGGCTTTGCTATGCAACGCCGTAGGTCTGCCTCGTTTGCAATCCATGAAGCTTGTGTGTGTTTCAACGGAGTGTTCCTCAACAAGGAAAGAAAAAGCAACGTCTTCTGGTAGCGTTGAACATACTGACAACTGAGCCGTTTGTCAGTAGTTGCTCAGAGAATTCACCGATCATATAGCGTATCAACCAACTGTAGATGGGGACAAGATAGAGATGGGACGACCTTTTTTCATGAGATGTTTGCACCGTACCTCAAGCGGATTGCAAGCGATCAATAAAACGTACGAGGAAGGGAAGAAAAGGTATATTGCTGTTGCTCTAGCTTGATCTGCAGCGACTCCTTGGCCACGAAAGTAAAGCATCGCGAGTGCAGGACAACAACTTCCCACGCTGAGAACGTCGCATGACTTCTCAAACAGTTCCTTTGCTTTGGAAAAAATTTTGTTCGACGCCTCCCCATTTCTATACATACTACCCAAGTGATACCATCCATCGCCGTAGTCTGCCTTATATGCTTTTTCAAAGGAAGTCTTCGCTTTGTTCTAGAAAAAGGAGAGAGAAGCCGCACAAGGAAAGAAAGATCTGTGTTACCAATGGTATTGAATCACACCCCATCGAAAGCAGTGGGGTTTCCAACCTACGCCGAATAAATCAATTGAACTCATGCCACAAGTATGGCATAGATACTTATAATTCTTTATGTTTGTTAAGACATGAATGGTAATTTAAGACATGAATGGTAATTCATGCACATTTTGGTGGTGAATGATGAGATTTATTGATCTTTTTGCAGGACTTGGTGGCTTCCATTTAGCAGCTTCCCAACTTGGTCTAGAGTGTGTATTTGCTTGCGATATAAATAATGAACTAAGAGACTTGTACGAACAGAACTTTGACTTCACACCACATGGAGATATCCGACAAGTAATAGAAGAGGAGTTAGACACAATCCCTGAACATGATTTGTTATGCGCAGGATTCCCCTGTCAACCATTTTCTAAAGCTGGCGAACAGAAAGGGCTGAGAGACAAAAGCCGAGGTCAATTATTCTATAGTATCCATAGAATTCTCAAACATCGTAAACCAACATATTTTATCCTTGAAAATGTTGCAAACTTTGTAAAGCATGATAATGGAAGAACATATGAAACAATAAAAAAAGAGCTTGAAGACTTGGACTATGAGGTAGATGTTTGTAAACTATCACCACACCACTTTGGAATTCCACAGATCAGAGAACGAATCTACATTGTAGGATGTAAATTCGGCCTGGATCGGTTTACTTGGCCACAAAAAAGTAACAACACCAAGATGTCCATCCACGAAATTCTAGATAAGAATCCTAGTGATGCTATACCTTTAGCACCTAAAAAAATAGAATGCCTCCAAGTATGGCAAGACTTTATTAACTCATACCCTAAAGATGAAAACTTACCTTCTTTTCCTGTGTGGAGTATGGAATTCAAGGCCAATTATCCAATTGATATGGGTTCGTTACAATCTATTGGGTTGAATAGACTTCAAAACAGAAAGGGTTCATTCGGAAAAAGATTAAGTGACACAGACAGAAGGGAGATCCTTGAGAATCTTCCACCTTATGCAAGAGGGCCGAACCCATTTCCACGATGGAAGCAGAGGTTCATTGAACAAAACAGAGAGTTATATCTCCGTAATCAATTATGGTTAGATAATTGGCTTCCTTCAATCAAAAAATTCCCACCAAGCTTACAAAAACTTGAATGGAATTGTAAAGGAGAAGAACGCAATATTTGGAACTACATCATCCAATTCAGGGCTTCGGGTGTTAGAGTAAAAAGAACCACAACATCACCCTCACTAGTGGCCATGACAGGAACACAAATACCTGTAATTGCATGGGAGCAAAGGCACATGACAGTAACAGAGTGTGCCCGTCTACAATGTATGCATGGATTACGACATCTCCCTCAAGGCTCCACTGCAGTAACAGCTCTTGGAAATGCCGTAAATGTAACAGTAGTTAAGAATATACTTGAGCAACTAATAAAATAAGTCTTTCATTCACAAAAATCAGAAACAGGCAAAAAATGACAAAGCTCTCGTACGAAGAAGAAGAAATTTTAAAACATAAGGAAGCTGACGAACTTACACTTACAGAATACAAAGCATTACTCTCATCTCGAAAAAACCACTGGTTCGAATTCCTAGACGATTCTGAACTCATAAATTATGACTTTTGGAATGTTCTTTTAATCTCTAACTTTCTTTGGGAAGAAGACCCAGAGGAGTCAAAAACGCCTATCGAATACTTCTATTCAAGCAAACAAAATATTGCTGCGTTGGTTCGGCTTGTTCTCGACTTGAGAGTACCAGAAGATGAAGAGTCTTACTTCATTGAAACTGTTCATCTAATGATGATAAAATCAATACTTGTAGAATGTCAACAATTCAGTGGTAGTAGTAATATTTACAATGATGCCTTACAACATTTTGAAAAGGCTCACGGACTAAGAAAGATACCATTTCCACATCTATTCTTAAGTTGTATGGTTGATACAATCTGGTTGAAGGAAGAAGAAAGCGCAACAAGCATTCGCCGCTGGCCCGTAAAGTTAGAATCTATATTATCAAGAGTTGATGACTCCATCCGAGTTACTGCAAATACTGAAAGAGCACTTGGAGACTCGTGGAGGTTATTTGCAAAGTTCATGCAAGAAAGGGGAGGCAGCTACAGCCAAGATACTATGATTGATAATGATCTTGGTCCATTAAGAGACGTGGGGATTGTCCAAGCACAGGAAACTACCAGTTTTGACACCCTAAACCTTCCATATAGATGGAAGACATTCCAACTTCCGACAGTCTTCAGTCAATGTAATATTGGTTATTCAAAAAAACTAGCATTCCCCAGTTGGCGTGACCAAAAAAAAGTTGGTGAGATATTATGTAGTCGCCTTGAAAATGATGATGCATTAACTGATCCACTGCAGCGTCGCGTGATAAAGGAAGCCCTACGAAGTTACGTAGACACAAGTAGCCCTCCTAGCCCCCATGAATTTAGCTCGCTGCCTATGGTCTTTAGAAATGAAGAGAGTCAGCAACTCGATGAAATGGAGTTAATATGGCCTTTAGTCAAAAGAGCGGCACAAGAAATAGATTACGAAGTCCCTGAATCAGAGGATTATGACTTTCTTCTTTTAGCGGAGCGCACAAGAACAGGTGCTTACAAATTATTCATAGTAACACAGGAGCAAAGAAACTTTTTTCTCTCTCCGGAAATAGAGATACAAGCAAAGGGTAACGCTACGAAAAATTATTTTCTTTGCAGTTTGAGGAACCGTGAGGATAGCAAAAGAAATTATGAAGAATGCACCATTCGATTCTTGAAAGAAGGCTTCTTTAGTTCACTGTATGCACAATGGAAGCACCAAGAAATTTGGTTTGAGCCAATTCCTTCACCCAGGAAAATATACCTTGCACACCGACCACCATATGAGGCAAGCGTGGGCTTGCTTCTAAGCAAAAAAGATAAAAGCGATGATGCTAAAGCTGAGTTTGCAGGTTGGTCCCTACTTGAGAACCAAACATTACCATCTTCGCCCTCAACCTCAAGAATGAGTTCACTCAATATTAACGGGCTTCGTTATTTCCGTTACCTCCTGGGATATCCTTGGCTCAAACCAAGGTGGACATTCCGAGGCAGCACGGAAGGAACATTATCTCTTTGTGGAGAAAAACAAAGCATAAATTTGCAATGTATACAGAGCGATGATGAAGAATGCGAGTCACTTTGGTCTCTACCAGACAATTGCCAATTACTTGAGAATTGTTACCAAGTAATCGTGAGCAACCAAGAAGATCCGCTAACAACTGTTTACTTTATTTCTTCTGAAGTAACACAATGCAAAGATTACCCCCCCCCAGATGAAACAAAATATATAAGAAGGCCCGATGACGATACTTTTCATTTGGGAAATAAAGATGAATATCATATCGAAACTTCTAACACCCCTTCATTTTGGAGTCCGTCCTTTGGTCGAAAGACGATTGGCGGTGATTTTTGCGTCCCTGTCTGGATACCGGAAGAAAGAACTAGAGCATATAATGGATTAACTTTTCCTGAAAGACAGTCACTGTATCAGAGATTTAACGAACAAGATATTTCTACACTAAAGCCTTTACCATCAGATAAAAACCAAAGGTCTCTCCGGAATGAACTTGAAGTTGCATTGATGGTTTTCCTTCAAGGAAAAACTGATGGTGTCCGAGCTTGGGGGCCAGATACCAGACATGGTCGAATAGACAACTTATTTTCTTTATTTTCAAGAGCACTCCGTTCGCTGCACCCAATGGAAAATCCGAGATACGCTTGGAGGGCGTTTGTATTTGCAATGCTCAATGCATGGGAGGAAGCCGGGTATTTTGAATTACGACAACCCTCAAGCCGATATGTAGGGGTCCAGTATAAACAAAGTAGACGTGCTGGTGTTCCTCTTACCTGCTTTGGAAGACAACCTGAGCTTTGGGTTTACCCAACTTCCACTCAAGGCTACCTCGGAGTATTAACAGGAACAGTAACAGAGTTTGAGCGTCACCAACTTATGGGAGAAGCGGAAAAGCAGAAACTAATTGTGCGCTGTCAAACAGACACAGCATATCTACTTCCACCTCGTTTACATATCTACTCAAATACTGTTCAAGAACTTCTAGATTTAGGCTTCCCTGTTAAGAGGCTAAAGCCCCCAAGTTGGGGCCTAAGCACAGCTTTACAAAAGTGGATAACTCCCTGGGCAGAGGAAAGATATATTGAAGCCGAAGACGAACAGATTTATTGGTGGCATTGGCAGTACGGACGATTTACTCCTTCCTGTAACAATGGAGATATTCAAGTTGGTTGGATACAACAAGACGGTCGAGCGCCAATGTACAAACTTGATATTAAGCGTAGTTTCCTAGAAGCTTTTTACCCCAGTATTATAAAGAGTCTCGAAAGAATATCCCCAGAAAAGTCTCAAAAAGATACGATAATTGCTTACACACGGTCACGTAGAGAAGCTCTTTTTGCAGGCCACCTTCTTCGTCATAAAGTTCTAAGGCTGAGCCGCGACACACCAGGCAATGGTGTATACCTCCCCTTGCCCATAGCACGCTATATTTCAGCCCTGTCTACTTATACAAGTGGTATTTTCCTATCAGAGCCTCTTGATACAATAGAACTTACAAGATATTGTTATGCTTATGCAATGAGTACAAAGAGCAAAAAGAGTATATTATCAAATCTGGTTGATGACCGTGATGAGGATGAATAAAGAAACCTTAAGTTCCCAAACAAACTAAACACTTACGGAGTCAGAAATGCTCGATCCTATTGGAGCCTTTGAACGGATTCGCAACTATATTTTTCGCTATCTAGATACCGCGTTTAGGATAGACAACCCTAATGTGACAAAAGAGCGGCATCAGCTACTTCAAGAAGAAGGAACATTGTCAGCAGAACCACAAATCGAACCAATCCCAAAATATAAACAAGCTATCTATTTACAAGAACTCTTGGAAGAAAAATATGCTCACACCTTACACAACTTTTCACAGGAAGAAAGACAGGCTTTTGTCGAGCTTGCCCTCGCAGGTTTGTTTCCCAAAAAGGAAAAAACATTAGAAGCCATTTACCCAATATATACCCATCAACTACAAATGCTTGAACGTGGAACAAAGCCTGGCCACCCAGCAATTGTTACATCAGGTACCGGCTCTGGAAAAACGGAATCTTTCTTGCTCCCGATAATTGCAACACTTTCTCAAGAGGGAAAGCGCAAGTGGAGTCAGTGTAGTCCCCCTCAATATAAAAATAATTGGTGGGAAAGAGATACATTTCAATTCTATCGAGAAGGTGAGGATACAAAACGTCAGGCTGCTGTTCGTGTTCTGTTGCTCTATCCTATGAATGCCTTGGTTGAGGATCAATTGGCGAGATTACGTGAAGCCATAGATTCTCCAGAAGCACACCAAGTAATGGATAAGCACTTTAATGGCCATCGTATTTTCATTGGTCGTTATACTGGAAAAACCCCCGTTACAAACTTCCTTGATCATCCACGACCTCCAGATAAATGGGAGCAAAAAAGAGAACGTAAAATTGAACAATTGCGTGAAGCAATGAATGGCTTTACCAGGGATCGACATGAAGCAACTCTACACGACGAACAAAAAGTGGAAGACGGAGAGGAAGATCCCAAAGCACGTTATTTATTTCCATCAACAAAAACAGGTGAGCTGTGTTCTCGTTGGGATATGCAACAATATCCACCTGACATACTAATTACCAACTTAAGCATGCTTAATGGTATGTTAATGCGTGAGGTTGAAAATGCTATTCTAGAAAAAACTAGAAGTTGGCTACAAAGCAACGATGATGCATACTTCTTTCTTGTTATTGACGAATTACACTTGCAACGAGGTTCGGCAGGAACAGAAGTATTTTATTTGCTGCGGTTACTTTTAGAGCGACTAGGTCTATTGGAAGAAGAACATCGCCATAAATTGCGTATTTTGTCGTCTTCGGCATCTTTACCCACAGAGGGAGAAGGACAGACAAAAAGTGCAACATACCTATGGGATGCTTTTGGAAAACTGGGTTCATATCCCGGCAGAAAAGAACAAGCACACTTTAATCAAGAAGAAGATTGGCTCCAAGCAATTATCCCCGGAGAACCAATACCGTTTAATCCAACCTGTCAAGAGACTTTGCCGACTTTACCATTTTGTGCGTTACGTGAATTGTACTATGATTCTAAAGCCGAACTTGCACTTTATTCGTCTCAGGACGATAAGGAAGCCTGGCTTCAAATTGCTCAGGCATTCAATCTGCCCCAAAAAGGAGACTTAGCTTCCACTGTTACCCTGATCCTAGAAGAATGCGGACGCCGTATTTATGCTGAATGTTATGACGAATCAAATCCAACTTCGCTACGAGCTACAAAACTCTCAACTCTAGCTCAAAGAATCTTTGGTGGGGTGGATAAGGAAAAACTAGAAGCACTAAAAGGCCTTCTTTTCATTCATGGCTTTGCTGACGTATATAAACACCGCTTTCCTCGGCACTCAAAACCAGAAGGATTGCCATCGTTCCGCGTTCACACTTTTTTCCGGGCTTTAGAGGGTATGTTTGCGCCAGTAGGCGGCAATGCATACTCAGTAGATAAGCAAACATATAAAAAATACTTTTCTGCTGATGCAGAAAAGCAAAGCGACGTACCTCTACCAACTGGAACACCTTCGCGAAATATAGGACAACTATCAATCGAACCAGGTGCCGCAATTGTAGAGGCAATAATAGAGCAGACAGAACATAAGAGTCGACAGCTTAATCGCTTTCGCCAACTACCACTCCTCTATTGTGAATGCTGTGGTGAGTTATTCATCGGGGGACAAAGAGGTGAACACCAAAACGGCATGCTTGTAGAATTTCTTCCTAGCGAAGTTGACCTTTCAAAACTTCCAGACTCTCCAGTAAGCCCATTTTTCTACACTAATTCATACAAACAAGCTGCTATTTTTTGGCCAACACAAATCGATTTAGAATCTCTTGAAGAAATCGTCTCAGATGCAGAGGCAACAAACACAGGTTGGGTACGCGCAGTTTTTAATCCTCATGCTGCCGTGGCAAGGATTCTGGATTTTGGTGAAGAAGCAAGTGAAACAGGAAGCTGGGTATCTGGATACCTATTTGTACGCGACGAAAATGAAAACGATCGCCACGATCGGAGTAACGCAAAGGGAGGTACTGCATTGCCATACAGTTGCCCTCGATGTGCCTCAGATTATGGCAACAGACCTCTAACAAGACAACAAACGAGACTATCTCCAATTCGAGGATTTACAACAGGTCTCGCAATGATGACACGGCTCTTAGCCAGTGAATTGTACTCCATTCTCTATCGCTATAGTGTCCATCAAGCACCGAAACTTATTTCGTTCTCTGATAGCCGACAGGATGCTGCAAAGACAGCATTTAATATAGCATCTTACCACAATAGTGATGCGATACGAATCGCATTTATAGAACTATTGCTTAATAACCAAATAGATCTACAGAAAAAAATAAGAGCCTTGCCAGATCTCAAAGAAAAAATGATAGCCTTAAAAAAACATAAACGCTCAATTGAAGACTCAAGAGATGAGTTGGAATATGAAGAAGGCGACAGTCAGCAATTAGCTAAACTGAACTCAGAACTCAGAAGTGTGGAAGAAGAACAAAAAAAGCTCAAGCAAGAATATGATAGCATACGAAACGCCCAAGACAATCTGATCTCCTTAGAGCATATAATAGAACCTTCCGATGAAAAGTTATACCATGGACAACAAGAACTCCGCATAGACCTTCGCCCTCTCACTAAGCGTTTGATTGATTTAGGTATAAATCCTGCAAATATTTCTAGTCGAAATGATCTCACCATAAACATAAATGAGCCTATTGATGATGAAGGAAGAGAGGTCAATAATCAATATGACTTTGGTTGGCACGACATATTTAATATTGTTGCAGGCGAAGTCCATGATTGGAAAGATGATCCAAATGATGAGAGTAAACAAAAGCGTCTTGATAAGGCCAGAACCAAAATAGCTCAAGGTGTTCGAAGTCATATTGGAGATGCACTGTTTCGCTCAAACTATTTCAGTCTCGAGGCGATGGGAGTAGGTTATCCAACACTGCAGGGAAAGCTAAAGTCAGAACATGCTGATATGTTGGGTGAGTTTGATGCATTGATTAGAGTGATGGCAGATCGATACTGGGTAGATTCAGGCCGATGGGCTAAATATTCTCCTGGACACCAAGCAGACTTACCATTCACAGGTGAAGACGAAATACTTTCAACACTTCAAGAGGCTCATCGATGGTCCAGACGTAACCGTATTCGCCAATATGCAGAAGCGAGGTGGGGTGAGAACTGGCAACAAGAACTAGCTCAATGCATAAAAGTGTTATGGGGGGATTATGGGCATAAGGGTGGTGTAGTTAGGATGGATGCACTTCACTTAAGGCTGGTAACGATTAAAGACAGATGCTGGCGATGTAACAATTGTAAGCGAATTCATCTTCATGTTGGAAGCGGTATTTGCACAAGATGTTTTTCAACACTACCGGAAGAGGCAAATGAGTCTGTTCGTAATATCCGAGAAGACAACTACTTGACAGCTCAATTGGAAAGAGACGGTAAACCATTTCGAATTCGCTGTGAAGAGTTAACGGGGCAAACAGATGATCCTGCTGACAGGCAAAAGCGTTTCAAAGATATAATTATCGGGGATTATGATGACGGGCATCCAAAGTTTCGCCCACGTGAATCTATTGATATGCTTGCCGTCACAACGACCATGGAAGTTGGTATTGATGTAGGGCAGCTTCAAGCCATTTTTCAAGCCAATATGCCTCCTACGCGTTTCAATTACCAGCAGCGTGTTGGTCGAGCAGGAAGAAGGAACCAAGCCTTTTCATTCATTCTAACGCTATGTCGAAGCAGAAGCCATGACCTTCACTACTTCCGCCACGCTGAACAGATTACAGGTTCACCTCCTCCACCACCATTTTTGACCAAAACTCAACCACAAATCGCTAAGCGACTTCTGCACAAAGGGTGGTTAAGAGAAGTTTTTGAAAGGCTGAAGGAACCTTATACAAAGAGCCACCAAACATATCCAGCAGACGAAATGAGTCCTCCAGACTTTCATGGTGAATTTTTGCCTAAGGGGTTTTTGACGAATAGAAACTCTCCCCTGCACCCTGGGCAACCTTGGGCAGAACTAGTGAAATCCACTCTACAAAATAGTATAGGAGAGAGAGATCGACTCACATCCCACTTACTGCAAGACTCAGACTTAGAAACTGAGACACAAAGTGTCGCGACAGACCCTGATGACCTATATGAAGAAATTGTTAACATTGACAGACAAAGCAATGCACCAGGACTTGCACAAAATATTGCAGAGTATGGGCTCATGCCAATGTATGGAATGCCCACTCGGGTACGTAATTTGTACCATGGTACA
>SBHC01000019.1 GCA_006226375.1 Deltaproteobacteria bacterium | reverse complement strand
GAACTCGCCGAAGCCGCTGGAAAAGCCGCTCACAACCTCGCCGACGTCAACAACGACGGCAAGCTCGGCTTGGATGATATTGGTGCAGCTGGACAGCGCGTGGGTCAGGGAATCGCCCGAGGAGCCCAAGCCGTTGGCCGTGGAGCCCAAATGGCAAGCCGTGTAGCTCGCAACCTCGCCGACGCCAACAACGACGGCAAGATCGGTTTGGATGATGTTGGCGCTGCAGCCCGCAATGTCGGTAACGCAGTCGCAAGCGGCGCCCAATCCGTGGGTCGTGCCGCTCATAACTTTGCCGACGCCAACAACGATGGCAAACTGGGTCTGGACGATGTTGGCGCAGCCGCGCGCAACGTTGGTGGCGCAGTGGCCAATGGCGCTCAAGCCGTCGGACGTGGAGCAGTGGCTGCCGGTCGCGCGATCGGTCGAGGTGCAAGCGCTATCGCAAGCCAAGCTTCCGAAGCCGCAAGCACAATCGCAGACGGTGCATCCCGCACTTACAAGCGCGCTAAGAACGTCGTGAGCAACGTCGCTAGCTTCTTCGGCTGGTAAACCCCACCTACCCCTCCCCTGTTCCTCCCGTTGTCACATTCCATTTCTCTTTCTCACAAGCTCCGATTTTAGCTTACTCCTTGACAAACCCCTGTCTTCTTTGCTTTTAATCGCTCCCATACAAGACATAGGAAGAAGAGGGATGAGAGGGCTCTCTTCTCTTGGACAATCCGCCACCTCTCAGGAATGAGAATGGAAGTTTATGACACGGAAAGCTTTTGGCGTGAAATGTATGTGGTGGCTCCCGTTGGGAATGCTGTGGGTGTGGGTGCTGGTGGGTTCTTCGGTAGGCTGCGGTGGAGAGATTCAGGTCACACTTCCTGGTTGTGAAGATTGTCCCAACCGATGCCTTCGTGAAAGCGACAAGGCGGGCAAATGTGTCGCCTGCCTCAACGACAAGCAGTGTCAAACGGAATCAGCACCAACCAACCGGTGCACCGACGAAAACGTATGTGTGTGTGGCACAGACAAAGACTGTGGCAACGGCTATTGCAACATCAGCACAGGCCGCTGCGTGGAGTGTCTGGAAGACAAGAACTGTCAAAGCCCTGACAAACCATTCTGCATCCGCTCCCTCGAACGCTGCGGAGAGTGCAAACCGGGTGACATTCAAGGTTGTGCACCGTCCGACATCCAGGTCTGTGTCAAAGGAACCCAACAGTGCAAAAGCTCCGGAGAGTGGGCTCCTTGTGAAGGTTGGGAAGCCTGCAAGAACTGCCCCAGCGTGCCCTGCGCAGTCGGTGAGATCCAATGCAAGAGCCAAAACACCGTAACACCCGGCAAGTACGTCGTGTGTGAAAAAGACCAAGATGGCTGCCCTGTTTGGAGTACCCAAGAGAAAACCTGCACAGGCGCCAACGAAGTCTGCGACAACGGGGCCTGCGTTGACAAAAGCTGCCCCCCGCAAGAGTGCACCGCAGGAGCCACTCGCTGTGCCGACAAGGACAACATCCAAACCTGCGGCAAAGACAGCACCGGCTGCCTGGTTTGGCAGCCCAAACAACCCTGCCCCAGCGGCGCAACCTGCAGCGACAAAACGCAGACCTGTACCAGCTGTGAGCCCAAGGAAGAGGTCTGCAACCAAAAAGACGACAACTGCGACGGAAAGCCCGACGAGACCTTCACCGATCTGGGTCAGGCTTGCGAAGTAGGCAAAGGACTCTGCAAAGCTTCAGGCACCAAGATCTGCTCCAACGACGGCAAAACCACCGTATGCAGCGCCAGCGCCGGAACTCCCGCCAAAGAGATCTGCAACGGAAAAGATGACGACTGCGATGGCACCGTCGACAACGGCAACCTCTGCCCCAACAACCAACCCTGCAACAACGGCATCTGCGGAACTCCAGAGCCCGGTTGCGCCGATGGCACCCGCGAGCTGTTCACCAACATGCAGAAGTTTCCATTGATTACAGGCTGCAAAGGGTACTTCCGAGGTGAAAGCCTCCGCAAATCCCGCACCAACCAAAGCTGTGGAGCCAGCGAAAACCAGGCCTGCCCCGCAGCCGAAGACCTCTGCGCCAAAGGCTGGCACATCTGCGCGAAGAACGGCGACCCCAACGACCTCAAGACCCGCGTCTCCGGTGATGACTGCGCCACAGCGGGAGCTGGCTTGTTTGTCGCAGCGTCCAGTCACTGCATTAACTCCAAGCCTCAATGCTCTTACATGCAAAGTGGTTCGTTGCCCTGTACCCCGGGAGGCTTGTGCTCCGAGGCCATTTGCTGCGGAAGCGACTGCCAGAAAGGAACCTGCACCAGCGCGGTCTGGCCGAACAAGACCCTGTGCGCACGGCCCAAGTCCTTCATCGGGTGCGCCAATGGAAACTCGTTCCACGGCAGCCCCACCCTCTCCGGCGTCCTCTGCTGCAAAGACACACCCTAAGAGGAAGAGGACCAGAAACTCCTACTGTGAATCGTATCCAATACCGGGCTTGTCAGGGTTCTCGTCGTCCTTCTCTTCCTCATCTTCCTTGTCTTTCTTCTCTTCGTCCGACTCCTTTGCCGCCTCATCACTGGAAGAACTCTCACCTTCTGCTTTCTTCTCGTCTTCCTTGTTGGACTCTTCCAACTCAGCTTGCTCCTCCGAAGCGTCCTCGGATGCTGTGCTTTCTTCTGAAGCTTTCTCTTCGATGGATTCGCCTTCCGATGATTTGTCGTCCGTCTCCTCCGAGGAAATCTCCTCAGAGGGTTCGTAGTCTTCTTTGGCTTCGTCCTTCGCTTCGTCGTCTTTGGCCTTGGATTCTTCCTCGTCCTCTTCTTCGTCCTCTTTGTTCAACTCCAGGTTGAACTCTGCTTCCAAACGATCCAACATTTCAGAGTCCATGTCGTCGTTGAAGTCATCGTCCACGGGCTGTGAAAGCAAAGCTTCCTCCAGGCTCATCGCAGCTTTTGGCTCCTCTTCATCATCCGACGCAATCTCTTGCGAGGGAGCATACAAAGCTTCTTCGATGTCCGACGAATCTTCTTCGACAGGTTCCTCCACACTTGCTGGAGCCGGCGTTGGAGGAGCTTTGGGCACAACGGTCTCGATCATCTCCTGCGACTGAGCCTCTGGCTGGGCGGGAGACGACGGATCTCCAGGATACAACGTTGGCTTGGAGGGAGAAGGCTGTCCCTGCAAGAAGTCTTGCAAAGCACCCAATGCGCCCTGCACTTCGGGATCGAAGTGGATATCTTGTTGCGGGAAGGAGATCTCAATGTCCATCTCCGCAAAGCGTCGGTTGGTCTCCACGCGCAGCTCACTCAGGAGCTTCCATTTGGTGATCGGCTGGTCAATCGCAACAAGAAGCTGGAAGTCCAGCGAACTCGCCCCAAACGAGATAAACCGGAACGTAGGAGCAGGCTCCTTTAACACCAAGGGATGCGAAACCCCAACTTCGATCAGAGTTTTGGTGACGAGTTCAATGTCACTACCGTACGCAACACCAACGTCCATCCGGATGATGACATAGGGAGGACCCAGCGACCAGTTGATTAACTTGGAGGTGAGAATATCTGCATTGGGAATCAAAATGACCTGACGATCGATGGTCTCCAAGGTCGTGCTTCGAGTGCTGATTTCTCGGACAACCCCCGTAATCCCGCTGACTTCAATCACATCGCCCACAGAAATCGGTCGACTGAAGATGATGAGCAAACCAGAGATAAAGTTGTTGGCGATGTTCTGCAAGCCAAAACCAATACCAATACCCAAGACCCCAGCAAACACGGCGAAGACGCCGATGCCAATGCCCATCACCTGAAGCCCCAGCAAGAAGCCCAGGGCAATCACCAGGTAACCCACCAACGTCGAGATAGCGTAGCGAGTTCCTTGGTGCATACGAAACAGGGGATAAACGTATTGCTTCAAACGTGAAGGGATGTATCGTGACGCCCACCAGGACACACCAAAGACCCCCACAAACTTGAGAAACGACCACAGAGACAGCTTGGCTTTTTGCACCGTGAGGAAGGGTTTGGTTAACCCAACCCACAAGGTTTTGAAACCTCCCAACTTCCAGATGTAGAGCAACAGTCCAAAGCTGATGAACGTGAGAAGAAACCCTGTAAGCAGTCGGCTTGTACGGAAGAATTGCAAGGCCAGCTTGCGGGGTAGCTTGAACAACCCGTCTTCGCCTTTGGAGAGACCCAACATCCACAGGTAGAACAAGGTCGCAATCTGGAACACTTGCACGATCGCAACAAGGAGAGCACCCGTCAGCAACAAGCCGCGGATCATGTAGAACGAGAAGTTGCGGTAGCCGTACAAGAAACACACGAACGCTGACAACGACGCCAACAAGAACGTGGGATAGAATCGATAGATGAGGAAGTGCTGGCTTAGAACCCCTTCACTCTCGCTGTAGAAAATGGCGCTGAGGTTCGCTCTCGTGAAGTAAGAACGCATCAAACTCACCAGCAAGTACGCAAAGTAAAGCGAGTAGAGTGAGACAATCAGATCAGACGGGAACTTCATCAACTGGACAGCAAACACAAACGGGAAGTAAAAGAATCCAACCAGCGCATGACGACGGATAAACCGGCCGATGCGGACAGCCGTTTCATCCTCCAACTGAGGCAACATCCGTTTCTCTGGATCGGGGTCGAACAATTGCTCGGTCAGACTCCAAACCCCCCGCAACACAATCAACAAGCCCAACATCATCTGGGGCACAGCAAACCATGCTTTGGAAAGCTCCAAGGTCCACAAAAACAAGGTGAACGCAAGCCAAAATGCAGCGTAGGGAATCATGTTTTCGATCAGCCGCATCATAAACAACATGGCCAACCAGATGCGCTTAAACGCCGAGTTCTTCTCGGACTGCTTCACCAAAAACTCAGTGATCTCAACAAACAAGTCGTGAAACCGCGACCAGCGCGTGATGAAAAACAGGAGGAACGGCGCAAGACACATGAAAAGAAACGAAAGCCACCCCACGCTGCGCTGGGTAGATTCGATGGTTTTCCAGGTCGCACTCATCGAAGTTCGCAGGTCGCGAAAACCGTTGGTCCAGATGTAATGAGACCGCTCAACGATACCGCTCCAAAGGGTCTTGTTGAGCTTGATTCTCCGGAGATGGAACAAGCCTCCTTCAAGCTTGGAGCGGTGGCCTTTGTAACGCTTCTCCAGCAAACCCAAGATGTAGGAGTACAACTCGATCCGAGCCTTGGTCTCCTCATTGTGCAGCTTTTCGTCGCGCAGTTGCTGAGTCAGCAACACATGACGCTCCCGATAGAACCGAAACATCAAGCGATTCAATCGTTCTTGCCAACGCTTGATACGTCGTTGTTTTCTTCTCTCAAGCTGCTGCTTCTTCTTCTCCTCTTCCAGCTTTCGCTTTTCTTCAGGAGTCAACTTGCGGGGTTTCGGCGGAACCGGTTTCGCCCGATTGGAGGGCTTTGTTCGCGCTTTGGTGGAGGTCCCTTTCTTACGAATCTGAGGCGGCTTTGTTTTGCTTCGTGTGGTTGGCTTTTCTGAAGGTGTCTTGGCTCCTTTGCGACGAGGAGGTGGCTTGATCAGTTGTTTCAAGCGAGCCTTTGCTGCCCGTGTCGTCGGTCGCTTCCGCGACTTTGGAAGCTTCCTTTTTCCAGGCTTCACCTTGCGCCGGCGGACAGGGGGCTTCTTCAAGATCAAGCGCGGTTTGGGACGAACACGCGGAGTCACAATCATTTTCTTGCGAGCCCGCCCCATCGCAGCCTTGTTCTCATCCAAGGCGTCGTTAATTTTGGCAAGGGAGCGAATGTACTGTTTGCTTTGGCTCTGCGCATCGGACAGTCGGCCTGTCAGACGATGAATCACCTTGGACAACGACTTGTGCTTCTCCAGAGGAAACCGCTTCTCCACCAAGGCCTCCATGGTATCCTTGGCTTTGATGTAGCTATTCAACGTGACCTGTAGGTTGGCAATGCTTTGCTCCACGGACGTGTAGATCGCCCGAATACGACGGACTTGGGTGATCGAGTCGCGTATCCCCCGACGATACATCTTGAGCATTTTGAGTACAGGCTTACCTACCTTGGACTTGCGATACCGCTTGCGTGCTTTTCGGTACCGTTGGTAGAGAGCCCGCAGACGCTTAAGTCTCTTGTTCCAACGTTCTTGGTGTTTGCTAGCTTTCTCCTTGGTCAGCAAAGCGGATAAGTCTTTCAGCCGCTTTTGTGCCGCTGGAACTGTCAATTCATCGGAGTCCGTCTGCTTGGTAGCAGACTTATCATCCAACAGATCCAACAAATTCTGTGCATGGCTTGACGAGGGAAACACCACCAAGCAAGCCGACCACACCAGCACACCCATCCATAGAAACAATCTCATTGTTAAGCCTGTTCACGAAGGTTATTCAAGCAACGCCTCTGTTGTCGTACCAACTTCACGACGCCGTCGCAACCTCTTTGTTCTTGAGCAGAGCCAGATTGTTACGTTCGTTTCGGCACTTTCTCCCATTATGCAGCAGAGGTGGATGGAAGCTCCCATGTTTGCCGTTTGTGCAAATCCGAGACCTGAATGCGCCCTTGCTCCAGCACCCCTTCGGCCGCGTCTGCAATCGTCCAATCCAACACAGCTCTCCCCATTGGCTGCGACTCCACAAAGACACAGCGTAATTCTCCAGGCTCAAACTGACATTGTGCCTGGATAGCTTCCAGCATCGGTACGTTATGGAGGTGTCCATCGCCAAAGTTCCAACCGAGAACAACACCAGTGACAAGCTCGCCATCGAGATATTCGTAGTCGTCCACGTTGTCCACAGCGCGAGGAACAAGCTCCACCAATGCCCGACCGTGCACATGCATCGCTCGAAACGCAATCACCTTCGAGATCAACGCCGTGATCGTGTCCTCATCGTACAATATGCGCAGCTGGTTCTGGACCCGAGGCGCTGACTTCACCAAATGTTGGTCAAGCTTCTTGCTCGCGTCTCCCCGGAACAACCAAACGCTGTAGGCCCAGTTTCCCGCGTAATAGCGCATGGAATTTAAGAACGACACCTTCGCAGGAAAGAAGTTACCCACCAGCGGAACAAGGACCAGCATCACGGCAAGAAAAGCGACCAGCCAGGGAACTTGCAACACACCGGCCACCGACACAGCGCTGTGGTGTCCAAACAGCACAAAGCCGCCGTAGACCATCATGATGTTCCATTCAATGGGCACACCCATCGGCACATGACTTGTAATAAAAATGTGGAAGGATAGCATCACCAACAAGGTAACTGTGGTCAGTGTTCCACCCGAGCTATACAACAACACCAAAGGAAACGTGAACTCAACCACCGTTCCAAAGTGAGCAAGAACATGGGCAAGTCGGGAAGGATGAAGATCATCGGGATAGCGCTTGTACATCCACTTGCGAAGAGGCCCAATGTTCGTAAACGGGCTGTTGCTGATCATCACCCCAATCACAGAAGGGAAGTGCGTGTTGAGCTTGGATGTTGCAGCCCCCAACCAAATGGCAACCCAGACCAGCTTGCTCGCAGGAATCCAAACACTGGACAACAAGAAACAAACTGTAGCGGTGTAGTAATGCTCCCCACGTGATGCCAGAAACAGCGTTTTGTCAGCCAGCCCAGCGAGAGGAAGGACAACCACAATCGGCAGCACATGCGACATGGTAATGTCAGGAGCCACAAGCGCACGAAAGAGCGCGACAAGGTACGCCAGGTACAAAAGAACGTCCAACCAAGACCGACGATGCCCGCCAAGCACAGGCAGCTTGGACCAAAACGGAAGCTTCGTTGTCCCTGGCCGCAAGAAGTAGAGGAACCCTCCAAACGGCGGGAGGTACCGACCCGTGAGAGGCCCACTTCCGCAGCCCAAACCCAGCACTTCAAACGCCATACTCCACAATACAGCCTTCTGCAAAGCAACGCTGTGCATCCACCAGGAACCCACGTTGCTCCAACTCCCAAGCCCCGGAGAGAAAGAACAAAAAAAGCTCCACACCCACACATAAAAGACAATCTTAAGGAGATAGAAGGTGTACACCAACGGAGGCGTTCCGTACCCCTGCACAGCCCACGACTGACACACCCAGCGCACACGTTCAGGAAACGATTGTTCCCGCCATTCCTGGATATCATAGGGTGGAAGTTTGGGTTTTAACATCGACAACCTCCTTTAGGGTTTCGGTCTGTTTAATCTACCACACTTGCCAAACCAACCGGTAGCAACAATAGTTGACGTGGAAGTACACGTTTGTTGAACACACAAGGAGTCCAGGGATGCAGCTTCCCCCTTCGATGCATTGGATCTCACGAGGATGGCTTAACGCCAACCAACTCCTACTCACAGGAGGAGAAGGACCCGTCCTCATTGACACAGGACACATCGCGTCCACCCAAGAGACCTTTAAAAAGCTACACGCCCACGGTGTCGCTCCATCCGACCTTGTGGGAATCGTGAACACACACGCCCACCTCGATCACTTTGGCGGCAACCGCGCCTTTCGTAACGAGACAGCAGCTCCCCTGCTCTGCAGTCCACAGACCGCTCAATTTTTTGCCGCCCACAACAACGAGGCGATGTGGCTCCACCCTTACGAACAAAACCATTGGCCCCAGCTCCATGAACCCTTTGTCCAAGCCGACAGATTGTTGCACGCAGGAGAAGACGTTCAACTCGGAGAGTACCGGTTCCAAGTCATCGCAGTCCCTGGCCATGCACCCGATATGATCGCATTGTTCCAACCGGACACCCAAGTCCTGGTGTGTTCGGATGCGATGGTTCTCGGAGACTGCACCGTGATGAACACACCTGTCTGGCCTGACGCCT
>SBHC01000059.1 GCA_006226375.1 Deltaproteobacteria bacterium | reverse complement strand
TTGCCCCTCCGGCCAGGCTTGCTCCCATGGCGTCTGTCAAACCACCTGCCAACAAGGACTCACCAACTGCAACGGCAATTGCGTCAACCTCAAAACGGACCGTGCCAACTGCGAATCGTGTAGTTCCCAACAATTCTCAACAGCCTGTCATCCCGGCGAAGTCTGCTCCAACGGCGTTTGCCAGTTGCAATGCCAAGTCGGACTCAACCAGTGTGGCAACCTCTGTGTCGATCTTCAAACCAACAACCAACACTGCGGAAACTGCAGCACAACCGCCAGCCCCACTGCTTGCAAACCCGGCGAAGTTTGCTCCGGTGGCAAGTGCGTCACCTCCTGCCAGACCGGCCAGACCAACTGCAACGGAACCTGCGTCAACACCAACACCGATCGCTTTCACTGCGGCAAATGCGGGACAACGTGTGGCCCTGGAACCATCTGCATCCGAGGTGCCTGTCAGTTGCAGTGCCAACCTGGCTTGACCAACTGCAACGGAACCTGCTCCAACCTCTCCAACGACCGCAACCACTGTGGACTTTGTGGAATCGCCTGTCCCTCCGGCGAAGTCTGTTCCCAAGGCAAATGCCAACTGAGCTGCCAGGGTCGTATGACCCAATGCACCGTTCCATCCGGTGAGTTGGTGTGCACCGACCTCCTCCACGACAACCAAAACTGCGCCAAGTGTGGAAACGCCTGCCCCCAAGGCTTCTTATGCTCCAACGGCGTTTGTCGCCTGAGCTGCCAAAGTGGACTCTCGGTCTGCCATGGCACTTGCGTTGACCTTCAAACCAACAACCTTCACTGCGGCACGTGCGGGAACTCCTGTCCTTCCGGGCAAGTTTGCTCCCAAGGCACCTGCAATGTCAGCTGTGTGGCGGGCCAAACCAACTGCGGCGGTCACTGCGTCGACCTCACCAACAACGCCCGCCACTGCGGAGTTTGCGCCAACGCCTGTCCGCTGGGTCAAGTTTGCGACCAGGGACAATGCAGCGCCCAGTGCACCTCGGTCGAGGTCAATTGTGGGGGCTCGTGTGTGGATACAACCTCCAACCGTGTCCACTGTGGAGCTTGCAACAAGGCATGTACATCTGGATACGTTTGCGTCGGTGGGACTTGTCAATTGAGCTGCCAGAGTGGCTTGCAAAACTGCGGAGGAACTTGCACCGACGTCCAAAGCAGCCGACTTCACTGTGGAGCCTGCAACAACGCCTGTCCCTCGGGTCAGGCTTGTGTTCAAGGCAAGTGCCAAACCACCTGCCCCACCGACAGCGCCAACTGCAATGGAGCATGCGTCAACCTCACCAACAACCCCCAGCACTGCGGTCGTTGCGGCAACGTCTGTAAGAACGGCCAGACCTGTTCTTCGGGTGTCTGCACCTGCCCTGCGGATCAAGTGCTGTGCGGAGGAAGCTGCATCAGCACTGCTTACAACCCCCAACACTGTGGCAGCTGCGGCAGCCCATGCACGATCAACGAGCTTTGCATCAACGGCGTATGCACCTCCCCTTGTTCAAAAGGAAACGCCCTTTGCAACGGCGTATGCACCGACGTGCAATCCAACCTGATCCATTGCGGGGCTTGCGGAAACGCGTGCCCGAAAGGCCAAGTCTGCAGCCAGGGTCAATGTGGCTGCCCACAAGGTCAAGCGCTGTGCGCAGGAAGCACATGCATCGACACCCAATCCAACAACAGTCATTGTGGCGGTTGCAACAACGCTTGTGGCTCCAACCAGGTATGCAGCAAAGGTGTGTGCAAAGCACAGTGTGGACCGGGTGAACTGGACTGCAATGGCGCATGCATCAATGTACAGAACGACCCCCAAAACTGCGGAGCCTGCAACAACGTCTGCAACCCAGGAACGGGATGCAGCAATGGCTCTTGCTCCGCGTGGGCGCAAGGCTTGTCCAGTTGGTCCTCCTCCGGCAATGTACAAGCCCTCGCGACAGCGTCTGATGCAAGCAACAACGTGTACATCGCTGGCTCTTACAAGGGTCGAATCACCATCGGGCAGACAACCTTCTCAAACCGAGGAACCTTTGAATCTTTTGTTGCCAAGTACGACAACACAGGAAAGGTTCTTTGGGCCAACAACATCCAAAGCAGTGACCTCACGTTAATTCACGCCATGACGGTAAGCGGTACCTCCACATACGTTGTAGGAACAACAAGGAGCGATACACAGTTCGGTAGCATTCCACTTGGTAACACCGGACAAATCAACTCGTTTGTGGCCAAGCTTGACGGCCAAGGCAAGTGGCTATGGGCCAAAGTGTTGCTTCGCGATCCCGGAGTGAGCAGCTCCACACGTGTTCGCTCCGACAGCGCTGGCAATGTGTACGTCACAGGCAGCTGCTCCACAGGCCTCACCCTAGGCGCAAACGGCGCACTCCAAGACACTTCTGTACGAGACAGTCATTTTGTAGCCCAACTCAATCCACAAGGAACCATCCAGTGGGTAAAAACAGCGCAGGCCTCCAGTCCAGGCCATCGAAACGTGGTTCGAGGCCTTGCAGTCTCTAGCCAGGGAGATGTCTATGTTGGAGGAGACTTCACCCAAGATATGATCCTGGACTCCACAACATTGGCGGCTCAAGCCACCAACAAGGCAAAGCATCTCTTTGTGTACAAGTTGAACAACCAGGGAGCGTACCAGTGGGCCAGCGCAGGTGCCCCCCAAGCCTTTGTGGACGTTGCAGCGATGGCGTTGGACTCCTCGAATAACGTTTACATCACAGGAACGTTCTCTGGCACCCTCTCCATCGCGAACACCATCTTCACGTCTGCAGGAGGAAAAAACCTCTATGTCTTGAAACTTAGCAGCGCGGGAGCCCCAACGTCTTTGCAACAGCTTGGGAATCGAGTTCCAACGTCAGCCAGAGACATCACCGTGGACAGCCAGGGGAACGCCTATGTGACAGGTGGCTTTTCAGGCCAAAATTTGGTTGTGGGAGGCACCACATTATCTGTCACCAACGGTCGATATGGGAGCTTTGTCGCTCATCTCACCAGCCAGGGAACCTGGGGATGGGCGCAATTATTGGGCATCCCCAATACCTCAAGCGCAGGGGAGTTTCGCGGCCTAAGCGCTGGAGCAAACAACGAAGTGTTCTTCATGGGTGTTGTCCGCTCCGAGACCACGTTGGGCAACACAACGTTCAAGAACAACGGTGGAACCAGCGCCATCCTCGGCAAGTTCTCGTCGCAGGGAGCCGTCTCCTGGTCGAGCCAAATCAATGGAGAAGATGTTGGCGAAGTTGTTGTACAAGGCACCAACACCGACTCCAACGACAATATCTACGTCAAAGGAAGCTTCAAAGGCACTGCAACGTTTGGAACGTTCACGTTGACAGCCTCAAACAAAACACGTGGCGATTCGTTTGTTGGAAAGCTGAACTCCAAAGGCGCCTGGCAGTGGGTACAAACCTACACAAACGGTCAAGTCTTTCAGGAACAAGATCCGGCTGTTGACTCACAAGGCAATGTTTACATCTCAGGTCTCTACTACACGTCCCTGACAGCCGGAACAACGACCTTGCAGCCCGCATCAGGTTCAAGCAATTCCATGTTTTTGGCCAAGCTCAACACCAGCGGACAGTGGCAATGGGCCAAGAGCCTGGGAACAGGTAACTTTGAACAGATCAACAAGATGGCCCTCGACAGCAGCGGCAATGTCATCCTTCTTGGTCAGTTCCCAACAACGACCTCGTTTGATTCTCTGACGTTGAACTCAGCCAACGGGGGCAACCTCTTCATGGCCAAGGTGGACGGCACAGGAAAGGCCGTTTGGCTCAAAGGCCTGGGAACCTCCTTAAAGGTGTTCCCCAGAGACATCGCAACAGACTCCAACGATAACATCGTGATTGCTGGCTTTTTTGTGTCCAACCAGCCCTTTGCCAATACAACACTGACCGCCCAAGGCGCTCAAGAGAACCTGTTTGTCGCTCGCTACACCAAAGATGGAGCCTTCCAGTGGGTACGAACCGCCACCTCGGCGACAGGACGTCACCTACTCCACAAAGTTAGCATCAATGCCCAAGGAACTGCGTATGTTGCTGGAGTCTACAATGCGACGTTCTCACTGGGAAGCACCACCCTTCAAACAGCCACTGGTGGGACAGAAAGTCATCTCTTTGTCGCCGAGATCGACAGCGCAGGAACCTGGAAGCGAGCAGCCTCAGCCGGAGTGGGGCTGCGCTCACTGGAGGTCGTTGGCCTGGAACACACATCGCAAGGCGATTTGTACCTCGCGTGCAACGTCGCGGGAGGCGTCTTCTTCAACACGAGCACGGCCGACACCTCTGTTTCCACACAAAATACCTTTGGGTTTGTCGTCAAACTGGACAGCAGCCTGAAGTACAGCGGCCAGCGCGTGCTCTCTAGTTCTCTGCCAACACAAATTCATGAAGTCACTCAAGACACCCAAGGGAACCTAACGTTTGTAGGAAGGTTTTACAACGATCTAGCCTTTACAACGATCCCTCTCACCGGCTTCGGGATCAGCGCCTACATCGGTCAATTGCCTCCTTTCTAACCACTCCCTGGAAACCTTCCCTCCTCCAAGCCCACAGAGTGCGACCACACACAAGCCCATTCAACTCTTTGCATCCTTGCACCGTGCAGGTTATACTGCACTCCTCCTCTATCACTGTAGTAGGCAATGAGAAGGCAAGGGGCTTGCTGTGTCTGTTGGGAACTTCGACTCGATCCAGCTTCGATACGAGCAGCACGAGGTGGTTGGCCAGGGCGGGATGGGCCAAGTCATTCGTGGCTATGATCGACTCAACAAACGCTCTGTAGCGATAAAAACGTTGCGGCCTGACCGCAACGACGACTCCAACTTTTTGGGCTATGCGTTCTTCCAAGAAGTTCGGGCGATGGCCTCTATGCAGCACAAGAACCTGATCGAGGTCTATGACTTTGGGCTGCGTCACGACGACTCCATGTACGTGGTGATGGAGTGGGTGGAAGGCTGCACCCTGGAAGCCTGTTACAACCTACCAACTCCTCTTCCCTGGCCTGTGTTGGCTTACATAGCAACCGAAGTCCTGGAGGGACTTCTTCACGCTCACGCACGCGGCATCGTCCACCGCGACCTCAAGCCCTCCAACATCATGTTGCGTCTGCATGGGGCCTCTCAGCTACCCGAAGTGAAGCTGATCGACTTTGGTATCGCGTTGCTACAAGAAGAACGCTACCGCCACCTGGAGGCTTCGTTGGGAGAGAATGTGCTGCTCTCTCTCCCCGTGGATCCACCCAAAGAACAAAGGTTGCTGCTTACGCCTCCGTACGGCGCCCCCGAACAGTTGTTTGACCCTTACTACTACCGCGGACCCGCCACAGACTTCTATGCGTTGGGGGTCATCCTGTTCCAGTTCTGCTACAACCACCTCCCCTTCCTGGACAACAAAAAGAACTACTCGGCTGTACTGGATGAGATGGTGTCGAAGAAGCCACCGAGCCACTTGCCCCTGGTCAACGACGCCCCACAAGACGTGGTGTATCTCATCTTAAACGACCTGATGCGGAAAGAGCCATGGCGTCGGACTTCCCACGCCAAGGTGCTGTTGGAGCGTTTGCGACAAACGTACAACCTCAAAGAAGCCCTCTACCATTGGAGTGCCTTGTTTCCTGCGTTGCAGAAGTTCTCGCCTCAGTCTGACCCTTCCACGGAAATCCCTGCGACTCTTCCTTTGCCTCCTCGGATGCAGTGGAGAAGCCCCAAAGACCTGGCATCGGGACAGCCCGTCCCCAACACAAAAGCTGTTTTGTCAGAGCGAAGATCCTCCACCCTCTCCACCCAGATGCGGGTTGCGCTTCACTACCCTGCTCTTGTCGGTCGGGACGACCTCACATCACGACTCTACAAGGCGATGCAAGACCACTGGAAGCAAGGTCAGGCTTTCATCGAAGGTGAAGCCGACCAGCCCGCCAAGAGTTGGATCGTGTTGTCAGGAAGCGCGGGCATTGGAAAGAGTCACTTGGCCCAGTGGGCTCTTGAAACCAACTACGAAGAACATTGGATGCTCGGTCTACAGGCTCACTTTCATTCGAGCAGCGCGACGTTGCAAGGCATCGAAGGAGCCATCGAACGTCACTTTGGATGGAGCGGAGCCACTCGCGAGCGCATCGAAGGAAACCTCTTGGAGCGATGGGGCTCTTCCCCCCGCAAACTGCGACAAACCATCGCAGGAATCGCAAGGCTTCTGCGACCTGCATCCAACACCGACATCCTTGAGACAGGACCGACCGAAGAGCGCGTGTTGTTGGATAACTCCGAAGCACGACATGCCGTTCGGCTGCAAGCCCTCGAATACATCACCAGCCCACCCGCCCGACGCCGCAAGCCAGAAACATCACTTTTACTTTGGTTGGACAACCTGGATCTCGCCGACGCCGAGAGCCTCGACTTTTTGGAGAAGCTCCGCGAGCATCCGCAACTTTCGGTGATGGTGTTGGCGACCGTTCGAACGGAGCGAGTCCAAAAGAGTCATCGGGTGCAACAACACCTCAACGAGATCATGACAACCTGGCCCCAGGCCCAAGACTATCGACTGGAACCTCTGCACGACAACGCTGTCCGTGCGCTGCTGCAACAGTGGCTACCGTTGTCTCCCCTGGCGCAAGACAAAGCCTGTCAGCGAAGCCAGGGCAACCCGTTGTTTGCGCTCCAACACATCTACGCTTGGGCACAAACGGGAGCGTTGTCGTGGGAGCCAAACACACAAGAATACGCCCTGGCAGAGCACGCACTTCAGACGCTTCCTGAGACGACGCAATCGCACTGGGCCGAGCGCCTCCAAGGACTCAGTGAAGCCGCTCAATTTGTGGCCAAGTGCCTGACCTCTTTGGGCAGTGAACTGCTTCCTGCTGTTGTGGATCAGCTGCTATTGAAGCTATGCCAGTCTGAGGAGTTATTGTCGGGCGTTGACACAGACGCGCTTCTGCATGAGTTGCTTCACCATCAACTGCTACTTTCTGAGTACCGTCGGTTGGTTTGGTACCATGGGATGCTCGAAGAATACCTCGACACCCAGCTTCGCAAACACCCCCGCGCTCACTCTGTCTTTCAAGCTGCTTTTCATGCCCTGGCGCATCATCCGCAACCCCAACAGCGCGGTGTGGTTCGACTGCGCGCCAAGGCTGCTCTGGCAGCCCAAGAATCGGAGCAAGCGTTCTCCCTGTTGATGTCGTTCATCGAAGAAGAGTGGCGACTTCACCGCGATAGTCGAGCGGTGTTGGAAGACCTGGACCTTCTCCACGAGCAAGTCCCAGAAGGCAGCAGGGCGTACTACTGGCGGTGGCGCACAGAGGTTCTCCTGGTTCAAACCGAGTTGGAAGAAGCGGCGCAAGCTTGCCAGAAGCTGTTCTTGCTGGCTGATGTTGAAAACAACCCCTTGGAGCAAGCGCACGGCCTTCGCCTACAAGCCAGCCTCCTCGACACGTTGGGCAAAACCGACAAAGGCCCCGAAGGTGGGCGGGAACAAGCCCTGGAGTTGGCCAACCAGGCTCTGGAGTTCTTCCACCAATTGGACGATCTACCCGACAACGTGGGGCTTGTGGGACAAGCGGAATGCCGCCTCGTGCTCTCCAACATTGAGTACAACCGCAGCATGTACAGCCAAAGCACCTCCTGGGCACAGAGCGCGTTGGTTGCCTTTGAGCAGTGCGACTTGCCCCGAGGGGCCAGCCAAAGCTCCCTGTTGCTGGGCTTTAATCTCGCCGACCAGGGGCGCTACACCGAAGCAGAGGACTGGCTCGAACAGCTAGCACAACGTTTCGATGAGTTGGGCGAGATCATGGGCGTCGCGCAATGTCAGTTTTGTTTGGGATGGCTTGCACTCTACCGGCAGCAGTGGGCTGTGGGTAAAACGCTCGCGGCACAGGTTCAACATTCGTTTGCCTCCCACAACCAACATTGGTGGTACGGCGTAGCGAGCCTCCTCCGAGGATGGTTGGAAGCAGCTACAGACAACCTTCCTCAAGCTCAAGCATACACCCAAACAGCCCACAAAGCATTTGAGACCATTGGCGGAATGCCCCATGAGCAAGGACATGTGATGTTGTTGGAAGCCAACATCGCGTTGCGCCAAGGACAGAAGGAAGAGGCGCTGGCCCATGTGTTGAAGGTGGTCGAATTGCAACGTCCTGAACCCCTACTGCAACAAGCCCAAGCCTTGACTCTGGCGCTGTACCACCAAGAACAGGGGCAACACCAAGAGGCATGGGCTGCCTTTCAAAAGGCGACAGGGTTTTGGCGTTCGCACTCCCTGACAGCGTTTGGCGTTCCCTGTATACTGAAACGACTGCGACACTCCGAGCACTGGCCTCGCTCTGCTCGTCTGGATCTGGAAGCCTGGTTACGTTCTCTTCAACTCCATTAATGATTCCGCAAGGAGCGGTGAATGAACACCCAAACTCGCCAAGTCAGCGACTTAAACAACTATCTTTATTTCCCCACGATTCACGTGGAAGTGCTGGAAGGTCCCGACCAGGGGAAAGCCATGGAGTTGCAACAAGGCCTGATGGTGATTGGCAACCCCAAAGTCAGTCTTTCGAGAAGCACCCGGGCCGACGACCCCTTGCACGTGGACTTTGAACTCACAGATCCCAAAGTTTCTCATCAGCACCTGAGCGTTCGTCGTGACATGTACAGCGACACCGACCAGTACTTGATTCGGGATCTCGACAGCAAAAATGGCACCTGGATCCAGGGCATCAAGATCCGGGAGGCCTACTTGACCAAAGGCATGGAGGTGCAGGTCGGCGATACCCTCTTGCGCTTCCAGGGAGCGGTTGAGAAGCAAGTTGTCTCTCCAACTTACACTTCGGAACTGGAAGGGATGGTCGGACACTCAGCCGCCATGAAGCGGTTGTTCAGCCAGATCCAACAGGCCGCACGAAGCGACAGCACCGTCCTCATCCTCGGCGACACAGGCACAGGCAAAGAGCTGGTCGCTCGCGCCATTTTTGCCCTCAGCACCAAATACAAGAAGCGCCTTGAAGTGGTCGATTGTTCGGCGCTACCGAACTCAGAGCGCCTGGACTCCGAGTTGTTTGGCCACAAGCAAGGAGCCTTCACAGGAGCCGACGAAGATTACGTGGGAGCTTTTGTTCGAGGCGACGGCGGCACCGTTTTTATCGACGAGATCGGCGAACTCCCCAAAGACAGTCAAACGTATTTCCTTGGAGCGTTGGAGCGGCGAAAAGTGCGACCGTTGCGGTCGGAAAACTATGTTGACTTTGACGCCCGCGTTATCGCAGCGACCAACCGCGACTTGCTTGAGATGGTGGAATCAGGCGACTTCCGACAAGACCTCTACTATCGCCTCGCAGTCTTCGAGATCTATGTCCCGCCTCTCATGGAACGAGGCGATGATGTGGAGCATTTGTTTGAGCACTTTTGCCAGCTTGAACTCGCCAAGCGAAACGAAGACAACCCAGGCGCAGCAGCCGAACTACCGGAGATTCCTCCCGACATCATCCATGGACTACGTTCCTACCCTTGGCCTGGAAACGTTCGAGAGCTTAAGTATGCCGTGGAGTCTGCCTTTGCCAAGAGCACCGATGAGTTCCCCTCGTTGGATGACTTTCCTCGACGCATCAAGAGCGCCATCGGCAAATCCCCCATGCTCTCCACCACCACGGATATCGACTACGCCCAAACCTACGACAAGGCCAAAGAGTCTGCCATTTCACAGTTTCAACGTGACTACTTCAGCCATCTGCTTGAACAATACCAGTACAACATCAGCGAAGTCGCCCGCAACGCCGATGTCACTCGCAAAGTCATCTATGAGGTGATGAAAGAGCATAACATCCAGAAGCCTGAAAAATAGCATCTTGTTCTGCTCTATGAGTTATCGTTTTGTTGCCGGATCGCTTCTCGTAGCTCACGATGACGCTCTGCTGTCAAATTGAACCGGTACAAGAAAACGTTCCCCAACAGCAAGAATGCAATGGGCACCCAGACCAACAACCAGACGATCGTGACCAGCACATCAGGAGGTTGCGTGGTTTGACCTTGCTTGACAGAGACAAAGCCTGCCCACTGCAACGCCCAACCGGAGAGAAACAGCGCAAAGCCGCGAGCGATCTTTTCAAGAAGCACCCACATCCCGTAGTAAGTACCTTCCCGCCGCTCCCCAGTCTCAGCTTGTTCCACCTCCACAACATCCGGTAGCATCGAATTTGGGAACAAATTGAAGCTAGAGAACCCAATACCAATGAGCACAATCTGAAGAAGAAGTGACGTTTTCTGGCCGGGCTGCAACCACCACAAAGGTATCATCGCAAACGCAATCCACATGCTACCTACGATGTAGCTATTCCGCTTCCCCCACCTCTCTGACACCTTGTACCAAGGATAAAGACAGAGCAATGCAACAATTGTCATTCCGCCGAGGACAAGGGAAGAGTCGTCGCTCGACGGCATCATCAAGTTGTACTTCAAGAAGTAAAGAATCACAGTGCCCAGCAGCGTCATGGCAACGGTATGAAACATATACATGATGGCAAGTTGCCGGAACGGATGATTCTGAAACACCCGAAGGTAGCTCCTCCACCACACCGACCACGCGAAAGGACTGCGTTTTTGGGCCCGGTATCGCTCTCGTGTCCCCCACACGGTCAGCCACAACGACAGCACCATCAACACACCAAACAAAGCCGCCGTCCATCGAAAGCCCTGCGCCATCTCTGTCGAAGAGGGGTTGGCAGAAGGTGCAAACGCAACCACAAGCTGCATAGTCCCCACTGCCGACACAATGGAAGCAAGAATCGAAAACACATAGCGCACACCTGTCAGCTGGGTCCGCTGTTTGGGCTCATCCGCGAGATCCGCCGTCATCGATGTGTAGGGGATGTTGCAAACCGTGTAACAAAGAAAGTGGAACGAGCCCACCACGCTCATCACAGCAAATTGCCAGATGGCCCCCTCCACACGAGGCATGGCATACAACAGAAAGAAGGAGAGACCCAACGGCAAGGCACCCCACAACAGGTACGGCCGCTTTCGACCCATCGGATGCTGGGTCCGATCGGACAGCTCTCCCATCAACGGATCGGTCAACGCATCCAAGAGCTTGCAGCAGAGCAATGCTGTACCCACCACAGCGGGCGAATAGTGCAGGATTTCCGTAGCAAAGAACATCAAAAAGAGGGCGTTGGTGGTAAACGCTAACGAGTGAGCGAAGTCGCCCACGCCGTAGCCGACCAACACACGCCACGACAAAACGGGGTGACCGTCATTGATTTTGGATGATTGTGTCATGAGGCTTCACGCCTCTTCTTGAAAGCGATGTTTCTCATTGTACCGTGACTCCCTACCTGTGGTAGTCTTGTGTCACAGCAAACGTTATACCAAGCAACCACCAACAACAAATTGCTTACATCCTCTACACATAGGTGCACAGCACCAAGCCACATAGGTTCAACAGGGAACAGCGTTGTTCCCCACAAGACACACATCTCCAAGACAAGAGATTTTCATGAAGAGAGAGCCGTTTGCCCCCAATCACAACAACATCCCTTTCGGACTTCGCCGCCTGCATATCCTGAGAGGCCACAGCAAACAGATCGGCCGCATCGCCTGGTCTCACGATGGACAAAAGCTCGCGTCTCCTTCTGACGATGGAACCATCCGAATCTGGGATCCCCTCCATGGCAACCTCCTTCACATCCTGAAAGACGATGGAGAGGAGGTCTACGGTGTGAGCTGGTCGCCCGACAACCAAACCCTGGCAGTCGGCTCTCGCAACGAGACCATCACCTTTTGGGATCCTGCGACAGGACAAAAGCTCCCCACAAGCTTTGAGGTTGGACACATCGTTTGGGGGCTCCAGCACTCTCCATGCGGTCGATGGCTCGCTGCCTCCTCCACTTGCAACGACCTTTTGATCTGGGATCTTCAACAACAACGTCAGCTCACTCCGTTGGAAGGACACAGCAGCATTGTCACCAGCGTATCCTGGTCGCCTGACGGAAAACGCCTGGCCACCACCTCGGACGACGCAGCGGTTCGAGTATGGGATCTCGCTTCCCGAGAATGTCTCCATGTCTTTGATGGGCACGCCAACTGGAGTGAAACTGTCGCGTGGTCTCCCGACCAAACCTATCTCGTCTCGGGTGATGGCCAAGGCCAGATGCGCTTCTGGGATCTCCAAAAGGACAAAGAATTACGCCCGATGGAGAAGTTCAACGATGAGATGATTGTGTGGATTCAATTCTCTTGCGATGGTTCTCTCCTTGCAGTCAAGTCTCTCGATGCGACCGTCCGCTTCTGGTACACCCACGACTGGCGCTTTGCTGCTGAGCTTCCAGAAGCCACAACCAGTTTCATTTATACAGGAGCTGCCTTCCACCCTTCTGCCCCCTACCTCGCCACCTTGGGTGGAAACCATAACATCATCCGGATCTGGGATTACTCCCACCTCCTCACACTTCGTAGGCAAACGTGGGAACCCTTTCTGGATATCCTCCACCAACGCATCGCGGACATGGACGGCACCCAACAAGAGTGGCGTGAACACATTGAAGACTCCCTCTTCGAAGATTAACCACACCTCCCAACCACATCCCCCTATGACATGGCTTCCCCCTGCGCTCGCATGTAATGTGCAGAGGAACCCAGCCATCGAAAGCACAGGGCCTCGACATTTTGGAAGAAACCAACAAGAGCAAATGTTGGACAAGAAGAGTGACAGAGGACCCTGTCCAAAGAGGCCTCCTTCCCTGGCTGTAACCTTGACGAATCCCTGTTTTCTCGATACATTCAGAACGATTGAACCATTACCGTTGGGGAGTGTGAGCAGCTCATTGTTCGATTCAATGAGAGCCTTTGCTCCCTCAATGGGTCATACAATCGAGATGTTGAACGAACATCGCTCAATCAACTCACAAGAAACGTTGCATGGATTGTATGACAAAACTTGAAGGAGAGTTTGGAAGCATGTCTCGCTCCTGGTTGTGGATTGGATTTGCCTCGTGCCTGTTTTGTTTGGGGTACTGGGCTTGTATTATCGGCGAACTGCCACGAGAAAACCTGCGTTGTTTTCAAGGCGGTTGTTTGCCTGGATACCGTTGTGACTTTGGTACCCAAAAGTGCGTGCTGGATAACGGCGAAGGCACGGGAAATGTCGACGGACCGAAGGGAGAAGGAACAACTCCCGAAGAAGGTGGTAGCACCGGGCCCGAAACGCCCCAAGACACCGTGGTCCAAGACACGCCTACGGACGGTGGCGGCGGCAAAGACGACGCGCCCAAAGATGACCCCCCTGTGGACCAGCCTCCTGCGACACAATGCCCCTTCCGAACGGCGGCCAAAGCAGAGTTGTGCCCCATTCCTCAAGGAGACACCAACAGCTGCGAGCAATTGGGCAAGACGTTCTCACTCGCCAGTGAAGAGCTGCCCGAGACGCTGGCCGATGCGACGGCAGTCTCCAACGGTGAAGATTGGAATCTTCGATTTGCGTCCAATCCCAATGTGTTCATCCACTTGATCGGTGGACAAGTTGCCGGCAAAGCCTCCAACAAGGTCTACTACACCAAAGTGAACGGTAGCAACGGAGCGCTCACCGCCTGGAAAGCAACCGAAGCCCTCAAAGACGCCCGGTACAAGGCGTCTGGCTTCCTCATCGGCGGTTACCTGTATGTGCTTGGTGGCCTGACCGATGGTGACAAACCAGTGGAGAGCGTGGAGCGAGCCAAGATCAACGCGGACGGTACGCTGGAAGCCTTTGAAACCATCGGCACCTGGGCCGGCGCGAGCGCCTTCGCAGGATACGCTTATAAGTACGGATACTTCTACCGCGTGGGTGGACAAGACGACCAAGGCAAGCTCGTGACCAAAGCGGAGCGTGTCCTTCTTCTCCCCGACGGCAAAACCTTGGGCACCTCGGAGTCACTCCCCGATCTTCCCGAAGGACGAACCGGCCCTCTGTTGAGCACGACACACAACCTCTACCTCTTGGGCCCCAACGGCTCCCGCAAAACCTTGGTCGCTCGGATCCAGTCCGATGGAACCGTGGAAGGCTGGTGCCAGAACACCGATCTCCCCGCTGAGGCCAAGTCATTTACAGCTGTGGCCGACGCCCGACGCCTGCTCTTGGTTGGTGTTCAGAAGAGCAACGACCAGTTGGAGCAAAACATCTTCCTCGCGCCCTTGTTCAGCACCATCGATCCGCTGGGCAACCCCTACGGAGGAGGCGTGGACAACTGGCGTTGTACCCGCTCGGACAACAACCTGAACGCCAAACTCATCACGCCACGGCACCGCACGGCTGTCGCTGTCGCCTTCAACTTTGTGTACGCGATCGGCGGCGTGGACTCCGGCGGCAAGCCGCTCAAGTCTGTGGAGCTTGCTCCCCTGGCTTACCGTGAAGCAGGCTGTGACGTAGACCGCGACCTGATCCCCAACAACTTTGACTTCTGCCCCAACACCTACGCCACTGACAACAAAAACTCGGATCAGCCGGAGAAGGTCAAACGACCTGGAAGTGATGGCTACATCGAGAGCTTTGGACCTGGCGATGCCTGTGAATCCCAAAACATGCTCCTCGTTCCCGCGGGAGAGTTCACTCGTGGTGCGGACCAGTCTTCGGATGAACCCATCAAGAAGATTGGATTGTCAGGCTTCTACATCGACAAAACTGAGGTCACCAACAAGGACTATGCAGAGTGTGTGACCCAAGGCAAGTGTACGGCACCTGCAAAAACAACGTCGGCCACGCGAGCCAAGTACTACGACGATGCACAGTTCGCCAACTTCCCGGTGGTGAACATCACCTGGGAACAAGCCAAAACGTACTGTGAGTTCCGAGGCAAGCGACTCCCCACGGAAGCCGAGTGGGAGAAAGCAGCTCGTGGCCTTCAGCGCAACGTGTATCCCTGGGGCGACGCGCAGCCCACTTGCGACGAGGCTCAATCCAAAGACTGCACCGAAAAGGACACGCTGGAAGTGGGCAAACGTCCCAAGGGAGACAGCCCGTTTGGTGTCTCCGATATGGCAGGCAACGTAAGAGAGTGGGTCGCCGACTTCTACAAGAGCGACTACTACAAAGACAGCCCTATCACCGACCCGAAAGGACCCGGCCAGGGTACCGAGCATGTGGTTCGTGGGGGCTCCTTCTTGTCAGGACCGACCGCCTTGCGTGCGTCCGCACGTGACAAGCTTAAGCCCACAGACAGCGCTGATGATGTCGGCTTCCGCTGCGCGCAATCCTTGTTTTTGCCCGTATCATCCAACTAAGGGATGTTGCAACAACTCCCTCTGATTCACTGCCAACGCAAAAAGAGAGACTGATGAGACAACGAAGCTGGCTTAACTATCTAGGGTTCCTTGGCATGCTGTTGGTGTCCACCTCAGCGTGGGCCAACCCACAGATGCAAAAAGGCATTAAGCACTTCAAAGACTTTGAGATTCGCCAGGGTCTGAAGATCTTTTTGCAGCTAGAGAACGACGGAAGCATGTCGAATGCACAGAAAGCGCAAGCCGCGATGTACGCAGGAATGTCGTACGCCTACCTGCGCAAGAAGCAAAAAGCGGTGGAGCATTTTCGCAAAGCCATCCAGTTGGATTCGAGCATTCAACTTCCCAAAGGAACGCCGGGGCGTTTGCGCAAGCTGTTCAAGCAGGCCAAGGCCTCTGCGGGCAGCGCACCGCCGACACCCCGCTCGTCGGGAGGCTCCGATCCTTTTGGTAGCCTGGGTGGTGGGACTCGCACCACACCACCCCGCCCTGCCCCAGTGCAGCCCCGGTCGGACACATTTGACCCACCACCCGTTCGCCGAACCACGTCACCCCCTCCCCGTCGTCGGTTTTCGTTTGGCGGCTTTGACATGGGAAAAACCCCACGGCGTCGGCCAGCACCTCGTCGCGAAGCGTTCTTTCCCACACCACGTCGTCGGGCCTCTTCGTCGATGATTGATGAGCGCCCTCGCCCCGTGCGTCGTCGCTACCAACCGGCTCCCACACCCCGTCGCGTGGCCATGGCCAACCCCGGCGGAGGCGACACCATGACTCCGGGACTCACGGGAACATCCCAGGCGAAGTCGCGAGGCGGAAACGGTCTTTTGATTGCAGGCGGCGTCACCGTTGGAGTCGCGGCTGTGTTGGCTGGCGTGGGTGTAGCCATGGGCGCTGTGGCTTCCGGTCAGGCCGGACTGGCGAAAGACCCCAACACCTACCAGATGGACATCCCTGTCATCCAAAGCGACGCCAACAGCTCGGCAATGATTGCCAACATCATGTACATCGGAGCTGGTGTGGCAGCGATCGCTGGAATCTCCATGATTATTGTTCACGCCATGCGGCCCAAGCCCAAACCCAAAACCGAGGCCTTGCCACCGATCTCCATGCGTCGGTCTCTTCCTCCCCCTTCCAAAGTGGCACCTCCACCAGCCCAGGCCAAAACCCTCTCCGTTGTGACCAGCCCCTGATCCCTCTGTTGCCTTTCTTGTCATAACGTTGACAATTCCGACCGGCCGCACTACAACTTACAGAAGCGAAAGCGTCTTTTCCCTGAAGATCCTATGGACGTTTAGAGGTATTTCCCTGCGACACGTGAGACAACCACTCTTATGAAGCCCGGCGAAACTTTTGCACAAGGCAAATATACACTTATCCGAAAACTGCGCGCCAGCGGTATGGCCGAGGTATGGCTTGCCCGTCAGCACGGAACCGAAGGTTTCGCCAAGGACGTTGTGATCAAGCGCATCCTCCCCCATCTCGCGGAGGACGACAAACTCGTCACGATGTTCCTGGATGAGGCACGCATCGCGGCCAACCTGAATCACCCCAACGTGGTCCAAATCTTTGACCTTGGCAACGACGGACGCAACTACTTCATCGCCATGGAGTACATCCGGGGCCACGACCTGGAGCAGATCCAAGACCAATTAAAGCAGCGACGTATGCCGTTTCCGTTGGAACTCGCTGTCCAGATGATCTCCAACACTTGCCTCGGCCTCGCCTACGCCCACGACTGCAAGACGGCGGACGGAACTCCGATGCAGGTGGTTCACCGCGACGTCTCTCCCCAGAATGTGTTGGTCTCGGAAGCTGGCGTCGTCAAGCTGATTGATTTTGGTATCGCCAAGGCTCGCACCAGCTCCACACGCACGCAGGTCGGTCACACCAAAGGCAAGATCTGCTACATGTCGCCCGAACAAATGATGGCCCGCGAGTTGGACCGTCGCAGTGACATCTTCTCCCTTGGCGTCGTGATGTACGAGATGGTCTGTGGTGTAAAGCCGTTTGACGGTGAGAACCTGTTGGCTTGTTACCACAAGATGAAGCAAGGCATCCCCGATCCGCGGACCTACCGCGACGACATCCCTGCTTCGCTCGCATCCATTGTGATGAAGGCTCTGGCGTACGATCGAGAGAATCGTTACCCCACAGCGACAGCGTTGCGCTACGAGTTGCAGCGCTATCTTAATAATGAGGGAGTCAGCGTTGGCCCCGAACACCTCGCGGACTTCCTCACCTGGCTGTTTGCGCCGCCCGACTCTACACAGTTTGTGTTCGATTTCCCGCGCAAGCAGCAGCCTGCGCAAGCCAAGGTAACCACTCCTCCGTCCCAGCCACTGCCCATCATGCAAGGGCCTCCACCGGGACAGACCCAGGACTACCAACAACGTACAACACCTCCCGCTCAACCAAGCGCTCCTCGCATTCCAACGCTGGCGCCCATTGGTGCTCCTTCACCGAGAAGCGGAGGTCCCCCGACAGGACCTTCCTTGATGCTCGACGACTCGACCATCGCGGAAGACTCTCCAATAGGCTCCGATCCCCACTTCACAGGGTTGAACCTCGAAGCTGGCTTTGGCAACAACACAGGCCCAGAGCTTGGGGTTGTACCGTTCGATCTGGATGAAAGCCTCGACAGCCCATACCAAGGACGCCGTCGGAAAAAGCGCAGCAACCCCTTTCTGTTCCTGTTGCCCCTGCTGTTGCTGGGCGGTGGAAGTGCTGCAGCTTACTTCATGGGCCTCTTTGACACCAAGCCACCGATTTCGGTAACCCCCGAGCCACCGAGCATCAACACCCCTGCCCAAAAGGCAGACGCCGGAACAGCGGCGGAGAAGCCGGCCACCCGAGTTGTTCCAGAGAAGCCAGTTGTACAAAGGCCCAAGCCTCCAGTTCGGCGCAAAAGAACCCAACCGCCCAAGCGACGACGGATTCGAAGACGCCGCGTTCGAAGGCGCCGCGTAGCAAGACGACGCGTTCGCCGTCGCTATCGATACCGGCGCGTGATTGTCCACTTGTCTCGCAAGCACAACGCCCGAGTCATCATCAATGGTGGTGAGTACATCCGCCTGCCGATGGTCCGCAGCGTGAAGCTTCGCTCGGGCTGGAACCGCTTCTTCTTCATGTGGCCGAACGGTAGCCAAACCAAACGGTTCAAGCTTCGTCCCGGCAAGTCAATTATCGAATTGGACTGTCGGATCAAAGGACGCAATCTGGCCTGTCAAAAGAAAGCGTTGGGAACCTGAGGCGACATGCTGCCCACCAAATCCAAGAAACCGTATCTCACCAAACAACGCAAAGAGGCTCAGCGATTGGGTCGCAATGCTCTGCTCACAGGAGCGGGCAGCGCCGCTCTGTATTGGGTGCTCGGAGGGATCCCTTTGGTAGGAACTGTGGTCGCCTTGGGCGGCCTCGGCCTCACAGCTTACCAAACCTGGCAATGGCTCCAGTACCGGGGGAAATGGGGCCTTCGGTTCTAAGAAAGCCTCCACCCTTTCCATCCTTGAACAAAGGCATCCGACCTTTTGTACAACTGCTGTACGACTCTTGCGAGTCATAGCAGAATATCGTATACCTTTCCGACCTTTCCCTCTCCTCCAATCTGGAATCAAAAACTTGTGCTCTTTGTTGAGAGAACACGAAAGAGAGAGGCGGAGGTTGAAGAAAAAAACGAATAACTTCGAAGTACCTGTTTCTCAGTTGTGTATGGAGAGTACCTAGTGAATCGGCTCTCCTTTTCACCTTCACGTAGGAGTGAGATGATGTTTAAAAAAGCTGTTTTGGGTTTGTCGCTGTTTGCTTTTGTGGGTTTGACCGGATGTTCCTCCCCCTGGAAGGTTGTGAAGAAAGCACAAACCAACCCCTTCACCAAGTCTGAGATGTACACCGTAAGCACGACCAAGACCAACAACCTCTCGGTGGGTGAGATGGCCGAAGGTGTCTACCTTCAGCAGATCGGTAGCCAGGAGCAAAAGCGTTGGCGAGTGGGCAAGAGCGTGTTTTCCAATGCCTTTGCAAAGGCGATCAAAAACAACGTGAAAGGTCTGAACGTTGGCGTACACAAGCCCGTCAAGCCCAACCACTTCCACATCTACTCCGAGCTGTACTTCGCTAGCCCCTACTCGGAAAACAAGGGCACCATGGTGAAGATCCGCGTCCGTTTGATGCAGCGCAACCGCACCTTTGATATTCTGCTTCTCCAATTTGAAGCCCCCGCCAAAGGCCGCATCGGTCGCCGCATGCAAGCAGCAGGTGAAGAGCTTGGCAAGCGCCTCGCGAAGTATCTCAACGAGCGCGTCCGCTAAACTCCTTCCGACAAGCCTCCCTCCCTCTGCTCTCTTCCTTATCTAGCCTTTTCCACCTTGGACAGTTTGGGATACGGTGCAAAGAACACGCGCCGGAATCGGTCGGGAATCTTCACGACCCAACCACACTTGTACTTCCGTCCATCTCTTCGTGCCTCTAGCAAGCGCTCTGCAATCACCGACAGGCGACGTTCGATCCGAAAGCAAGCAGACCATCGCTTTTTCTGCTGTAGGGTGCGGCATCGCCGGGTCCAGCGGCGACCTCTGCGTCGCTGGCAACGTTTCCATGTCTTTCGGCTGCATCGCCAGGCAGCCATCTTTCGTAGCAGGAACTCTTGGCGCCCCCCATCTCGCTGAAGATCCCGCCACATACTCCAGCATCGCGACGAGCGGAAACGTTTGGACGTCCGCTTCCATGTCGCCAGCTTCCGGCTCCAAACACGGGTCCAAAGTTGCTCACGTTCTTTGGCTTGCTTCGAGAGAATGGGTCGTTTGTTCGGGGAGGATTGGGCTTGAGTTGGTTGTAAGACAAGCCACAACCCCAGGTGAACGAGAAGGACAGAACACAGACGGTGCCGTAACGAGGCGACACGCTGTGGACAAGAAGCTTTGGGAGAGGTGGGAAGAGAGAACAACCTCACGGTTATTCGTCTTGTTTTTTGGCGACAGGTCGAATGGCTGCTTTGCCGTTGCGAATCACCACCTTGAAGTCTACGTCGTTGTAGCCTTTCTCTTTCAGCTTGGGGATTTGCTGATGGATGGAGCGGGCCACAGCGTCGTAGCTTACGTTGGTGGACTCCTGGGTTCGCTCACGAGCTTTCAAGTACGTTCGATAGATCTGCTGCATGCGCTGCTCTGAGACAGCTTGCTCGGCTCTTGCTGCTGCAGCGACGCCGGGAGCGTTGTCTTTGTCTGCCTGTTTCCGTGCTTGCTGTTGTTGCGCTGTCTGGGAAGCCGCCGCTGCTTCTGCTGCAGCCTCCAGGCTGTTGGTCAGGTCCTCGTTCCCTTCCTCGTCAATCGAGTGGGCTCGGACCTCCTGTTGCGTTGCTTCTGTTGAAGCGCCCTTCTCGTCCAGCGCCGCCCCGACCTTAATATCGACATCGCCCATGCGACGCTTTCGACGCTTAACATCTTTGTGGTACGTCCCACGTTCACGTTGGAGATTGACCCGGTTCCAGTATTGGACCAAGGAATTAAAGCGAGCCTGAATGTTCCGGAACCGGAACCTGTCCACAGGGCTGCTAATCTCCCTGGACTCTCGCCGCAATCGTGTGAGCTGCCGGTTGATGTCCTGGCGGTGCCACACGGGCTCTCGCTTTTCCACGCCATTGAACCAAAGCTCGTACAGTACACGACATTGATCGATTTTCTTTTCCAGCGCATCCAACGTATCGTTTAAGCCAGTGTCTCGTTTTCGAGCAGCCATAGGTGAACGTTCCTCGCAATTGCTTCAGTGTAGCTTGACCTGATCCAGTGCCTTTGCTACCATAGCGACGTGTATGCGATCGCGCAAGTCGTGGCATGGATTGTTCTTTTCGGAGAGAGATCGAAGACCAGCACGATCTCACAAGGCCGAGCAGAGGTCTGTTTTTTGTAGCAGACTTCTCTCATCTTTGGATGGGAATACGGCTGGTTGGACTGGAAGCTTCATTGTTGTATTGGATTGTTTTCCACCTTTGTATCACTCATCCGAAGAGAGAAATAGCATAATCGAAGCCCACAAGAGTGTCAAAACGATCGTTGGGTTTTGATTCATAGCTTTCTCCCATCCCACAGGGCGAAGGCAGAACTGCCGTCACCATTTTGCCGTTTTGGCAAAATTTCTTTCGCAGTTGACACAACTTTCGCGTAAACTTTCGGTTAAGATAGGGAAGAACAAGAGCGGGCTCTTGTGTTCCCAAACAAGGGATCGTTGAAAGCTCAAACCACAAACATTGGGGTGTTAGGATGAGGTCATTGTCGTTTCCTCGAAGTGCCGTAAGCGGACTGCTCGGGCTGATGCTGTTCCTGGGTTTGCCCATGCTTGCCGCCCAGGCGCAATCGGCCGCCAACTGTGAGCCCTCCGATCTGCTCATCATCCTCGATCACTCGGGCAGTATGTCCAGCAACAACAAGTGGAACGACGCAGTCAAAGCGATCAACACCCTTCTTGGTAAATTTGGCGCCAAGCTCCAGCTCGGGCTTATCGCCTTTGAATCGAGTTCTCGCCTGTATGTTTCTGTGGGGCGAAACACAACCAGTGCCATCCAAAGCGCGCTCAGCCGACTCAAGCCAACAGGCCGCACAGCCATGAAATGTGCGCTTCAAGACGCCTACAAGCACTTCCAATCGTACGTCATTCCCCGCGACTCAATTAAAGAAAGACGCCGATTTGTCGTTCTTATTACTGACGGGATGCCGAACGAATGTGGAAGCGATGTTGTTCCAGCAGTCACCGCTCTACGACGCATCCCAGTTGCAGGCAAGAACTACGACGTCAAGACCTTTGTGATTGGCTTTGGTTCTGGCGTTAATGCATCCCAACTCCAAGCGATGGCTCAAGCCGGTGGAACCAACAAGTACTACCAGGCCAACAGCCTCTCCTCACTCCAGCAAGCACTCGACCAAATTGCCAGCGGCGCGTCCAAAGAGATCTGTGACAACAAGGACAACGACTGCGATGGAACGGTGGATGACTTCTCAGAAAAGTGCCAAGGCCAATGTGGAGAAGGAACCCGAGTGTGCAAGTCGGGCAAGTGGAGCCAGTGCAGCACACAACGCCAACCCTCGCCTGAAGTCTGTAACAACAAAGATGACGACTGCAACGGCCAAATCGACGACGGTCTCAAGCGCAACTGCTCCAACGCCTGCGGCAAAGGAACAGAGACCTGCTCCAAAGGCAAGTGGGTTAACTGCTCCGCGCCCAAGCCCGCCACAGAAGTCTGCGACGGCAAGGACAACAACTGCAACGGTCAGGTTGACGAGGGAGTCACTCGCGCCTGCACCTCCAAGTGTGGCAAAGGTGTCCAGGCTTGCATCCAGGCCGACTGGAGCACATGTACAGCGCCTCAACCCACCGAAGAAATCTGCGACGGCAAAGACAACAACTGCGATGGTCAAGTCGACGAAGGCAACCTCGCAGATTGTAGCGGCTCTTGTGAGAAAGGCGTTTGCTATCCCAAATGCAAAAACGGTGAGTGCATCGGAGCGAAGATCTGCCAGCAAGGTGTCTGTGTGGACAAGCCCTGTACTCCTGCTTGCGAGAGCGGAAAAGTCTGTCGCCTCGGACGTTGTGTGGTCAACGACTGCAACCAACCCGGCGCCGAGTGCTCCACCAACCAAGTTTGCAAAAACAAGGTTTGTGTGTCGGACCCATGCCGGGGCGTCAAGTGTGCAGCCAACCAATACTGCGTCAATGGCGTTTGTAAGATTTCTTGTGCGACAGTTAGCTGCGCCGCAGGAACATCCTGCAACAACGGCGTCTGTGTACCCGTACCTTGCGACGGGAAGTGTGGCGCAGGTCAAAGCTGTGTCGGCGGAAAATGTGTGGCCGACACCTGCCAGCCCGCTTGTGGCTCCGGCCAAGTCTGCCAGGGAACCAAGTGCGTGGACAAGCCTTGCAACAACGTCAAATGTCCGGAAGGTCAGAGTTGCACCGATGGTCAGTGCTACGGCTCCAACGGACCTCCCCCACCACCTCCTGTTGATGGAGGCAATGGCAACGGAAACACCAACAACGGCGGCAATGGAAACACCAACAACGGCGGCAATGGAAACACCAACAACGGCGGCAGCGGAAACAACAACGGCGGACCTGGCAACAACAGCACCGACCCGAACAACACCAATGGTGGCGGCGGACCTGGAGACAACACCAACGGCGGTGGGCCTGGACGTGGCACAGGCGGCTGTCTGTGTACTGCCAACAGTGACGCAGGCTCGTTGCCCTTCTCACTTGTCTTCTTTGTCTTGTTCTTCGCGATGGTCATTCGCCGACGTTCGTAAACAATTGATTCTTGGTATGTATGATTCGTTATCGATGGAGCGACGCATCTGTGCGCTCACAGTTACATAATCCTTCTGGATGCAAGGGAGAAGGTGATGTTCTTGTACAATTCAACTTGTAGCGCACAGACCCAACGCAGAGGCTCTTTTCTGAGCCGATGGTGCTTGGCCTGGATGGCAGCTCTACTTTTTGTTCTGGTTGGAGCCGGCGTCCCAAATGCGGAAGCAGCGTGTGATGCTCCGGACCTGCTCATTGTTCTTGATAAGTCAGGAAGTATGTCGGGGACCAAGTGGTCCCAGGCGACCAGCGCGATTAAGACGATTACCAACTCTTACAAAGGCAAGCTGGGCTTCGGTCTTGTTGTGTTCGACAGCGGTGCCGCAGTGGCCTACAGCCTGATCACCTGTCGCAGCGCTGGAAACAACTGTGTCTCTGCCTTGCAAACTCAGTTGGCTCGCTACGGTGCTGGCGGTGGTACCAATCTCCGAGCAGCGCTGAGCACTTCACTCAGCCACCTCAACGCGACCAAGAACGCTGACTCCGTCAAGGGTCGGAAGCGTAGCGTCATGTTCATCACAGACGGTCAAGCCTCCTGTGCCCAAACGGAAGCCGCCAACCTCAACAAAGCTGGTTTTAAGACCTATGTCATCGGCTTTGGTACAGGCGTTAGCCCCACCTGCCTCAATGACATCGCAACATCAGGCGGAACCGCTCGCAGTGGCTCACGAAAATACTACCAGGCCAACAGCAGCAGCGAATTGAACGCTGCGATGAAAGACATCGCCAATGCGGCCTCCAAAGAAGAGTGCAACAACGCAGACGATGACTGTGATGGTCAGGTTGATGAAGGCTTGACCAAAGCTTGTACGGGGAACTGTGGTCCAGGAACTTCAACCTGTTCCAAAGGTAAGTGGGGAGCTTGCTCCACCCAACGTCAGCCCTCTCCAGAGACCTGCAACAACATCGATGATGACTGCAACGGCAAAGTGGACGATGGCTTGCAGCGCAACTGTTCCTCGAAGTGTGGCAAGGGCATCGAAACCTGCTCTGCAGGCAAGTGGGTCAACTGCAACGCACCACAACCCAAAACCGAAACCTGCAACAACAAAGACGACGACTGCGACGGCAAGATCGACGGCAACACCCGCCCCTGCGAGACCAAGTGTGAAAAAGGCAACGAGACCTGCACCGCTGGACAGTGGGGCAAGTGTAGCGCCCGCGAACCCGTCAAAGAGACCTGCAACAACAAAGACGACGACTGCAATGGTCAGATCGACGAAAACCTGACCCAGACTTGCCAAACAGCTTGTGGTGCTGGCGAAGAGACCTGCAAAGAAGGAAAGTGGATCAACTGCACCGGCCCCAAGCCTGAAGCTGAAGTCTGTGACGGAAAAGACAACGACTGCAACGGCAAGGTGGATGACAACCTCAGCCGCGCCTGTCGTTCGATTTGCGGAGCAGGAACCGAGACTTGCGTCAACGGCAGCTGGGAACAGTGCAACGCACAAAAGCCCGTCACCGAGCTGTGCAACGGACGCGATGACGACTGCAACGGCACCGTCGATGATGTGAAGACCACCACCGACTGCCCGAAATGTGTCAACGGCCTCTGCTACAAAGCTTGCAAGCAGGAATGCAGCGGCGGCTTCCGCTGTGTCAACGGCGCTTGCGTCGAAGATCCCTGCCGACGTGTTCGATGCGGCAACGATGAGACCTGCAAAGACGGTCAATGCATCAACGTTTGCAAAGACATCCAATGCAAGTCCAGCGAAGTGTGTGTTCAGGGCCGCTGCGTAGCGAAGCCCACCAACAACGACTGCACCACCATCGGCTGCAAAAACGGTCAACGATGCGAAAAAGGCAAGTGTGTGTCCGACCCATGCGCTAGCGTCACCTGCAAGGACCGAACCTTCTGCCGCGAAGGCAAGTGTGTTGAGACTTGCTCCAACGTCCAATGCGTGGATGGCTCCACCTGCAAAGACGGTAAGTGCGAACCCGACCCCTGCAAGGCAGCCTCTTGCAAAGACGGTCAGGTCTGCAAAGACGGTCAATGTGTGGACATTCCCCAGCACCCCTGCTACGGCGTAAGCTGCGCAGAAGGCGAATACTGCGAAGATGGCAAATGCATCGGCGATCCCTGCCTACACATTAAGTGTCCCGGCTCAGACCGCTGCTACAAAGGCCAATGTTACGGTGGCTCCACACCGCCACCCAAAGAAGACCCCCTGCCCCAACCTGAAGGCAACGCCAACGCAGACGGAAACGTCACACCTGGAGCAGATGGAAACGTCACGCCCGGTGCAGATGGCGGTCCCAACAACGGCGAAGAAGGCAACACAACAACTCCTGACGGAACCTTGAACCCGAACACTCCCGAAGGCGACGAGAACAAAGATGGTGGCAACACTACACCAGGCACCGACGGCGACGACACCCGCAAGGCTCCCGGATGCCTGTGCAACGCCAACAGCAACCAGCTTCCGATTGGAACCCTCCTGATGGTCTTCCTTCTCCTCTTGGGTGGTGTTGAGCTTCGCCGTCGCTACCAACAGTAACCCCTTCCTGCTGCCCCTCCTCTGTTCTTTCATGCTCTCTTCTAAGACATATCTCCCCCCACAGACCTCAGCCTCCTTTTCTAGCTTGTAGTCTGGACTTTTTCAGCGTCGAGCGTTATCCATAATTAAGAAACAGAGGAATGAGAGTCCCCCACCTCTTGTTCTTTCAACAGGTGTCTTCCAGCCCGCCTTTTCACCGTCTCATTTGAGGACAATCCATGCGACAACAACTTCGTTGGCTACCTTTTCCTGGCGCAACCGCTGCAGCCATAGCCTTCTTCCTCCCTTGGTTTGCTCTGTCCTGCAAAAGCCCATTAAACCAAAAGCAACAAAAGGTCGCGTTCAGTGGGTACAACTTTGCCTCTGGGAAGATGCCGGATGTTGTTGAAGGAATGCTCCAAGTCCAACAAAAGCTTGCAGGCTTCGGCAGCATGATGATGTCCTTCTTCAAAAAGAAGACCAAAAAGCCACCCAAACCCAAAAAAGATCCCATCGCTATGCTCAAGCGTGGATTTCCCTCTTACTGGGGAGCCTTTGGCTGTTTTCTGTTCGCCGGGCTGCTCGGGCTTTGGTTTGCGATGCGTGGACCAACCTTCGGCCAACGCCTCGCGGGAACTCTTGTCATACTCGCAGGAATAGCGTGCTTGCTTTACCCCGCGTACGCCAACCGGCCGGCCGAGTTCAACATGCCCAAGCAGCAGGTCAAGATGGTAAGTTTCCACCTGGAATACGGTGGCTACCTCCTCCTCACAGGACTCTCTGCTGCCCTCTTTGGATTCTGGGCCACTCCCTCCCCCGAACCTCTGCCCACACTCTCTGAGATCGACACCTCCAAAGAATAAGAGTCAAACCCAAAGCACTCTATGTTGTGGGAGAAACGAAAATTGGAAGTGGTGAGACGCGTTACGCGTTGATGTCGACTTCGTCCACTTCGTGCGCCCGGTTCATGATGAAGCGGAAGCGAGCGTTGGCGTCGCGACCAAGAAGCTCACTCATCACCTGGTCGGTTTGCAGTGGGTCGTCAATGCTGACGCGAAGCAACGTGCGCTTGGAGGGGTCAAGCGTCGTATCGCGAAGAACCTTGGGCATCATCTCACCCAATCCCTTAAATCGTTGGATATCCACGTTGGCATTGCGCGGTGCGTCGGAGACAATGTTGTCTTTCTCATCGTCTGTCAGCGCCCAGAACACCTCTCTTCTGTAAGAGATGCGATACAGCGGCGGCTGAGCGATATACACATGTCCGTTGTTAATCAGCTCAGGCATGTGACGATAAAAGAAAGTCAGCAGCAAGGTTGCGATGTGGTGACCATCAGCGTCCGCGTCCATCAACAAGATAATCTTGTGATAACGAAGCTTGTCCAACTCAAACTGCTTCCCAATCCCGCAGCCTAAGGCCTGGACAATGTCCTTGATTTCCTTATTGTTCAGGACTTTTTTGAGGGTCGCAGTCTCCGTGTTCAGGACCTTACCACGAAGGGGCAGGATGGCCTGGGTCTTTCGGTCACGGCCCATCTTGGCAGAGCCACCAGCGGAGTCACCCTCTACGATGAAGAGTTCGGCCTTGTCTGCGTCTTCTTGCGAACAGTCCGCGAGCTTTCCAGGCAGAGACAATCGACGAGTGGGACTCTGTCGTCGAACAACCTGAGACGCTGCACGCGAAGCCGCGCGAGCACGAGCCGACATGATGATGCGAGCGACAATCGCCCGAGCCGCTGTGCTGTTCTCGTTCAGCCACTGTTCCAACGACGCGCGTGCGATCTGGTCCACCAAAGGCTGCACTTCGGGATTGTTCAATCGGTCTTTGGTCTGTCCCTGAAATTGAGGTTCTCCGACATACACGCTGAGCAGCGCGACCATCCCTTCTCGGATATCGTCGGTGGAGATGGTCAGGCCTTTGGGAAGCAACTTGTGCGTTGTGATGTAGCCTCGGACAGCTTTGGCCACAGCCGCTTTCAGGCCACTCTCATGGGTACCACCCGAGCGCGTCGGAATACCATTCACAAAGGATTTGAAGACCTCATCTGTCGCTTCTGTCCAGGCCAGGGCCAGCTCCATCCGCAACTCACCGTCACCGCGGTGAACAAAGGTGCCTTCGTGAGCAGCTTTTTTGGAGCGGGCTTGGATGAGGTGGTCCAGGTAGTCTTCGAGCCCACCTTCCCGATGGAACTCGTGCTCCTCGCCGTCAACCTCGTTGCGGAAGGTGATACGCACACCGCGGTGTAGATAGGCCGTAATGTCCAGACGTTCGTGCACAAGCTTGGTGTCAAAACCCTCGACATCTTTGAAGATCTCATGATCCGGGCGAAACGTGACACAGGTACCAGAACTACGGGTATTTCCCACTCGCTTGATGGGCGCCACTACCGCTCCACGAGAGAAGTCTTGGGCGTGCTTCCCACCATCTCGCTTGACCTCTACCGTCATGGCTTCGCTCAAAGCATTTACAACCGAGATCCCCACACCGTGCAAACCACCGGAGTGAAGGTAGTTGCTGCTATTAAACTTACCACCGGAGTGCAGTTTTGTGAGAATCAACTCCAATGTGGGAACCTTGTATGTAGGATGGAGCTCCACAGGAATCCCACGCCCATTGTCAGAGACCGAAACCGTCCGACCGTCCGAGTGAAGGCGTACCTCAATTTCCGAGGCATGACCGTTGATGACCTCATCCACAGAGTTGTCCACAATCTCCCACAGCAAGTGGTGAAATCCGGCCTTGTGAGCACCACCGATGTACATGGCTGGGCGTTTGCGTACCGCCTCCAGACCTTCCAACATCATAATGTCGCTAGCGCCGTATTTGCCTTGAGACTCTGAGGTTCTCTTTCGGGCAGTCATTCTGGTCTTCTCCTCGCCATCGTTGCTCTACAACACAGGGGCTACAAACAGGTTGTAGCCCACCGCTGATCAAGTCGTTTCTTGTTTGCTCAGTCTATCACAATCGCGCGATCGATTCAGTATTTCCGAAGGGAGCGCCAACGGAAACGGCTCTCCAAGCGAGCCAAAGGGAGGGGCTTTCATGCCCACCTCTTATTAGAACAGGTCACCTTGAGGATCGTCCTCACCATCCAGCTCCATCGCTGCCGCAAGGACCTCATCCATGTCTTCGTCCATCTCATCCATCTCCTCCACCTCATCGGGCTCTTCCTCATCCTTAAGGGAAGGGATGACAATGGGCGGCGTCAAAACCTGCTTCCAGCCTTTGACCCCACGTTTGCGAGTCCCTTTGGCTGCGCGCTTGCCTCGGCTGCAATTCTCTGGGGTGAGAGCAACCTCAACGTCGTCAACGGTTTCCAGAACTAAGCCTTCGTCGGCCGCTGTAGAAATCGCCGCACCGAAGACACGATCTCCGTCATCCAACTGCATCGCTCGAACACCCTTCCCTGCCGACGCCAAGAACTTCACTTCATCGACACCAAACAGAAGGTAGCGGCGTTCTTCACTGGTCAGAACGAGGGTTTCCTCGCCAGTAACGAGCTCTGCCAGAATGACTTGATCCCCCTTGCTCAAGCGGGCAAAGCGACGCCCTGTTTTGTTCGAGGGTTCACGGTAATCAGCGAGCGAAAGCCGCTGACCCTGGCCTTGCTCGGTGATCACCAAGAGATGCGATGGTGGGATCTCATCGCTGTTGGCTTCCACTCCTTCTTCCCGCAATCCAATATCACCACAGATTCGTGGGTCGAGAGAGATAGCCTGAATACAACGCTCGCCATCTTTGAACTTGAACATACTTTGAAGCGGCGAGCCGTAACCTGCTGTCGCGGGGACATCCCAGATGCGTGCTGTGTAAGCCCCGCCCAGGTTGGTAAAGAAGCACACCATTTCCACGGTGCTTCCGGGCAAAATGGCCAGAATCTGGTCGCCTTCCCGAACCCGAATGGTGCTGATATCGTTGATGGTCTTGATGCGTTTGATCCAGCCGTCGTGCGTGACAACCACATGGGTGTCTTCGTCTTGAATCAGATCTTCCGGTTGCAACTCCACCTCTTGCACACGCTCACGAACGCGGGTTTTTCGTGGAACAGCGTACGTTTCACGGAGGGCTTCACTCTCCTTTTTCATCTCCATCATCATCAAGCGACGACTTCCCAGCACGGCCTCAATGTCATCAGCCCGACGACGAAGCTCGCGCAACTCTTCCATGATGCTTTCAATCTCCAACTTGGAGATTCGATACAGGCGCGTGTCGAGGATCGCCTCGGTCTGGCGATCGGTGAGCTTGAAGCGTTCTTTGAGTTTTTCGTGAGAATCTTTACGACCGTCCGACTCACGGATAATTCGGATGGCTTCGTCAAGATCGCCAAAGACCTTGCGGAAGCCTTGGAGGATGTGAATCCGGTCTTGCAGTCGCTTCAACTCATTCTCAAAGCGTCGGGTGAGCACCTCAAACCGAAACTCAACAAACTGCTCCAAGACCTGTTTTAGAGAGAGGCGCTCCGGCGCAGAGACCTTCTCATTGGATGTGGGCACCAAACACGTCATGTTCAGCGAAAAGCGCTGCTCCATCGGCGTGTTTTTGTAGAGATACGCCATCACCAACTCAGGGTCTGTTCCGGATTTCACTTCCAAAACAATGCGCGTCTCTTCGGTGGATTCATCACGGACATCCACCAACCCAGGCAGCTTCTTCGAGACAATGACCTCTGCAATCTTCTCGACCACAACGGAGCGATTCACGTTGTAAGGAATCGATTTAATCACCAGTCGTTGAATCTTCTTCCGGCCCTTCACCGACTCTTCCCGCCACTCGCCCCGGACCATAAAGTTGCCTTGGCCCTGCTCGTAGATCTCCGCGCGTTGTTTGCGAGGAGCCAAGACTTCACCACCGGTCGGGAAGTCCGGACCTTTGATGATCTTGGTCAGGTCGGCCGTTGTCACGTCCGGGTTGTCGATCAGGTGGAGAAGCGCATCCATCACCTCACCCAAGTTGTGGGGTGGAATGTTGGTTGCCATACCAACGGCAATCCCGGAGCTTCCGTTTACCAACAAGTGTGGAAAACGAGCCGGCAGCACCACAGGTTCTTCGATGGAGCCATCAAAGTTGTCCTGCATCACCACCGTATTCTGCTTCAGCTCCTCCAACATCTCCAAAGAGATAGACTGCAGCCGCGATTCTGTATTGTGACTCACAAAGCCGTTGGTCAAGAACGAATGGCACTCAGAATCGACTCGCAATGAGTAAACAGGTTGCATACCTGTATCTTCCACATCGCAAACAGAAGCGTAGTAGTATCCGGCATCGACAATGGGCAGAATCACCGACTTGACTTCATCTGACTGGATCTCTGCGAGAATGGTGGCCCGATCGCGCTCCCATCGCTCCACCCTATCGATGTTGTGCTTACGCAACCACACCGAGTCTTCCTCGCTGCGAATGTAATCCGACACAAAGGGGATAAAATCTTTGGACAAACCTCGGCAGATTTCGGGCAAGTTCGCCAACTCTTCAAGTAGCTTCTCTTGCTTCTGGCCCAAGAACCCAACTCGGCGAGCAAACAACTTCACGTCTCGCTGGTTGGTCAAAACGACCTTGTGTTCTTCCCGTTGGGACGTAGAGATTTTGCTCACCACACCAAACTCCAACAACAATTGCTGAAGCTCTTTCGCCAACGTCTGGCTGCGTGTTGAGTAACTCACCTGCATCGTGTTTCTGGGGAGAATCGATGACGAGCCATCCCCTTCAAACAAGGACTGCAGAAACAACCGCTTGAATCCTTGCGAACGGCCCCACACAAACGAGGGGATGACCTTGCTCTCACTTCGCAGACCGATCATCTCCTTGAGGAGGCTTTTGCGAAACGCCGTGAGATTTTGGACGTCCAACTCCCAGATGGTACGGCCCGAAGCCAACTCTCGTTGGTACACGTACCGACTTCCTCCAACGACCTCGTCGTAGGCTTGAACAACCTCATCAAAGTAAGCAGGGTCGGTGTTGTTGAATCCTGCGCGTTCTTCGCCAACCCAGCCTTCGGCCACCATCGCTCCAGCCAAAACAGCAAGAGCTTCATCCTCCACTGGAGACTCGTCGGGAGCATAATGCCTCGCCAAAGCAACGTAATCACCGGGCTTGATCTCCTCCATGAGCTTCCACAGCAACATAGGAACACCCATCACATCCACCAAACAAAGCACTGGGTGGTTTTGTGAGCCTGTCAACGCAAAGCCGATGTCTGTTTTAATCCGCAAGGTGGGGTGATCGCCGCTGTGAAAGAAGCGAGAGGCATGCACGGCCTGACCCGAACGATCCAGCACATCACGGCTGATATTGGTGGTGGTGTTTGGTTTTGCCTTAACCATCTTCGCAATGGGAACAGAGCCTTTCGTAGCCCGCACCATCGCATCGCCAGTGACGCAGTAACGCATCGCAGCTGCTTTGTCGCCGTCGATCGAGCCGAAGTTTCCATAACCATCGACCAACGGATGCAGCAAACTGAAGTTTTGAGCCATCCGCACCATCGCGTCGTAAATCGCCTGGTCACCGTGCGGATGGTGCTTGCCCATACAGTTGTGCACGAGCATCCCCTCAGCCACAAACTCATGGTCCACTTCCACCTGAATGTCGTAAGTTACGTCTGCAGGTGCATCTTCAATAGTTTTGATGGTTCCAAACGTGACATCCTGTGCTTCCCAACCTTTCTTTTGCTTTGATGTCCCCAGATAGGGAATCTCGTCAGCATCCTCCACCATGACCGGGCGACCAAGAGCGGCTTTCAATCGCTCGGTCTTCTTTGGATGACACACAGAGAGTTGAGGAATCAAACGCTGCAGCGAGGCTCCACAAACCTCTAACGCCCACTCTACCTGATGACCTTCTTTGCGGCGATGAGCGCTATCGTAAGGAAGCAAACGGCCGTGAATACCAAACGAATGGAGAAGAACCTGAAGCTGGGCTAGGAAGCGTCGACGAACGCTTGTAAACACCGCCAAGGCTCTGGTTTTGTGAACCGAGCCATCACCATCAAGAAAGCCCGACAGGAACGCCATTTGGGAGGCTCGTGACGACGAGAGAACTTGGTGAGGAATTGTAATATTGTCCGCGTACTTATCGTGGAGTTGGAACCGCTCCATCAACCTCTTGCTGAGTTTGCTGTTGGAGATTCTCACTTGGAACAACGGCCCCTCGCGCTCCTCCACCTGTGGCTCATAATCAAAGTGCTTGTTGAACACAAAAGCAAAACGCTCACACAGCTCCCGAGACGTGGAAGCCAGCGCCATGCGATGGTAGCCTCGTCGTGAGCGATCAACCCAACCGTCCGCCAGAAACAAGCCCAGCATGTACGCCACATCGGGGTGAACTTCTTGCGAAGAGTTTGATGAACGCAATTGAGGTCTTGCTTTCATCAAGACGACATCGTTGGGTTCCAGGTCTTTGGCCTCTTTCCATTCGACCTCCATCGTGGGGTTGAGAACTTTAAAAGCTTGGCCAAGAGTACACGTGATGGAACGTCCGTCTCGTAAGGTGACTGTTTTGAGAGGTTGGGGAGGCATCACGTAGGTTTGCGTGACCCGCCGCACAGCCCCTTGGGTCACGACCTGATCGCCGATCTCCATCTTTTCGATGGGAACCAGACCTGTGGGCGTTGTGACAAGTGTTCCAGCAACAAAGCACTCCCCCACCACAGTAGCGGACTTTCGAAACTTCTGGTTCGGCATCAGCTTGAGGTGATGGTACATGGAGTACAGGATACGTCGCTGTACAGGCTTGAGACCGTCCCGAACATCGGGCAGCGCACGACTTGTGATAACACTCAGGGCATAATTCAGGTATCGTTTCTCTGTCTCTTCCAACAAAGATACATCACGTACGCGGGAGCTCAAAGCCAGTTCCTCCGTCTCATTTCGATCGTGGTTTCCATAGAAAACGTTCTCATCCAATACGGCCGTGCAGTTGCTATCAGGTTTGTCACCAACACCTTACCACAAAACACTGAACAAACGTACCGCCAACATGCGTCACAGTGTGTCATACAAGGGAAGCGCGCCAAAGAAGCGCTCATTCCTCCGACGTTTGAGTAGCACCAGGAGGCTGTGACGATTCTGGAAGATCCAGAGACTTTCGAACAGCCTGGATGGCTTCGTCACGAGCCTCGGTAGAGGCACCCTTCACAACGTCAGGAGCATCTCCTTCCAGCGCGTTCCGTTCGGGGTTTCGTGGAACAGGGATGTACCCACACCCTTTCAGGACGTAGGGAGCGGCAGCATAATCGATCCGGGGCCACTGACGGCAAAGACTCGGCCGCAGCCGGTATTCACCACATCGACCATCCTCTTGGAGGTGCCGACAACCCATCACACGTGCCACGCGACCGTCCACGTTTTCGACGTCGAAGCCGCGCGGGTAAAAGCCGTGTATTTGGGTGTACCACCACATCCAGAAGCGGCCCAACCAGGGCCAGCGGTCCATTAAAGGATCCCACTCCATCAGGATGTAATGACAACAATTGCCCCGCATTTTGCAGCCGCCTTCGACTCTGTAAGGAGGCGGCGCGACCTTACGAACCAGAGACTGCATCAGCAGATCGAGCAGCATAAAGGGAAAGATCCCCGCTCGCAAGACAATTCGTACCCAGGTTGGGGTCGTTCGTGGAGGGAGGCCACCCAGAGGTGGTTTCGGCTGCCCCTTAACCTCCAGACGCCAAGGTCCAGCGCTAGGCTTCGGTGGTTGAGATGAGGCCATGTCAGAGCAGCTTCCGTTCTTCCAGCTCGTCGCGCAGTTGGGTCGCGTTCACAAAGCGAATCGCGTCCATACCGACCTCGCGGGCAGCAGAACAGTTGCTCTCCCGGTCATCGACAAACAAACACTCACCAGGAGAAACCCCCAAGGTATCAGCCGGATAGGTATACGCTTTTGGAGCAGGCTTTCGGTGCCCGGTCTCACAGGAGACAAACGACCACTCCAAAAACCTCGACAGCTCCAGGCGTTCCTCAATCCACTTGTACCACACGGGATAGTTGGAGAGAGCGTGCATCGTGACCTCGGCAGAGCGCAGGTCGTGAAGCAAGTCTTCCATCCCATCAAGCCACGCGTACGACTCCTTCAACGTGGTGCAAAGCCCCTCGTGGTCGTAGTCGCGTCCGTCGGCGAAAAAGTCACGGAGAAAGCTCTGTTCGTTGCGCTGTCCGTGCTCAAACTCAACCCAGGCTGTTGGATGCTTGTACGCCAGCAACTGCTCCATTCGGAGTTCAAAGAATTTCGGCACTTCCCAAAAGAAGGGGTCGTGCACCAGCGTGCCCATCACATCCAATAGCAAAATCATTCCACGAACCTTTGATCATCTCATTGATCACACAACGACCACAACAAACACGTGTTGTGCTGTGGGCATTGTAACAAGTTCGCCGGAACGAGGGCAAGATCAGCACATGACTTCAAGGACTTTTTAGCAACGCGTCGAGTTCCTTAACCAGCCCATCGTATTGGGCCTTTTGCTCGGAAGTTAGCCCGTTGACGCCGTTGGCAAGAAGGTCGGTTTCCTCTCTTGGATCTTGCTGCAGGTCGTACATGGACTCCACGGCAGTCCCCTGGTTGTCGAGCCGCAAGAGCTTGTACCGTTGGTTACGAACGGTGTGGTTCTTGCCTGTGGAGTCAAAGAACTCGGAAAACACCCACGAGCGAGGCGATGCAGCGTTGGGGTCACGCAGCACAGAGAGAAAGCTTTTGGAATCGTACGTCACACCCTGGGTCCATCCGGAGTTCGGTATGACCCCAGCGATTTCCAGAATGGTAGCAAAGACATCGACCGTATGGATCAGCGCGTCGGTCGTTCGGCCCGGTTGCTTCACCACAGGACCTGACACACAGAAAGGTACATGAATCCCGCCCTGGTAGAGTGTGCCTTTGGCTCGGCGTCGGTCGTAAGGAGCTTCCACAACCTTGGCTGGCGTTCCGTTATCACCAAGGAACACAATTACCGTGTTGTCGAGCTGGTTGTTGGTTTGGAGCCAGGCAAGAAGGCGACCCATTTCAGAGTCCATGGCCTCAATCATCGCCCGATAGTACGGAGGAGTGTTCTGGTTGATATCGTTCTGTGTGCCCGACAGATTTTGCTGTTGGTGAAGGTTCTTGGGTGGCAAGTGAAAGGGGGAATGGGGTGCATTGAAGGCCAGCCACACCAACCAGGGCTTACCTTTCTGCTGCTTTTCTAGCCACCGGATTGTATCGTCCACGTTCTCTGTTGTCGCGTACGTGGTAGACGAGGAGGATTGTCCGTCGGTGATCTTGTCCCAGGCATCGTACTGAGGAAGGCTGCCCTCCAGGTTCCCTGTGTAGTGGGACCAACCCATCGTATTGGGCGCCTGCTCGCGATTAAGGTCTGCGGTCTTCCCAAGGTGCCACTTGCCAATGTTCGCGTGAACGTAGCCAAGCCCTGGATGAGCATCAAGAATCTTGGGTATGGATGGCTCATTCACCCCAATCCCTGCGTTGCGCTCAATCGCGCCGCCAATACCCGTGCGAAAACCGTATCGCCCTGTCAGCATCGAAGCCCGCGTTGACGAGCAAAGAGGTGTGGACCAAGCTTTTAGAAACCGAACGCCGTTTTTACAGATGCCATCAATCCGCGGGGTGGTGGCGTAGGTCCGGCCGTCATCGGGCTTCCCATCGTTGTTGTCGTCGTGGTACGCCCCTGCCACATCAATCCCATAATCATCAGCGATAATCAGCAAGATGTTGGGCGTTTTTGTAGTCGTGTTGTCGGGTGTGGACTCTGGTGCTTCCTCCCTCGTCGCTTCCGGTCCGACACCATCGGAAGATGCCGTATCGACGATAGAGGACTCCGAACCGTTGGCTTCGTTGCGATCGGAAGCGCCTTCTGCAACGGTATCATCTCGCTGGCCTCCCCCTTCTCCGGTGGAAGCGTCTTGTAGGCTTACGGATTCTTGTGACGACGATGGACTGCAGCCCATGCTCCCTCCAAGTCCGGGGCCACCACAACAAAGAAACGTCACGGCAAAGACAAGAATCATCCGACGCACAGGCAGCACCCCCAACGAGAGAGAAACACTTGCGAATTGAGGCAGATATCCACCACTTCATCTCTTAAGAAAACACACCTCACATCCAAATGTAGCGATGCAACGAAAGAAACTGCAGTGACGGGACCCTGCACAAGCGATGGAAGAAAGCGTTCTCGCGACCGATGGCCAGGTGAAAGTTCTCGGTGCCGATGTCGGGGGGGGCGAGGTAGTGAAGCAGCTCTCGCAGGACCTCCTTCAACACCGAGACGGTGTGAACAGCGCTGTCCAAACCCCACGTGGGCACAGGGAGAGAAGAACAAGCCAACACCCTGTTTTCACTCTACGAAGCACCCCAGGACCACCAACGAGCGGTACCGCATCTTGAACCACGCCGAAGGGCGCGCGCCCACATCGGGCCAGACTGGTACTGGGCCACGAAGGGGTTGCCGAACAGCACCACCGACGGTGGCGAGTTCTTGCCCCGCCTCGACGTCGGAGCAGGCCCTGCGCATCATCTGCTGCGCCATACCGCGTTGGAGACGCGCAGCCAAAGCCGTTGCGCTCTTGTCACTCTTACACTTGCAGTGGACCTTTCTCCTGTGCATTCGTATCGCAAATGCTTAAGCGGAGAAAACCTCCTTGCGGAGATGACTGGCAAAAGCCGAAGCTCACCCAGTCAGGAAGCCTACATCAAGAAAGAAGATGGAAGAGATGAAATGAAACTGTCAAAGAGCAGAAACAAAGAATGAGCCAAGCTTTCAGAGTTGTCAACGATGACGAACATATCACGGGGTTCGAAAAGGGCTAACGGGCCTGCTCCCATTGTTCTTGCAGCCAGGTCGCAAGCTCGGTGTCATCGCCAGCTGCTTTGCCAATCAGTCGAGCAAATTCGTCCAGCGGGACACCTTCGACCGAGCGGTAGACGATGGCTTGCATGACACAGTCGAGAAGATCGGCCCGTTTCACCAACGTAGCTTCCACAGTGCTCCCCTCTCGGTACACCTCCCAAAGAGCTTTCCACTCCTTTACGATACCTTCGGTAGCCAGGGCCAAGGGTTGAGAGTCCTCGGTGGTGAGCAGTCTGTCCCAGAACCGCTCCTCTGCTTGCTGAATCGCTCGCTTTTGCGCTGTGGGATTGTCCCCAAACAACATGGCTTTTTGCGCTGGGATTAAGTCACCAAGGGCTGCTTCGGAGAGGTCGTGGAGGATCGCGAGAGACAGTAACACGCCGCGATCCACAGCCTCCCCAGTCCGTTCTTCGTGTCGCGACGCCAGCCACAAGCACCATATCCCAACCCCTGTGGAATGGGCCGCAACAGACTCCACCTGATGCACCCCTCGCACTTTCCAACCTGTGCGAGGCAGCTGTTTCAACAGGTGCACCTGTCCGGCGATCCGCAGCAACGGATGCAGAGATGACTCCAAAGACAAAGGCTCTAAACGGTTTGATTGTTCTAACTTCAAGAAAGGCTCCTCATCCAACAGAAACGTTCGCTCCAATCATCACGACACAGTGACAGATTGTTCCAGCTGCTTGGAAGGAGCCACCGGAGCGACCTGAACGCGAAGACCATTGAGTCCGGCGTTTCCAGACATTTCATCCAGAAAAGATTCATCAACGAGGTCGTTCATGCTGGCCCCTTCTGTGGCGTTGGCCACTTGCATCTTTGCCCCTTTGTCTCGATGTCCCCAGCCGTGTGGAAGGCTCACGACACCGGGCATCATCTCGTCCGACAAGCAAAGAGTCACTTCGATCTGCCCCACAGATGAGGACACAAACACGCGCTGCCCATCAGAGAGTCGCCGTTCCGTTGCGTCGTCGGGGTGCATCAGAAGAGTGCAGCGAGGCTTTCCTTTCACAAGACGGGAAGAGTTGTGAAGCCAGGAGTTGTTGCTGCGCAGGTGACGCCGCCCAATCAGCTGAAGCGAGCCGCTCCGGTCAAACTCACCGTCCTCCAAGGCGCGCTCCAACCGAGAGATGTCGTCCAGATAGGGCTTTGGAGCCAAATCAACGCGCTTGTCGCGATGGAACAGTCGTTGAGGCAAACAAGGCTGCAGCGGTCCAAGATCGATCCCGTTGGGTTCACGAGCGACCTTACGAAGAGTCAGTCGCCGTCGGAACAACCCGCGCAACGGACCCTCTCGCCCACCCCAGAAGAGCAAACGCAACACGCCACGCATTCCAAAACGCCGCATCACCGAGAGTTGAAGCGAGTCCCAGATGGCTTTCACCCCCTTGCGTTTTCGAGCCAACCCGTGCCCCAAGGCCAACAACGTCTCCCAATCCATGTGAAGGGTTGGGTTGGCAAACACAGGTCCATCGTACTTCACAACGTTGCGGACACTGAGGGCATGAAACACCAGAGCAAAGTGGTCGCGTTCCAGCGGCGAGGGCGGAGGTAAGATCAGGTTGGCGTGTCGTGAGGTGGCGGTGATGTAGGGGTCCAGAGAGACCATAAAGTCGAGACCTTCGAGCGCTTTGGACAACCCCTCACCGTTGGGCGTGGAAAGAACAGGGTTTCCCGCGTGTGTGATGAGCGCACGAATCTGTCCATCCCCTGGAGTTTCCATCTCCTCACGAAGAACCGACACCGGCAGCTCGCCGCCAAACTCAGGCAGCCCACGGACTCGACTGTGCCACCGTGCGAAGCCGCCGGTCTGTCCCAACCAGGATGCAGCTTCAGGCAAATCGACTGCTGGTTGTGTCAGCATCATCCCACCAGGACGATCCAAGTGGCCGGTGACAATGTTCAGCACGTTGAGCAGCCACCCGTTGAGACCTCCAAACGCTTGCGTACATGCCCCCAAACGCCCGTACACAGCAGCCCTCGGCGTATCACAAAGCCGCAACGCCAACGCACGAAGCGTTCCAGCATCGACACCCGTCGCCTCCGCCACTCTCTCCGGAGGAAAAGCCTGGACCAACGTTTCAACCTGCTCCAACCCCTTGGAGAACGAACGCCACGCGCCTTCATCCACTCGGCCTTCGGCAAAGACTGTATGGAGCAAGGCGAGCAGAACCAACGCGTCACTCCCAGGGCGAACGAAGTGGTGTTCATCAGCCAGAGCAGCCGTCTGTGTTTTCCGAGGGTCCAACACAACCACAGCGCCACCACGCTCTTGGATCTGCTTCAGCCGACGCCGCATGTTTGGAGCGGTCATGATGCTACCGTTGGACACCAGAGGGTTGCCGCCAAGAATCAAAAGAAGATCAGTGCGTTCCAGGTCAGGCACAGGGAGTAAGAGCTGGTGCCCAAACATCAGAAACCCTGCGAGCATGTGAGGCAGTTGATCCGCTGACGTCGCTGAAAAAGCGTTGCGCGTGTTGAGCACGTCGCGAAAGAACGTCAACGCGAGGGCGCTAGCGTAGTTGTGCACTGTAGGATTGCCGACATAGAGAGCGACAGCATCCCGACCGTGTGCTTCCTGGATCTGGTGAAGACGAGAGGCAGCCTCCTCCATCGCCTCCTCCCAGGAAACAGGACTCCACGAGTCACCGTCCCGACGCATGGGCTGTCGCAGTCGGTCTGGATCTTCATGAAGGTCTTGCAGCGCCGTAGCCTTCGGGCAAATGTACCCCTGGCTCAGGACGTCATCCGGGTTCCCACGGATCGAGAGGACCTTCTCGCCATCGTGCTCCACCAACAAACCGCAGTTGGCTTCACAAAGACAACACGTGTGATGATGAATCATGCGGGCTTGCTCGCAACAAGAGTGGAGGGACAAGAGGGAGGTTAGGGACCAGGGGGATAACACGATCCGTTGAAGCACTGCTTGCCCGTACCACACTGACTGGTCGTGGTGCAGGATTGAATCGTCAGGGTGCAACGACCGTTGGAGCACGTTGAGTTTGGAATCATTGTACAGTTTGCGTTGCTTGTGCATGTCGGCAGCTGCGGTCCACAGAAGCTGCTGTTGTAACAAACTTGGTTGTTTGTACAGTTGCTGTTGCTTGTACACGTTGTGGGCGCCTGCTGGCAGCTGCTTCCGATGCACAGTTCACCGGAGTTGCAGTCGTTGTTCGTGGTACATCCCGCGGACTGCTGACAGGTACCACCCTGACACACTTCGCCTTGGGAGCAATCGTTGTTGGTCGTACAAGGTGTTCCAGCAGAGGGCAGACACAGTCCATTCTGACAGGTTTCACCCTGACTGCACTGGCTCGTGTTTGTACACGTGGCAATGCGCGTGGTGCAGGTGCTCTTTTCACACACTTCAAACGATTGACATTGGCTGTTGCTTGTACAGCTGGTGCCTGGGTTGCTGCAGAAGGTTTGCAGACAGAGTTCCCCAGTCAGGCACTGGCTGTCTTGGGTGCAAGCCTGACGGCACAGCCCGAAGACACAGATCAAACCGCCGGTACACTGGCTGTTGGTGGTGCAAGATGTGGGGGTTCCAGGCTGGCAAAGTCCCGACACGCAAGTTTCACGCGACTTGCATTGGCTGTTGCTCGTGCATGTGGTGGGAGGTGGAATCTCGCAAATCCCACGAACACACTGCTCACCGCTGTTGCATTGGCTGTTGCCTGTACACGACGTCGTACCCATCACACATTGGCCTGAAGAACAAACCTCACCCGGCGCACAATTGCTGTTGGTCGTACAAGTTCCGCTGGCGTTCTTGCAGAATCCTTGAGCGCAGATGGCAGGACTGCTGCACTGGCTGTTGCTTGTGCAGGCTTTGGAGCACACTCCGGCAATGCAAGCTTCACCCGAAGGACAATCGTTGCCGCTCTGACAGAAGGTAGGCTGAGGAATCAGACAAGCTCCCCCCTGACAAGTTTGGCCCGTGGGACAGTCCGCATCCTTTGTGCATTGTGGAGTGACACAGTTGTTGGCGATGCACAACTGACCGGTTTGGCAATCGGCATCTTTGGTACAACTTCCTGGAGGTGCCTGACCGCATACGCCTCCGATGCAAACCTCGCCGTTGGAGCAATCCGCATCCTTCGTACAGGTCGTAACCTTCGGTACGCACATGTTGTTGACGCAGGACTCGCTGCTTTGACAGTCCGCATCTTTGGTGCAGCTACCTGGAGGTGCTTGTCCACAGGCTCCCGAGATGCAAACCTGGCCGGTCGGACAATCCGCATCCTTCGTACAGGTCGTAATCTTCGGCACACACATGTTGTTCTGGCAAGACTCGCTGCTTTGACAGTCTGCATCCTTCGTACATTGTGGGATGCCACAAGTCCCTGTCAGACACACTTGACCGGTCGGACAATCCGCATCTTTCGTACAGGATGTGGTGGGCGGCAAACAGGTTCCGCTCTGACAAACCAAACCAGAACCACAATCCGCATCCTTTGTACACACCGTTGGATTGGGTGTACAAGCGCCATTTTGACAGGTTTCGTTGCTCTGACAATCCGCATCTTTGGTACAAGATGTGGGAGGCGGTGTCTCACAAATGCCGCGCACACAAACCTCACCGTTGGAGCAGTTGCTGTTGCTGGTGCACTTGGTAATGGAAGCCGTGCATGTCCCGGACACGCAGACTTCACCTGGTGCACAATTGCTGGTGCTTGTACAACTGGCGCCAGGATACGCGCAGTAACCTTGGAGACACTGTTGACCGCCGGAGCATTGGCTGTTGCTTGTGCAAGGCCCTGAGCACTGGCCTGTCACACACACCTGACCGGTCGGACATGTGCTGCTGCCTGTACAAGGTTGAGGCTGAGGTGTAGCACACGTGCCAGCCTGACAGGTTTGACCGGTGGGACAGTCCGCATCCTTGGTGCAGGTTGTGCTCTTTGGAGTACAAAATCCACCGACGCAAGTCTCGTTGCTCTGGCAGTCTGCGTCCTTCGTGCACGAGGGATTCACGTTGGGTCCACAGAAACCACCCTGGCATGTCTCATTGGTTTGACAGTCTGCGTCCTTTGTACATGGCGTGGGTGGAGGCACCTCACAAAGACTTCGGACACACTTTTCACCCGCCGAACAATCCGCATCCTTCGTACACTTGGACAATGGAACACCACAGAAGGAATCCACGCAGGTTTCACCGTTGGAGCAGTTGCTGTTGCTGGTGCAACTCGCTCCTGGGAACGAGCAGTACCCTTGCCAGCACGATTGTCCGTTGCTGCACTGGGAGTTTTGTGTACACGCCGCGGAGCAGAGTCCTTGAACACAGCTCTGGCCGGTCGGACACTGATTGCTTGATTGACAGGATGTGGGAGCTGGGTTCACACATGCATTGTTCTGACAGGTTTGGCCCGGTGGACAGTCTGCGTCCTTTGTACAGCTTGCAGGCTTGGGCGCACATGTCCCTGCCTGACAAGTCTCGTTGGTCGCGCAGTCGCTGTCTTTGGTACAGAACGTAGGTGGCTTGGGACCACAGAAACCGTTTTGACACGTTTCACCTTGCTGACAGTCGCTGTCCTTGGTGCAAGAAGGTGGTGGCTGAGGAGCACATACGCCGCTTTGGCAGGTCTCACCCACGCTGGAGTTGCAATCTGCGTCTTTGGTACACGAAGGAACTTTGAGTCCACATTGACCCTGAATACAATCTTCACCTGGCGCACACTGGCTCTGGCTCGTACATGTCTGACCTGGGAAGAGACAATATCCTTGCCAACACGAGGTACCACCGGAGCATTGGCTGTTGGTCGTACACGACTTTGTACACGAACCAAAGATGCAGTTTTCACCAGACTGGCACTGGGCCGTCGCGACACAGGTTCTTGGTCCAGCGGACTGGCAAGAGCCCCCCACACACGTCTCGTTGGGCGCACAATCGCTGTCTTTGGTGCAAGTTCCAACAGGAGGCACGCAGGTTCCGGATTGACAGGTTTGACCGGTGGGACAATCTGCATCCTTGGTACAGGAAGTCGAGCCTCCGCAAATACCGTTGGTACAGGTTTGTCCCTGGTCACAATCGCTGGTCTGCGTGCACGCGCCACACTGACCGCTCTTACAGGCCTGGCCTGTGGGACAATCACCGTTCGACGTGCAAGGGATGGAGGGAGTGCACCGACCGGCAACGCAGGCTTCTTGGGTAAAGCAGTCCGCTTTGCTGGTGCAATTCACGCAGGCGCCGCTCTTACAGACTTGACCGTTGTTGCAGTCCGTTCGTTGTGTGCATGTGGGCTGCGGTACAGCACAAGCGCCGTTCTGACACGTTTCACCTTGCTGACAGTCGCTGCTGGCTTGGCAAGGAACACATTGACCGCTCTTGCAAACCTTTCCACCTGTGCAGTCGGGATTGACGGTGCAAGCAACTTGCGAGCACTTGCCGCCAAGGCATTGTTGAGGAGCGGTACAGTCGTTGGTCGATGTACAAGCTTCGCAACGTTGGGCCTTACAAACCTGACCGTTTTGACAATCGGTGTTGCTGTTGCAGGCTTTGGTGCAAACGCCCTGAGTGCACAAGTTGCCTGTGAGACATTCGCTGTCCTGTGTACAAGCCACACACTGGCCCGACTTGCACACCTTTCCTCCAGAGCAGTCCACGGTGGTGGTGCATTGGGGTTTGATACCGCATCGCCCTGCCTGACAGGTTTCACCAGTGTTGCAATCACTGTCTGCGGTACAGGCTGTACACGCAAACTGCTTGCAGACCTGACCGTTGTTACAGTCCTTGGTTGTGGTGCATTGGGGAGTCAAACATCCGCCGTTGGAGCAGACTTGGCCGGTGCCGCACTCGCTGTTGCTGTTGCAAGGCGCACATTGGTTGCTTTTGCAGATCTCACCGTTGTTGCAGTCGCTGTTCTTTGAACATTGTGTGGGTGCGCTACATCGGCCACCCTGGCAGGTTTCGCCAGTGTTGCAATCGCTGTTCGCTGTGCAGTTCACACACTGCTGCGACTTGCACACCTGACCGCTTGTACAATCCGCGTTGGTGGTGCACTGGCTTTGCTGGGTGCAGCGACCGTTGGTGCAAGTTTCACGCTGGAGACAGTCGCTGTTGGCTGTACAGTTAACACACTGGAACGACTTACAGACTTGACCTCCAGAGCATTCGGAGCGTTGCTTGCATTGGGGGGTGATGCAGCGACCGTTGCTGCAGACCTCCGCGGAAGCACAGTCGCTGTCGGCGGAACAGTTCACACACTTGTTGGACTTGCAGATCTGACCACCGGTGCAGTCGGCGCTTTTGGTACATTGGGGCTTCCCGCAGCGGCCGCTCTCACAGATCTCGTTGGTCGCGCAGTCGCTGTTGAAGCTACAGGTCACACACTTGTTGCCTTTGCAGACAAGACCTGCAGAACAGTCTGAGGAAGCCCGACAATCGCCGACAATGCACTTCTTGCTTTCACAGAGCTTTCCTGTGCCACACTCGCTATCACTTGCACAGTCCGAACATGTGAAGTTCTTGCACAATTGGCCTTTGGAAGCACAGTCAGCGTCCACTTTGCAGTCGGCCTTGCGGCACGCGCCCTGAATGCAAAGCTCGCCGGTGCCGCACTCACTATCGGACTTACACGCCGCGCACTTGTTCTGGGTACAAACTTGACCGTTGCTACAATCACTGGAGGTTCGACAGTCACCTGGTGTACAGACCTGGTTCAAGCACAGGTTGCCTGCACCACACTCCTGGTCATTGGAGCACGCAACGCACAGCTGGCTCTTGCAAACCTGACCGTTCTGACAATCGCCATTGTTGCTACAGCCCTTGCACTGTTTGGTGCCAGAGTCGCAGGTTTGTCCTTGCTTGCACTCGGAGTCTTTGCGACAACCGGGGCCACACTTTCCAGCTTCGCAGATCGAGCCTTGCCCACCGCATTCCTGGTCATTGGAGCAAGCGTCACACGTGTTGGATTTGCAGACCTGACCGTTTTGGCAATCCGAATCAGCCCGGCAATTCCCGGTGATGCATTTCCCGCTTTCACAAAGCTGGTCGGTGCCACAATCCTGGTCAGCAGCACAGGGCTGGCAGCTGTTGTTGGTGCAGATCTTTCCGTCTTTGCAGTCGCTGGATTGAAGACACTCAACACACTGGTTGGTTGCGGTGTCGCACTTTTGATTGTTTTGGCAACCTTTGTCATCGCGGCAGCCAGCCTTGCAAGCGTTGGCTTCACAAACTTCACCGGTGCCACACTCCGAGTCGCTTTGACAGGGTCGGCATCGGCCTTTGTCACACACTTGACCACCAGGGCATGTCTTCTGTTGGTCACACACAGGCTCCTGGCATCGACCGTTTTCACAGATTTCGCCGTTCTGGCAGGCGGTATCATCGCCGCAACCTGCGACACATCGGCCTTCTTTGCAGATATCGTTGTTGGTGCAGTCCTTGTCGCCAGCGCAGTCGGGGTCTTCGCATTTGTTGTTTTTGCAGATTTTGCCGCCTACGCAATCCTTGTCTTCCTGGCAAGTGTTGGAGTTGTCAGGCTTGCACTCTCCGTCCGTGCAGGTTTCGCCGTCTTTGCAGTCGCTGGCCGACTTGCACGCAGGCTCCACGCACTTTTCATCCTTGCACAGCTGGCCGCCTTTGCAGTCGCTGGCCGACTTGCACTGGGTGGTCCCTGTGCATTGGTTGTTTTGACAGGTTTCCCCAGAGGGGCAGGCACAGTCCGCCGGACACGTCCCGCAGTTTTCCGTACCGTTGCATGTGCCGTTCCCACAATCTGTGGGGTTGGAGCACACGTTGCTGTTGCATTGAAGACCATCTTTGCAATCTCCAGACACAGCACATTTCTCGCCCAGACCAGCGCCACCGCTACAGGCCACCGCGAGGGCAGACACGGGCAGCAAGCACAACACGAGAACCCGGAGCCACGATCGAAAAACAGGGGCAGACATACAACCTCCTAGCCAGGAAAAAAGCCATGCTTTCATGCCGCGCACAGCAAAGTATTTCTTGTCTCTATAGAGTATTCAAAGTCCAAAGACATTCTGCACAGGGCGAGATCTACGCTAGCAAAAGCGTTGGGATACCGTCAAGGCTTGCAGGGGAACGAAAGATCCACGCAGGGAGTCCCACAGGTTAAACCCCAAGAGGCCCCTGCAAGTCTCACAGGAACGGCACAAAAGTTGTGCCTCTTGACCCACAAAACGGCTGCGTCTAGGGTGGAGAGCGCTTGCAATCATCATTCTCTTTTTCCCAGTCGTAGGAACCCTCTGCTTTTTTCAATCGATTTCAGCAAGCGAGAGAGTTCCCTTAGAGGAGTCAATCTATGTTTAGATTCTATTCCGTTCGCAGTGCGTTGTTGATTCTCATGTTGTGTTTGCCCTGGATGGGCTGCAAAAAGAAAACCAAGCCCAACCCCAAAACAACCAAGCGCAAAGCAACATCCAAACCCACCAAGCGAGCACCCGAAGTGAAACTGGTTGGCCTTGACGCCAAAACCAAAACCATCTTTGTCGGTGCCCTCAACGATGAGAGCGGTCCAGGCGCAGCGATTGGCAAGGCGTTCGCGATCGGAAAGCGCGTTGCTTTTGCTGCAGCCAACGCCAAGGGTGGCATCAACGGCTGGAAGATTAAGTTGGTCGAGCAAGACCACGCGTACAATCCCAGCAAGTCGGTGCAAGCGTACGGAAAGATCAAGAACAAGGTGCTCTACATTGCGACCAGCTTTGGAACCCCCAACACCCTCCCCTTGCGCGACCAACTCACCGAAGACAAGATCCTCGCGTTCCCCGCGTCGTTGTCGTCCAAGATGGCAGAACACACCTACACACCGCCTCTCGCCACCTCGTACAAGTTGGAAGCGATGCGTGCGATGGACTGGGTTGTCAAAAAAGCTCGCAAAGCCAGCCGAGTGAAAGCCGCCATTGTCTACCAAAAAGACGACTACGGACAAGATGGACTGGAAGGTTGGCGCGCGGCTGCCAAGAAGCACGGCGTTAAGATTGTCCAGGAGCTGGCGTTCTCTCCCCGCGATCGTTCGTTTGCTTCTCTGATTGTAAAGCTGAAGCGCTCCAGAGCCAACTACGTGTTGATGACCTGCCTGCCGTCCGCGACTGCTCGTATCCTGGGCACCGCCCTCAAGTTGCGTTACCGTCGCGGCGTAACCTGGATCGGTAACACCCCCTCTTGGGTCGACGCGTTCTTCCGCAAGAAGGCCCTCAAGCCTCTGTTTGGCAACTTCTACCTGATCTCCAGCTTGCCGTATTGGGGCGAAGACCTCCCCGGAATGAAGACCTTTCTTGCGGCCCACAAAAAGTTTGGCAAGGGCTCCAGCCCCGACTTCTACATCCTGGCATCCTATGTTCAGGGTTTGATCCAAACCGAGATTCTTCGCCGCGCTCTCAACGCAACCAAGGACAAGCTCACCCGTGAGTCCCTCCTCGCCGCGCTCAAGACCGTAAAGAAGTTTGACGGCGGTGGCCTAATTAAGCCCGTCAACCTCGCTGTCTTTCCCTATGTAACCTCCACCATGTCCCGTATTCTCCAGCCCGACTGGAAGAACGCGTCCTGGAAGGTGGTAGCCGACTACGTTACCCCGTCGAGCTATGGCAACAAAAAAGACGACGATGACAACGAAGACGAAGACGACGACTAAGAACCAACGTTGAGGAGCCCGCTGCTTTGATGCTCGAAATCGCCAACCTGGAAGTGGTGTATCATTCTGTTGTACGTGTGCTGCGAGGCGTAAGCCTGCGGGTCGACGAGGGCCAGATCGTGGCGTTGTTGGGACCCAACGGCGCAGGCAAAACAACGACGCTTCGTGCCATCACAGGCTTGCTCGCCATCCACACAGGACGCGCCACCAAGGGGACGATTCAATTCCAGGGCCAAGAGTTGCTTCGTCAGGCCCCTGAATGGATCGTCCGGCAAGGGGTCGCGCAGGTGATGGAAGGTCGCCGGATCTTTGGAGAGTTGACCGTCGAAGAAAACCTGACAGCCGGTGCTTACAGCCGCTCTGACCGTGGCTGGAAGCAAGAGCTACAGCAGGTGTACGAGAGGTTTCCTGTCCTCGCCGAACGACGCCAACAACAGGCCGGCTATCTGTCCGGTGGCGAGCAACAGATGTTGGCGATCTCACGGGCCTGGATATCCAAGCCCAGGCTCCTCATCCTCGATGAACCCTCTCTCGGCCTTGCTCCTCAAATCATTGTCCAGGTTGTGGATATGATTCGAGCGATCCAGGCCGAAGGAGTGAGCATCTTGTTGGTTGAACAAAATGCCGCGATGGCGCTGCAGCTTGCGGACTACGGCTACATCATGGAGAACGGCAAGATCGTTCTGGATGGCACCGCCGAGGAGCTGCAAGGCGACCGCGACATCCAAGAGTTTTACCTTGGCGGAGAAGGTGCCGAGCGTCGCAACTACCGCGACATCAAGCGCTACCGCCGACGCCGCAGGTGGCTGTCTTAATCATGTCTGACTTTCTTCACGTTGATAACGTCGCCCTCTCGTTTGCTGGAATCAAAGCCCTGCGCGGAGTATCCCTGGCCGTCGAGCAAGGCACCATGGTCGCCATCATTGGACCCAACGGTGCGGGCAAGACCTCCTTGTTCAACTGCATCTCTGGGTTCTACAAGCCACAGGAAGGAACGATCCGCTTCCAAGGCAAGGAGATCACCCGACAGCCAGCCCACCACATCGCTCACCTGGGCATCACCCGCATGTTCCAAAACCTCGCGCTGTTCGAGCACCTCACCGTCTTGGACAACCTGCTGATTGGTCGTCACCGTCACTTTAAGACCCGGTGGTGGCAAGACATGTTCTGGCTTCGCTCGTCCAAGAACGCTGAGGTTGAGCACCGACGTAGCGTGGAAGAGATCATCGAATTTCTCGACCTGGAGCGCTATCGTCACACTCCGATTGGAATCCTTCCCTACGGTTTGCGCAAGCGGGTGGAGTTGGGGCGAGCCCTCGCGACCAAACCTCAATTGCTGCTCCTGGATGAGCCTGCCGCAGGTCTCAACCAGGAAGAAACCGAGGACCTCGCCCGGTACCTCCTCGACATCAAGGAAGAACTGCACATCACGCAGATCCTGATCGAGCATGAACTTGGCTTTGTCCTGGATTTGGCAGAGCGGATCGCAGTCCTCGACTTTGGTCAGAAGATCGCAGAAGGTCCTCCCGAAGAGATCCGCAACAACTCCCTCGTCAAGCAAGCCTACACCGGCGTGGTCTAGCAACCTCACAATCCGCTAAAGCCCTCGTTCCCACTCGTTCCAGACACCCAACCCAACATCCTCCACCCTTTCGTCTTTGGCAAGAGATTCCAAGACAAAGGGACTCTTTTGTTCTCCCCCAACATTTTTTTGAAGAATTCGGTGTGAGCCCTCCACTCAAAAGGTCAAACGTGACCCTCTTGGTCAGTTGGGGGCTGGAGAGAGCCGAATTTTCAACGGTTTTCCCTCACGAGACTAAGGAATGCATTTCACTATTTCTCAGCCTGTTGGGGCGTATGGAGAACAAATCGTATGAGACACAGTCGTTGGTGGCCGATCGCATGGATAGGAATCCTTCTTTGGGGGGCCAGCATGGTCGGTTGCTCCACACAGCCCACACCTTGCAAAGACGCTGGGTGTGCTTGCCAGGCACCCGCCGACTGCAACACCGGTCTGGAATGCACCAACGGAACCTGCACACAGCCAGGAACTCAACCACCCGCTGACAGTGGAAACCCTCCACAAAACAACAACAATACGGTCACTCCGCCCCCTGATGGAACACAATGCACTCCCGGTCAACCCGGATGTCGATGCACCCCGACAGGCACCTGTGAGACTGGACTTCGCTGCAACAACGGCCTCTGCCAGGTCTGCCCAGAAGGAACAGCAGGCTGCTCTTGCAAGAAAGACAACACCTGCAGCGGCGGCCTGCAATGTGACGCGGGCGTTTGCACCGGATGTGTCGGGAAAGATCAATGCCCTTGCTACGGCAACAACAGCTGTGATGTGGGCAACCGCTGCAACATCTCCAACACCGGCATCAGCCTATGCCAGGCCTGCAACGGCAAGGACATGATCGGCTGCAACTGTATGGCGGACAAAGATTGCGGCGGCGGCAGCATCGTCTGCGTCAACCGTCGCTGCCTGGACCTCCAGAAGGTCAATGACATCCCCAAAGAGCCGCTGTGTTACTTCCCTTGCCAAAGCCCGATCAAGCTCTCCGACGGCACCATCAAAGACTGCCACGCCGACTACAAGCTCGCATCAGGTTGCCCGGTCGGCCAGCAGTGCCGCCAGGGGAGCTGCCTGCTCGATGCAGTCAAGCAACCGGCCTCCCAAGATTACCCCTTCTGCAAGGTGGCAGCCGATTGTCCCAAGTGGCAAACCTGCCTGCATGGTCGATGCTACTCGACCTGTCGCTCCCCCTCGCAGTGCCCCAGCGGCTTCCAGTGCCACTACTATGTGTGTCGTCGGAAGTGCAACACGCGCACCAGCACCTGCCAACAGTTTGAATCGTGCACCACCAACGGAGCCGATGACGGCGTTTGTATGCCCAAGTCGGTCCGGACCACACAATCCAAGCCCCAATCCACCACGTCGGGCACCTTTGACCTGCCGCAATTCAACTTTGAGTTCACCCGCAACAACAGCGCCCAAGACATTCACATCATCAACCGCAGCACGTTCCCTGCGTCCTTCACATTGCAGCGGCTCCGTGACGACACCGGAAGCACCACTCCCCTCTTCTGGCTGAAGTTTGACCGCTGCAAGACCTACGACGCCAACCGAACAACTTGCACGGAGTTTGAAGGTCGCCCCTCAGCAGCCGATCCATTCAAGCTGGACAACCTGGAACCCAACAAAAAGTACATCGTCCGAATCTCCAACGCACAAGGCAAACCCCAAGAAAAGAACGTGTACAACGGCACCCTGCTGCTTCGCAACGCGGACATGGGCACCAAAGAGATCACCTTGAGCTACAGGGAGAAGGTCGACGGTCAATGGCGCGGCACCATGGTCGCGTTTGGAAACTTCAACGAAAACAAAGATCAGATGAAGAAGTTTCCCAACACCAGCAGCCTGGAGATTCGCTCCATCCCCAACGCGCTGCTCCAAAACTGGGTGAGCTTCAAGCGGAACAACATCCCCTTTGAACAGTTCCTCGCAGCGTTGCGCTCCATGCGAGAAGGAACCTGGGCGGTTCCTCGCTTGGCCCAAGACTGCAAGCGCATCTTCAGCGAGCAAAACTCCCAAGACGTGGTGTGCTACCCCTACATCGACCCAGCCAAGAAGAACCACCCTGGTATGGAAGTGCTCTCTTACAGTCAGAGCCAGGCGCCTGTACCTTCCGGTGCATCGGAGTTGAGTCTCGTGCTCAACATCAAAGAAGACAACGGCACGACCCTCTCCGGCCGTATCGACTCTTCCCAAACGCTTCAATACCCTGGCGATCCCGCGATATCGATCGCCTTCGCGGAAGCCCTCAACAGCAAGCCGCTGATCCCGCTGACCAAGTTTGAATCGACCATCGATATCGGCGGCAACTACGAAGTGGGTCCCAACGAGACCTGCAAAAACAACAAACTCTACCGCAAGGTTTCGTTCCCCTGGCTGGTTCCAGGCTTTGAGATGGGCACAGCACCTCAGGTGGGTGGTTTGTTCCGTACCAAGTCGGCCTGTCAGATGTACACACTTCCACAGCAGGCTCCGACTAGCGCAACAGAAGACCAAAAGAAAGCCATCGAGCGCCTGAACATGAGCCTTAGCTCCTCCAACCCCATCCCCAACGGCTGGCGTCTCCGTCGTCGTTTGGAGTTTGTGGACGGCGCGATGATTCGCAACCGGTACTTCTTTGTGATTTACCGCGAACGATTTGTCAGCTTCTTCAAGGCCAACTCCACCACGCAATCAGCCCTCACCAGCGACTTCGTCAACTACGGCTACATCCTCTTGACCCGCACCGACAACGCAGTGGCCCAGGAAGACTTTACAGGCCAGCAGCCGCTCGCCCAAACCACTTGCACCACCGATGGTGACTGCGCCAGCGGAAAGACCTGCCAGGCTGGAGTCTGTCGCGAGCCAGACCAATTGAAGCAAGTCTCCTGCTCAACCGGCACCGTTCAAAAAGCCATCAATGTCACCATCACCGACGCCAACGCCCTCAACTCCTGGACCAACCAACGCTTGAACGACTTGGTGTCGGTGTTGCTCACGGGACAAACCTCCCAGACCAGCTCCAGCATGAAGATCGACGGCCAGCAGGTCAACGGCACCCTTGAGTACTTCTACCAGGACACCGAAGGAAAGCATTACATCCACTATTACTGCGAAGACACCGGACAATTTGACGGCGGCTCTCTGAGCAGCGCCCAGTCGTGTCCGGCGGGAAGTAAAGTCACCTACTTCTCGTTGCTCAACGTCAGCACCTCTTCGATCCGTAGCGACGCTTGCCAGGATCAAGGAACATGCGCCGCACGCCTTCAACAGCTGAAGTTCTCCAACAAAGGCTACAGAGAGAACGTCCCCTACCAATGCAAAGGTGGGAACAACCTATTCTGCGACGACCCCACAGACCTCCGCATTGGCAAATTGTTCTTCCGCAAGAGCACGCCAGGCCAGTACGTGTCGCCGTTTGCGGAGATCAACAACGCCATGTTCCAGGCGTTCCGGTATCGTTTGAAGTTTGTCTCTCGTACAGGAAAGAACATCGGCTTTGCCCCAGACATCTGCCAAAGCGGAACGTCAGGTCTGACACCTTACTGCTACGATCCCAAAGTCATCGAAGAGATCGAGCAGCGGGTGAACTGCCTGGAGTACATCTTTGCGTCCCAAACGCTGAGCAACAAGCTGGACACCACGTTGCGTCGGTCACTCCGCGACTTCCTCACCAACGCGTTCTCCGTCGAGAACAAGATCTCAAACGGAAACATCCTCACCTCCATGGGCTTTGAAACACTCAACGCCGAGTTGAAAGTGATGTTGGGCGACGAGGCCTACACGCGCTCGTTCGCCAGTCGCTATGACCTCGCAAACACCCGTCAGATCGCGTTCCAAGGCGTGGACTTTGAACCCAACGGCATCAACCTCTCAGGAGCCTTGGGCTTTGAGATGCACAACTTGTACCTCTCGGTGCAGTACTACCAGATGGTGCTCGACCGCTTCTTCTCCCAAGCCAGCACCTTGCGCCGAACCTTCCAAGGAAACGACACCGCGTTCATCACAGTGTCTTCGATCACAAGCTACTTCCAAAAGCTTCTTTTGGCCTCCACACGGAAAGCTCGCTCTTTGAGCCAGATCTCCAAGCGATACCACCAGCTCAACCGCCCGGATCTGGCGCAGCAAGTGTTGTACCGTTCGTACGCAGCCACCTACATGGAGATGACCATTCTCACTCGTCTCCTCCAAGAGTTGATGTTTGTCCTCAAGAAAGAGCAGCTTGCCCAAGTTCGTCAGGAGATCGACAAGATCTCCTTCACGTACAAGGCCGCTCTTCTCGACATGGAAGAGACCTACAAGCAGCTGCAGCTTTCCATCAACAACTTTGGTTTGCCACCCAACACCATCCCCTTCCCTGCGCTCGATCGCTTCTCCTCTCTCACAGGAACCACCAACGCGTTCCAGTTTGCGCTGCAGTTCGCCAAGGAAAAGATGTTCATCGCTCGCAACAAAGAGCAGGTTGCGATCCAGGACAAGCGGACCTTTGACACCAACGCTGCGAGCTTCCAGAACGAGTTGGTCCGCATCGAACGTAACTTTGAAAACCAACTGGCCGATCTTTGCGGTCGCATCACAGTGACAGACCCAGGTGGTGAAGTTCGCCAGTATCCGGCGATTCCCAAGTACGCCAACCTGTCACCCCAAACCAGCACCTTACCCAACCCCTGTGGAAGCATCCCCGGCGGTGCCATCTACAATGCATTGCTCGACGTCGAAAAGATGAAGATCAACGTGTTGAGCATCAAAAAGTCCCAAGAGAGCCTGAACCAACAAATCACCCTGGAGCGCGATCGAATTCGCAAGTACTGCGACGCCAAGTTCCAGTTGGCGAGCATTACGCTGGGAGCCCGAGAACAACAGCACAACTTGCAGTTGGAGATCGAACAAACCCAACGTGACATCGAACAAACCATCCGGATCACACAGCAGCTCACCCAAGCCGCCGAGATGATTAAGTGTTCGTTCATCGCCGGTACCGCAACAGGGGGTGACTGCATCACGGCTGCCGTCGCTGCGATTGCCATCGTCGGTCTGGGCGCTGCCCAAGAGGTCGCGGTAAAGGTCCAGGAAAACAACCTCAAGAAAAAACGCGAAGAACTCCTCCGCAACGAACGCTTGCTGGAGCAAACACAGATCCAATTCGAGTGTCGTCCATGTGATGTAAGCCAGCCAACATGCACCCAACAAGGCACCGCGCAAATCGAAAGCAACATCAAGATCAAGGAACTCACGAGTTCCCTCTTGAACCTTCACTACGAAGCGCAAAAAGCCCAATTTGACTTGCGTATCGCCTCTTCCAACATCATTCGATTGCAGCAACAGGCCCGTCTGCTTCAAACCCAGCAAAACGAAGCCACCCAGCTCGCCATCAATGTACAGGCCGCGCAAAACGACCCGAACGTCAGGATCTACAAGAACGACGCGATCATCTCGGCGGAACGAACCTTCCAAGATGCGATTCGCGAAGCCTACCGAGCCACCCTGATTTACGAGTACTACACAGGAACGAGCTACAAGAAGAAGGGAGATCTCTACCTGATTCGGATGATCGCGTACGGCGACAAAAACCTTGAAGCCTACCTCAGCGATCTGGAGCAAGCCTTCCGTGACTTCGAAGAAACCAACAGCAAGCCAGACATTCGCGTGGCCGTGCTGTCCCTTCGCGACGACATCCTCGGGATCACCCGCCAAGTCGAGACCCCTGGAGGGGAAGTCACTCGAACGCTGGGCGATCGCATCGCAGAGTTCCAGAAGATCTTGTCGGACCGAAACAACCTGAACACGGAGGGCTACACAGCGTTCCCCTTCAACGTCAACGTGTCGATCAAAGACTCGCTCGTTTCACCCATTACCTTCAATCACAAAGTGCTCTACATCGAAGCTGAGATTGTGGGCGGCGAGTTGGGCGACGACGTCGGTCGTTTGTACCTTCGCGCCAAAGGAACGGGAGTGGTTCGCTTGAAAGGTGGCGACATCAAGTACCACACCCTCCCCGTTCGTACCGCAGTGATCAACCCATTCTTCAACGGCACCAAAGTGTTTACCCCCGAGATCTACCGCAACTTCCGTCTGCGCGACTATCCTCTGGGCAACACCCAATGGGAGCTTCTGATCAACCAGGTCTCGGAGAAGGTCAACCAGGACATTAACCTCAACGCTGTCGACGACATCCGCCTGTATCTCTACTACACCGACTTTACCGAAGAGAAGTAAGACCTTCGTTTTCCCGAATGAGTCGAATTCTCGATGTAGTGGAGAGTAAGTCGTGAGACATTGTACTACCTTCTTTGTTTGTATCCTGCTGCTGGTGGGTCTTACCTTGACGGGATGTGGACCACAGCAACCTGGCCCAGAACCTCCACCACCTCAGCGTGAAGGACCTGTTACCAACCAGGACGCTGGACCTCCTCAAGACACAGCACCACCCAAACCTGCTTGTGACGCGGGAACTGCCGCCTGTCGGTGCCGAGCGTCTGACGTTTGTGACGCTGGCTTGCGCTGCACCAACGGCATTTGTCAGGTTTGCCCCGCAGGTACGGCGGGCTGTGCTTGCGAGCAAGGCAACACCTGCCAAGGCGCGCTCAAGTGCACCAACGGAACGTGCCAAGGCTGCGAAGGCCAAAGCCATTGCTCCTGTTATGGCAACAACACCTGTGATGTGAACAACCGCTGCGAGATATCCAACAACGGCAGCACCACCTGTATCCCCTGTGAAAAAGGCCAAACTCTGGGCTGCAACTGCAACGCAGACGCCGACTGTGGCTCGTTGTTGTGCATCAACAAACGATGCGCTGACCCGGCTGTGTTGAAGTCCATTCCCCAAAACCCCAAATGCTACACACCTTGCGAAGGTAACTTACAAAATGAAGACGGTAGCATCCTTTACTGTGATCCCAAGTACAAGCTACGAGAAGGTTGTGCTTCAGGACAGGTTTGCAACGAAGGAAGCTGCATCCCAACGGATTTGGCGGGCAAATTAACGTCCAACCAATACCCGTACTGCAAAGGAGACATGGAGTGTCCCGATTGGCAAACCTGCCTGGAAGGCCGATGTTACTCCAACTGCGTCAGTGACTCAGGATGTCCCACAGGCTTTCAGTGCCACCGTTATGTGTGTCGACGAACTTGCAACGTCCGCAAGTCGGTGTGTACCAAAACAGAGTCATGCCTGAGCCAAAGCCCTGACGGTGATGGACTGTGCCAACCCAAGCTAACGCGTCGAATGAACCAAACGCAGCGCAACCGAACCCGCGCAGTGTTCGTCGTTTCGCCGACCGAAGTCATCATGACCAAGGATAACCCCACAGGACGTATCTACCTGGAGAACAAAAGTGACTTCCAGGTGGCTTTCACGATCCAACGAACCTCGGATGATACGGGGTCAAAGACTCCTCTATCCTGGCTCCAGATCGAGCGGTGCCAAACCTACAACCCAGAGCGCAGCGCTTGCACCAAATTTGATGGCAAACCCTCCAGCCAAGAACCCTTCACCGTTACGGTCGAGGGCAAACAAAGCATCATCTTGCGCTTGGTGAGCGCTGACAAGCACCCTCCAGGAAAAACAAGCTACCTCGGAGCTATCGAGATCCTCAACAACGAGACCAAGCAACCCCTCCAGGTTCGCTATCACCAGAGCGCAGCCGGACGTTGGAGAGGCCGCCTCTATTCGTTCGGTAACTTCGACGACACCAACGCAGACAAGTTCCCCAACGATGGCAACCTCAAAGCGACGGATCTCAAGAACGCGCTGCTCCAACAGTGGCTCTTGTTCAAGCGCAACCAGCTATCGTTTGAGAAGTTACAAGCTGTGCTCCAATCGTTGCAAGACAAGACCTGGGACAACAAGCAAACCCAGGAAGAGTGCCAGCGTCTGTACAGTCAGACCAATTCCACGGATTTAGCTTGTTATCCCTTCTCATCGTCCAATGGCTATGAGTTACTGACCAGCAGTCGGAAGCAATCGCCCCCACCGTCTGGAGTGTCAGCTCTGGACTTCACCATCGATCTGGAAGAAAAGCCCGGCAACCTCCTCTCCGGTCGCATTGTCTCCCAAGAAGCGCTCCAGTATCCGGGGAACCCGAGCATACAGTTGGTGTTCAACGATGTCCCTGGCCAGCAGGTGAAGAGCTATCTGAAGTCTTTGGACTCCACCATTGTGATGGGAGGCCGCTACGAAGTTGGCGAGAACCAGGGCTGCACCGACACAACCACAGAAGCAAAGGTTACCCTTCCCTGGCTGTTGCTTGACTTCCTGGGTGGAACTTCTCCTTTCCAAGACCTCATTCGAGCCCGTTACGCGTGCCGCACCAAGAACGTCCCAGTGCAGCCGAAGACCGGAGCCACCCAAGACGAAAAAGCCCAAGTGGAGCAGTACAACCAAAGCTTGAGCAGCGCCAATCCTGTCCCGAATGGACGAGGTCTACGACGCACCCTTTCGCTCGTGGATGGCATGCTGTACCAAAACCGGATCATGCTTGTCCTGGTGAAGGAGACCTTCCCGAGCTTCCTTCCCTCAACCACCGACAAGAACCTCAACCAAAAGCTCGTACGCTATGGTTACCTTCTGTTGGAGCGAATCGAACAACCCATCCAAGATTTCAACACCCAAGGAACGACCGCTCCGAGTGTAACCGCTTGCACATCCCACGCAGACTGTTCGCAAGGCCAGGCCTGTCAAAACGGGGAGTGCCTCTCTTCCAGCCAGCTGCTCCCGTTGACATGCACTCCTGGTATTCTGACCCAAGCATTGGGCTTCACCGTAACGACTCCTTCGGTCCTTGCCAGCGCAACAGCCCAGCAGTTGAACGACCTTGTCTCGGTTCTTATCACTGGGCAAACGGCGTCCATCAGCAGCGACCCCGCGATGGGCGTCGAAGGAAGAGACGTCCAAGGACAGCTAGAGTTTTCCTACACCGACAATGGTAAAACGTTTTACATCCACTACTTTTGCGAGGACACCGGTCAATTTGATGGAGGACCCGTTGCTAGTCCCAAAGCTTGCCCTGCATCCAGCAAGGTTACCTTTTTTGCCTTGCCCGACATCAGCGCAGCCACACTCCGTGCCGAAGGATGCCAGGCGAAAGGAACCTGCAAACAAAAGCTAGGGCAACTGACGAACAGCACCATAGGATTCCGCTTGGATGTCCCATATCGCTGCAAAGGAACCAACCAGCTCTTCTGTGACGACCCCAACGACCTCCGTCGAGGCAAAGTCTTCTACAAGAAGAGCACCGGCAGCAAGTACATTTCGCCCTATGCACCGATCGAAGACGACATCAAACAGGCGTTTCGCTACCGGCTTAAGTTTGTCAATCGCTCGGGCCAAAACATCGGCTTCACTCCGGTCATTTGCCAGAGCAACGCCAATACCCCTTATTGTTACGATCCAAAAGGCATCGAAGCTCTGGCCGAACGCATCAACTGCTTGGAGCATGTTCATTCCACAGGAACGTTGCGGCAGCGTCTCTCGACGGAGATGAAAAGTCTCCTCCAAACCTTCCTGAAGAAGACGTTCTCCTTCACCAACACCACCTCCAACGGCGTAGTGCTGACCCACTATGGCTTTGAAACGTTAAACGCAGAGTTACGGATCATGCTCGGCGACGAAGCCTATACCCAAGCATTGTCCGGACGTTTCGATCTCGCAGCCACACGTCAATACACCTTCCCTGGAGAGTTGTTGGAGCCCAATGGCATTCAACTTTCAGGAACCCTTGGCTATGAGATGATGCAGCTATATGCATCGACCCAATACTACCAGTCGGTGCTGGATCGATTCTACCGCCAGACCGGGGTCTTTGCCTCCTCCTTTGCCTCTGCAGAAGCCGGGTTCCTCAACCTCGACTCTGTCACCAGCTTGTTCCAAAAGGTCATGTTGGCAGCCAGTCGCAAGACGCGCTCTTGGAGTACCATCGCCAAAAAGTACCACACGATGAACCGGCTCGACTTGGCCAAGCATGTTCTGGAACGTGCTTATATCTCCGCATACATCGAGATGATGGTCATTACCAGCCTGCTCAAGCAGCTCATGCTGACTCTTGGTCCCGACAAGCTGGATCAGCTGCGCATCATCATTCGCGACATCAGCCGAACCTACAGCGCCGCCCTCCTCGATATGAAAGAAACCTACGCTCAGGTTTCACGACAGGAGGACTTGTTTGGTCTGCCTCCCAACACCATCCCCTTCCCTGCCCTGGACCGCTACTCCAGCGCGACTCTCCGAACCAACGCGTTTGAGGTCTCGCTGGGAACGCTCAAACAAGCAGTGTTCAATGCGAAGGACAAAGAAAGCATCGCCACACAATTCAACCGGGCGTATGACACCCAGGCTGCGCTGTTCCAAAGTGAGTTGGCCAAGATCCAGACGTCGTACAACACTCAGCTGGGAGAGATTTGCGGCACGATCCAGGTCGGAGACCAGATACTCCCGGCCATCCCTGGAAACATGGACCCCAAAGCGGCCAATTATTCGAGCAATCCTTGTGGTCGAGTTCCAGGAAGCGCGCTCTACGATGCATACCTGGCCTTGGAACGTATCGCCATCAACGTACCACAGTTGGCGGCCCAACGCTCCGCCATCGTTCGACGCATCGACGACGAACGCGACCGCATCCGAAGAACCTGCAACGCAACCTTCGCCTTGTCCGATGTGGTGTGGACGTACCAGGAAAAGAGTCGAAACCTATCACAGTCCGTATCGGAAACTCAGGTAATTATGCAGCAGGCGATTCAAGCTGGAATGGGCCTGATTCAGCTAGCTGCATCCTGGAAGTGTGAAGCTATCATCGGGGACGCGACAGGTGGAAGTTGCCAGTTTGCCAAAACATCCAACGCCGTCAAAGCCGGGCTGATCGCTGCGCAGGCCATTGCCGTTTCGATTCTTTCGATTCGCAAGCTCAACAAGGAGAAAGAGCTGGCTGTGATGGGCAACCAGTTAACCAAGTCCAACCTTCGGGTGGGTTGTGAAGTTTGTCCTCCCAATCAACCCAACTGTGGCAAACCCGGCGTGGCGAAGATCGCCAGCCAAAACTACATCGCGCAGCTCACCCTGCAGCTTGGCTCGTTTGAGCTGCAAACTTTGCAGATTCAATTGGAGATGCAACGAGCGGCCTCCCAAATCCAACAGTTGAAGAACGAAGCTCGTCGCCTGCAACGTGACCGTGAAGAAGCCGTTACGCTCCTCACCCGCGTACAGGCCGCGCAAAACGACCCCAACACCCGGATCTACAAGAATGACTCGGTGATTGCGGCAGAACGTACGTTCCAACGCGCTCTTCAAGAGGCGTACCGCACCACCTTAATCTACGAGTACTACACGGGCACGACCTACAAACGAAAGGGAGACTTGTTCCTGATACGGATGGTCGGCGTGGGCGACAAAAACCTGGAGATTTACACCAGCCAACTGGAGCAAGCCTTCCGCGACTTTGAAGAGGTCAACAGCAAGCCAGACATCCGCGTGTCGGTGGTCTCCTTGCGCGATGACATCTTAAAGATCGCCCAGACCAAACCGGACAAGTCAGCCCGAATGTTGGGAGACCGCATTGCGGAGTTCCAACAGCAGCTACTCTCCCGCGACAACCTGACTCCAGAAGGCTACGTCTCGTTCGCCTTTAACCTCGCGGTGCAAGGTCCCAACTCTGTGGTCTCGCCCATCACCTTCAACCACAAAGTGCTCTACATCGAAGCTGAGATTGTGGGTGGAGAATTGGGCGATGACGTCGGACGTTTGTACGTTTGGCAAAAGGGAACAGGGGTCGTCCGTCAGGCTGACGGTACGATGAAGTACTACAACCTTCCAGCACGTGTAGCTGTTATCAACCCCTACTTCAACGGCACCAAGGTGTTTGAGCCCAACGTCTACCAGAACTACCGTCTGCAAGATCGCCCTCTCGGTAACTCCCAGTGGGTTCTTCAATTCAACCAGGCTTCGGAAACAGCCAACCAAGACATCAACATCGCAACCATCGATGACATCCGTCTTTACATCTACTACTCCGACTTCACCCAATAACGAATTCACAGCGCAGCCCGAAGAATACTTACGCGACTCTGTATCGCTTCTCGTTGCGCCCCAACAAGGACAAACTCCATGTTGACTTTACCACCCCAACAATCGCAGAGGCCCATTCGGGTCAGATGGCTTCTGCTGGCAAGCTTGCTTGTCTTCGTAGCCGTGGGCTGCAGCGGAAACCAACCCCCAACAACATGCACCGCTGGAGGTTGTCCCTCCGGTACAGAATGTGTGCAAGACACCTACTGTCTTACGACTTGCAACACCGGGCTCTCCCGTTGCGGTTTGTTGTGCACCAACCTGCAATTCGACAAGGCTCACTGTGGAGCCTGTGGCACAGCCTGCAAAGCCAATGAGCTATGCAACAACGGCACCTGCGCAACCCTCGACGCTTTGGGATGCAACCCAGCCTGTCAGGGAGGCAGAACCTGCCAGCAAGGAGTGTGTGTCTGCCCATCTGGTGAAGTCGACTGCAACGGAACCTGCGCGGTTCTCGCCACAAGCGCCCAACATTGTGGAGCCTGCGGCAATGCCTGTGGTTCGGGCGCAACCTGCCAGCAGGGAGTTTGCACCTGTGCCAGTGGACAGAGCTATTGCAACGGTCAATGCATCGACACCAACGCCAACGACGCCAACTGTGGTGCCTGTGGAAATGCTTGCGGCACTGGCTTGTTCTGTGATGTAGGAAAGTGCGTATGCAGCGGCGGCAAGACCAACTGCAACGGCACGTGTGTCGACATCCAAGTGGACCCCAACCACTGCGGCGCTTGCGGCTTCGTTTGCAACGCCACACAAACCTGCTCCGGCGGACAATGCAAATGCAACGGCGGCCTAACCGCCTGCTCCAGCGGAAACACAACGGTGTGTGTGAACCTGAAAACATCCAAAGAGCACTGCAGCCGTTGCAACAACGCTTGCGCCACTGGCGAGAGCTGTATCGGCGGTGCCTGCAAGACCTTCAAGCAATGTCCCGACGGACAGGCCGACTGCAACGGAACATGCGTGGACCTCAACAAAGACAAAACCAACTGCGGATTTTGCGGCAAAGTGTGCGAACTGCGTGAAGACTGCGTGGCCGGAGCCTGCAAGATTCTCCAATGCCAAAGCGGCGAGACACGTTGTGGAAGCGTCTGTGTCGACCTCACAAGCAACGCCTCCCATTGTAGCGGATGCAACAACAGCTGCGCCTTCAACGAACGTTGTACCCAAGGACTCTGCACTCCCATCTGCCCAACAGGTCAATCTCCTTGCAGCGGCGCTTGCGTCGACGTGAAGACCAACGCCCAACACTGCGGCGCTTGCGGCAAGGTCTGCGCTGCCGGAGAATATTGCAAACAGGGAACCTGTACATCGTACTGCACTGGAGGCTTAACCAGTTGCCCTTCAGGTTGCACCAACATCAGCTTTGACACCCGAAACTGCGGGAAGTGTGGGACCAAATGCGACACCTGCACCAACGGCAAGTGCGGCTGCGACTCAGGCAAGGTCAACTGCAACGATCAGTGTGCAGACTTCCTTACAGACCCCAACCACTGTGGCAAATGTTACAACCCCTGTCCTCAAGGCCAGTCGTGTAGCAATGGTGCGTGCTCCGTCATCACCAAGACATGGTACCCCGACAAGGATCTCGATGGATTTGGCGACAAGAACGGTACGCCCGTGACAGCCAACGCGCTCACGCCTCCGATTGGATATGTCGACAACAAGCTCGACACCTGCGACAACGACAAGCTTGTGCATCCCAATCAAACCCGCTTCTTCACGACCCCCAATCGGTGCGGCAACTACGACTACAACAGCGACGGCAAAGAAGAAGCCCAACAGACCTTGTGTACTTGCTCCACAGGTATGAACTTTGACAACCAGTTAAGCTTTAACTTCTCGTACAAGTCCTACCCCAAAACCGGTCCCACACAATTCACTCCACAAGACAGCAACCACTATGAGAAAGCATCGTTGGAAGCCAACCCTGTCCAACAAACATCCTGTGAGCTGGATCAGCTTGTGTTCAAGAACCCTGGGGCCTTCAACGTCAAGCAAGAATGCACCAACATCGTCACCCGACCTCTCTCCTACACCGCTTGCACAAATAACTATTCTTTTACAGCCAAGTCTGTAAGCTATACCTACAGCCCCAGAGACACCCAAGCCCAAAAGTACATCATGTGGAAGACCTCGGGCTACACACAAGGATGTCTGTTTAACCTGGATCGTTCCAAGCCCGCCTGTGGAAAAAAGACGTTCTCAGCCCCTGCTCCTAAAGATGCGAACCTGCTCTCCCTTTCTAACCAGTACCTTGGAAACAAATGGTTCCCTGGCAGTGCATGTTGCAACATCTCTAGCGTCCAATCCTACTTCCTCTTCGTACAAGGTCGCCTCTCCGTGTCGAAAGGCTACACGCTCACACTTTATCCAAGCACACAAGTCACTGTAGCTTGCCAATAAAACGCGTGTATCCCCAACGGAAAGGAACCCAAAGATGAACACCAAAACAAACCAGCTCTACGACCAAGTTCGACGAATGAGAAAAGGTACAATCGCCATGAAACATGCATGGATTGGAATACTCTTGTGTAGCTTGCTCACAGGATGGGTCACAGGTTGCGGCCCAGCAACACAATGCAACCCTGGAGACACTCTGGATTGTGCCTGTGGCAATGTCCCAGGCAAGCGGACCTGTGGTGCCGATGGTATCTACTCGTTTTGCTCGTGTACAAGCGCTGAAACCAGAGGTGGCAAGCCGCTCCCTCCCAAAACGTCTGGAACAGAACCTCCACCGGTAAAGCCTGACGCTGGCAACCCGCCGCCGGACAACGCTCCAGTGCAAGACCAAGCGACGCCCCGCCCCGATCAGCCCCCTGTGGTGGATTGCCCCAAAGGTAGCTTCGGATGGCAAGGACAATGCTATACCAACAACAACTTCTGTCGCTCCCAAACCGGGAATCCCACATTTCCCGTGTTCACCCCTGACGACATCAAGGGCATGAAGCAGCCCTACACAGTGGTCTTTGACACGACGACCCAAAAGCCCCTGTTCTGCGAGAGCCGAGAGGGCTACTACTACCTCCGCAACGTTGGATATGGCATCTGCGACAACGACGGTGACGGCTGGATCAACATCTTCGCCAACCAGGCGATGACCTCCACCGACACGCAGATCCGCGACAACGCTCGATGCAATCTGCTCCAGATCGACGCCGTGGTCTACAACCAAGACGGACAAAAGCACCTCGAAGAAGGCAAGCAGACCTCCTTCCTTCAACCTCTCAAGACTCCCGTATCCCTTGTAGAGACCGACAAGAACGACGGACTTGGCAACCTGATCGACATGCCTGTGTACACGCAAGATCAGAAAGCCTTACCCACCGTACCTGGAAGCACCTGCAACCAAGACTCCGAATGCCAAAGCGGCAACGGAGAAGTTTGCTACAAGAAACATTGTGTGGTCGGTCGTCGGTTTAAACCCGCAGAGATCAACACACTGACCAAAGCTTGCATTGCTGGCCTGGACCTCAACGACAACCAACTGGACGACGCCAACGAAACCCCCGACAGCAAGCCGACTCCTTCCACAGAGTTCACGCCGTTGCTGCAGCTCAACTACTTCATTGAGCTTCACTTTGGTTACTACCAGGCAAGCTATGTTGACGCCAGCGGAAACCGCCTGCGAGTCTGGGTTGTCAACGAGCGCAAACGAGAAGGCGCGCCGCCCAACTCCCCCATCGCTCTCTCGCTCCAATGTGGCGAACAAGCCGATGGCTTCCAGCCCGATTACTGGCGACGTTGTGGACTTCGTGACAACCAACAATGCCCGGATCCCAACAACCCCGGCAGCACCAAGCCAGGCCTCTCTCATTGCTGGATGCCGTTGGTCAAACGAGCCACACCCAGCTTGTTCAAGTGCGTTGTGTTTGACAGCGGCACCAACCCCAACACACAAGCTGGTTACTTTCACCCCGATTCGTACGGATACACCAAGAACTACACACGAACCTCATGCAAGATCACAGGCACCTGGAGCAACCCCGACTCCACCAGCCTGTATCGCTCGGATGTGACCTTCGACTGCAAAAAAGACGACGGCAACATGAAGCCAGACCCCGTGAAACGAACGGTAAGTTGGGCTTGCCTAAGCTACAAAAACTACGCCAAACCTGCCGACTACAAGGGCAGCTGCATCGATGAGCAAGCACACCAGATCTGCGGCCCTCCCGGCGGCGTTGATGCGACCCGTTACCTGATCCATGAAAAGAGCAGCTACGGCCTGATCCGTGCACGTCGAAAGTGTGGACCTCGCGGAGGTTTGGGAGATTGTGAGTCGGCAGAGCAAGTCTGTTCTGGAGGTTCGTGGACCTACTGTGGCGTTTGTGACACCTGTCCACAAGCAACGGCCGGCCAGAAGACCATCTGTCCGGCCGGCGTGTGGGGACGTGTCTCTCCTGAAGATCCACAAAACCCACAACCCACCAACTCCTGCAAACCCATCGTTCGACCCAAAACCGAAGTCTGTGACGGCAACGACAACGATTGCGATGGACTCACGGATGAAAACTTACCCGTCATTCGGTACTATCCCGACCGCGACGGTGACGGCTTCGGCGATGCCTCCGATCCCGGCCAGGAGTACTGCCAACAACAACGTCCCTTGCAGCCCTTCCCTTGGGTGACCAACAACCTGGACTGCGACGACACACTCAAAGCAGTCAACCCCAACGGCGTCGAGCAGTGCGACGGAATCGACAACAACTGCGACGGTAAAGTCGATGAGAACCAGATCAAATGGTACCCCGACAAAGATGGTGATGGATTCGGAGATCAACTCGAAACCCAACCCAAGTACGTGGCCTGCCAACGTCCGGACAAAACCATCTGCATCGGACCCAACAACTGCATCGCAACCACCGGACTGGCCAACAACAACAGGGACTGCTGTGACAACAGCAACCTCGCCAAGCCCGGCCAAACCGGCTACTTCGCGGACCCAATCCCCAACTGTGGAGGCTTTGACTACGACTGCAGCGGCAAAGAAGAGCCACAGCTTCCTGTCTGCCAATGTTCCCGAACCTTGGAGGTTGTCGTCTCAGGTATCTCCAGTACATTCCTTGCCAACGGCTCCAGGCGCAGTCCTGTGTACTTTGGGGTCAACAAACCTCTAGGGGCCGAAACCACCACATACTCCAACCCAGTGGACTGCCAGTTCAGCGGTCAGGTGAGCTACAGCAGTTCATCCGTAAGCATCCGCAACTACGAACGATGCAGCGGGGGTTGCAACCAGACAACCACGCTACCACAAGGTGCTCTGAAAGTGGACTGGACAAACCTACCCAAGTACGACTCCAGCCCTCCCAATCAGTTGCTCAAGCCGTATTGGATTTTCAAGAAGTCAGAGCATACCAACGCGTGCATCTTTATGAAGGACGGAAGCGCCGTAGGTTGCGGCCGAAACAAGCTCGCATACAAAGCCCCTCCTGTCGCAGTCAACTCGCTATCCACCTCCGTCAACAAACCATCACTGTTCACAAGAAACACTGCAAACAGCGGCTGTTACTGCACTCACAATAGCTTGCAGGTGGGTGTTATCGGTAGCATGACAACCAGCGGAAGTTATGTCTTCACGAAGGAGCCCACAACCCCAGTCAACACGGTACCCTGTCACTAGTCTCGTTTGTTGAGACCCCAACGGATCCTCTACTCCTCGACAAACGAGAAAGGACAACACTACCATGCAACGATTTCTTTTCTTCTTCGGTTTTCTAACAACGCTTTTGTTGCCCCATATCGGGTGGGCAGCGCCTGTTGGTTTCCAAGCAGGGCTCAAACAAGACATCGCAGTCAAAGCGACAGGATGGAAGCAAGTCACAGGCATGCAGACCAGCAACGAGTTTGGTTTGTTTCAGCTCGGGACCGCTTTCAACGAGACCACAGCCACCTTTACAGCTCCAGCCAAGGGCCACTACATCGTGACGGGCATGATCCGCTTTGGCAACGCCAACGACGGACCCGCCAATCGCTACATTCGCGCTCAGATCGGCATCAACAGCAACCACACCGATATCAACAATGGGATGATGACCATCCAGGGAGAGCCTCGCCTTAAGGTCCTCACTCTCCATGTGAGCGGAGTGGTGGCTCTCAACCAGGGTGACAAAGTTACACTTTGGAGTTACTCCAACAACGACAACGACTACACCATCCAAAAAGGCACCCGCTTTTCGGTCATGCAGATCGATCCAGCGCTCTCTCATGGCTTCCATGCGGATCTCAACTCTAGCCTCGCCGTAACTGCCGCAGGCTGGAAGCAAACAACATCATGGCGAACAACCGGAACTCCAGGCCTGTTCTCACTCGGCGGAGGCTTTGACGCCAACAAAGGAGAGTACACAGCCCCCGTTTCTGGCTACTACCACTTCAGCGCCAGACTTCGCGTTGACCTCTTCAACGCTGGCTACTATCAGGCACATATCGCCATTCAAGGTCGCGACAGCAACAACGGTCTGATCTCGACAGGACGACACACACGCAACCCTTACAGCACCGTTGAATTGTCCGGCGTGGTCTTCATGAACAAAGGAGAGAAGGCAACCCTGTGGTTGTTTTCCAGTGAAGACAACAGCTTTTCCATCCAGTCGGAAAGTGGGTTCTCCGGTGCTCTCATTAGCACCGCCCAAAAAGCTGGGTTTCACGCTGATCTGAACGCCAAACAAAGCATGAGCTACAACGCATGGACGCTGCTCAAAGGGTGGCGAACTTCCGGAAGCAAAGGACTGTTTGCAGGTACAGGATTCAATGCAACACAAGGAACATACACAGTCCCCACCAGCGGGTACTATTATATCTCCTCGCAAGTTCGCCTGGACAACCTGAACCAAATCAGCACGGTCTACCCCAACCAGGCGTCACTGGGCATTGATGTAAGCAGTCAGATCTACCAGCAAGCCATGCACGTCGACCCACAATCCAACCTCTACAGTATGCGAGTGGAAGGGTTCTTTTATCTTCTCAAAGGCGACATCCTGAGCGTACAGGTGCAAGGCACCTTTGACGGAGCCTTCGACGCCAACACAGAGAGCGGATTGTCTGTGATCTTGATGGGCTACGCCGACGAAGACAAAGATGGTGTCACCAACGACAAAGACTGCGACGACAAGGACAAGACTGTTTACCCCGGAGCACCCGAACTTTGCGACGGCAAAGACAACGACTGCAACCAAAAAACCGACGACGTCCAAGGACCCTGCACCGTCCCCAACGTCAAGGGAGTGTGCGCCACAGGAGAGTGGAGTTGTGGTCGTGGTTTGCAGAAGTATTGCAAGTCCAAAACCCTCTCACAGATTGAAGTCTGTGACGGCCAAGACAACAGCTGCGACGGCAACATCGACAACGTACCTGGCCTGGGAGAGTCATGCAAAGTCCCCGGGAAGTCCGGGTTGTGTGAAACAGGTGTCTTAAAATGTGACCTCCAAAAGAAAGCCACCGTTTGCGAGCAAACGATCCAACCTGTGGATGAGATCTGCGACGGCAAAGACAACGACTGTGACGGCAAAGTCGACAACCTCAAAGACCTCGGCCAACCCTGCACCGACTCCAACCGCAAAGGAGCTTGCGGACCCGGAACCTGGCTCTGCCTCAACAACAAGAAGATCTGCCAAGCGTTTGCTGTCCCCACCAAAGAATCCTGCGACGGCCAAGACAGCGACTGCAACGGAAAAGTCGATGATATCGCTGAGTCCGGCAAGCCCTGCATCATTCAGTCACAGAAGGGCGAATGTCGCGTAGGAGCCTGGGCTTGTGCCAACAACGCCAAAGAGTGCCAAGCCACTACCCAATCGACCACGGAAACGTGTGACAACAAAGACAACGACTGCGACGGCAAGATCGACAACATCGCGGACTTTGGCAAGCCCTGCACCGACAGCAACCGCAAAGGCGAATGCCAACCTGGAACCTGGGTTTGCGGGAACAACACGAAGGTCTGCCAGGCTACCGTCCAACCTACAGCCGAAGTCTGTGACCAAAAAGACAACGACTGCGACGGACAGGTCGACAACGGCGTTTGCAACAAACCCAACGAATGTCCAAACGGCTGCCCTGCCGGGCAAACCTGCCAGAACGGAACGTGCCAAACGTCAGCAACCAACCCTTGCGCCAACGTCAATTGCCTGCCAGGAGAGTTTTGTCGAGAAGGGTCTTGCTTCCCTTCTTGTGGATGTCTGACGTGCGCCAAAGGAAACGTTTGCGTCGATGGTGCCTGTCGGGCCGACCTCTGCGGTGGGGTAACTTGTCCTGTCGATCAAGTCTGCTCGCCCAGCACAGGCGCCTGCGAACCCGATCCCTGCAAAGGAGTCACTTGCAACGCCGACACCGTCTGCGAAGCTGGAGTCTGTGTACAAGACCCATGTAGCGTGGTGAAGTGCGGCACCAACCAAGTTTGCGTCAAAGGCCAGTGTTACGACCAGGGCTGTGAGCCGGGCGCTCCTCCTAAGCCTCTCCCGGATGGAGGAACCCTCCCACCTCCCCCGACCGCCGGTTGCAACGCAAGCATCCAATGGGAGCCCTCACTCTTTGCGTTCCTCCTCTCTCTCCTTCTCCTCCTCGCCTTCACATGGCGCAGAACCTCCCGCGAACGCTCCCACCTGTAACCTTCCTGCCTGACTCTGGGCTACACATCCAACAAGGTTTGTGATATCACCAAGAAAGTTATACATCCCCGTGATAGAGTGGTCACCCAACTTTCGGACACAAAACCATGCAAAGCCTGCTTTCCTCTCTCGACGCCAACACCCTCTCCAAACTGGAGCAAACCCTCGCGGGTCGTGTCGCGGTGTGGGCCAAGAAAACCCCCGAACGCATCGCCATTCGTGAGAAAGATAGGGGATTGTGGAGAGAGTTCACCTGGCAGGACTACTTCCGCTACACCGCTGCTGTTGGGCTTCAACTCAAAAACCTGGGAATTGCGCCCGGCGACTGCATCGCGATCCTCAGCGACAACTGCCCCGAGTGGCTTTATGCTGACCTCGGAGCCCAAGGCATTGGCGCTCGCAGCGTAGGGATCTACCAGACCAACCCCGCTCCCGATGTGGCTTACATCCTTGAACACAGCCAAAGCAAGGTGTTGTTCTGCGAAGACCAAGAACAGGTCGACAAAGCCATTGAAGTCGCGGACGAAACCCCAACGGTCCAGCACATTGTGTTGTTTGATCCGAGGGGAACACGCCATTACACCGACTCACGCATCCTTCACTGGGACGAATGGATCCAAGAAGGTCTGGACAAGCTGGAGGCCAACCCCCAAGCCTACCTCGACGAACTTCTCGCCCGCGATCCGAGCGAAGCCTCCATGGTCGTCTACACCTCGGGAACCACAGGACCTCCCAAGGGTGCGCTCATTTCCAGCAGGAACGTGCTTCCCATCGCCCAAGGAACCGCACAAGAGATGAACGTGAGCGACAAAGATACGGTGCTTTCGTATCTCCCGTTGTGCCACGTAGCGGAGAAGATCTTCAGCGTGTATCTACCGATGACCACCGGATGTATCGTCCATTTTGGTGAGTCCATCTACACCGTTCAGGATGACCTGCGTGAGGTCTCTCCCACTGTGTTCTTGGGTGTCCCTCGAATCTGGGAAAAGATCCACGCTTCTGTCGACGTCAACATGAGCAACTCCTCCTGGCTCAAACGCACCCTCTTCCGCCTGAGCTTAAAGTGGGGTCGTGACATCGCTCCACGTCGTATGAAACAACAGCACTCCTTCCTGGACAAGTTGCGTTGGCTCTGCGCCGACTTGTTGGTGTTTCGCCCGTTGCAAGAGCGCTTAGGGCTTCGCAACTGTCAGCTTGCCTTCACAGGAGCGGCTCCGATTTCGCCCGACCTGATCACTTGGTTTCACGGCATGGGTGTTCCCATTGTAGAGGCGTTTGGACAAACCGAGTGTGGCGGCGTAAGTCACTCCAACCGCTCGGACAACATTAAGATTGGTACAGTGGGTCAGCCTCTTCCTCACGTGGAATGCAGGCTCGACGAAGACGGCGAGGTTCTCATCGGTGGACCCCTTGTGTTTTGCGGTTACCTCCATAACCCCGAAGCGACGGCCAACACCATTGACGAAGAAGGCTGGCTCCACACAGGTGACATTGGCTCGATCGACGAGGAAGGCTTCCTCTCCATCACTGGCCGCAAGAAAGAGATCATCATTACATCGGGCGGAAAGAACCTCTCCCCTGAGAAGATCGAGAACGCCCTCAAGACCAGCCCCTACATCAAAGAAGCCATCGCCATCGGCGACCAACGCAAGTTTATCTCCGCTTTGGTCCAGATCGAATACGACACCGTAGGCGACTGGGCAACACGCCGAAAACTTCCGTACACATCGTTTGCCGACCTCGCCAGCAAAGAGGACGTGGTGAAGCTTGTGGATGACGAGATCCGCAAGGCCAACGAACTCCTCGCACGAGTCGAGCAAGTCCGCAGCTTCCGCCTCCTCTCCAAGGAGCTCAACCAGGACGACGGGGAACTCACCGCCACCCAAAAAGTCCGACGTCGCGAGATCCACAAGAAGTACGGTGAACTCATTGAGTCGATGTACACAAGATAGCTAGGGAGCCTGCATTTCAACTGTGGCTGTAACAGGAAAGTGGTCGGAGGGGTAACGTCCGTCTACGTTGGTCGTCACGATGGCAGCAGCGGTCACTTTCATACCTTGTGACTCGGGCAGCGCGAAGATGTAGTCGATCTTGGAGCCGCTGGTTTGACCGGTCCAGCTGTTGAAAGTCCCCACCTTTTTGGCGTCGGGATACAACGCACGAAAGGTGTCCACCAATGGCAGAGGGCTCACCTCGTCGTTGACCTTCTCACCCTTGAGATAGCGAATCGCGCTGTTGGACTCACCTGCGTTGAAGTCACCCATCACAATGACCGGCGCTGCTTTGTTTTGGCGTTGTTGCATCCGACGAGCAATGAGCTTGGACGCCATCAACCGAGAGTCTTGGGAGTTGTGATCGTAGTGCGTGTTGTACACATAAATGGAGCGACCGGTTCCCACTTCATCCAGGCGAGCCCAGGTCACGATCCGAGGCAACGTATTGCCCCACGACTTGGATCCCGGCGTATCCGGAGTATCCGACAACCAAAACGTACCTTGCTCGTCTTTTGCTGGAGTCCAACGCTCCTTGCGATAACAAAGCGGACTCCATTCCCCCAACGTCGTGTCTGCGTCTCGGGATTGACCGATGCAAGCATACACAGGCACAGCGTCCGTGATTGCAATCATTTGAAACTGCCAGGCTTCCTGTAGACCGAGAACATCGGGGGCATCGTTGCGAATCACGTCATACACCATGGGATGTCTCTTGTTCCAGTGATTCTCTCCGTCACTCGCGATGCCGTTGCGAATGTTGAACGTCATCAACTTCACCTGCCAGGGTCCCGACAGATCTGGCTGGCTGCTGTCAGCTTTCCCCTCAACCTCTGCTACCGCTTCCACCACAGCTTCTCCAGCATCTTGCTCCAAACGAGGCTCTTCCTCAGAACTCGCTCTCTCAGGCCCACCAACAGGCTCCTCTCTCCCCTCCAACGAAGTGGACGTTTCTTCACCAGGAACAATCGTTCCATCCGAGCAAGCGCAAAGAAGGAGACAAACAAGCCACAACCAACGATATTTCATGCAAACCAGCCTCGACAAAAAAGAAAGACACAGGCCACCAAGAATACTACAGATCTCAATCCTCCACCACCCTGGCATAGACGCCCCTCGCCAAACACGCTATAACTTTCTTCAACGCTTACTCTACATTGTTGGCGTACTTGGAGTTGCACGGATTCTGGGCTCTCCACGTCAGCAGCTATATTGTCTTGTTGGTGTCTCGATTGGAGCACGACCGTATGAAAACCTTCTTCATCCTTCTCTTTTCAGGCTTGGCCCTTGGAGCGATATACTCCCTTGTCGCCTTGGGATTTGTGGTGATTTATCGCTCGTCCCAGGTGTTTAACTTTGCCCACGGAGAGTTTCTCGCCTTTGGTGCTTTTTTGATGGCCTCACTCACCTCCACAGAAGAGATCGAGAGGCAAGCCATACAAAAGCTCCTATCCCTCGCAGGCTGGCTTGCTTTGTTGGGTGGAGCGGTGTTGATCGGCTGGTGGTTTTGGCAGGTATGGAAACGTCGACAACGTTCGGCCTCTGACCTGTTTCCTTTCCCCAAGGGTGTATGGTTCGCCGGAGGAGTGGGGGGAATCTTCTTGCTCATGGCTCCCCAGGCGAAGTGGTTTGTGGGTTTACCGTGGGGCGTTGGGTTGATCTTGGCGATGGTTGTAACAGGCGCGTTGGCAGCCCTCACGGAGCGATTGTTCTTGCGTCCGATGGTGGGACAGCCGATCTTTGCTACCATCATCCTCACCATCTTTCTGGGCTTCTTGTTGCGAACTTGTATTCTTGTGCTGTGGGGAACCGAGACCCGGTACTTGAACACCCCTTGGGACCCTCTCGCTGAAGTGAAGTTTTTGGGGCAGGCCATCTCCATGAATGACTTGCTCACCATGGGCGCTGGTCTGCTCGCACTCCTCGGTTTCTTCTTGATCATGCGCTACACCAAGCTCGGCGTTGCCATGCGAGCCACAAGCAACGACCAGGAAGCCGCTCTGAGTCTGGGCATACCTGTGGGTCGTATCTTTGGTGCCACTTGGTTTATGGCAGGTGTGTTTGCTGCTTTTGCAGGGGTCTTCTTGATACTACCCCCCAAAGACCTTGACGCCAATGTGGGTTACATCGCGCTCAATGCGTTCCCGGCGATGATCATCGGAGGTCTCGATTCTGCTGCAGGAGCCGTGATTGCTGGGCTCGCTTTGGGACTCCTGGAAGTCATGACCAAGGGCTACATCAATCCGCACCTGGGCGAATTTGGAAAGAACTTTCACACGGTCTTTCCGTATCTTGCCATGATCCTCTTTTTGATGGTTCGACCCTACGGCATCTTTGGAAGCAAAGAAGTCAAGAGAGTTTAAGGTCTCACATTAAACCTGGTAACGTTGATGCAGCGTTGCCGTTCCCACGTTGTTGCGATTCCGAACACCAGCATCAAGGATTCAAGCGATGCCCACACGTCCCCTGCTCACACGCTACCAAGACGACCTCGCCTTGTTCCCCGACATGTGGAACAAAATTGGAGTGGTTGCTGCCATCCTTGCGCTGGTTCTCTTTCCGACGTTCGCCAACGAATACTGGATGACAGTCGGAAACATGGCCCTCATTGGCATTGTGGGCGCTGTGGGAATGATGATTCTTACCGGCTATACCGGACAAATCAGCCTGGGACACGCCGCGTTCCTTGCGATGGGAGCTTACACCGCTGCCATCCTCGGACACCACTACGGAATTCCGTTCTGGATGATTCTTCCCATTGCGGGCATCGTAGCAGCCTTAATTGGTACATTGGTTGGCCCGTTCGCCCTTCGCCTGGAAGGATTGTATCTTGCGGTGGTAACGCTGGGGTTGCTCTTCCTCACCAAGCACACTTTGATCTCGCTGTCCTCGCTGACAGGTGGAGTCAAAGGCATCGCCGTGCCCATGCATTGGTGGTTTGCCAAAACAGGCTCCAGCAGCGTAACGCCGTTTACACAAACGTGGCAGTTGGGACCCATGAAGCTTGGTTTTGTTCACAAGCTTTATCTGCTGTTTCTGTTGTTGGCGGTGTTTGCTGCCTGGGTTGCCAAGAACCTCCAACGCTCGCACACAGGTCGCGCCATGATGGCCATTCGTGACCATGACATGGCCGCCGAAGCGATGGGAATTCACCCTTCCCACGCCAAGATTATTGCGTTTGGACTGTCGTCGTTTTTTGCTGGAATTGCTGGCGCTATGTTTGCGTTTGCACAGCGTTACATCACGGTGGATCCGCCGTTTAATCTCGCAATGAGCGTGAAGTACATTGCCATCATTGTGCTGGGTGGTGTGGGCACTGTGTTTGGTGCAGTGGCAGGAGCAATTGTGTACACCTTCCTTGCTCCTGTCGCTGAGTGGGTGGGTCACTTCATTCCCTACCTCAAAGAGCTCAGCTCACACAACAAGGAAGTGGTGCTGTTTTCTGTTGTGATTTGCGGCTTCCTCATCTTTGAACCGCTCGGGCTGTTTGGCATCTGGCTCCGTATCAAGCGTTACTTCCTGGCCTGGCCCTTCCGCTATTAATTCGTAAGATTCGACCGTTTTCACACAACGGAAGGAGAGAAACTATGTCTGCACCGCTGTACGACACCCCTGTTCGCCAGCGGCTCGCTCTGCCCCAAACGGAGCTATTTCAATGCGCCGCTGATATCGTAGAGGTCCTTCGTCGCGAGGGATACGACGCCTTCCTTGTTGGTGGCTCCATCCGTGACTCCGTGATGGGCAAAACCGCCAAAGACTGCGACATCACCACCAACGCTCGACCCGAACATGTTCAGGCCTTGTTTCCCCGCACGGTGCCCGTCGGAATAGAATTCGGAACGGTGATGGTCCTGCAAAACGACCTCCCGTTTGAAGTAACAACCTTCCGAGCCGACGGTCGCTACGAAGACGGGCGTCGCCCAGAGAGCGTGTCGTTTTCAGAGCATGTAACGGACGACCTGGAACGCCGCGACCTCACCATCAACGGGTTGATTTATGCGCCGGAGTCTGAGGAAGTCCTGGACTACACAGGCGGCCTGGCTGACATCGAACGCCGGGTGATACGAACCATTGGCTCCCCGCTCGCGCGCTTCGGCGAAGACCGCTTGCGAATGCTCCGGGCTGTCAGGTTTGCGGCCCGCCTGAACTTCCAGCTGGACTCCGATACATTTGAAGCCATTCGCTCAGTGGCTCCAAACATTCAAGAGGTCTCCATCGAGCGGATCCAACAAGAGTTTCAGAAGATGGTACAGGGCGCTCACCCCGCACGAGGGCTGCAACTGCTGCACGAGACGCGACTGCTTCCCGAGATACTGCCCGAACTTCCTGGCCATGAGGCAGCCATTCACCGTTTGCTTCATTACGAAGCCCTGGAAGTGACCAACGAAACCCTGGCTCTCGCCTTGTTGCTGGTGGATGCTGGAGCGTCACAGGCCGAACACATGGTTCGCAGGTTACGCTTTCCCAACGAAACCATCACACAGGTGGGCACGCTGTTGAAGCAATACCTTACGTTGAAGCAGTACATGGAGTTGCCAATGGCGGCTCGCAAACGGTTTCTTCGTCAACCTTTGATGTCTGACATCTTGACCCTGTCTACCATTTTGCAATACCACGACCGGGTACCTTGTGAGGCTGTTCGCGCCGTTCAAGCTGATTTGTCTCAGTGGGACCAGGCTGCGCTGTCCCCCACCCGGTTGCTCGACGGCAACCAGTTGAAGCAGTGGGGATACCGGCCTGGACCTCAGTTCAAAGAGATTCTAGACGCAGCGGAAGACGAGCAGCTTGAAGGCAGACTCTGCACTTCGGATGAGGTGCAACATTGGCTGGCTTCTCACTATCCCAAGGAAAACGACACCTAACTCCTGACCCGAACAAAAGGACACCCATGACAGAGTCGACCCCTCCTCTGAATCCCCCGAACATTGCGGAGGATCCCATAAACCAACCCCAGGACGACGGCACCTGGGACATGGGTGATTTCTTTCTCTTGTTTCTCGTCCAACATACATGTTCGTTTTTGTTGTACGGCGTGCTCACTTCGTTTGTGACGGAGCCTGGGAAAGAAGCGCTACGCTACTTCATGGTCAGCGCAACCTTGATCAGCAACGCGGTGCTGGTCGCGTTCTATGTCATTCGTGCCCGACTGGTGAAACGCTTCTCCTGGGACGATCTGGGCTGGCGCTGGACCACCCTCCACAACACCCTGTACTGGAGCGTTGTCTTCTTTGTTATGGTGTTTCTCTTCAATTATGTGTACCAGGCGCTGCTCACCTACTTTGAGTTAGGCCGTCTCACACAAGAGATCGCCAGCTTCTTTGGTCCTGACCAACCTTTTGCGCTCAAAGCGTTGACTCTCTTCCTCGTTGTTGTCGGCGCACCTCTTGCCGAAGAACTCTTGTACCGGGGTGTCTTGTTCACAGCGATGAAGCGTGTCTTGTCTCCTCACACAGCGGCCATTGCAGCAGGCCTTATCTTTGGTGCCATTCACTTTGAGTTGCGCACCATCATTCCCCTGGGCTTTTTGGGCTACTTGCTATGCCTGACGTACCACTACACCCGCTCGCTGTGGCTGTGCATCGCTCTGCACACCCTCAACAACGCCCTGGCCTTTGCGTTTTTATTAATGCTCTAAGGAAGACCAAGCCGGGTAACCCCGAGCTTCGCTTCTGAATCTTTGGATCCAACACTAGGGAGGAAACCACAATGCTTGCTGATGTTGTTTGTGGATTGTGGCTGATCATGTCGGGAATCTTGGGGTGGAAGCGCAAAGCCAAAATGGAGCTTCCGTCGCTGGTCATTCTGATTGTGTCGTACGGTGGGGCTCGCTTTGCCAGTACATTCCTGGCTGACTTTGTAGACTCCATCGCCAAGAAAGGACCACTCGCAGGCGCAGCGATGGCAACGTTGGTCCTCTGGCCTGTGCTGTATTACACCCTCCAGTTTGTTTGGAAAAAGATCCCCAAAGGTGGCAACGAAGCGGGTATTCGAATCTCGCTGGATGCCAACGGCAACCCCGTTGTGAACCGCGGAAGCTTGATCACCAAAGGTCTGCTTGGCGCATTGTTTGGCTTGGGCCGAGGCGTGATTCTCTACGCAGGAACGCTCTACATCCTGTTGTTGATTGTTCCTAGCACCATGTACAAAGATGGCCGTGGTACCGTCATTGTGCACCCCAACTCTGTCACGTTAAAGCTGGTCCGCCAGGTCGATCCAACCCTCAAAGACATGGACTCCGTCACCAAGGGACTCCAGGTGTTGCATCACATCCGGACCCGCAGCCGGGTTCGACGCAAAGCCTATCGCAACAAGAAAGTCCGCAAGCTGCTCAAGCGACCGGTGGTTCAGAGCGCTTACAAGAACCGCAAGCTCCTCCACCGGGCCAGTCACAAGCGCCAAGGACGTCGTGACTCCACCTTGATCTTGTGGCTGCGGTCTTACCAGGAAACGGTACACGACCCCAAAGCAGTGAAAGCCCTCCGACGCCTCACACGCCTCATGAAATAACCTCCTCAGCTCCCCTCCAACGAAGCCTGATGTTCCTTCCATAACTTCTGCTGAGCCAAACGTTGCGCCACCGGCTCCACCGCATGAGCCAGCGCTTCCAAAGCAGCGGCTGGTCCTATCTTTTGAGCCTGTAACGCTAACGCAGCATGCACCTGAATACAACTGTCTCGGCTCACGGCCCAATCCGTCGCGGTGTCTCCCCAAACAATAGGGAGGCTGGTGAGAACCTCCAGCAACGCCTGCTGCATCATAGCAGGAGCACGTGGCGGTAAAGCCTGGGCCAACATTTGACACAACCCTGGGTGCACCGGTTGACCCACTAATGCCTCTGGAATACCGGGCAATTCGTGCGGACCCTCCAACAACGTACCGTCCAAGGCAAAGGTTGCCACCTTGGCCCAGATCTCTCCTCCAACCTCCACGGTCGCTACCACCTGGTCATTCACAACCCGCAAGCGTCGTGAGCCTTCCACAGAGCGATGAAACGAGCGGCCCAAAAGATACGCCCGTTCGGGCCCTTCGCGCAGCTGTACACAGACCGAATCAACAGGCCACATGGGAACAAACGGTGCAGGGACAAAGTCAACGGGAGCCTCCCGAAGTTCCGGTTGCAACGCCAGCTCCTCCACCCCTTCACCAAACTGAGCGAAGATGGCCTGAGGCTCACCTTTCACCTGAAAGCATGTATGCAGCGAGTCGAACAGTGCGCCTGTTGGGTAAGGTCCAACGTAACGAAGGGTAGACAGCCCTGCTCGTTGGGCCAAAAGCGCTATCGCGTTAAGGATGGCGGTTCCTGCACCTTGCGGCAAGCTACCTGGAACTTCCAAAGGAGGAATCCACTGGGGCTGTGCCCAATCCAACGCCCGGAAGTAGGTAATCGGCTCGGAAGCATCGTCGTGATACACAGCGTCACAAAGACCAAACAAGGGCCTCTCTGCGACCTGCGTTTGGATCCGAATCCACGAACGATCAGGAAGACGAAGCCGCAAAGAACACAACGCTCTTTCGCTCCACTCGGCCTCCCAAAACAAAGAACCACAAGGCCCTGTTAATTGCGTGGGCAATGGCTCATGGGTATTCCAATCAGGTAGGCTCATACAACACCACTTGGTTCGCAGGTTTAAGTTGAGATGGAAGAACGTTTTTAAGTTTTGTCTCCCTAAACACTAAGAAATACGTTAGAACAAAGCATTGTTTGTGTAGGCAAGCAAGCACACAACCCTCAACCGGGTAGGATTTTTTTCTTGGGAAGTTGCCCTGATGGGCAGCACGAACAGTACAATGTTTGCCAGGTAAGCGTTGTGTTTCTGAGCACTTCACCCAGATCCCCTTCTATTCAAACGACAGACTGCGTAGTCTCGGGGTCGAGAGAGGTACTCCCCATCACTGTTTGATGTTTGTTGGACACTCTTTGTTCTCGACCGCCTTCCTGCAAGTAGGATAACCGATCATGACGCAAGTCGAAACCACAATCCCTCTCTTCCCCTTGTCCCTCTCGATACTTCCCGGCGAAGAGATCCCCCTCCATATTTTTGAAGAGCGTTACCGCGATATGTTGGTCGACTGTCGCAAAGAAGAAGCCACCGGACTTCGCAAGCCCATCGGTATCTCCTTCGCCGACAAAAGCGGCCTCTCAAAGGTTGGATGCCTCGTACAGATTACAGAGATCACCCATGAGTATGGCGACGGTCGCCTCGACATCATGGTGCTGGGCACCCAGCGGTATCGCATCGTAGAAGTGCTGCAAGACGTTACTTCTTACTACCAGGCCAAGATTGAATGGCTCGACGACGTTGTTTCAGAGTACACCACAGAGCTGCGGGACGAAGCCATTGACTGGCACAAAACAACCCTACGTTCGCTGAAGTTGTCCAAGCCTCTTGGTGTTCTCGACGAAATTGACCATGTGTCGTGGGTCCTCGCACGCAAAGCAGGCTTGGACAACCCGCAAAAGCAAGAGCTTCTCGAAATGTACGAAGAGAACGCACGATTGCGTTGGATGATCCTGCACTACAAGCGTCTCTCCAATGTGGTGCGCGAACGAGAGAAGGTCAAAGAACGAATCAAGGCCAACGGATTTCTCCGTCGCCTCGAAGGAATCGAGCTGTAGCCCAATCACTGAAAGTAACCCAGGCCTCAAGGAGTCACAAACAACGTTTGGGCGGTTCCTTCGGGCAACGCTCCCCGGCTTGGGACCCAACGGCTACGGCTCTGCATCTTTCCATGAATCGCCAGGTTCGCGATGCCCAGCCCAGTCATACCAAGACTGAGCCCCAACATAGGAAGTTGCGCAACCCAATAGTCTTTGTGGGGGAAAAACCCCGATGTGCCTGCGATGTACCCCACCATACAAGTCAGAAACCCCACAGCAATAAGACCACCAATCCCCCAACCTGATTGCCCCTTGCCTGTCGCCAGCGCGTGGATGTTTCCCACCAAAGGAACGGTGATTAAGCCCGCCATCGTGCCTCCAATCGCCCAATACACCATACTTAACGACTCCCCTTCTACCTGCTTACGCTGAAGATGCCCCAACGCACCCTTTCGACCCAGCAACTCGGCTTTCCCATGTTGGGCAAGATGGAAACGATGACCTTGAAGTGAGGAACGTCCTTCCTCACTCGAACGCCACAACACAACACTCCACTCCAAGCTGGATTGCCCCCAAGCATTCTGAAAGCCACCAAACCCACCCAAACCAAACAACAAGAACCATCCAAAACAAAGCAACAACCGCATACATTCATCCTTTCTAGATGCAAACGTTCAACAAGTTTTTCTTCTTGCTGCAGAAAGAACGAACAAGACGGATCGAGCTTACAGAGGCGGTAAGCCATGTTTGCTCACCATGACCAAAGCTTACAGGCAAGCCAAAAGAGAGACCCTCCTATCTTAAAGAGACGTTGCAATGGTCCCAAAAGAGAGCTTTGTCTCCAATGGACGACATCTTCTGTTTCCAAACGTTGGCAGACATTGTTTCCAATCGTTGACAGCCCCCACCTGCAAGAAAGGCAAAAAAAACATCCATTTCCAAATAGCAAACAGGCACATAGAACGCAAACAAACAAGTGGCACCAGGCTTGCTTTAGGAAGGGGCAACACCTGACAGAGACGCTCAACAGCCTCTCAAAGCTTCAGCCAAAAGGACATCGACAATGAAAAAGAAAACCAAAGTCAAAGCTGGTGGACAAATCACCAACATCTAAGAACAATCGACACCTATCAAACAAGCAACTCAACTCAACCAAGAAAGGAACACACCATGAAAAAGAAGACCCAAGTCAAAGCTGGTGGACAAATCACCAACATCTAAGGTGCTTTGAAGAACAACAAACGTTCTCGCGTTGGGAGCCATAACTCACATGGGGTTATGTTGCTCCCTTTTCGCGTTGGACTTCCATGAGTCTTGGCTTCCCTTTCCCTTGCACGGTATGTACAATAGGCCAGAACGTATTTCCCCAACAGCAAAAAGATAGACCATGCAACAATCTCTTCCACCCGACTCGCAAGACACTCTGCTCTACAGAGACGACAAACCACTTCCATCGGCCCGAATCGCCATTGATGATCTCTCCTTGGAAATCATCGCAGGGCCTCACAAAGGAATGAAGCTTCCTCTCCGGCGGGAAAGCGTCCTGATTGGTCGTGGCCACTGGTGCGACTTGTGCCTGGAGAATGACTTCCACAGCAGCAAGCAACACGCTGAATTGAGCTTGAGCGAAGAAGGGGTGCTGGTTCGGGATCTCAGCAGCCGAAACGGTATCACAGTGAACCAGGTCCGCGTACGTGAAGCCTACCTGGATGTCAATGCGACGCTCACTGTGGGCCAATCCAAGATGGTGCTCCATGCCAAGCCCCACAAACAACAGCTAGAGTTGTGCTACTACGACCGCAGCCGACAGTTGGTGGGACAAAGCCCTGCGATGCGCAAGTTGTTTGCCCAAATGGAGCGTTTGGGTCCGATGGACTTTCCTGTCTTGCTCTCTGGAGAGACAGGTGTAGGCAAAACCTGCATTGCCCGAGCCATTCACTTGCAAAGTGAACGTCACAAGAAGCCGTTTGTCGTGGTGAATTGTGGCGCGATTTCACCCAGTCTGGTGGAGTCACTCTTCTTTGGTTATGAAAAAGGTGCTTTCACTGGGGCCAACAAAACGCACCGCGGCTACTTTGAACAAGCCGACGGAGGAACCTTGTTTCTGGACGAGATCGGCGAGCTTCCTTTGGAGTTGCAACCCCGGCTGCTCGACGTATTGGAGCAAGGAAAGGTCCAACGTCTGGGCAGTGAAAGCACCCAAGATGTCGACTTCCGCGTGCTGTCAGCGACCCACAGAAATCTCTTGCACGAAGCGAGAGCCAAGACGTTTCGAGAAGATCTGTTCTACCGCCTCGCTGTCGTCACCCTCAAGGTCCCACCGCTCCGTGATCGGGCAGAGGATATACCGTTGCTGATCGATTGGTTAGCCCAGGATTGGAAGCTTGAACAAAACGTATCCTTGACCCCACAGGCGCTGTCTCGTCTGCAGCAGTTCCCCTGGCCGGGTAACGTCAGGCAGCTGCGCAATGTGCTCAAACGCTCTGTTGTGCTCGCAAGCTTTGAACACGATCAGTCAGAAGCTATCCAGCTGGATGCGGAAGACATTCATCTACCTTCTGTGGAAGAGACCTTATCACTCGAAACCTCCCCTACCCCAGAAACCTCCACGCCCCCCCAATCTATGGGCCAAACCCAACCTGTAGGTTCCCTGAAAGACTTGCTGGAAAGCACGGAAAAACAGGCTTTGCTCAACGCGTTGAACAAGCACGACTGGAATGTTGCAGCCTCCGCCCGCTCTCTCGACATCACAAGAGCTTGGCTCTACAAGCGCATCAAAAAATATGGCTTTGAGCCTCCAGAGTCAGTCTAACTCAGGACAAGACGTCACACCTTCTGTGATGACTTTGCTTCACTTGGACTTTGATTCGGGCAGAGATCGACACAGGCGGAACCCAAGCCCCCCGTCACGACCTCCAGCCACGTCATAGTTCCGCGCGGCGGCTCGACAAAAGCCCACGTTGGTAAATCCCCAGCTGGCACCTCGCACTTTGATGTGGGACTTGGCGGACAATGTCGGCGATGGCATCGCAGAAACAAGCGGCTGCTCTGGAGGCGGAGAGTCATCGTCAGGAACATAGTGCTCCCCACACCACTCTCGAACGTTCCCGGCGAGCCCTCGAACACCGTAGGGACTGCAGTCGATGGGAAACTCCTGAACCTTCGCGGTGAGCCACTCGTTGGGATAACTTCCAGCGACACAACACCAGGAGTGATCAAAGAAGTTGCCCCATGGGAAAAAGCGGGCGTCAACTCCGCGTGCTGCTTTCTCCCACTCCCACTCCGTACAAATCCTCCAGGGTTGGCCTGTTTGGCTGGCCATCCATTCGGCGTACATCGCAGCCGAGAGCCAGTCGATCATCGTGACAGGCTCGTCAGGATACCACCAGTCTCCATCCGCATCGGGACGTAGCTCAAAGGTACCTTGTGGGGTACGCCCATAAATCATAGGACCTTGCTCCCCCAGGGTTCCCGGTCGTTCACAAGGCGCACAACGCAACGCATCCTCTTCTCGGCCTTGACGAACCAAGTCATCGAGAAACGCGATAAACTCAAGATTGGTAACAGGGAATTTTCGAAGCACAAAGCTATCCAACCAGAGCTTTTGCTTGGGAAAGCTTTTGGGCGCGAGAGGGTCACCTCCTGACCAGAACCACCCTTTGGGAACATAACAGTCATCTTCGCCAAGGGTGCCTTCAGGAGGCAACCAGATTGTTCGAGGTTCTCCATCGGGATGAACACCGTCCCAGTGCTCTTGACGCAGCAGCCGGACAGGGTAATGAACCGTCTGAAATCCTTCTTTGCGAATCTCCAGAAGATAAGACCCCATCGCCAAGGGAAGCTTCGTGATTGGCGTAGGCCCGAGGCTTCGGAGGAAAGAAGGTTGCAGACGCCGACCCTCCAATTTGTACTCGTGCAACAACACTTCAGCGCCTGCAGGCTCAGTGAGAAGGCTGAGCATTCCAGTGCCTTCGTATACAGTCTCCATCGACACACGCACCGGGTGTTCGGGCGGAAGAGAATGAAGCTCGGCTTGAAGTCGATGCTCCGATGCAAGGAGCAGGTCTTCATCGTTTTCTTCTTCGGCCTGAAGATAGCTTTGAAAATAAGTCGTCGCAAGCGCAACCCGAGCTTCTTCAAGATCAGGGTCATAGGTAAACGCTGCATGCAGCAAACGTTCGTACTCCAGCTCTTTTCGTCGAGCTTCTCGCTCCAGCTCTTGCGCTTTGTCCTGCTCTGCCCAGCTTTGCTTTTTCTTGTCCTCTGGCTCCCAAGTACCCAAAGCACCGAGAGCAATGGAAGCTTTGTGGGCAAGCGTTTGTGCTTGCTCTCGTAACTTGTGGGCTTCAGGGAGGAGAGACTTGGCTTTCTCTACGATCCGCAGAGCACGCTCTTGTTGCAGCCTTCCTTCCAGCCAATCCGATAGCTCTTGGGCCAGATCGTTAGCAGTCCCATGGCGATGTTGAGGGTTTAAAGACAACGCTCGGTCACAGATTTGAAGCAGCTCTCCAGGAGCTTGAGGAAGCTCTTCGTTCGAAGCAGACCACGCTCCATCCCAACGTGTCCCAAGTCGTTCTTCTCCCTCGGGTCGCGCTGGCGGAGGAATGCTCCCTTGCTGAACCAAAGAGAGAACCTCGTATGGACTCCTGCCCTGCACGGGAGGACGACCCGCCAGAATCTCGTAGAGAATGGCACCCAAAGAATAGATGTCACTGTGGGGTCCAAGTTGGTCTTGGTCTCCGGCCGCCTGTTCAGGGGGCATGTACGACGGAGTTCCTTGCACAGCGCCAAACACCGTTTCATGCAGCCGTGCTTCGGCCCTCTCGGTCATGACACCTTCATGGGCAGAAGGCCTGGCATGTTTCACCTTCACCAAACCCCAATCCAACACCAAGACCTCACCGTGTAGACCCAACATCACATTGTGGGGTTTCAGATCCCGGTGCAGAACTCCCCGACTGTGCGCATAAGCCACCGCTTCACACACCCGACGCAGCGCATCCAACAATTGGCGCAAGCTCCACGACGTGGAAGAGGTGGTTCGCTGAAGACTGTTGGTCTCCAAACCCCGATGATACTCTTGAATCACCTCGGTTAACGTGCGGCCTTCGATGATTTTCATGGTAAAGAAGCAATGACCGTTAGGATGCAACTCCAGGTCATAAACTGGGACAATCCCAGGGTGTTGTAGCTGGGAGGTCGCTTGAGCCTCTTCCACAAAGCGACTCAGCACGCTGGCAGAGCCCAACCACTCTGTGTTCACCGACTTAAGGGCAAGCTCCCGCTTCAACCGATGGTCAAACACCCTCCATACGGTTCCCATCCCGCCACGTCCCAACTCTCCCAAGACCTCGTAGCGCTCCTGCGGGATCCAGGAAGGAATGGAGTCATCCGAGGAATAGGTAGAGAACGACTCCAACGACTCCCCCAGTTGCGAGATCGGCTCGTCCCCTGAACCTTGCTCTGTGTCAAGGGGAAACGCAGCCGTTTGGGCAGGGATCTGCTTGCGTTTGTCTGGCGTACTTTTGGGGCTGCTGCGCCCCGAGGGGTTCGCTTCTGTGGAAACATCCACGTTGTTGGCAGGAGACGTGTCACGAAGAATCTGACGTGCGGGTGATGAACCTGGAAGAGGAGGCGTATCCAGCGTAGGTTGCAGACCAGCAAGGGAAGACCGTTGTGGAGGCACAGACACAAACGAGTCGTCTTCTCCGTCGCTACCTGGAGCCGAAGCATCGACCCTCAAGTTGGCCGAAGACTCAGAGAGCAAAGTTAACAACTCTTCCTTCGCTACAGGAGGCAACGTGTACCGTTGAATGAAGTCATCTACCTTGGAAGCCATCGCCCCTCGCATCCTGCTTTGTGTTCCTCCAAGCACAACCCAACCACACATGGATGGTTGTCCCAAGAGACATCCCCTTAGAACAAACCTGATAGCACCCTTATCGTTTGCCAGACACCCATCCCCAAGATGCAAAGCAACACCACAAAATAAATGGGCCCTTGGAACCGGTGGTTGTCCATAAAACGAGCTGTCATAAACGAGCCTCGCTTGAGGAACGTGGATGGACAATACACGCAAATTCGCCCTTCCAGGTTGGCCTGCAGCTCATCGATCATTGTTTTGATGTCTTGAAACCGCTCACCTGCATCCTTCTGCAAACCTTTGCGCAGAAAGAAGCATAACTCCCGAGGCACCGGCCCCTGGTGAGGGTTGGAGAGACTCTCTGAGTCCGGAACGGGATCACAGAGAACGCCGTACAGCACATCCGCGATGCTGTCCTTGTCACCCAAGGGATGATGGAGGTTGAGAAACTCGAAGAACACCATGCAGAGGGCATAGATGTCGCTGCGTTCATCGGCTTTCCCTGAAATTTGCTCGGGAGCCATAAACGCTGGCGTTCCGATAATCGCACCCATTTGGGTTTGGAACACGCGCTGGGAGGAGCCTTCGGGAACATCATGCCCCGACGCTTTCATGTGTGCCTCTAACTCGGCCAATAGCTCTTGAGAACGTAAGTACTGAGGCGAGTGTTTCTCTTCTTCCAAAAAGGGATTGGGCCGAATCTGCTTGGCAATCCCCCAGTCCATCACAATGACTTCACCGTACTCACCGATCATAATGTTGTCGGGTTTGATGTCGCGATGAATGATGCCTCGCGCATGTGCAAAGTGAATGGCTTGGAGGATCTCCACAAAGATCTGAGTCCGTCGTTCGTAAGTGTAGACCTTGTGGTAGGCAGGATTCCCATTGCGCAACTTGGTGATGATCTCACCAAGGGTCTCCCCCTGGACAAACTTCATCGTAAAGTAAAGCTGACCGTCATCGTCAATACCCACATCATGGATCGGTATGATGTTGGGGTGCTCCAACTGCCCTACCGTTTTGATCTCCTCCACAAATCGAGCCAACTTGATCTCGTCGAACGAATCTTGGTGGACACGCTTCATCGCGACCTTGCGCTGAATGTCGTTGTCTTGGACGAGAACCACCTCACCAGCCCCACCGGCCCCCAAGCGCTTGATGTTATCGTACCGCTCTTTTCTCTTGGGACGTAACACCACAGCACCCGCATTCATGGCGATTTCAGGCAACACCGAAGTTCGCCCCATGATGGTGCTTTGTCCAACAGGAAAGGAGTCTATGGAAGGTGAGTCCGTGGAAGATGCGACTTGGGTCACAGCACGTTGCATTTCTTGACTCGGAGTTTCCAACACAGTCGCCCCCCACTGCTCAACCTTAGCGACAAAGGCTGCTTGGTGTTCAGGGGAAGACTTGGGGCCATGAGAAGATGTTGTCATAACAAACGACTCCATACACCAAAAAAAAGATCCATCACTACCTCTCCATCAAAGAAGCATGGAAGAAAAACTCGGAAACCTCACGTCTCACCCAAGAAGGTACGCAAAAGACAAAAGATCGGATTCGGACCTGTGATGGCTTCATCCAATGGCACACAGCAAGGAGTTGGAGCGACACGGTTGACGAGCAATGAGGCATGTGTGGTACAACCATACCACGTCCCTACAATTCTACCATACAAAAGGGATATATCGCTCTCAACTTTCTCGGGCCCATTATCATCCGGATGTTCCGAGGATAACGCAAAACCCTCCACTCGTTCTACTTGTCTCGGTACCAGGCCTGGTATTGCCACTTCCCATTTTTGCCGTTCGTAATACCGCTTTGGTTACAACCAATGGCCGTCCCTCCACCGTACGAGCTTCTTGAGCGGTTGAACGACACGGAGACGAGGTGGTTCACAAAAGAACCACCGACACCCCGCCCTCGACAATAGGACATTCCAGCGTAGTCTGTCGTTCCACGGACGTATCCACAGTTGTAGTGGGAGGAACGACCGAACTTTCCAGAGACCGCCATCACTCCCCATCCACTTCCGCTTGCATAGGTTCCCTTGTCACCAGGATTCCAGTCAGTGAATAGGTCTGAGCGGGTAACATTGAACCAGTTACCCGAGGTGCTCGTGCGACACTCTAACTTAAGCTCCCGGCCGCTGATAGCAAAGTCGGTAAAGGCCAAGTGACCGAACGTTCCACCCTGCGACAGGTTGGGCGGGGTGATAACATCAGCACCCCCGCTAGAGTTTTGAACCTGGGGTTTGGTGGGGTCAAAGGTAAACAGCTCCAGGTTGCTCTGGAATCGCGCCAACAAGGTCCAACCACCACCGTCTGTTACCATGTCGCACATTACCCTGTAGGCGCCTCGACTGGTTGGTTTGATCCAGTAAGCACCGTTTTGGGTGGCCGCCGCTTTTCCGCTGCCAGGGTTTTTGTAGCCTTTGCAGTTCGCTGCATACGACCCATCCGACCAACGTAACGCGCCGTTGTCAACCACCAGACCGATCAGGCAAGTCCCATTCTGACAAACTCCACCTGAGCTACAATCCGTGTTGGATGTACAAGCAGAGCAGGTGTTGTTTTTACAGACTTGACCGTTGCTGCAATCGTTGGTCGTCCGGCAGTTACCGGTCTTGCAAGCTCCACTGATACAAAGCTGTCCGGAGCTACACTCCGAATCCTGGGTGCAAGCCGAGCAGGTGTTACTTTTGCAAACTTGGCCGTTGCTGCATTCGCTGGTTGTCCGGCAGTTTCCGGCTTTGCAGGCACCGCTGAGACACAGATTGCCGGCTCCACACTCCGTATCGTTGGCACAAGCGGAGCATTGGTTGTTTTTGCACAGTTGACCGCCGCCACAGTCGTTGTTGCTGCGACAGTTGGCCTGTTTGCAGCCTCCACTCAAGCAAAGTTGCCCCGATTGGCACTCGTTGTCTTGGGTGCAATTTCGACAGGTGTTGCTCTTGCAAATTTGACCGTTTTGACAGTCGCCATTGGAGAGACAGTTCCCAATCACACAAACCCCACTTCGGCAAACCTGTTGGAACCCACAGTCTCGAAGTTCGGAACACACGACACATTGGTTGCTTTTGCAGACCAAGCCTCCTTTGCAGTCTGCGTTGATACGACATTGTCCCACCTTGCAAGCTCCGCTCAAACAAAGCTGCCCGCTGGGACATTCGTTGTCTTGAGAGCAGGCCGCGCAGGTGTTGTTCTTGCAGATCTGGCCGTTGCTACAATCCTTATCGCTTTTGCAGTTTCCACTGCGACAGACACCTGACAAGCAAAGCTTTCCAGAGCCACACTCCGAATCGCTCACACAAGGGGAGCAGGTGTTACTTTTGCAGACTTGGCCGTTCTTGCAGTCACCTGTGGTTCGGCAGTCGCCTGTAACACAGGCACCGGACAGACATAGTTTTCCGTTGCCGCACTCGGTGTCGTTGGCACAGGTCGAGCACGTATTCGACAGGCACAGCCTTCCGCCGGAGCAATCGGCGTTGGTTCGACAGTCTGCTTTCTGACAGGCTCCCTGCAAACAAAGTTGGCCCACAGCACACTCTCGATCGTTGGCGCATGCAGCGCACGTGTTGTTCTTACAGACTTGGCCGTTGTTGCAATCCGTGTCAGCTTTGCAGTTCCCCACAACGCATACACCGCGAAGACAAAGCTGGCCTGAGGCGCATTCGCTGTCGCCGTTGCACGTCACACATTGGTTGTTTTTGCAGACCAAGCCTCCTTTGCAGTCACCGGTGGTTCGGCAGTTTCCAACGGTGCAAGCTCCGTTCAAGCAGAGCTGCCCGCCAGGACACTCTTTGTCATCGGTGCAAGCAACGCAGGTGTTACTTTTGCAAACTTGCCCGTTGCTACAATCGACGATGGTTTTGCAATTTCCTTTGGTGCAAGCTCCCGACACGCAGATCTCGCCTTGCGCGCACTCTTTGTCGACAGAGCAAGGCAAGCACTGGTTGCCCCCACAGATCTGACCGGCCTTGCAGTCCGAGGCTTGCCGACAGTTGGCGACCTTGCACGTTCCATTGAGGCAGAGGGAGCCGGCGTCACATTCTTTGTCGTCCGTGCACGCAGAGCATGTTTCCTTGAGGCAAACGGTTCCGCCCTTGCAGTCGGAGTTTTTGAGGCACCCTTTGCATGCAAAATTAGCGGTATCACAGACCTGACCAGAGCGACAGTCGTCGTTCTTTCGGCAGCCTGCCTGGCACTTGGAGGCTTCGCAGATCTGACCGGCTTTGCACTCTCCGTCTTTGGTGCAGCCCGCACACTTGTTCGAGAGACAGACGTTTCCACCCTGGCAGTCTTCGTTGGTTCGGCAATCTCCAGTTGTACACTTGTCTTGGAGGCAAAGCTGCCCTTGCCCACACTCTTTGTCCGCGAGACAACCAGCGCATGCGTTGTTTCGACAGACTTGACCTGCCGTACAATCCTTCGCTTCCAAGCATCCGACGCAGGACAGATTCGTTGTGTTGCAGCGGGTGTTGTTCTTGCAGCCGTTGTCATCACGGCAACCTTCGACACATACGCTGTTTTCACAGATTTTGCCGTCACCGCAGGCAGCATCATCGCTACAAGATTGGCAGCGCCCTGCAACACACACTTGCCCACCAAGACAGGGTTTGGTGTCGGAGCAAAGAGCGTCAGCACATTGCAGGTTGTCGCAGATCTTTCCGTCGCTTTGGCAAGCTTTGTCATCACGACAACCTGTGGAGCAAGCTCCATTCAAGCAGATCTTGGCTGTGTCGCCACAGTCGGCATCGGCAGAACAAGCCTTGCAGCGGCCGGCCTGACAGACTTGACCGTTCTCACAAGCGCTGTTGTCCGCGCATCCGGCCACACATCGTTGTTCGTTGCAGATCTCGTTGGCGTTGGTGCAATCACCGTCGCCCTGGCATCCAGAGCTGCAAGCACCTTGTTCACAAATGCGCTCGCTGCCGCATTCATTGTCGGCCTTGCAAGCACCACATCGCCCCGTGTTGCAAACTTTTCCGTCCGAGCAAGCTTTGTTGGGATCACACTCCGCAGGACCACATGTACCACCCGTACAAATTTGTCCTCCTTGGCACTGTGTATCACCTGTGCAGGTCACAGCAGGCGGATCGCCGCCGCAAGACACCATCAACATGGCAATCAACCCAACACCCAAAGCAACAAAACATGACTGAGCAAAACGATGCATGGCAAACATTCCCTTCCAAACCAAAAGAGTGGCAGAAACGACTCCAAAGAAGTGTAACAAAAACCATCACTTTATGTAAGATGAGAATCCATTCGGAAGACCCTGAGGATCAGAGAGGTTGCCCAGAGGATGAGGCAGCAGGTTTTGAAGGAGAGGGGTGAGTTAGTTCGTCACACAGACTCCCGAGCTGCATTTGGCACCTTGGGGAGGCGCAGCACACCGACATACAGGGCCAGAGCACTGTTGATTGGACCATTGCGTCCGCAGTTGATCGAGTTGACTTTGCTTGAGGTTCACGTTGGTCGCGTAATAACATCCGCCCAAACCAACCCCACAATGACCGGTGAGAATGTGGCATTCGGAGTCAGCCTGACAGGACCGGTTGTTTTGAACCAAGGAGTTGTAGGCGTTGCGAACGCTGTCACAGGAATTGGGCTTGCCAGGAACACAAAGGTTGTTCACGCAGGTCACATCCGCTGGAGGCGGTGTACAAGAGCACACCGGCCCGTTGCAACTCAAAGATTGCCAGCGGCCCAACAACGCTTTTAAGTCAGCCTGTGAGAGTTTGCTGGACACCACATGCCAGCAACCACCAAGACCAACGCTGCAATACCCTGTGAGCACCTGACAATCGGACGCTTCTGTACATTGGGTTTGCTGCACCGCTTTGTTGTACGCATCCTTCACATCCGTGCAGGTGTTCAAGCCAGATGTATCCGGCTGTGGCTCAGGTCCCACCTCTGCGGTGGGTTCGGGTTTTGCTTCGGGTTTGCTTTCAGGACCGGCCTCGGGTGTTACTTCTGCAACAGTCTCCGACGGCGGAGTTTCTGGAGTCGCCTCTTCTGTTACGGGCTCCACTTCTGGAGTCGAGGGTTCTAGCGAAGCTTCAGGAGCAGACTCCTCGACAGGCTCAACCCCCGAAGACTCTTGTCCTTGTGGCTTTTCCGCGCTTGCTTCTTGGGCTACTTGTTCTTGGGAAGTCCCTTCCGCGGTGGCCTCTGTAACGCCAGCCTCTCCGGCACTTTCAGTCCCAGGTTCGGTTCCAGCAGGAGCGTTTCCACACCCAGTCACATTCCATCCCCATAACATACACAACGCCGTAACGGCAATCCACACATGCATTCGCTTCATCGTCGTACCTCATTCACATTCATGCCAAACAATCTCCCACCATCTTAAACACATTGAACTTGTGATGAAAGGAACAAACCAAAAAAACGTGGCTGTGTTTGTCATGGTGTGACAGAGATGGACTGTAGATTGCGAGTGTAAGAAAGACACTGGTCGGTTCATTGGAATGGATGTATGGTGTAGCCCAAAACAAGCCAACCTCCATGTGTTGATAGATACAACCAACAAAACCAAACGGAGCAAAACCCATGAGCTTGCGAGATCTGATGCACGAATCCTGGATGCCTTACCTGGAACAAGAGTTTGACGCTCCTTACTTCAAAGAGTTGGAAGAATTCCTGGCCGAAGAACGCGCCAACGAAACCATCTTCCCACCGGAAGACCAAGTATTTTCAGCATTTACACACACACCGTACGACAACGTTCGGGTGTTGGTGTTGGGACAAGATCCTTACCACGGCGCCGGGCAAGCCCACGGTCTGAGCTTCTCTGTTCAACCTGGCATCAAAACCCCACCTTCACTGCGCAACATGTACAAGGAGTTGCAAAGCGACCTGGGTTTTGAGATTCCCAACAACGGATACCTTGTACCTTGGGCTGAGCAAGGCGTGCTGATGATCAACGCCGTGTTCACCGTCCGCGAAGCCAACGCCAACTCCCACAAGAACAAAGGTTGGGAGAATTTCACCGACGCCGTCATCCGCGCCGTCAATGAGAAAGAGACACCCGTCGCGTTCGTGTTGTGGGGTGGTTACGCTCGTAAGAAAGCACCCCTCATCACCAACAGCCACCACCTCATTCATGAGTCAGGACACCCCTCGCCACTCTCCGCCAAGAAAGGCTTCTTTGGCACCAAACCCTACTCCACCATCAACGCGTTTCTTGCCGAGAAGTACGGCGAGGAAATCGACTGGCAGATCCCCAACCTCTAGATCTAGTCAACTTCGTCGATCATCACGCTGTTTCGGCCAGGGCTGCAATACATTCGTAAGACCCCCTGGAAGCGCTCCCCTTGCTCGTTCTCAAAGCCATCCAGCGGTCCAACCTTTCCACGCTCCAACAGTTCCCGAACCTCACCCACCTGAACACGTCGATTTGCGATCACGTAGGGAACAACGGTGGAACAACCGTCTTTCCAGCGGCTGCAGCCCCATGCGTTGCGTCCCCATATCATCTGACCTTCATGACACACAGGACAGGCTCCAAGAGGAGCACGTTGGTCCGACACTCGCGAGCTTCTTGGGGAAGACGAGGCCGCTTGTGAGGAAGAACCATTGGCATACGACGACGAACTGTTGGATGAGGAACTCCTTGACGATGAAGATGCCGAGGAGCGCTTTCTCGTCGATGGAGCAGACCGTTGGTAGCTGCTACCTGACGAGGAAGACCGCGACGAACTTTTCGTAGAGCCTCGCTTGGAGTTTGTCTTCTTCGTGGTGCGTTTGGAGGACGATCGACCCCGACTGTACTTCGAGTTGGAGGACGAGGATGACGCCATCGCAGCCAAAGCATCCACGTTCGAAAGCGGCGCTTGCTTGAGGGTTTCGATCAATTGGTACACATACTGTCGGACTTCATGGTGGAAGCGCTCAGGGTCTTCCTCCCCCCGTGCAATCTGAGCAAGTTGAGCCTCCCAGCGCCCTGTCAATTCGGCGGATTTGAGGTCTTCGACAGGAATGGTGTCGATCAGTTGCATCCCTTTGGGAGTGGGATACAACGTCTTCTTCTGTCGCTCGACATACTCTCTCGACAGCAAGGTTTCGATGATGGCGGCACGGGTTGCTGGCGTACCCAGACCGGAGTCACGGAGGGCTTGCTTGAGCTCGTCCTCGTCGAGCGTTTTCCCAGCCCCTTCCATTGAGGCAAGCAGGGAAGCGTCGTTGTACCGGGGAGGAGGCTTGGTCTGCTTTTGCTCAAGCTCCAAACTCTCAACGGCAACATCTTCGTTTTCATTTAGGGCAGGGAGCAAACCTTGTGTGTCATCTTCTTCTCCATCGCTGCCTTGTCTCTTGCGAGGTTGATCGGGAAGGCCAATGACTTCCCGCCACGCTCGCTCCACAATGACTTTTCCTTTGGACTCGAACGTTTCCTCCCCCACCATCGTAATCACATGCGTTTTTTCGAGGATGGCGTCGGGATAAAACGCCGCCAGGAAACGCCGCACCACAAGGTCGTAGATGTTTTGTTCTTCACCCGAAAGACGGCTTGTGTTGGGCCTCTTGGAGGTGGGAATGATGGCGTGGTGGTCGGAGACCTTGCTGTTGTTGAAGACCCGCCGTGGAGCCGGTATTTTCGGAAGATGCAACAGATAGTCCGTGAACGGCACATACGGATCAACAGCCACAGCCTGGATCACGCCAGGCATCTTGCTGATCATATCGGTGGACAGGTGTTTCGAGTCCGTCCGTGGGTAGGTCAAGAGCTTGTGTTTTTCGTACAAGGCTTGGGCCAACTCCAGCGTCTTTTTGGCCGAGTAGCCGTAGCGTTTGTTGGCGGTGCGCTGCAAACGGGGCAAATCGAACAGCATGGGAGGCTTCTCCCGCTCTGTTTTGCGTTCGACGGACACCACTCGGGCCGGTAGACCCTGCAAGGATGCCAACATTGCGTTGGCTTCCTCTTCATCCCAGAACCGCTTCTCCAGACGACGTCCGCTCTTTTCGGCGGGATCTTCCACCTCGCGAAACCAGACCCCTGGGTATTTGCCCTGCTCAGCTTCAAACTGACCCAACAAGCGCCAATAGTCTTTGGGCTCAAAGTTAAGGATTTCGTGTTCACGCATCACCACCATCGCCAGGGTTGGCGTTTGCACCCGGCCGATGGACATGAGCGGCGCATCACGCCCACCGCCCAAAGCCTGGCGTGTACGAAGCGTCATCGCGCGAGTGGCGTTAAGCCCAACCAACCAGTCGGCCTCAGAGCGCCCTCGTGCTGCATGCCACAAGCGATCGTAAGCCTCGCCCGGTTGAAGACTTTGAAAGCCTTGAGAGATGGCCTCGTCGGTCATGCTGGAGATCCACAAGCGCTCAATCGGCTTGTTGGCTTCCGAAAGTTGGTACACGTAGCGAAAGATTAACTCGCCTTCGCGACCGGCGTCACATGCGTTGATCACAGACGACACATCTCGCCTTCGCAGCAACCGCTTAACAATGTTGAACTGTTTGCGCGTTCGTTTGCTGGGTCGAAGCTGGAATTCGTCCGGTATCATCGGCAGCGTTCCCATATTCCAGCGCTTCCAGGAGCCGTTGTATTCGTGAGGCTCGCACAGCTCTGCGAGGTGGCCGATGCACCATGTGATCAGCCAGCTGTTGCCCTCCAAAAAACCGTCTTTTTTGCCTTTGACCCCAAGCACGCGAGCAAGATCGCGCGCCACAGATGGCTTTTCAGCAATGATCAACCTTGGCACAAACTTCAAAGCCTCCTTAACAAGACAGGTCGTCTGATGTAGAGCGGCATCCTCTGAACAAAAGAACACCTACAAACCCACTGTACCAGGATATGCCCCTTCGTGTCAGGATACGACACACAATTTCTTTCCATGGCTTTCGGTAGAAAAATTGACGTTGTGGATCTCTGCGCTTTTACTGGCAGATAGACAGATCTCACCTGCGCCAAAGAGACAGAGAAACATGATGCGACACAAAACCATAGGATCGGTAGCTCGCAAGCTTCGCAAAAAGCGCGGCTGGTCGGAAGAGGAGCTCGCCCGACGAATTCATGAGTTGTACAACGGCCAGATCACGCCCCACGCCATCAAAGCTTTGGAATCTTCCGAAACAGGGACGTTGCGGCTGGTTACGTTGGTGTTTGGTGCGCTTTGGGATGTACCCAAAGCCAACCTTCTCACTTACTTCCAAGATATGATACGGCAGATCAATCATGTACAATCGTTCGAGAACGGAGAAGGCCCCAGTGCCCCCGCTCCTGGAGCCTACCCCGAACCTTAGAGGTTCCACCCATCTGGATGAGTTGGCCGAGGACCACCTTGGTCAACTGCTCCATTTTCTGGAACAAGATCCACGGCCGGACCCGGTCTCTACTCCACCAAAGATCGAGTACTGGGTTCGCTCAGGTTCCGGTGCGCCGGAGCCCATCCACGTCCCTGAGTCAGGTGAGCATGGCACCCCCCATACGACCCAGATCAAGGACCACAACCAGTACCTCGAAGGTTCGGACGAGTTTGACAGCCGCTCTCCGCTCAACCAGAGCGTTGTTCGCGCCTGGCAAGCCGCTCGTCATACGCTTCACAGTTGGAGCGACTTCCTGACTCGTTCGATCAGTCCGGAATCCCAAGTCCCGGCCGAACCACAGCCGCAGCCGAAGGCAAAGGAAGAAAGCCAACCTCCAGAAAGCCAGGAAGCCAAGCGCCCCTCGACTCGGGACGAGCTCCTCACCTGGAGTTATTGGAAGCAGCTTTGGTTTGACTGGACGACCCCCAAACACCGGACAACCTTGCTTCTTGCCCTGACCGCTTGTTTGTTGTTGGCAGGACTGGGCATCGCGCTCAAGTCCTCAACACAAGCCAAGGCAACGTTCAAGCCGCAAGCCGCGCTGCAGGTACTCGCCGATCGCATGGAGCTGCTGGAAGAACGCTGGCACGACCGGCTGCAAAAGTCGCTGAAGGTTCGAGTGTCACGACGAACTTGGCGTCGTAAAACCCGCCAATGGCTTCGTCATATCGGACGTGACAGGGAAGAGCGTCGGTTCCTTCGCAAGCTGCAAAACAAGCTGCTTGTGCAGATGACCAAGCCCCAGTCGTTGGAAGCCAACGCAGAAAACTGGCGGGACATGTTCACGTCACGCCTTGGGCTTCTCGACCTGGACGAAGAGAGGCTGTACAGCAAGCTCCAGCGCCTCAGCCGACACAAACGACGTCGTCACCGAACCAAGCACACCCGCAACCTGCTTCGTCAGATCAAGCAGATCCGCGAAGAACGAAAGTTCCTCCACTTCCTTCAGAAGAAGCTTCTGGGAACCACCTCAAAAGCAGCCTAAATCACGACCACACAAGTTCACGTCCACCCACACACTCTACCGATACGCCTGAATCGAGGCAATCTCCAACCGGAATGCGCCGGCTTGCTTGTCTGCGATAAGAAAGCCCAAGTTTTGGATCTTGGAGGCATCCAAGGACCCCACCCTGGTCATCTTTCGCCCATGATACCCAGGCCATAGCTCCGAAAACGGAATGTCAATCGTTTCCCATTTGCCGTTGGTATCAAACCTTCGTTGGTAGACAACACCATCAAAACGTCGGTTGGTCCGGATGTTAAGTTTGTAGGTTTTTTTGTCACCTTTGACCCGCAAGCGAATGCCCTTGTAGCTACCAAGGTTCAAGGATTGAGGACCGCTTCTTACAGATGCAAACCCGCCGTAGTTCTCAAGGGAGACCAAGCCCTCAAACACAGCCGTCTTCTCCTTTGAAAGCCGAATCTGGCTGCGCGACACACCTCCCATGACACCGTCATTCACGATGTACCATTCGCCCACGCTCCCACCGTTTTTGAAATCAAACAATGTCATTGTCATGGGTGCTTTCTTGGTGGCTTTGTTTTTGGAAGCATGGGTCGTTACCTGTCGCGTGGCTGGCTTTTTGACCGATGGTGAGGGCTCTCCGTAGCAGCACAACAGGCCACCGAAGAAGGCAACCAGCCCACCGAATGCCACCAGACTTCCTGTTCGTCGTCTCATGATTTACCTGACTGACAGAATGTACTCCACCATACCTATAGGTGGAACCTACACGCACATAGACCTATTCCAGACGGAAGATGGTTCGCCAAAGCAGGAACAACGTAGAAGCCAAGCCCAACGGTAGAGCTAGCGGGATGGAGGGCGAACCGTGGGTCGTTTCGCAGGTTGAGGAGTGGGTCGCGACGTTGCCGACGAACGACGCGGTTGGGGAGCTTTGTACCCGGGCAGGAGCTTGAGCAAGGGAGCAAACACATCCTCTCCGAGGAGTGCCTCTGTGGAGTCTGCCGACTTAATCTTGGTGAGCTTCAATTTGAGAAGACCCAGCGTTTTGTGTTGGGTGCTGATTTGAGCACCACCGGGCAAGGTGATCCATTTGATGAAACTGCTGTAACCCCCTTTAAGAGGAAGAATCTTCACCCACATCCGCCAGCCAGTGGGTCGTTTGTTGTCGTCGAGGAGAAACAGGTAGGAGTCGCCTGGGGTCACACCACCCGAGCTGTACGACACCATGAGTTGAGGCTTGCCTTCCCACTTCACGATGCTGCGGGTGACGCCTTTGTCGAACAACTTAGCGAGGGGGTTTAGCCAAAAGCTGTCGTTGGCCCAAAGCGCATAGGCACGGCCCAACATTTTCTCCCGGATGGCCGCATCGTTGACGGGCTTTCCATCTTGGTAAGCGATACCCAGCTTGGGGTTGGCCAGGGAAATCATCGCGCTCAGGCGACCCTTGCCCCACGTCACCTTCGTCAGGCTGCGTTTTTTGTCCCACACGAGGAAGTGACGACCACCAAAGTCCCACTGAATCGCGCCCACCTTGTGCCACGCTTTGACATTGACAGCCTTCTCAACGGCATGAGCCAGCTTGTCAGCTTCGGGCCCTGTCTTCCCCTTGGGCAGACTCTTGCTAAAGATCACGCAACTACCCACAACCAACAGCGCTAGAACACCAAGTCCGAGCAGAATCCGAATGAACCATTTACGCACGAGCTTCTCCTTTGCCTTGCAATCGATCTTATTAAAGATGGCCCTCTATCTAACACACAGTCTGACCTGACGAACAGGAACACCTCTTGTGTTGGATCAAGCACCCCCACAAACCCACCTGCAAATGAAAGCATTCCACACAGCGGGCGCCCTCCACCAACGAGCGCAGCGAAAAAAGGAAAAACATCTGCGTTTCAGGGTTGCCGGACGTAGACGAAAGTTCTAAAGGAAGGAGGGGTGCTGGAATATTCTGTGTTGTATGTTGTTGTGTGGTGAAGCATGAGACATGGCAACAAGGATGTACAACACGTTCGCTTTCTAGCGATATCATGGTCAGGCTTGTGTCTAAAGCTTGAGAGCAGGCCAGCCTGACAGCGCGCGCTTGTGACAGTCGAATGAGGCAGACAGGCATCGAGAGAAGCATTGACTTTCTGTACAAGACTTGGTAAGACGCGCAACGATTCAAGAATCTCCTGCGTCACCTTTTGGACGCATCTTCATTTTTCATCACTGGACAAGGAGTATTGCGATGGCCCGCAAAGGAATCCGCGAATACGACGCGAAGCGCATGCTGGCAACAGCTCTCTCGGGTTACGAAGGCAAGGCTGTGTTGGTGGGTCCTGGGGAAAACCTCAAGGACAAGGTCGCCGACAACCCCTGGCTGAACGAGGGAACCCTCACCGCGAAGCCCGACCAGTTGTTCGGAAAGCGCGGCAAGAACGGCCTCGTTTCCCTGAACAAAGGTGTGGACGAGACCGCTGCCTGGATCGCCGAGCGAATGAACACCGAAAAGACCCTGCTGAGCGGCGTCACCGGTGAGCTGACCCACTTCATCGTGGAGCCCTTCACTCCGTTTGATGATGACACCACCGAGAACTACGTTTCGATGGTTCTCGACGCAGAAGGTGACATCATCTACCTGTCCAACATGGGTGGTGTGGATGTCGAAGAGAACTGGGATCAAGTGAAAGAGATCCACATCTCTCCCTTGGACGAAGTCACCACCGACACCTTCAAAGCGACCGTGGCAGAGTTGTTCAAGCCCGAGCAACAAGAAGTGATCAGCAACTTCCTCGTGGAATTGCACGGCCACTTCCGTGATGGCGGTTACGCATACCTTGAGATCAACCCGTTCGTGGTCACTGGTGGAAAAGCTGAGCCTCTCGACTGTGTTGCCAAGGTCGACGACACCGCTGAGTTCGAGTGCCGCGGCCTCTGGGGAACCTTGGAGTACCCCGCTCCCTTCGGTCAGCACTTGTCTCCCGAAGAAGACTTCATCCGTGAACTCGACTCCAAGACCGGTTCCTCCCTCAAGTTCACCTTGTTGAACGCTGAAGGCCGCGTGTGGAACATGGTCGCTGGTGGTGGTGCTTCCGTGGTTTATGCTGACACCGTGTGTGACCTTGGCTACGCCAAAGAGCTCGCGATGTACGGCGAATACTCCGGTAACCCGAACAAGCAAAACACCTACCAATACGCGAAGACTGTCATCGACTTGATGACCCGCACCCCCGACCCCCAGGGTCGCCCCAAGTATCTCTTGGTGGGTGGTGGTATCGCCAACTTCACTGACGTGGCCAAGACCTTCACCGGCATCATCATGGCGATGGAAGAATACGCTGAGAAGATGAAAGCAGCCAATGTCAAAGTGTACGTCCGTCGTGGTGGACCCAACTACAAGAAGGGTCTGATGGATATCCAGGGAGCTCTCGAAAAGATGGGCGTTCCAGTGGAAGCCCACGGCCCCGAAACACACATGACTCAAATCGTGGCAGACGCTCTCGCAAACGAGTAGTCCTTGCTGTTTCTTCTGAAGCGAAATTCCACCCAATCCAATGATGGGAGAACATACAGATGAGCCGACCGGATTATCAATTGTTTGATCGCAACTCCACTGCGATTATTTATGGCCTCCAGGCCAAAGCTATCCAGCGAATGCTGGACTTCGACATCGCTTGCCGTCGTGAAACCCCTTCCGTGGCAGCCATCGTCAACCCCGGCCGTAACGGCAACCACAAGGTCTTCTTCGGCACCAAAGAGATCCTCTTGCCGATCTACCCCAACGTGGCTTCCGCTTGCGCTGACTTCCCTGAAACCGACGTGATGATCAACTTCGCGTCCTATCGTTCGGCCTACCCCACCACGATGGAAGCTCTTGAGCAAGAGCAGCTCCGTACCCTCGTGATCATCGCAGAAGGTGTGCCCGAGCGACGCGCTCGTCACCTCCGTCACCTCGCTCGCGTGAAGAAGGTGAACATCATCGGACCCGCGACTGTCGGTGGTATCAAGGCAGGTTGCTTCCGTATCGCCAACACCGGTGGAACCATCGAGAACATCGTGAACTCCAAGCTGCACCGTCCCGGTTCGGTTGGATTCGTGTCCAAGTCCGGTGGTATGTCCAACGAGTCCTACAACGTTATCGCTCAGATGACCGACGGTATCAACGAAGGTATCGCGATCGGTGGCGACGCGTTCCCTTGCTCCACCCTGCTGGATCACCTCCTCCGTTACCAGGCCAACCCCGACATTAAGATGATGGTTGTCCTCGGCGAAGTCGGTGGAGAAGAAGAATACAAGATCGCTGACGCCATCAAGACCGGGCAAATTAACAAGCCCGTGATTGCCTGGGTTACCGGTACCGCTCTCGGCTACCTGCCCCAAGGTGTTCAGTTCGGTCACGCTGGTGCAAAGGCTGACGCTGAGCGTGAGACCGCTCCCGCGAAGAACAAAGCTCTCCGCGAAGCTGGCGCGATCGTTCCCGAGTCGTTCAACGACTACGGCAAGATCATCAAAGAAACCTACGACAAGCTCGTGGCAAATGGTCACACTCCCGTGGCTGATGTTGAAGCAGCTACCGTGCCCATCGACTACAACGAAGCTGTTGCGATGAACATGGTTCGCCGCAGCAGTAACTTCATCAGCACCATCTGTGATGACTCTGGTGATGAGCTGCTCTACGCTGGCCACAAGATCAGCAAGGTCATCGGCGAAGGTTACTCCTTGGGCGATGTTATCTCCCTGCTGTGGTTCAAGCAGAAGCTGCCCAAGTTCGCCACCGACTTCATTGAGATCGTGGTGAAGTTGACCGCCGACCACGGCCCCGCAGTGTCCGGTGCTCACAACGCGATCGTGACCGCTCGCGCAGGCCGCGACCTGATGAGCGCTGTGGCTTCCGGTATTCTCACCATCGGACCCCGCTTCGGTGGCGCTGTCGCTGGTGCTGCTGTGATGTTCAACGAGGCTGTGACCAACGGTTGGTCCCCCGTCGAGTTCATCAACATCAAGAAAAAGCAAAACATCAACATCCAGGGTATCGGACACCGCATCAAGTCCCTCCGCAACCCCGACGCTCGCGTCGAGTTGCTGAAGGCTTACGCGTTCGAGAACTTCCCCAAGTATCCCTTGCTTGAGTATGCCCTTCAGGTCGAGCAATTGACCACCAAAAAGAAGGACACCCTGATTCTCAACGTAGACGGCGCGATCGGTACACTCTGTGTCGATATGATGTACGCTTGTGGCTTCTCCCAAGAAGATGTCCAGACGGTCATCGACAGCGGTGGCCTCAACGGCTTCTTCCTGTTGGGTCGTACCATCGGTATGATCGGTCACTACATGGACCAAAAGCGACTCAAGTCGGCCCTCTACCGTCACCCCTGGGACGACATCCTCTACATGTTGCCCGAAGGACCCGAAGGTCAATAATCCCCACCCTACGGTATTTACCGATTGTGGTACCTGTACCCCCCTTTCTCCCCATACAGCTCCCTCTCGCAGGATGAGAGGGGTTTGTAAGACCCCCTCATCCTTTTCCAGCGTTGCTCTCCCCATGCAAAACGAAGAGACAACCTGTGTTAAGAAAGGGATTGTACGGTGAGAGAACTCACAAAACTCATGGAGAATCGACCATGTCTGAATCCATCGAACTTTTGTATTTCCCTGGCGATGACCGCGCTGAAGACGCCAGCGAAGTGGTCCGCACAGTGGCTGACGCTGCCCTTGCTCGCGCCAACGAATTGGTTGGTAGCGACTACGCGTTTGACTGGCAGTCCGAAGTCGAAGACCCCAAATTGACCGTGGGTCTCCGCCTCTGGCTCCGCCTCAAGAATGAGTTCGACATCAACTTGTTGAACGAAAACAACCAACGCGACAAAGATGTACTTGCGCTGTTGACCGACGGCAGCCTCGCCGACATCCAGGCCAAGTACCCCAAAGTTCAGGAGAGCAACCTGGACTTCGTCCGCGACTCCGCCAACTCCATGAAGTCGCTGAACGTGTTGGTTCCCGCTGAAGGTGTGTTGAGCCGCATTCGCAAGGCTGGCTACGCTTACAAAGGCGCGACCGGAACCTTGTCTGGAAAAGGCACCCCCTCCAGCATCAACGTGTTCATCCGAAAGCAGCTCAAGTCCGACGCTTGCGTCCGTGACTTCCGCAACGTTGCGCCCCGTACTCACCAGTCGGTCGATGTCAACATGGCTGTGTTTGTTGGACCCGAAGGTGTGACCTCTACCACGCCACACCTCGAAGGCACCGACTACACCGACGCCAAGATCATCACCAAGAAGTCGGAAGCGATCGTGGCTCGCGCCTTTGCCTACGCCAAGGAAAAAGGCATCGACACGGTTTATGTTGCTCAGAAGGGTAACATCCTCAAAGAATCCGACAACGCGTTTGTCGAGTTCGGTCGCAAGCACGCGGAAGAAACCGGCGTCAAGATGGAATACATCATCTTTGACAACTTCCTCCAGCGTATCACCAAGAACCCCGACTGGTTCCGCGTAATCGTCACCACCCAGTTCTACGGACGCGACTTCCTCGTGCCCTTGGCTGATGCGATGTTGACCGAAGTCGAGCGCGACAACCTGGGCGATGATGTCGGTCAGTTCTTCCGCTTTGAAGGCAAGAACGCTGACTTCACCCAACTGCCCATCGACACCCGCTGCTACCGTCAGAACAACGAAGGCTTCTACATCGGTGAAGACAAGCGCACCGAGACCGAATCCATCAACTTCCGCCGCATCACCCGTGAGATGTCGGAGAACGTGATTCGTTACGCCTTTGACGACACCCTCGCACGCGGCAAGAAGAGCATCTTCGTTCTGTACTCTCCCTTCCTCAAAGGTGACGAGCTGTTCACCAAAGTGGGTCGTGAGATCGCCAAAGATGCCAAGTACGCGAGCTTGAACATTCAGTTCATGACCATCGCAAGCTACTGCTGGTTCACCATCAACCGCCCTCTCCTCGTGGAGAGCGTGGTTGGAACCAACTTGACCATGGACTTCTTGACCGACGCTGAAGCTTCCAAGATCGGTGGTATCGGCATGATGCCCAGCTTCAACTACACCCTCTCCACAGGTTTGATGGTCTCCGAGCCCGGTCACGGAACTGCTCCTGACCTCCAGCCGGACCAAATCAACCCCGGCGCATCCATCTGGGCAATGTGTGCTCTTCTTGAGCGTATGGGTGATGACCAAACCGGTCGCCTCAACGACAGCAAGAAGAAAACCCTCGCCAAAGCTGGCAACCTTCTCTACCAAGCCACCTTCAACTTCTACAAGGCTGGTGAGAACTTGACCGGTGACCTTGGCGGCTCCGGAAGCACCACCGGCGTGGGTGAAGGCATCAAGGCACAACTCGCACAATTGAGCTAAGCCAGGCCAACCCCTCGGAATAGCGATTTCTATTTCGCGATAGGGCCAGCACTTCATTCGTGAAGTTGCTGGCCTTGTTGTATCCACCATCTTTTCTATGGAGAGCCCCATGTCTTTGCAGATCGTAGAACTTGAAATTGGAACTGGCACAGAAGCTCAAAGCGGCCAAAAAGTAAGCGTTCACTACACAGGTTGGTTGACGGATGGCACCAAGTTCGATTCCTCTGTGGATCGCGGTCGTCCTTTCGACTTTGTCTTGGGTGGTGGTATGGTCATTCAGGGTTGGGATCAAGGCGTTGTTGGCATGAAAGTCGGCGGCAAGCGCAAGCTCACCATTCCACCCGAACTCGGCTACGGAGAGCGTGGCTTCCCGGGCGCCATTCCACCCAGCGCCACCCTCGTGTTTGAAGTGGAACTTCTCGGCGTTGGTTAACTCTGTAAAGTGAGAGGTCTGAATGTCTCGTCCTACCTTGGAAGCCTGCACCCACACCATTGAACGTCCCGTAACTTGGGGTTCCATGGATGCGTTCAACCACGTCAACAACACTGTATACTTCCGATACTTTGAAGACGTTCGCATCGCATTTTTTGAGGAAGCAGGAATCACTTCCTTTATGGAAGAACATGGCATTGGACCCATCCTTGCATCTACCCAATGTCGCTTCAAGTTTCCCCTCACCTACCCAGACACTCTCACCATCGGCACCTACATTTCAGAGAGAAGCGACGACCGGTTCACGATGAGCTACGTTGTCTATAGCCAAACTCATAAGAAGATTGCTGCCGTAGGCGAGGGCCTCGTTGTCTCGTACGACTACAACCAGAACCAAAAAGCTCCTCTACCCCAAGAGTGGCTCCCCTTCCTCCAAGTTGCATAGAACCAAACCAACAAGCCCATATCGTGCCTAGATTCTGAACACTATCTGTCCAAGTTCTGGACACGTGTGTTCTCCTATCCAAAATACACTCCACTCATCATTCTAATAAGAAAAGTGATTCTCCACTCCGAGTCAACGGCACACTTGTTGCCATGTGTGGGTGAGTTTCATCCATACTCCCACGACGAAATGGAGCATTCAATTCCACCCTTCCCCCCTATTCAAGACCTTCCAACAAACATCCTACCGAGTATATCCAATGACAGACTTACTCTCCCCCACTGTCGATTTTGTATTCAAAGCTCTGTTTGGACAAGAACACAACAAACCCTTGTTACTGGGACTTCTCAACGCCATCCTGGATCGTGTCGAAGGAGAACGTATTGTTGACTTGGAGCTGTTACAACCTGAGTTAGGCAAGATAGAACCCAACGACAAAGAAGTGAAGTTGGATCTCCTTGCACGAGATCAAACCGAGCGCATTTTTCACGTTGAGATGCAGGTCCAGAACCACCCTTTCTTCTTGGAGCGAGTCCTCTACTATTGGTCTCGACTGTTTGGTAGACAGCTACACGGAGGCCAGCCCTACAGTAAGTTACATCCTGTTATATCCATTATTTTCTCAGACTTTGTGGCAATTCCAGAGTTGGAAGATTATCATACATGTTGGATGTGGACCGAGGTCGAACATGGAACCATCCTCTCTGACCACGGACAAATTCACATCATAGAATTCCCCAAGTTTCATGAATCTTGGGAAGAAGCTCACGACGCCCTCGAACAATGGGTCTCCTTCCTCAAAGAGGCTGATACAATGACCTTTGAAGAACTAGCCGATTGGAAAGACGAAAAACTGATCAAAGCCTATGAAGAGCTTGAACGTCTCAGCCAAGACCCCAAGCTGCGTGCGTACTATGACGCTCAACTGCGTGAGATCCGAGATTACCGTACCATCATGACAGGAGCGATCGTCGAAGGTTGGCAAAAAGGCCACAAACAAGGTTTAGAAGCAGGCTTGCAAGAAGGCCGTCAAGAAGGTTTGCAAGAAGGTCGTCAAGGAGGTTTGCAAGAAGGTCGTCAAGAAGGTTTGCAAGAAGGCCGCCAAGAAGTGCATACAAAGGTTGTGCGAAAACTACAACAACAAGGGTATTCGTTGGAAGAGATAGCCAACATACTTGAAGTTTCAGTGGAAGAACTTCAACCCAAGGAACCAACAAGCAAGTAGAGACAGCTAGCTTTGCTGCAAGAGGATTTGCACCAAGGCAGGAACTTGCCTGGGATGGAGAAAGTCAGGTCGAGGGCGGCCTTGCTTGGTATCACACTCAAGAACAGCCTCTTTCATCCGCTCAGGAATGTTCTTCACTCCCCAAAGAGCACCCAGCAATCCTCCAACAATGCACGCGTTGGTGTCGGTGTCACCGCCACCTTCGAGGGTTTCTCGCAAGGCATCCTCAAAGGGTGTTTGCAGTAACAAGTGACGAAACGCATGTCCAAACCCAATGGCCACGAAGCCTGCCAAAGGATGATACGGCATCGACACGTTTCGGCTGGCGTCACGCAACCAGCTCTGCACTTCCTCACAGGCATGTTCCTCTGCCCAGTCCAAGGCCAGCTGAAAAGCAAGTTCAGCGTTCCCTGGTTCACGAAGCAAGCTCCCCACCGCAATAGAGTAACAAGCAACAGCATCACAACAGCTGGGGTTCGGATGAGACAACAACGAGTCCTGGCGGGCTTTTTCTGCGATCTCATGAGGCTCTAAACGATAACCCCAAATTCCCAATGGAACATTCCGCATCAAGCTACCGTTGGACTTGGACTCCATGCATCGCTCTTGGGCAGCTTTGGCCATCCCCACGGCAAACCCTTCAGACTCACAGAGATCTCGCCAGGCCTCTTGTTGAAAACACCCCAGCGACCGAATCGTCGTGGTGCCAATATCGAAAGGGTCCGAACCAATCCACGCGGCGTATTGCTTGGCGATCGTCTCCAAAGAATAAGACAGATTCTGCGCAAGTCCTCGGGCCAGGGACAGGGCTAGCTCGCAGTCGTCTGTGATTTGCCCAGGAGCCACGCGCCATACCCCTCCACCCTTCATGTGCATTGCCACGGCAACTTCATCAGGCTCAGGTTGGCGACCCAAAAACTCCAAGGTTGCTCCTGCAGCATCACCTACACATGCGCCAAGAAACGCTCCCAACGCTGCATCTTCCAGACGATTGGCCTTAATCATACGTATCTCCCATGACAAACTATGGTTGTTTTCGCTTTCTTCGTTTCGCACGTCGAGCCTTGGCTTCTTTGAGCATCACCACAAATCGCTTTTGTTGCTCAGGTTGCAACAGGGCCTTGATGTCTGAACGCATTCGCTCCCGCATCGCCCGAATTTTGGGGCGCAAGCTCGCACGAAGCTTTCGGTATTCTGGACGATACCGGTTCAACACCGCAACAATTGATGTCTGTTGTTTGCCTGTGAGTTGGAGCTGCGACGAGAGCCGACCCAAGAAGCGCTTGCGCCACTGTCCACGTGCCCGACGGCTTCGGCTTTTATTGGCTTCCGAAGAAGCTGCGTATCGATGAGCAAACCAGCCACTTGCGAAGCTTAAGCCAAACAACGCAAGCAAAAGTAAAGAAGCCCACAAACGGGATTGCTTGGAAGTCTTCATTGGGATCAACCCTTTCTATCTTGCAGAACGCTGCGTTTACCTGGTTTCATCATCAGACAACAACCCTTCCCAGAGAGTTCGCTCACTGGACGTTGAGGTCTGTCCAAAGAGAGTGCTCTCCACCGAAGAAGCCGGAGGCTGCGAAGAAGACTCTATGGAATTGGGCGATGAGAACAGCACAAGCCCCAAAAAACACACCGCAACAGCGGCTGTGACAGGAACCATTACACGTAGCGGTCCCAGCAACCACTCCCACACGCTGATCTCTTCGGAGGCCTCCGCTTCCACACGCGTCTCCAGAGCCTCCATAATTCGGTCGGTGCGTTGGGCCGAATACGTCGCTTTGGGGAAGCCAGCCATCGCCAGCTTCCAGGCATCAGCTTCCTGCAAAGCGCCCTGGCAAGCCTCACAAGAGGAGAGATGCTCCTCAAACTGCTTGGTTTGTTCAGGAGTGAGCCGTTGGTCTCGATACAACGAGAGCTCTTTGTCATGGTCTGTATCTTGTAAGAATGACATCATCCTTCTCCTTCACTGACGACGCTGCAAGCGGGTCAGTTTGTCGCGAAACTCTTGTCGTGCTCGATGCAAGCGAGATTCCACTGTCCCAGGAGGACAATCCACAACTTCGGCGATCTCCTCGTAGGACAAGCCATCGATCTCACGAAGCGCGAACACGACGCGATGATTGGGCTTCATCGACTGCAACACCTCCTGGATCTGTTGTTGAAGTTGGGCTTGCTCCAACTGTTGTTCAGGACCCTGGTCTGCGGAAGGCAACTGTTCCACCCAAACACCTCGCTCGTTGTCGCCCTGGTCCAAGACAGAATGATCGCGTTTTTGCTTGCGCAGAAGATCGATCGACACGTTGATGGCAATACGGCACAGCCAAGTGACCAACGACGAACGAAACTGGAAGTTGTCCAACTGTTGCCAAGCTCGTATGTAGGTTTCTTGGGTTGCTTCTTCAGCATCGGTCTCACTCCCAACGGTTCGCAGGGCCACGCGATATACTTTTTGCTGAGTGAAGTCCACCAGCTGCCGGAACGCCTCACGATCACCGTCACGCGCCCGGTGCACCCACTCTTGCCAGGACGTCGTGTCCTGTTCGCTGTTCTTTGTCGTACTCACAGCTTGGTTTCTTCCATTTCTTTTCCGTTTTGGCCTCTCAACGTCCCAAGGCAAGTATCCAACCAACAAAAACCTGCATACAAATCAAACACTTTCAAAAAAGAGCAAAAAAAGTTGGAAGATTCTGAGGAGGGCTCTCGTCGGAGGGGGGACTGAAACACTTGAGGGAAGTTGGTCTTCCCCAAAAAAGGAGGTTTCCCATGTCACGAATCATCACCAAGCTCACCGTAGGCCTTGCCAGTTTGGCTCTCCTCGTTGGAGGAATCTTATGGTTTCAACGTTCTGGAGCGGCTGCTCAAAAAGCTCCGGTCCAACATAGCACCTCAGTTGTTGAGCGAGGTCACTTCGTTTGGAAGATCTCGGCCACAGGAGTCGTTGAGCCAAAGTATAGCACGGAAATTCGTTCCAAGGCGTCAGGTACCATCCAAACGGTCAACGTGGAGGTGGGCAACGCTGTGAAGCCCAACCAAAGCTTGCTTCAACTCGATCCTGAGATTGAAAAGCGTCGGGTGAACCAGGCCAAGGCCGAGCTCTCCATGGCATACGCAGATTACAACAAGAGCCACCAGCAGTACAAACACACGCTCACCAAGCACACCAACACCAAGAAACTGTTTGGGAAAGGTTTGGTCAGCAAGGAAACACTCGACAACTTGACCAACGAGGTGGCTCTCCGAAAGGCCGAACGTTCGAGCGCATGGGCTCGTGTGAAGCGCAGCAAAGAAGCGCTGAAAGAGGCCAGCGACCGACTCAAGGACACCAAGATCATTGCCCCAGAAAAGGGCATCATCCTGCAGCGATTGGTCCAACCCGGACAGGTCATCACGTCGGGAACCAACGCAAGCTCCGGTGGAACCCTGCTGTTCAAGATGGCAGACCTGTCCCAGCTGTATGTCCGAGGACACGTGGATGAAGCCGACGTCGTTCGTGTCAAGGATGGACAGCGTGTGGAAGTCACCATCGACGCCTTGCCCGGAAAGATGTTCAGCGGTCAGGTGGTTCGGGTCAACCCAGAAGGCAAGTCTGAAAACAGCGTGACTGTGTTTGAAGTCCTCGTCAAGCTCGACAAAAAAGCATCCAAGGTGATGAAGATCAACATGACCACCAATCTCAAGATCGTGGTGGACGAGCGAGAGAACGCGATGTTGGTTCCAGCCATGGCTGTGAAGTCCCGAGGCAGTCGCCACCGCGTGATGGTGTTGAGCCAAGGAAAAGTCCAACGCAAGCGCGTTCAGATTGGTCCTTCCAACGGAACCCAAACCGTCATCCTCAAAGGACTCAGCGAAACCGACAAGATCATCACCTCCCAGGTCGCTCGAAAGAAGTCCAATCGAAAACGACGTGGTTCTGGGCGTAACTCTTCCATGCGTAACATGCGTCGAATGATGAGGAGATAACTACAATGATTAAGCTACAGCAAATCAAAAAGTCGTACCAAATGGGCGGCCAGCCGCTCCAGGTTCTCCATGGCATCGACCTCAACGTGAAAGCGGGCGAGATGATCGCAATCACAGGCTCCTCCGGTGGCGGGAAATCCACCTTGATGAACATCCTGGGATGTTTGGACCGCCCAAGCGAAGGAAGCTACTACCTCGATGGTCACGATGTTTCCAACCTCTCTGACAACGAGTTGGCTGGCATCCGAAACCGAAAGATAGGCTTCGTGTTCCAAAGCTTTCACTTGCTTTCCAAGAACACAGCCCTCGACAACGTCAAGGTTCCGATGATGTACGCCGGCATTGAAAATGGTGAGGCCCGGGCCAAAGAAGCTCTGACTCGCGTAGGACTGGGCGATCGTATGTGTCACCTCCCTTCGCAAATGTCGGGAGGTCAACGCCAACGTGTCGCAATCGCCCGAGCCATGGTGATGAATCCACCCATTCTCCTGGCCGACGAACCCACAGGAAACCTGGATACCAAGACGGGTGACGAGATCATGGCACTCTTTGAGAACCTTCATACCTCTGGAACCACCATCATCCTCGTTACCCACGAACCCGAAATTGCGGCCTACGCCGAGCGAAACATTCACCTGCGTGACGGCAACATTGAGTTTGACAAGCGCAAAGCAGCAGGAGCGGAACAATGAAAGTCTGGATGCTTCTCAAGATCGCGGTACAGAGCCTCCGGGCCAACAAGATGCGCTCTCTGCTCACCATGCTTGGCATTATCATCGGTGTTGCCGCAGTCATCGCCATGGTCAGCATCGGAGACGGTGCCCAGGCCAACGTCTCACGACGCATCAAAAGCATGGGAACCAACCTGTTGATTGTTCGCCCAGGCCAGCGCCGCAACCGATACGTCCGCAGCGGCAGCACCACCACCCTGACTGCAGAAGACGCAGACGCCATTCGTAAAACGATTCCGAACATTTCGGCGGTGTCGCCAGAGGTGAGCAAGAGTTTCCAGCTCAAGTACCTGAGCCAAAACGCGAACACCACCGTTTTGGGTGCCACAGCGGACTACCTCAAGGTGAACGCGTTCAAGATTGCTGACGGTCGATTCTTTACAGAGTACGAGGCGAAGACCAGTCGAAAGTACGTTGTTATCGGTGCAACCGTCGCCAAGAACCTGTTCAACGGCAACGTTCCCATGGGTCAGGATCTAAAGGTGGGCGGAATGAACTTCACGATCATCGGAGTCCTCGAAGCCAAGGGACAATCCGGTTACCGCGACCCAGATGATCAGGTATTGATTCCGCTCCAAACCGCGCAACGACGACTGTTTGGCATCAAGCACCTGCGAGCCATCAACATCCAGGTGTCACACCAGAAGCACATGGAGACGGTACAAGCCGCGATTGAACGACTGCTTCGTCACCGTCACCGAATTCGTTCTGGCCAGGAATCGGACTTCAACATCCGAAACCAGAAAGAGATCCTGGAAACCATGAACTCTGTCACGGGAACCTTCACCATCTTGCTGGCCTCCATTGCTGCAGTGTCGATGTTGGTCGGAGGCATCGGAATCATGAACATCATGTTGGTCTCTGTGACCGAGCGTACCCGCGAGATCGGCATCCGAAAGGCCGTAGGAGCGACCTACAGAGACATCCTTTCCCAGTTCTTGGTGGAGTCCATCTTACTCTCCTTGGTCGGCGGCCTCATCGGCATCGCGATGGGTGTAGGAACCTCCACGCTGATCTCTTCCATGGGTTCGTGGAGCACACAGCTTTCGATAAAAGCGATCGTGGCCTCCTTTGTCTTCGCTGTTTTGACCGGAATCTTCTTTGGAATCTACCCGGCCCAGCGAGCCGCAAAGCTCAACCCGATCGATGCGCTTCGCTACGAATAACACACAACGATAACTACAACGTACAAGCTACCAAGCGACTTAGAACAAGCTACCAACAAGCCAAAAAGGACTGAAACTATGAAAACACAACAACTCCAAAACGACCGATTTATCGCATGCAATCTCTCTGCTGAAGGTACTGTCGCGCGAAGTAACAAAGAGACCGAGGCTCACGTAGACTCTCTTTGTCTGCAAAACAAAGACAGCCGTACACAGGGAGCGTTAGGAGAGTCACTTCCAGGCTTACTGCGAAAGGTCTTATGGGTTAGTGTCATGTTCGTTAGCTTGACGCTGAGTAGCCTGGCGTTTGCAGGGTCCAAGCCTGAGCCCACCTACAAGCTCTCGTTGCAACAAGCTCTGGCCATGTTGTTGCAACGCAACCCGGCTCTGGCTCGCGAGAAGTTGACGATCAAGCAAGCCCAGGCCGACATCGTTCGCGCCAAAGGTGCCTTTGGATTGGACCTGAACAGCGATCTTCGCCTGAGCCGTTCGTTGTTGCCAGCCGACTTGCAGCTCAACTCCTCGTCGCTGGGCACCACAAACACCAACCTGACGTTGGGTCGTTTGCAAGTGAACGGGAACCTCTCACTCGTGAAGAAGCTCCCGACGGGAACCAAAGTGTCACTGAGCCTGGACAACAGTTGGACCCAACAGGATCGCCTGGACCTGCAAGCCTTCTTACAAAAGAACTCCAACGCCGTGTTCAACAACAACAGCGCCTCCACTTCCTTGTCGTTGGAGTTAACCCAACCATTGCTTCGTGGAGCCTGGTTGCCAACCAACACTGCTCCGATCAAACAGGCCGAAGAGAAGGCCAAGATGGCACAGTACCAGTTGAAAGCGTTTGTCCTTCAGAAGATCTCTGAAACCACCCGAGTCTACTGGGATCTCGTGTATGCCAAACGAAACCAAAGCATCAAGCAAAACGCGTTGAAGCTCGCGCAACAACAGTTGGCGAACACTCTTCAATTGATCAAAGCTGGTAAGGTTGCGGCCTTGGAAAAGTACCAGGTGCAACAAGCAGTGGCCAAGCGCAAAGAAGAGCTTCTGACCGCAGAACAAGATGTACAGGCCAAAGAAAACCAGCTCGCGATTCTGTTGTTCTTGCCGAAACAAAGCACGTTGACTCCGACTGAGGCCACTACCGACAATGGCATGGAAGACAACCTGGATGACTTGCTGAAGTGGGCCAAGAAGAACCACCCCAGCGTGAAGTCGGCTTTCAGTGAGAGTCAGATCGCCAAGCTTGCTGCTCTCGTGTCCAAGAACGGAACCTTGCCCCAGTTGGACGTTGTCGCAGGCTTCTCCTTCGTTGGATTTGGTCGTGACGAAGGACAATCTGGTAACGCAGCGTCACCCCTTGGCACCGCATACGCCAGCATGTTTGACCCCAAGTCACACAACTTTTACGTAGGAGTGAAGCTGACGGTTGCCCTCGACAACCGAGAAGCTGTGAGCAAGCATCAGCGCAACAAGTACGAAGTGGAGCGAGCCATCCTTCGCATCAAAGAGTTGCTTCGTAAGCTGGACTTGGAGATTCAGCAACGTTACCGCAACGTGGAGCAAACCCACAAACGCATCAAGCTTGCGCAGTCCTCGTTGGTGTGGGCACAAAAGAAGCTGGAAGCTGAGCGAAGCAAGTTTAAGGTGGGCCGCAGCACGTTGTTCCAGATTCTTCAGTTTCAACAAGACCTGGCTGACGCACAGCGCTCCGTCCTTCGTGCCAAGATCGACTACCGCAAAGCCGTAGTCGCCCTGTACGAGCAGGTCGGCTCCCTTCCTCAGCGCTTCGGAATCGCCAAGCGGATCTAATCCAGAGACTGTCTTTTCAATTTAGGCAACATCCTGCATGGGACGAACCTTTGGTGTGGGCAAGGGCTTCCCTGACGTTACAAAATGCTGAAGAATATCTTCGATCACATCACAAAGTTCAGCATACAACTGGATGGGGTCATCGCCGTGAATTCCCGTCATGACATCAGGACATTTTCCCAAGTAGATCTGTTCTACCTCGTTCCACTCCACCCATTTGTGATACTTATCGCCAAGTTTCACTTTTGGACCTCCTCAATGGCTTGCCTGACTTGCTTTTCTTGGTAGGCTTTCGCATCATCACCAGAGCCTCCACTCAAGGTCACAGCTCCTGCGTATTCCTCATGTGTGAACTTCCGATGCGAACCTTTCCCCCCACGAATTTCATAGAAACCTGCTGCCAAGAGGTCACGAACAAGTTCTCGAATTTTTCGTGGCATGGTTTGGGTCCATTTGCTTTCGAAGCGCATGCACCTTCCCAAGGATAGGAGGAAGGCTTCTAAGAATCAAGCTAGTCCACTTTGTCGGCGTCGGGATCTTCGATGGCGGGCAGGCGAGGCAAGCTACGAGCGAGGGGATCTTCGTTGGACGTAAGAGGAGGAGCTGGGGTGTGCAGCGGCGACGCTTCCATCTCAGGAGACTCAGAGTCGCTGTGGTAGCTGGCTTCCATATGCTCAGCCAAAAACGCAGTGGAGTCATGCTGCACTTCGTCGAGTTCATCGGAGCTATCAGGATATGGAGGTTCGTCCGGAAGCCCCTGGAGCAAAGACCGAGGAACGCTCAACCCTTCCAGGTCACGCACTCCCAACAGATCATCCTTGGACGAATCTCGGTTGCTTTGGATCACCGCTTCGATAATGTGCGACACCGAGACAGGCTTGTTCCCAACATTATGCTGGGGAGGCTTGGTCATCCGAGGGTTCTCGTCAGGGTGGCGGATCTCATCTTCGCTGCGTGCAAAGGGCAGCGGCGCCGACGAAGCCCAACCCCAACCCGGCGGTGGCTGCGTCACCATGTGGGAGACGTTAAGCTGTGACTTGTGAGACCCACCGCTGCTCGGAGAGCTGTACAAGACCACACGATGCCCACCACGCTGTTTGGCCTGAAGCAACGCATCTTTCCCGCCCATCAACAGGCCGATTGGGTCAGTGGCTCCGTCTGGATAAGTAGCAACGCCAATCGACAAGGTGATCGAGAAGAGTTCAGGGTTCTCCCCTTCGGCACAGAACTCCATCTGGGAGACCTGAGCCAACAGCCGATCGGCCACTTTGAGAGCGTGGTTGTGGTTGGCTTCATCCAAAACCATCACAAACTCATCACCCTCAAACCGAGCGACAATGTCGATATCCCGGCCCAGTCGTCGCATCGCTCGCGCGACCTGGGTCAACACACGATCTCCCGACTCGTAGCCGTGTTTGGTGTTCACGTCCTGGAAATGATCGATGTCCACGACCAACACAGAGAGGCGCTTGTGAAGTTGTTTCGCTTCGTCAAACATCTCCTGGTATCGCTCCATCAAGGTGCGATGGTTGGCCAGTTGGGTTAGATGGTCTTGCTCTGCCAGTTGTTCGCGGAACTGCTGGTGACGAGCGTTTTCAAGAAGCGCAGCGAGATGATGAGCCAGCGTGCCCAGGTTCTTTTCTCGCTCATCGTCGGCAAACATTTGTGGGTCATGGGAAGCCAGCACAAGACTTCCTACAGGCTGATTAAGCATCCGAAGAGGAATGACGGTTACGCTTGCAAAGTCGGGGAGTTCCGGATCTTCGGTCGCAATCAAAGGATTCGCAGAGCGCATCAAGCCTTTGTGCGGAAGAGGACAGCCGTTCTTCAAAGCCAACGCCAGCTGACTTTTCTCCACCGGGAAGGTTTGGTGGATCAACGCGTCCACGTCACCGTGCGTCGCGATCACCGTGTGAGTTTCGTCTTCGGTGTGATAGCGAGTCACAAGCCCCCAGTCGTAGTCTGCGAGTTCAGCGGCCATATCCAAGGCGGTTTGCCCCAGAGCGCCGACAGAGTGAGCCTTGTTCAGCTGCAGTCCAGCTTCGTACAGAGAGAGAATGCTTTGGGGTTCGCGTTTGGAGTGAAGGAACGAACGCTGGCTCTCTAACGCCCGGCCAAAGATCATCGCGACCCCTTCCATCATCGACTCTTCACGAGCCGAAAAGGGTGTCCGATGGATTCGGTCGGCGCACAAAGCGCCGCGCACTCGACCACCTTGGATGATCGGAACCGCCAACCAGGAACGAACGGAGACAGAGCGACCGTAGTACGGCAGATGGATACCCGAATCTCCCGAACGAGAGATTCGCATCGCGTTGCTGCGTTGAAACAGACCTGCAGGGGCCCCCGTTTGCAGCGAGAACGGTCCATGCTCAATGTCGTCGGTTTGGGCGTCGATGTGGTAAACCTCGTAGGTTTCCTCCACATCGTCTCTCCAGAGAAGCGTGCAACCATGAGCGTCGAGGCCTTCACGGAGATGAGAGAAAAGCATCTCACGCTCGGCGTCCAGCGATTGAATGGAGGTCGCCGTCAAACCAACAGGAGTTGACGTTGCATCGCGAGAGATCATGCTCGATCGAGTTGCAATCTCCGAGAGTTCGTTCTTTCGGTTGCGAAGGCGACGCATGTCCCACAACAGACCGTGCAGGTACAGATGGTGCGATCCTGCAAACAAGCCGAGGAACACCAGGTGGAGGGCACCTTTGCCAACCGCGCTCTGCTGAACAGGCATACTCGCGACAACAGCAGCCACTTCCAACAGCAAGGCGTACCCAAACCAGTACGTGCCCTGTCGTGCGGTACCTACACTGGTAAGAAACGCGACCGCAAGGTAGAACAAAGGATAAAAGGACGAAGAGAGACCACCAGTCAGACGAAGCAACAGCGCGCATCCGCCCAACAACGCAAAGCCCAACCCCAACCATGAGGAGTAAGAGCGTTCGTTTCGGTGGTCGGCTGTCCAAAAATGGACCACCCCCCGGTACATTTCCCACGCCAGCCACAGCAACAAAAATACCGTGGCAGGTAACAACACCTGCAGCGAAGAGGCGTTGGATGGCTCAAACCATCGTAGGGCCAACATCAACAATAAAGTGCCCGCAGCGCCCCATGTTAGAAATGGATGCTGCATGGCGTATCTCATTGAGGAGAGATACATGAATCCAACCTCCCCCGCAGTCTGGGTCTGGAATGATTTGGCGTTTCGCCGTTGTTGCACTACTGAAAGCCTGCGACTGTATTCAGCCGTAGGCTCGCTTTCTTTCACTTTTTGGGCAGATATAGAATCACTTCGCCCTTTTTGGAGAGAGAGAGCTGATCCCGGATCTCGCGAGCGATGGTCCGCTGATCGTACCGCAACGCCATAACCTTACGACGGAGGTGCTGGTTTGTCCGCTTGAGCTGTTGATTGACGCTCTTTTGCTTGGGCAATTCTTTGACAAACCATCGGTAGTTGTGGGGGGCTTTGGATTGGTGGGAGACCCACCACACCACGCCCCAGGTCGCAACCACCAGGCCTACCAAGAAGGTAACTTGTTTCCACGACATACATCTGCTCCTAACCAACGAAATAGAGCGTACCCCGAAGGAAAACGCCCACAAACTCGGCCCAGTCGTCAGCATACCGGGTGGCTTTCGGAGGTGTCAAAAAAACGCCCAAAGGAGATACTATGCCCCTCTTTTCTTTGTTTCACTCTAAATGGACGCGTCGACTTCTCTCACTCGGAAGCCTGCTCGTACTGCTGCCCATGCTGTGGGCCTGCCGCACAGGAAACACAGCCCCCTTGAACCATCCCATTCCAGGAAGCCAGGGAGGAAAGGCCTCGGTTGGGGCGTCGTGTTTGTGCCCCACCCAACAAGGCTCCGTCGGTCAATGGACATCCTGGCCCAGCCAGGCCAAAGCTGGCGCAGGCAAAGCCTTTTGGACAACCTGGGGCGACGGTAGAGCCGAGATGAACAGCTACAACGCAAAAATTGAACGATACGGTCAAAGCCGCACCGCAGAACTTGTGTTGATCTACGTAACGGAGCCAATGAATCGCCAAACCTGGATCAAAGATGACGCGGTCTCAGGCAAAGACCGGATCTCCACACTCAAGCTCAACATCAGCCTGAAGTTCAAAACGGGCCTCTACCCTTACTCGGTGATGACCAGCGTGTTCTCGCCTGTCGATCACTGGCGAAAAGAACGATTCTCCCCTGCCAAGATGACGTTGTCTGCACAGGATTGGTGCGGTCATGTGTTTGCCAGCGTCTGGCCCTCCCAACAAAGTTACCTTCACCAGTTGAACTCGTACTTCTCCAGCGAAGGAGAGAAGCGCTCCATTGTTCCGGTCCATGGGGAACATCTCTATGAGGATGCTTTGCTCATTCAATTGCGCGAACTGTCAGGCGCCTTCAACGGAGGCAAGAATTGGAAAGGCAAGGTGATCCCGAGCCTTTGGAGAAACCGCAAGAAGCACCGCAGCCTCCTCCCTCAAGATGCGACCCTTACCCGCAAAGCAACGACCCAAGATGGAAAAAAGGTCCATCAATTTACGCTGACGTACACTCGCCGAAACTTCACACAAACGTACACAGTGGAAGCGGGTGGAGCCCAACGTATGCTCGGCTGGATCAACTCCGATGGCGAAGTACTCTCTCTCAACAAGAGCCTGCGTCTACCGTACTGGAACCTGAGCAGTCCATCCGACAGCAGCTACCGCAAAAAGCTGGGGCTGCAATAACTCACAGCGGCCGACAAAAGACTCTGCATGGTTTCTCCATGTAGCGTTAATAGAATGTGAAGATGCCGAAGAAGTAGCCGAGCAGGAACAGGGTGTGGGAGAGATCGACGCCCATGTGGACCCCAGCGTACTGGAAGGGGACGTCGAGCCGCCTGGCGGACCTTGGTGGGTTGGTCGGGTGCGGGACCTGCTCCGTCAGCGGTACGCTGGCAGACGAGGCGGGTCTGCTGCACGGTGGGCGACGTCGAGCTTGCGTGCCGGAATGAATTCCGTGACCGCCGCACACGTCTACAAGACCATCCACCCCAGGGATCCCAGTGGGTGCCCCTGGCCGTCATGGTCGGGGGTGACCTTCTTGGTGCTGCGTTGTTCCAGCGCTGGCGGGTGGCCAACGACTCACGTTCACCGCCCTGCCACTTCAACGTGGTTGGCCAGTGCCGCGCGCTCGCTGCCTTCGCGCTGGCTTCGGTGGGGAGTCCATTGTGTTCTCGTTCGACGGCGATGTGAACACAACCGGCCGGCTGCTGCTGCCTACACGAAAAAAGCCCTTCTCGAACGCTTTTTCGTTACCCTTCCTATCACTTCACACGAACCTTTCTCCTGAGCGTTCGTATCCCAAACGCTTAAGCAGAGAAAACCTCCTTGCGGAGATGACCAGCGATTGACCGAAGCCAAACACATCTGGTCAGGAAGCCTACATCTAGAAACCCATGCGATTGTCAAAGAGCGTAACAAACCTTTGAAGGTTGCTCACGAGAAAGAGCTGTACCAAGCACGATATCTCAGGTCATATCAATGACACCACGATGCACCAGTTGGCCCAAGATCATAAACAATTCATCCTCCTCAAAGCCGCTGATCGCGAGGAGGTCCGCGATCGATGTCATTCCATCAATCTGGGAAAGAATGTAACCATCGCGGTGATTCAGGCGCAGAGCCAGTATATCTCCCATGTTGATTTTGATCTTGGGAGTTTCGTCAAGTGAGTGGAAGTCCTGACGGAAGATCTCAGAGACCTTCTTCTCGCAAAGTTGGTAGAGGATCTTAATTTTTGGGTTTTCGGGCGCCTGCTGGACTGCAACATCCAAGAGCTCTTTCGCACCAATGAAGTCTTCTTCGGCCAGAAGGTCTTCAATCCCGCTGAGAAGAATGCCCAGATCATCTCCCGCGCCAGAATCTTCCAGAGAAGGCTCATCCTTTTGTGCGGACGTTGGCATCTCAAAGACGTTGTCTTCTTTCCTCTGAACCGCGATCGGTCCTGTCTGTGAGACAGCTTGCCCAGCCAACATCGTCTCTGCTGTTGCAGGGTCATTCGTAAATGCGTTGTGGTGAGCGCTGGGTGGAGCACTCATCGGTTCGAACGGACCGTCTGGATCCAAAGGAACCCGCTGGCTCTCCGTGATGGATGGAACAGGAGGTTGCTCCAGACGCGTTCCTTTCTCCACAAAGACCGGGGATTGAGATGCTGTCACTTCTGACGTTTGCGCACGCTGCATCGGCATGCGCCCTTGACGGACTTTTACAGGCTCTCGGGGTTCATCGAACTCACCCGTATCAGCAGTGGTAAAGGCGTTCTGACGTTTGCGAACATGAATAGGTTGCTTTGACTTCTTGCCTGGTTCGTCAAACTCGCCAGTCTCCGCCGTCTCAAACGAAGTTGCAGGACCTCCAATAGAGACCGGTACTTCAAACTCCCCGGTATCGGCTTCGCCCCATGGATCGCCTGTTATCGCAGGTTTAGACGGGGGAACAGAGGAGCGGTCCAGCGTCGTAAAGCTCCCTGAGCCCATCGGTTCAATGCTTTGCACGCGAGCCTGTTGTTTGTCCTCCTCCGAGACAAACACAACCTCGATAGAGTCTTCGCTGAACACGTCGATGGGTTCATCGTTACTTTCGGGCAAAACATCCAGCGAGCTGAAAGAGTCGTTGCCCAATAGAAAATCGAGGTCGTTGGCAGGTTGTTCGTTATCCGCAGGAATGGTGGGGTGATCTTGCTGTGGAGGAACAGGCTCCATCAGCCGCGTAGACAACGACTCTTCTTGAAAAAAAGCGGAGTCTTTTGTACCCATCGAGCGCTTGTTGCGCGGGTTTTGGGTAATCGGAGCAGCGCTCTGTTTCTCACCCCCAGCTTCCCCAAAAAGCTCCACATCCAAGAAGTCATCTTCAGGAAGAAGTTGGCTGGGAGATGCAGGCAACGGACTGAACATTCGGGTCGAGAGGTCTTCACTTTTGGAAGCCTGTGATGTTCCAAATATAGGATTCTGCTCGCCACCAAAAGGAATGGGTTGCACCTCCGTTGGGTCATCCGGAGACAACCCGGGAACAAGATCAGCAGGCGCAGCGCCAGAACGAATGGTAGGAACGTTGCGGGTGGAGCGGTCTCCAATGCTTCCGGTCACAGCTTGAATGTGGAGCAAGGATGGAGAGTCACCTGTTGCCGCTGGGTGCATATCATTGGACAACGGTGTATCTGGAGTTCCATCCGCAAACGGTGAAGGGTTGTCCTGGGTATCCTCTCCAATGAGATCTTTCAACTCGTCGGGAGAAATATTGCCTGTACCCACCGAAGAGATCATCCGCGTGGAGCGATCTCGCCCTCTGACGTTTTGAGCCGAAAACTCATCCACAGACACATACGACGCAGAAGACTGCGTTGATGCACCCGGCAAAGACGTTGAAGATGCAGGAGCCTCCCCGAGCAAGTCTTCGGGAGCAACCTGTTGCTTCTTCGATACAGTCTGAAGGTAACGGGTGGATAGATCTTCCTTGCTGCGCCCAGAATCGGTCCGTGGCGCACTACCCATCGCAGAATTTTCAACTCGACTTGGTGAAGAGGGAACCTCAGAGAAGGCGTCAGCGGGAGCTGCCCATTCGTCGTGAATATTGGCCTGATTGGATGAACCTTCTTGCAACAACTCGTTGGGGTTCACCTGACGTTGGTTTAATGACGGCAAGAACCGAGTCGATAGATCTGGCTTTTGTCCCCCTCGACGAGAACTGTTGTCTGGATAAACGCCTGATGGAGCGCTTCGTCCATGGAGAGAGGGAGAACTCGGATGAAACCCAGAAGGCGGAGCCGGATGAATCCCAGAAGGCGGGGCCTGATGAATCCCAGAAGGAGGAGTGTGTTGATGGACCCCCGAAGGTGTTGGGTACATCCCAGAAGGATGACGCTGCGGTCCTCGCATGTTGTGCTGGGAATGAGTGGGCCCCGAGTAGCCACGAGGACCCGTTGGGCGTTGGCCACGATACGCCTCAAACTGCCCAGTCCCTGGAGCAGGACGTCCATGCATTCCTGACTGTGAATACCGAGGAAATTGGCCGCTGTTGGAACCCGGCATACCGCTTCGATGAAACGGAGGGTGCTCTTCCGAAGGAGGCCCTGGGTGAGGGACTCGCGGCCCTGGATTGCCTCGTGGTGGGCTGGTAGTGCTATCTTCCCATGGCAGATCATCTTCTTGAGGAAGCCAGGCTTCTTCCACCTCATCAAGGGAAGGAGCCACCGGACCTGTACTTGCCTGAAGAGGGGGCCAAACCCCCCAACGAGAATCACTGCCATCTGTCACAGGGACACCACCTGGTGGCGTTGTGGGACGGGGGGATGTTGGCGGCAGCGGAGTGACCCGTGAGACTGCAGGAGCGGAGGGTTGTGACAACGGCGTCGCCGACGCCTGGGGCGAAACATACTGAAGGAACTCTTGCACTTGGGCGTTGTGTGGATCAAGCTCCAGTGCCTTGTTCCAGAAAGAGCGTGCCTCTTCAAACTGACCGATGCTGAAACAGTGCAGGCCTTTTTCAATGTAGGCCACAATGGTTGCACGCTGTTCGGACATCCGTTAAGCCCTCTTCTGCTGATGTTCCACAATCTGGCGGAAGATCTTACAGGTACGCTGCAGAGCAGGCAGGGCAGACACCAGCTCCGCCAGGTTCTCCTCGTCGATGGAGGCTTGGGTTCGCTCCAGGATGTCATGAGCTTTTTGGAGTGCGTCTTGCCCAAACGCGGAGTTGGCTACGATGCCTTCCACTTCGGGCAAGAGGTCAGAAATACGTTGCATATCCAGCTCTGCCAGCTGACGTTGTCGGTCAAACTCCTCGTTGGTTTTGGAGGCCAACGCAAAGTCAATGTTCTCCTCGATCATGCGTTGCATTTCTTCTTCGGTCAAGTTGCTTGTCGCGGTGACCTGAATCGATTGCTCCTGGCTGGTTTCGAGGTCGCGGGCAGACACAGACACCAAACCATCGGCAGAAATCGAGAACGTGACTTCGATCTCCACCTCACCACGAGGGGCTGGTGTGAGACCATCCAACAGAACCTCACCCAACAATTCGTTGTCTTCGGCCTGTGACGACTCCCCTTGCAAGACCAAGATCTTCACTTGCGTCTGGTAGTCCTTCACTGTCGTAAAGATGTGACTGCGAGAGCAAGGCACCGTCGTGTTTTTCTCAATCAAGACCTGGTAGAAGCCACCCGCGATCATAATCCCCAGGGAGTGGGGCGTCACATCCAGCAACAGCACGTCAGAGCGCTCGCTCATCAACGTGGCGCCTTGCAACGCGGCACCCAACGCGACCGCTTCATCCGGGTTGACTTGGTGACTCACAGAACGACCAAAGAAGCCAGCCACAGCCTCTTGAATTTTGGGCATCCGCGTCATACCACCCACCAGGATGACATCGTTCAGTTCTTGGGGCTTGAGATAAGCATGCTCCAAGGTCGAACGGCAGATCTCGATGGTTCGCTCGATTAGGTCTTCGGTGAGAGCTTCCAGCTTCTCACGAGTCAACGTTTTCTGGAGGTGGTAGGTTTCGCCGTTGGCGTCGGTGAACAAGAAGGGAAGGTTGATCTCGGTCTCCAAGTCACTGGAGAGGTCAATCCTGGCCTTTTCTGCCGCTTCCTTCAGACGCTGGTAGGTCATCACATCCTGGCGAAGGTCGATCTTGTGGTCCTTGGCAAAGCCAAACACCAACCACTCAATGACACGTTGGTCAAAGTCTTCCCCGCCGAGGAAGGTGTCGCCGGCGGTGGAGAGCACCTCAAAGACGCCATCCTGGATCTCAAGGATGGAGACATCAAACGTTCCTCCACCGAGATCGTACACGGCGATGCGTCGCTGGTCGCTGTGATTCAAACCGTAAGCGAGCGCAGCAGACGTTGGCTCGTTGATGATCCGAAGAACTTCCAGACCCGCCATTCGGCCAGCATCTTTGGTCGCTTGACGCTGTGCATCATTGAAGTAAGCAGGAACGGTAATCACCGCGTATTGCACACCATGACCTAGATACTCTTCGGCCACCGCTTTCATCTCAGCCAGTACAATACTCCCAATCTCGGCAGGACTGTAAGCCTCACCGTGGCACTCGATTCGAACGTCGTCGTGTGCCCCTTGGATCAGTTTGTAGGGAAGGTATTGTTGCAGCTGCTCACGTTCTTTGGAGTCCCAACGACGTCCAATCAAGCGTTTGCCTGCAAAGACTGTATTCTCAGCGTTCACCAAAGCCTGTCTCTTGGCCAGTTGGCCCACCAGACGACGGCCTTTCGGCGTGAAGGCAACAATGGATGGTGTGGTTGCTTTTCCTTCACGGTTCGGGATAACGCGAGGACGACCGGTTTCCACAATGGAAACGCACGAGTTCGTTGTGCCCAAGTCTATCCCAACGACGGTCTCTTCTTGACTCATTCACCGCTCCTCTGCTCGCTTCCGATCTGGAACGCAGCAGTTTATCCAACATTCGTTTCTATCCATGTGCATGTTAGCGGAGCTTTCCCTTGAGTACAAGAACCCTGCGCATGTCGTGTCAGACAAAGAACCACAAGTTTCCTGTTCTCCTCTTCCTCCATCTTGCATCACAGACAATTGGGGTCAAAGCAGCCAAGAGCGAAAACCCAGCGCCATAGAGAAGTAAATGACGATCCCTGTGACATCGTTGAAGGTTGTGACAAAAGGACCAGAAGCCAGCGCTGGATCAACTTTGAGCCATTGAAAGATCGCAGGAAAGATGGCTCCCATGGACGCAGCAACGGTCATGGCACAAAACAGCGCCAACCCAATGACAATTCCTAGACTGGGATGACCGTACCAGACCCACCCCACCAGACTCAGAGAGGAACCACACACAAGACCCATCAAAGCCCCCACCCGCATCTCCTTGAAAAGGTAACGGGCATAATTGGCGAGATCGATCCGACCAATGGCAAAGCCTCGAACGGTGATGCTTGACGATTGCGTCCCAACGTTCCCGCCCATTCCAGTAATCACGGGAACAAAAGCAACCAGCACCACCATGAGCTTTTCGCTCAGGCTTCCTTTGAACGACAGCATGAGAAAACCGGTCAGCAACCCACCAAACAAGTTGGTGATCAGCCAGGGAAGACGCAGCATGGCGCTGCGCAAGGTCCTGTCGTACACAACATCGTCACCAGCCACCCCAGCCATCTGAAAGATATCCTCGGAGGCTTCTTCTTCCATGACGTCTACGATATCGTCAACAGTAATACGGCCCAACAGCACACGGTTGTGATCCAACACGGGCAGAGACACGAGGTTGTACTGTTGAATGTAGGAGGCGACCTCTTCCTGATCCATATCGACAGGAACCCAGTACACCTCCGAATCGACCAACTCAGCGATGGGTGTATGGGAGCGCGCCAGGATCAACCGACCCAACGAGACATTGCCTTCAAGCTGCTCCATCTCGTTCACAACAAAGACCTCAAAGATGTCCAGCTCACTTTCGGAGCTTTCGACCAAACGACGAACCTCCTGGATCGCCTCCTGCACGGTCGCGTCGTGCGAGACGCGAACCATCTCCGTCTGCATCAAACCGCCAGCAGTGTCGGAAGGGTACTGCAGCAAGCGACGCAGACGTCGAGCTTCATCAGGCTCCATCTGCCCCAGTACGCGGCGTGCCGTCTCTAGCGGCAAGACACCCAGGATGTCAGCCGCATCATCGGATTCCATCTCACGCAAAAGCTGAGGGAGTTGTTGCTCGTGGATGTGCTCCAGGATGTAGAGAAGTTCAGGGTCCTCCAACTCTGTGAGCAACGAAGGGAGCTGCTCCCGGTTGAGCTGTTTGAGGATCGTATCCCACTCTTCGGAAGGCAACTTGGCCAACAAAAACGCGACATCCGAAGGGTGCAAGCAGGGGAAGATCTTGTGGGCGTATTGGAAGGAGAGCTCTTGTACGAGCCCCAGCAACTCATCTCGCTGTAGCAGGTTTAAGAAGCTTTGCAGCTCCTCGTCATTGGAGGAGGAGAGAAGAATTTCCAGGTCATCCGAAGAAGTCACACGCACCTCAGCTTGTCAAAGAGAAACAAAAAACACGAGCGTTCGTGGAGACTGAGACCGGCTTGCGTCCCCAACCTCGCGACCCATGTCGTTCGCAGCCTTGTTCCATTCACCATGAGGGATGTGTTTATTTGAACAGCAGAAGAACGACCAGTCCGACAAGAACAAGCAGAGCAAAGATCAAGACATAGGTAATGAGGCTACTACCACGACGAGCGGGAGGGGCTTTGATGAACGATTGGGGCAGGCCCGTGTTCATGGGAGAGTCGTCCAAGGAGCTGGCGCTCTCAGGAGACACTGTCTGTGGACGGAAGATCAAACGTTCTTCCGACGACAGCTCCAAGGCAGCTACACGTTGATCGAGAGGCAGACTCGTCTCAGCACCATCACGAAAGACAAACACTTGCCACTGGGAGCCAAATTCCTCGGGCTCAGTGAACGCTATTTTTTTGTTGAGGAATCCCATCACGCACGCTTCCATCAAAGCGCGCTGCATGACCTCTCCCAGGGTCTCTTCCAAAGAGACCAAACTGCGACGTAGCTGACGTTCTCGATCACCCAATTGCCAGGTAATCGCGATCCAGTTCTGCGACAATCGCTGCAGTTCATTGGAATCCGGTTGCATCTGTTCTCCTCAACATCCTAACAGCCTTACGAGGCTGAGGGTTCTGCGCTCTGGGGTAGTACGCATGCTGCGGTTGTGTTCCGTCCGTTCTCTTTGGCTTGTTGAGTACAACGTTCTACGCTGCGGATCAACATCTCGGGTGTTACCTCTGTCTCATCGTCGCCTTCGCGCTTCCACGATACAACGCCGATGGAAACAGTCATTGTCAGGTCTTGTCCTGCACATGTCCACACAGTTTGCGCTATGGAGTCAAGAAGTCGCTGGGCCAAAAGTTGGGCTCCGTCTGCGGGAACTTCGCGCAGCAACACCACAAAACCATCACCCGACCACCGCCCAATTTTGTCTTCCTTCCGAACCGTTTGCTGCAACCACTGCGCCAGATGGCACAACAATTCGTCCCCAACGGCATGGCCGTGAGCGTAGTTGATGGCGGCAAGCTGATCGACATCCAACATCATCAGCGACAGGGGCAGGCGATGCCGTTTGGCAAACGACCACTCTTGCTCCAGGCTGTCATAGAAGTACTGCCGGTTGGACACATCTGTCAAAGTATCTTGATTCGATTTGACATACATATCCTGGTAGCTCTTGAGTTCTGCAGGAGATTGCAGCAAAAGCTTCATGGCCATGTGAGGGCCCAATTGGATGCGGTCGTTCGGTTCCAAGCGATGGCGAGACACCTTTTCTTGGTTCACAAAGACACCGTTGGTGCTCCCCAAATCCATGACCTCCAGGGAGCCATCTTCGCGGCGCTCGATTCGGGCGTGGTGTCGTGAGATCTCTGCCGTATCCAGGAACACATCGACGTCTTCGTCCCGTCCCATCACCCATTGGTTTCGCTCGGGGTGCAACACGACAAGTTGGCCAGCTTGATGGCCCGAGAGCAACAGAAGAGCATCCCACAATTCGTCCTCACCCCAGGCCTTCACTTCCACTTCCTGGGTCACAAACGAAGGTAACGCGTTTTCTTCCATGGGCAATGTATGGGAGACTTTCGGCGTGGGCCGCTCTCCTCGTTCCAGTTGGGGTGGTTTGTGTTCACCAGACACTGCCGTTGCTCCGTTACAGAAGTGAGTCATTGTATGCCACCTAAAGCCTTGACTTGTTTGACAGGCATAGCCCGGCAAAAAACGCTCGGGGCGGTGTAGGATGGCTTTGACTTCACAGACGGTTTGATATACCATCGTTGGCCAGAAGATGCAAATCTCCCCAACCGCATCAAAGGCGGACGTCATGGGGGTGCAGCGGTTCTGTGACGACTGTCCAACGAGCCCACCCAGCGCCGTCTGCCATACACTCTGTCCCAGCACCCTGGACACCCGACTTGCCACCTGAGAAGGAGACATGAGTTTATGCGAATTTCCGCCATTGCCCCTGTAGGAAGTACGACCGCAGCACCCGTTGATCCCATTCGTTGGCACGAATCCTCACAACGGGTTCGCAGAGTGGACGCACAAGAGGCAGAGCGGGCTCGGAAATTTCAAGATGTGATTGAGCGTTTGCAAGAGCAGCCCCATCGACGCAGAACCCGAGTGATGGAAGTCGTCTCAGCCCCCGGAGTTCGACCCGGGCCTATTCATGTGGATCGTGAGTTTTAATGCTTCGAATCAATAACTTTCTTCACCGCGAAAAGTTCTCCGACCTGACCCGGCGGTGGCTTCACAACCAGTGGCGCCCCGCGGACCTCCCCCTTCTCAAAGAACTCATCAACTACAACAGCCTGTGGCTTGCCCGGATCAACCGAGAGATCACGCATTGGCTGTTCTCGAACCTCGCCCAGCAAACCATTCATACGCGCAAGGTGGAAACCAAAGGCGAGCTCAAGGACCTGCTTGTCCAAAATCCCCCCTACGTCAACGACCGTATTCTTCACTTGATCGAACGATACCACCGTTACCCGGAGCGTTACTTCCGAGAGACCCCGTTTCTGGGCGCGGTGTATGCGTTCCAACGCGATGGGAAGCCCGCCTACCTGGGTTCGTCTCGGATCAAGCGGGTTCGACGGATCGCAGAGAAAGGCTCACGCCGCATCATCGACTACATCCACACCCAACTGGGAGCCCGCGCCAATGTGGAAACCCAGGCGGCCCAAGGATCCTGGCAGCAGCCATGGTCGGTGGCCAGCGAAGCCCTCATCGACGAGTTTGAACGAGCCGAACGAAAGCTGAGCGCCGAACTTCAACACGGCGACTTGTTTGACTCCCACCTTGAGTTTGTGATCGAGGACGTGCTGGGTATCAAAGTCGTGGTGGAGCCTGAGCAGCGTCGAGATGTGTATGAATTAATAGAGCAAGATCCACGGTGCGAGTGGGTAGAGATTGAACACCACCGCGGACACTACAACGCAACCAACCTTGTCATTCGGTACTTCCCAGATCGGGAGAAGCTTCTTGCCCCTCCCCTCTCGCCCGAAGCGTTGGAACGATTAAAGCTGCGGGGCATGGATCCAGCAGCGGCCCAACAGGCCTTTCATCGCTTTGTCAGCACCGGCGAGCCCTCCATCCACATTGAGTTGATCCTTACCCACTACGAGGAAGTCCTGGAGTCAGAGATCGGCCGCAGCATGCATGAGGAGCGCCTCCTTCGTCAGCGAAAGCAGCAGTCGTACCGGGGCCACCTTGCACGAAATGTCAGCTACTTGATGGAATATATCTTTGCATGGGGTATCTCGCCCCGCACCACAATTTCTCAGCTCCCCATCCAGGTATGGAATCAATACCTGCCCGATTATTTTGATGAAGTGATCAAACACCTGTTTCAAATTCCCAGTTTCCGAGAATTGGAATAACACCTTGCGCACGAACCCACGTTTGTTGTCGATGTCCTCCAAGGACTCCCCGTTTTGTTCTTGTTCCTCCAGGCTCCCTCGCCTGACTTGGTCTTTCTTGGCCGGCCTGATGCTGCTGGGTTGCTGGAACCAGGTAGCTTGGGCTCAGACCCGCCCTCTCCCGCCACCGAGTCTCGCCAGGATGTGGGGCTCCGCCGCCGACAACGATCGCCCTACGGCCCTAGCTATCAACCCGGCCGGACTTGCCTTCCAGCCCGCTTGGGGCTTGCATTATCTACACACTGACGTGGGGGATCCGGGAGTCATTGGACGTGGCGAAGGGGACGCTCTCTTCCTCTCCTTTAAGCCTTTCTCTTTTTTTGGTTTGGGCTTTGGAGTCCAGGTTCTCTATCCAGAGCCAGCGACGGATCCCAACCTTGCTTTGGGTACACATCTGCGCGCAACAATGGGTGGCGCGTTCCGGCTGGGAACCCTTCTGTCATTGGGTTTCAACGCCCATGTTTTGTTCGGGGACAACCCTGAAGTTCAGTCGCTGTTTCTCATCGACACAGGGCTGATCTTTCGCCCATGGAACTTCTTGTCTTTGGGCGTGATGGCTCGCAACCTCAACGCTCCGCGCTGGGGGGAGACCCAAACCTACCTAACACGCACCTGGGAGTTGGGCGTGGCCATTCGCCCTCTGCTCAACGACCGCGTGGTGCTGTCAGCTGACTTTCGCATCCCAGAGACAGGACAAGACCTCTCGTTCGCATACCGCCTTGAATTTGAGCCGGTACGAGGCTGGCTGATGGGCTTCCGTGTCACCCACTCCCTCCCTGTACAAGGTGTGGGTTTGGAGGCGTTCCTCGGTTTTCGGTTTGGACAATTCGGTATCCGGACGATGGGCGCGATGGGCCTTCAGACCTCCCCCGAAGTCCAACCCAGCTGGGCTGGCTGGACCGCCGCGCTGTGGTACAGCGGAAGCAATTACAGCTCGTTGGCGCGCCCTCGCGGCAAGATGCCCCTCCTCGATATCGCAGGTAGCTTGCCCGAGCGCACCCACAGCTTCCCGTTTGGCGGCAGTCAAGCTTACTTTATGCGTCTGATCCTCGCGATTGAGCGTGCTCGCAAAGACCCACAAGTGAGCGGGATGTTGCTTCGCATTGGCGGACTGCGATGTGGCTTGGCCAAGGTCCAGGAAGTTCGTCAGGCGCTGCTCCGGTTCAAGAAAGCGAAGAAAAAGCTCCTGGTGTACCTGACAAGCGCAGATCTCAAGTCGTATTACCTCGCAAGCATCGCCGACAAGATCTATTTGAACCCTGTAGGAAGCCTGTGGGTTACAGGGTTGGCCACCCAACACATGTTCCTGGCTGACGCCCTCAAAAAAGTCGGCATCAAGCCACAGTTCGTAAAGTTCGGTAAGTACAAGACTGGCCCCAACATGTTCACCAAATCAACGATGACACCGGCCCACAAAGAGGCATCGTCGCAGCTTTTGGATGATCTCTTTGGTCAGGTTTCCAAGGGCCTTGCCAAAGCTCGCAAGGTCTCAGCGGAGAAGGTGAAGCAGTGGTTTAAGAAGGGCCTGTTTGCAGCCAAACAAGCACAAGAAGCCGGTCTGGTAGACGATATCTTCTACTGGGACAGCATGTGGAAGAACCTTCGGACCACGTACGGAAGCAGCCTGCGATTGGACGCTGGCTACTTCCGCCGCTCGTTTGTACCCTCGCGCTGGAAAGGACTGAGTGATGCGATTGCCGTGATTCATGTAGACGGCGCGATTGTCTCAGGTCCCAACGTGGACGATCCTTTGTTTGGAGTTCACCTGTCGGGAGCCAGCACTATCATTCGCTACCTGATACGAGCCCAGTACGACTCACGGATCAAGGCCGTGGTTCTGCGGATCAACTCGCCCGGTGGCGAAGTGATGGCGTCAGACTTGATCTGGCGGTATGTGTCTTTGCTTCGTCAGGTCAAACCTGTTGTCGTCTCGATGGGTGCTGTTGCTGCGTCGGGCGGTTACTACATCGCAGCCCCAGCCAACACCATCGTTGCGTCGCCAGCAACGGTCACTGGCTCCATCGGCATCTATGCAGGAAAGTTCGACTTCTCTGGACTTCTTAAGAAGCTAGGGGTGAACATCACCATCCAAAAGCGGGGAACGATGGCGGGCTTCTTCAACTCGTATGCGAGCTGGACACCCGAGCAACGCAAGCTCTTTGAAGAGCACATCAAGATTGGCTACAAGCAATTTTTGGAGAAGGTGGGCCAGGGTCGCGAGATGAAGGTCAAGGCTGTCGACAAGGTCGCCCAAGGACGTGTGTGGTCAGGAACCCGAGCCAAGACCCACAAATTGGTGGACCGCATCGGAGGAATCTGGATAGCGCTACAAGAGGCTCGCAAGCTGGTGGGTCTCCCGCCCGATGTCCCGGTAGCTTATGTGTCCTGGCCGGATCAATCCAGTTGGCGTCTCGCGCCGCTCCGAGCGCTGGGATTCTCCACCAGCACAGCCCTGCCCTCCCCTGGCCCCAAAGACCCCCTGGCCAAGTTGTTTGCCAGCATGGGGAACGCGCTCTCGCCACGAACCAACCTGCCCGTATTGGGCCAAGTCTTTTCGTATTGGAAACAGCTTCTTCGTCGCCTTCACAAGCCGCAGCTGTGGGCGATCACGTCACAAACCTCTCTTCCCTGATCATCGAAAGAAAGTATGGCGTCTGCCGTGCCTGTAGGTTGGAGATGCGCTCCCCCTCGCCTCCTACAAGCCTCGAATAACAGTTGACAACTGATGAGGGGGGATTATGATAACGCGTCCGTTGGTTTAGGGAAGCGAAGCGAAAAGCTCGAACATGTTGGCTGGCAGAGACGTTTGCATGGTTCCTGGCCCATCACTTGGCCGAACCTGGGCTATGTCCCTCAACTTGCACCGACTCCATCCACACAACCCCAACCCTGTCTGGCTCGTGCTCTCGATTCTCTCTTGTGACCCCGTCGCTACACACAAAACACTGTTCACGCCCAAAAAGGAACATTTTGATGCTACCGTGGATTCTCGTTGGAGCTATCGGTCTGATTGCTTTCATTCTTGCCCTCTCAGTCCAGAGCAAGCAAGCTGAAATCACCAAACTGCAAAACAATGTCGCCCAGAGCCGTTCGTTTGCCGATGAACTGCAACAACAAATGCAAGAAGGCAAATCTTCTCTGGAAGCACAGCGCGAAGAAAACCGAGAGCTTCGAAAGAAGCAAAAGTCGCAGAAGAAGAAAACCTATCAGCTTCAGCAAGACTACGACAAAGTCGCCAAGCAGCTTGAAGAAGCCAAGAACGACACCACGGGACACAGTGAAATTGCTCGTCTTCGTGAGCAAGTCGACGAGGTTCAGCACCTCCGTGAGACCGTCGAGCGCGAGCGCAACCAGCTGGAAAAAGAGTACTCGCAGAAGCTGGAAGATGTGCAGAGCACCATCGGCGAAGAGAAGCGTCAACTGGAGCAAGACAACCGCCAAATGCAGCGTGAATTGAGCTCCGCCAAACGTCGCATCGACAAGCTGGAACAAGAGATCAAGAAAGAGCGCAAACGTGTGGGAGGCGAGAAGTCGCTGATGCAGCGACTGGAAACCCGCGCCACCAACAACGACCGCGCCTTCCGCGTAACCCAGAACGAGTTGCACCGCGCTCACCGTCAGATTCGTGAATTGGTCGAAACCAACGCAGATCTTCGCAAGCGTCTACAAGAGCTCAACGTTGAGATCCAAAACTTGAGCGACGAAACCGTCAACAACCTTGGCCTCAGCGACGACCAATTGTACGAAAGCAGCCCCGAGGAATTCATTGAATCCCTCGACGCAGCCTCGGGCAAAAACGCAACAGCAGCCCAAGCAGCAGACTCCTCCAACGAGGAAACAGAAGCTGCCCCAAAAGAAGCGACGGAATCCACAGACGCTCCCCAAGAAGAGTCCAAGGAAACCAAAGCCGAATCGTAGAGTTCGCCTGACTGGCTTACCTCTTGGAGCCAACACACAAGGTACGTCAAACGTGCCCAGAACTCCCCCGCCCTCTTGCCACACGCAACCCAAATCCCGTATGGAAGATGCATTCTCTGAAATACCTACTTTGCAAGTAGTGTTTCCATTCTCGGAATGCGATTTCAAGCCGACCGATCCATACGAGCCTTGCTGACCGGAGAGACCCCAACCATGAAGATTTATACCAAAACAGGTGACGCAGGTGACACAAGCCTGTTTGGTGGCAAGCGTGTTTCCAAAGCACACATGCGCGTGAACGCATACGGTGATGCCGATGAACTTGTGAGCTTGCTTGGTGTTGTCTGCAGCCAAAGCAATGATCAAGAGTTGATCGATTTGCTGCAAGACATTCAGTTGGAGTTGTTTTTGCTGAACAGTGAGTTGGCGACCCCATCGGATGCAACACCCAAAGGCGAGCTGATCAGTGAGGACGACGTGGTCCGGATGGAAACAGAGATCGACCGTTGCGACGAGGAGATCCCGCCTCTCCGCTCCTTCATCTTGCCTGGAGGCTCTTCCACATCCGCAATGTTGCAGTGGGCTCGGACCGTTTGCCGCAGGGCAGAACGGAGCGCCGTCGAGTTAAGCCAAGAAGATCATGTGCGCCCGCTTCTGGTTCGCTACCTCAACCGACTCAGCGACCTGCTTTTTGCTCTTGGACGCCGCGCGAACTACCGCGAAAACGTCGAAGAATTGCTGGTCACCCCGCTCCGACAGCGTCGTCAAGCTCGCAAAGAGGAGCAAACCAAGGAGACAGCAGAGGATGCCTGAGCAGACAAGCCTGCAACATGCCCTCACGCTCCTCTCCGAAGAGAGCGTGGATCCGGCGGAACGCATCCACGCCGTCTGGCTCACCGGTCACTGGCCCGCCTCTCTGTTTGAGCGGCTGGCTTGCGACTGCGCCGAACACGCGCTTGCCAACGAGAAAGCTCGGGGACAAGAGCCATCACCTGTGTTTTGGGATGTACTTTCTGTGAAGCGTCGCTGGCTCCGTAACGAAGCGACAGACGAAGAATTGCAAAAAGCTTTAGCCCAGGCTCAGTTGTTGAGTCACCAGGCCTCCATTGATCAGAAATGCTACGAAGCCGCCGCCGCTGTCTCGGATGCTCTCCGCAACGTAGACTACGCAAGTCGTTCCATGGCTTGGGCAATGCGAACGTCTCCATCCTCTGAACCTCAAGACGAGCAACCAATCCGTCTCACAGAAGCACAATGGCAGATGCAACATCTCAAAACGTTGTTGGAAGAAGCGGTTGTTGTTTTAGAAGAAGAAAAAAGATAAGAAGCTCAGGAAGATGTAGAGGCAGAGTGGCGAGGAAGGCTTAGGGTTTGCTAAATCGGCGGCGGAGACGACGTCGAAGCTTGGTTCGGATTCGTCGTCGCAAGCGGCGACGCAAGCGACGTTTCCGAAGCCGTCGAAGCAGCTGCTGCTTGATTTGATTTTTGTTGTTGGCCACTTTCCGGCGCAGCTTCTTCTTGTTCTTGCGAACCAGCCGCTTGGCCTTCTTTGTTTTGAGACCACGTCGTTTGGCCCGAGCCAAAGCAGCTCGGCGAGCGCGAAGTCGCTTGAGAGCCTTGGCTCGTGCTTTCGGTGACATCTTTCGCCACTGCTGCAAACGACGCCGCAACATCTTGCGCTGTTTGGGTGTCATTCTTTGCCAACGACGATAGCGTTGCATCAACTGCTTGCGCTTCTTGGCCGACATCCGCTGGAAGCGACGATAGTTTCGCAGGACTCGCTTGCGCTGTCCAGGCGACATGGTTCGGAACCGTTTGTAATTTCGAACAATTCGCTTGCGCTGAGCAGGGGTGAGCTTCTGAAAACGCTTAAAGCTTTGTTTGAGCGCGCGTCGCTGTGCAGGGGTTTGCTTGCGGTACTTGGCGTACTGCTTTCGCAACTGTGCACGCTGTGCAGGAGTAAGCTGCTTCCACATACGCATGAGGTGAGCCGGGATCTTCCGACTCTTCCCGTCGGCCTCTGCAAGCGAAGGCAGTCCTACCAAGAGAGCGAGGACAATCGCCCCAACCCATAAGAGCCATCCTTTTCCAAAGAAGGAAGGACGCACAGGGGTCGGTGATTTTGAATGGCAATGAAGTGCATTCATCATTCGGTATCCACTACACGATAAGGGCATAACAAGAGAGTGTCTCTTTTATGAACCCTTTGTCAAGGATGGAAGTTTCTCTAGGAGTTGCATTTTTTCCAAAACTTCCATGTTTTTGTAGAAAGAGAGGTCTTCCACAACGTCGCGATGCGGCTCTTGCGATGGAAGAGACGAGCGCTGCGCAGGCTGCAAAGCCACTTTGGAAGGAACAGCTTCAGGATGAGCCTTGGGCAGCGAACCTTGCTGCAACTGTGACCCTCGCACCTTGGCTGCTTTCGCCAACGGATGGGTGGAAGGTTGGCTTGTCCAAGGGTTCATCCACACCACGAGAAGGAGCGCAGCAGCCACAGCGCCCCCCATGGCTCCGATCCAACGGAGTTGAAAAAGTGAGGACCAAAAGCTACGTCGGCTGGCTCGCTCTTGTCGAACTTGTTCGAGGGGTCCAAGCTCTGCGTCGAAACGTTCCCAAAACCGATCGTCCATACCGACAGGTAGCTCTGGGGCAGGAAGATGACTGGGAAGTTCTTCCCAGACTTGTTCAAAGGATGGTGGCTGCGTCATGGTTGCTCGGCGTGAACAGAGGTTGCGCTCTGGTTCTCGCTCTCTCCTTGTTCTTCTTCGTATGTGTCCAGTTGCTGTTTTAACGTTTTCTTTGCCCGATGAATCAGAGATTTCACAGCGCCGACAGACAGTTCAAGGGCTTCGGCGATATCTTGATACGACAAACCTTCCAGACGATGAAGCAGCAGCGCCGCCCGTTGGTTTTCCGGCAACCCGTTCAAGATCGCTTGGATCTCTTGGCCCAGGCGTTGCCCCCAAAGGAGCGTTTCCGCGTTGGGTCGATTGGAATCGGGGAGCTCCATGGGACCACCATCTTTGTCGTCTCCAGACTGCTCAATCGATTCAAATCGGGTCCGATAATCCGCTCGACGTACTTCGTTCAAGCAATGGTTTGTGGCAACACGGTAGAGGAACGTTGTGAAGCGACCGCGGGGTTGATAATTGTCCGCAGCCCGGTAGATCTTAAAGAAGATCTCCTGCACCAGTTCTTCTGCCACAGAGGCGTTCCCGACAAACCGGCACACAAAGTGGTGGAGGGGCTTGGAATGCCTCCGAAACAATGTGGCAAAGGCTTGACGATCGCCGTCTCGTACCAGCAACATAAGACGTGAGTCTTGGTCCAACTCCATGCGCTTGTCGTTGTATCCATCCTGCGTTGGCATCAGCAAACCGAGCCAAGCCAGAAAAAAGTCGAGAAGAGCATCAGACACCTGCAGGACAAGAGATCGGATGCTCTTGAGGCTATAAACACAATCCAGTTTCAAAAGTATCGAAAAAAGTGCACGAGAGCAAAAGAAACCGTACGGGGTGAGGAAAAAAGCCAGGAAGAGAGAGTGAGTGGCTCAAATCTATTGACATTTCCAACAAACTCCCCTATAGAAGGGTGCCCCGTGTGCCAAAAAAGCACGACGGTTGAACAAGCGAAGTTCCCACTGATTCTTCTATCATGTTGAAGTGGATAGACAAAACAGGGGCTTAAGACCCCGCAAATAAGTAGGAGGCGACGTGTCCCGATCGCGAGCAGCGAAGGGAGAGAAGACACGTCGAGCGAAAGAATGTCCAAACGTACTTTTCAGCCCAGCAATCTGAAGCGTTCCCGCAAGCATGGATTCCGCAAGCGCATGCAAACCAAGTCCGGCCGTCAGGTGCTCAAGCGCCGCCGCGCCAAGGGCCGCAAGCGTTTGGCGGTATCGGTTTACAAGAAGTAAGCGTGGCCTTTGGCCCTCGGTTGCGTCTCCTGGAGCGCCCCTTTGGATGGGGTTGCATCCAACGCGCCTAGCCCCTATCTTGGGCGGCATCTCCGTTGCCGATTCCCTGTAGATCAGCCCTGTACCGGGGCTGTGTACCCCTTACAACCTAGCGAGCAACTTCTGTGGAAGGTTCGAGCCCTCGTCCCCGACGTCGTTTTCCAAAACACCGTCGTCTGTTGCATCGCAGGGAGTTTCTATGGGTGCAGCGAAAAGGCAAGCGATACCACGTCGGCGATCTGATCGCCTGCGTTTGTCGTGTACCTGGAGAGCCCACTCGCGTGGGTTTAACCACCAGCAAGAAGGTGGGCAAGGCAGTCATTCGCAACCGGATTCGCAGGCTACTTCGAGAAGCTGTTCGACAGGTCTTGTTGCCTGCTCTCGGTCAGGACTTCGCCATTGTGCTGATCGCCAAGAAAGATTTGAGCCTGGAACTACCTCAATCTCAGATCGACGAGGCGATGGAACAACTGGTCGATCTGATCCGACGCAAGCCACCGCAGCACGCCCACGTTCGCGCCAAGAAAGAGAAACCTGAGTGAGACGTCTACTGGACCGGGTCCTGTTGGCTCTGATTCGCCTGTACCAACAGGGAATCTCTCCGCACACCCCTCCGTCTTGTCGCTACCATCCAACGTGCTCTGAGTACGCACGCCTGTGCATCACTCGGCATGGGTGGCGAACGGGAACATGGCTTACAGTTCTTCGTATCCTGCGGTGCCATCCCTTCCATCCCGGTGGAGCGGATCCAGCCCCTCACTCTGACGCTAACCCCTAACGAGCGATCGAACCAAACCACCATGCAAGATTCCAAGAATCTGATACTTTTTATCGTCCTGAGTGTGGGTGTTTTGTTTGGATGGGGCATTTTGTTCCCGCCACCCAAACCGGCCAAACGCCCCCCCATCAACAAAACGAAGCTTCGGCCAAAGCCTGGGCAGCGTAACACGACGCCCGCACGCACCCGGAACGGGTCGAAGGTCAACCCTTCGACCCGCCCCTCGTCGCAGCCATCCTCGCGAGCGACAACCGTTGCGGCTCGAAACCAGCCCACGTTGCGCCCCGCTCCCCCTCGACGTCGCGAACCCGTGGTTCCGACCCAAACCGCATCGTTCAGCAACAAACTGTTCACGGTGAAGGTGAGCAACCACGGCGGCGGCTTGCTCAGCATGCAGCTCAAGAAGTTTCGCCAGGGCAAGAAGGAAAAGCGTATTGAACTCAACTTGATGGACAACACGCTCAAGTCCAACCCGCCTTTGATGGAACGACTGCTCGACGAGCAATTGCAGACCGGTGGAGCCCAGAACAAACGGCACATCATTTACAGCAAGATCAGCCAGCCCAAGCCCAACGAGATCGCTCTGACAGGTCAGGTCAACGCCAAAAACGGTGGCCATGTGCTGGTAGAAAAGAAATATGTCTTCCAACAAGACAGCTACAAGTTCCACGTGGAATACCGCCTGACCAACCGCACAGGCTCAACGATCAAAAGCACCGTTGCTTTGACTCTTACCGATCACGAAGACCCCAGCAAGCTGACCGCTGGCGGTATGTTCAGCCAACCTGAGTTGCTTCAGGTGCTGTGCCAGGATCCCAAAGAGCAACAACCCCAGCGCTTTGACTCCACCGAGCTGGCGAAATCAACCAACCAGGTGTCCCAATCCTTCTCCAAGGAGAAGCTTGGCGTTGAATTGTTCCGCGCGAACTCCAACTACGCCGCCCTCGACCGACGTTACTTCCTGTTCGCCTTCCTCCCCGAATGGGGCAAAGGCGACCAGACCACCATGTGCAAAGCCCGCGGCAACAACGGCGGATGGGTCCAGGTGGAGTTGACCAATGACGGTGTGAGCCTCGCGCCCAACCAATCGCGTGAGTTCAAAGTGGCCGCTTACTTTGGCCCCAAATACTACAGCAACTTGCAAAAAGTAGGCAAAAACCTTCAGCAAACCATCAACTTCGGATTCTTCGCGTTTCTCTCCCGCCCCATGTTGTGGCTGATGCAGTTCTTCTACAACAGCATGGGAAGCTGGGCGAACTGGGGTCTTGCGATCATCCTGTTGACCCTCTTGGTGAAGCTGATCACTTGGCCGCTGACCCACCGCAGCATGGCTTCGATGAAGAAGATGCAGAAGCTCAAGCCTGAAATGGATCGCCTGAAAGAAAAGTATGGCGACGACAAGGAGAGCTTCCAGCGTGAGATGATGAACGTGTATGTCAAAGAGGGCATCAATCCGATATCGGGTTGTCTACCGATGCTGGTGCAAATGCCAGTATGGTTTGCTCTCTACAACACATTGTTCTATGCTGTCGAGCTGTACCAAGCGCCGTTCATCCCCGGCTGGATCGACGACCTCTCTTCCAAGGACCCGTTGTACATCCTTCCCATCTCTATGGGTGTTGCGATGTTCATCCAGCAGAAGATCACGCCGCAGACGATGGATAACGCACAAGCCAAAGCGATGCTCTGGTTTATGCCGATATTCTTCACCTTTATTATGCTCTTCCTCCCGGCCGGTTTGACCTTGTACATCTTTGTCAATACTATCCTGGGTCTGTTGCACCACTGGTACATTCACACCCAACCCGACGAGCCGGAAGATAAGAAACCCAAGAAGAAGAAAAAAGCAGGCTGGATGGAGCGGATGCAAAAGCTCGTTGACGAGCAGCAGCAAAGCCAAAAGTAGTCACCCTGAAAGAGCCGTGGCGGGCAAGAGTCCCGCCACCATCCACCAGCCTCTGGCGTGTCTTTAGAGCGCCCTTTCCTTTGCACAAACAGAAACCACAAGACCCAAGGAGCATCCAGCCTCATGACCGCTGCCAAAGCCGCAAAATACGACGCCCCCATGCGTGTCTACGCCCTTGCCAAAGAGCTGGATGTCCCCAGCAAAGATCTGTTGGCAAAGCTCCAAGATATGGGACTGGATTACGCCAGCGTCCAAAAGAACGTCTCTGTGGATGATATCAACACTGTGGTGGAGACCCTGACAGGCTCGTCCAAGAAAAAGACGACCAAGAAGAAGGCCACCAAAAAGAAGGCAACAGCCAAGAAAGCCACCAAGAAAGCTGCGGCAGAGGAAGAAGAATCCAAGCCCAAGCGTGGCCGCAAAGCCAAGGCTGAGGCTGAGGTTGAAGAAGAGGCGCCGAAGAAAAGTAGCAAGAAGACCGCTTCCAAGAAGAAGACTGCAGCCAAAAAGACCAGCACCAAGAAGAAAGCGACCTCCAAGAAGAAAACCTCAACCAAGAAAGCTGTGGAAGAAATGGCTGAAGCTGTTGCGTCGTCACCCGATGCAACACAGGCTCCAGCAGACTTTGCAGCTGGTTTTCTTAAGGCATTCCTCCACACCGTTCAGATGGAAGGAACAGTCTCCGTCGACAACAACGGTGAGAACTCTTCCCGTGTGATCGTGGTCAGCAAAGACCTCCTCAACTTCCCCAACTCGGAGAAGTTGACGGACGCCGTCCAACAGATCCTCCAAACGGCTGTGGGATACCACTTCGACAAGAACCACACGTTGGTGATCAACTGGCAAAAAGAAGAAGGCAAAACCACCCGCTCCCTCGAAGAGATGGCGGTTGCCCTCGCACAACAAGTAGCCAAGCTTGATAAGGTTCTATACATCGACGCGCTGAACTCCCACGAGCGTCGGGTGATCCACACCACCATCGCCGAAATGGAAGGGGCAGAAGTCCAAACCCACTCCGATGGTTACGACATCTTCCGTCGTATGATGATCATCCCCAACACCAAGCAAACTCCACAGCGCCCCTCCAACAACCGAGGCGGTGATCGAGACAGCCGCGGCGGTGATCGAGACAGTCGCGGTGGTGATCGAGACAGTCGCGGTGGTGATCGAGACAGTCGCGGTGGTGATCGAGATAGTCGCGGTGGTGATCGCGGCCGAAGCGGTGGCGATCGTGGTCGTAGCCGAAGCAGTGACGATCGAGGCCGAGGCCGCAGCGGCGGCGATCGAAGCCGTGGACGCAGCGGTGGTGATCGAGACAGCCGCGGCGGTGGTCGTGGCCGAGGCCGTCGCTCCCAAGGCTAATCCCAACCACTCCTTCCCCCCTCAGCCTCATCCATCACTCACATACAGCAATGCACCACACCTACCGCGGCTCTCTTACCGTATCTGTCGATCTCTATTTAGTGAGTTCGCTTAAGGATAATGGCGGTGGTGTCATCGGAGCTGGGTGAGCCAGCCATAAAGTGGTGCAGCCGTACAAACGCCTGTTGCAATACCGTAGCGGCTGGATACTGCGCATAATACGCCAGGACTTCCTGTAGCGGTTGGATGTCCATTTCTTCACCGGCGGGGTTGGTCGCTTCTGGAAAGCCATCGGTGTACAGGCACAAGATATCCCCTGGATGCAACACCGTCTGCTGGTTTTGGTATTGAGGCTTCAGCCGGGCCCACCGACTCATACCCAACGGTCCAATGCGACGGCCTTCTGGCAAGAGAGTCTCAACTTGTTGGGCGTAGGCTCGGTACACCAGCGGTGGGTTGTGACCTGCGTTGGAGAACACAATGTGACCAGTCTCCAGATCGACGACAGCCAACATCATCGTCACAAACATCCGGGTGATCATATCGTCCGAAACAAGAGTGTTCACGCGCATTAAGATGTCCGCAGGTGTCAGCCCAGGCATCAAGCTACCTCGGAGAATACTCCGGGTCATGGTCATAACAAGCGCGCTGGAGATACCATGGCCTGAAACATCTGCCACAACAAGAGCCAGATGCTTCTCGTCCAGCATGATGTAATCGAAGTAGTCTCCGCCGACATCTTCCATCGCAAGACTGTTCCCAGCCAACTCAAAGCCATACAACGAGGGACTTTGCTGAGGGAGAAGCCACTGTTGAATTCGCTTGGCAACCCGCAAGTCCTGCTCCATCCGCTCTTTCTGCAGAGCCATATGAAGCAAACGTGTGTTCTCAATCGCAACAGCAGCTTGGTTGGAAAAGGCGGTGAAGAACTCCATGTCATCACGGCTGAACGGGGTGCTTGTCCGCGAGCTATCTGCATACAGAACGCCAAGCACACCGCTGGAGGTTTTCAGAGGCGTACAGATGCACGTTCGGATGGCCTGGCCAAAGACACTTCGTGCGCTGTCCAACCAATCTTCAGCTTGAGCGTCCTGCGTCATCACCGCGACAGCATCTTTGAGGACCTTGTCGATGACAGTAGAGCTCAAGGGAAGAGGCTCTGTAGAGCCCTGCTTGTCGCGGTAGGCATGCCAGGAAAACGACCAAGTGCCGATCTGAACACGATCCGAGCCCTCATCGTACTGGGGTGCCATACCGCCCAAGACCTTAACCGCTTCGTCCTGTTCTTTTTGTTGCTCTTCTGTGTCGTTGGACAAGACCAAGACAGCAGCCCGATCGATATCCATCGTGTCGAACAACAACTCCAAGACACGATCGATCTTGGTGGTGATATCTTCAGGACGTGACAGCGCTTTCCCAACCGCAAGCATGACCTCCAGCTTGCGTTGGCGCCATGCACTCTGAGGTTCAGGCTGGGCCGCAGGAAGGACCGTCGCGTTCATACCTGGTGGACCCGGAGGGGGCCGAAGATTGGCTTTGGGCTGTGGAGGAGGTTGGCTGCTCCCCCACCGCGCCAACGGTGAACCCAGAATGGTCATTACATCATCGTCAACAGGATTGACCGACTGCTCCGACAAAAAGATCTCTTGCATCTGTGGATTGGCTGCAAAAGGTGAGATGGAGATCCCCCCTGCGCTGGCAACAGCACCAAAGGCGATTTTATCTCCGTGCTGCAAATACACAGAGCCCGAGACAGGCTGCTCATTGACGATGGTACCGCCCTGACTCCCGCGATCATGGAGGACAATGTTGTCTCCTTGCACTTCAATGTCGAAGTGATTCGCGGCGATATTGGGAAGCGGGATGTGCACTTCATTGCTCGGCGCGCTACCAACCTGGGCACGTTGACCCTTGAGCTTGAACATCTTGCCCTGCAGAGGTCCAGACTCGGCAAGCAATCGCACCATGGGAAGACCGTCCGGCCCTTTTTGGTTCACCAGAACAAACATGCAACGTCCTTAGAAGTTGGTCCCATCGGCTTTTTTACCCGGAGAGAACAAAGACTTGTTGGGATCAGCGTCAGAGTGAAGCTTGCAGGAGTTGGAGGTCAGATCCGGGCTTCGCGTCACGGACTGGTTCTTATCCCCCTCACAACCCGCGCTACCATAGACAAAGGAGTCGAGGGTGGTCGCTCCCAGCTTCACATCTACGTTCGCGCCGGAGTTGGTAAGCGCAGTGCTCTTGGTCATCAAGTACACGAGCGAGCCACCAAACTTGGAATGAGCCTGACCCGTACCCACCAGGGTGTCACCGGACAAGCCGCCGCGGAAGATAACAACAGCCTGGTTGGGCTTCAAGGTGACTGCCGGGAATTGGAACACAACGGTCGTCTTGATCAAGACCTCAACCCCTTGCATTTGAAGAGTCTTGGTGCTCTTGTTCACGATCTCGATGAACTCGTCATCGGTGGTGGAAGCTGTACCATCACCGTTGGCATCACCGTTGGTCGTATCAGGATCAGAGTGGACTTCATTAACAATCAGGTCGCCCGATACAGGGGCTTGTCCTGTTCCACCTTCAGGACCCATCTCCGCAGGAGGTTGTTCATTCACCACCTGATCCTGCACGGTGGGTTCTTCTGTGGGAGTGGCCTCAGGAGTGGATTCAACGCCGCCGTCTGCAACGGCCTCGGCACCTCTATCAGCGACCGTCTCCGTCGCGCCCTCTCCCACGTTTTCGACGGGAGGAGGTTCAGGCAAAGGATCACTGAACTTGCTTCCATCAGCGCGTGTACCGGGAGAGAAGAGAGTTCCAGCCTGACCACTCACGACTTTGTGCTCACCGCAGGTGGCCGTGGTTGCATCCGGCTTGCGATTGACCGACTGATCCACACTGCTTCCACCAGGACACTCAGCGGTACCGTACGTGAAGACATCAAGCTCAGTGCTATCTGCAGCGATCAATTTGATGGTGGCGCCGCTGTTGGTAAGGCTTGGAAGCCCACCACCGTCGCCATCTGTGAAGACAAGAGCCCCTCCAAATTTGGAGTGTGGCTTGCCTGTGTTCACTTCCGTGTCGCCGCTCATTCCGCCGCCAAAGACAACCACAGCGGTTTGTCCAGGAAGAACGATGCCTTCAGGGACTTTGTAGGTTTTGCCGTCGATATCCAGGGTGATCCCCCCCAGATGGATGGGAGAGGTCGTCACGTTGACCACTTCGATGAATTCGTCGTCGCTGCTGCTTCGCGTGCCATCTTGGTTTGCATCACCTGCAGCATCGGCAGGTGGATCAAACAGGACTTCGTTGATCACAAGGTCACCGGGTTGGGGTCCAGGAGGCAGTTCTGGCTTCTCTTCGACAGTTCCAGCGTCGTCTTGCTCGCCTGTTGGAGGTTCTGTTGTGGACTTGTCCGTGTTGTTGGGCTCAGGACCATCCTTCTCAGGCCCAGAAGTACCTGCATCATCCGGTGTGACTTGAACTTCTTCCCCTGGCTCGTCGCTGGAGCCTTCCGGTTTATCCTGACATTGGCCGCTGAGGCAAACCTTGTTCCCACCGCAATCCAACGCAGTGCTACAGCCACCACATCCAGTGTACACAAACCCAAGCCACAGCAAACACGATGAAAAGCCAAGAACCTGAACAACAACAAAAAACCTTTGCATTGACGACATCATACAGTCCTTCCACAAACCACCCCTTCCCTGAATGCATTCGTAGATGAGTTCGAAACATAGGCATCCGAGGGAGTGGATGAACTCTTGCCAATGGGCGACCAAAGGAACCGCAGTGTTCAGTCAGGCCTTGCCTCCCGACTGATCATTCAGAACCCTTCACCAACCCAAGAAGACCTTAAACAAACTTCGGGTTAGCATTCGTTGTCGTCAAGGTATAGCCTCGCCAACTAAAAAGTGTCAAGGTTGGGGACTGCTTGGGTTGACGTAGGGCAGGTAGACTGTTACCCTTAAACATCAGGGTCCGTGAGTAAGCATGTTCGACACCCCACGAGTGAGGAATCCCGTGGGACCCTTGGGAACGCGAGATCAGGTGTAGCTAGAGGAACAGTATGGCCAACGTGGCGATTTTTGTCGATTATGAAAATCTCTCTTTTGTCCTACAAAAGCGCGAGTTTTCCCGCCTCGACCATGAAAACATTGGTGAAGAGTTACGAGCTTACGCGCTGCGATTCGGGCCCCTTCGTCAGGCTGTGATGTGGGCCGAATGGGATCGTTATCTCCCGAACAAACGTCAGGAACAAAGCGCACAAGCTATCCTTACCTCGCTGGGTTTTGATTGTTTGTATTTGCTCCGCCCTTCCGACCGCTCCTATACCGAACAAGCTATCATTAAGAAGCTGCCCAACCATGGGGAAGGCCTGGAACACGTGATACTTGTCAGCGGGGACTACACCTTCCCTGAGTTGACTGCGGAGTTGGATGTTCCCACTACTCTCCTGACACTTTACCCCGAAGGCGACGCCGCGGTCCCTGACAAGGTTGAGCATCTCTCCATTTTTGACGCGCTGGATCGAGAGACCATCTTGATTCCACTGCAAACCCCCCATGGACTTGAGCCGGCTGCCTTCTATGTATGGATGCAGCGCGTTCTGCAAGAAGAATTGCAACGTCGCAACTGGCAGGGCATGTCGTTCCACATGCTCGCCCGTCTCCTCGTCGAACGCAACCTCTGCGAAGAAGACGTCGAAGCCCAGTTCTACATCAACCAGGCTGTTCGCGAAAACTTCCTGGAGCGCATGGAGACAGAGCTTCCAACAGGTCGCCGCGTTCTGCTCAAGCCCACGATCGTGGAACGCGCCAACGAAACCACCTGGGTCAACGATGACGAATTCCGTCAGACACAACTGCTCTGGGCTTTGGAGCTTGTCCTCGCACGGAACCCCTGGTGGGAGTATGTCACGTTCAGCCGACTTCGCGAAGAGCTAGAGAAGTGGTCCTTGATTCAAGGAGCCAACGAGCTTCAACACGCTGTCGAACAATCTGTCGCGGAAGGTCTTTACCACCTCGACATCGAAGAAGGCGGCCCCCCACTCTTCCGAAAGAAGTACAAGTACACGCTGGGAAATGCGACCACGGAAGCGGAGAAGCTTCGAACCATTCCCCGCCTGATCCTCCAAACCGTACAGCGTCTCCTGGAGGAAAACCCCCATTGGCATGGAGTCTCATTCAGCAAACTGCTCGATGAACTCAGCGAACACGCCGTCAACGATGAGCATGACAACGTCGCCTCCCTCTGGTTGGACCGTCAGCGTCTCAAAGATTGGTGCAATTTCCTCGTAGCGGTTGGCTTTCTTCACGCCTTCCGAGGCCGAACACGAGCCAGCGAAGGCGACTTTCGAGAGCCACCCACCCTACTCCGGGCTGTCCCAGAACATCCTTGGGTACGCTGGCTGAACGAAAAAGAAGACGGCACAGAGCCCGTCGCCGTGGCTGCTGTGACAGCACAAGCCCAAGAAAGCAACACGGCCGAACGAGGCTTCACGCTCCGAGACCTCGACTACTACCGTTTGGTTGTTGTGATCGAGCACTACCTGCACATCTCCAACAACGACGCCGTCGTTGCAGGTTGGATGCCGATGTCCACGCTGTTCCATGTGATGGGTCGCAGCCTGGAGCGAGCCTTTTGCAACGCCATCGTCCGCGCGGCCCGCGAGCAAGGTATCATTGAGATACGAACCCATGACCCACGACCGGGGCAACACCCTGCTCGTGGAGCCCACCTCGACCTCGATCACCCGATCGTTACGGAAGCCCGCAAACGCCTCCTCCGCTGCGTCGAGTTGCTCCAGGAAGTCCAGGATCGCGACGGTGTCGCCAACCTCAACGCGCTGGAAGCAAAGCTCTCCGAAGATCCCTACTTTGGGGAAACGAGCGAAGAACGTCTGGGCTGGATTGAGTTGATGCGCGAAGAAAACCTGATCCTCGTCCGCCCACTCAGCTTCGCTGACGGCGTAGAGAGCACAGGAACTCCTCATCACCAGTGTAGCTTGAACTTCCGGGATCGGTACGTTTTGGCGTTACTGGAGATCCTGTCTCCTGACGGCTCACCTCTCAGCGCCAGTGACCCAACACCTACAAACTTCACCGATCAAGATCAAGCCCCCACTGCCATTCCCAGTGAAGACTTCCCCAAGCCCAACTAGCTCCCCAAGATCTAACAAAGGGACGAGGGATCCAAAGCTCAAGCTTTGTTTACCCGCACCCCTCAGTCTCTAGCTTTCCAAGCCACATCTCAACAAAAAACGCTGTCTTAAACCGACATGCGCTCTATGCTTCTTGGGTTTTCTGGTCAACCAGTTCCTTGATCGTGAACAAGAGAGCTTTGGTCCGAACAACCGAGGGGTTGGTGTTCTCAGGGTCCGGCTCGTAGGTAATGACAGCCTGAAGGTCAGAGAGCGCTTCGGTGAGTTTGCCTTGGTTGAGCAGAATCTCGCCCCGGTTGGCCAACGCGTTGACGTTCCAGGCCTGCAAGCGAATCCCCACATCGTAGCACTGTACGGCTTTGTCGAGCTGGTCTTGCTTCTGGCAGATCGAACCCAGGACGGTGTAGAAGTAGGGGTCGTAGGGATCAAGATAGACAAGGCCGTCAAACACTTCACGGGCTTGCTCCATCTTTCCTTCCTGGATCAACTCGTATCCGCGCTGCGCGATCATATAGAGCTCTTCACGGGTCAAGCCCATCATATCCGAAGCGGTGAGATCCCCCTGGACGAAGCGGTCCATGTAATCCGACTGAATCAAGGGATCCGAATCGGGAATCATCTGGTTGCGCAAAGCGGCGAGAGGATCGTCGCCTTCGGTCTTGTCGCCTTCCACATCACCCATAAAAATGCCATGATGAAACGGCGGCTGCCACTCAGCAGCACCAAAGTGCTCCAGCAAGCAGTACATCGCGCCACGGTGAACACCCCGAGCCCGACTGAGCATGGCATCGGAGCCACCGGCAGCTTGCAGCAAGGCTTCAAACTCTCGACGGCTGGATGCGTTGCGCAACAAAAACAACGCCGCTTGCTGAAACGACAAAGAGTTGCTCTTGTCATGATGCAAGACTGTGGAGAGAAGCTCTTGCTTTTCGTTGACTTCCAAGGCGCCGAGGAGGTCTTCGTCGATGACCAACGCATCCAACGCATCGGAGTCGCCCTCGCCCAGCCCTGCCTTTGCCTGTACAAAAGCCTCTTCCGCTTTCTTGCGGTTCGGGTTCTTCATGTCCACCTTGGAACCGGGTCGAGACAAGCTGACATGCTGCAAGCTCTTCTGTAGCTCAGCGTTTTTCAGAGTCAAGCTACGCAAAAAGGCAAACTGGTTGGTGATTTTCTCCAGGCAGTAACCAAGGATCAGGCCAAGAGAGTCGGGGCCAACAGCCGCATTGGAGGAGGGCATACCCCAACCTCCTAAACCTTGCTTGGGACCCGGCTCCGTCGACGGCTCCAGAATGTCCAACACCCCCAACGACTTGTTTTCTGCGCTCTCAACCATAACTATCTCCTGCGTGTGTTCTAGCCGAAAGATGGGTCCAAGCCCACAATGGTCCGAAACCTATGTCCAAACACTCCCCTTCCAACGATTTATGTTGGATAGAAGGTTCGCTGTCACAATCACGATGTGCGAAGTATTCTGCGCGATTTGGGTGCGGATTGCAAGGGAACAAAAGCCCCCAAAACATCAGCATAACCGCATCAACCCAACAAAAACATGTTCTAAAGCAAAAAAGGAGACGGTACCTACCGTCTCCTCTCTCAAGATGCCGATGGACTCCTAGAACCCGAAGAAGGAATCTTCAGGTCAGGGGTTCCATTTAGCCACGCATCATCTGCATCATCTGCATCATCTGCTGCATCATTTGCTGCATCATCTGCATGACAAACTGCTGACCACCGAAGCGGGGACCGGGCTGACCGATCTGTCCGGGCATTTGTCCCATCGCCATTTGGCCGGGCTCACGCATCGCGTGCATGGCTTGGTTGGTGATGTTGGTGTTCGCGCCGTTGGACTGCTTGGTGAAAATTTCGCCGGTTTTCATGTTACCGCCGACAATTTCGTTCTTGCCGTTCAAGAACCAGTCGTCTCCGTTTCCGCCCATGACAGCGTAGTCACCGTCGGGGGTGCGTGCATCGAGAGCCCAACGATCGTTCTTAATTCCGGTGTCGGAGAGATCTTTGTTCTTGTCGATGTTACCAATGGTAGCACGCTGGTTGCCGTTCATGATGTCGATGCTTCCGGTTACGGTCGCGCCGTTCTTGCCCCAGGGTACCGTCTTGACGCCAATTTTGGTGCCATCGGGGAGGACAAAGCTCATGTCTTTTTTGAAGTCCCACTTTCCACCGTCACCTTCGTGAACGTGCGGGTCGCCCCAGATTCGGGTCTTCTTTCCTTCCGGAGTGGTGATCGTCCAGGCCATGTCTTTGCCTTCTGCAGCGATCTTGAAACCACCGGGAGTGGTGTACTCGGGGGGATTCTTACCGGTTTGGATCAGGCCAGACTTCTCAGCAGGCATCGGGGTTCCGATGGTACCCATGCCGCCAATCATACCACCGCCAGCCATGCCGCCGCCGATTTGACCGCCAGCAATAAAGCCACCAGCGACGAAGCCGCCACCAGCCATTGCGCCGGGGTTCATGGGCTGCATCATGCCAGTTGAGGGGGGCTGAACGAAGCCAGGCATGGCAGCAGGAGACTGTGCAAAGCCAGCGCCAGCCGACTGCTGGAATTGTCCCATGGACTGGAAGAAGTTTTGGAACGACGACTGCAGCATCGATTGCAACTGCTGGAGTTGCTGCATCGGAGCCTGCTGAATCTGGGACGTAGCGCCTTGGAAGTAACCAGCGCCAAAAAAGGCAACGCCGCCACCACCGATTTGATTCACACTCATTGGAACCTCCTTGGTCTGTTTCCAGACATTGTCATGATGGTAAAAGCTCAAAGAGCTTTCCACACGTAGCGTTCCAGCACAAGGATCGCCACGGTTCTGGGAATTCTAACATACTTTAATGTTCGGCGATTCGGAAAGAAGGTTTCCTGTTTTCTTTGGTTCACAACGAAACCCCGAACACCCTTCAAGAGTTAACACTATTTGTTGACGGAATCCTGGAGCGGCCAAGCTTCAACCTCTGCCGACCATGGATCAATCAAGACTTTGCCAGGGAGCTTTGCCTCTTCCATCGCATCCCCCAACTGCTCCAGAGGGTAGGAAGCACGGATCCACTCTTTCAGCGGCAAAGGATGACGCTCCAAGAAGTGGATCGCTTCTGCAAAAGGACCGCAACGAGACGCCGACAATTGAATCTCATCCACCACAATCTTGGTCAGGTCCACGACAGACGGTTCACCCACCGTAGTTTTCAGACAGACTGTCCCGCGCGGACGAACCAGTTGAAGAGCATCACCCAGCCCAGCAGGGTTTCCGGTAACCTCCACAACAATGTCAGCCAACTTTCCATGGTTTACACTTCGGATCTGCGCCTCCAAGTCGGGACCGGCCTGAAACGCATGATGCGCCCCAAACTTCCGGGCCAGCTCCAAACGCTCAGCGGTCCGGGACACCGCAATGACCTCGGCCCCTTCGGAAGCAGCAACGGCGACAATCAAAAGCCCCAAGCGACCGGCCCCCAGCACCACCACACGCTGGCGGTGGCCCTTGTCCAGAGGGCACATCACAAACGTCTGTATCGCAGCAGCGACCGGCTCAACAAGGACTGCCGTCTGATCGCCGACGGCGTCAGGGAGGACGTGAAGGTTGCTGACAGGCGCATACAAGTAGCGAGCAAATGCCCCAGGAGCCTGAATGATACCAATCACCGTACGTTTGGAGCAGTGGCCTGGATTCAACGCTCCGCATGTTGGGCAGGCTTCGCCATCACCCTGAGCGTACTCATCACAAACGTTGATTTCGACAGCCACACGACGTCCAACCCAGCGGTGGTGAACGTCCGCTCCGACTTCTTCGATCACACCGACGAATTCATGGCCCATGACACAGGGCAACGGCACCGGATACTGGCCGCTATACAAGGCCAGGTCTGTCCCACAGACACCTGCACAGACCACACGAACACGGACCTCATGAGGCTTGGGTGCTCGGACGTCTTGGGGTTCGGCCTGGAACGTTCCAGGCTCCACCATCACCATCTGAATCGCTGGTTCCTTCTCCATTTACTCACTCCCCTCAGAGGTACGCAGCCAATGACCCCGCTTGCCTCCTTCTTTTTCGAGCAAACACACCGTCTCAATGCACATGGCAGGGTCCACAGCCTTGGCCATATCGTAAAGCGTAAGAGCCGCAACAGAGCAGGCCGTCAGCGCTTCCATCTCCACGCCGGTTTGCGCCATGTTTCGGACATCGGCAGTGATCCGAATGCGGTCTTCGTCGATCGCTTCAAACTCAACCTCTGCCTTGCTCAAAGGAATCGGATGACACAATGGGATCAGGTCAGGAGTCTTCTTGGCAGCCATAATGCCAGCCACCCTCGCCACTTGCAACGCATCCCCTTTGGGTAACTGACGTGCCATCAGCAGCTTTAATGTCTCTGGCTGCATCGAAACAATCGCCTGGGCCAAGGCTTTCCTTTTGGTTAACGCTTTGTGACCCACGTCCACCATGCGCGCCGCGCCATCCTTGTCCATGTGCGTTAATGTCTTGGGGCTTTCGGCCTGCTTATCGTTTGCCATACGGCTCCAACTCCCTTTTGTTCATCGACTCAAGCTCACTTGTTTGTGAACACAGAAGGTCTTATCAGCCGCCGCAGCCGCCGCAACCACCGCATCCGCTTCCACAACTGCTTCCGCAGCTGCTGCCACATCCACCACCGCTGCTGCCCCATGAGCTACCACAAGAGCTGCTGCTCCAGCTCCAGTCGGTGAGATGGTCAGCATACGCAGCACTGGCCGAAGCCATAGCCGCATCGTACGCAGCGTGATGCACCATGTCGTGGAAGAACGCATAGGAACCCACGGCAAAAATGGAAGCCCCAAACACTCCGTAAGCAAGGAGCAGAGCTTCGTCATCACGCTCGGCCCATATCGACTCCTGATCTTCCAGGCGGGCAAAGGCAAGCTGAAGGTTCTCAATGTACCGCCTGCCACGTCGAGAGAGCCGGGAGAAGTTCCCCCCAATGCTCCAACCAATCACGGCAAACACAATCATCAAGAGGACCAGAAAGCCCACGTTGTGACGTCCACGAGAGAGAGCCGTAAAGAGCTTGAATCCCCCCACAGCCAGAACACTCAACACAATGGTGTTGCGAAGGATTTTGAAGTTATTAATGCGGGTACGTGGAGTCAGCAGTTCTTCACGCTTGGCCCACTCGATGTAAGGCGCGCAGATGGACTCCAGCTCCTTCATCACCTTTTTGTCTTTGAGCGCGTCTTTGGGCTTGAGCACCTTGTCTTTGTCAAAGGCATCAAAGATACGACGCATCGACTTGTCCAGGTGACGAGGCGAAGGACCCCGACGTGCCTGCACCAAGCCATCGGCCTTGCGGTTCAGAAAGCCTCGATGCACCAACTCAAACAGAAGCTGGTTGAACACTTCAAATAAGCCTCCACGGAGAAACCCAATCTCCAAGGGGTCTGGCTCAGAAGGAACAGGGGGTAAAGGACCTGAGCGTCCTTTCTCCACCCAATACTTTGCAATGACGATGATGATCACACTGACACCCGCCAACGTGATGTAAAACGACAGAAACTTCGGACCTCGCATGTTTGCGATAAAATTGATTAGATCCATTACTTTGCGATCCCTCCTTGCGCGAACGAAACCAACGTAAGACGTTGATGGGTTTCAAAGGCGATACAAAAGCGAAAGAGCAGGCTCTATTCGTCTTCGTCCTCTTCATCCTCGTCGTCTTCGTCCGGGGTCCAACGGTCAGCAAGGTCGGCTGCAAACGTCACCAGCTCCATCAATTGTTGGTAAAGCGACCGCAGCTCGTCTTCGTTGGGCTTTAACTTGGTTTGCTTGAGCGAGAGGAGCTTCTTCAACAAGGACGCAGGGAAATCAAGTTCCTTGGCCGCGGCATCCACGATCTCTTCTTTGGTGGTGAACGACTCGCCTGTCTCCAGATAAAGGAGCGCTTCCGTTGCGATCAAAAACTCTGATGTGACCGACATCAACGTGGCTTCCACCTGCTCAGAACGATGCTTGCGGTGCAGGTAAAAGTACCGCATACGCCACATCAGGTTCTTGAACTCCTGCTCACACCGCAAGCGAAGGTGGGTCTCTTCAATGGATAGTGACTCGATCAAGTCTTCGCCGGATAGGATCACGTAATGACGTTGGATGTCGCGAAACTTGATAGGAAAGACATCCGTCGAGCGATCCAGGTCATGGGGCTCCGAAACCATCACGCCAATGCCGAACTCTTGCGAGCCATAATGGATCACACCGGCCAAACGATCGAGCACTTCGATCGATGCCTCCTCCAGCACCAGCACAATGTTGATGTTGGAGGTGTACTCGTTGTAACCACCCTTTGCGCCGCTGCCGTACAGCACGATGGAAACCAGGTTGTCGCCCTCGATTTTTTCAATCTTTTCGCAAAATGTGGCCACGGCGTCCTGTATATGTTTGGGAAGATGAGTTTTGTCTCTCCACTCTGATCTCATGAGAATCTCCTCGCTCGTTGGATTACGACTCATCGGAATATGCACACGGAAATAGGACCCCGATCATCCACATTCTGAGGCAAGAATGCAAGGCTTTCTCTCAGACTCACAGGTCCAAAAGGGACCGCACCGTGTGCTCCATCCAGGCTCTCGCTTCACCAGTTCTTCTCGCAGCCTTCATGTTTTGTTCAACTTCCAACCCTATGATAGAGAGTGAACACATCCATGGGCACTCCAAGGCACCTTCTACCGTGCCTTTCCACCATCCTTTTGCGAGGTTTCCATCATGTTAAAGATCCTGGCCTCAGGCTTTGCAATCTTCTTGGCTGTGATCATCGTCCTGGCGGACTCAGGCCGCGGGCAATCGCTGTTTGCTCTGGTGCGTCACCTTCCAGGAGGCGACATCACCGGCCACTTTCTCTTGTTGGGGACGATGTCGCTGCTCCTCAACGCGGCCCTAAAATTCAAAACGTTTTCCTGGCGAGGACGAAATATCCTTTGGGGAACCGTGTTGTTACTGGCAATCGCGACGTTGGAAGAGAGTTCACAGATCTTCTTTGTGTCACGCAGCTTTTCCTGGAGCGATATGGCCGCCAACACCGTGGGAATCCTTGTCTTTGGCGAGATGGGTCGTTGGGTTTGGACCTCCTGGGCTTCACCACGAAAGAAGGCCCAGTCCTTGACAAGCCCTGCCCATCCTCAATCATAACAAGCAGCCACAAGGGCACAAACAAAGGGAGAATTTAATGAATCGATGGGTATCTTGGGTTGCTGTGTTAGGACTCCTTCTCCTGGGAAATCGTGTAAGCTTTGCCCAAGATAGCCGCGCGGACACCACCTCCCGTCGAGGCTCCCAAACCACCCAAGAGACCGCTGGCAAACACTTCGACCCGGCTTCTCCCGCCTGGAACGGCTGCTCCCAGTTGGTCAATGTTGCAGTCAAGGAAGGGTTGCAGGTGGAAGCACCACGAGTCTGGGATTGGAGCCAGGCCCGAGTTCAAGATCCCATCCTTATCCTTTCCCCCCAAAACGAAGAGCTGGACCCCAAACCCCTGTACTTCTTTGTTCACGCAGGGGGACGTGTGTTGCTCGCCGACGACTTTGGCTCTGGCGAACGCTTGTGGGAAACCTTTGGTCTGCAAGGTCGACGTTCACCCGTTCCACCCAGCCGAAACCAACCGCTTATCGACGTTCACTACACCACGCCCCACCCTGGCACCCAGGCGGACTTCTTGTTGCGCCAGGCGTCCTTCTCGTTTCTCAACGTGCCCCAATGGTTCTTCATCAGCCCCACCGACAAGATGGAGCCTCTTCTATACGCCCAGCCCTACCGGAGCAACCTCCCCGACAGCCGGATGGAAGGCTACGTCTTAATGCGCGGTCGACGGGGCGCAGGGAGCCTGTTGGTCTTGTCGGACCCCAGCGCGCTGATCAACCAGATGATTGCCTATGGAGACAACCGTCGCCTCGCTCGCAACCTGATCCGTTCGCTCTACCTCCCGACCCAGGCCAAGAGGCTGATTGTCTTATGGGGCGACTTCTCTTGGAAAGGCAAATACAAACACAATGTCCCTGTGCTGGCCCAAACCTCGCTGGTTGCCTGGGATTTGTTAACCGACTTCAACAGCGCGCTGACCTCCATGCCCGCCCTTCTCGCTGCCTACCCTCCTCACTGGAGCAAGAAAGGCTCACTCGCCGCCAAGCGGTACAAGGTGCAAAAATCCCGCAGCGACGCGCTGGTTCGACAACACCTTCGCCATCTTGCAAACAAGTGGTGGATGGTCGCCTTGTTGTTGATGGGTTGGATCGCGATTGGTTTGCGTTGGATGCCCTGGTTTCCCGAACGAGCCTACAACCTGGAGCGGGAACAAGAGCACCACATCATCCCCCACCGGCTGACCGAACAGGTCGACGCCCACCACAGCAGCACCGAAGACTTCCTTTGGCCAGCCATCGTCTTAAAGGAAGAGTTCGCCCGGTTCCTCCATCGCGAGTTACCTGAGTTGGAACCCCGCACCCAACGCAAGCGAAAGTTGTTCTCCACAGCCTCACTCCCAGCCAAGCTACCCACAGAACTCCGCAGCACGGATCTTTCTCGCTACCCCCTCGGTCTGCGCGTTTGGCACCAACTGATCCAATACTACGAAGACCACCACAAGCCCGAGATGCCCGACCCTCAATGGAAGCAGGTCTATGCCTTGCTGACCAAGGTTCCCGATCGACGGGACTGGGAGCAAGCCCTCAGCCAGTCCGTGAAGATCAAAGGGAAAGAGATGAACAGCTACTACCAGGCTGCGATGTACTGCCTTCACCAGCTTGGACTTCAATCCAAGTTTCGCGCCCCCTTGCGTGAACGCGAGAAACAGCAGTAGCCTTGTCCAAGGGGCAACGCACAAACCATCCCTTGGATGTGCAAGCTTCACAACGACAACTTCAGGTGATCGGTAGTTTGAACAAGGAGGGTGAGAGATGAAACGACTGTCGTGGATCAACGCCATGGTTCTGTGTCTTCTGTGCACAATGGCCTTCAATGATTGCAGCACAAGCAACACCAACGAAGCCACCAACGCAGACAGCGGGACGACCAAGGAAACCAGCCCAACAGAGACGTCCCCTACTGACAACGGCGGAAGTGGCGGCCTCACCTGGTTCACAACGTGCGGAGATCCAGTCTGCAGCAGCTACCGCTCCAAGTCCAACATAGCGACCTGCACCGTCCAAAAAGAGGGAGCATCCTGCAACCAGGACGGAGCACAGTGCGATATCGCCAACAACAACTGCAACCGACTCTTACGCTGCAGCAAGACCGATCCCAAACAACAACCCGGTGGATGCCCCATCTCGCTGCGCAAGTACAAGAAAGAGATTCGTTACCTCGGACCAAACGAACGAGCCAAACTTTACCGTCACTTAATGCAACTCAAGCTCGCCACATATCGCTACAAGCAAGCAGGGCCTAAATCACGCCAACGACTCGGCTTCATGATCGATGACAACCCTCACAGCCTCGCCATCGACCCACAGCGCGACCAGATCGATCTGTACGCTTACACCAGCATGGTAGTCGCAGCGATGCAGCAGCAGGCTCGAACCCTCAAGCAACTGCAGCAACAAATCAAAGCCTTGCAAAAGACCTGCAAACCCAAAGCACAATAAGAGACAACACAAGAGGTAGCGTGAAACAAGAAGGGAGAGAGGCTCAGCGCTGTGTCATGGCTCCAAGAAGCGGTGGGTCACCACTTCATAGAGGTGACCCTCGGAGTCGGTGACCTTGCCACAGTCGGTCGGCGACTTGGTCAGGTACATCTTCCGCACGCGCAGGACGATCTCGTAGACCAGACGGGAGGGATTGGCCACCAAGCAACCACCCCCAACACCCTGTTTTCATTACACCCGCACAGAAGTAAGCGCTCTGGGTGTGGTGGAACTGCGGCTGGCTGAAGTTCGATCGATTCGCCCGACCCTCGCCGAGATCTGGCGCAGTTCCTCGGCCTTGCGGGTCGTGTCCCACCAAGCCGACATCGAGGTGCCAAACCTCCCCGTCGGTGCGCTCCAGGACATCTCCCCATCGAACTCCTGAAAAAAGTCGGCGTCGTTGCGCATACATCTCTACACTTGTAGAACACCTTTCTCCTAAGGGCTCGTATCCCAAACCCCTCAACAGAGAAAGTTCTCTTGCGAGAACGATCGGCAACGGGCCGAAACCCACCCGATCAGGAAGCCTACGTCTTGTGTTGTCTTTCCTTGTACCAAAGAGCAAGGCCACAACTATATCGGATCCCGTTTGCTCAACACAAGATCCTATTCTGGCGCAGGTGTGGAAGGTCGGAGCAAGAGATAGATGGCCCCGCCCACCACGGGAATCCATGTGAGTAGCCACAGTCCTGTGTGGAAACCGCCGCGTCGTTTCCAGTCCTGACGAATCAACCAGGGACACACCAACGCAAGCACAGTGAAGTCCAGGCTCATGATGTGAACCAATTGGTTCGTCTTCCATGCTTGGGCAAACGCCTGGACGTCGCCTTGCAGCAAGCCGTAGCCCATCAACGCCAACCCACCGGCCAAAAGAAACCCTGCCAGGATCTTGGACTCGGACAAACGCTGCCAAAACGAGAGTGCCCTCGCCGTATTCTCCGACTCATCCGAAGCGGGCGGATGACGCAACATGAGATACGGAAACAACCCAAACGCGCCAAGAAAAAACGACAGCCCCACAAACGGCCAGGCTGGCACCTTTGACTGCTTGGGTTCTGGCAAAAGCAGACAGGCATACACCATCGGTGCAATACCCAAGGAATTAAAGATGGCAAACACCCAGGGTTCGATGCCTTGGGTTTGGAGCGAGAGCATCTTCCAGATCATAGCCCCAGTACCAGGCGTTGCTGCTGGAGCAAAACCAAACGCCTCCACCACCAAGCCCAACCACAACAACCCCGCCAGAACGCGCAACCCCATAGCTTCCTCACTTTCTTGCCTGTGACCTGAACAAAACCAACGATGTTGATCAAGACACAGCGTGGAAAGATCCTATTCCTTCCGTGAGGACGGCCAACGAATCGTACGGGGCTTTCCAGGGAAGCGAGCCTTGGTATCCAGAACAAAGATATCGAGCATCGCCTTCACACGGGCCAAGTGCTCCCGGATCTGTTCACGCAGCACATCCAAGGTCCTGTGCCGAACAGGCTTGGCGTTGAATCCCACAACATCCAACCCGTGGTGTTGGCTGAGAAAGATGGCCCGCTCGTTATGAAACGGCTGGGAGATCACCACAAACCGACGCTCACCCAACACCCGCTTGCACCGCAGAAGCGAGTCCAGGGTCCGCAGCCCTTTGGGATCTTCGAGGATACGATGAGCCGGGACGCCTCGACGTTGGAGCGCCGCCCGCATGTCTTCGATCTCGGTTTGCCCCGGACCGTAGCTGTTTCCGCTGACCAACAAGACCTCCACCCGCTTCGCATGAAACAGCTTGGCGGCAGCGTCCATCCGGTAGTTGAAGTACAAGTTCTGTAGCTTCGTTCGCGGGTTGATATAGCGGGACGTCCCCAGCACCAACCCCACCCTGGCTTTCGGGATGTCGGCAGGTTTGTCGAACATCAACGGAGCCGACGAATGGGCAAGATACTGGTAGTTGGCCACCAAACCCGCCACAAACAGCACCAACCCGCCGCCCACAATCCAAAACCACCGCCGTAATGGCTTTCCTCGACGACGGTTTTCTTCCGGCTGCGATAGACTTGCATCCATGTGCATGGTTCCTTTCCTTCCACAACGCATCGTTGTCGAGAGAAACGTAGCACCGGCTTCACTTGATTGCACCTTTCTCACGCAGAGACGAGTGGGTTCCAACGTTTGGTGCTGTGATGCTTCACCCAGTCAGGCTGGTCTGAGGAAGTTTGCTTTCTCAAGAGGGTTGCGCTAGCGTGGCAACAACGCCCGAACACTCCCAGCCAAAGGGGAAAAACCAGAGATGAAGGCCGTGATTCAGACGATACGAGTGCAGCTTCCCTTTTTTGTGGTGTATGGTTTTTTGTCGCTCATCAACCTTAAGGCCAAGCTTGCAGTCACGCCGTCATTTTTGCCCAAGCCATCCCGGCATCCTTGGATGAAGGCCATTCCCAGCATCCTTGAGCAGAACCACGCCAAGCTTCTGGCCTTTCAATTTACCAACAACGAGCAGTCCCGGTTGTTGCAGTTCTTTATCCCAGAGTCGATGGTTCAGGTGTATGGGCTTAGCGTCCATCACGCCTACATTGTGCAGCGCTTCTTGTTTGTGTTCTTGGCGTTTTGTTGCTTCCACCTCTACCTCAAAAAGTGGTTGGACGACAAAGGCGCGATGTTAGGGGTTTGCTTTCTCGCCGCGATCATGCCGCTGACCTATTACAACCACCTGCAAGAGAGCGCGCCGCTCTTGATGCTTCTCTTTCTGTTGGGCCTTTGGGCGCTACGAGAAGAACGGTACGGCTGGTTTACGGCTGTCCTGTTTGTGGGTGCGCTCAACAACGAAACCATCTTGGTGTTGCCTGCAGTGATTGTCTTTCACAAGTTCACCACGCTTCGAGAGGTGTGGAAACCTTTCGTACGCTCTGTAGCCACAGCGATTCCGGCATTTGCAGCGTTTGGCACCATCCGCTACATCACCCGCGATCGACCTCACCTGGGCGGCGCGTGGCACCTCCCCGACAACCTGCAAGGACTCTGGCAGTCCATCCAACTGGCTCCCTGGGATTACTGGCGAGCTTACTATTTGTTTCTGTTCTTCTTCTTCAACGCGTTTTGGGTGTATGCGTTTGTTCGCCTGCGTGAGAAGCCCATGTTTCTTCGTCGAGCCTCTCTCATCATCCCTATCTTTCTTGGGATTCACATGCTCACAGGGATCATTCTTGAAGTCCGACAGATGATACCACTGGCCTACCTCATCATCCCGATGGGACTCCTCACCTTGTTCCCCCCAACGCAACAAGAAGCGACATTGCAAGAGAACACAGCCGCTAACGAGTTGTGATGCAGCGGCAGCTTTGGATCGCACGTCGAATGCAGAGTCCATTGAGGTTGCGTTGCAGGCATCGTCGGCGACAGCGTAGAACTTTGTTGGGGCCGGTGCAGCGTTGAGCACGAAGAGAACGAAGTCGTCGGGAGCGTTGCAGTCGAAGAATACGAGGTTGGAAGTCAACACGTTGGAGTTGAGCACCTTTCGTACGATCAAAGCCGTAACCTGTCTTCCGAGGAAGTACAAACGGTGGACGGGTTCGGGGTTTTCGTTTCCTCGGAGGCTCTGGCAGGATCAGTGGAGGTGCGATCGCAGGCTTCTCCACCATCGAGCGCTTGACCTTCTTCATGATTCCCAACGACAGCGCGGCCTTCATAATGTTGGGGTCGCCTTTCGACCAAAGGAACCAATACGCCAGCCCCGTGGTGACAAACGCAGAAGCCAGAAGGACCAACGTTGCGGTTCGAGGCAACACCCTATGATGCAGGGCAATGGCCGGCGTCATAGGCAGCGTGGTCGGCATCTTGGGTCGAGGTTCGGTGTTGGCCAGCGCCCGTTGCAGTTGCCGCGTTCGCTCTAACAAACGACGACGTTGTTGGCAGTCGTAAGGGAGACCTTCCAGAATCACACGAGCCTTGTCGGGCTTGGTCTTGATCAGGAGGTCCTCGACCATCTTCAGCTCGTCCTGGATCAACGCCTGGTTGATCCGGTCTTCCAGCAGCTCCAACTCTGAGTCCCAGATCAGGCGGGGGATTTTTTCCAGCTCCCGATGTGCGTCAAGAACACGACCTTCGTCGATCAGCCAGTATGTTTCTTTGAGCGTGTCTTGCGACTGGATCTTCTGCTCCCGGCAGTATTCATCGCGTGCAACATCAACGAGTTTGCGTAGCGCGTTCCGAAACTCCTCCACCTGCTCCGACTGAAAGATCCGGTTGGCCTGGGCAAAACGAAGCCGCAGGGACTCCATCCGCTCCAGACTTTCTGTGTCGGGGTGCCATTGGAACTGTTCCGACAGAAGGTGCGACAGAACCAACAAAGCCTTGGCGGCTTCTTGCTCTGAACCCAACAACGCATGCTTGGTGGTGGTTTTGACAACGTACCGAAGCTTCTGGTCTTTGCTTAAGGGTGCAGCGCAAAGACCTCGTTGGCACCGGTCGGAGAAGTACGAGGTGGGCTTCTTGCAGTTGTCGCAGATCATCTCTGTAAAGTCTGCGTGGCAGGAAGGACACTCTCGGCTTCCTCGCGGTCGCTCTTTCCCGCAGAGCAAGTTGGGGCAACGCTCTCCAAAGTCGCGAGGGTTCCAGGTGGCAAGCTCTTCACGAACCCGCCAGAGAAGCTTTCGGCTGGTATGAACGCGGCTGTGCAGTTGAGAGAGGACTCGCTCTTTGAAGCGATGAATCCGGGCTTTCTTCACATGGGAAGCAATCGGTCCAAGGTTGCCGACCTCGTATTCGGTGATGGTCTGCAGTTGGGACACAATCTCTTCACGATGTCGCAAACCTTCCCAGCACAGAGACTCCAGGATCCCAGTCTTCTCATCCAGAGCGGGAGGTGGTGGCAGGAGAGCCACCACTTCGTCGAGAGTGGGTCGCTTGTCAGGGTCTTTTTCCAGGCAAGCCAGAATCAGCGCGTCCACTTCCGAAGTGAGCGCGATGTTGAACTGGGACGGCCGGGGAGGATCTTGAAACATGTGTTGTCGTTCGATCTCAACACGGCTCCCCTGGAACAAAGGCTGCCCAGTGAGAAGTTCAAACATCGTCGCGCCAAGGCTGTAGATATCGGTCTTCTCACTGATAGGACCAAACGAGACAGGGTCAATTTGTTCGGGCGCTTTGAAGGCCGGAGTTCCCAGGCTTTGGTTGGTGTAAGTCAGACCGGCATCTGCCATCCGATGACGGAGCGATTTGATGATCCCAAAATCAAGCATCTTGACGCGACCGTTGTCGGTCAGGAAGAAGTTGGCAGGCTTAACGTCGCGGTGTATGAAGCCTTGGCTGTGCAGATACCGAAGCCCCTCTAGCATTTGTCCCACCAAGCGAAGGTGAGGGTCTTCCGGTCCTCTGTAAGGATGTGACTGCAGCCAACTCGACAGGTTCTGACCGCTCAGAAGCTCACACTCAATGAAGTAGTCACCGCTGTTGAGGAAGCCGCCAAAGTCAAAGATGGAAACCAGGTAATCGCTGTGTAGGAAGTTCTTCCCCACAAACCCCTCGATCAAGAAACGCTCCAGCATCCCTCGACCGTTGGCGACAAATCGCTTCAGCGCCCGACGCTCTCCAGTGCCCTTGCGAACGGCTGTGAACACCTGCGACATCCCACCCCGGTCAATCTCTGGCCCCAATTCATAAAGGTCAGCCAATTCACCTTCACCAGAGAGATGCCTTAAGACTTCTTTGGAGAGATGTGGAAATTGAGCACCAAGCCCGGTCTCTTCGAGGAATTCTCCAGCGCCGCCGCTCAGGAACCGCTCACCAAACTCGCGGACCTTGCGGTCGTAACTTTCCTCGACCTTTCCAAGCTTGTGAAAGACTTCACCGAAGTGGGATTTGTGATGTTCCAACAGGTAGGGAATGTACGTCGCGACAAGCTTCTGGCAATCGACCTCATTGGCCTTGCCTTCCAACGAGTCGAGCCGCTCCACCAGCAGCTTAATTTGTCGCTGCATTCTCATGTTGAGGCGATGCAATTCGTGCTGTGCGATGGCCTCTTGTGCGCCAAACAGCATCTCGTCTGCAATCTCACCCGCGGGCACAAAATTGCGGAGGGCGGCTCGACACAATTGAAAAAAGACTAACTTGTTGCGCTCATCCATTGACCCTTTTGCCCCTTTCCGTCAGGTTCCCTTCACAGAACTGACGAAAGAATGACAGAGCCAGCTGCTCTACCTACTTATACGATAGGGACCCGGATCGGGTTGCGCAACCTCCGTTCGTTTTTCGAACACGGAGCCTAACCCTTCGTACCTGCAAGCAAATAACAAAGAGCCAAGACAGGAAGTAAGGTGTGATGCAGAACAAACAGGAAGACAGGGTAGGTAGGGGAGAGTTGGAAGGAAGCTTAGAAGCAGATAGCCCGGTAGTTGATGCTGATGGTTGCACCGGCGGTGGGCGGCTTCTTGAAGACAACGCTGTTGGAGGTAGCGTCGTAGGTCCAGTCGGTGCTGGGTACGGTGTTGCCGTTGATCTTGACCTGAACCGTTTGTGGATCAGCCGGACGAGTGAGGAAGAATTGAGAGCGAAGTCCAAACGACAGCGCGCCCAATTGACGGAGAGTACCGGCCCAATCTTGACAGATGGAAGCCGCAACGCCTCGCGTTCCGTTGGCAACGGCCAGATAACGACCCTGGCTGGAGGCGCTCGCGGAACCACCAGCACCGCTCTTGGAGCATTGGTTTTGCTTGGTTTGCGGGTCGTAACCAATCACAGCGCTGAAGCGGAACTGATCAACGTTCCGTACACCTTTGATGTTGCGGAAGAAGTTGATGTAGTACTGCACCGCCTGGGGTGACTGATCCGGTTCGTCAGAGACCGCAATAACCGCCAGGGAGGCGTCTGTCCTCAGGAAGCCTTTGTTGGCTCCTGTGGTGATCAAGGGGTGGGAAAGAGCCAAGCGAGCGGCTTCAAGGCCTGCTTCCTTCGCGCTTCCGTTGGTACCCACGTTGACGTTCTGTTGGAAGATAGTCTCCAGGTTCGGGGTGCTGTTGGTCATAATTTTGGGGCTACCACGCAGCTCACCTGGGGTGAACTTTCCACCGAAGGGATTGGGGCTGCTTCCAATGTCTGTGGTGGTCACGCCAATTTGGAAGTCGACGTTGAAGGT
>SBHC01000018.1 GCA_006226375.1 Deltaproteobacteria bacterium | reverse complement strand
CTGACCGGGTTTTGCCGGTCATCTCCGCAAGGAGGTTTTCTTCGTTGACGCGCTCGCGATACGAGCGAACAGAAGAAAGGTCTTCCGCAAGTGTAGGAACAACATGATGTGGACGGCAGGATCTGGCCCAAGAATCGCCCTCAAGAAGTAGTAGGATGCTCGGTTCGGCAGCACCGACGTGTCCGAATTCTTCATCGGCAGATTGGGGCAACGCCGCGCCCCGTTTGAGAAGGTGAACAACCCCGTCGCGGTGTACCACAAGTTCACCCAGGCCGAAGTCGGGCAGCGTCGCTAGAACTTGGTTTCAACAAGATCAACGACTTAGCATCGCCACCGACGAGAAGACGCCGCGCAGGCAGCGGGTCCGAGTCCACGTCAGATCCTTTGAGTCAGGACCAGTCCGCCTGTAGGTCAGCCCATGACCGAAGATAGTTTGGTCTCCAACTCGTCTTGAGACACGACACCGACGTCTACGACTCGGAGTGCAAGTCCTTTTGTTCCGTAGTTACGCTACCCTGTGAGTTGTGTGTTGAAGAACTGAAAGAAGAAAAAAGAGCCAGACATGCCTAGTGAGGTCGGAAGGAACGAAATGCTCAAGTTGGACGAGAAATGAAGGGCCAATGAGAGTGTTTTGAAGCTTCACCTCCCCTTATTTGCACTTGGTGTCACCCTTGAGTGACTGTCCAGCTTTGTGGGCTTCGCAGGAGTTGAGGTAGGTTGTGTTGTCACATCCACACACTTCTTGTTTGGTGGTAGGGCAGCTTTCTGGTGTTGGCTTGCAAACCCCCACCTCTCCGTCGCCGCCACAGATCTCTGGGAAGTGACAGTAGTATCCTTTCTCACAGGCAGCACGATCACCACCACACTTCTGAGAACATTGGTCGGTCGCACATTCGGCCTTGCCCGCTTTGCATTCACAAGAGTTGCAACCGTCTTTGGCTGCGAAGGTCTCACCCTCCTGGTATGTTCGGCCGTTGTATTCGCATGTTCGGGGTTTGCACTTCTCTTCTGTGCAGTTGACCTTTCCAGCTGTGCAGGTGCAGGTGTTGCAGCCGTCGCCTTTGTCAAAAGTTTCGTTGTTGGTGTAGGTGTTTCCGTCGATTTCACAGGTTTTGGGGACACACTTGGCTTCCGTGCATGAGATGTTTCCATCCTGACAGATGCATGTGTTGCACTTGTCTTTGTGGGGAAAGATCTCGCCGCTTTGGTAGCGTCGGCTCAGGTAGTCACAAGTTGCAGCTTTACAGACAGCGCCCGAGGAGCACGAAGTAAAGCCGTCGCTGCACGTGCATACATCGCATTTGTTTTCATGGGCAAAGGATTCGCCGTCTTTGTAACTTTGACCGTTGTAATCACACCCCTTGGCCGCCCCACCCTGGCAGAAACTTTGGGTGCAAGTCACTTCGCCAAACCGACAGACACAACCGTTGCAATCGTCGGCCGCTTTGAAGATCTCGCCATCTTTGTAGGTTTTGCCTTCGTACGTGCAATCCTTAGTCTTGCAGGCAATCTCTGTGCAGCTGACTGTACCTTCGTGGCAGACGCAAGAGTTGCAACCGTCTTTGGCCAGAAAAGAGACGGTGTCTTTGTAGTCTTTGCCTTCGTACGTGCAACCTGGCGCTTCACATCCTTTGGTTGTACAGACAACTTTGCCGTCTTCACACTTGCAGGTGTTGCAATCTTTGGCAGGAACCGTGTCACCAGCCTGGTAGGTCTTGCCGTCTTGCTCACAGGTTTTTCCACCCGAAGAGTCTCCACTACCGCCACAAGCGAAGATCCACCCGCTGCAACAGAACATCAAGATCCACAACCAACCCAAATATCGTCTCATCGCATTCATTCCTTCTCTCGGTCTACCGACTTGGAACATACAAGCTCGTATCTACAGCAGCGAACGTTAGCAACACAAAACAAGCAAAGTCAAGAACTTGAACCTAGCTCACACCAACCGGGAGCAGTTTGAATTGCTGCACATTGATCCAAATCATGGCTGAGGAAGCAGGAATTCAGTATCGATGTTCCGTGTGTGATTGACTCACAAGAAGTAGGTGTATCATGGAAACCATTCGCGTCCTTCATTTCTCTGATCTATTGTGTGTTTGGGCCTACATTGCTCAGGTCCGGATCGACCAGTTGCTCCAAACGTTTCCCGAGAAGCTCTCCATCGACTACCACTCCTGCCAGGTGTTTGGAAACGTTCCAGCCAAGATGGACAAAGGTTGGAGCCACCGCGGAGGAATTGAAGGATACAGGGACCACGTCCTCGCCACAGCCAAGCGTTTCGACCACATAGAAGTGCACCCCAACGTCTGGGCCACCAACACGCCTCAATCTTCCATGAGTTGTCACTTGTTTGCCAGCGCAGTCCAACAGCTAGCAGAGCGGCAAGAGCATGTTGGAAAAGAGCAATACCCTGAGCTTCTTTGGGCTCTTCGCCTCGCCTTCTTCCGCGACGCCAAAGACATCGCCTGTTGGGATGTTCAAGCCGAGGTTGCCGAAGAAATGGGGCTACCTGTTGGCAAGATCCAGGAGCAGATCCGCAACGGTCAAGCCTACGCTTGCCTCGCCAACGACCTGGAGCTTGCGTCGACCTACAACATCAAAACAAGTCCAACCCTGGTCTTCAACGAAGGTCGTCAGCGGCTTCTTGGCAATGTGGGCTACCGCGTCATCGAAGCCAACGTTCGCGAGCTTCTCCATAAAGAAGCTGAAGAATTCTCCTGGTGCTAAAGAGACGTCTCAGTCCACGCCGAACCGCTCTTCATAACAACCCAACCCGTCAAGACACTCACACAAATTCTGTACGCTGGTTCAAAAAATAAATGTCTACCACGCGTCCGACCATGAGATAGTCCAAAAGGTGACAAACGAATACAAATAGGGAATCCAAAAATTATGAACACTCGACTGATTTTGATGTTTGTGGTCTTCACAACGTCATGTGGCCACCAAAGCAATGACTCACAACACTCCACATCATGCAACACACCCCAACAATGGTGCGGGACTGCGTGCGTTGATCTACAGTCTTCGTCCTCTCACTGTGGTCAGTGTGGCGTTGTCTGCTCAGGCACCTTTGTATGCAACAACGGGGTTTGCATCGACCCTTGTTTGTCGTGCACCAACGACCAGATCTGCGTGCAAGGTCAATGTTTGCCCAAAGTATGCTCACAGACAAAGGATTGCTCTTTGGTGCCGGACTACATCTGCAAGTACGACCCCCACCAGTTCGCGAAGGTTTGTACTCCCAAACAAGCTGGTGAATGCAAAGATGAGACCGAGTGCCCCAAGGATCATGTTTGCGACGGTGGGCAGTGTTACCCAAATTGTTACCGAGGAGTTGTCTGCAAAGGTGCCAATTCCTGTGATCCTATTACCCAACGATGCATTTGCAAGAAAAAAGAATGTGAGGGGCAAGCACTCTATGGCTGTAGACCTGATACCAATCTATGTGACCAAATCTGCGACACATCGCCCAATCGGGTAGGTTGCCTTCAAGGGAAACAATGTTTGCCTCCTGTGGTCAATTCGAGGATCGGTTTTTGCTACCCTTAGCGTTGGCCCTCTGACCCCAACAAATTAAGGCAAGGCTTGCAGGGTAAGACGTTCGATCTCGGCCCAGACACGGGCGTCGCTTCCAATGTTAACATGGGCTTGGTAGGCCAGCCATGACGAAACATCAAAGCTCAACATCGTATTTTTGTGGGCCTGACCAATGTACGCCGAATGCAACAGCGGTGACTGACTCTGGTAGAAGTTCTTCCACCAACCCACAGCGCTGTGGATTTCCTTTTCCTGATTGGATGTGAAGTCGGGTGGGCTGTTGGTGCATCCAGGCTCAGGTCGAAGTTGAGTCGCCGAGCGAAAGTACGCAGCCACCATACGACTGGGTGTGCATTGGGTCCGACTGATCGGGTCGATCGTGACCAACAGAGGAATTGTTCGGATCTGACGAAGCGCATAAGCAACCCGCATCGCAAGCCACCCTCCATGCGAGTGCCCAATCAAAAACAACGACCGCCCCCCTGCACGCTGACTTTCCCGCTGAACGTACGATAAAAATGTCTCCACGCTGGCAGAGTACACCTTCTCTGGAGCGGCGCTGGTGACAACGTAAGCGCGGCTGCTGTACATCCCAAAGCAGCTGACAATCCAGTGCGATGATTCTCCCGTTTTGGCCTTGGCTTTGGCAAGAAGCCGCTGGGCCGGCTCGTACATGCCGGTTTTGCGAGGCGTCAAGCTCCCCCACCCTGTCCGACCACAGCTTCCCCAACCTCCCATCACCACGAACAAACGGCGTTGCTGCGACACCCAAACAAAGGGACTCGGCGTGGACTCTGGTTGCTGGTCTTGTGCGCGCTCTTGCTCTTCCAAAGAAGCCTCAACCACAGGCTCAATTAATCCGGAAGAAGGTCGAGACGATAGAGGTTGTCCACAGCCAACCAATACCAAAGCCAGGCAGCACAACCAGCCGATGCCTAGCTCTTTCCGACCGAAGCAACGCAACGAAGTCCTGACATCCATGGTACAATCCTCAAGGTGTATGAAAAGCCACCAGTTAGACTATAGAACAACAACGGGGCCTCTGCAATTTCTTCCTGGAGTCAGCGCTCTTCAAGTTTCTTCGGATGGTTGCGCTTGGCGACCCTTCAGGAAGCTTCGGACATGGGCTTCCAGGTCCATCTCAGGGACTCGGTGTTTTGAACCTGCATCGTGCAACATCTTGAGGATGATTAGCGGCCCCATTAACCCTGCGACAGCGTGCAACGGATGCTCTTGCATCAAGACACCTTCGGCCTGGTATTGCATCAACAACGCGCCCACTCCCATCACGTTGGAGAAGGGGGCCTCCATCGCATCTTTTAACTCTGGATGACGTGGGATCTCGATCAGAATGACCGGCAAGATCCGCGAGATTCGATGTTTTCCTCGCCTCTGAAAGTGTTGGACCACGTGAAGCAAGTCAGCAAAGGGATCTCCTGTGTACCGAGCATCCACTCGGTTTTGTTCCACCACATAGCTCACCGCCCGCATCACCAGATTGGCCTTGTTCCCAAACCGGCGAAACAGCGTCATCTCGCTCATGTCGGCACGTTCTGCGATCTGACGCGTCGTGGCGCTTGTGTAACCCTTCTCCAACACCACTTCCACTGTAGCTTCGAAGATCTGCTCTTCGGAAATCCGCTTCGGCATACTCCACTCCCGTTTCCATCTCCAACACCTACCACAAAACCCTACCGTTCTCCCAGCCCCTCTTTCAGAGGTAGCCTCCCCCACTTGAGCCGGAGCCCAACGTTATGAGAAAGGCAACACTCTTCCACAAGCATCCAAACTTTTGCAGAGAATAGACTATCGATAGCCAACAAGGAACACAAGGAGAAAGCATTCCAAGAGCAACAACAGCTTTAGGAGAGAAGAAAAGAAGATGGAAGGCACAAAAGAGGAAGGAGGGACATGACACAAAACGTTAAGTTGTAACCGTTACGACAGCATCACACAGGCGGCTTCGTTCGTTTCAACACGTGCTACTCTCGCCTACGAATGCGTTCCTTGCGAAACCATTCTCGCACTTCCTCATGAACGTGACGGGGAAGACCACGGAGCCGATGTGGCATAGGCTCTAACTGTTTATCATCAGAAACAAGAGAGGATGACTTGCCTTGTCGATTGCTCATTTGCGTACTCATATCTTGTTTGCACTCCTTGCTCAAGAAATGAAACATACCCATCACCCCAAGCACAAACGAATGCATGGTGAAAAAGCGATTGTTGCCCAGGATGATCTCACTTTTGGTTACGGTGAGGCACGGTGCTAGCACGCCGCTCAAGTTTTTGGAGAGTGAAAACACCCTCCTTTTTTTAGATAAACGTGCCCTCTCGACTGTCAAGTGTAAATTCAAAACACAATCAAAAACCTTTTACTTCGAATCCTTACTTCCTCGACAAAGAACACAAACCCGACCTGAGAACCCCTACCAACACAAGCTCAACGTATGCAAACATTTCATGGGGTGTATCGTTTCATACAGTTCGTGGGAAAGCCTACTTTACAAAAGAATAGAAAAGAAACTCACACTTTGTTACCGTTGTAGTCTTTGACACTCACCACACTTCAAGGCTTACATACAATGGTTAACTTTCGCCTAACATCTATACTACTTGGGGGATTGCTGACTTTAATTTGGCAGCGGCCAGCTCGCGCCCAAAAAAGAAAAGCGGCCACTTCCTCTGACGCACCAGTCTCCTTTTCGTTTCGTCCGGGAAAAGGACTGGAAGTAAAGACCCGAGGAGACTACTTTGTCCTTCGAACCCGGCTAAGAGCCCAGTTCCTTTACACACTGTCAGTCGAGAACGGAGAAGCCAACACAGCCAGTGAACCTGAGCACGCCTTTCAGATACGCCGAGCCCGCGTTGCGTTCACAGGAAGCTTTTTTGGGAAGAACAATCGCTACAAAGTGGAGCTTGCCATTTCTCCCCGTGACCTGAGCCTCTCCGACGACGGATTGCAACGTTCTCCACTCCTCGATTGGTATGTGACCTTTGCACATTGGCGCGACGCAACCGTACGTTTGGGCCAATTCAAAGTGATGTACAGTCGGGAGCGTGTCATCTCTTCGGGCAACCTGACCCTGGTAGACCGTTCCATCGTCAACCGAGAGTTCAACCTCGATCGGGATCTAGGCATCGAGATCGGCTCCAAAGACTTCCTTGGACTTGGATACCTCCGCTACACCCTCGGAGTTTACATGGGGGAAGGACACAGTTCCTTCGAAGCTGGTAACTTTGGTTTGATGTACATCGCTCGCTTGGAAGTCACTCCTTTGGGCCGATTCAAAGGAGCCTACCAAGAAGGTGACCATCGGTACCATCGCAAACCCAAACTGAGCATTGGTGTAGCGTATGCTTTCCTCGACGAAGCCAAAGGCAACCGGGGCATCCTTGGAAGAGCACCCGCTGACGGCGGAACAACAGACACACACAATGTCACAGCAGATCTGGTGTTTAAGTGGGCAGGCTTTGCTCTCATGGGCAACTTGATGTGGCGCAACGGAACACGCAACCCCGGTCAACAAAAAAACCAACAAGGGGAAGCCATAGCACCAGAACTTCCTCGCAATGGGTTGGGGTTCTATGGACAAGCGAGCTTCCTGTTTCGGCCTCCTGTTCCACTCCAACTCGCCCTACGTGCCAGTCATATCCGTCCTCTTGGAGCCCCAGAGACGACCAGCCTCGTCGAACAAAATGCTGTCGGTGGAGCCACCAGCTACTACTTCGCACAGCACCCCTTCAAGCTACAGCTAGACTACTTCTACCTCTGGGGAACTCTCACCCCCAACGGAAACCATCGCGTCCGGCTGCAACTGCAAGCCTCCCTCTAAAGCACCCCTCACTCTCTCAACCCAAAACACTCCATCCCCATTCTTTTCCCTTGACACCGCTCTCTTCGATTTGTATACCAATAATTGTTAGCAGACACTAACAATTAAAGTCAGGGGGGGGTAGTAAAGAGATGAGCAGCGGACTGGATGTCTCCCCCACTTCAAGCAGAGAGGACAAGATCATGGCCAATCCTATCTTCCGAGTGCTACGAGGTTCCAAAGACATGAACCCCGATGCAAAGATCGACATGCTTGACAAGATGCTTGCGGTGTATGACGCCAAGCTCCAAAACTTGGAGAAGTTCGTGCACTCCCCCACGACAGCGCTGCCTCGCACGTCGTTTACATCGGATATCCCACCCTCTGAGGCATCCATCCTAAAGTTGAGCGTACGCAAGAGGCTCAAGATGATGCCTACGATGTTGTCGTTGATGTGGAACATGTGGCGAAGCAGCACGTTTTACAAGAGGTCGTTTCAACCCACGATGGAAGAAGCGCCCGAAGGCTGGTCAGAGGAGCTTGTACGACTGGCGAAGAAGTGGGGAGCCTCAGACATTCGCTTTGTCAAAGTTCCCGAACGCGCGATGTTTAAGCACCTCGGTGTACCGTACGAATACGCGATTGTCTTTACGATTGAGATGGACAACGAGCCGATCAAAACAGCGCCAAGCTACGAAGCCTTCGTGGAAGTCGCCAAAGGGTATCGCAAACTTGCCATCATCTCCAACCGATTAACCCGGTGGATGCGAGGTCATGGAGCCGCAGCGTATCCAGGGACTGCGTTGGGTGGACTCAGCGATTACACGCACATTGCAGAGCAGGCTGGGCTGGGAGCCATTGGTTACCATGGCTTGTTGATTTCACCTCAGGAAGGCGCACGTTTGCGCATCAACACCATCTACACCAACATCCCAAACCTACCATTGCAACAAGAGAACCCTCACCTGTGGGTGCGCGACTTCTGCTCCAAGTGCCACAAGTGCATCCGAAAGTGTCCCGTGGATGCCATCTTTGAAGAGCCCAAACCAAGACCTGGCGGAGGCATGCAGTGCATCGACCACAAAACGTGCCGCGACTACTTCGCTGCCAACTTTGGCTGTGGAATCTGTCTTAAGGTTTGTCCATTCAGTCAAGCTGGCTACGATAAGATCAAAGAGAGCTTCAAAGGCGCACCGGAAGCACCCGTGTTCACACTGGAAGGCCTACGCATAGGTCCTGACGAGCACAAACAACATCCACACTCTTGATTAAGATCAACGAAGAAACCCAAGCCAGCCCATAAGCTAGAGAGGAAATCACACATGTAAGGGGCTGCGACGTGAGAACAGCAACAACACTGGCATTCCTTCTGCTTATGCTTCCAGCAACGGCTGCGTACGCCGACATCATTTTAGCTCCCCAAGGTGCACTCAAACCCACCCACCTCTCCCAGGAAAGCTATCAGCTTCAGACGCCACAACTAGGAGATAGCATCCTGGCTCGAAGTCGCGCAAAGAATCCAGCAACCTATGGTGAAACGTTGCAACCTTTCATCAATGAAGGTGCCTTGGTCCTCGGCCTCATCGGTGCAATAGCAGGAGGCATTGGCGTGATTACGGTCATTGTGGGCAACGCAGTTGTTCTCGCCAAAGGCGGCACCAGACAAGCGCTCTTGGGCTGGGGCATCACGTCGACCATTCTTGGTGGTGGGTTGTACATTGGCACCGTCATCCTGCTCCTTGCCGCAGGACCTTTCAACATGCTGGCCACCCTCATCCCCTGTTTGCTCTTTCTGGGACTGGGCATTCCCAATATCGTTCGGGGCTCGCGAGTGAAGGTATGGCCTTATGTCACAACAAAGAATGGTAACACATCTGGAGGTTTGCTTTTCCAAGGAAGCTTCTAAAGGAAGTGACCCCAAGTTATGCAAGAGCCCTTCTCCACCTTGGAACCAAGTAGAGGTTGCCATGCAATCCCACTTCTCTAGATTCTACCGGACGATATCGTTGTTGTTGCTCCTCTTGGTCAGCTCAGGATGCGCGCGATGGAGCACCATCAACCCTCACACCGCCTCCTTGAAGAAAGGACAGCACATTCGGATTGTCCTGGACTCCATGAAGTTCCATGTCGAAGTGGTCAAATTTATGCAGCCCGAACTTAAAGGGTACCTCGTCTTGGGCGATCCCGCAAAGGTTCTTCGGCTGCTACAAAAACACAACATTGAAGGCGTGAAGGTCCTATCCCAACAAGGAGACCGCACCCTGATTCTCTTGAACGTGAATTCGTTCAGCGACATCCAAATCGCCAAAGACCCGCAAGAGGTCGCAACGAAAGTAGCGAACTACAACAAACCTCCCGTCCCCAAGAAGCTATTGTCAGAGGGTGCCATCACCTTGATTGTCCTTGGTTCGGTCGCAGGGTCCGTCATCTTGGGTGCCATCATTCTATACGCCCCATCCAATATGTACCGCTACTAACACACCCAAGACTCTTTCCTTCGACCTTGTAGCTATAGCTTCTGGAAGCTAGCCCAGGCTGCTTCAAAACGCTCCAGGTTTTTGTTGGTGTAGGCAACATAGTCGAAGTCGATGGAGGAGTGAATCTCAGAGACCATGCTCCACATCGTTTCCCTCAACAGAGAGGCGCACTTCATCGCAGAGTACCGAAGCCAGAGATGGTCGGTCACGTCCTTTTCAAAGTAATTTTCCAGAAGCCATCGCTCTTGTTCTTCGGAAAGTTCATTGTTGGACGCAAGGTTGCTGAGGTCAAACAAAGGACTGGTCAGGCCCGCGTAATCCCAATCAATCATCCAGATTCGTTCGCCGTTGTCGATGAAGTTCCCTCCCAACAGGTCATTGTGACCAAAGACAACCTCAATCGTACCGACCGTAGCTTCGAGCTTGTCATTGCACTCCATCAAGTGAGGCAGCGTGGGCACAACGCGACTGTTGTCTTTGCGAAGTTGGCTGGTGTAGCTTCGCATCACCCAAAAAGGCCAGAACGCCAGAACCGGTCCCTCCAAGGCCCGAGGAAGTTCATGGTGACATCGCTGAAGGACCGGTAAGATCCGCTGCAATGTTTCGTTGTTGCGGATATCCTCTTCGCTGAACGTCTTGCCTTCCAAAAAACGAATCACCATCGCGCCCGGCTCGGCGTACACAACCTCGGGTGAGATCCCACAAGCATGAGCCGCCTGAGACGCCGCAAGTTCATTGAATCGCATCACGCCGTGAACGGGGATGTCGGAGCCAATCCGTACAACAAACTTCTCCCCTCCTTGCTGGACCACAAAGTTGGTGTTGGTGATTCCGCCGTGCAGAGGTTGAGGGTCGACGGGCTGGGACCAGAAAGGCAAAGCCGCAGCGCGTTCTTTCGGTGTGGGCATTGTAGAACTCCTACATTGAGCAAGTCATAGAGGTCGATAGGGAGGAAAAGAAAAATGAGTTTACCACGTGCGTCGTTGGGTGGGTCGGCTGGTAGCTGGTGCTTTCCGCAACCTCGGAGCAGGTTTTTGTTTCTTCTTCAGCAGAAAATACAGTGACCCATGAGCTTGCAAATGACCCGCCACTTGCTCGCTGTAAGCACCTCGACCGGTGAACAGGTCGACCCGGCCAGGACCACGGATGGCACCGCCTGTATCCTGATTAAGGACAAGACCCGACCAGGACTTGGCTCCTTGCTTCGCTCCCTGCTTGTTGAAGTTAGGTAGCTGGGTTGTGACAAAGCACAGCGCGCCGCGTGGAAACAGCCGACGATCGGTGGCGATGCTACGAAACGAAGTAACGGGAACACCGAGGCTTCCAATCGGTCCATTCTTAACCTTGCGAAAGAAAATATAGCTAGGATTGCTGTTGAAGATAGCTTCCTGATGCTTGGGATGTTTGTTCAGATACGCACGAATGCTCTGCATCGACACCTTGCCCCTCTCCAGCATCTTTTTCTGTAGCATCGTTTTCCCGATCGCCACGTAAGGGTGACCGTTTTGGTCAGCGTAATTCACCCGCATAATTCCGCCGTTTTCAAGCTGAATCAAACCCGAACCTTGGATGTGAAGAAAGAACACACCCACAGGATCATCAATCCAAACCAGCTCCAAGTTGCGCCCGGCCAGTTTCTTCTTGGTGTCGATCTCTTTTCGCGTGTAATACGGAACAATCTCTTTCTTCTTCGTCAGCCGGGCCCGAACACGACGAGGAAGCTTCACCCCTTTTCGAGCGAACGGAAACTTCCGCAGATGAACCCGGTACAGGTCCTTGGGTTTGCGATAGAGAGGGTAACGATACCGCTTGGTCTTCCGAAGAGACCCGCGCAAGCTGGCTTCGTAGTAGCCCGTAAACAAGACCTTGGGCGCTGCGCTCTTGTAAAACTGGTAGTGATTCTTGAGATAGGTATAGAAGCGCGGAGAGAGACCCCACGTCACGACTTTTTGTTTGATGTCCAACAAGGTGTCCAACATCTCCTGTCGCGTCACCTTCCGAGTTCCAAAATGAAACGTACGACGGGAAGGAACCCGCGACAGATACACAAGGCTTCGATTGATCGCCCGAAGCAACGTATGTGCTTTGCCCGAATCTTTGACCGCAACGGCTGCAACCGGCACCAGCGAACGTTTCTTGTTCCAGGTCGATGTTGTCGGCTTCTTCGACTTTGTCGTCGAAGGCTTTGACGAGGGCCACACCAAATACAGAACAAAGGCTGACACCAGTAGAATGGCCAGACAAACCAGCCAAAACACGAACAAACGTGAATCGGAGCGGGAAGTACGAGGCATCGGAACTCTCCTATAAAGAAAGGCTGGGCTCGGATAGAAAGACAAAGAATCTCGGAGGCTTTGGATAGGTTTACACTAGATTTACATTTTCCGAAACAGAGGAACACATTCTCTTTACAAACCGAGAGCACATTGAAGTCATCGATGAGGCAACGTGGCACTGACCACAACGATTGCTTCCAACACACAGTACAACGAACCCAAGGAGACTTAATGATGTGTGGCTCGAAGAAACATGGAAATGATTCAAACGCAGATGCTTCCTCCTACCGTCAACGACGGCGACGACGTGGAAGACGTTTCTTCAAGTTCCTGGCCCTCGTAGGCCTGCTCTGGGTAACAGCCTCTGTCAGCTACAACCACGGGCACAAGATAGTGGGTTACTTCAAGCTTAAGAAGCTAACCCGAGAGATGGATCTTACCTGGCAGCAACAAGACCGCTTGATGGATACCTTCTTTGAAGCGTTCCAGAAAACGCACGCCCAGCGCAAGGAGGTCCGCAAGATCAAGCAAGCCTTCTACCGGCTGATGGACAAAGATGGCTTGACCCAAAAAGAGTTGAACACGTTCATCAGCACCAGCATGGCCAAGTTGCAGACCATGGCACTGGCTCACAGTAGCTCCTTGCTCAAGGCTCGCAACGTCTTGACTCCTTACCAGCGCAAGGTTCTTCTGGTCCGACTTCAACAGATGGATCAAAAACGCAACCGCTGGAACCGTCGCTACCGTCGCTATCGTCGTCATTACCGACACTCCGAAGCCGACTGGAACGACCAAGACCGACCCAGCTACGCACAACCCAGCAACGAGCGCCCTGGTTACGAGCAGCCGAAGAAAGCGAAGTCCTCACAAGGTAAGCTTGGCACAAACTCTCCCCAACCCTCACAAGCCCCCTCCTCACAGCCCACCAAACTCTCCCAACGTCTGCAGTAACATGCAGATGGAACCCTCACACCCTCGTGGTGTGAGGGTTCTTGCCTTTTAGAAAGCTACGTTCAGCCGCCCAACGACAACGAGACCGTCGCATTTTTGCAGACAGGTGGACATCCAGCACCATTCGGCTGTGACTCTTGGTAGGTAGGCTCCACCGTCTGTTCCAGTTTAACTTGGCTGTCGACTTTGAGAACAACCTTAAACGTGGAAGGTGAACCCTGAAGAGTGTAGGTCCACTTGTTGGCTTGGGAGCTTACCCCTGTTAAGCTTCCACTGCACTTGGCGGAGCCTGCGACCATCGCTCCATCTTTGAGGACAAAGTTGCATGAGCCCGTTAAGTTGTCACCTTCTACGCTCATTTCATAGGAGCCATCGGCAAACGAGTTTGTGCTGGAACGAACTTCGATCAAGGAGTCATCCACACAGCCGATGGTCGTACAGTTTTGACATCCAGACATCAAGCTGGCATCCGCCAGAACCAACATCATAAGAACACAACACAACCCAACGCTGAATCCCTGCATTTGTTTTCTTTTCATTTCATATCCATTTCGCAAAAGAAGATACATTCCTACAGACTTGCGTATTCACGAACAACAAGCATCATACCAATGACAGGTGGCAGGCGTCGAGAGTCCGTCCACTCTTCAGAATTTTGGAGAAGCACAGCAGCAAACACATGAGCGCTATGTTCGTTAGGCAGAACAATCTCTTGTTGAATGTTTTGGTGTTTGTGAATCCTGGCCTGATCCAGAAGGTTTCGAAGCTCCTCCCCGAAGACATCGTTGTAATGTTGCCCAATCATGCCTTCCGGAGCGACGCCAAACACATTGAGAAACTGCGGATTAATGTGAACAATCGTACCGTCATGGTTTAAGAGAATCACACCGTCGATCAAATGGTCGATAAGGGAGGTGAGCTGCTCCAGCGTTTGCTGCATCTCCTGGTTAACGTGGATGGCTTCTTCTTGAAACTGCTGACTTTGTTGTTGGACTGAATCATGAAACCGAAGCGCCTTCGTGACAAAGAACAGTACACGCACCATCACCAGCGCAAACACAACAAAAATACCGAGCGCAATGGCCAGATTGCGAAACAGCTTATCCCGCGCCAACGCGAGAAACCTATTGAACTTCAGATCCACCTGAACCACTGCAACAACAAGTCCATCGCTGTCCTTAATCGGAGCAAACGCGGACAACCATGAGCCATGTTGATCGCCGTAAGGTGGAACCACTCCTCCCGTGCTGTAGTGGTCAAGCAGCAGACGGGGCGGAGTATAGACATGACGAAAGTAAGGCTTGGGCGCAGAGGTCACCCCAAACACCACCGCATGTTTGGTGCTGTCGCCCTGACGCTCTGAGCGAGGCCGCAACACCATCGTGTAAATCGGCGTTTCCAGACGATGGGCCAGCTGCACACGCTGCAACACATTGTGAAGCTTGAGATACATCGGGTCTTGGCGGGTGCTGGAGATGGCATCTTTGTGCTTGTATTTGCGAAACAGCGCCCGATGCAAATCACCCGAGAGTTGGGGAGCCAGCGCTGAAGCAATGCCCTGCAAGCGCTCCAAGCTCTGGGTCTCTGCCGTCTCCAGTTGATCGTAGTAGGCCAGAACCACCCACGAGAGAGTCAACAACAAAAGACTCCCCACAAACAGCAGCGAAAGATTGCGTCGGATGGACCGCGCGATGTCTTGAATTCCTTGCATTCCTTTTCCCTGTAGGAACTTGACCTAAGATTCTGGATCCAGCACAATACAGTGCTGCAATCCTTACGAAGTGGTCTTATCCCTATCGCGTTCCGTTGAGGAGCGTCAAGGGCGAAGGAACCAACTCACAGGCTTGCATCCACGGACTTTCGCCAGGAACAAGGAATGGCAAGCATCGGATGATGGAAAACGATATCGCACGTTCCATGCCCCCCACGTTGGGCGGCTACGAACTACTAGGCCAACTCGCAGAGGGTGGAATGGCAACCCTCTTCCTTGCTCGCAAGACGGGCGTAGGAGGCTTTCGTCGCAAGGTTGTGCTGAAGTGCATTCTTCCAGAATACACGCGAAAGCCCGAGTTTCCCTTGATGTTAATGGACGAAGCCCGGCTCGCTGGATTTCTTGAGCATCCCAACATCGTCCAAACGTACGAGATGGGGCAAGAGAGCAACATCCACTACATCGCGATGGAGTTCATCGACGGCGTCAACCTCAAAGCCCTCAAGAAGAAGTTGTACGAGCACGACGCCCGTCACCCCGACCACTACGCCATCCTCGCCAGCATCTTTATGCAAATCGCTGCCGGATTGCAGTACGCTCACACCGCCATGGATGACGAAGGCCACCCCCTGCACATCATTCACCGGGACATCAGCCCCACCAACTTGCTGGTGTCCTACGCGGGCCAGTCCAAGATTGTCGACTTCGGTATCGCCAGAGCCACCACCCAGCAACACAAGACCAAAGTGGGCGTGCTGAAGGGCAAGATTAGCTATATGTCACCGGAGCAAGTTGGCGGCCTCGACATCGACTGGCGCAGTGACATCTTTGCCCTTGGCATCGTCATGTACGAGATGGTCACCAACCGTTTGTTGTTCTCTCGTAGCTCTGAGATTGAAACTGTCATGGCAGTGGACCGTGGCCCCATTGTTCCTCCCATGCAGCTTGTCCCAGACTGCCCGCCCTATTTGCAGGACGTCATCCTGAAAGCACTTCGTCGCGATCGTGACCAACGCTACCAAAGCGCCGCGGAGATCCACCGTGACTTGCAAGCCTTCCTTCAGTCACAGCCGACCTACTACGGACCCGACTTGTTGGGTCCCTGGCTGCAAAACTTGTTCATGGAAGAGCGAGCCACCTTTGAGTTAAAGTCGGCAGAAGAGGTGATGGGCTGGCTTCGCAACACACCCGTACCTCCCACCAATGACTCCTTCCGGACGTCGCCGTCTTCCCATATCAAGCCTGCTGGAAGTCAGGAGATCTCCAACCCAACCCTTAGCCCCAAAGTGACCTCGTATCCGTCTTCGAACGCAAGGCATGAATCCAACCCCCAATCTCGCTCGTTGCTGGTGGTGGGTGCAGCCCGTCCGTCCAAGACACCTCTGCAAAACCCCCGTCCCACCTTTCAAACCCGTGAGTTGGTGGCTCCGCCGCCGCCCGAACCTCTCCCTGCCGAACCGTCTTCAGGTTCGTCGCGGATGTGGCTCTGGCTCGGGCTGGTGTTGTTTCTCGTGGTTGGCGGAGCAGGTGTAGGTGTCTATGTGGGATGGTTTCGAAAACCGAAAGTCCCGATACGTGAGCTGTTGAAAAAGGCCGACACCTGGGTTCAGCAAGGCAAGGATCTGGAGGCTACGGCTATACTTCAAAAGGTGCAGAAACGGCTGGAAGCGACCAAGGGACGCTCACCAACCTACGCCATGTTCCAGGCTCGTTTGAAACAACTGCACGCTCAGATTCGAATCAAGCCCAAGCTAAGTCTGGTGCGTCAGTTGATGAAGCAAAAGAAATACTCGGCCGCAGTTGATGCGATTAAGGCCCTCCGCAAAGAGTATCCGGGAGTGCAGGAGTTGGTGCATCTGCTCCGCCAGTCGCGCCGAATGCTCCAAGCACAACCTCGTCCTCAACCTCCCCCCACCACGCCAGACAATAACGCTCCCAACGAAGACGAAGAATAATCAACCTCAACCTCCCCTACTTTAGTACCGGTCCTTCCGAAGTACTTTTTTGTTCCATGTAGCAAAAGGGTACTTTGGGAGCGTCACAACAAGACACTCCACACATACACTGTCTCCACATTGAATCGGTACGAAACAACAAACCTTCCGATCCCCAAGGAGACAAACCATGACCCCATCCATGCCCCAACTGACATCTCGCCAGGCTGCTTTGACCGCAGGAATTTCCCTTCTCGTGATGGTCGCTGCAGTGATTGTTGCATTGCCCAACACCGTCAGCCTGATCACAGCAGGGGATGCTGCCAAAACGGTGCAGGCCATCCAACAGGCAGGCATTCGATTCCACCTTGGCATTTTGGGATGGTTTGTGGTCCTTGTGTGTGACCTCATTGTTGCTTGGGCCTTGTACATGTACTTCAAGCCCGTTCACGCAGGCCTCTCTCAACTGACAGCATGGCTCCGACTGTTCTACACAGCCATCTTCGGTGTTATGATTTTCAACTTTGTCATTGTGCTCTTGATGCTACAGGGAAAAAGCTACCTGAACGTGTTTACCCAGGCTCAGTTCAACGCATTGGCGCTCTTGTTCCTCACCATTTACAAGTACGGTTGGTTGTTTGCGCTGGGCTTCTTTGGCATCCACTTGCTTGGTCTGGGCGTGCTGGCGTTGCGCTCCAACAAGATCCCTATGTTCTTCGGTATTGCCCTTGTCATCGCAGGGTTGGGTTACTTGGGTGACACCTTAGCTTTCATCGCGCTGCCCAATTATGGAAGCTATGAGTCTACCATCAAAGCCATCGTCGGTGCTCCGAACGCCATCGGAGAGCTTGCCTTTGCTGCCTGGCTGCTGTGGAAAGGCGGCCGAGACTAACTCCGCAGCGTGACCGCACCCACCCACAAAGAGAGTTGTGTTCCATCAACGCCAAGAGTGGGATGAAGCAAAGGAAAATCGACACCAACTTGCGCAACACCTAGATGGAACACCTCATGGAAAGCCTTCCCAACGTTGCTCCAACCCGCTCCAACTCCCAGATACTTTTTGTCCTCTTGTGTATGTTCCCATGGTATGGGCTTTGCTCCACCCTTCACGCAGCGCCCAACCCAACTTCCAAGCCAACCTCACGCACAGCAGCCAAACCAGAAAGGGAAAGCAGCTGCTCGCTGCGATCCACACTCTCCGTCAACGGGTTCAGCTCTATCCCAGAACCAAGACCCTTCTAACAAAGTTTATCAAGCAGGAGATTGGACAATACTACGAGCGCCTTGCGATGTTCCGCAAAGCGGCGCACTGGTACGAACGTTCTCTGTTTGACCCTTCCACAGCCAAGACTCTTGAGTCTTCCCTTCGTGCGAAGTCGAACCCACAACAACATTTCTTTGTTCTCTCGGACGACATCTATTTCATAAAGACCCAACGCAAGATCTGGCGCAGAGCCATTCAAATCCATCGTTTGCAGGGTTCTCACTCCAAGGCGCTCACGCTGGTGAAGTTATACCTCAAATACACTCCTTACAGTCCACACACGCAAGCGATGAAGACCCTACAAACGAAGCTCCAGGCCAAGCTCCGCAGTTCCCAGTAAAAAGGGAGGAGGCCAACGCATCAAATGGAACGTAGAAGGTTGAGACAAATCAAGCCGCTTGGGGTGACTTTGTTGTACACTGGATCGCACGTACGCTGTGCCCTGACAGCATCAACGAACGTATGGGAGACAACTCTATGTGGAAGCAACATCGATGGCTCGGACTTTGCCTTCTGTTGGCGTTCGTTCAACTGGGCTGCACCACAGTGGTGTACCGCGACAAAACCGGCAAGAAGAATGTTCATGTCTGCTTTCTCGCTCCCTCCATGGGTCTTTGCTCTGGCTGGGTGGCAGGTCAACGCGTTGACCATCGGCTGCTCCCCAAAGACTCAGAGATTCGGAAGATACTGGGCAAACTCCAACTCAAAAAAGACCAAAAGAGCGCGCTTCGTCGGCTGTACAAAACGTCACGACAAAGCACAAAGGAAGAACAAGGCAAGCTACGTTCCATTCGCAAGCAACTCGCGAAGCTCTTTGCAACAGACAAACCCAACGTAGAGGCCATCCAAAAGCTTGTCCGCCAAGGCTACGCTGTCGCTCAACGTATGGCCCTTGTGCGAACAAGCTATCTCATCAAAATGCACGCCATCTTTACACCTGCCCAGCGAAAGAAGCTTCTTGCAGAGATTCGACGACTGGCCAAGAAGTACCGCGCCAAATACCCGGCCGAACGAGCCGAACTCATGCCCTCCTTCTTGCGTTAGAAGCCTATCACGCCGGTGGTTTCGACAAGTTTTCGCCTCCCTCACTCTTTTTTCAAAAAAAGTTGCAGTACGTGTCAACGATCTTGGGGGGTCGTGTTTCTATAGGAACGATTGCAATTCAGAAGAGCAAGGCGCCCAGCTCTTTGCCCAAGAAGCACCGTATGCGTGCTCATGAATCTGCCGAAACACTCCCATGGTTTGGTTCGTTCGGTAAGTTTTCAGAAAAAAAATTCTGTGTAGGTCCGCAGAGGAAACCTTCCCACACCCCAGGACCACATCGTTGCCTCAAACTTATCTTGCACCTACAGCCCTTGTGTAGGAATGCACAAAAACGTGGAGAATCACGATGAAGATTCGTACCTCTTTGTTGCTCGCTTGGATTGCGTCATTGGGCCTTTTGGTGGGCTGTGGTATGCCTCCAGAACTCACGGAACCAACGTCTTCCACAGGCACCCCCTCCACCTCCGAAGATGCCGCATACAAGGAAGCGGTTCCCTCAACACTCTCGTTGGAGATGAAGGTTCCTCAACAGCCATCAAACAGCACAACATCCAAGAAGACGGCTGAGTTTTACCTCGCGACCTACAAGACATCTCGCTCCATCAATGACGGCGTGCGTCATCACCTCGACACCATCGAAAACCTCGTTTCGCACCGTCCTTCCGTACGAATTGCCAACAAACGAGTGTGGGGACCGCACACACCAGCGCTGGCTCCCTTCACCTATAGGTTTGCCGTGGAGCGCAAAGGTTTGGGTCGCTATAGCTACCTGCTACAAGCCAAGCGCAAAGGAGCCAACGACAGCACCTATGTGAATGTGTTCGCAGGCCAGATCCAGCGAGGTTTGTTGCCTCGCCGGGGTGTGGGTGAGTTCGTCATCGACTTCGACAAAGCCCGCCAGCTTGACCCTGTCGTCAAAGAAACAGGTCAGGTTCACGTGCAGTTTGACACTCGCAACGGCGAGATAAAGCTACAGGTCAACTTCAAAGGGGCAACCAGCGGAAAAGGAGAAGTGACCGACGCGGTGTACCATTACCACCTCAACGCCCAAGGCCAGGGAGACATGAAGTTTGCCCACAAGATCGACATTGACAACGGCAAAGCAGGTCGCACCGCGCAAGAGGTTGGCGCCATTCACTCCCGCTGGGAAGCGTCGGGCGCAGGGCGCGCCAATGTGACCTTTGCAGGAGGAGACCTTGGCACCCAAAAGGTCCTTCTGACCGAGTGTTGGGACAACCTGTTCTTCCGCACCTACTACAACGACAACAAGAACATCAAACCCCAAGAAGGCCAAGCGACCTCCTGCGTATCCCCCTAACCTCCCACAAGAATTCCCCCCCCAACTGCCACCGGACTCGACTCTCTCCTTTGTCTCAACACTACCCCTGCCCCAAGCATGAACTCCCACAAGGTATGCTATACTCCTCAGCCGCGCTTGTTTTTACCAACATGCGAACCCAAGTTTGACCTTTCCCTCTTCAGCCTGAGGAGCTTTCATGCACAGAGCGTTTCGCAACAACACCACAAGTAGTCTCGCCTTGTTCCTGTGGCTCACAACACCCGGTTGGGTCTATGCCTCAACAGGCTCTTCTGCAGGCTTGGGTGGATTGTTCGATATGATCGTGTCCTTTGTATCGTTCCTTCCAGGCCTCCTCTTTGTTGTAGTACAGTGGTGGAAGACCAACCGCGCAACCAAGGTGCTGGGACTTTTGGGTCTGATCGCCAATGTTGCCCTGTTGTTCGTTGTGTTTGTTCGCTATGTACTGCCGGACAAGGACTACACCAACAAGATGTTCTTCGCGGTCCCTGCCCTCGTGTTGGTCGCCTGCACCTGGCGAATCTACCGAAAAGCCAATCCAAAGAACGAAGGCTAAAAGCCTGAAAGCCTCCAGCCTGCTTAACCAACGCGCGGGCCAAGCTCCGAGGACGTCACATGGTACGATGGTTTGCGATTTGCCTTCTCTTCTTCATCCTGTATGGTTGCTCCGACGCAATCCATGGGAAGAGGAGCGCGCCTGACGCCCAAGACACAGAGCCAACACTCTCCCTTCTGGACGCTGGTCCGACAAGCGATCGTTCCACACCTTTCTCTAGCGACGAAGCCCCAACCCACAACCTGGATGATGGAGGAACTTCAAACGAAGCTCCCCACGACAAAGACCCCTCTGACGTTCAATCCCCTGAAGAAACCGAGTGGTTCACTGGCCCTGACCTCGCCAATCCGCCCGAACCCAGAGCGGTGAAGGAGGTCGTCCAAGAGAACATGGACAAGCCGGAGCCAAAAGAACCCACAGAGCCGCGAGAGCCGCCCAAGTCCAACATGGGTCAATCAGGATTCCGAATTCTTCACTGGAACATCGCTGGAGGCAAAGCATTGCAAAGGCTACGGCGAGCGCACCTTACCAGGGACCGCCGGAGGACCGTGCCGAAAGGGTGGCAAGATTGACTTTATCTTTGCCCGACAGAACAAGATCATCAACAACAAGTTCAACGCAGACTCGCTGGAGATCCCCAACGACTGCAGCGGCGTTTGTTCCGACCACCGGGCGCTTCGTGGCTACGTCCAATTGGAGTACCGAACGGATTAGAGAACTTAACCTGTCACTCGATCGAACCAATGGATAAGGTCCTGGATCACTTCGTCGCGGTTGGTTTCGTTGAAGCATTCGTGGCGAGCGTCGGGATAGGATTTGCTGGTCACGTCGGTGAGGCCGCATTTTTTGTACGACTTCTCCAGGTTTTCGACCTCCTTCCCCATCTTGGTGACCGGATCTTTGCTCCCCGTCAGGAGATACACAGGAAGAGCCTTCCGAACTTGGGCTCGGCGCTTTTCTTTGATAAGTTCTCCGATGCCCTCAAGAAACTGGACCCAAAGGCTTGTGCTGGCCACAAACCCACACAACGGATCGTTGGCGTACTTATCAACCTCCGCTTCATCCCGCGACAACCAATCGTAGTCGGTGCGGTTGGGCTTGAACGGTTTGTTGTAGTCACCAAAGCTCATGGCATGAAGGAGCTTGCTTTTGCCTCGCGCCCCCAGACGCAAGCGTTCAATCTTCGCCACGAGCAGTCCAATGCTGCGAAGCGCACCTGGGTTGTTGACCGTCGCGGAAAGGGCTGCAGCATGAACGGTGTCGCTGTGCTGAATGATGTACTCTTGGGAGATAATGGAGCCCATGCTATGACCCAACAAAAGGATCGGCGTGTCAGGATGAGCTTGAGCGATATGACGGTTGAGCGTGTACACATCACCAACCATCTTTTTCCATCCATCCACTTCCCCAAACACACCCTCTTCCGAGGGCTCTGCGATAGACTTGCCATGACCTCGTTGATCGTAAGCGTAGACAGCGTAGTGGGCTTCGTTCAGCTTTTTGGCCAGCCGCTCGTAGCGCGCTGCATGCTCGGCCAGACCGTGAACAATCTGAACCACTCCCTTCCAACCTGTGCTGCCAGCAGGCAACCAATGATACCCCTGTAACTCTTTGCCATCATCAGCTTTAAACTTAAAGGTATTGGTGCTCATACAACACTCCCTGGATCGTTCGGCTCGAAACCGCATGTTTTCTCGGAAAAGTACGTTAACTTTGTTCTACAGAAGAGTGCAACAGGGATCAAATGGAAAATAAACCGGAAGCTCATTTCATGAACAAAGACGCCCCACGGTACAAAGAACGAATGCGTTGGATTGAACGATCCCTCGCTCGTGAAGACCGACAGAAGTTTTTTCAATTTTGTGATCTCATGCTTCATTGGCCGTCAGAGTACCCTTTGGATGAAGCCATGGAGCGAGCAGCAACGCTCTTAAGTTCGTGGTCTCCCACAGAATGTATCCCTTACAACATGGAACTCTCCCATCCTTGCTGGCCTCTTGTCACGAACGTAGGCATGGCCACCGAAGAAGGTTCACGGATGCTCATCGCCTTGCTTCAGGGCGGAAAGTTGCCCCGTCTTCGAAGCTTGTTTTTTGTCACGGGAGAGATACAGCCCGACGCGATGAACGCTTTGGCTGCGTCATCACTAACAGCACAGTTGGAGCACCTCTTGTTCAAGTACGAGGGACGCCCATCCCCAGAAGCCTGGAAACAGTTGCAGGAGCTTCCATGGGACGCGGTACGCTCCCTTAGCTTTAAGAGCGAAAAGACACAAACGGTTCCTGTACCCAATGTGGACTTTCCTGAACTCACCGATCTTTACATCAGCACAAAGAAGCTAACAACTCGATACTTCAAGACCATCGTCCAGAGCCCCTGGTTCAACTCCATTGTGTCATTGCATTGTTCGACACAAGAGCCGCCTGACGCAATGTTCTTTGCGTCGATGAAACAATGGAAGCTCCCCAACCTCTGCAACTTTGTATGGACAGGCTCAGGGTCCAACCCAGAGATCGTGCCCGCGTTGTCCGATGCTTTTGTGCCGTCGTTGGAGTCCCTCACCATCACGCACGCAGGGTTGGATCTTCAGGCCTTGGAAGCTCTGACAGAGGCCCCATGGTTTGGGCAGTTACGTACGCTGAAGGTAACAAGCAACCCTCTCGGCAAAGGCGCGGGTGCGCTTCTCGCCGAAAGAGCGACACATCTTGAGCACCTGGATCTGATGTACTGCAACCTTGGCGCAACAGGAGCCAAGGATCTCGCCAAAGGTCAGTTCTCGCACTTGCAGTCACTGGATTTGAGCGACAACATGATCCGAAGCACGGGCTTGCGAGCCTTCACCAAAACGCAGACGTTTCCTGCATTAAGGGAATTCCATTCGGATGTGTTCGAGGCAAACATTACTGACAAGGCTCTCGAAGATTTTGCAGAATCCCACCTCCCACAGCTTCGGTTGTTTAACTCGGGTGAGATCTTCCTAACACCCTGCAACCTCGCGCTGCTGCACAGCAGCACATTCCACCCCGACTTTTCATTTTCATACCAGACCTTTACCGTGAACCAACAGCTTTCCGAGTCCGACTGGAAGAAGCTCTTTGAGAGTCCACGGCTTGCCAATTTCACGACGATTCGCTTCGAGAACGTAGAGTGGTCAAGAGCACAGTGGAAGGACTTCCTACAAAGTACAGCTCGGCCCCAGAACTTTACTTTCAAGGGAGGGCTCTTAGAAAAGATGGAAGGTGAGCTATGGGACAAGATCCTCAACTCCGAAATCATGTCCGAGATACAAAGGTTCAACCTCACAGCAAAAGCACCAGGAGACCGCATTCTTCGAGCCTTGGCACACTCTCCAACAATACGGCTTGAGCATCTGAGCTTGGACCATTGCTCTGTAACAGACGAAGGGTTTCGGTGGCTCACCTCAAGTCCTGTCTTTGTTGGACTGCGCAGCTTTTCATTCCGACACCACAAACTTACCGAAGAAGGGGTGGCGTTGTTCATCAAAGAAACAGAGTTTCCTTTGTTGTACTCGGTGAGTTTCTCCCATGGCAGCCTCAGCGCAAAGGCAAAGAAGGCCCTCAGAGCATGGGCTGGCCCCTCCATGCATCTCCACCTCAAATACAATCGAGAGCGGAAACCACGTACGATATCGTTGCGAGCACAAAGGGCCCATACACTCACTCAGTTGAGCAACGTTTCGACGTGGAAATGGAACACAACGTTCGTGCTGACAGGCCAGTTCACCAAACCGCAGAGAGAATGCAGAGCCGCCATTCGTCAAGAAGGGGGGCGGGTTCAAAAAAGCCTCTCCACGTCCTCCGACATCTTGGTGGTTGGCCTCTCCCCAAGCCTAAGCATGCTGCAGCAAGCCCAACAACTTGGATGCTCCTGGGTCCCGTTTTCTCTTCTTGCCAAGGAGCTTCAATGGGAGCTTCCAGAAGCCTACCCTTGGAATGAGAAACTTCACTTTGCTTCAGGCGTAGAGATGTCGCTTCAAGCGTTGGAAGAAGGCCTGCCTTATTTGGAGAAAGAAGAAGCCTGGCGCTGGCTCCGCACGATCCCCTTGGATGGAGGAGAGGAGGTGCCAACGCAGTCTTGGAGTCCACTCATGCAACAAGCGCTGCGCACCTGGCCTGTGGAGATTCAGAAGCAAGCGGAAGCATGGATGCGGGGTCAAGGTTTGTGAGAGAGGAAGAGTAAGGAGGGTCTTATTCTTTGGGGTCGATTCGGAGGATACGGTTTTGTTTGCGGTCTACGAGGTAGAGCTTGTTGTCTTGTGGATTAACCGCGATACCGGAGAGCGCGCCGTCGCCCAACCCAGAATCCAGGCTGCGAAGCTCTTTGCCATCCAGGTCAAAGGCGTGAAGTTTGCCAGTTTTGTAGTCGCTAACGTACAGCGTGTCGTTGTGCAGCACGAGGCCGGAGGGAGCACGCAGAGGTCCGGGGAAAGGAACCACCACGTCTGTGGTGTCGCCCGACATAGCATAGAGAACACCGTCACCACCAAACACATAGTCGTTTCGACCAAACAACTGGCGGTCCTGGTTGGCTTTGGAGACATCCATGCGAAGAATCTCACCGCCGCCTGTGTGTGCGATGAAGACAGCCCTGTTTGCTGCGTCGTAAACGAGGTTGCTTGGAACACCCTTCACGTAGTTGAGCTTGGCCGAGTAAAAGCGTCGCTTCACGCCATCCGAGTGGTCGTCACCGCCAGGAACGTGAGGTTCGCGGAAGTCGTACCAGTCGATCGTGCCCAGCATTCCGTTGAACGCATAAAATTGGTTCTTGGTGACTGCAGCGATGCCCATGCAACGTGGTGTGCTGTGAAGCATATCGAGGTGAGTGACGTGAATGCTGCTGCCCGCCCGAACGAACTTGTTGACGTCATCGGGCCACAACGCAGGCCCCATAAAGAAGTTGGCTTGTTGGATACCGCCGTAGGTGTTGGTGCTATCACCACAGGTAGCCATCGTACCGGAGTCACCCATCGCCAGGGCGACCACTTCTTCCATAAAGTGTTGCGAGCGATCAAAGTAAGTGCCCTGGGTTTGCTCCGAGGTGCCAGTGGAAAACACGATGGTGAACGAGTCGGTGACGCGATTCAGGATCCACAGTTCGCCCGGCTTCTTCGGATGAAACGCCAGACCTGTTGGATCGCTCATGCCTTTGTCGGTGATGACGGTCCACTTCACAGACTCAGGACTTCCGTCCCCTGTGCCGAGGAGAGACCCAGGCGGTGGAGCACACACGTCCTTTTGGCAAGAGCCGCTGCCGCAGTCTTTGTCCACGACACAAGCCTTGTTGATGTCGCAAGCTCCACAAGCGCCACCGCAGTCCACGTCCGTTTCCCGACCGTTCTTCTGGCCGTCGGTGCAGCTACCTGCCAGGCAAGCGTTGTTTTCACACACTTGGGATTGACAGTCGTTGCCCTGGTAACAAGCACTTCCTCCAGCAGCCAAGGCCGTTTGGCAAGAACCATAGACGCAGCTCAGTCCGTCACCACACTGGGAGTCTTCGCAACAGCCAGCACCTTCAGCGCCGCCGTTGTCACAGAGAGCTTTGAGGGTGGTCGGCAGGGTGTAGCTTTGGCCAGCGACGTCAACCGTTGCGGTAAAGGTCCACTCCCCTTCCGAGGGAATGACAATGTTTTGTCCCATAAAGCCATTGTCTTTGGGAGTCACAGGGATGTCCATCGACTCGCTGTCGCGCTTGGCGTTCAGTTTGAGGTTGGACGCTGTCATCACGTTGCCAGCTTCGTCTTTGATTTGCAGGACGAGCTGCGCTGGAAGATTGGGAAGGGGTTGCTTGGGCGAAAACTCCAAGGATAGACTCAGCTTCTGGGGTGTAGAAGTGTTGTCGTTGTTGTTGGTGGGCTCGGTGGCACCTCCACATGCAACCAAAGCGGTCGTCAAAGTCACTAGGGTTACGAACAAACCCAACTGGGCGTACCATCTCTTCATCCGTAGCATTCTCCCTTCACATATCCAAACAAACAAAACGCGTACTTTACGCGTTGGCAATAAACCACATCTGCATCAGCTTACTTCGTTCAAAAAGTAGACGGATGTCGTGTTCACTTTCGTTTCCAGGCTGGCTTTTGGATTTGCGTTCCGAAAGATTCCTAGCAAACATCTGAAAAGGCACCACTCTCCCCCTGCCAAACCGCCGCCCCTACCTTTGCACCAACACCTCATTCTCAAACGGCAAACACACAACCATCAGGTACAACGCACAACGTCGTTCGTCAACCCCAACTGTTACAAAAAGAACACAAAGGCGATGAGGTTGCTGTGACAACACTGTCGGTTCCAAAGAAACACTTCTGCCCTCAAGGGTGTTCCCGCTTTGGATGCCACAAGGCTTGCGCACTAGCACGACTTTTGGCATCTAGGGTTCCCCAAGAAGAAGACAAGCGTCACAGTTCTTGGAACAAGAGCAGCAGAACAAACGTTTGCGACTGTGAGTTGGCAAAGCAAAACGTTCCCCCCCTTCCAAATCGGGCGCAGAACCGAACCGAGCAGAGGTAGCATGAATCCAGGAAACGAGAGAAACAAGCCCCGTATATTGTTACTTTCTTCTGCAGTGGGGTGGATCGGCGTGGCCCGCTTCCCCAAAGCGCTCAAAGAGGCGGGGGCAGAGGTCTACGGGCTGTACCACGCGCGAAGTTGGCTGCGTCATACGCGCTGGTTTGACGATCGTCGGACGTTGCCGGACACCATCACACGTGTGGGGATGAGACGCCGAATCTACCAGGCGGTTGCAGACTGGCAACCCACCCTCATTCTGCCTGGGGATGACGAGGTTGTCCCCTTCTTGTATGAGCTTTGGCGAAGTCTCGCGAAGAGGAAACGGTTTCTGCTATCGCGCGTTCAACGTCAGACGCTGGAGTTGTTGCATCACTCGTTGGGCGGTTTCAACAATCTGAAAGCTCGCTACCTGCGACATTCTCTCATTGAGTTGGCCCGCCAAGTGGATGCCCGAGTCCCTGAAGCCATCGAAACCAAGAACTGGAGAGAAGCCCTCGCGTTTGCTGACTCCACAGGCTTTCCCGTCGTGGTGAAACAGGACCATTCGGCCGGCGGCGGTGGCGTTCGAGTCTGTCACTCTGCTGAGGACCTGGAAAAAGCGTTCAAAGACTTTCAGCAACCTCCTGTGCGCTGGGGAATTTGGAGGCGGATCGATCCATTCCTGCCCACCTTCCTGAAAACATTCTCGGCTCCTTACGCTCCTGAGCTAGAGATACAACAGTTTGTCTCAGGTGAGACGTGGATGAGCACCGCTGTCTCGTACAAGGGGCAGTGTCTGTCGGATATATCCTTGGGCAAAGAGAAAGTCTTTCCACCCATCACAGGGCCGAGCTGTGTCATACGGTTGGATTCTCACGCCGAGTTGGAAGAGTCCACACGCAAGATCTTACAAGCGACAGAGTTCACGGGCTGTGCCAGCCTTGACTACGTGATTTGTGAGAAGACAAAACAGGCGTATCTTATTGAGATGAACCCTCGCCCGACACCTCCATTAAGTATCAGTCCGCTGATGGGGCGGGATCTACCGCAGGCGTTGCTCTCGATTGCGCAAGGAGATCCCAAAGTGTTCGAGCCGCGCGCGCCTGAGCATCCAAAGATCGCTGCATACCCTGGAGAGGTCTTGCGCGATCCCAACAGCGAATACATCCAACAATACCACCACGATGTACCGACAGATGACCCCGATTTGGAGCGCGCACTGCAAGAGTACATCGAACAAAAACGGGCACAACAAACAGCATAACAAGGAGACGAGCGTGCTTTGATTTTGTTGCGCTATTGAAAGGGGCAGGAATCAATCGGAGTGAAGCCACCCAGAACCGTCGAGACAGGTTGTTCTTTGAGAGCCTTCATAACATCCACTTCCCAAGAGCCGATACGAAAGAGACAAGCAGGCCGGGTGTTTCGCCTTGCTTTGGCGCTGTTGGCCTTTTTGGTTTCAGCCCATTGTTTTCGGTCCTCGTCGATCGAAGGTCTGCCCTGCCAGTCTTCGCAAGACTGTTTGCATTTGAGTTGCGTGGAGGGGATGTGCTCGGCTTTTACAGGCAACCTGGATCCGGAAAAACCTGAGCTGGAGCCAACCGCAGATGTCGTGATGGATGGTGGAGCTTCCGAAACTCCGCCAGAGCCTCCTCCAGAACCACCCGATGAGCCGCCTGGCCCAGGGCAGCGGACCCTGCATCAATCGTGTCAATGGTATCGCAACGCACCCGCTGAGCGGCGCTGTACTCCAGGTCTGTTGTGTGTTCGCCACGGTGTCTTTGACGCTCACTGCCTCCAAGACTGCAGTCAAGATGTTACGACTTGCAACGCCAACAAAGATGGACGCACCGAATGCACTCAGGTGACCTGGACGCACGACAACCCCCGGCTCCCCCAGATGGCCTGCCTGAACGTTGTAGGGAAAGAGCAAGCCTGTGACTTGGGCACCAGCGTGACCTGCCAACGCAGCGGGTTCAACCATCTGATGTGCGTCGGTGGGAAGTGCGTTGATGCAACACTTGCGCTGCAAGCAGGAGCGTTGTGTGGCAAACAATGGAACCCACCCATTGAGTGTGACATCACACGCGGCCTGACGTGTTCGACCACTCACCTCAACACGTGCCAGGAGGGAGTCAAAGCCTGGGAAGGCGATGAGTGCAACACCCCAGACAGCGCGCTCTGTGCACCAGGCACCGTTTGCGTCTACGCATCGGAGCGCCCCAACACGACTCGCATTTGCGCCAAGACCTGCAGCACCCAAGATCCACCCGAAACAGCCTGTGACGGCCGAACCAACTTTGTTTGCATTCCCACCATTGAGTTGGACGGCGTTTGCCGTCAGGCGAACTGCACCTCCTACCACGACTGTGCGTTTCGTCAGCCCCTGCACGAATGTCGCTCCTTCAAAGGCAAGGTCGAGAAGGTATGCGCTCCTTTTGAGAGAGGCCCTCGCAAGCTGGGGCAATCGTGCGACCCAAGCTTCAAAGATCTGGCGCTTCGCTGCGAGGAGCCGTTGAGCTGCATCACCGTGCAAGACAAGATCCAGTGGGCGTCCTGTTTTCCTCAGTGTCGCTTCGACGACGACTGCAAGGCATTCTCATCTACCATGACATGTGATACGTTCAACAAAGTATGTGTGTGGCGCTGCCAAAGCACAGCCGACTGCCCCCAAGGTACCCAATGCTCCGCGCTCAAGATCTGTGCTTCTCCTCCCAACACCCCCTGAATGAAAACGAAAAAGGACCTCTTCAAAGCTGATGCACCGAGTGATAGTAATCGCCCTTCTGTTGGGCTTTGTATGTAGCTTGTGGGCTTGTGACCTGGAAATCGTCCGTGTAGCCCAAGAAAAAGCAAACGAGGAGCGTTCACTGGAGCCTCCCTCCACAGAAGAGTTGTCGCAAGACACAGCCAACTCCCCGGATGAAGCCTCCACACAGGACGAAGCAGGTGCCTCCGAAGAACCGGTCGTTGAGCCGGAGCCGGCAGGGATTCGTCAGCTTCACCAGCCTTGCAACCCGTTGGTATTGAGCCCACTCAACCAACAATGCAAGCCTGGGCTCCGCTGCATCCGAATCAACGCGCTGGACGCCTTCTGTCTTCAAGACTGCAGCCTGGACAGCAACGCATGCCAGGGGAACTCGGACGGTCGCACGGTATGCCGACAAATCGCCTGGACCCAACGCAAACCGTTCCAACCTGTCAAAGTGTGCATCCAAGAAGTCGAAGCCAACAAAGCATGCGACCTCAAAAAGAGCACCCTTTGCCAACGAGCCGGAACACTTCGTCACTTCGTCTGCAAGGAAGGCCAATGCCTCGAAGGGAACCTAGTCACAGAGGCCGGCAAACCCTGCGGAGTGGCACTCCCCAACCCTGTGGAATGTGACATCACCCAAGGGCTTGTGTGCTCGTCGCACAACAACCTCTGCAACAAGGGATACCCCGCCTTGGAGGGCGACATTTGTGGTGTGGATGACTTGCTCTGCGAGCCAGGATTTCAATGCATGAATCTCACGGTCGGCCCGAACATTTGCGTGAAGCAGTGCAACCTGAACCTTCCGGCCGAGAAAGCCTGTCCGTTCCGTCAGAACTTCCGCTGCATCCCCAACAACGATGGCCGGGGAGTCTGCTTGCAGCTCAATTGCTCAGTGCCGAGTGAGTGCCTGTACCAAAACGTTCCCCACCAATGCTACACCATCAACTTGCAAGGCACACCGACGAAAGCCTGCTTGCCTGCGGAGTCGGGCAGCCAGACCTTGGGAAAATCGTGCAACGCGACAGGTTCACGCGGCTGCAAGTACCCGTTTGTGTGTGTTGAAAGTGGCTCAGGGTCCGGCTATTCCGCGTGTGTTCCGCCCTGCCAGTATACCTCACAGTGCAAAGAGTATGACCCCCGGATGGTTTGCAACAGCCAAGCCAAAGTTTGCATGTGGCAATGCAAAGACAAGTCGGATTGCCCACGAGTGATGGACTGCGCTCCGGTTGGAGTTTGCGGTTCCAAGAATCCCTAACCAAGCCCCAGATCCCCACACCCTTTCAATCCTGTTGGAGTTCGATGAGCGCATCCACTGTGAAAATACCCTTGGGCAAAGGTCTTCCTTTGCTGGAAGCCACCTTCCTGGAGCGTCCCAACCAATTTACGATTGTGGCAGAGTACCAGGGGGAGCGGATTGTCGGAGCGATGGCCGATCGGGGCCGCTTGCTCGACGTGATGACACCCGGCCGTACCCTGCTCATGGAGCACCGGCCTGACCCCGGACGCAAGACAGCCTACCAGTTTGTGGCAGCTCGCAGCGACCAAGGGCACCTTGTCTCCTTGGACACACACCTTCCCAACCGATTGGTACGTCGCGCCCTGACAGAGAAGTTATGCCCAGAGCTACCTGCATACACGTCCTTTCGCGCGGAATACAAGGTCGGCCGCTCCCGGTTCGACTTTATGCTGGAGTTGGAAAGCGGGGCTCACTTGCTCTTGGAGACCAAGTCTGTGGGCCAACTCGACCGCGATGGTGTGGCGCGTTTTCCTGACGCTCCAACCCAACGAGGGGCTCGTCATGTGCGCGAGTTGATAGAGCTGCAGTCACACGAAGCCAACACACAGAGCGCGGTGCTCTTTGTGATTCAAGGCGACGGAGTGCATCACATGGAGCCCAACGTTGCGATCGATCCAGACTTTGCCCAGGCGCTGGCAGAAGCCGAACAAGCCGATGTGATGCTGTTGGCGAGAACCTGCCCTCTCGATGAGTCTGGCCTTGCCTGGGGTGCACCCTGCCCAATTGTATTGCCTCAAGATTAAGGGATGCTTCAGAGAGTCTGGGTTTCAAAGTGGAGGGGCTGAAAGTGACGAAGTTGGAGCCAATACTCCATCGTAAATCCAGGCCACAAGGAGAAGTTGCGTCCCTTATCATCGAGGTACCAGCTTTGACAGCCACCCTGGATCCACACCGTTTTCTGCATCCGCTCTTGGGTCCGTCGGACAAAGGCGTCTTGGGCTGACTCCGTCACATCCAACCACTTCAGCTGGTGCTTTCGCATGTGTTGGATGCAACGCACGATGTGGTTCATCTGCACTTCCATCATAAACACCAACGAGTGGTGTCCTAGGCCAGTGTTGGGTCCAACCAACAGGAAGAAGTTAGGAAACCCTGCAGCATGGATGCCGTAGTAGCTTGACTGGCCATCTTCCCAGGTGGTGCGGAGGTCCTTTTTGTCCCGACCTGTGACGGTGATGGGACCAAGAATGTCGTAGACATTAAACCCAGTGGCATAAATCAACACATCCACAGGGTGCTCCGTGCCATCGTTGCACAGGATGGAGTTCTCTCGAATCTCTTGAATACCTGTATCCGTCACAGACACATTGTCACGAGCCAGCGCAGGGAAGTAATCGTCCGAAACCAGGACGCGCTTGCAGCCCATGGTGTAGTTGGGAGTCACTTTCCTGAGCAGCTCGGGGTCTTTGATCGCCTTGCGCGCGTTGCGCTGCCCCAGACGAGAGGCCAGCTCCATCACCTTTGGAGTCACAACAAAGCCGAAGGCCCGAAGCTCCAGAAAGGCGTAAAGGAACCACCGAAACAACCGCTGCAAGGGCGGCATGTTCCGGAACATCGCCTTAAACCACGATGGATAGATCTTCGAGTGACGCGGAACGACCCACGGAGGAGTTCGCTGGAACACATTGAGATGTTTCACCTTTGGAGCAATCGCTGGGACAATTTGGATGGCGCTGGCCCCCGTTCCAATCACAGCCACTCGCTGCCCTGCAAGTTCAACGTCGTGCTTCCACTCCGACGAGTGAAAGCTGGGTCCCTGAAACGTGTCGCGCCCTGGAATGTTGGGAAACGAGGGCTTGTTGAGCGGACCCAAGCCAGCAACCACGGCCCGCGCTTCATGCTTGTCACCTGCTTCTGTGGTGACATGCCAGAGCCCAGTGTCTTCTTCAAACTGAAAGTCAATCACGCGGGTGTTGAGTTGGATGTGCTCTTCCAACCCATACCGCTCCACACAATGTTTGAGGTACCGAAGGATATCTGGTTGACGACTGTACGACTGGGGCCACTCGGGCCACAGCTCAAACGAGTACGAGTACATGTGAGAAGGAACATCACAAGCACATCCGGGGTATGTGTTGTCTCGCCAGGTGCCGCCCACCTCTGAGCCGGCCTCAAAGATCTTAAACGATTGAATCCCCTCTTGTTTCAGACGAATGGCCATTCCAATACCGGCGAACCCTGCTCCCACAATGACAACAGGAAAATCCTCCGACCCTACGTGCCTTTGTTGACGACTTTGCAATGTACGATACCCCTTTGGTTGCTACGTTTCTCTCCCCACACGGTGGAGAGGTCCATCCATCTGTCCGTTTGTTTGGATAGTGTAACCAGAACCCCCCTGAAAGAAAATGTTTTGAGGTGAACAATTTTTCTTTCCTTTGGTTAAAAATTTGCATGTCGTGCATTTGGGTTGAAAAATCATGACGGAATGAGGAACTTAAGTAAGGTGTAGTTTGGATTCGCAGGAGAGAGGAAGCATTCTCATGAAACTCTATCAACAATATCTCTTTCCATGGTTGCTCGGCCTGGGAGTCAGCTTGCTGTTGCCCTGTACGGGTATGGCGACTCCTTCAAAGATAGAGAAGGAGCACAAAAAAGCGATCCAAGATCCCTCGCTGCAGCGTTGGGTTGCCGAGTTAAAGCGACCGGAGGAGTGGGCTCGGGCTCGCGCACTGGAGAAGCTCGCGGACCTGAGCGGCTTCCAAGACTTTGCCATCTTTGCGCTGCTTCGCTCCCTTGACGATCCACATCGCGAAGTCCGCAGCCGAGCCGTGACACTCCTTGAACAGCAGAAAGAGCAAGCGTCCCTGGTGGTCACGGCGCTGCTTCGTGCCTACCGCGACAAAAGCGCGACGGTTCGCTGGCGTGTGGTTCAATCGTTGGGCCGCTTTCCCCAAGACGCCCAGCGGATCGTTCCGGTCCTAACCCAGGCACTCTCGGATCGCCACGCCACCGTTCAAGCCCAGGCTGCGACCTCATTGGGTTGGCTTGGTCCACCTGCCCAGCACGCAACCCCCGCGCTGCTTCAGCACGCCAACAGCAAGAACGCTGCGCTCCAACGACAAGTGTTTTACGCCCTTGGACAAATCAACACCCAAAGCAAAGACAAGCTCAACAAGGTCGTCGAGGCCTTGTCTGCAGGGCTTCAGGCTTCCTCCAGTGAAAACCGGGCAGAAGCAGCCAAGGCTCTTGGACACCTCAAAACGCACAGCCTGTCTGCCTTACAAGACTTGCTCAAGCGACTCAACGATCGCGCCCCAGAAGTTCGTCAACAAGCGGTGTGGGCGTTGGGTCAACTTGGGCCGGCCGCAGCCAAGCACGTTACAGACATCTACAACAAGCTGGAAGATACAGATCCGACGGTTCGTTCGCTGACTGCAGACGCCCTGGGGCACATTGGACCCAAGGCGCTCCCTTTGCTGAAGAAAGCCATGCGCAGTCAACGCGTGGAAACTCGCAGCCACGCCGCAACCGCGATGGGTGTCATGGGTCCCAAGGCACAAGCTGCGGGGCTGGCTCTCACCCGTCTCCTCCGAGACGATGAGGCTGAAGTCCGCCTCGCAGTGGTTCAGGCTCTCCACAAGGTGCAATACAAGAACGCGATCTGGGCGATGGTCCGTCGGCTCCGTGATGACTCATGGGAAGTGCGTGAAGCTGTCGCGCAAGGCATCTGGCGTTGGGAAAAGCTGGCTCGCAAAGCCGTACCAGCGCTGGCCACCCGCTTGTACAAAGACGAGCGGGAAGAGGTTCGCCTCGCCGCCACCCACGCCCTAGGAAAAATTGGTGTCCCACGATGGTCTGTCACAGCGCTGTACCGGCGAGGGTTAACGGACCAAGACCCTGCCATTCGACTGGCAGCGGCCCAAGCTCTGGGAAGCTTCCAAAGCCGGGCAAGCCGGGCTGTTCGTCGCCTGCTTCGAACCCTCGGTGACAGCCAGGCCAAGGTCCGCCAAGCCGCCATCGTTGCTTTGGGACGAATTGGCTCCTCCCGAGCCGTGCGTAAGCTGACAAAAGTAGCACGCAGCAACAACGAAAACTTGGCCGTGGAAGCGCTTCAATCGTTGGGTAACATTGGCTCCAAGGCCAAGCGCGCTGTGCCTGCTCTGCTCAGGACACTGGGTTCCAACAACGCCAACGTTCGGACCCACACCATCCACACTCTGGTCAAGATAGGACGCGCGGGCGACAGGGTCATTGCCGCCTTGCAAAAAGCCCTCAAGGACCAATCTCCCCAAGTTCGCGACGCCGCCAAACAAGCGATAAAGCAGCTTCGCACCTTGGCACTCGCCAGCCCCAAATAACCACACTTGCAAGCGCTGATTTTTATGGCAAAGGATGTAGGGACAAAACGCCGACGCTTTTGTTGCCCTGCACCTTCCAAAACCTAAAGGATGTAGGGATGATTGTGGAGTCTTGTTGGAACCTTCGAAGAGTTCGACCGCTGTTGTGGGTCGGCGTGTTTGTGTTGGGTGGATTGTACGCCATTGGCTGTGGAAAGGAACTCGCCGATCTGGGCGCGCCTTGCTTGTTCTCCTCCGACTGCAAAGTGCAGTACCGCTGCGTCAGCGAACGCTGCGCCACAGGCAAGTCAGAGAACGACAGCTGTGGAAGCAGCATCGAGTGCAACCAGGGTCTTTCGTGCGTCGAGAAGAAGTGCCAGTTTGACGGCAAAGCCTGCTCCCAAGACAGCGACTGCACCGGAAAAGAGCGATGTACAGGGCGCAAGTGCCTTGAACCTGCAGGAAGCGGCTCTCCCTGCCTCGACACCAAAGGTTGTCTGGCTCCCTTCGTCTGCGACACCAAAGGCGTCTGCGTTGACACAGGAAAGCCAGGCACCAAAGGAACCGGCGAAGCCTGCGAGAAGGCAGAGGACTGCCAGCGAGGCCTCGCCTGTGACCCGAACGACAAGAAATGCATCGAAGGCGGTGGCGTAGGCGCTCCCTGCAAAAGCAGTCAGGATTGCAACACGGACCTGGCCTGCGCCAACACCAGCGTCTGCGCCAAAAAAGGGGACCCAGGGACCGCAGGCGCAGGGGAAGATTGCACCGTACCGACCGACTGCCAGGCCACTCTCACTTGTGGAACAGGTGGGAAATGCGCGTCCAACGGGCTCCTTGGAGAAGGCTCCAACTGCGCCGGCAACGAGAACTGCGAGCAAGGTTTGCTGTGCGCCACAGTCAAAGGGAGCACCACAGGACAATGCAGCAAACCTGGGGGAGAAGGCACCAAACTTCCGGGCGAAGAGTGCGCCAATCCACTGGACTGCACCTTTGGCTCCGTGTGTGGCTTTGACAACAAATGCGCGCTGGTTCGTCCGTTCACGGCCAACACATGTCCCGTCTCTGCAGAAGAGGACAAAGGCGACTCCCGCGTGCTGTTTGAAGTACCCAAAGACAAAGTGGAGGAGTTCTTCCGTCTGCCCTATCCCAACGACATCCGCTTGGGAACCAACGGGCTGGTGGATCTCAAAGGCTTCCCCAACCCAGGGCCACTCCTTGGAGAAGACCTTGTTGGCAAATACATCCAGGCGATTCAAGCCGAACTCAAAGGCTTCAGCACGAACCCAACCATCACGTTTCGGTTGAGCAAACCCATCGACTTCAACTCTGTGGAGCTTAACACCAACGAGCCTGGTATCATTTATGTCAACCTGGATACAGACCAACGCACAGGATTCAACGTAAGCTATAACTCCGGCCGAACACCTTACATCTGTGGAAGTCATTTGCAGGTGCGCGCCCCAAACAGCCGAGTGCTGGAAGGTGGACAAACCTACGCGGTGCTGATTATGAACTCCGTCAAAGACAGCGGCGGAACACTGCTCAAGCGCGACAAAGACTTCGACGCTGTGATGCAAGACAGCGCACCTTCCGATAGCAACCTGGCCAAAGCTCACGGCCGTTACCAAAAGCTACGCGACTGGCTGAAAAAGAACGAAACCGACGGCAAGTTTCCCAAGCCTAGCGATGTGATCGCAGGTGCGGTGTTCACCACACACAAACCCACCGAAACCTTCGCCAAGTTCCGGGATGTGGTGTTCCAACAACAAGCGCCCACTCTCAAGGATGTAGTCCTCTGCAAAGACGGCGTTAAGTCCCCCTGTGAATCAGAGAACGAAGTGACATCCCGGTCGTGTGGCAAAAGCGATGGCACCTACCACGAGATCCACGCGAAGCTGTCGATTCCCATCTTTCAACAAGGAAAAGCGCCCTACAAAACGGAGGGAGGCAACATCGAGATGGACGGCAGCGGCGCACCCAAAGTCGCTCGCACCGAGGATGTCTGCGTAGCCATCACCATCCCCAAAGCCGATCCACCCACAGAAGGTTGGCCTGTCGTGATTTACGCGCACGGTACAGGCGGAAACCTCCGCAGCCACATCGCTGACCGAACGGCAGAGCGGCTCACGGAAGTAAAGAGCGGAGACAAGACCGTTCGATTTGCCACGATAGGTATCGACCAAGTCGTGCACGGGCTTCGTCGAGGCGACGACACCACACACCCCAACTTCCTCTTCTTTAACTTCCGAAACCCACAGGCATCCCTTGGCAACACGCTCCAAAACGCTGCAGACCAGTACGCTTTGGTTCGTTGGCTGCAAGGCTTTAAGATGGAAGCCAAAGACTCTCCTATCCAGAAGGATATCGCCTTCAACAAAAGACAAATCACCTTCCTGGGTCATTCACAAGGAGGCTTCGCAGGACCGCTGTTCCTGGCGTACTCCAAAGAGGTCAAAGCGGCTGTGCTCAGCGGCGCAGGAGGCGGACTTCTTTACTCGCTGTTGGGCAAGACCAGTCCCATCAACATTGCAGCGGGAGTTCGGGCCTTGTTGGGCGAGAAGCCGAGCAGTCGGATTGACGCCAACCACCCCGTTCTCAACCTGTTCCAGCACTACTTCGACAGGGCCGACGCCATTAACTACGGAAAGCTCTTGTTTCAGAAGCCACCGCAAGACATCCCCCCCAAACATATCCTCCAGATCTATGGGAAGGGCGACACGTTCACCCCCAAAGATTCGACGATTGCGTTGGCCCAAGCGATGGGAGTGGAGCACGCAGGTCCAGCACCGGAGTCGTTGGGAAGTTTCTCTAGCAACAGCCTGAAGCTACCCGCGAAAGGAAACAAATCGACCAGCACAGGAAAAATCACCGCCATTTTCACTCAATACGAGCCTGGTAGTGGTCAAGACGGTCACTTTGTCACCTTCAACAACACCAGCGCCATTTCTCACTTTACAGGCTTCTTGGCCAGCTTCCTCACAGACGCGGAGAACGTGCCCACTGTGCCCTAAACGTCGGCTAGAGGAACGATGTTGGGTCCGAAGCAGAAAGGGAAAGCTGCTTCGGTGACACCATTGCCTCTCTCATCGCTTCCACGTATATTGGTTCACATTCCAAGAGAACGCCATTTGAGGAGTCAACCATGGGCGCAATTTACGACGCAATGTGTGCATTTTTTGAGGAAGACGAGTGGGCCGTGATGGAAGGCCGAATCGAGAACACTCTGATGCCCCAGTACCAGGGGCAGAACGGCCGCTGGAGTTGCATCGCGTTCGCGGCCGAGGAGCAAAAGCAGTTTGCGTTTTATAGCATCGTCCCAGTGAATGCGACGGAAGAGATGACTAGCTATGTGGCTGAGTTTGTTCACCGCATCAACTACGGCTTGCTGATTGGCAACTTTGAATTTGACTTCAATGACGGGGAGATCCGCTTCAAAACAAGCATTGACGTGGAAGGCAGCGAGCTCACCTTTGAACTGGCCCGCAACACCGTGTACGCCAATGTCCTTCAATTTGACCAATATTTGCCCGCGATTTATGGAATTTTGCACGGCGGTTTAAGCATGGAAGACGCCCTCGCAAAAGCAGGTCGTTAACACACCTCTAGAACGAACTCTTGCCTTCTCTTTCGCAACGTTACAGTTTGGTAAAAAACGAAAAAAGGAATTGATTTCTAAGTTCTGTTCATGTACCTTGTTTGCGAGATCAAAAACCGCCTGGTTCTCTCTGGATACTGGGTCGGCCTTCAAGGCTGCAAAGAACCTCCCTTTTCTCGTGATTCTCTGAGTAGCATCCGTAAAAATTGGTTTCTTTGTGTTTTCTAAGACTGCATTGGACGATGCCTTTCCAATGCCTTGTATGGAGCTCTGTAGCATTATGGCAAAAAAACTGTACGTCGGTGGTCTGAGTTGGGGAACAGATGAGAGCACTCTCCACGAAGGCTTCGCAGAATACGGTGAACTCGAAGAAGTTAAGATCATCACCGATCGCGAAACCAACCGTTCTCGCGGTTTTGGCTTCGTCACCTTCGTCAATGACGCAGACGCTCAAGCCGCTATCGACGGTTTGAACGGGCAAGACTTCGATGGCCGTCGTATCACGGTCAACGAAGCGCGTGAGCGAGCTCCCCGTGGCGGCGGCGGTGGCGGTGGCGGCGGACACCGTGGCGGTGGCGGCGGCGGCGGAAACTACCGCTGGTAAGCCTCCCCCCTGTCTCGCACAGGTATGAAGAGCCTCTTCTTGCAAAGGAAGGGGCTTTTTTTGTATCGTTTGCGTGTACGTTTTGTACACTTGAAAAACGAGGGGATGTGAGATGGGCTTGTGATTTCTGCCCTTCTTGTGAGACCATTGTCTGCTCACTCCACTCCTCTTTGTGGAGGTCTGTGTTGAGAAAGAAAGAGGCCTCTCTTTTGGCTGGAAGAATCGGATGATTTCACTTGTGTGGAAACATGGTTGGAAAGTTTGTAGAAGGATCACAGGAGAAAGATCGGTGAAGATCGCACGATACAGTTGGATAGCCCTCGTCGTATGGGGCCTTGTACTGATGACGGTTGGTTGCAACCGAGATCTACCTTGTGGCGTCGAAGGTGCTGTACCTACCGCTTGTTTGTGTCCTCCGGATGAGACCAACTGCGGCGGGACATGCAAAAACCTCAAAACAGACACAACCAACTGCGGTTCGTGTGGCCAAGCCTGCCCCACCGGCTTGTCGTGCAAAGACGGTAAGTGCTTGTTGGAATGCCCAGGCAGCCAGAAGGCTTGCAACAACAAATGTGTGGACACCCAAACCGACACAACCAACTGCGGCGACTGCGGCAAAGAATGCAAAGCTGGTGAAGTCTGTAAAGAGGGAGCCTGCACGCCTGAATGCCCCGAAGGGCAACAGTCCTGTGAGGGGAAGTGCTTTGACCTTCAATCCAACCCCACACATTGTGGCGCTTGTGGCACCGCCTGCAAGACAGGAGAAGTGTGCACCGACGGCAAATGTTCACTGCAGTGTGCGACCGGACAAAGCGACTGCAACGGCGCGTGCATTAACCTCAACACCAGTCGAGAGCACTGCGGAACCTGCGGCAACGCCTGCAAAGATGGCGAGATCTGCAAAGCTGGAACCTGTGCGTTCTCCTGCCCCACCGGTCAACAAGTGTGCGGGAGCCAGTGTGTGAACATCCAAACCGACCGCAAACACTGCGGTGGATGTGACCAAGCTTGCGCCGATGGCGAAGTATGCGACGCTGGTCAGTGCACCGCGTCCTGCCCCAAAGGAACCCCCGATGCTTGCCAGGGCGGCTGCGTGAACCTACAAACGGACAGCCAAAACTGCGGCAAGTGCAGCACAGCCTGCTCCCCCAGCCAACTCTGCAAAGCTGGCGTTTGCGAATGCAACGCGGGAGAGACCGATTGTGGCGGCACGTGCGTCGACCTTCAAACCAGCGGCAAGCACTGCGGCGCTTGTGGCACAGCCTGTGGCTCTGGAGAAGTTTGTGCGCAAGGCAAGTGCCAGGTCTCTTGCCCCAAAGACACCCCGACCAGCTGCGGAAGCTCCTGCGTGGACACCCAAACCAGCAAGTCTCACTGTGGCACATGCGGCAACGCTTGCACCGGTGGCCAAGTCTGTACGCAAGGCAAGTGCCAGTGCGCCACAGGACAAAGCGTCTGCAGCGGCGTCTGTACGGACCGACGCACCGACCGGACCAACTGTGGAACCTGCGGCACGGTCTGCAAAAAAGGCGAACTCTGCGACAACGGAACCTGCTCCATCTCCTGCCCTGCCACCACGCCCAACATCTGCAAAGGCGGCTGCGTGAACCTGCAAACCGACATCCAAAACTGCGGCGGCTGTGGAAGCGCTTGCGTCGGCGACAAGATCTGCCAAAAAGGCGGATGTCTTTGCCCGACAGGAACCACCGAATGCAACGGCGTTTGCGTCAACCTCAAAACCGACGGCAGAAACTGTGGCAAGTGCGCCAATGTCTGCGGTTCGGGCGAAGTCTGCTCGAACGGAACGTGCCAGGTGGAGTGTCCCAAGACAACACCCACGGTATGCCAGAACGGCTGCTTCAACCTCAACACCAGCAGCGAGAACTGCGGCAAGTGCGGCACCAACTGCGGCAAAGACCGGTTCTGCTCCAAAGCCAAGTGTGTCTGCTCGGCAGACCTCACAGAATGCTCCGGTAAGTGCGTAAACATGCAGATAGACCGGGCTCATTGTGGAACCTGCGGCAACGCCTGCAAGAGCGGTGAACGCTGCGAGCAAGGCAATTGTGTCAACACCTGTCCGGGCTCCGCGCCGACAGCCTGTGGCAACTCCTGTGTGAACTTGAAAACCGACCGCTCCCACTGTGGTTCCTGCAACAACGCCTGCCAAGCAGGTGAGATTTGCAGCAACGGAGGGTGCTCCTTGTCCTGTCAGTCAGGGTTGACTTCCTGCTTGCGAACCTGCGTCGACACCAAGACCAGCTTCCAACATTGTGGAGCCTGCAACAAAGCCTGTCAGAGCGGACAAACCTGCGTCAACGGCAACTGTGTGTTGCGATGCCTCGCAGGAACCACCAACTGTAGCGGCAAGTGTGTTGACCTCCAATCCAACAACCGCAACTGTGGCTCCTGTGGCAACGTTTGTCCCAGCGGACGAGTCTGCTCCAACGGAACCTGCAGTTTGTCGTGTCAATCGACGCAAGCGCTGTGTGGCGCGTCCTGTGTGGACCTGAATACCAGCACCGCGCACTGTGGAAGTTGCAACAAAGCATGCGGCCAAGACCAGGTTTGTGTGTCCAAGCAATGCCTGGCCCTTTGTCAACAGGGTCAGACCAACTGCTCCAACACCTGCGTCAATGTAAGCAGCGACCCCAACAACTGCGGACGTTGCGGACAGAAATGTTCGGGAAGCACGCCCAACTGCAACCAGGGGTCTTGCTCCAGCACCGCCCAGTTGGAGTTGCCCGCTTACAGCGCCACCTTCACCAGCAACCTAACCCGAGGTTACTGGTTCCAGGCCCCCATCAACTTTACGATTGTCCAGCTTCGTGTGCCCACGGACGTCGGTACAACACCGCAGCACCTTGCCGTGGTTCGATTTAACGCCAAGCCGCCAGAGTTTAACCAGTCCACTTCAAGCTTTACGGTTCTTTATTACAAGACCAACATTGCAGGGACAGGCTTTGTCACGGTGAACATTTCGGTGTCACAGAACCAGTACATCGGAATTCTGGGCGCTCGCGGTAACTCCAACACCATCTCCAACTCGTACGGAGTGGGTGGTAACTACACGACGTACATCAAAGGAAAGCCTGCTACGCTCACTCGCTTGCTGTTCCAGAATTCGATTCGCAGCACGCGCCCCAATCAGTTGTCCTCGTCCATCAACAGCCAGATCGGTCGTGTTGAGATGATCTACAAATAAGGGAGGATGACGTGAGCGAATCAGCTCTCCAAATCCTGGTGGTGGAAGACGACATAACCCTGGCCCAAAGCCTCGTACAGGGTCTTCGAGAGGCTTCGTTTGAGGTCGCGCTGGCCAACGACGGAGAGAGCGCATCTCGCCGGATGCAGCAAGAGACCTTTGACCTCGTCATCCTGGACCTGATGCTCCCAGGCAAGTCGGGCGAGGAGCTGCTGGAGGAGTGGAACAGTCGCTACAACGTTCCAGTCATTGTGCTGACGGCTCGCACCGAGTTGTCCGATCGATTGCGCTGCTTTGAATTGGGCGCGGTGGATTACCTCCCCAAACCTTTCTGGATGGAAGAACTCCTGGTTCGGGTTCGCGCCCGACTTCATCTGCAAGAAGAGAAACCCTCACGCCTCATCGAGTGGAGCGGCGTCACCGTGAACCTGGATGCTCGCCAGGTTAACCGCAACGACGAGGCTCTCGTGCTCACGCGAAGCGAGTTTAATGTGTTGGCATACCTTCTTGAGCGAGAGGGTCGCGCGGTGTCCCGTTCTCAAATTGCCGAGCACGCCCTCACGGTAGGAGAGTCGCGAAGTCCTCGCACCGTTGACGGTTACATCGCCCGCCTCCGTACCAAGCTTGGAGATACGGCAGGAGCCTGCCTCGAAACTGTTTGGGGCATTGGCTACCGTTTCAACACGGACCAAAACTCCGACGCATCGTAGACCTCCTTCATGAAGAACACCCTCTACACCCGACGCCTTGTTTTGATTGCTGTTCTCAGCACAGGCATCTCCGTGATCTTCATGCTTGGGTTGATGGTAAACGGCGTCGTTAATCAAACCGCTGACATCGTCACAGAGCTCACAGCTTCAGGGATGGGCTCCAAAGCCGGCCTGGGCTGCCGCTACAACCCCAAGATCTGGGGCATGACCACCAACAATGGCTCCAAGCTCTACACCTACGACCTGCGCACCCTCCACTCCATGAACCCATCCGCCCCCGCGATACCGAAAACGTTGGTGGAAAAGATTCGCCAGGGAGCCTGGCACACCCACTCCCGCTTTCCGCTCATTCGTGGCGGCGGCATCCTCATGGTGAAGCTGGCAGAGAAAGGGCCTTGCAGCCTCTTGTTCGTCCAGTGGCGAGTGTCTCCGTTCACCCGGTTCCGACGTATGGGAGCGCTCTTCCTGGTCTTTGTTCTAGGGCTCTCGATGTGCCTGACAATGGCGTACTACGGCATCGTAAAGCCGATGCTCTTGCGGATAGAAGCGTTGGCTCAGATTGCCCGCAATGTCGGCCAAAAAGAGTCATTGTTCCAAACCACAAGTGTACAGCGGGACGACCTTCGTATGATTGAAGAAGGTCTCCAGTTGGCCAACCAACAGATTATGTTGGACAAGCAACGCCTCGCTGCCAAAAACCAGGCTCTGTCGCAGCACCTCGCAGACGTAGCGCATGACCTTCGGACTCCCATAGCCTCCCTCCAATTGGCGCTAGAGCGGCTGATGCAGCGTCAGAAGGAGAGCCCTCAAGAGGAGCTTTCGATCGCCCTAGCCGACACCGTGTATCTGGAGCACTTGACCAACAACTTAAGCCTGGCCACTCGCCTCCAAGAAGGTTTGATTCCAGCCGAAGATAGGCCCCCGCTTGACCTCCGCCTTGTGGTGGAACGTGTGGCAGGACGCCTTCGCTTGCTCGCTCGTGACAAAGGAGTCTCTCTTGACTACGCCTGCCCGGATGGACCGGTGTGTGTGCCTGGGCAAGAGACTCTCTACGAGAGAATGCTCAGCAACCTTGTCCATAACGCCGTTCGCTACGGCAACAAAGGAGGACACGTTGTGATTCTCCTTGAGGTCGCTGGAGATTCGTTTACTCTCCAAGTGATGGACGACGGTCCAGGAGTCCCCCCTTCCGAGATTCCCCGGCTGCAAGGCCGGATGTACCGCTCCAACGAAGCCCGTCAACGTGACAGCACAGGGCAAGGACTTGGGCTTGCAATCACACACGAGATCTGCGAAATTCTGGAACTCTCGCTCCAGTTCTCTACTGTCGAGCCAAAGGGACTTTGTGTCACTCTACAAGGCCAACAGACGTCTCACCAATGCTCTTGAGCCCCTTGTACACAAAACCTCCTGACTTGTTTTGGCTCTTCCCCAACGAAAGTTCAATACCATGGCAACCTCTACCTCTTCGCCTCCGAAACTTGGACCGCTAACTGCCACCGCTGTTGTCCTGGGAAACATCGTCGGTGTGATGATCTTTCTAACCCAATCGGATGTTGCCAAGCACTTGCCTTGGAACTCCTGGTTCCTCGCGGCCTGGGCCATCGGCGGCGTCCTCGCTTTGTTTGGCGCGCTGAGCTACGGCGAGCTAGGCGCGATGATGCCCAAAGCCGGCGGCGACTACGTGTACATCCGTGAAGCTTTGGGGCCTCGCACGGCCTTCCTCTCCGGTTGGACCTCCGTCGTGATAACCTTCCCAGGCTCCATCGCAGCGATGGCGGTGGGTCTTTGTTTCTACCAGGGACCTGTTGTTTTCGGCGGTTGGGTGCAAAAGCCTCTGTGGTCGTTTGCATGGGGAAGTTGGACCTACAAAGTCACAGGAGCCCAGCTTCTGGCGATAGGCGTCATTCTTCTCCTCACGGTGATCAACCACATTGGATTGAAAGTCGCAGGTTGGCTGCAAGCCACGGTTACGATTCTCCCGATTCTCTTGATGCTTGCGGCAGGTGTTGCGGTCTTCTTTGTAAGCCCAACAAGCCCCCTCCCAGCAGCAGTAGCCACCCAAGACCTCTCACCTTGGGCTGGATTGTGGCCTGCCATTGCGCTGATTTTCTTTGCATTCGCAGGCTGGAACGCGACCACCTACATTGGCAGTGAGATCGACCAGCCCGGACGCAACATCCCGCTGTCTCTCACCCTGGGAACCTTGCTCGCTGTGGCTGTGTACCTGCTTATCAGCTGGGTGTTTTTGCAGGGCGTCCCCGCGGCGTCCATGCCCAACGCGAGACCTACAGTGTACATCTTCGCCATCCAGCGTCTGTTTGGCTCATCGGCAGGACACTTGCTTACGTTGGTGATTGCCCTGGCTGTCTTGGGAAGCCTGAACGCCACTGTGATGGTGGGAGCCCGCATCAGCGAGGCCATGTCCCAAAACGGCGTGGCTTTGCCTTCGTTGCAGCATCGTCACCCGCGCTTTCAAACACCAACAGCCGCGCTCTGGCTGCAAGGAGGCTTGGCCTGTATCCTTGTTTTATCCGGCCGCTTCGACCAGCTTGTCAAATACACAGCGGGTGTGATGATGGCTTTCTCCAGCCTCACGGTCCTTGCGCTCTTTGTTCTTCGTGTTCGCCAGCCTGACACACCCCGTCCCTACAAAACCTGGGGCTACCCCTGGGTGCCTGGCATCTTCGTAGCCTTCAACACAGCGGTTCTGGTTGGTTTGTGTATCCAGTCCACCTACGAAGTGCTTTGGGGTGTGGCTATCACTCTCCTTGGCGTCCCTGTCTACGCTTGGTACCAACGCTCAACAGCTTCCTAAAACCATTGCATCAACTTTCTCAGTTCCTCTGCACTTTTCCCACATTTCTTCTCTATACTGCATCCATCGAAACGGATCTGGCCCGAGTGCCGCACAAAAGCTCACACCAAAGAGAGAGGAAACCATGCTTGCCGCAACGACCTTCCGCGAGTTCTTAATGACGTCTCCTTACGGGACGTTCATCATCATGGGCCTGGTCCTTGTTCTGGTGTTCTTTCGGTACGTTTTGATCGCAGGCCCTGCGTACTTGGTGTTTTGGAAGTGGCTGCGAGAGCGTCTGCACCATCGGCGCATTCAGCAACGATTCCCCAAACGTAAGATTGTGCAACAAGAGTTTCTTTGGTCGCTCTCTACGTTTGTGATTTTCTCTGTGATGGGTGGGCTTGTCTTCTGGCTTAAGAAGCAGGGATACACTCTAGGATACCAAAGAATCGAGGACCTGGGGTGGGCGTATTATTGGGTCAGCATTGGCTTGATGATACTGGTTCATGATGCCTACTTCTACTGGACCCACCGGATGATGCATCACAAAGCGCTGTTTCGCTACTTTCACCGGGTCCATCACCTCTCCCACAACCCTTCCCCTTGGGCAGCCTTTAGCTTTCATCCTCTGGAAGCCGTAGTGGAGGCCGGAATCATTTGGGTCATTGTGTTTTTGATCCCCCATCACATCAGCGCCATAGGGCTCTTTCTCCTGTTTATGACTGTGATGAACGTGCTGGGACATTTGGGTTATGAGCTGTATCCCCGCGGGTTTACCAAGAACGCAGTGGGTCAATGGTTGACCACCTCCACACACCACAACATGCACCACCACAAAGGCAAAGGAAACTTCGGCTTGTACTTCAACTGGTGGGATCGTTGGTGTGGCACCCTTCACCACGAATACTACGAGGCGTACGACGAAGTGACCCATCGTCCCAAACCTGACCAAAGCCAACCCGAATCACCTGCTGCCTCCTCCTACTCCCCTGCACGCTAACTTCCCTCCTCTCTGCCTCAAGTTCTTGCCACATTGACCGCTTTAAGGAACATGGAACAAGCCGACAACCAACCCTGCGGAACAAACAATGGCGGTTACTGTGTGGAAGCAAGCAGCTCTTCTTGTGATGATCGGTCTCTTTTTCGGGAGCACAACGGTTTGTGCTGAACCCACTCCCAACGATTGGGGTGTAGGATTCTCCGTAGGTGGAGGATACACCGTAGGCTCAGGTGCAGTGGCAGAGTTGCCGTCACTGGAGCTTCGCTATTACACCGCTCCCAACGTGTTCATGGACATGCAACTGGCAGCCCCATTAATCATCGGAGCCAACAGCCGGATCACGGCGCCTTTCCAGTTTGGGTGGAGCTTCAACGGACAAGTCGGCTCACGCCACGTTCAATTCTTTGGCGGCGTGGGCTTTGCGTTCACGCTGTGGTCCACACCGATCGAGCCGCTTCCCTTGCTCCAATTTTTGTTTCCTGTCCGCCTTGGACTGCAGGTATTTAACAGCGCACGAACCATCGCCTTTCAGCTTCGTGTAAGCCCTGCGTTTGCAGTCCAGGCTTACTCTCGACGCACGGAGAACCCCTCGTACGAGCCCTTCCCCACCTTTCAGATCCTGGGCGAGATGGTCTTGCTGTTCTACCTGTCCCGTAGCTCTTGAGTGTTACCCAACACAGAAGGATTTAGCGACGCCTTCTTCGCCGTCTACGTCGTCTTCTACGTCGTCGTCTACGCCTTCGCCGGCGGAAGCGTTTTCGCATTTTGCGCAGCCGGGCGGCCGCCAAAGACGCGGGGTAATGACGCATCACATGGAGGCGAAGACGTCGAGCCCGTCGTCGTTGGCCCGTCTTCATGTACAACTCAAAGGCCTGGAAGAAGGCGCGCGGTGCGATCGGGTGCTTGGGAAACATCCCTCCCAGCCGCAAATATGCACGAATCGACTGTCGAAACTGCTTGTTCTTTTCTTGCAGCACAGCCATCCGGTACAGGGCCTTCATCACCACAGGATGACGAGGATGGTCACGGATCAACTGCCTGTACAAGGCCAACGCTTTGCCTGGGTTGCGAAGGGTCGTGTCAGTGATAAACGCGGCCCGGTACAACAGCATTTGGCGCTGTTTTGGAGAAGCGTTGTACTGCAGAAGAAGTTGAGCGACTGCCGCCTTTCCACGGTTGTCTTGCTTCGCCATCGCATCAGCTTTGCGGGCCAAATGAAGGTTACCAAGATGGATGATACGGTTCCAAAAGATTCCCCGGCGAGACTCTGGAATGGAGTTAAGCTTTCTTTCCAGAATCGCCAGCATCGGAGTCCACTGCCTGTTTTTCCCAAACAGTTGAAGCAGCTGTTGCCGCGCCACTTGTTGAAGACGCGGCATGTCTGGCTTGTCCACGAGCAAGAGCAGCAGCTGCAAAGCCTGCAAAAAGGCTTGGCGCTGCTCCAACTTCATGGCCTGGCGCAGAACATCTGGACCACCCAAGCCAGGGGCTCGATGGACAAACGCTCGGGCCGATTGAATCACCCGATTGAAGTTTCGGTAACGGTTGATTTCCTGGTCAGAGGTGTCTTTGGTGTCGTGGTGTTTGAGCCAAAGCCGAACGCGGCATCCTAGCTCCCCACGTACAGCCTGCCAAACCAGCCAAACGTGCGAGTCATCTTGCTCCAGCTTAAACTTGGACGTTTTGCCACGAGGAGGAGGATCGCTCAAGCCTGGGGACCATTGCAGCGCTCGCTGAAACCAGCGCAACGCTTCACCGCATGCGCTGCGGACAGCAAAGGCAGCTCCGCGTCCAGCCGCGGCTTCCGCTTTTGCCGGGTCTTTCTTGAAGCGTTCAACCAACAAGCCATACATGGCTCCTGAAGCAATGTAAGCGTCGGGGTCGCCGAAGGCGCGACCCTTTTCAAAAGCTTGTCGGGCACCTCGAAGGAGCAAATTTCGGGTTTGTTGGGAGCCTGTCTTCCACACCGATGGATCCGAACGATACCGTCGGAACCAGGGGTCATCGGGCTCCAAGAAGCTGGCCAACCGGGCGGCTTCCCCAGGGATCTTCCGCCACCGCTCTCGCTTTAACAGAATCCGGACAATGGAAGCTTGCGCCTGACGTGCGTCCTCGGTGCCTTCGCGTTTGGCGACCTGACGGTAGCTGGCAAGGGCTTGGTTTTGCAGTCCCTTCTTCTCTTGCAAGCGAGCCTGCTGCAGCGAGACACCACACGCAGAAAGAACCACCCCACAAACCAGCAACCAGAGAATGGAACACACTTGCTGCGTTGGAGATGTCAGTCCTGGTCTTGCCACGTTCAGAGCTTCGTCCGTCCGCCTTGCACCTGTCCGTTCTTCCCTTTCCAAACATGTCGGCTTTTTCCTTGCCGCATCCCTCATTGCAATAGCTCCATGGCCAAGCGATAACCTTCAAAAAAGCCTCGCACAAAGGTGTCTTCTTCGTTCATGAGTTCGTCAGGTGTTCCGCTGGCCCATACCACGCCTTGGTTGAGCAAAGCCACCCGGTCGCCAACGTTCATGGCGCTCTTGAGGTCGTGTGTAATGACAATGGAGGTCACGCCTCGCTCACGTTGGAAGCGTCGGATCATCTCGTCTACAACGGTGGTACTGACAGGGTCCAAACCGGCGGTGGGTTCGTCGTAAAGTAGAATTTCAGGTTCGGTGACAATCCCCCGCGCCACGCCCACACGTTTGCGCATACCACCGCTCAGTTCTTGGGGGTACTGTTGTTCGATGCCCGGCAACAAAACCCACTCCAAGACCTCCGCCACCCTCTCTTTGATTTCAGGCTCAGGCATCTGCAAATGCTGTCGCAGAGGAAAGGCGATGTTTTCATACACCGTCATGGAATCAAACAAGGCGTTGGCCTGAAACACCATGGAGACCCTCTTGCGCAGAGGCATCCACTCCATCTCAGACAACCCCTTCACATCTTGGCCGGCAACGACAATGGTGCCCTTTGATGGTTGCAGCAAGCCGATCAACATCTTGACCAGGATCGACTTTCCGGTCCCGGAGTTTCCCACCAACGAGACGGTTTCTCCCCATGGCACCTGGAGGTTGATGCCTTTGAGAACATGCTCGTTGTTGTCGAAGATCTTGTGCACGTCGTGGAACTCAATCGCCCAAGGGGTTTGATGCTCCGAAGCCGACTGTGTTGAAAAGGCAGATTGTGACAGGCTCATCACTCCTCACGGACCTGACGGGGGAAGTTGGAAAGGGAAAACCGTTTCTCTCAGGAATCCAAGAAACGTTAGGGAATGCAGCCTGTGAGCGTGCCGCCACCTTCCAAGGTGTTGGTTGACGCCTGGCATCGGGTTCCTGAAGGACACTGGGTGCTTCCTGGCAAACAAGGCAAGCCACACTTGCCCACCAAGTTTCCTTGCGAGTTGCGAATCAGTGTGATGCATACAAGGCCCGTTCGGCAAGAAAACGCACCAGCAAAGCAAGTCCCACCGATCGATTGCCCTTGTGTATTTTCAGGGCCACAGACACCTTTCAGGCCGCCGTTGGGAGCCGGAACAACATCACAAGTTTGTCCTTGGGTGCACACAGCCTGGTAGGGATCGCATCCTGTGGTGCAAGTTCCTGCGCCGGACGTACCCAGGCACAGACCCGAGGCACAGTCAGAGGCGGCACCGCAAGCAGGCTGACACACTCCCACGCCGGGCTGGCTGGTACCAATGCAAGGAGCCGCCCGTGGACAGCTCGGTGCCTGAGGATTGCACAACACCTGACAGATATTCACCGCGTGGGTGCCGCCGCCGGCCGTGACGCAAGCGGCGCCTTTTTGGCAGTCTGCGTTGCTTTTGCAGGCCTGGCCAGGCTTCACATTGCCCGTCCCGCTGCCGCCTGTGACTTCACAGACACCCACAGGATCTTGTCCTACCGACAAGCACTGTCCATTGTTCGGACAGTTGGGCTTGTTTTGGTTGCAGTATTGCATACAAAGAGCCGTTCCATTGCCTTGGTTAACACAGGTGAGGTCCACTTCGCACTTGCCTTGGTTGGCACCAGTGCAATCGTCACCCACCTTGAGCGCGCTGGCTCCTTTTTTGGGAAAACAAGCACCTGTCATGGTGGTACCCAAGAGCCCACACCCATCGCTGGGGTCGCAGCCTGTGGGGCTGGCGAAGGGGTCACAGGGTTTGCGACACGCAGCGTTTCCGCCACCGTCTCCTGCACAGATCGCCCCCTGCACACACTCTGCAGACGCTTTGCAGGCCTCTCCGATTTGCTTAAGCTTGGTCACGCATGTGCTATTTTCACAGGCCTGGAAGTCGAAACAGTCGCTGTTTTGGGAGCAAAAACCACATTGGTTTTTGACACATTTGACCACCTGAGTGCAGTCCGAATCTTGTTCGCAGTAGTTGGGCGAGACACACTTGCCCCGAAAGCACTTCTTGTCACCGCTGCATGGCTTCGCGCCGCTGCAATCTTCCGGTGGATCTTCGCATTTGTTGTTGGTGCACACTTTGGGTGAGGTGCACGGCTTGCTGTCGTGACACTCCGGCTCCACACACTTGTTGTTGGTGCATACGTTGGGCGAAGGACAGGGTTTTTCCCCGCTACACTCCGGCTCCACACATGCTCCGTTAACGCATGTTTTGGGAGAGGTGCATGGCTTGTTGGCGTCGCATTCGGGCTCGCCACCCATCTGGCAGTACCCTCCTTTGCAAGTCCGACCGCCGCTACATCCGGCATCGGATTGGCAGGGAAGCTGGCAGAGATCCACAGCGATGTTGCAAGTCCGACCGTCTTTGCAGTCCGTATCAAATTTGCAGGGGGGATCCGTCTCAACAGCGACACAGGTGCCTTTGTCGCACTTAAAGCCTTCACGACAAGTCGGAACACAGGCGTTGGGATCTCGTTCAGGAACAACCACCTCGCCACCTGTGTTCTCCGAGTTTCGCAGACGGCACAGGCCACCCTCGCAGATCTCACCGGGGCGACACTCTCGATCGGTCCGACAGTCCCAGGATGGACCAGTTCGGCGCTCGCATCGCCCCGTCGAAGACGAACACACCTCTTGAATGGAGCAGTCTTCGTCGACGGAGCAGCGCTTGCGTTCGCATTTCCCCCCCACACAAACCAGAGGGTTGTCGCAAGGGTTGTCTGCATCACACTGTCGGTCGGTGTCGGAACATCCGATCCAAAACAAGCAGCCCAAGACCATGGCGCAGAGGAGCAACCCTGGTCTCACTGCTCGACTGTAACGAAGCAAGGACCGACCCGACCCAAGCAAAGAAGGCCGCTTCGGTGAGAAATTCCATCGCATGTGCTCACACCTTTCCGAACAAAACGCCTCAAACAATACATCCAAGAAGTTACTTTCCCACGAGGTATCATGCGTATACCCTTGAGGCAAAAGCAACCCACTTTCTGGAAAAGAAACGGGAGAAAAAAAACAGTACCATCCCAAATCGAACGGAGAAAACCAACAAGTCATCCCGTTCCTATCGTTGCATCGTACCACAAGAATGCAGGAGAATCACCCTCGTGTCAGAAAACTCTACCTCTGCAACTCCAAACCCCACCACCAGTTTGCCGGAAGAGGCGATGTCCGAAGCGCCTTCACTGCGCCCGCAACGTTGGAAACGTCTGGCTTGGGTGACTCTCACTTTGCTACTAGGAGTCGTTGCGATGGCCTGGTTCTGGAACTTTTTACCCAAAAACCTCTCTCCTTCTTCGCTGGATCAAGCGACGGCCTTGCGCCAACTTCCCCACCTCACATCCCGATACCAGGTGTTGCTGGAACGTTTTGTCAACGATCAAGGCCGAGTCAACTACCAGAGGTTGCGAGGCCAACAGGCTGAACTTGATGCGTTGTTGGCGATCGTTGCGCAGGTCAGTCCAAGCTCTCACCCTGCCAGCTTCTCCTCACAACAAGACAAGCTGGCCTATTGGATTAACGCTTACAACCTATCGGTCCTTCGGGCGGTCCTTCACTTTTCAGACTTTGACAACCTGATCCCTTACCTCAACAAAGTACGATTCTTCGCCGTCGTTCGGTTTACCTACGGGAGCAAAAGCACCAACTTGTACAACCTGGAGAACCGCTGGATTCGCCGCACATTTCAAGAACCTCGCATCCACTTCGCCTTAAATTGTGCTTCGTTCGGCTGCCCTCACCTGCCCCGTGAAGCCTTCGTTGGCTCTCAGCTTGAGACACAGCTCGATCGTGAGGCCCGCAAGTTTGTGGCACAAGAGCGCAATGTTTGGATCGACACGAAGGCCAAGACCATCCACCTGTCCTCCATCTTTCAGTGGTTTCGCAGAGACTTCACAGAGTGGCTCGACCGCCAAAAGCAGCCAGTCCTGGCCTCCGACCGGATCCTTGACTACATCAACCTCTACCGGACGAACAACAACAAGCTGCCCACACAAGGATACAACGTCGCCTACATTCCCTACGATTGGAGACTGAACCGACAGCGCCAGGATGACAGTGAGTGATTGGAACGGAGGAACATAGAGTGGGGCAAAGAACAGAAGAGGAAGAGATTATCTCTGGCGTGGTGCAGGAGCCTTCATTGGCGTAACCTTTTTGTCGGTCTGCACGCCGGTTTTTGTGTTGGAGGCTTTGGAGCGGGAGGGAGCCGGCGCGGTTCGTCGAGCGGGACGACGCTTGCGCACCGAGGGACGGCGACGCTTGTTGTTGGTGCTCGCTTCAATCGCAGGATCCGAGCCCATCGGCTGCAACCCCATGGATTGAACTGCGTCCAACACCTGGAAGTAGGGCGTGATCATCATAACGAAGATGCCCACCACGATGGTCCCCATCACCAGCAGCAGGATGGGTTGCAACAGAGCGGTGAGGCGACTGATGATGCTCTCCATCTTGGTGCCCATCATTTTCGCGAGGTGCTCCAGGGAGTTATCCAGAGAACCAGACTCTTCACCGACCTCAATCATATCCACCACAGTGTCAGGAACGATGCTGTATTTGCGAACAGGCTCAGCCAGCTGCCCTCCTTGCTCTGCGCTCAACCGAATTTCGTGGACCATCTTTTGAAGTTCACGGTTGTTCACAACCAAACGAGAGAGTCGCAAGGCGTCCAAGATCGGAACGCTACTTTTGACTTGCACCGAAAGCGTTTTGGCAAACCGGGTCATGTCCGAATACACCAACAGCTTTCCAAAGATGGGAATCCGCAGCTTAAGCTTCTCCAACGCCATGATGCTGCGGCTACGGAACAAGGTCCAAAGCAAGAACACGCCAATTCCACCGAACAAAAGGACCCAGGGAAACACAGCACGTACCGCAAGGAGGAACTCAAAACCTTGGGAAGAGACCTTCTTAATCGCGGAGAGGTTGCGGTAAACGTCTTGGAACCGGGGGAGAACCAAGAAGATCATCGCGGCAACAACGGCGAGAGTCAGACCCGAGAAAAAGATGGGGTAGTCGAACGCGCTGCGCACCTTCAAGCGAACGTCTGCTTCATACTCCAGGCTGTCCGCCAGGTAGACCATCGCTTCGTCGAGGGTACCGGAAGCCTCCCCAGCCCGGACGACAGACACGGCAAGATAAGGAAATATGCGGGGATGAGACTGCATCGCACGCCACAACGCGGTCCCGTTCTCGACTTGGTTGGCAACCTTCGTCAACGCTGCGGACATCAACGGAGAGGTCTTCCCTCGTCCTGCAATGCGAAGGGCGCGCAAGACGGGAAAGCCCGCCTCCAGCAACACTGCCATTTCGCGAAAATATTGCGCCAGCACCTGGGCAGGAATCTTGCTGCGTGCGTTGGACGCTGCTGATTCAATGTCTTCGTCTGAAACGTTGAAGGTCACAGCCTGGTTGTTCTCCAGGATCTCTGTCGCCCGTTCCTCTTGTAGCTTTTGCTTAACTATTTCACGCAGATTGACTTCCAAAGAGTCGTTGGATTGACTCCGGCTGTTTTTGCGATCGTTGGCCATTTCTTATCCTTTTTGAGGCACATGCTCCAAACTGTGCAACAAAACCGGAGCATGGGAGGAGTTCCTCACATTTTCTAGCGTAGGGTGATACTCAATTCGACTCGGAACATGAGACAAAACATACCGGAACCCGGCAAAACATATCAAACTTTCGGAACACAAGAGCGCCAAAGCCAGGCCCCCAAAGAACGCAAGAAGACCACCAGAGATGGCACTCCTATACGGGGGAGAGTTTGGTGTTCTTACAGAAAGACAACGCGTTGGGCTTCCTCAATCGAGGTGGAGTGGTTCTTGACCTTACGAAGAGCGTCGTTGCTCAGCAAACGCATTCCGTTTTTGATGGCCAACTCCCGCATGGCTTGCTCGGAAGCTTTGTTCAAGATCAACTCCCGCATTTCCGTCGTGACTTCCACGACCTCAAAGATTCCCACGCGACCTTTGTAACCCGAGAAGTAACAGGCTTCGCAGCCGTCCGCTCGGGCCAACATGGCGCCGTCATCAAGAGCAATGCCCTCGCGCTCAAACATCGCTCGCTCGTCCGCGTTGGGTTCGTACAACTCTTTGCATTCGCTACACAAGCGTCGAACCAGACGTTGTGCGATCACCCCAAGCAAAGAGTTGGCGATCAACAGCGGCGGAACCTGGAAGTTGTGAAAGGTGGTCACAGCTCCGACAGCATCGTTGGTGTGCAGCGAGCTGAACACCAAAAGACCTGTCATAGAAGCACGAATCGCGATCGCGGCAGTTTCATGATCGCGAATCTCACCGAGCAAGATAACGTTCGGGTCCTGGCGTAGAACAGCCCGAAGACCTTCAGCAAAACCAAACCCGATTTTGTGGTTCACTTCGATTTGGTTGATGTTGTCCAACTCATATTCCACCGGATCTTCGATGGTAATGATATTGAGTTCGGAAGCATTCAAGCGCGCCAGATTGGAATACAACGTGGTGGTTTTCCCTGAACCCACAGGTCCCGTGGTGAGAACCATCCCGTAGGGACGGGAGGCCAAACGCTCCAGAATCGCCATGTCGCGACCGTCCAGCCCCAGATCTTCCAGAGTTAGGCTGATCTTGCCCGAGTTCACAAGGCGAATCCCAATCCGCTCGCCATGGTACGTGGGGACCGTTGCGACCCGCATGTTCACATCGTTGTTACCGATGGAGGCTTTGATGTGGCCGTCCTGAGGATGGCGACGCTCTGTGATATCCATATCGGCCAAAATCTTAATGCGGCTGGTCACTTCGTCGGCGAGTTCCGGGTGAATGTACATCGCATCTTGAAGAATGCTGTCCACCCGAAAACGTACACGGAACCCATTTTCCTGGTGTTCCATGTGAATGTCGGTGGCTCCCATGTCCAGAGCCTTCGCAAACAACTCCTCCACCAAACGAACCGCTGACGTGTTGGCCAGACGATCGCGCAACTCCAGGAACTCCCGGGCTTGCATGCGCTTGGCAGCCAGGTTGCGGCTCGCGCTGAGCTGTTGTTGGATTCTCTGGCGGCGGGTGTAAAACTCCTCTTGGGGGACGAGCTGGAACGACACAGGAGCAGAGAACGAAGCGGCCATTTCCTTCATCAAAGCCGCAGGAGGTCGGGTGACGCCGAAGATGTATTGCTCGGGCTCCAACTCCAGTGGGATGACGTCAAACACACGAAAATAGGGAACCAGGCCGTGGGGCAAAGAACCAGAGAAGGCTGGATACTCCAACAGCCCCATCACTGGAATGTTGTAGAACTCGGAGAGAAGAAACGGAAGCTCCACATCCGCGCCCAAGATCTCTTGCAACAGCGTTGTAGCTGGCGCTTTGCTTTCCAGCTGTTCTTGTTTGTACTCCTTAAACTGACGATAGGTCATCAAGCTATTTTCGAGAAGATGCTCCACAAAGTCACCGTCGTCAGGATCGATCAGCGGGAACCAGCCTTCTGTTTCCATCACAAGGACCAGGAAACCAAGGTCACCACCGGCCTGGATGACCAATTGCCAGAACGGAACCTCTGGGTTGTTGTCCACCAACTCACGTAACGTTTCCAAGCCAGCTTCTTCGAGCACTTTGCACGTGACAAGTTTGTCACTGAGTTTGGGTTCCAAGGAAAGCCGGTTGAGAAAGACTGAGATCTCATCCATCGAAAGCTGTGGAAGCATCGACTGGACCTCACGAAGAACGCTGGCCTCGTCTTTGACGACCGTGCGCGTCCTTCGGTTCCCTCCCTTTGCTCCACCTTCGTTTTGTTTCATAGGCTGTGTTTCCCCCTTGTTGCTCCACCCCAACGATGTCATTAACTGGTCGCGGTCAAGCTCGCCATTTTCATCGAGAGAGGCTTGATCCATCAAACCCATCTCAGAGAGGACTTGTTCCACGCTAACGCCACGACGTTGCGCAGACAGCTCGGCTTGCTCCAACATTCGCTCGACTTCGACGTCGAGATCGGCGAAACCACGCGGACCTTCTTTCCCTCGGTTGCTCAGCGAAATTTCATGGGTCATGACATCCATAAACGTCTTCCATGACACAGGTTGGTTAAGCTTCTCAATGAGCGTTGCACCGCTGCCTTTTACTTTGGCCATGTTGGCTTCTCCCCGGATCAAGGCGACTGTTCGATGAGTTCCCCAATCGAACCAGTTCAAAGGGTGAGCATTCTTGTCTTCACAACACATTGCTCTCTGTGTTGTGATCACTACCAATGGGTGTTCTTCGGTTGCTTTGTAGTATGTCGAAAAGTTGGAGAGGTTGCAAGAACACTTTGTGAGAAACTCAGGCATTCAAAGCGACAAAATGAGGCCTTGGACTAGGCTTGACAGTCTGGCTTGCTTTTGGCAGATTGAATTTCCAACTCCATCCCTGAACCAGGAGCCCATCATGCGAAGCCTCTTGTTCGTTCTATGTTGCCTCGCTGTGAGCGCAAGCCACACCACGTTCGCGCAAGCCAAGTCCAAGAAGAAAGTCCGATACCACCGGACATTCGACCGCGGCTCACTCAAGCTTGTCTCGATAGAAACGGGCCCAAAAACCATGGTCTTTCGATGGAAAAGCCCCAGCGGAAAAGTCATTCGCTACCGCGCCAAAGATCTGCACCCAGGCCTGCGCGTGAAGCTACTTCGGTACGCCAAACACAAGAAGCCCATCGCGTTGGGCGGCTCCTTTACCTTTCTGTCTGGAAACAATGGCGTTGTTGAACCTGACTTTGCCTACAGGGTTCACCGCTACTGGCGCGGCGCTATGGCTGTGAAGTTTGACGGTTGGATGCCGCTGTACAAAGTCACACGACTCCCCACCGACCGCGACAACGCAAGCCTCATCTATGAACTGCGGGGCAGGATCAGCAGCGCGATGTCCAACAGAGACAACAAGCTGGTGTGCATCTTTGGTGTCTGGTTCGACCTCTTGGACTACATCCACCCACGCACCCAGAAACGCCGAGGTATGCTGTACCAAGTGCAAGGCATCAAAGGGCACTCCCTGTTTTGGTTCAAGCCCATCTACAAGCACCCACGCTCCTGGCAAAACATCCTCAACTTCAAAGAAAAAATGGCGGCCTTTCGTGCAGCGAGATTGCGCCGAAGGAAAGGGCTTCCCCCCCAAAAGCGAGTGATCCGAATTCCTCGCGCTCCAGCCAAAACCATCGAAGCCTACGACAAGCTCTGCGCCCAACGACTCTCCGCCAAAGAGAAGAACATTGCAACGCCAGGCTTCGTCACCATCGAACCTTTGAACCCCTCAGCCTCCCGCAAGGCTCCGACCTCGCGCAAAGCTCCCGCCAGCCGTCCGGCACCTCGCCGATAAGTCGTTCTTGTCCCACCTTTGAAATATTCGTGACGCCGTCTGAGTTTTCAGGAACAACTTAAAGAGAGGTTCCTTGCATTTCCTCTCTGCTTTCGCTATACGAAGGCCCCTTTTGGCAGCGTTGCAACGAGGCCCATGTAGCGGAGTATGAACCTTTGTGCCATCCTGGTCGTCAAAGGTGCGAGCAACACAGCGGCCCGACTCTGGAAGAAGAAGGACATCATGGACAAGAAGAGCGCACAACGCAAAGCATTTATGACCAAGGACCGAGTGATCCGTGGCATCACCGAAGATGGCTTCTTGAAGGTGGCTGTCGTGAAAACGACGGATGTCGTGAAAGAAGCCCAGCGACGTCATGGGCTGTCGTTGCTAAGCACCGTGATGTTGGGACGAGCGTTGACAGGCGTGATGCTCTTGGCCTCCGACCTGAAAGGTGAAGAGCGCGTTCTGCTTCGGATTGAAGGCGATGGACCTCTCGGTATCATCACAGCCGAAGCCAACCGAGCCGGTGAGATCCGCGGCTTTGTCCAACACCCGAGCGCTATGATTAACATCAACGCAGGCGAAAAGCTCGAAGACGGCGTGGGTCGAGGTTTGCTCTCTGTCTCCAAGACCTTGTTCTCCGAAGCCAAGCCCATCACAGGGACGGTGGAGCTAACGCAGGGCGACATCCACAGCGATATCACGCAGTACCTGTATCAATCCGAGCAGGTCCCCTCCGCGCTGCTCCTGGATGTCGGCATCACTCCAGAAGGCGAGGTCGAAGGCGCTGGTGGAATCATCATCCAAGCTCTGCCTGGCGCACCGATCGAACACATTGAAAAAGTGGGAGAAAACATCCAGGCCATTCACTCCATCAGCGAGCAGTTTCGCGAAGGCGACTACATTGATACGCTCATGGAAAAAGCGCTGGAAGGAATCCCCTACAAAGAACTCATCCGTTACCCGGTACACTTTTTCTGCCGTTGCAGTCACAAACGTTTTTTGCACTCCTTGGCCATGTTGCCTCTCGCAGATCTGGAAGAGATGCAACACGAACCCCAAGAGCTGGTTTGTCACAACTGCAGTGAAGTGTATACAATTGCACCGGAAGAAATTCAGAACCTTTTGGAAGAGCGCCAGAAACAGCAAACCCTGAACTAAGGGAGTCGGGATGAACGTCGAACAAGAATGGTTGGTAGAACAGCGGGACGTCGAGAAACAAACGCCACGCTGGCCCCCATCCATGCCCCCCGACGACATTGAAATGGCGTTCTACGAGAAGTTCTTTTTGAGCAAAGGGTTTGAGCCTTACCCTGTTCAGGAAGAAGCCTTCAACCGGATCTTTGCGGGCGAGCACTTGATGGTTATGGTTCCCACAGGAACAGGGAAAACAATGATCGCCAAGGCTGGCCTGATGAAAGCCCTCTACTCCGGGCAAAAGGCCATCTACACCACTCCCCTGCGCGCGCTCACCGAAGAAAAATACCGCGAACTCTGTGAAGACTTTGGCCCCGACTACGTTGGGTTTGCCACAGGCGACTACAAGATCAACCCGGCCGCCCCCATCCAGGTGATGGTCGCTGAGATCTTGTGGAACATGATTTACGGAGGTCGAAAACGTGTCCCAGCCGATATCGTCATTATGGACGAAGGTCACTACTTCAATGACTCCGAACGTGGCTATGTGTGGGAACAATCGATCATTGGTCTTAAACCTGAAACCCAGCTTGTTGTCCTCTCCGCCACGGTAGGGAATCCCAAACAATTCTGCCAGTGGTCGCTGTTGGTTCGGGACGCCCCGATGGAGCTTGTCGAGTCGCACGATCGCAAGGTCCCGCTGTACCACCGCTACGAAGAAAAATACTTGTTGGAGGTGATCCGCGAGCTGTTCAGCCAGGGCGACTATCCAGCCATTGTGTTTAGCTTCAGCCGCCGACAATGTTTTGAGTGGGCGCGACTTCTCAAGAGCATCCGACGCTTCACCACCGATGAAGAGCAGAAGATCATCGAGGAGCGAGCCGAGAGAGTCTTGGTTCCGCGAGGGCTAGGCAAGCAGCTGATGTCACTGCTGACTCACGGTATCGGCATTCACCACGCTGGTATTCTCCCCACGTACAAGCAGCTGGTGGAAGAGCTTACGTTGGAGCGATTGATTAAGTTTGTGGTAAGCACAGAGACCATCTCCGCAGGCATCAACCTTCCAGCCAAGCGCGTGGTGTTCCCTGAACTCCGCAAATACATCCGACGCAACGCACGCTTGCTTCTCCCTGCAGAGTATCACCAAATGGCGGGTCGTGCGGGACGTCCACAGTTTGACAAAGAAGGCATCGCCATCACCCTCGCCCCCGAAAAAGTGGTCCAGGAGTTCCGCAAGGAGATGCGCTCCTCGGGCAAAGGCAAGTACAGCTCCGATCCCGAACAGATCCGTCGACGCGCTTACTCCCGCGCTCGCACCGAAGCTCAGCAAAATGGCGATGTGAGTTGGAGCCCCAAGGAGCACGAGGAGCTGGTCGAAGGCAAGCCCGCAGCGCTGCAAAGCCACACCAAGATCACAGCCGGACAAATTCTCGCCATTGGACTGCCTGACTTAACCCAAGAGACCTTGCCCGGCGAAGAGTTGGTCGAAGCTGAGATGCGCGCCAAACAAGCGCGAGAAGCTGAGAAAGAGAAGCTCCTCAAGGAAGCCGAAGGCAAAGGAACGACCGTCAAAGAGGCTCAACGCAAAGCCAAGAGCAAGGAGATGGACAAGAAGTTTAAGTCCGGAGGCTCCTCGTTCGCAGCCCAGCTGATGGCGCTCAAGATCGAACCGAAGGAAGAGCCTGAGCCTGAACCGGAAGAGAAGGTTGAAGAGTCAGCCGAAACACAAAGCAAGGAGGCCGAAGACAAGCAGGACAAGACTGCAAAATCGCCCCTGCCGCCTCCGATGTTTTGGCGACCCGCTTCATCCAGGCCCGCTCCCCGTGAGTTAAACATAGGCACGGTGATCGATCGTCTCCTGTTGGAAGAAAACAAAAAGCGCGACTACCACAAGCAATTGGTTAAGATCACCAACAACTTGCGCGCGTTTGGTGTCCTCAACGAGCAGGGCGTCCAGGTCCGCGGGTGGATGGTCGGACAGCTTCGTGGCGTTGACGGCTTGTTCGTGTACTACTGCATGATGACACAGGACTTCAACTACGACCAGGCCGTTGAATTTGTAGAGTTCCTGGTCGACCACGACGTGATCCAGCGTCGCCTGGACCGCAAGAAAGACGAGAAAAAGCGAGACTGGATCCGCGAGCGTCTCCGTGAGCGTCGTTACCAGGGAGATATGGTCAGCTGGGACGACATTGAAGCCGAGTACGAGCGAAAGTTCCCTCGCCCTCTCACCCACATCGAGACCATCCACCAAAAGTTCCTTAGCTACGTTCCCCACCCGGAGCTGCACGGCCGCAAGCGGCCCAAAGAAGTCTGGAAGATCATGGAGAGCAAGCGCATGTCGTTCATGGACTTTGTCGAACGACATGACTTAACGGAGGAAGAAGGTAGCTTGTTCAGCTACCTGTCCCGGCTCATCAAAACCTCCAAGATGTTGTTTGAGATCACAGGCCTTCCCGAGTTCTTCCGCTTGGAAATGCGAATCCGGGCGCGCTTGTCTGTGGTCGATGAACGAATCATCAACAGCCTCTGGCGCACCATGAAAGACCCCTCGCTGGCGCAACCCCTCGAAACCCTGCCTCCGCTCGAAGGCGATGTCGAAGCCGCCGACGCAGAAAACGACGGCGACGAAGAAGTCCTGGCCGAAGGCGCTGATGCGTCGGAAACAGTAGAAGACACCACATCCGCAGAGAACACCTCGAATGCCTCCAACACCGAGAACGCCCCAACCGAGGAAACATCTCCCGCCACAAAACAGGAGTCACACGAATAACATCGTGAAAGATTGACCCTCTAGGGGCAATTCGATAGAGTGAAGCTTCGTGGTATCTAGGGAAGGATTGATCGTATGTTGAAGTTTGGGTTTCGCTACCTCTCATGGTTCTCTTTGCTCTTGTGTGGAACGTTGTTGTATGGCTGCCTGGGAAATACTCCCCTACGGAAAGGCTTCCCCTGTCGCAACGACAACGACTGCAAAGGGCCTTCGTTTCAGCTCTACTGCGGCAGCAACCGAACCTGCAAAGCCGAATCGTGCACCGCAGGAACGTCGCGCAAATGCTTCACCGGAGAGCAAGGCTGCGACGAAGACGGACAAAACTGCAAAGGTGTCTGTGACGCAGGCACACAAAGCTGCGTTGATGGTTTCTGGAGCATCTGCACCAACCAAAAACTTCCCCAAGAAGAAACGTGTGATGGGCAGGACAACAACTGCGACGGGCAGACCGACGAGACCTTCCCCGAAAACAACACCACATGTGAGTTTAAGAACAACGCAGGCCAGGCATTGGGCGCAGGCGCTCTCAACACCTGCAAGGACGGCAAGCTTCAATGCGACGTCCAGGACCTTGTTGTGATTTTGGCCAACGACAAGAGCTTCTCGATGGGAACGTCAACAGCCGACAAGTCCAAAAAGAGCGACGAGCCTGAGCAGTACATCGTAGACTTCCGCTACAATTACGGTTTGGGTCAAAACGAAGTCACCCAAAAAGAGTTCAAGGACCTCATGGGATACAACCCCTCGGTCAACAACGACACCTCCAAGAGCGAAGACAACAAGCCAGTGAACAACATTAGCTGGCATGAGGCAGCGGCCTACACTGTTTTGCTGTCCAAAGAGAACAACCTGACCGCCTGCTTCAAGTGCACCCCCGAACCGGAAAAAGGCAAGATGGAGGCCAACAAAGACAAGGTGGTGTGTGAGGTCGCTGGAACGTTCTCCTCCGAAGGACAACAGTACGTCACTGACTGCAACGGGTATCGCCTTCCCACCGAAGCCGAATGGCTCAACGCCTACCGGGCTGGTGAAAACTACCGTTCGTATTACAATGGTAACCAGGTTCCACCCAGCGAAGACAAACGCGACGCTTGCTACACGGAGTCCAAGCTCAGCACCATCGGTTGGTACTGCGACCAAAAAGGCGACCAGCCCAACGAGGTGAGACAAAAAGAACCCAACCGCTGGATGTTGTACGATCTCAGCGGGAACGTAGCGGAGTGGATCTTCGACATTTACAGCCCGAACTTTGAAGGTTCCAGCCTGAACCGTGTGGGGCCAGCCCAAACCCAGCAAGATCAGGCTCGCGTGGTCAAAGGCGGAAGCTACGAGTCCACCCCCAGCGAGTGCCGGGGAGCCCGCCGCGACAAGTTAGAACCTTCACAACGCAAATCCACCCTTGGCTTTCGGGTGGCACGCACAATCCGATAAGGGATTCAAAACGTATGGTTCCAAGACAGCATCACACAAGGCAAGCCGAGCGTTTGCTGTTTTGTGAAACAAGGTGGAAAGATTCATGAGCGAAGTGAAAGAGACGCTGGACTCCTGTCCCAAATGCCAGACAGACCTTCGCCCGTACCAGTCGGTAGGCTCGATGCCCAGCTTTTGCCTCCAGTGCAAGTTTCCTCTCCTGACCATCGCTGGCAAGTACCGGTTGCTCGAAGTGGTGGGACAAGGCGCCGTGGGCACGGTCTACCTCGCCCGGCACATGCGGCTGCGCAACAACGCAGACCGCGTCGTCAAGGTCATTAAGGAAGAGATGCTGCAGACCCAAACCACCGTGCAGCGGTTCTTTCGCGAGGTCCAGATCACCGCGGAGTTGTCAGAGAACAACGACCACATCATCCGCATCTACGACGACTTTGGAGAGCTCCCTCACCTCGGCTATTTCTATGTGATGGAGTACATCCGAGGCGACTCTGTGCGAAAGTTTATCCAGTCCCAAACCCACCTTCCCACCTTGGAATGGTGCATTGATATCATGGGGCAGTTGAGTGACGCGCTTCATACGGCTCACATGGCAGGAGTCATTCACCGAGACTTGAAGCCCGACAACATGATGTTGACGCAAAAAGGCGCTCACCAGCATTACCTCAAGGTCTTGGATTGGGGAATCGCCAAGCCCATGGTGGAAGAAGTGGATGTCCACCTCACCCAAGGTCTGGTCGGCACCCCCCACTACATGGCACCTGAGCAGGCCATGAACCAAAATATCGGCCCTCACACCGATATTTATGCCATGGCTGTCATCTTGTATGAGCTGCTCACAGGGGTGAACCCGTTTGTCGCAGTTACGGGGAAAAAAGGCCGCAGCCATGACTCGATGGTCGACTTGATCAACGCACAGCTGTACAAGCCGCCTCCCCCCATTCAATCCGTACTGCCCCAACGCAAAGACGTCACCCCAGAGCTGGAAGCCGTCTTGTTTAAGGCTCTGGAGAAAAACCCCTCCAATCGCTACAAGCACGTCGTCGACTTCTGGAGCGCTTTGCAGGAAGCCACAGGGATGACGGCCACCACACCCATCTCTCACATCAACTCGCATCACCCCTCAACAGGCTCGTTTGCTGCACCGTCAACCAGTGACATCAAGCCCATTCCGACAGGCCGCCTGACCGGCAAACACGCAGTACCTGGCTATGACTCCGAAGTGCACACATCCAGCGAAAGCTCCTCTCAGCTCTTGTCTGACTCGGTACACAGCGCACAGCCAAGCATTTCGCCCCAAGACTCTTGGCAAGAGACTGTAGTGTACACCGAAGGCGTCAATCCAGGAAAGAACAACGCCTTCCTGTGGGTCGCCTTGGTTCTTGGGCTGGTCTTAGGCATCGGGGGCTGGGGCTGGTATCGCAGCCGGAACAACAACACCGCCTCCACCAACAACACGCTGGCCAAAGCCAACGTACCACCAAGACGTGCTGAGCCTCGTGGACGAACCAATCCACCCCAAGTTCAACCACCTGAGCGCCGCGACAACGACAACGTTACGCCTCGCCCGTCGAACAACAACAACGAAGGCGACGATGATAACGACAACGCGAACAATGACAACGACACAACCGATGACGACAAGCCAAAAGCCAGGCCTGTGGTTCGACGCAAGGTCCAACGGCGCAGACGTGTTCGACGTCGCAGAGTGCGTCGACGAGTCAGACGAAGGCGTCCCAAGCCGAAGCCAAGGGTCGTTGAGCGACGAGCGCCGCCTCCTCGCCGCCCCAGCTCACCGTGTGGCAAACCCAACTGGATCGCTGTACGGGTTCGACCGTTCCTGAGTCGCAGCGCCGAGGTCACAGCCGAAGGTGGCGCTTGGAAGCGCAAATCCTCGCGGCTGGTGTGCATCTCTCCAAGCACCAAGCTGTTCAGCGTCGTGCAAGAAGGTTACTCGCTGTGCGCCTTTCAGGTCCCCAAACGCAGCAAGATTCGCATTCGCTTGCGTGAAGCAGGAAGCGGTGGACTCGCCAACGCAAGCAGTTGTCTGTGGAAGTGATTGTACCGAAGAGACTCCCCTTTGAACCCCATGTGACGGAAGAAGAATGATGAGATCGATTGCTCTGTGGCTAAGCTTGAGTGTGGGAATGCTTTGTAGCGGCCTCCCCTCTCATGTCCAGGCCGCGTCCTCCTCGTGCGCCTCGCTCTTCCAAAGCAAACAGTATGTTAAGGCCGGCCAGTGCTTCCTCAAAGATGCCAACAGCATGCCTCCAGCCTCCCAACTCTCCAAGATTAAGCGTTACCTCAAGGGTCAAACCTTGCGCAACGCTGCCCTCGCCTACCAGAAAGCTGGTGACGCGGAAGAGAACGCTGAAAAAGCAGCCTACCGACGTGAACAAGCGGTGGGCATTCTTCGCCGCTACCTAAAGGAAAACCTTTGCCAGAAAGCGTACTTGTGCCAACAGGCCAAAGGCGTCATCCTGGAGTTGCTCAACAAGATCGATTACACCCAATTCACGGTCATAACCACTCCAGGCAAACGAGCCATCATCCGAGTCAAAGGCTACCAATTCAAGATCAAGCATATCTCACCACCGCAATGGACCCGAAGGGTACGACCTGGTCGCTACGCCATTGAAGTCAAATACGAAAACCGAAAGGTCATTCGCAAGGAAGTCATTGTCACCGCTGGCACACCGCGCACAGAGACCGTGCTGACCCAAGAGGTGACACAGCCCAAACCGCCGAAAGTAGCGAAAGCCAGCCCAGTGCCCTGGATTATTCTAGGTGTGGGAGTTGCGATTGCAGGAACAGGTGGAGGATTGCTAGGATTTGGGATAAGCAAGATAGGGGAGCGGGATCAAGCTGCTGCCAGCCTCGCCAACGAAGCCAGCAACAAAACTCCAGCCGAACGACTGACGATGGCGGCGTCTCCCGACACGACAGCCCGGATCAAAACGGTGGACGACGCTCACAACACCGCATCCACAATGCTGCCCATCGGATGGGCTATGGTCGGCGTCGGGGCAGCGACCATCATCACAGGCGCGATCCTGTTTGTTGTTTTGCGGCCCAAGGCACCTGCCAAGCAAGCACTCCAACCACCCCACAAACAGGGGCATCACCGTCACGCGACGACATCGTTCGGGACGTTTACGTCTCCTTAATTCGGGACGTTTGCGTCTCTCTCAGCTGTTGTTGATTAGCTGTTGTCGAGGTAACGTCGGATCATTCGGATCAGGTCGAACATCTCGCCCAGTTCACGCTCGGGTACGACGGCAATCTGGCGCACTTCTTTGGAGAAGCTATCGAGGCGACCGCGGACTTTTCCGAGGGTTTCGCTCATGCTGTGTTCGACCATGTCAAGACGGGCGCTGGTGTCAACCCAATCGGCCCGACCAACAAACTGCGAACGCATCGAGTTGACCTTCATCTCCAACTCAGCCAAACGACGAGAGATATCATCCAGTTGCTGTTCAATGCGGCTCTGATCCATGGTAGACTCCGATCGAGCAATGTGTCTCTTCGGGGCTTGCGTTTCACCGCTGGAAAGATGAGAGAAATCAGCGGACGGCATGGGAACCATATCGCTGGCTACAGTGTCCACCTTAGGCCGCGCTTCCTTCTTGGAGCTGGGCTGGTGTTCCATCTCTACAGACATGCCCTCGTACATTTTGGAGAGAGCGGGCTCGTTCTCCCAACCCCCTGCCGGAGGTGTAATAAAACCCCAGGGATAGCGTGGAGGACGTGACGAACAGACACCACACTTCTTGCGGGGCCGGCCTCCCGGTCTTGGATCAATGTACCAAAACTTCGCCTCACATGAGGAACATGTTGTTTCTTTTCGACTGGTTTCTGCTGTTTTGTTTTGATCAACCATAACTCACCACCCCGTTGATGAAGGTTCCTTACACGCTTTCGTTGGCTCCTTTTTCGCTGCATACCCGACAACCCAAGGAGCCATTCTTACCAAAAGGCCATTCCCTTTTGCAAAGACATGTTTTGTTCTATCTGCGGATAACCTTTATGCTATTTCTGTGCCACATTGCGACACTAAAACCATAGGTACTTTGAGATGTGCTCACTTCAACTTGTGCAACACAGGCCTCCCAAAAATAATTCCACATTGCCAAAACACAAACAGTTCTTCGGAGAACCTTGTATAAATCGTACGAAACAAATGTGAAACAAAGGAAAGTTGTGCTTCGTTGCGTAAGCCTTGAGGTGAACATCGTTCGCACTATATCCATCCTCCCAACTCTTGTCTAGTCCTGGATTTTCTCGTGGGAAGGAGACCTCTCTCCAGGAACCAAACCTCAGAAAAGAAGCAATCCAAATGAAACAACCATTTACGGACAAGAGCCTTTCCAGTGGTCAGAACAGTGAGTTGCATAGCCTCACTTCTCGATGTGTACGTTTGCAAACCTGGAGAGTTTCAGTTGAGTTTGCTGCTTTGCTTCCTATAGCTTTGTAGCACACGTTATACCTGCCTATACTTAACGTCCATTTCATCAGCAAAGTTGAGTACTTTCTTTTCAAAAAGCTATTCAAGAAGTGGGGTCCTTCCGTCCAGAGTATGACAAAGTTGGCAGACCTCGAAAGCAAACCTCCATGATTTTTTACACTCCAAGCAAGAAGGCTCCCATCAAACATCCAAAGGCCAAAGAATGATAAGTTTACTATCCTATATGGAAAGAAAACGATACATAGCTTTGGCTCCGTGGAACGTTCGGGCGATGGATTTGTATGCAATGAGATCCAACGTTGCTTTGACAATACAACAGCAGTCCGACTATGGTTCGGAAGGTGTTACGTTGTACGCCGCGAGGGTCCAAAGCAGCAGAGCGCCGTAGAACAAGGAGAAAAACCTTGAAAAGACAAAGAACAAGATGGAGCTTGCGAGGGCTCATGTGGCTGGGTTCGGTCCTTGGGTGTCTGGGGATGCTCACAGCGCCAGCCAAAGCAGCCAAGCCCCAGCAAGCTGCAGGAAAAGCCATTGCGCTGAAGCTTCATCCTTCCACCTCTCTGACACTCAAAGCCACATGGTCTCCGATCACGGAACAATCTGTAGAGATCAACCGGTCTCCTTATTTTGAGAAGTACTACAAGTACAAGGTGGCCCGGCTGACGCAAAGTTACGGGGCCAAAGACTTCGCCTTGTGGTTGCCTCGTCGAGCCGTGAAAGTCGGTGAGATGTGGAGCATTCCAGAGAGCAAGATCAGCCACATATTCAAACAGTTTCACCCCAACGTTGAGGTCCGTCTTCACAACGGTGGACCCAACGGTGCGTATGGAATGCTGAGGGCCTACTCTTCCAAGTACGCCGAAGTCACCTTTCGTATCCATGTTGAGTTTGCGCTCAAGCCCATGATTGTGTACTTCACACCGGCCCAATTCACAGGTCGCCTCCTTATCAACCGCCAGACCCAGAAGCTTGTCTACGCTCGAATCCATGTCCCCAACCAAAGGATTCGCAACATCGATCTCAACGCAGGAAGGACGATCGATGCGGTGTACGTGAAGACCATGGAGCTTGTCGGTGGAGACGCAAGTCTTCTCCGCACCATACAGTGGAGTCATCGTATCGCATGGAAGAAAGCGCTCCTCAATCTGGCGAGGAAGTTCTATGGGTTTATGCAGATCCGCTGGCGCTCGGTGCATGAAGCATTGCAAGAAGCCAAGCGCACCCAAAAACCAATCCACTTGTTTATCGTATACGGTAGCCTGGACGACCAGTCTTGTTGAGGCAGCGCAAAGACGCTGAGAGCGGGTCCGCTCTCCTCACCCCAAGTTGTTCGCTACCTCAATCAACACTTTGTGAATGTCTGGGTCCTGGTCCAAAAGATGAGACTGATTGTTCGCACCCAAAAGGATTCACCTGTCCGTCGCTTTGCCCAGATGGTTAAGAGCATTTACGAATTTCCCGTGATCATTGCAGTGGTCTCTCCCAATGAACCCAAAGTCTGGGGGTTGTACAAGCTTAACAATCTGCTGAGCCGGTGGGCCGGAACCCAACAGCAAGCAGGCACCTGGGTGGAGCGCTTGTTCTCTCCCTTCCTGGTGTGGCTGGGCACGCGGGAGCCCGGCCGAAGAGTAAAAAGGATTCACCCTGCTCTGAGTTGGGGAGAAACCAACCACGCCTACATCCACCTTCTTTGGAAGGCTGCCCAAAAGAATCCGATAGGCCGCAAGATTCCCCCTCCCCAAAAACCCAGTAACTCATTTCAACCTCTCAAATAAAAGAGGTTGACCGCTTTGCATGACCCACACAACACCGACCGCAAATAGGGTGGAGATACACACCTCCAACAATCCATGGGAAGAGCACCTCTCCCTTTCTCTGTTGGGTCCTTTGCGTTTGCTGTGGAGAGGTCGTCGCATTCCGTTGACAGGGTCACGGGTGGAGTTGAGCCTCCTGGTTTACTTGGCCGCCGGTGCAGGACAAACGTTTCAACGAAGCGCGCTCGCCAACATGTTTTGGCCCGACGCCAAAGAACGCTCTGCACGCCAACGACTGCGACAAGCGTTCTACAGTTTGCGTCAATTGCTCCAGGACATCCTCAACGATGTGCCCCTGTTTGTCAGTTCACGCAGCGCTCTAGGACTCTGCCAGGAGCTCCAGCCCTGCGTGGATGTCTTCCAATTCCAAGCGTTGCTGGCTCGCCCCCCCTCCCAAAGTGACCAGGAAAAGGCTGTAGGTTTGTACCGAGGAGAGTTCCTTCAGGGTTTCCCCATTCACAGCAGCCCAGCGTGGGAGACCTGGCTCAAAGAGACCCGGGACCACTGGCAACATCGTACTCTCCAGGAGCTGCACAACCTGAGCTGGGATCTGGCCTCTTCCTCTACCCATCTCCCCAAAGCGCTTCAGTACGCCTGGCGTCAGCTGGAGATCGCGCCGTGGTCCGAAGAAGCCCATCGCCAAACGATGTCATTGCTTGCCCAAAGTGGCCAACGCAGCGCAGCCCTAACACAGTATCGAGCGTGCTGTCGCAACCTTCATGACTACTTTGATGCGACACCCTCTCCAGAAACCCAGGCCCTCTACGAACAGCTCCTGCATCAAGAAGACACCCACCTGCCGGACAACAACGAGCCAGAGGAACGACCTTCCCTCGCTCAGTCACCATCGTTTGCAACGCATAGCTTCGTAGGACGTTCGCAGGAGCTAGAACAGATCAAGGAGCTATTGCAAAAGCCGAACTGCCGCCTCCTCACATTGCAAGGAGGCGGAGGTGTGGGAAAGACCAGCCTGGCACAGCAGCTCTATTCGTGGGCAGACGAAGCTTTCTACGATGGAGCCGTGTACATCTCACTGGCGGGTTTGGCCGAACAATCTCCGGCCCAACAACGCTTGGCGATCCTCCGAACACTTGCCAGCGCGTTTCACTACGCCTGGAACTCGGAAGACCCCAACCCCACTCCCTTGTTTCGCTACATGGAAGGCAACGAGGCGCTTCTCATCATTGATAACTGCGAAAACTTGGAAGAGGGTAGCTATGTTTTCTCGGAGCTATTGAAGCACGTAAGCACGATCATGTGTGTGCTCACCTCACGACAGCCGCTTCATCTGGACGAAGAGTGGGTGTTGGACATACAAGGGCTACGCTACCCTGAACATGTGAACGTAAGCGACTTTCCCTCCTGGGATGCAGTCCAACTGTTCACCCAAGCCGCGCAACAAGCCCAGGCTTCCTTCCAATTGACACCCACCGATTACCCTGCAGTCCTCGACATTTGCCGAAGCGTCGATGGATTGCCCCTCGCTCTCCAACTGCTAGGACGGTGGGTTCGCAACCTCACCTGTGAAGAGATCGCCCAGTCTCTCTCACAAGGGCTGGATCTGTTGGAATCCAGCGACACCCAACTCCCAACACGTCATCGGAGCTTAAGAGCTATCTTTGAAGCCTCTTGGGAGCTTTTGCTTCGGGAGGAGCAGGCGACATTCTCCCAGCTGTCTTACTTCCAAGGAGGGTTCTCACGTCGCGACACAGAAGCAACTCTCGGGCCTGTGTACCCGGCGCTTCTCTCACTCCAAAGCCGGGGGATGTTGCACCGCGAAGGCGCTGGAAGCTTCTCCATTCATGGAACCTTACGGCACTGGGGCCTCACCAAGCTGACAGCAGAGCCGGCGTTGCACTCCCAACTCAAGCAACGACACAGCCAACACTTTCTCTCCGTGTTGACGCAACATTCGTTGGGTTGGCAAACTCCAGAACAGAGCCAGGCCGTCCACCAACTTCACGACAGTTGGCACAACATCCAGTTGGCCTGGGAGGAAGCCGTTGCAACAAGCGCAACCACTCTCTTGTCTGAAAGCCTCGAAACCCTGACAAGATTCTGCTTGCAAAGTAGCTTTTTTCTCGAAGGCTCCGAACTTTTGGAGCAAGCCTCCCAACCACTGGAGCAAGCGAAAGAGCCCGCCTCTACAGCGTTGCTGCATCGTCTGTGGCTCTACCACAGTATCTTGTTGTTACCCTTGGGACAGTTTGAGCGCGCGTCTGCTCTGCTGAAAGAGACCATCCCCGCTCATGTTTCTCCTGCCGAACAAGCGTTGTTTTGGTGCACCAAGGGAGAGCTTTCGACCTTCCTGTTCCACATTGACAAAGCACGCGAACACTTCCAGACAAGCATGGCGCTGGGTCGTCAGCTCAATGATCCGTTGTTGCTGGGCCATACCCTACTTCAGCTCGGTATATTGGAGTGGAACAACGGTAACTACGCAGAAGCGAGAGAAGTGCTGGAAGAAAGCCTGATCATCAGTCGGCGCGTTGGTGACCCCTGGAGCATTGCCACACACCTGAACCACCTGGGCAACACCTGGCGCGGGCTGGGGCAACTTCAAACCGCCGAGGCTTACTACCAAAGGAGCCTGACCACACACCGTCTGCTCAAGAACAAGAAGGGCATCGCTGCATGCCTCAACAACCTCGCCGTGCTGGAGCGAGAACGAGGAGCTTACCCCGAAGCCATCGCAACATTGCAACAATCCCTGAAACTTTGCGAAGAGTTGGGAGCCTTGCAAGCACAAGCCATTGTCCACCACAACCTCGCAGAGATCTTGTTTTGGATGGAGCGATATCCCGAAGCGACAGAAGCATGCCAAAGAGCCCTCTCTCTTCGCGACGCTTTGGACCTTTCTCTCGGTGTAGCCGATGAATTGCGCCTGCAAGCCCAGATTCATCTAGCCCAACAAGAACACGAAGAAGCGCTAGCTTGCCTTCACCAAAGCATCGCTGCAGCCAAAGCAGGCGACTCCATCACCCATATTTTGCTCTGTGTGGCAGAGTGGAGTTGGCACTGCAAAGACCCTTCAACGACCTACGCCATCATCACGTTCCTACTGCAGCACCCGGAGTTTCGCCCCTTACGCAACCCTCACACGGTGCTCCTTCAACGTATGGCTCATCTGGAAGAAGCGCTCTCCGAACAAGACAAAGACGAGCAAAACAAAGAGATCCAAGGCTGGACCTGGATCGACGTCCTCCAACAGCTACCGAACGAAGCTCCCACAAGCCCACCGGCCTCTGCATAGCCCTCTCCAAGCCAACAAAAGACTTCTAACTTCAATACATTGACGATAGTTTGACGATACACATATAGGCTCTCTCCTGTCAGCAACGATGTTCTTTTCGTGTTTACGATGTGATGGGAGAAAGTTATGAAGAAGTTGAGCATTGCAATTGTGATGGTGTGTGGACTTGGCATTCTTACGGCATGTGGAGGACCCCACCCTGCCCTCGACAACCCCAACAACTCCGCTTCGTTCCAACAGAAGCAATCGTCACTTGCGACCAGTCCTCAACCAAGCATCCCCAAGCATCTTTGGGGCGTTTGGGAAGGTCGAGCCAAACACGTGGGCGGCAACGCAAACTTTGACCACGACACCCACATCAACATCGTAAGCTCCACCCGAGCCCTGGCAAGATACACCTATGTGCTGAACGGTAGCACCTTTGTTTGCGAGAGCGAGCTGAAGCTACAACACTCTGTTGGAATCACCTACTTCTTCAAAGATACATCACTGACTCCAGGTTGTGTGGACGGCTTGGTTCGCCTGAAGAAGCCGGAGGCCAACTACCTGAACTTCTTGTGGCGTGACTCTTCCGGCTCCACACTGGACGACACCGCAGGTCGCCTGACCCGCCCGTAGCCCCTCCCAAGCTCCACCTTGAACCCCTCCTTTACCAACCCTTTCCTGGATTGACCGCTCTCTGGAACAATGCTAGCGTACTCCGTTGTAATTATGCGTGTACTCCATTGGTTCCAACCTTCCGAAAGAAAGAAAGAGCGGAATGAACCCTCATCGTTCTCTGTCTCGTGGGCTGTTGCTGTGGCTCGCCGGCATCTGGCTCCTTGCACCGGGCTGTAGCGACCCAGGCACCAAGGTTTGTAACGACGACTCTATCTGTTCCAAGCAACAAATTTGTGTGGAAGGCAAGTGCATCCCAGGATGTCGCACAGACCAGGATTGCCCGGCGGAGCAACGCTGTCGCGACCTCGCGTGCACCTCGCAGATCTGTGAGCCTGGAGCCACACGCGAATGTTACGATGGCCCCGAGGGAACAAAGGGAAAAGGACCTTGCAAGGTCGGCTTTCAACTGTGCACAGGGAAAGGGGAGTCATGGACACCCTGTTACGAACAAACCATCCCTGTTGCCGAGATCTGTGACTACGCCGACAACGACTGTGACGGAACCCCCGACGAAGATCTATCCTGTGGCTGCGAGCCTGGAATGTCTCGACGGTGTTATACAGGACCGACAGGAACCAAGAACGTAGGCCTCTGCCGCGAAGGCATTCAATATTGCGACGACAAGCGCCTCTGGGGTCCCTGCCAAAGTCAGCTCGTTCCCTTGCGCGAGATCTGTGACCACCTCGACAACGACTGCAACGGTCTCGTGGATGACCGGATCTCCTGTGAATGCACCGCCGGAGCAACCCGCGAGTGTTACTCCGGGCCGCCCAAGCTGGTGGGCCAAGGGATTTGCAACAAAGGAACCCAAGTCTGCTCAAGCAACAACAAATGGGGCCCCTGCCTGAACCAACATCTCCCCACCCTGGAAGAAGATGAAGTTTGCAACGGCAAAGACGACGACTGTGACGGAAACGTCGACAATGTCTCTGGCACAACACAACCGTTGAAGGAGCTTTGCTACAGCGCCCTCCCCGGCTCTCTCCGAAAGGGTGCCTGCAAACAAGGTCTGCGAACCTGCAACAATGGACAGTGGAGCAACTGCGAAGGAGAGGTCGTTCCCGCCGCCGAGACCTGCAACAAAAAAGACGACGACTGCGACGGTTTGATCGACAACGGCATCCAACCTCGCTCCTGTTACACCGGAAAAGCCGGATGCGAAAAGCAGCAAGATAGCTACCGATGCCAGGGAGCCTGCACCCCAGGTCAGCAACGTTGCTTCGACGGTGCATGGCAAGCCTGCGAAGGTGAGGTGTTACCAGTAAGTCAGGAGATCTGTGGCGACGGAAAAGACAACGACTGCAACGGACAGGTTGACGATAACTGTGTGTGCAAAACCGGCCAAACCCGAGCATGCTACACGGGCGCCAGCAACACACGTCAGGTTGGGGCGTGCGCCGACGGCAAAGAAACATGCGTCGACAACAAGTGGGGCACCTGCGTTGGTGATGTCAAACCCACTCCCGAGCTTTGCAACGGAAAGGACGACAACTGCGACGGCGCACCTGACAACATCACCGGAACCTGCTCGCTCCCCGGTAAAAATGGCATCTGCGCCAACGGCAACTGGGCCTGCGAAAGCAACAAGAAGGTCTGCAAGGTGCCCGCACAAGGAAGCACCGAAGTTTGTGACGGAAAAGACGACGACTGCGACGGCCTCGTCGACAACATCGCTGACCTTGGAAAAGCTTGCTCCGACCCACTCCAAAACGGCGTATGCGCCGAAGGAAAGTGGGCGTGTAGCAACAACCAAAAGCGCTGTGTCACAACCAACAAAGCCACCACCGAAGTATGCGACGGCAAAGACAACGACTGCGATGGGAGCGTCGACAACGTCAAGGGCGCTTGCCAGGTTCCAGGCAAACAAGGAGTTTGCCAAGCAGGCGTGCAAGCTTGTGACAGCAAACAACAACCCATCTGTCGGCAAACCGTGCTCGGCTACACCGAGATCTGCAACGAGAAAGACGACGACTGCAACGGATTCATCGACGACATCCAAGACCTGGGCAAAGCCTGCCAGGACCCCCTTCGTTTGGGCGTCTGCAAACCTGGCATACTGACCTGTCAGAAAGGCAAGCAGGTCTGCCTGCAGCAAGTCCAGTCGAGCACAGAGGTCTGCAACGGGAAGGACGACGACTGCGACGGCGTTGTAGATCCAGGCTGCTCCCCCTGCACCAAAAACCTCGACTGCAAAACCGGGATGATCTGCATCCAAGGCTTCTGCATCACCGGTGAATGTGTCCAATCCACCGACTGTACAGGTGGCAAGGTTTGCAAATCGTTCCGTTGCGTAGCCTGCGCCCAAGACGCAGACTGCGCAGGTGGACAGTACTGCGACACACAGTCGGGTCAGTGCAAGATCCAACAGTGCAAGCTCAACCGCGACTGCCCCACAGGTATGGTCTGTCAAACCGGGTTTGTCTGTGGGTTGTGCCAATCCAACGCGGAGTGTGGCACAGGAAGCACATGTCGCAACGGCCTCTGCAGCCGCCAATGCACCAAGAACGCCGACTGTCCGAGCGTCGAAACCTGCCAGCGTGGACAATGCTACCCCACTTGCAAGGTCAACGCGGACTGTCCCACAGGATTCGCCTGCCAAGACAACGTATGTTGGAACATTGTGGTGCTAGACCAGGGAGCGTTCCGTTGGTCAGACCGCTCGTATGCTTCATCCTGCATCGACTACAGGCATCCTCCAGCAGGCTACATCGGAAGCGTGACCAGCGGTGGATACTGGATTAAGATGTCCAATGTGAGCCAACCGTTCCGTGTGATGTGCGACATGACCAGCGAAGGCGGTGGCTGGACGCTTCTGGCCCGGTACCGCTCCAGTATGGCCATTAACGATTGGAAGCCCACAGCCCACCAACTCCAAGACATAAACGGTGGAAAAACCGTAACCACCCCACCCGACCTGACCAACACCGGTACGTTTGGACATCTACAGTACACACTCTTCTCTGTCGCCCAACGAGAGCTAAAGTTGCGATGCCAGCCCACTCCCAATGCATCCTGGTTTACAATCACAACCTCCGACATGTACCTGGATTTTAGCCCTGGAGAGAAAGGCATTGGAGGCTCTGCTCTTTGGGGTTTTGTCGGATACAACATGGTAGCCCGAACAGCTTCAGGCCTTTGCGGTCGCTTGCGAGGCACTGGCGGAGTCTATGGTATCGGATACTGCCGAGGCTCTGGCTCCTCCGTCGACACCAACCAGGTGTCCTTTGGATTTCTATCCACCAACGGAAACATGGTGTTTGGCTGCAATGGAGGATTTGGCTCTGGTGATGGCGAGGTCTGGCTTCGTGAGCTTGGCACCAACCCTCTGGTCAAAGATCCCAACGGGGTTCGTTTTTGGAAAGATGGCACCTACGCTGCCACCTGCCTCGACTACTACAACTCTGTTGGAGGCCAGTACTCAGGACAAACCGGCTCTGGACCCTATTGGATTAAGCCCCAACCCAACGGCAGTCGGATCAAAGTGTACTGTGATATGGAACGAGACGGTGGTGGCTGGACTCTGCTCGGCCGTTACATCAGCAACCTTGGCTTGAAGGACTACAACCCCCACCAACACCAGGTGCAAGACGCACAGCAAGGCCAAACGCTCACACAACCTCCCGACCTCAACCAGACGAACGTATACGGTCACATCGCGTACAACATCTTCCCAGTCAAAGGTCGTTCGCTCCGTATTACCTGCGAATTGGACCTCGCCAGTCCATACAATGCCACAGGAATTCGCAACGGCTTGTTCGATGATTGGACCTTCGCCACCAAAGGAACCATCGGAAAAGATTGGGCCACCCTCGAATTGCAAGGAACCCGTAGCAACGCCGACTCCATTTGCGGAGCGGCGAACCCCAACAAAAGCTGCTGCCAGGGCATCGGCTTCTGCCAGGGAACCTCCACCACCCAATTTGGACTGGAGTTTAACTACGTCACCCAAAGCGGCCCCCTCGGCGTGAACATCACCTGCAGCGGAACCCGAAATCCCAAAGCACCACGAGATGTAAAAGACAAAGCAGAGTTCTGGCTGCGCTAAAACGCAAAAAGGCCGGAGCTTGGCTCCAGCCTTCCGCAGATAACAACCTGTGTTTAGATCGTGCTGATTTGACCGCCAGCTTTGACTTGCGTTTTCTTCTTCATGGTTCTCTCTCCTTTGTATCCCAGAGTGCGTTGCTGTCTGATTGTTCGGTCCTAGATGGTGCTGATTTGACCGCCGGCTTTGACTTGTGTCTTCTTCTTCATTGTCTTTCTCCTTGTATTTGATTCGATGGGTGACTTCGTTCGGAGGTCTTAGATGGTGCTGATTTGGCCGCCGGCTTTGACTTGCGTTTTCTTTTTCATCGTCGTTCCCTTTGTGCTTGGGTTTGCGTTTGCTCGTTACGCCCCGTCATAAAGCAGGTCTTGTGCCACTTTTGAAAAACGAATCAACACACAACCTAAAACCCTAGAAAGATGGAATTATTTAAATCCACAACACCAACCCCCTACCCTATGGCTTCTCGGAAAAGAGAGAGGATTCCGGAAAAGGAGAATGGCTTTCTCGAAAAAGAGAATGGATTGTTCTTGAAAAGGAGAAAAAGGAAAGCGTTGAGTGAAAGGATGAAGCTTAGGGACAAGGAACCAAAAAATCCGCGTCCCTTATTTGCTTTGCAAGACAGCGACGCTGTCCCAGTTGAGGCCCGATTGTTGGGCTTGTTGCGCCTGCAAGCAGCGCTCTTGGTAGAGAAGGAGAGCCGGATCTTCGGGGCTAAGAACCAGCCCTTCTTCAAGAGCGGAGAGGGCTTCGACAAGCTTCTCCTCTCGATACAGTCGGATGGCTTCCTCCAGATGGATCTTTGTGGCGAGCTTTAGCTCTCGCTTTTGTTCTGGGTCGTTGTCAAAGACTTCGTACACGGTAACAGGTACATTTTTGCCTTTGGGTTTCACCCGATCCAGCTCACGGATGTGATAGTTCTCAGGATGCTTCAGGTTCTCGAAGGTGATGGCGGTGAGGAGAATGGTGGCATCGTACATTTTGGTCATCCCTTCCACTCGGGCCGCCAGGTTCACCGCATCCGAGAGCACATCGCCTTGCATCCGGTGAGATTCTCCGACCATCCCCAGCAACATAGGGCCGTAGTTGATGCCAATGCCCACACGAAGAGGAACCTCTTCCCCTCTCTCTTCCTTGTTAATGGTGTCAACGGCCTCCAACATTTCAATGGAGGCGTTCAAGGCATCGTCTGCCTGTTTGGGGAAAACTGCCATCATCCCATCGCCCAAGTACTTAATGATGAAACCGTGGTACTTCCGGACAACCGGGCTTAAGTGCCACATCACATGGTTCACAAACTCAAAGTTCTCCTTCGGTGTCATGGTCTCGGAGATTGTGGTGAACCCTCGGATATCGAGGAACATGACAGCCATCTCTGTGCGGGTGTGATCTCCCAAACCCACTTCAATGATGTTCCGTTTGCCCAGCAATTCCAGCAGGTCGTCGGGGACGAAACGTACAGCCGAACGGTTAAAGATCTCCAGCTCTGCGTTCTTCTGTTCCAACTCTAGGGATTGCTTTTCAAGTTGTTGCGCAAAGCGCTCAATGTCCCGACGTGCCCGTTGGTTAAGAGCAGCAATCACCAACACTTGAAAGAGAATAAAGCCCAAGAACCCATACGGTGCGATGTAGCTGGCATGAATCACATTGCGAGCGACCAAGATATCGAAGATCATCGACAAGCCACCCACCACAAACCCCAACAAGGCGTAAAGAACGATGACGTCCCTGCTCTTCACAAATAGCCAACCCAAACGTGCAGTGTAGAAACCAATCACAACCACCAGAATGGGGTGGAAAAGCCGCATGGAAAACGTATACCAGGGAGTCGGTGCCACACAGGCGAACAACGAAAACACCACAGCAACCCCCAGCAACAACCGGGGAGGCGTTGGTGAGAGGTGCTCCTTGAACACCCAACGCAGCACCATGGGAAAGGCCAGAACGCCGTAGGTTGTGATGTACTCCAGGCGCATCAGCAGATCCCAGGTTGCCCCAGACGCGTTCACCCAGTCGTACAGGAACCCGTAGGTCAGACTTGTTCGTATCCCTATAAAAACACAGCTAATGCCAAACCAAAGCGTCTCCCTCTCCTCTCGGCGGAACGCAAACAGCAAGAAGTGAAGGTAGGCCAGCACCACCATCAAACCCAGCAAAAAGAAACCAAACAACCGCTCCCACTCCAAAGAGAAACTCAGCCTTTGGGACTCGCCCAACAGCGGCGCAACTTTGGGGCCTCCTTCTGCGTGGTGAAAGTTGCTCACCTGCCACAACAAGGTCAACGTGTTCGATTTCGATGGAAGCACAACAGTGTGCTGGACGGACGAAGGCACATAGTTTTGTCGGGAGAGCCCCACCTTCCCACTGTCAACGGGAGGGAGTACGGGCTTGCCGGACGAATCCAGAATCCACAAGCGGTGGGCAGAGTGGCTGTTCCGAAGGTAGAGAGAGAGGGAAGGACGCTTGGAAGGCAAGAACAAGATCAATTGGAAGGTCACTGCCCCTGTTCCGTCTGAGGTTTGCTGCTTGAAGGGCTTGTATCCTTTCCAGGTCCCTGGAAGCTTCCAAATGGACGGAGAAGCTTTGGACGCGGAAGGAGGTCGAGTGAGAAGCTTGCCCCAATGCAGAGTCCACTCTCCCGAGAGAGGAACGCTGGACTGCTGACGAAAGTCCCACTTGCGAAGGTCCAAGGTTCCTTGAGAAGCTTGGGGAGGACGAGGTCCATTGCACCCCGAAAGCACGAACAACAACGCAAGCAGAGCCGGGAATTGTAACGTCACTTTCATCGTGAGAGCGGTTCCTTTCGGTAGAGTTCCTCCTACCCTACCACAGCCATCTTGGGCGAACAATCACACCAAATAGCATCATGGCAAGAAGATTTCCCCCAACAAAGCAAAGAGCGCTCCAGAAACCTACCGGCAAAAACCACCCTCCATTTCAACAAGTTACACTACATCCAATTTGGACATCCCAAGAGAAGTCTCCAATCGAGGACCCTCATAGTCTCCAAGAAGAGACCCACAAAAGACAAAGTCTCCCATCGAGGACTTCCATGGTTTGGTCTTGTCGGAAGATTCGCATCCTTGTACATTGAGGCGAAGTAACCACTTGGAAAAAAGGACCCCCACTGTGGAGCCAAGCATGACCTGTCTCTCTTGCGGACACAGCCACCCAGACACGTACTCGTTCTGCCCGTCGTGCCGCTTCCCACAGCGCAAGGTAGCCGGAAAGTACCGTCTGGAAAAGCTGCTGCAAAAAGGGGGCATGGGCTCTATCTATCTGGCCCATCATACGGGCCTCTCCAAGGACACAGAGCGAGCCATCAAGGTCCTAAGGAATCTCCCAGACGCAGAAGAAGAGACCCGAGAACGCTTCCTCCGCGAAGTGGAGATGACGGCATCTCTGTCCCAACGCAACGATCATATTGTCCGTATCTACGATGATTTTGGCGAAGAGTATGTCGGTCTGTTCTATGTGATGGAGTACCTGCGAGGACAGACACTCTCCAACGTCCTCAAGCATCCGCCCTCTTCTGTCCAGCAACCCGGATTGCCAGCCTCCCTCGCTCTCTCTATTTTTTCTCAGATCTGCAATGCGTTGGCGGCGAGTCATCGAGAAGGTGTTGTGCATCGCGACCTCAAGCCCGACAACATCATGCTGATCGAACGGGACGGAAACCCTCACTTTGTGAAGGTGCTCGACTTTGGGATCGCTCGCTCCCTGCAAACATCAGCGCAAAAGGTTCCGCTCACTCAGGGGGCGCTTGGAACGCCCTTTTATATGTCACCGGAGCAGATCCAAAGCGAAGAGGCGACCGAACGTTCCGACATTTACGCTCTGGGCTTGATCCTTTATGAGATGCTTGCCGGACGCTTGCCGTACCAGTTCGACAAGCAACGTCTGGAACAAGGTGACTTCCTCCACGTGTTCCTCGCTCATTTGCAGCAAGAGCCCCTCCCTCTTCAAACCTTGCGACCGGATCTTCCCGAAGCATTGGTCGCAACGGTACACAAGACTCTTCACAAAGACCCGGCCCAACGTACCCAGTCGGTGCAAGCTGTATACGAAGCCATCACCTATGGGATGATACAGAGCGGCATCAACCTCTCCTCCCATCCGAGCCCAACGCCACCACAGGGTCAGCCCTACCTTGCGTTACCGACAGCGGATGCAGAAGCCTGGAAGGAGAAGCCTCCCGCCGAACAAGCTCCACCCTCCTCACACCCCTCTACGTTAACGCTGTCACAACGGCTGTTTCCACCCACTCCACATGCAAGCTGGTGGAAATGGAGCAGCGCCGTCTTGGTCGTCTGTTCCAGCGTACTCTTTGGATTGACCCTTCGTCCTTTGCTGTGGGATCAGACCCCTCCCTTCGCAGCACGCAACGTTCCACCGGTTCGTCCCCAACATCAGCCTCAGAAGAAACCTGCACAGCGCAGAGTTGTAGCTCCTGAAAGAGACAAGCTCAAGTCTGCACCCCAACGCCGCAACACGCCGGACTCCCAGGTGAAACGTCGCAAAAGACCTCCCATCCGCAAACAGCCCAATCTACGTCGCAAACAAGCACCAAAAAGACGCGTACGCTCTGCGCGTCGCAGACGGCAAAGACCTCGGCTCCGAACGACACGGTTTCGCAAGCCTCGATACCTTTCACGGTGTGGAAAGAGCCGTTCGGGCTATCGCTGGGTGGCTGCCATGTTGGGACAACCCCAAAACAAGAAGGTACATCGGTTAATGTTTTTGGGTTGTGCGGGCTGTCGTTGGGTTCGACGCAGCGGTCGTTACTGCTTGTCTCTTCCCAAAGCAAAGAGCGTGAAGGTTCGCGTGTTTGTGAACGGTGCCCTCACCTGCCTCCATACGATACAACCGGCACAACGGAGGCTTCGCTGGAGTCTGCGCCCGGCTGGCTTGGATGCACTGGCGGACGAACGTTATCCTTGCGCAAAGTAGATGCTTGGCCCAGCGAAGAGGAAGCCTTCGGTTGAGGCCAGGTGGACCACAACACCACACCCGAAAGAACAGCAGCCAACCCCACACTTCCCGCCACAACACCTCCTTGCAGCAAACCATTGGCCTGTGCTTGCTCCTGAAGCAGCGCGCGTGTGTCTTCTACGCTACCTCCACCCGTTTGAATCTTCTGACGAAGTCCATTCTCCGAGTTGTTCGCGTTGTTGTTGACGTTGACTGCCAAACCCACCAACACAGAGCCCACCACAACCAAAGCGCCTCCAGTTCCTACCAGAGTCCAGGTCGCGATGGTCCGAGAGCGTGAGGGAGGAGGACGCGTTGCTTGCACAAGCTTGTTGGCTTCTTTTTTGGCAACGTCGGTTCGTCGCGGTGGAGGAGACCTGCGTTGCACCACCTTGCGTGGAGGAACCTTTCGTTGACGCAGCTTGGGTGGAATTGTTGCGACACGTCGGGAAGGCTGAAATGTAAGCAGCTGTGGCGCGTTCGGCTTTACAGAGATAGAACGGGCCAGTGTTGTTGCGTTGGGATAGCTTGCCACGACGGTGTAAGTGCCGGGCCGTAGCTGCAAGGTAAAAGTCCCCTGCCCTGTTCCCTTGTATTGGTATCCAAGAATCCGAGCGGTTGCTCTGGGATGCCCCGTTAGCACCGTAACTTGCGCATAACCAATGGCTTGCTCGATACGGTCACGAATCACGACAGCGTACCTTCGCTGCGAAGGAGTCGCGTAGTACTTTCCGCTGATGTACAACTTAATGTAGCGAAGCGCTTTCTCCCGAAGAAAGGATGCTTTGAACACCTTCGGCTCACGCTTTGCCGCTTTCCGATACATCAAGTTGGTGTTGCGCAGAGCTAGCCCTACCTGATAACGGTCTTCTGCGCTGAGCTTGGACTTGGAGAGAAACTGCCTCAGATAGTCTTCAAAACACTGAGCCGCCTCCCAAATCTTCTTCTGCCTGTAGAGTTGTTTGCATTCACTATCTGTGGAAGTAGCTCCTGCCACAGAAGGAAAGAGTCCGCATCCAACAAGAAGCGCCACACGCAAGCATGGGCTTGCAACAAACGAAAGCCAACGTGACAGGTTGGTAGAGGTGGGATTGCTCATGAACGCACCTTGAAGAAAGAAAGGATACGAGAACTCACGGTGTTCCTTCTTTATGGCATGGATAAGTCTCGTTCACAAGGTCATCCATCCGATACACTCGAAGCTTCCAGCGAAGCGTTTGTACAGAGCGACGCACCGTGTGACGGCAAGCATGAAACCCATCGGCATGAACGCGCAATGTCACCAAAGATGGCTTCCTTGGAAGACGCAAACAAAGCACAGAACCACGCCGCTTGCTTCGACAAGAGGGGCAGCGAAGAAAGGCAACCCGAACCTGACGAAGCTTGGCCTTGGCAAAGCTTCCTTGCACCCAGCGCCACTGTGATGTCGAACGACCACACAACGAAGCGTGGCTCACGTTACGACGTTGAGGAGCCCTGCGTCTGGCTTGGTTCGCTCGACGAATAGTCCGGATACGCCGAGTCTTTGTTCGTTTCCGAACCCGCCGAGCGAGAACCACCCGACGCTTTCGACGAGGTGCCGGCCTCTTCAGAACTTGAACAGAGCGGGGAGTTGAGGGCCTGACAACGTTTGGAACCATTGGGACAGACCTCCGAACGGCGGCGTTGGGAGTCTCCACCGCTCCCTTCGGATGTATCCGGCTTGGCGTGGGTTGTTGCTCCTTTGGAAGGGTAGTGTGGGAACGAAACAAAGCCAAAAACATAGGTCGGGCTGCATACGTACCCATCGCCACAAGGAACAAGCACAAGCTCATCACAAACCCCAAAGGAACGGAGGGTCGGGACGCAGGCGTTGTCGTTGAAACAGACTCCACAGAAAGCAACAAAGGAGCCACAGGTTTGGGAGTACGAATGGCTCCCAAAGTAGGAAGGAATGGAACATCGTCCTGGGAAGGACCGGTGGATGGAGGCGGAGTTGTGGGCAGTGGCGATGGCTGAAGCGGCTCTCCTGTCTGTGTAAACAACTGCGGTGACGAGGAAGAAGCCGGCCTGGGCCCCTCTACAGCGGGTGTAACCAAACCAACCATGGACGAAAAAGGAGCCAACGCTTCCCACATCGCAGTCGCCGAGGCAAAGCGGTCCTCCGGAAGTTTGGCCAGAGCTTTGAGCAAGACATCGTCCAGTTCGGAAGGAAGGGATAGCTCCGGTCGCCGCAACGAAGGTGCTTCAGGTATCTCGTAATGATGCATGTACACGAGGTTCATCAAGGCTGCCATCGAGTCGCCTTCGACAACGAACACCGACGTCCCAGTGAGGAGCTCGTAAGCAATCAGCCCCATGACATAGATATCGCTGGCAGGGGTAATCGGTTGCAGATCAAACTGCTCAGGCGACATGTACTTGGACGTGCCCAAGATGCCCTGTGTCAGGTTGTGATGGATCGTACCTTCCAACGACTTGGCGATCCCAAAGTCGAGGATTTTGAGGAAAGGCAAGGGAACCGTCTCTGTCGACAAAAACAGGTTGGAGGGTTTCAGGTCACGATGCACGATGTGCTGTTTGTGCGCCGCAGCCATCCCCACGCACAATTGCTCCAGGATATGAAAGATCTCGCGAAAGGTCAGAGGTTTGCGTTGGACTCGCTCGCGCAGAGTCTCTCCGTACAGCCGCTCCATCACGTAGAAGTGACCGAGAGAAGACTCCTCTCCGTACCCCAGCAAGCGGACGATATGGTCGCTCGCTTCGGAGAGTTGTTGGGTGAGACGAATCTCTCGGAGGAAACGAATGGAGAGCTCGTCCGTATCCAGAAGCTCCGTGCGGATGACCTTAACCACACAGTCCTGGTTTTCGGCTTCGTCGTGCCCAGCGTAAAGGTATCCAAAGCCACCTTCTGCTAGCTTGGAGTCGATCCGATAACGCCCCAGCAGCGGCTGAAACGGTAACTGGCAAAACGGGCAATACTCGTAAGAGCTCTGCGCAGACGTCAGCGTTTGTTGACAGTTGGAGCAAGAGAGAGATGGGTCTGCTGTCAACATCACAGGGGCCTACTCTGACCGTTGGATGTCGTATTGTTTGAGCCGCTTGTACATCCAACTCTTCGAGATTCGGAGCTCTTCCATCAAGAGCCTGGGGTTGCCGCCGACCTCATCCAAAGTTTGCTGGAGGATCTCTCGCTCCACCCACTCCATGCGCTCTTGCAGCGAGTAATGGTTCCCCTCTTCGTCGCGAGCAGGAGGCACCACAATCGCAGAGTCGTCGTTGGCATCCGAAACTCGTAACACAGAGACCTTGCTCGTATCCTTCAAAGCTTGGGCCTTCTGCAGAACTGTAGAGTCCAGACGATGGTCGTCTTCCAGGAACATCAAACAACGCTGCAGCAGATTGTGAAGTTGTCGAACGTTGCCAGGCCAGAGACCGCTTTGCAACGCCTTGAGCACGTCAGGAGCCACATGAATGGGCTGGCCGGGAGAGAGACCTTGGAGCAAATGGGCAACCAACGAAGGGATATCATCTCGGCGGTCTCGCAAAGCTGGAACATGGACATCCACCACCGCAAGACGATAGAAGAGATCTTCTCGAAACTTCCGCTCCTTCACAGCCTGCATCAGGTTCTTGTGTGTTGCCGTTAAGAGACGAAAGTCGACAGGAATTTCCGTATCGCTCCCCAGACGACGAACGCGCTTACGCTCCAACACATCCAGCAGCTTGGGCTGCAGCGCCAAAGGCAGTTCCCCGATTTCGTCCAAAAACAACGTGCCCCCGCTGGCCTGCTCAAAGTAGCCACGGTGCTGCTTGGACGCTCCCGTAAACGCGCCCTTTTCGTAACCAAACAGCTCGGCTTCAACCAACGAAGGAGAGAGCGCGCCACAGTTCACATGCACAAAAGGCCCTTGGGCGCGGAGACTCTGCTCGTGCAGCGCCCGCGCCATACTCGACTTCCCTGTACCCGTTTCGCCGGAGAACAGGGCAGGAAGCTCGTGTTTGCTCAGCCGCGACAGGATCGAGAAGATGCTGCGCATGGAGTCGCTCTCTCCCACCAAGCGGCCGCTGGGATCCACCGAATGTAGCTTCAAGGATGTCGGCTTCTTGCGACTCTGCAGGGTGAGGACTGAGTCTCCAATTTGAAGGACGTCACCAGGTTCCAGCCGTGCATGAAAGACCCGGTGACCCGAAAGTTGGATGCCATTGCTGCTTCCGAGATCTCGGACCGTGATGCCCTGCGATGTCACCTGGAACTCGCAGTGGTGACGACTGATCCGAGGATCTTCAGGCAGTGAGATATCGCACCACTCGGCCCGCCCCACGTGCATCCGTTCGTCGCTGAAATGAACGGTCACGCCTTTGTGAGGACCTTGCTGCACCACCACGAAATAATCTTCGGGTGCCACCATGCTCGTCTGTCGCATGGCGTTGGCCAACGATGTCTTGAGGAGGGTCTCCTGCACGCGTCTTTTCCTTTGTTTGCAAGGGGACAAGAGGCTTGTATCATGCGCGAAGTCGGAAACTTCTGTCAAGACAACAGGTCATGCTAGGGCTTGTACTTCACCACAAAGAAGTCTTGGTTTCCTTCCACGGAGGAAGTCAGAGTGGTGGAGCCAAACCCAAGCGCAACGGGAAACCCTCCCACCAACAAAAGAGAGCCGTCAGAGGTACTCATCATCGCCCGCAGTTGAGGCACAAACTGCGTTCGAGTGTTTTTGGTTGCAGGAAAAGCAACGGCAGACAGAGACTTCAGGTCGCGGTCCAAAGACCACACAAATGGCTCAAACGGAGCCTTGGCTGTTAATGTGGTGCCGCCAAGCACAGCGCGCCCGCTGTAACCATCAGAGATGTAAGCGTTCCCATCAGCAGTTAGAGCGACACGACGCGCGGACACAGACCCTGCACCTTGTGAGGTTTGGTGTTGAAGCAACGAGAGAGCGTTGTCCAGCTTCAACGCAAAGATCGATGGGGAAGAGCCATTTGTACCCAACGTGGTGGAGCCAAAGGTCATGGTGCCCTTAAATGTACCTGTCGCGAAGACAGAGTATTGGTACGTTGCCACGTTCTGCACGATGTCGTCCTCAGCTCCTCCCCAGCTGATGACCTTGCGAAGTTTTCCTTGGCTGTCGAAGGCCACCAGAAAAGCATCGCGTAGACCTCGGCTGGTGACCGTCTCTTTCTTCAATTGGGCACCTTTCCACTCCAACGTCCCAGCAAACTCACCCACCACATACACCTGGTGTTGTGCGTCCATGGCGATGTGGTTCCCCACCGTTTCCTCGCCTTCTGCTGCACCTGTTGCCACCCAAAGATACGCACCCTTCGACGACACCCGGAGCGCATACGTGCTCTTTTTGATCGCGGTGCGCGTAACCTGATTGTCGGGAGAAAACTCCACACTTCCTGTGTAATACCCAGTGAGCGCGAAACCTGATGTGTTGGCGGCCATCTGATACATCCACAGGGACGAAGAAGGCCGACTGGTACCTACAGCAAAGGTCCATTGCTGCTGCCGATCCGAACTCCAACGCACCAGGAAAACGCCTCGTGGGTATTTGGGTTGAAAAGGTTGGAACTTGGACGAGGAGCTATAGTTACCTGCCAACACAAAGCTACCATCGGGCTCCACCCAGAGCTGAGGTGTGCTCTCTCGCGCTCCCCCTCCCACAGAAAAGGCCCATCGTACACAGCCTTGGGAGTCCAGTTTGGCCACAAAGATATCGGTGAACCCCTGGGATGTTAATGTTGTGCTGCCAAAGGACAACGTCTCTTCAAACGTCCCCGCAATGTAGACATTGCCTTGGGCATCCATCCGAACGGTGTAGACCTCGGTTGTTCCCTTTCCACCGCCAGAAAGCGCCCACACAGCCTCACCCTTTTGGTCGCTTCCCTTCTTGGCGCACACCAACGCTGGAGGATCTTCCGGCAGCACCCGTGGCTCTGGAGGATTTTCGGTTGGGGGCTTCTCCTTCACACTCTCAGCGGGCTGTTCTGTCGTAGGCTCCGAGCCATCCGCCGTTGTGGTCTCCGACGGTCCCGCGGTTTCGGAGCGAACGCCACCACACCAGCCGTCGATGCAAGCGATGCCGGCGCAATCTTCGGATGTAACACAAGGAAGCCCGGAGAAGTCACGGGGGAAGCAGTGCATTTGACTGAGCAGCAGGCACAACGCTGCGACGGCAAACCACGTGCGACGTCCCAACCCAAGGTGCCAAATTCCACGAACCCCGAACATTCCATTCAACCTCATTCATGCTTTCCAAAACCGGAGATTAACGCTGCTCTGTGGACCTCGTCAAGAGAAAGTCGGTCTCTGTAAGTCAGCAAGGAGAGCATTTTTGCACAACATCCTTCAAAGTCTCCAATCCGAGACCCTGTCTCTCAACAGAGACTACCGGGTCCTCGATCCGAGACCACCATCCCCCACACAACAACAACACCGAGCCCAAAACCCTGCAATATCGAAACGATGAAAGACCCACACCAGTTGGTACAAGTGTTGCGAGAAGAGTCTTTGTTCAAAACCTGTCCAACGCAACAGGAAGGTCTATGACAGTCTGGCGCGCCTGGTTCTTGTTTCTCGGTCTTGTCCTGGTGGCTTTCGCAGAAAGCTGTGGGATAGCGATCGTTCCGCTGCACGAAGCACACATGTCTTCGGAGCCTCAGGGCGCAGTGGAAACGTCGGTCCAGGAAGACGCCTCGGAGAAGAACTCTCGACCTATGGAAGAAGCAAGCCCCCTGGAAAGCCCCGGTTCTTCCGTGGACACAGAGCGTTGCCCTACCTCAACAACGAGGTGCGCAGCGTCTTGTGTGGACACACAACAAGATCCTTACCACTGCGGGCGGTGCTTTCGGCTGTGTTTGCCTCCTGGTCAGTGCCGTTCAGGCCGCTGCCAGAAATAGCCCTTGTTCTCGCTTCAGGCGTTGGCTCCAAAGGAGTAACTCGTATGATCCGGTGGTTTCGTTTGTTTCGTTTGGTGCTCCTCAGCCTGGCCACGCTTTGCCTTGTAGGTAGCGGAATGGTGGCTTGCGGTGTGCATGACTCCATGTGGTCACGTGGCTCTGAACAGAGTTCATCGAAGTTAACACCTCCCCAAGGGAACGTCAGCCTGCTCCGACGAAACATCATCAATGGAGCGGAGGACGCGTCGCTACCGGCAGTTGGAGCCTTGGTAATCGAAGACTTTGCCTTTTGTACAGCGACCTTGATCGCCAAAAAAATTATCGCCACAGCAGCACACTGTGTTGACGCCATTCAAAGCTATGGCTCATCGAGGGTAAAATTTCGGATCGATATCCCCGACGAGAATGACTTCCTGGAGAGCAAGCTGTACGAACTCGACAAGCTCTTTGTCCACCCCAAATATTCGTCGAATCGAACCACGGACTTTTCGGATTATGACATCGCGCTCTTAATCCTAAAGACTCCTGTGACCGAAACATCCGCGATCAAACCGTACCTCGAAGCCATACCATCCAGTTGGCTGGGGCAAACGGTGAAGGTGATGGGCTATGGAGTGACTCAGACATACCCCAACGAAGTCGAGTCCAACGAGAAGCGCTCCATTGAGGTCCCCTTGCACAAGCTTAACGCTCGCTCTTTGGTGCACTTTGATGAGAAAACAGAGCCCGCGAAACGAAAGAGTGCTTGCCACGGAGATTCGGGAGGTCCGGTCTTGTTTCAGGTCAACGGTACCTGGCACTTGATCGCGGTGAACTCGGCAGCCTACGAAGGCACACCCTCCCCCAACGGTGGAACCTACTGCGATGGAGGCACCAGCAGCACTCGACTCGACGCCAACTACAGCGACTTTCTCTCATCCATCCTCGTCAACTACGGGGATCAAGCCTTGCCCTGCCAGGGCAACCAATGCGGAGACTGTGAAACCTGCCAAAACAACCAGTGTGTGCCCAAGACCATCTCTGTAGAGAACATCCAGTGCAAAGCATGCCGCAGCGATTCCGACTGTGGCGCCGGGTTGTGTCTGCGCTTGGGCGATATCTTTCGCTGCGCCCAGGCCTGCACAGGCTCGGGGTGCTGCCCCAAGGAGCACACATGCCAGCCCAAGCAAGGCTTAAGCCGAACCACCAAGACTGTATGTCTGCCACAAAAAGCCTGCCCAGCAGTGTCATGCCAGTCGGACACAGATTGTGGCTCCACCGAAGAGTGCAAGAACGGAGCGTGCGTCCTCAAGCCGCCAACCGTACATCCCAAAGCCTGCCGCCGATGCACCCAGCCGTCGGATTGTGGGGAAGGAAACTACTGCGCCAACGCCGTCTCGGGGTTGGGATATTGTGTGCAACGTTGTTTGGCTGGAAACCTCTGCCCTGAAGGATTCCAATGCAAAGAGGTGATGCCAGGTATTCAGCAATGTATGCCGGAGCAGATCTGTCGGCCCGTCTGCTCGGACACCAACCCTTGTCCAGCCGGTTACCAATGCAGCAACGGCCTGTGCTTTCATCCCAAGGGAGGACAAGTCGGCGACTTTTGTAACACCCAAAACCGTTGTGACGCCCGGTTCAACCTCCAAACGCTCCAAGGCCACGCAGGTATCATCCACAGTGTTGTGTTTTCTCCGGATGGTTCGATGTTTGCGACGGGCTCTGCCGACAAAACCGTCAAGCTCTGGGACGCCAAAACCAACAAGTTACTCTTTACGTTGCAAGGCCACACAGGAGCGGTCTACTCGGTGGCCTTTGCTCCGGATGGAAAGACCCTGGCTTCGGGCTCTGCAGACAACACCGTCAAGCTTTGGGACGCCACCATAGGCAAGCTCTTACAAACTCTCAGCGAGCACAAGCGCGCGGTCCGCAGTGTAGCCTTTTCTCCTGATGCCAATTCTACCTTGCTGGCATCAGGAGGCGAAGACACAAAGGTCATGATCTGGTCTGGATCTTCCACACGCAAGCTGTTTCGGACGCTTTCCCACCCAGGGCCTGTGTATGCGCTGGCCTTTCAAAGCAACAAGCTCCTCGCTGTAGGAGGCCAACTTCCCATCATCCATCTGTTGGACATCTCAGCTCAAAAGCCTCTTTTCAAGATCCTACCGGGGCACAAGGGAACGATCCGAAGTCTGGCATTCAACAGTGCTGGCACGCTCTTGTTATCGGGAAGTGATGACAAGACGGTTCGCGCCTGGAAGATGTTGTCTGGCAAGCCCTACAAACGCGCACTCGATGGATTTGCAGACGCCGTCTACAGTGTCGCCTTCAGCAACAACAACGAAAACTTCATTGGAGCCTCTGTGGATCAAACCCTGCGCATCTGGCAGGGCTACGACAGCACGTTGATACGTACCTCCCAAAAACAACCCTCAGCCATTCACAGCATCGCCCACGCTCCCAACACCAACGTACTGATCAGCGGTCTGGCCAACGGGAACATCGTTGTGTGGGGGTGTTTCAATTGCGGATACGACTGCGTCCTGACTGACGAAGAGAACTTCACGAAGCGGTGTTTGGTCGCTTGCAACCCTCCTCCGCAACCCGTGGGAAAGCTCGGAGGTCCATGCTCCCCATCAGGCAAATGCGACGCCGGCCTGCTCTGTTACACCAACCTCGTGGGGAACCGTGTTTGTGTTGAAGCGTGCAAAGAGATTGTACCTGGGGTACCGAACCCCACGAGCAAATGCAAACAGGGTGGAGTATGCAAAGGCGGATACGGCAAAGGAAAATCCCAGTGCCGATGCTCCGACGACAAAGACTGCCCCAAAGGCATGATGTGTAGCACCGCATTCATTGGAAAGCTGCAAGGTACTGGCATCTGCCAGCCTAAAGCAACATGCCCAAACAAGCTGGAATGCAACTCGTTGAATCAGAAACCCTACGGTCAATTTTGTGTTCCAAGCAGCCCTGAGAACCCATCCGGCGCTCTTTGTTCCCTCATGAGCAAATGCGAAGACACGCGCAGCACCTGTCTGCTCGTTCGACGCGGACAGAGCCTCTCGATCTGTGCAGAATCCTGCAACAAAACCAAAGGCCAGTGCAAATACGGTGGAACTTGCGAGAGCGGTGACCCTGTATGCTATTGCAAGAAAGACTCTGACTGCGCAAGCAATCGAAAGTGTCGTCCAGTGCTGACCGACTCCAAGGGCAACACCAAGGGAATATGTGCCGTTCCTGAAGGTGAGAAGTGTGTGGACAACGGAGACTGCATCACAGGCTACTCCTGCTTCGATGGCAAGTGTCACTTTGGCAACACACCACCACCGGAACCCATGACAGAGTCAGTCAGTGAAGCAACCTCAGAGCCAGCAACACAACAAGACGCAGGAACCGAAGACGAGACAGGGACTGAGTCCACAATCCAACCGGACACAGCAGCGCCTGAACCGGCCACACAAGAAGGAAAACCGGAACCAACCACAGCGTCTGATGCCAGCCCAGACACCAACACTTCCACCGACACACAGAGTGGCGGAGGTTGTGGATGTTCAACAGCACCTTCGCAAACACCACCACTCGGTGCGTTGTTGCTTTTGGCAGCGTTGGGATTGGGATGGACACAGCGCCGATGGAGAGAAGGAGTGCCAAAGAGATAGAACCTTCGCAGCCATACCTTACCAAAGCATCAACCTCCTCCTCGACTCTTCAACAACACCCTTCTTTCCATCCGAAACGCCTGGCATTGAATGAAACGAAACGTGTTTCGTCCAAACGAGTGGAACCCGTCTTGTTTAGAAAGCTAGCTCTTTGTGATACATAGAAAAAGTTAGCCTCTGTTGTCTTTTTCTTCCAACTACACGAACTGTATTGAAGTCGTATGTTTAAAGCTTCTCTGTTTTTACGCATGATAGGGCTTGGACTGGCCTGCTTTCTCTTCGTCAGCATAGGTTGTCAGAGTTTTCCTGGCACAGAAGGCTTGCTGTGCCAAACGGACACACAATGCGGAGACCTTCGCTGCATCGATTCGATCTGTCAGTCCGCGACAAGTGTGCAAGAGACAAAATCGGAACCCCCCGTATCCCCGGAGAATGAAGCGCCAGAAAAGGAATCGAGAGAAGAACCAAACTCTTCCGTCGAAACACCAGCAGACGCAGCAGAGTCAAGCCCAGGAGAATCACCCCAGGAGCCAGCATCCACAGAACCTCCTGTGGAAGTAACCCATGACGCAAGTGATGGAGGCTCAGAAGAGCCCTCCACACCCGAAAACCAGCCGGATGTTTCCTCACCAGAGGAACCGAGTCAAGAACGCCCGGCAGTTACCGATGGCCTACAAACAGTACCCCAGTGGACATCGGCGGTTGGAACCACTGGCCCCACCATCGACGACAAAAAGCAAACAACAGTCGCACAAGATAGCCAGGGAAACATCTATATGGTGGGTTCCTTTCAGTCGCCCTTTTCGATGGGAACATGCAAAGCCACCACCCGCGGCGCTCACGACATCTTTGTAGCCAAGTTTGATCCCAAAGGCACCTGTTTGTGGGTCCAACAAGCAGGCGGAAGCACCCATGACCAAGGAACGGGAATCGCTGTCGACTCCAAAGACAACGTCCTTATCACAGGCACATTCTCCGGCCTGGCTGAATTTGGAGCGACCACTCTGGCGTTTAAAGGTGCTTCCGACCTGTTCTTGGCGAAGCTCGACGGCAAAGGCAACTGGCTTTACGTCAAGCAAGTTGGCGACCTCGGCGAGACCTACGACGGTGGACTTGCCGTTGACAGCAAAGACAACGCCTACCTGACAGGAACATTCGGCGCCAACGCGACAATAGGCTCCCTCTCGCTCACCTACAAAGGCTCCTACCGCAACACTTGGATCGCCAAGGCCGACACCAACGGGATTTGGCAGTGGGCTCGTTCCATCGATGGATACTCCATCCATGGCTTTCAAGTCGGCGTCGACGGAAACGACAACGTGTTTGTCGCAGGACACACCTCCGATGAGATCAAGTTTGATGGCCTCACCTCTGCCAAGCCTTACGGCAACGGCAACACGTTTGTGCTGTCCTTGGACAGCAGCGGAAAAGGTCGGTGGGTCGCTGTGGAGCGAGGGCGAACGGCAGGTGGACGAAGCAGCCCCAAAGGCCTCGCCTTTGACTCCCAAAACAACCTCTACATCACAGGCTATTACCAGGGGCAGGCGAGCTTTGGCACCTACGATATGGCCTCCTTCAACACATCCAACTCCAGCGAAGGATACGTCGCCAAGCTCAATACCCAAGGAAAATGGGAGTGGGCTCGCGAGCTAGGAACGCCCTTCCATGAGACGCTGTACGCCGTCACCGTCGATGACAACGACAACGTCTTCGTGACCGGGTTTTTCTCCGGCATCGTCAGCCTGGCAGGTGCCAATCTGAAGTCTGCGGGCAAGGAGGACGTGTTCGTGGGTTCTCTGACAAACAAGGGACAATGGCGCTGGGTCGTTCAGGGTGGAAGCACCGAAAACGACAGAGGCTCAGGGATCTACATCGACAAGCAAGGCGACGTGGTGGTCGTAGGACGATTCGGCGGAAAAGGAACCTTTGGCTCCGTCGCCCACCAATCCACCATTCATCGCAATATGTTTATCGCCAAGCTGCGGTGATGACAAGAAGTGTTTGGAAGATGGTACGATAGGATACAACGATAGCTACCTTTGCAACTTGATAGCGATTGGACTCACCCTGAAGTTACGGCGCGGTGCCTTCGCAGAAGTTTTGTCCTTCACGACACTTGAGAGGGCTGGGGCAACCGTCGGTGCACTGGAAACCGCAGCTGTTGATGCCCGTCACGGTGTTGCGCAAGAAGCATCGAGCTTTGGGGTGCCAGGCTTTGCAGTCATCGTCCACACGACACTGGATCGTGCAATATGACGCAGTGCATTGAAAAGGATGCTTGCAGGATTTGGCTTTGTCGTTTAAGGCGCAATATTGGGCGAAGTCGTTGGGTCCTTCAAAGGGAAGAGGATTGCAAGAGACCTGCCGATTTTGCCCAGTCCCCTGAATCTGACAAATGTGAGGATAGCTTTGGAAGGCACATTCTTTCTGAGCCAAACAGCTATCCTGGATGCAAGCCCCACGTCCTCCGCCCACATCAATGCACTTCATCGACTTGGGTTGCCGGTGCTGGCAAGCATTCGCCGGATTGTTCAAGTTGCACAGACGCAAGCAGATATCGGGGAAGGTTCCTGCACCATAAGGCACACACACATGGTCCACAGGGCAGAACCGCTGCGCACCTTTGTAGTTTCCGCAAGCTCCACCTTCAAAAGCACGTAGCCCTGAGACACATTTGTTGGTGGCGTAATCACAAACCAGCTTTTGGGTCAGGTCACACTCCACTTTGGACTGCCCTCCACACGAGCAGCCTGCCGAGTCACACAGGGTACCTTGTTTGCAAGTTCCTGCATCACACACCAAGTGGTTGTTTGCTCGGCCTCGCTGGCAAAATATACTCTGCTGTGGGTCACACGACTCACCGCTTTGTGCGATCTTGACGCAAACCGCGATGGCCTTTGGCACAACATCGGAGGTCCAGGAGACCTGTTTGCACACCGTTCGTCCGTCGGAGTTGGCGCTGCAGATTTGGTCACTGGTCGAGCAGTCTTGCATGCAATACGACGTCAGAGAATCGAATTGAACACACACCAAACCTGTTGCACAGCGATCCGCTTTGGTTGCAAAGGTGTGGTCCTGACACTCAGCACCCAAAGGTAGATTGCCAGCGTTGGGGTCCGGCTCAATCGGGGGCAGCTCGGGTACAGGTTCTTTCCCTGGTTCGGGACCCACCGACGCGTCTTTTTGGGGTTCAGGGCCAGGCTCTTTTCCTGGTTCTTTTCCAGGCTCAGGTCCAACAGGCTGCTCTTTAAGAACCACAGCCTGGTCCCGACAAATTTGTTCAAAGCAAAGAAACTCAGGTCCTTTGGAGTTGACGCAGTCGCGATCCGTGCGGCATTCGGGTTGGCTGGAGCAACCGAAGCCAAACCAACCGGACGCTCCAACCCAACAAAGGCCCAAAGCCAAATACAATCCAATGACAGCCTTCGACATACTTTTCATTGACACTTTCCGTCCTGACAACTGCCTGTTCCACAGTCAACACCTTCGTCGATATCGCCGTCACAGTCGTCGTCTAGTCCATTGCACACTTCATCTTTGACTGATGCACAACAGTACTTGCTGCTTTGGCACGTTTCACCCAGCGCACGTTGACAGTCTAGGTCATCGTTGCACGTGGCTCGACATTGTCGTCCAAAGCACTTCAGTCCCCCCACGCAATCCTCGTCTTTGTCGCAGCGCCAGCCACGCATTTCGGGAGCGTAGGGAACAAAGCAGGCCACCAAGGCAGTGCCAAGGAGACTGCACAAAAGAAACGCTCGAATCACTCGCCAGAGAGAGAATTTCATGGTGTGTCACTCCCTCCGTGCAGTTGAATCACACCTGTCCCTGAGAGCGACTGGGGTGCAGGCTGGATGGTCTTGGTTGACTTGGCAGGCTCCACAGGAGTTCGCCCCACGGTAAAGACAAGAATCACACCAGTTGCAGAAAGAACCCCACCTGCAATCCACAAGCTGTTGGTGACCAACGCAAAGGTTTCGGCTCGACGGTGTGCGTCTGCCACTGACGTACTGAACGGTTCGGGAGCGTCCAACAAGTTCTGGTGCAACGAGTCGCGCTCTCCCACCGTGTTGTTGGTGACGAAGCCCAGCGCGCCTGCGGCTGCCAGCGTAACAACCCCAAGGCCAAGAATCACAAACGGTGCCGCACGCCAACGCATCTTGGGAGGCCCCACGCGCTTCTCAATGATGATGGTTCGAGGACGAGGAGGAGGCTTGACCTCTCGTGGACGAGGTCGCGGCTTGGGCATCAACGCGATTTGGCGTTCGGTCTCTGCCAACATCCGCTGTGCACGCAACGAACGAGGACCGCTCACTCCTTTGGTGCGCAGATACAAGCGGAGGAACCGTCGGGCCTTCTTGTGTGCTTTCATCTTGAAGTAGCAAAGACCCAGAAAATAGCGAAGCTTGCGCAGCGCACCCGCCAAACTCGTCTTGCCGTTCCGGTACTGCCGGGACAGGAGTTTGTACGCCAGCCGAAACTGGACAGAGGCCTCTTCGTACCGCTTCTGCTGAAGAAAGCGAGCCCCTTCAATGTAAATACGACGTGCTGTTTGCGCTTCGTTGGTGGACTGACTCCAGACCTGTTGAAGCCCAACACCTGATCCTGCCAACCACACCCACAGCCCCACACCGATCCAAAGCATTCTTCGATGCCAGGCTCCAGAGGAAGTGAGAGGTCCCAAATGGGTCCCCTCTCCCTGGAGCAGAGCACCTGCGATGGGAGGTGAGAACTCTGTGTTCTTCCTCGCCCGTTTACCTCGCACAGTCATCCACCTATCCTGCATGAGTTCATCCATACCGGCTTCCCTCTGACAACATCGAAAGCCTCTCCCACATTCATCTACATTTCACGTACGATGACGATCTTGTTACACAACGCCACATTGGCGTCACCTGTATTAAAGACTAGAACGGCCTTCAATTCAAGTAAGAGAACGGAATCAGAGAAATCATCTCCTCTCTCTAAAGGCTTGGTTTACAACATCGTCGACATCTTCTACTGTGACCACAAGGAGATAACACGATGAACCATGTACCCAACTCAACCGCACATCGCAAGCCTCAACCCCAAACATGGAGCGCATGGCTTCCTCACACAAGCTTGCTGGGCTTGCTCTTGTTTGCTTGGGTCCTGGCGCTGGGCAGCCTGCAAAGTTGCAGCAGCCCCAATGACTCCGAAGCGACACCTTCGGACGCCGCAGCCTCCACCGAGCAGCCACCCACAAGCGTACAACCGATCGCTCATCCTCGCGGTTGTCATCCGTATGCCCAAGGTCTCCCCAAAGGCGCCTGCCTTTTGCCCTACCCTTCTTCGTACTATCTGAAGACTGACGCCAACACAACGACAGGGTTCCGGGTGACCTTTCCAGATCGGCTCCCAGTCTCCGATGACGGCGACACCCAAACCAAAGCAGACACCACATTTTTCAACCAACGTGACGGGTTCAGTCCAGGCTCTCCCATCATGGCGTTGTTTGCTCAACGTGTTGACCCCGTAACGCTGTTAAACAGCTCGCAAACCGCCAAAAGCCTGCAGCCAGACAGCCCGGTTCAACTGATCGAGTTTGGAACCCAGGCCCGCGTTCCCATCTTGGCCGAAGTGGATCAAACAGCGAGCGACGCGGATCCTCAGGTCGTTCTGGTGCGCCCTCTCGTTCGGCTCAAGCCCAACCAACGTTACGCGATCGTATTTCTTAAAACCGTCAAGGGTAAGGACGGCAAGGACCTTCAGGCTCCAGCAACGTTTCAGAAGCTATGGTCCGGTCAAGAACCCAACACACCCGAAGAAGCAGCGATGGCTCCAGGCTTGCAAGACATCCGCAAAGAGCTGGAAGCTGCCAAAGTCGCAAGCGACCAGATCTGCTCACCTGGGACTTCCACACCGCCAGCGACAAGCCTTTGTTGAATGAAATGCTGGGCATGCGGCAAAAGGTGCTCGACACATCGGGGCCAGACGGTCCAACGTACACCTGGACCAACCAATTCACCTTCAGCACCAAGGAAAACAAAAACATCCTGTACCGCTGGCAGGGCAAGATGCAGGTCCCGTCGTTCCTCAGCGAAGACAAGTTTGGCGGCCTGGTAGTTCGCGACGAACAGGGCAAACCCAAGGTGCGTGGGACCGGTTCGTACTTTTTCCAGGTACAGATCCCTCATTGTGCAATGACACAAGACAAGCCTCTTCCGCTGATGGTGTTTGGCCACGGCTTGTTTGGTAGCGCCGTAGGAGAGATGGGAACAGGCTACGTGGAAGGTCTCGCGCAGAGGTTTTGCATGGTCCAGATCGGACACAACTGGCGGGGGTTGTCAGAGCAGGAGCGAGGCGACGTAGCGGTCACAGTCCCAACCAACATTGACAACATGCCCAAGCTAACGAACCTGCTGCAGCAAGCCCACATGAACGCCATCGCGATGACTCGTATGGCGCTCCAGCGCTTCCCCAAAGACAAGGACTTCCAGATCAACGGAAAGCCCATCATTGACGGTAAGGAAGTGTACTACCTGGGCCTCTCCAACGGCGCGATTCAGGGGGGCACCTTTATGGCGCTCACTCCCGACATTCAGCGCGGAATCCTCAATGTTGGAGGAGCCAACTGGAGCTTCTTAATCTCGCGCAGCGCCGACTTTGGTCCGCTCGCAGGCCTTATGAAAAATTACTATCCGGATCAGGTGGAGCGCCAACTTGCTTTGGCGTTGATGCAGCCCCACTTCGACATCATCGACCCCTTCACCTACGCGCCCTACATCCTTAAGGATCCACAGCGCCTGGGGGTTCCGGCCAAAACCATCTTAATCCAGGAAGGCATCGGCGACGCCCAGGTTCCCAACATCGCCACGCGAACGTGGGCTCGAACGATCGGCCTCACAGCGCTCGACCCGTTGTTTGAGCCTGTGTTTGGCCTCACAGCAAAAGCTGCGCCCTTGCCTGGCAGCGGCTATGTTCAGTTTGGTCCCAAACCGGACCCGGCTCCTCAAGACGCCAATGTTCCTGCACCCCGCAACCCTCAACACGGCAAAGTCCGAGGGCTTGAAGGTGCAGTGAAGCAAATGCGCGAGTTCTTCCGCCAGGACGGCAACATACAACACTTCTGCCAGGGCCCCTGCGATCCCGAGTAGAGAGCCTCTCCCCTTAAAGCCTCTCCACCCACAACCTCGCGAGAAGGCGCCCAAGGCATGAGACGTCCTGGAAGTCTTAGCGAATCAGCTCGATGCTCCAGAGAACACCACCGTCTGCAAACCTTCGTCCGCTTCGTTTCCAAGAAAACTCACAGGGGTTGGTTTTTCCTTTGGGAAGGTATGCCTCAAGACCTCGGAGCGTCCGACCGCGGCAAGAGACGCGCTGTTGAGGTGTCTCAACGTTGCACCAGGACGACTTCCACCCCTTCTCGTAAGGATTGACGTAAACTCGTCCGTTGGAATACAGCTTAAAGCGAATGCAGGTTCTGGGAGAGATACAAGACTTCAAGGCAGGGTCTGGGTAGGTACCCGCTCGACACTGGAAGCAGGACGAAGCTCCTGAATTGGAGTAGGAGCCAGCTGCACACTTGCTGCATGACGAAGCTCCTGACGACGAATAGGTCCCTGCCGGGCAACGATTGCACGACGTCGCTCCACTGGACGAATAGGTCCCAGCTGAGCATGTACGGCAGGAAGAGTTACCTAAGCCTGCTGCATAAGTTCCAGCAGAGCACCGGCTACACGACGAAGCTCCTGATGAGGAGTATGTCCCTGCTCCGCACCGGCTGCACGACGAAGCTCCTGACGAAGAGTAGCTTCCTCCCGAGCACCGGCTGCATGACGAAGCTCCCGACGAAGAGTAGGTTCCCGCAGAGCACCGGCTGCACGACGAAGCACCTGACGAAGAGTAAGTCCCTGCCGAGCAGGTAGAGCAGGAAGACGCTCCTGATGAGGAGTATGTGCCTGCCCGACAGGTAGAACAGGATGATGCTCCCGACGAGGAATACCGGCCCGCGGGACATCGACTGCACGACGTCGCTCCGTTAGTTCCGCTCTTGTAGGTTCCAGCAGAGCAACGTGAGCAAGAACCTGAAGAGTTCACATAGTACCCGCTACCGCACGACGCAGAAGGTGGAGGACTGCAACAGTAAAGGCGGATGTTGTCGCAGTATCGTCCAGAACATCCCAACCCAACGATGTGTTTTCCTGCTGGACAGGCTGCAGCATTGGGTCGAGTTTCCTCGGAAAACCATTGGGTCCAAGAACACCCGACATGCTTCCTTTGGTACGAGCTAATTCGCCTCGCACATCGAAAATGTTGGTTGTCGCAGTATCGTCCTGTGCAAAGAATTCCTACCAAGTACCAGCCGTCGGGGCAGGCTCCAAACCCTCTGGAGCGGTTGCCTTGTTCATCCGTAACAAAACCCTGATGATCCTTGATCTCGGCAAAAGCGATGCTTCCTGTGCAATGCAACCTTCGATTGTCACAATATTTCCCGCTGCATTGGAATCCATTCGCGTATTGATTTCTGGGGCAAGACACGAAGTTTCGATTTTCGTCGCTGAACCACCCAGTCCAACCTGCTTCTGCAGCGGTTGGAGCGATCCATATCGCCAAAACACCAAAACCAACAACCATACGAATCCATCTGCTCATACTCTTCTTCTCCCTTGTTAGACGCCTTGTATTGTTCCCTTTCTAAAGACGCAGGGGTCCAGAATTGTCTTTGCAAAAAGTCCATTTGCGTGGAGGAGAATGTAGAGCGCCAGGTCGAAATCCTTGGAAAACAAGGACTCGCTCGTTTGTAAAAAACTAGAAAAAGTTGGGAGAAGAGAGTTGAAAAGGACTAGAAGAGATCTTCGATCAGCTTGATTTTCTTGGTCAGGTTGCGCCGACCGTTCCACTGGAAGGTTTGGGTCACAAAACCTTTGAGTTTGATCTGAATAAGATAGCGTTTCCCTTGGGGAAGACGGATGGTTGTTGGTGTGGTCCCGCGCAACCTCTTGTTCACGTAAACCTTGGCCAGAGGTGGCATGGTCTTCACAACAAGCCGCACACGACGTACACGACGGACTCTGCGGCGCACCACCTTCCTTCTACGACGGCGACGGCGAACTCTTCGTCTGCGACGGCGACGTCGTTTGCGTACCACGCGACGCTTCTTCCGTACCACCCGACGTGGGGTCGGCTTGTCATCGTCATCATCGTCATTGTCGTCTTTGTCGCGAACAACAGGAGGCTTGATGGGTTGAGCGGGCTTGTCCGTTTTCCTTGGTTCAGGAGAAGTTGGCGGACGGAGCACAGGAGGCAACGCGAGGGTTTTGGTCCCAGCGTTGGTTTTCTTGGGTCCAGGTCCCCAGGCTTGCAAACCAAGGAGAAGAAGGACCAACATCACAAGGACTGCCCCGCCACCAATGTACCAGGACGACTTGGACGTCGAAGTGGACGAAATGAGCAGATCATCCAGCTCGTCATCATCCAAGACGATCTCGGCCGAGTTGGCCTTTTGCCCCCGGTAGCCCGCGCCAGTGCTCAGGCTTTCTTTTTCGTCGACGGCTGCCTCTGCAGCAAGAGCCTCGTTGCCCATCGCCAGATCGAGCAGGTTGGTCAATGAGGCCGGGTTGTGACTGCGAGCCTGGCTGGAGTCGATGCCTTCTTCGTCAGGCTCTACACCTTCGGCCTTCATCGCAAACTCAAGCTCGGCAAACATCTCTGCGGCGTTGGGGTAGCGATAACCAGGAGTCTTAGCCAGCGCCCGATCCAACACGGCCTGCAACAAAGGGGAGTAGAGCTTGCCTGGAATGGACTCCAGCTTGGGCGGCGGCGTGTGGATTTGATGATGGATGATTTCTTTGGGCTTCTTGGTCGGATACAACCGGCGGCCCGTGAGAATCTCAAACAAGATCACGCCACAAGCGTAGATGTCGGTGCGACCGTCAACCTCATGATGACGCCCCGCCGCCTGCTCTGGCGACATGTAGTAAGGCGTCCCCACCACAAGACCTTCTTTGGCCAAAGAGTCGGAGCCCTGCTCCTTGCCTCGCACCAGTGTGGCGATACCAAAGTCCACAATTTTGAGGATGGTTCGGCCCCGCGACCCCTTGGTGAGCATCAGGTTTTCGGGCTTCATGTCGCGGTGAACAATGCCCCGCTGGTGAGCTTGTTCGAGAGCATCCAAAAGCTGTGAGAAGAGCGCATAAATTTGGGACAGAGGGAAGTTTCGCTTGCGCCGCCACACGCGATGCAGGGTGCGGCCTTCCAGCCACTCCATCACCAAGTAGAAGCCGATGTCAGGATGCTGCCCAAAGTCGACAACGCTGACTACATTTTCATGTTGCAAGCCGGCGAGCACCATCGCTTCTGTGCGGAATCGCTCCACAAATGAAGGATCGCTTGCGTAGCGTTTGTGCAGCACCTTGATCGCAAACGGGTTGCCCAATTCGATGTGTTCTGCGCGGTAGACGTCGCCAAAGCCTCCACCACCGATCCGCTTCATCAACCGATAGTTCCCGACACAAGCCCCTTCCAGCGACTGGACCAGTTGATTGGTGGACGTTGAGATCTGAGCTGCAGAGCTTCGTTGAGGAGCGGCTGGCTGCGATGAGACTGCTCCTTGTTGGGATTGCCCGTTTGAGGGACCGCCTGGGGGTTTGGGGGCTCCAGGAACCTGCTGCATGGTGTCGTAACTTCCCTTGTTGTCGTCTTCTATCCGCTGTGTTTGCTGCCCATAGCATGAGGAGGCCATTGCAGTATGATGGCGATTTTATGGCGGAACAGCAAACTTTGGGACACATCTTTCCGCGGCTATCATACTCGATTGAGGTTTCCAACGCAACCAAACGGACTTAGGTCTAACCGGTTGGACAAGCACCCAGAGGAATGGTATCCCATACACCCGAAATGAGATGGTCACTCCACGTAAGAGCCTGTTTCATTTCCAAACCTTGCTTTCCCATGTCTCTCCCTCAAGACAGGACAACACAATGGAGACTTCGTCCTCTGCTTCCTCTTGGAGTGCCAAGCAGGGCATTCTGGTGTTTGGTTTTTCGTTGGGTTTGTTGCTGTCTGAGCTATGCTTAACCCGCGTTCTCTCTGTATTCTTCTACTACCACACGGCGTTCTTTGCGGTGTCCTTAGCGATGTTGGGAATGGGCGTGGGCGGCGTTTGGGTGTACTTGTTTCCACGCACCATTGAGCGCGGACCGCAGGGTTGGATGTGGCTCACAGGCTTGGGCATCGGCTGGATTCCTGTGTTGTTGGGGCTGCTTCATTTCAACCACAAGCATCTTAGCAATCTCTGGTCGGGTCCCTTCTTCTGGATCTTTGTGGCGGTCAGCGTTGCCTGCTTGATCCCGTTCTTGGCGGGGGGTGTGGTTGTCGCGTCCTGGTTCCGAACCTACCAGGCCAACGCTTCGGCTTTGTACGCCTGGGACTTGATTGGTGCAGCCTTGGGCGCGCTGTTGCTGGTCCCCGTAATGGAAGCGCTGGGTGGTCCGACCTCCTTGTTGTGTTGCGGAGCGTTTGTCCTGGCTGTCACGGCATTGGACTCCCGCCGGGCTGGCCGCCAGGGCTGGCAGTGGGCCGCGCTCGTCTCTGCCGGGCTGGTTTTGGGTCTGGGAGTCTACCATCACAACACAGATCGCTTTGCCATCCAGGTTGACACGGACGAGCCTGGAAAAGCCAAAGCCAAAGTTCTGTACAAGAAGTGGAACGCCTTCTCTCGGGTGGTCCTTCTCAACGACCAGAAATGGTACCGGGGTCTGTCCACAGCGCGTCAGGAGCGTTGGAAAGGCTTGCTCCCTGAGCACGTCTTTGCGCTCCTCGATATCAACGCGTATGCACCCTTTGTGAAGTTTGACGGCGATCTACAAAAGGTAAAGTTCCTGGAAGAGTTGGTCTCAAACCTTGGCTTCCATCTGCTCCCAAGAAAGTCAAAGGTGCTGGTGATAGGACCCGGTGGAGGCAAAGATATCCTCAGCGCGATGTTGTTTGACCCCAGCCATGTCACAGGAATTGAGATCAACCCTATCCTGGTCAACGATTTAGCCCTTGGGAAGCTCCGTTCGTTCATTGGCAATCTGTACAACCATCCCAAGGTGAAGGTTTGGGTCGGCGATGGACGCGGCGTGCTTCAAGGCCTGGATCAAACGTTTGATATCATCCTGGCCAACTCCGTCGCGACGTGGGCGGCGCATAGCTCGGGCGCGATGAACCTGGCAGAACACAGCCTGTACACAGCAGAAGCCTGTGGCCTCTACCTCGATCGGCTGACCAAGAACGGAATTCTCTCTGTTTCGCTGTGGGACATTAACAAAAATGCGATTCCCCTCCGCTGGATCCGAACCTGTGAGAAGGCCGCACGACAACGAGGCATCGCGTCCCTCAAGGATCATGTCGCAGTGATAGCAAATCCATGGGACTCCAAAACCCAATTTGCCACCATCTTAATCTCAAAGTCCCCTCTCTCTTTTGTGCAGCGCAATCGTTTGATGTCACTCTCATCGCTGTGGCAGTACGCCCCGTTCTACATACCCGGCGCTGCTGGAAACTTAAAGAGCTTTACGTCCTACTTCCAAAAGCCTGATGAAACCGTAAAGAACCACGCTTATGACATCTCGGCAGCGACTGACGATCGTCCATTCTTTCTCTACACCGTGCGATGGAGCGACGTGCTCACCTTTTGGAAGAACACCCTTTGGGAAGAAGACGCTGCCCTGATTAACCTGTTGATCTCTTTGGGAGTCGTGACAGCGTTGTTGTTGCTTTTGGTAGGTGGTCCGCTGGTCTGGCACAAGCTCCGCAGACCGGACGTCGCGATGCTGCCTGGCTCTTCTCTGCTGTATTTCCTCGGCATTGGCTTGGGCTTTATGTTGATCGAGATCCCTCTCATCCAGCGGCTGACGTTGTGGCTGGGGCACCCGACCTATGCGCTGACTGTCGTGCTCGCGTCCATCCTGTTTTACAGCGGTGTGGGAAGCCTTTGGACAGCGAGGTGGTCCACTCCTGACGCAGATCCAGGTCAAGCCAGCCGCACATTTCTCATGAGACTGATGGGTGGTTTGTTCCTTTTTTATCTGTTTCTCGATCCACTCTTGGCGTGGACCACAAGTTGGGTTCTCCCCTTCCGAATCCTTCTCTCTTTGCTTCTCCTTGCTCCTCTTGGCATTTTGATGGGGATGCCGCTGCCTTTGGGTGTACTTCATTTGCAGCGCACCGCCGCATCGAGCATTCCTTGGGCTTGGGGGATCAACGGCGCGAGCAGTGTCGTCGCCTCGGTTGCCGCGCTGGGTCTCGCGGCCTGGGTGGGCTTCCAAAATGTCTTTTTGATCGCGATGAGTTGCTACGGACTGGCTCTGCTTGGGGCCTTCCGAGCGTCACCAACAAAATCTTCGTGATCCAACCCGCTCCATTCCAAGACAAAAATGGAGGAAGAATCCAGTTCACACTTTGGGGAACGCATACCCCACCGTCGTGCGACCTTTGTTCCTCAGATCCTTCAAAGCCGGTTTGTTCAGCCGACACTCCTCTCACTCAACCCGCTGCAATTGTTCTATGTTAGCTTAATCACATATTTCGGCATGTGCTTCGCACAAAGAACATGCACAAACAAAAAAAGACGACGATCAGACGGCGAATGGGGAGACCCTTGGGGTTCCACTGGGGTGTGTCTTTGCTCTTCGCAAGGCGATTGTTTTGTATACGTTGTGAGTCCCGACCAAACCGCATGGTAGGTTGCTTCGTTGGAACAACATGGTTAAGGTTGGAAGTGAAAAGTTGTAGAGTTGAGGAGAATCGCCATGAGGCTAACACTGCTATCATCTTTGTTTTTCATCACAGCATCTGTCTTGGGTGCGAACGGTCAGGCGCTAGCCGCTGGTCCGATGGACTCCATCTTTCTTCCCACCAACAAGATCAAGCAAAAACCAACAACTCGCTTGAGAATGAAGTGGAAGAAGTTCTTTCAGGAGAAGCGCGAGCGTCATTACAAGCTGCGCAACAACCTGGTCACCTTTTGTCGATTGAAGAAGCCCAAACCCCGCGCTTTGGCTGATACCAAAGGGACACTCTCTCTGGCCGTACGTGAAAGCCGAATCGTTGCGCTGGATCTGCGAACCCTGCGACTCAAGCGTTACATCGCGCTGCTGAAAAAAACCTACAAGAAGAACAAATACGAACAAAAGATCACACGGATCAGTTACATCGTCTCGGATGCGCTGTTCACGTTGAGCTCGTATGGACTCTCCCGTTCGTTGAAGATTCCCTGGCTTCAGGTGGTGATGCCCGTTGGCCTCAAGCTCACCAACCAGCTTGTTTCCAGTGGCACAGGTAACATCCCACAACCTTCGCCATTCCAGTTGCAGCTGAACGACGACATGGCTCGGTTGCTTCAAGTCATCCAATTCAAGCTGAACCCTGGACCGTTCTTGAAGAACGCTTGTTACTTGTCGTCTCCCAAGCTGCGCGATCCCATGGGCAACCGCTGTCACCCAGATCACCCATTCATTCGGTCCCGCCACAAGCAGCTGGGCTCTCTCTGGAAAAAGAGCCGCACTTTGCTTCGTCGCAACGACTTGCCAGCGTTCTGGAGCGCGGTGTTTGAATTTCTCACACACCGACGACAAAAGGTCCTTCAGAACCAAGAGTTCTTCATTCTGGCCACCTCGTCCTTGCTGACCATGCAAATCGACTACCTACAAAAGATGCGCAAGGTTCTTCACAATGACTACCAGGCCTGGGGCTGCGAACAACTCTACCAAATCAAACGCAACAAAAAGCGTGGAAAGCGTATCTCTCTCTAACCATGGAATTTATTCCGTGGTGGAGCGTGGGAAGCGTATCTCTCTCTAACCATGGAATTTATTCCGTGGTGGAGCGTGGAAAGCGTATCTCTCTCTAACCATGGAATGTATTCCGTAGCCTTCTAAATTCCGAGTCTTAACACTTCAATGACTGACCTATCATCTCCCTCTCCTTCTTTTCCATAATGTTCCTACTTGTCACACACTACTCTTCTGTGTATCTTCGCCAAATAATTTTGCTGAAATAAGATCATATTTGTCTATCAAATACAGCTCAGACGAACAACTGAACGACATTTTACCAATCTTTTTAAGATACCATCTTGCCATGCCCAGACATCTATGTATATTAACATATTGTAATATGTTGATATAGACAGATCAGTTAGTGAGAAAGAGAGAGTGTGGCATGCCAGGAAGAGCCGTGGTAACCCAAGAGCTAGCAAATCTGTTTCGGGTCTTTTCGCATCCACACAGGATTCAAATCATCGAAGAGCTTCGAAATGGAGAACATGATGTTAATGCGTTGGAAGAAGCGCTTGGCATCAGCCATTCCCGAGTATCCCAACAGCTAGCGACGCTGAGGGCACATCGTTTGGTTCAGGTCAGAAGAGAAGGACGACACGTCTACTATAGCCTGCTTCAACCTGAAATTGCTCGATGGCTCTCTCACGGTTTGGACTTTCTAATGCAGCGCTTGGAACAACGCAATGAATTGCGTGACGCTGTAGAAGAAGTTCGTCACCTGTGGCAGGACGACGAAGAACCTGCAGAAGAAGCTCACTAAACAGGGCCTTCTCATCCTCGCATTGATGTTGCGTTGGTGGATCCACAGAGAAACTTAAAGAAGCGAGGTTGCCCCAAAAGGTGTCTCGCTTTTTTGATTTAAGGGGGATGGAAGAAGTTTGATGCACAGAGAGACTGGAACAGAAGGAAAGCGAACGAAGGTGTTTTAGCTGGCAGTGGAAGGAACTGAGTCTTCGGGCCAGTCTTGCCTTGAGTCGTTGTTCTTCAAGCGGCCAGCGAAAGCAGGCTTGCCCTTAAACCTCGCCTCCAAGTCATCCCACTCGACAACAAGAGAACCCCCGTTGTCTTTGAGCTGCTGATCCCAGTTGTCGAGAAGTTCGATGCAAGCATGGTCAATGTAGGCCAATCGACCAACGTGAATGTGGAGCTCTGCGTTCAGGGGCAAACGCTCCAGCGTTTCTGCCAACTCGGGGAGACGAATGAAGGTAGCAGCGCCTTCCACAAAGATGTCGTAGCGGTTTTCGCCTTCTTCTTCCAACACAGTGACCTTGATGTGGGAGAAGGTGTAAACCAGCTTGATGACGGACAGCGCCACACCGATCATCACACCCGAGAGCAAGTCAATGCTTACGATACAGGCGATGGTCGCGAGATAAATACCGAGTTCACTGCGGCTGGTGTCCCACAACTGCTTCATCATCTTGAAGTTGACGAGCTTGTAACCAATGTAGACAAGGACAGCAGCCAAGCAAGCAGTCGGAATCATCTTAAGAACGAAGGGCAACGCAGCCACAAAGGCCAACAGCCAGAGCGCGTGGAGAATCGCCGACGCCCGAGACGTTGCACCGGCTTCAATGTTGGCGGAGCTACGAACGATAACACCCGTGATGGGGAGAGCACCAAGCCCACCGGCCACCATATTTCCAACGCCTTGCGCCATAAGCTCTTTGTCGTAATTGGCGCGCTCCCCTTGGTGCAGTTGGTCGGTAGCAGTCGCACACAGAAGACTCTCCGCGCTCGCCACCACAGCCATACCCACAGCGGCCAAAAGAATGGTTGGATCAAGGATCTTGGACCACACCGAAGAAGGTGGAACGTTCACTGCGTTCCACAAGTTGTCAGGCACAGGAATGGTCTCGATTCCCCAACCCAAGCTGACCGTCGCAACGGTTGCGACTGTAACAGCGAGAAGTGGAGCCGGGAGGAGAGAAAGTTTTTTGGGCTTGAACAAGTTCCAAAGCACCAATGTCACAATGGTCAGAATACCAATGGCGGCCGCCAGGTGATGGACGCTACCATCCAAAGGAAAGATCCCTTTGTAGATCGATTCGGGGATGGAGATGAGGTTTGCAAGTCCACTGCCGCGAGGCTTGTCGTCCACCATCACGTGGAACTGAGAGCCAAAAATCAACACACCAATACCAGCCAACATCCCATGGATGACAGCAGGAGAGACTGCACGAAACCAACGCCCAAGCTTAAAATAGCCAGCGACCAACTGAATCAGTCCAGCCACCAACACAATAACCCCCAACGTGGGGAGGCCATGTTTCTTAACAAGTTCAAAAACGATAACGGCAAGACCCGCTGCCGGACCGCTGACCTGCAACGGCGCTCCAGCCAGAGAGCCAACGACAAGACCCCCGATGATCCCAGAGATCAAGCCCAGCGCAGGCGGAACACCTGATGCAATGGCGATCCCCATACAAAGAGGAAGAGCAACCAGAAAGACCACAGCCGAAGCCATAAACTCCCGAGTCCAGTTAATCTTGACTCCGTCCTTCTTCCCGCCCGAATCAGCTTGCTTCTGTTGGTCCATTCTCGCTCTCCTTTTGCCACAATGTGTGGTCGATTGTAGCCCTCAACACGCACCTCGCAGCGTTGATCGCCAGAACTAAAAAACACTCTCACATAATATGTTCAAATGTTTGCACATATACACCAATTAATATTATTCCGTTATGACAAAGTCAAGTATTTATTTTTCTAGGGAGAGAGAAGGACAATAGGCAGGATTTTCGAAAACGAGCAAGCCAAAGACTCGCCCCTCAACAAGATGGAACCAGGAACTATTCCTACTCATCAATGTGTTTGGGAAAGGAAGACAAAAAGAGAAAGGAAAGAGAGGAGAGACCATTTTCACAGAAGGTTTTCAGGGGTTAGAATCAAGCTCCAGAAACAGAGGCACCTTCAGGTTGTGTGTTGGGGAAAAGGTTCCAAGGAAAGCCGGGTGTGATGTAGAGCTTGGGTGGAATCTTGTCTGCGATGGAAGCGTGAAACTCTGGCAAACGAGACCAGTGAATCCCCATTTTGACATGGTGCGCTGTGTGGTATCCCAGGTTGCCGGTGCAAATGTTGTACACAGGGTGAAGGATGTTGTAGGAAGCCTCGTACTCGTTGTCGGTGTCGAGCCCGCTGTGGTGTTGGTAGGTGGCCTGGGCTGTGAAGTACAGCGCAGTCAGCATGGGCAGAAGAAAGATGAACAACGCGTTGAGCCAGTTGTACCAAAACGCAGCGACCAACATTGTTAGCGGGATCAGCACCATCATAAAAAAGCCGAGGAGGTATTTTTTGTAGCGTCGCCCCGCCAGAAACGCTCGCCAATAGGACGTAACAGCGACGCTGAGGCTGTACTCAATCATGCCCATTTTTGAGCCGTCGAGGCGCTTCCACCGGGACTCATCCTTGGTCTGATCCAGGTAGTGAAGATGGTGCCCCACCACGTGATGAAGCACCCACGTGAAACCCGCAATCCCTGTGTGGAAGGTGTACACAATTTCCAGCATTCGGTTGAGAATGGCCGGCTTAAATGTCATCACATGTTGGTGATGATGGTTCCAGGCAGCAATGCAGGCTTTGGGAACGATTCCAATGGCATACCAAAGGATCAAAAACCAAAGCGAGTTTACCGTAAAAAAGAGGGTCACATCGAGAGCAAAGTAAGCAACAAAAATAGCGACAGGAAGTCGGTCTTCCTTGTAACGAAAGAGCTGCATCGGATGTTACCTTGTGTATTGAATGTTAAGTTGCGAATCCAGACGCCTTTCGTCTGACCCATCCGCAAGAAAGGCAGGAACGTTACACACGTTGTTTCTTGAACGGTTCTATACCACAACGACCCCAAGCGTCCAATGCTCCGAAACTAGAACATGTATCAGCCAACCGGGACAAACCGGGTGCTAGAGCGAACTTGGTTCACTTCAAAAAAAGCTGAGACAAATGTACCGGTTAACACTATGACTTTCCAGACATTCCTTTCGAGAATAGCTTGACCTGCTTCGCCTGCCAATGCTACGCTCATTTTAGTTTAGCAAACTCGCCGTTTTGTGAATTATCTGCAGTGAAAGGTACACGATTTTCCTTTTCGCTGATTCAACAATGAGGCTTCGTTTGTGTGTAACAATCCAAAAATGATACTGGAGAAACAAGCATGATGCTAAAGCCCGCCATGAGACTCTTTGCGTGTTTGTGCGCACTGGGAATGCTCGTGTCTTTGGGATGTGGAGGAGAAGTAGCCGTCTCCATCCCAGGGTGCGAAAACTGTCCCGAACGCTGTCTATTGGACAACAGTTCATCCAAAGGACGCTGTGTTCCTTGCTTAAAGGATGTTCACTGCCAGGGCGACACCAGCCCTACGAAGAAGTGCACAGAAGACAACAAATGTGTTTGTGGCACAGACAAAGACTGCCCCGAAGGCAAAAAGTGCAACGGGGCAGGAGGCTGTGTGGAGTGCTTGCAGAACGAAGACTGCAAAAACCCCGACACACCATCGTGTGTAGACAACAAGTGCATGCAGTGCTCTCCAGGTTCTTCACAAGGTTGCTTGCCCGCAGACAGCAAAGCCTGCATCAAAGGCACCCAGACCTGCAAAGGCGGCGTGTGGAGCGAGTGTGAAGGATGGGCCATTTGCAAAGACTTTGAAAAATGTGAAGAGAACAAATGTGTGCCTGACTGCCCCGACACCCAGTGCACCGAAGGTGACTACGAGTGTACCACCCAGGCGACAACCATCCCCGGTCAATACAAGGTTTGTGAAAAGAACGCTCGCGGTTGCTTCGAGTTTGGTACAGAGATCAAAGATTGTCCTCGCCAACACTACTGTGACCAGGGCAAGTGTGTGCAGGCCAAGTGCCCGAAAGGCCAAACAGACTGCAACGACGTCTGTGTCAACACCAGCAACGACCGAGAGAACTGTGGGACCTGTGGAACCCAATGCAAGCAAGGTGAAGTGTGCGGCAACGGAGCATGCGCGATCAACTGTCCCAACGGACAAACCGAATGCAAGGGCGCCTGTTATGACCTTCAGGCCGACCGCACCCACTGTGGAACCTGCGAAAATGCTTGCAAAGACGGTGAGATTTGCAAAAGCGGCCAGTGCGTCATCTCGTGCTTGGCCGGTCAGATTGTCTGTGATAGCAAATGCATTAACCCCCAAAACGACCGCGAGCACTGCGGCTCTTGTGGAAACAACTGCCCCTCCGGCCAAGTGTGCGCCAACGGAAAGTGTGAGATCTCTTGCCCCAAAGGCCAGACCAACTGCAGCGGAACCTGCGTAGACACCCAATCCGACCGCAAGCACTGCGGCAAATGTGGCGAAGCTTGCAAAGACGGCTTTGTCTGTGCATCAGGTACGTGTGAAGTAAGCTGCCCTGCCGGACAAACCAACTGCGGCGGCAACTGCGTCGACATTCAGTCCGACCGCGCTCACTGCGGCAAGTGTGGAACTGCTTGCGCTTCCGGTCAGGTTTGCACCAACGGCGTCTGCGAAATTTCCTGTGTGAAAGGTCAGACCAACTGCGGCGGCTCCTGTGTGGACACCCAATCCGACCGCTCCCACTGCGGCGCGTGCGCCAAAGCCTGCCCCTCCGGTCAGGTCTGCTCCAACGGAAAGTGCGAAGTAAGCTGCCCTGCTGGACAAACCAACTGCGGCGGCAACTGTGTGAACGTTCAACAAGATCGCGCTCACTGTGGAAAATGTGGCGCCGCCTGTGCCTCCGGTCAGGTTTGCTCCACCGGAAAGTGCCAAGTGTCTTGCCTCAAAGGTGAAACCAACTGCGGTGGCTCCTGCGTCGACACCCAATCCGACCGCGCACACTGCGGCGCGTGCGGTACGGCGTGTGTCTCCGGTCAGGTCTGCTCCCAAGGCAAATGTGTGTTGTCATGCCAGTCGGGTCTCACCGATTGCTCGGGCTCCTGTGTGAACGTCAAAACCGACAACCAAAACTGCGGCGCGTGCGGCAACGTCTGTAACTCCGGTGAAGTATGTTCGGGAGGCTCTTGCAAAGTCACCTGTGTCTCCGGCCAAACCGACTGCTCTGGAAAGTGCGTCGATCTGCAGAACGACCGCGCCAACTGTGGCTCCTGCGCCAACGCCTGCCCCTCCGGTCAGGTTTGTGTGAAGGGTCAATGTGCGCTGAGCTGCCCTGCCGTCACCCCAACCAACTGCTCCGGCATCTGCGTGGATACCAAGTCCAACGATGGCAACTGTGGGCAATGCGGTGTGCAGTGTCAGGGCGGTAAGAAATGTGTGGTAAGCACCTGCCAGTGTCTGCCTGGAACCACGGACTGCAACGGCACCTGTCTCGATCTTCTCGTCGACCGCAAAAACTGCGGCGCGTGCGGTAACGCCTGTCCCTCCGGCCAGGTCTGCTCCAACGGAAAATGTGAACTGACCTGTCAGTCCGGTCTCACCAACTGCAGCGGCGTCTGCGTTAACCTGAAAACCGACAACTCTCACTGTGGCAAGTGTGGAACAGCTTGCGCGACAGGCCAGGTCTGCTCCAGCGGGTCCTGCCAGCTTTCCTGCCAGTCTGGGCTTAACATCTGCGCCGGCAAGTGTGTTGACCTCCAGAGCGACAACGCCAACTGTGGTAAGTGTGGCACGCGATGTTCGTCCGGTCAGGTATGCTCTGCTGGAACATGCCAGCTGTCTTGCCAATCAGGCCTGAGCAACTGCAACGGTGTGTGCGTCAACTTGAAAACTGATAACTCTCACTGCGGCAAGTGTGGAACCAAGTGTGCCGCCGGTTTGGTCTGCGCGAACGGTGCATGCTTGCTGTCTTGCCAGGCAGGCTTGAACGTTTGCTCTGGCAAATGTGTCGATCTCCAAACCGACAACGCCAACTGCGGCGCTTGCGGCAAGAAGTGCGCTTCCGGTCAGCTTTGCTCCGGCGGACAATGTGTGACCTCCTGCCCCAGCGGAACTCCGACCGTTTGCTCGGGTAGCTGTGTGAACACCAAGACCGACAACAACAACTGCGGCAAGTGCGGCACCCAATGCAAAGGCGGAACCGTTTGCAACAACGGCGCTTGCGCTTGTCCGTCCGGTCAGATCTTGTGCGGTGGCGTATGTTACAACCCGAAGACAGATCGCAACCATTGTGGCAAGTGCAACACAGCCTGCCAGTCGGGAGAGGTCTGCTCCAACGGAACATGCCAGCTTTCTTGTCCGTCCATCACACCCACCAACTGCTCCGGCATTTGCGTGGACACCAAGTCCAACAATGGCAACTGTGGCCGTTGTGGTGTGCAATGTCAGGGCGGCAAGCAATGTGTGGTGGGCATCTGCCAGTGTCTGCCTGGATTCATCGACTGCAACGGCACTTGCATCAACCCCAAAACCGATCGTCTGAACTGTGGAAAATGCGGAACCAAGTGTGCATCCGGCCAACTGTGTGACAACGGCGCCTGCTCGATTTCTTGCCCCGCAACGACTCCCACCGTGTGCGCAGGCGGCTGCGTCAACACCAAGACCGACAACAACAACTGCGGTCAATGCGGTAAAAAGTGTGCTGGTGGAACGGTTTGTACCAACGGAGCTTGTTCTTGTCCCTCTGGACAGAACCTGTGCTCCGGCGTTTGTGTCAACCTTCAGTCCAACCAAGCCAACTGTGGTACCTGCGGCAAAGCTTGTGCAACGGGTCAGGTCTGCTCCAACGGAAAATGCCAGGTGTCCTGTCCCTCAGGAACGCCAACGGTGTGCTCCGGTGGTTGCGTCAATACCCAGAACGACTCCAACAACTGTGGCGGTTGTGGCAAGAAATGTGGCGGCGGCACCTTCTGTGAAAAAGGCGCATGTGTTTGCACCACCGACCGCAAGCTGTGCTCTGGAAAGTGCATCGACCCCCTCACCGATCGCAACAACTGTGGAACCTGCGGCAAAGCATGTGCTGTGGGTCAGCGCTGTGAATCCGGTAAGTGTGTCATCACCTGTCCCTCGGGAACACCAACCAACTGCAGCGGCCAGTGTGTGAACACCCAGACCGACCGCAGCAACTGTGGAGGTTGTGGCAATGTATGTAAATCTGGTGAGATCTGCTCGAACAGCAAGTGTGTGTTGAGCTGTCAAACCGGCCTGACGAACTGCTCCAACGTTTGCGTGAACACCAAAACCGACTCTGGTAACTGCGGCAAGTGTGGCACCAAGTGTCCCATAGGCGGAGCCTGCTCCAACGGTGCTTGCCAGTGTCCGTCTGGAGAGTCCAACTGCAGCGGAACTTGCATTGACCTCAAGACCAGCGTCCAAAACTGTGGAGCTTGTGGTCGAACGTGCGCATCGGGTTTGATCTGCACCAACGGTGCCTGTGGATGTACCTCAGGATTGACCGTATGTTCCAATGTCTGCATCAACATCAAGACCGACAACAACAACTGTGGAGCTTGTGGTCGCAAATGTGCTGCCGGTCAGGTTTGCTCCAACGGTACCTGCCTCCTGTCATGCCAGTCAGGGCTCACCAAGTGTGGCAACAGCTGTGTGGACCTGAAAACCAACCCCTCGTTCTGTGGTTCCTGTAGCACCAAGTGTAGCTCCGGTCAGGTTTGCCTCAATGGAGCGTGTCGTGCGGTGTGCTCCAGCGGTCAGGCCACCTGCAACAACACCTGTGTGAACATCAACACCGACACCAACAACTGTGGTGGCTGTGGACGCAAGTGTGGAACAGGCTTCCTCTGCAGTGGCGGAAATTGTGTCTGTCCCTCTGGGCAAACCAACTGCTCGGGAACCTGCCGAAACCTCAAGACTGACGTCAACAACTGTGGTAGCTGCGGCAAGAAGTGTTCCTCGGGCCAGATCTGCTCCAACGGTGCGTGCATCAACAACATCCAGGATCTTTCGATTCCACCCTATCGCAGCACATTCTCCAGCAGCAGCTTGACTCGTGGCTTCTGGTTCCGGGCTCCCACAAACTTTGTGATCACAGGCTTGCGCGTTCCGACAGATGTTGGTACGGAGCCCCAAACCATCGCTGTACTCCGAATGAGCAGCGCTCCACCTACTTACAGCGCAACCACCACAAGTCATACCGTGTTGTTCTACCGTCGAGGAGTGTCTGGAACAGGATTTATTTCCGTGAACATCTCGATCAGCTCAGGACAATACATTGGAATCCTGGGTGCCCGAGGAACTTCTACCATGAAGAACTCCTACAGTTCAGTGAGCGGGAACTTCACCTCCAAGATCAAAGGCATCAACGTGACACTTGGTCGCTTCCTCACCCAGCAAAACATCTACACTCGGGGGAACGTCAATGGATTGCCCGTCTCGCAAGAGAATGGAACCATCTCCCGAATTGAGGTGAAGTACCGCTAACCTCTCTCCTCAGCCTCTCCCCTCAGCGACCCCGACCCTGCGATCGGGCTTCCACGCCCGACTCTCCCCTCAACATCTCTCCCTAAAACCCAACACCACGTAGGCACAGCCAGATCCCAACCATGGATCATGGCCAAGCCTGCTCTGGTAGGGAAGTCTGCGACTTCGCCTTACTCTTCGTCAGGTGGAAACTTCGACTCCAGCGCAAATGCAGCGAACTTGCCGAGGCCTGCCAACACCAGCAGCCAAAACGAAGCGCTGGCGAGGAAGTACCAAAAGGGAGTGCCTCGCTTAAGGATCTCCAGGTTGCGCACAAACACAACCTCGCAGGCTGTGTTGCCCGTATCTTTGCGGGTCGTACTCGACTTTCGCCAGCGGTACTTTCTCCGACTGTCCTTGTAGTTAACCAGCATGCCTTCAAACTTGACCTGATCACCCACACGAACCTTCGCGATCATCCGGCGAACCGCTGCATTGTCTGTAAGCAAATGGTTGTTGGAGAGGTGATACTTGGAGAAGCTGACGCCGCCAGGATAACGAAAGTAACAGGTCCACGAACCGCTGTGAAACGAGACCTTGTGAAATTGATTGTCTTTCACGTTCGGGCCCCAGATCACACAGAGGTCTTTGGTATCGACGGAGTCTTTGGTGTGGTAGATGTCGGAGAAGCTGGAGATGTCATTGTGGGAGACCACATAGCCCCACAAAGTGTAGTTGGCTACAGGCTTAACATCGTAGGTGCGCTTGCGATAGGAGAACTGAAACGGCTTCTCTTGGGTGGGTGTTTGCTGAGGCTCTTGCTGCAAAGCAGGAAGCATCGAAGACGCCGAAACCTTGCCACGTTGCCAGCAACCAAGCAGCCACAAACAAGCCAGCACACCGATCGCAACCCACAGATACCACTGAAAGGCTTCGTACTTGGAAGAGACCGGACGTTCCAAACCCTTGGGTTGACCGTCGCGATGGGACAAGTCTTTGGGGTAACCCCTCTTGCACTTGGGACACTGCCAATCAGGCGTTGTGATATCGTACGGTTGCCGTTCGTACGAACAGCGCGGGCAGATCACCGGTTCAGCCATAACACCTCTCTGTTAGCGACAATAATCCGGACACGACGTCCCACAAAGTTTGCTACAGCCGGGCTTGCTGCTGCAATCCAGACAGGTCCCTGTCGTACATTCTTTGTCGTTGGCGCAAGCCCGACATATCCCTCTTACACAGATCTGCTGACCGTAGCACAGGCTGCTGTTGTTGTTGTTGTTTGTGCCTCGACAACTTGCAGGTTGGCATCGCTTGTTGACGCAAGTGTAGCCTGTTCCACATTGGGAGGCTGTTTGGCAGTAGTCACAATAACGATTGACACAGGCCAAACCGTAAGTTTGGCAAGTTGTCGCGGTGGTACCGCAAAAGATCCGATAGCACCCTCTTCCAGAGCAACGTCGCGTAGGTCCGCAATCGGCGTCCCCGGAACACTCCCCACAAACACCTTTCACGCAGGCTCGATCGTAGATTTCGCAGTCGGTGGGACCTGAGCATTTGGCAGGCGCGCACTTGCCACTCTGACAGGTGTAGCCCCGCTGAAATGTGCAGTCATTGTCGGTTTTGCAAGGAACACACTTAAAGTTGACCTCATCACAAACCAAACCATTGGAGCATTGACTGGAACGATTGCATTCACCGACAACACAAACGCCCTCTTGGTTTTCCTCACCCAACAAACATATCTTGCCGGCTCCACACTGAGATGTGGATTGGCATTTTTCACATGTGTTGTTGGTGCACACGTACCAATTGTCGTAGCATTTTTGATTGAAGCAAAATTGTTTGGGTTGTTTGCAATCGTCGATGGTCAAGCAGCCACCTTCCACACACTTGCCGTTTGCACAAACTCGTTCTTTCCCGTCAGCTGTTTTGGGACAATCCGTTGATGTCTGACAAGGTTGACAGATCTTGTTAATGCAGGGGGTTCCGTTTTTGCAGTCGGAGTCTTTTTCACAACGATCGGGCTCTGGACCCGGCTCCGGACCTGGTTCTGGTCCTGGCTCTGGACCCGGCTCCGGACCCGGCTCTGGTCCTGGCTCTGGTCCCGGTTCGGGGCCTGGCTCCGGACCTGGTTCTGGCCCTGGCTCCGGTCCATTGACAACATCAGGAGCTGGCTCTTGGATGCACCAAGCGGGTCCTGTCAGGTTGCAGGGGATATCACCTCGAGCAGCAGGTCCTTCCTGGCAGGGCTCACACGAAACCCGCCCGTTGCTTCCTTTGTACCGAAAGAAGAGTTGCTCTCCGTCGGCCAATTTCGGAAGTTCAAATGTCTCGCCCGCCTTCGGACTCACCGAAGACGCCGGCTGGACCGGTTTTCCATTGTCCAGGGTGGCAAAGGAGTTGTCATCGCAAGCACCCGAAAAAGGGTTGCCGTACGATGGTTTCCAGACAAACACATCCAGTGTTTCGATTTCGCCTCTGCACTGGGCAATCTGAATGGGAGTTGTGTCACTTGAACTGGAGCATGAGACCTGAACGAGTGCCCACACACCAAAACCCACAATACCGATCAACAAACTACGCATGGAATCTTCCTGTCAAACCCAAAGGTGTATCTTCATCCACAGAGGCTATCGAATCACAAACTTGGAGTTGCTGTTGTTGACAGCGGTGTAAACACCGTACGAACCAAGTCCAATCAAAGCAGCTCCAGCGACGGCTCCGGCGACGACCAAACCGATCTGCCAGGGCACCAAGCCAGGGCTTGCAAAAGGTTGTGGTGCAACAGCAGGCGCAGGAGGAGCCCCTGCTGCCAATGTGGGGGTCACGCCCAACGAACTCAAGGCCAGACGATCACCCGATGACGCGACGACAGGCTTCGGAGCCTGTGACGGAGGACACGATGGTTTCTGCAACTGAAACAAGAACCGGGCCTGAATCCCAGGCTTCAACACCAATTGGCGCTGCAGCGACACGTAACCTTTGGCCTGCACCCTGACAGAGATGGCTCCCGGCTTGACCCATTTTTTAAGAGGAGCCTGCGTTGCAATACCAGAACCACTCCCTGTTGTAAGGGAAAGGGTTGCACGTTTGGGATTGGTTTCAATCTCCAAGCGGGCCAAAAACCGAAGGACTTTGGGCAGGTTGGCTCGGCACAACTGCTCCAGTTTCTCTGACGCTTTGGCGGCGACACATCGCGTGTAAAACTGATACGACTGAACGTAATCCTTGTTCCAGTGGTACGCGATCGCCAGGGTCGCCAGGAAAGCCTTCTCGTACTTTCGATACTTCTTCTTCTCGTCCGGGCTGTTCGATTGCTTGATCAGCTGCCCCAGCATGTCAAAGCTGGAGCGCAACGGCTTGATCGACGCCGCAAATTGACGCTTCACAAACAAGGCTCGACCCTTCCGGAACAGGGTTTTGACCTTGTCGAGAGAAGGCTTGGACGCAGCCGCCCAAGCGCAAGGTTGCTCCACAACACCCAACCCGATCAGGCCAAGAAACCCCAACGACAACAGCATTCGGGTGAACCACATCAGATGAATTCGTTTACGGTTTTGTGTGCCTATGCTCAATTCGAACGCTCCTTTGGAGTCCAACAGTCCTGCCGATTCACGGATTGAAGGGGTCATTGATGAAGGGTTTGAGAGTCACCGTTCGACGTGACGGCTGCGCACCCAACTTCACTCGCCCCTTGTATACCTGAAACTTATCTTTTTTCAATGTGAAAGAAACACTCGCTCCCACCGGACCCTGGTAACGATAGGGAGTCGTTCCCACTTTTCGTCCTTGCACAAACACAGCTGCCTGAGCGGGCTTGGACTGAATCCACACCGACGCCACCTGACGCTGCAATTGCACTATGTTCCGAGACAACCTGGAGCGGGTGTAGCGCCAACGACCCGATTGGGACTTAAACCCTGGATGTTTGATCGTCCAACGTACCGTTCGACCCACACGGCCGGGCAAGCGATACGGCGTGTTCCCCATTTTCCGAGACCCGACCCACACCTCCGCGCCCTGCGGTGACGATTCCAACAACAACACCGGACGAAAACGTCGGATCGGACGGCGAGGTCGTACGCGGGGGCCGACGGGTCGAGGAGTCACATTGGAGTCATCGGAGTCATCGGGGTCATCCGAATCATCTGGGTCCTTGGACGTGTCAGGCTCGCGTCGAGGAGGAATCACGGACGTAGGAGGCCGAGTGGCAGGCTCTTTCACCCGGCGGGCAAGAGCCCTCGCTCGGGGACGAACGTCAGGTTTCTCGGCCGTATCAGGAGAACGGAGCAAGACAAACGCGACCACACCCAAAAGCACAACAACAGCCGCAGCCAAGCCGATCCATAACCCTTTGTTGGAGGGCGTCGTCGGCTGCACCATCTGGGTCAACTCGGAGGCAAGATCAGAGTTGTCGATGGTCAGGTTCGATTGGGACGGGTGAATGCTATCCTTGTAAGCGCGTTCACGCATCCACTCGGGCTCAGTCTTGTCCCACTGCGACGCAGAGTATTTGCGCTGCGACACCGAGTGCCATGTGTTCTCGGCCGCCTCTGGATCCCCAGACACCTGAAACTCATCTGCGTGCTCTACGTCAATGCAGCCACTCTCTAGCAACGCCTGCCTCATGGCTTCCGCCATTAAGGAACAGGTCTCCCAACGATCATCCTGCTCCTTCTCCAAACAGCGAAGGACTACTTCTTCGACCGCTTGAGGGATCTCTGGACGATGCTGCCGAAGAGGCGGCGGGTCCGAGTCAATGTGTTGCAGAATGATGTAGTGAACTTCACCTGTAAACGGTATCTTACGGGTCAACAGCTTGTAGAGGACAATCCCCACGCTGTAGATATCAGATCGCACATCGACATTTTTAGAGTCTTTGATCTGCTCCGGTGACATGTACGCCACCGTACCCATGTGCGTACCGGTCTGGGTGAGATGCTCCTCCGACATATCGTCAAGCACCTTCACCAAGCCAAAGTCTGCAACCTTAAGGACAGGCTCTTTGTCTTCGTAGTGAAGCATGATGTTGGAGAGCTTCAGGTCACGGTGGACAAACCCTTTGCGATGGATGTAGTCCATGGCGCCCAGAAACGGGGAACATAGCTTCCAAAATTGTCTCCAGGAGATCTGGGAGGTTTGGCGTTTAAGCCACTGGTTCAGGTCTTCCCCCTGCACCCACTCCATGACCATACCCAGAATATCACCCTCCTGGATGATATCCGTCACCTGCACAATGTGGGGGTGACGAAGTTGGAACATGACCTTGGCCTCCATCACGAAGCGCTGACGGATGGTCGGCTCCTCCGCAAGAGAAGGTAGCAAGATCTTGATCGCTACAGGAACATTAAGAATGGTGTGGTGAGCCTTGTAGACCCAGGCCATACCACCCTTCCCTACCCGCTTTTCGATGCGGTAACAGTTTTGTAAGATCCGTCCTTCCAAATGAGACGGAGACAGCATGGAGGACAACGACAGACTCCCTGTTTCCCACTGGGTTGAAGGGACATGTTTGTTCTATCCCGACATCCCAAATTTCGCGAACCTTGCCCCGAGAGGCTATCGGGTATACGCTGCACCGTCAAGATCTACAGGTTCCTTTTTCCCTCCCCGTGAATACGAGAACATACGATGCGATCGATCGCAGAAGCGCTCCAACAAATTTTGTCCCACGCCACACCGTTGGCCAGCGAGTCTGTGGACTTGCTCCAAGCGTACGGACGAATTCTTCGGGAAGAGATCCACGCCCCACACGATTTCCCTCCCTTCACCAACTCGGCCATGGACGGTTATGCCGTTCGCTCCGCCGACACCCAACACGCTTCCCCCGACAACCCTGTTGCTCTCCAGGTCGCACAAGAAATCCCCGCATCGCACTGGCCCGAGCAGGAAGTCAAACCAGGAGAAGCCGCCCGGATCTTCACAGGAGCCCCTGTTCCTCCAGGCTCCGACGCCGTTGAGTTGCAAGAAAACATCCGGCGCGATGGCGATACGATCTATCTGGAGAAGCCCGTTCCCGCAGACAAGTCACTCCGCCACCAAGGCAGCAACGCACAGCAAGGCGAAGTGATCTTACCCGAGGGATCTTGGTTGCAAGCCGGAGAGATCGGGATCCTCGCTTCGATCGGTCGCACCCGACTCCAAGTCACACGACGTCCGCGGGTCGCGATCCTCTCCTGTGGCGACGAACTCGTCGAAGTGGATGGCACTCCCAAACCCGGACAGATCCTGGAATCCAACCGATACAACCTGGCTTGCCAGGTCCAAGAAGCCGGCGGAGAACCGATCCTTCTTCCCCTCGCACCCGATCGCCCCGACGCCCTCCTCGCCGCGATGAAAGAAGGCTTAAAAGCCGATGTACTGGTCAGCTCCGGCGGCGCCTCCGTGGGCGACTACGATCTTATCCGCCCCACCCTGCAACAACTGGGTGTCGCCCTCGATTTTTGGAAAGTCGCGATCAAACCTGGGAAGCCCCTTATGTTTGGCTCACACCAAGACTGCCTGATCTTTGGTTTGCCAGGAAATCCGGCCTCTTCGCTGGTGACATTTGAAGTGTTTGTGCGCCCCACCCTGCGCAAACTGGCCGGCCATGATCGCTTGTTTCGACCCCGTATGCAGGCTCACCTACAGGCCCCAACCCGCCCCACGAAAGGACGCACCCACTTGGTTCGCGGCACAATCGCCTGGAATCAAGGCGAGGCCTGGTTTACACCCCACTCCGACCAGGGTTCAGGAAACCTGCTCTCCATTCGCGAAATTGAAGCCTTTGGCGTACTTCCTCCAGGCACTCAAACCCTTGAGCCACCTGCACAATTGGAAGTCATGCTCGTCACCCCTGTGCACAAAAAGGAGTGGGAAACAAAATAGTGTTCAAGTTCTTTTGGGAAAGGTCGTCTAGTTTGTGATGCAAGGCGCCAGAAGACTTGACCGGCCCAGGCATTGCTGTATAATGGTCCAGGTTTCTACCAGGTAGGAGCAAACACTTGTTTCCCATGGATTCGGAGTTCTCACATCAAAAGACCCATCCTCCCGCTCCTGCGGACGATGGAAACCATCCACAGATCATGCCGATGCTGCCGTCTACTCACCTGGACGCATCTCGTCAATCCGAATTCATCCAGTACAACATGCCTGAAGCCCTCATGTCATTTCAACGCAAGGACGCAATTTTCGCTGGCGGAGGTAAGGGATAAATGAGCTTCGTGTTACACGATTGGGCGTACCGCCAGATCAAGGCTATCAGCGATCGCTTGACGCGTGATGCCAATGCCAAGGTCGTTTTTCTTGTCGACAAGAACGGACTCTTAATCGCTGCAAGTGGTGACGACATCCAGAACATCGACACCACATCATTGGCTTCACTGGCTGCCGGTAATATTGCCGCAACCAGTGGACTCGCTGAGTTGATCGGAGAACGAGAGTTCTCCAACCTGTTCCATGAAGGGGAACGCGATAACATCCACATCACTCTTGTGGACGAACGTGTCATCCTCGTCATTATTTTTGACAAACGCTCATCTCTGGGGCTGGTCCGCTTGCGGGTCAAACGAGCCAGCGAAGAGATCAAAAAGATCTTCCAGGAGATGGAAAAAGAAGCCCAGTCGGCCGAAGGCTCTGCCTTCGAGTTCGATGACGACGATATCGATAAACTTTTCGCTGACTGATGCCCGGATTCCACTCCTTCCGAAGCATGACGCTTCGGCACGCTAGGTCCTAGGACCTCGAAGGACGTTCGACCGAGGAGAGAAAGATGTCCTTTATCAACTACTCATCACGTGAAATCAACTGTAAAATCGTTTACTACGGCCCTGGACTTTGTGGAAAAACCACAAATCTCCAATACATCTACAAGAAGACCAACCCCGAAGCCAAAGGGAAAATGATCTCCCTGGCCACCGAAACCGAACGAACCCTGTTCTTCGACTTCTTGCCCCTCTCCCTGGGGCAAATCCGTGGCTTCAAAACACGCTTCCACCTCTACACCGTCCCCGGTCAGGTCTTCTACGATGCCAGCCGAAAACTCATCCTCAAAGGTGTAGATGGCGTCGTCTTCGTCGCCGACTCCCAAGTCGAACGGATGGAAGCCAACGTCGAAAGTCTTGACAACCTCCGCGTCAACCTCGCGGAACAAGGCTACGACCTCGACCGCATCCCCTTCGTGGTCCAATACAACAAACGTGACCTCCCCAACGTCGCCACTGTTGAAGAACTCCGCGAAGAACTCAACCCCCGCGGTGTCCCCGACTACGAAGCCATCGCCACCTCAGGACGCGGCGTCTTTGATACACTCAAAGCCAACGCCAAGCTCGTCCTCACCCACCTCAAACGTGGCGGCTGATCTCCTCCCCCCTCCCCTTCCCACACAATCATCATCCCCCTCCACATTCCCCATCGCTACAACCCAACGATGAATCTCGTGAATCCCCAGATGGTTTCGTTATTGACAAATCCTTCTGCCAACGCCAAAGCTCCAACACCTCTCCCTTCGGTGGTCGCCTCACTCTCTCAAATCCAAGCCTCTTGTAGAGTTTTTTGGCGCGTCGATTGGAGACATTCACTGAGAGCCAGACCTTCGACCACCCTTCCGCTTCTGCCAACTCAAGAAGTTGCTGAGTAACAAGCCGTCCCAAGCCTCCCCGACGAAGCAATGGGTGCACCTCAATCCCATACAACCAGGCTTGGGGACCTTCCACGTTTGATCGTTGGATCACCATAAGATCTCCCTGTGCCAGGGAAACGCCTTCTCTTGTGAGTTTCAAACGGACGACATGCCGCACCGACGCGGCCGCAAAGCCATACTCTCTTTGTGCCCAGTCCTTTCCAAGCTCAAGATGTTGGACGACAAACCTTCCCTGCTCATCTTGCAGTGCAAGCCACCGACGAAAAGACTGGACGCCCCGCAGACGGGACAAGACAACTTGCAACAACCAAAGAAAACGGGAAAGAAAGGAGGTCATGAAGGGCACACAAAGGAGGAGTCTGAAGGGAATGAGAAGAGAGACATGACAAAAGAAAGACAGTTAGGGAAGAACAAGCCATACCAAAATATCACTGTTACCTTCTGTAACGAGTGTGTTGTTCCCGGCCATAATGGTTCCGTTGAAGGTTCCGACAACATAAGAGTTACCGTTCTTGCCTGCGCTGATCCCTCGACCTTCTTGTCCACCGTTGGACGTCCCCTTGCTGGTCGTGGCAACAGCGCCCAACCAATTCCCGCTGGTGTCAAGGCGAGCAGCGTAGATGTAGCTGCCCTGCCCTGATGACGTGAGGGTTGTGGAACCAAAGGAGACCTCCTCCTGGAAAACCCCTGTGATGTACACATTTCCACTGGCATCCACATCAATACCATAACCAACATCGTACTGTTTGCCGCCGGCTTGTTTGACCCACAGCCACTTGCCGTTGTTGTCAAGCTTAGCAACGAAGATATCAGCGTTCCCAGCAGAGCTGAGGGAGAACGTACCAAACGTCGCGGCGTTGTTAAAGTATCCTGTGGTATACACATTACCGTTGCTATCGAGAGCGATGCCGTAGGCGTAGTCGGACGAAGAGCCGCCACCCCCAGTCACCCACTGCCATGTACCATTTCCATCGATCTTCGCGACAAACGCTTCTCGACTTCCTCCGGCAGAGAAGGTAAGCGAACCAAATGTGGAGCCTGAGTATATTGCGCCAGCAACATAAGCGTTGCCATTGGCATCCACATCGATACCATAGCCGTAATCTGACGACGTTCCTCCAGCCTGCTTAATCCATATCCAGGCACCGGTGTTGTCCAACTTCGCCACAAACACATCGTAGTTGTTACCGTTCGTTGAGAGAGACACGGAACCAAAGGTTGCCTCACGATAGAAACGCCCCGTCACAAAGACATTGTTGGAGCTGTCCACAGCAACTCCCCAACCCTGGCATGTGTTGCTTTTGGCCCCAGCGTCTTTGGTCCACATCCACGCTCCCGCTTTGTCCAACTTAGAAACAAACATCCGGCTGCTGTTTGTTCCAGTGAATGTCAAAGAGCCAAACACGACGTTGCCTTTGTCTTCAGCGTAGTAGTAACCGGTAATATAAACGTTGTCTGTGCCATCAACATTCACGCCAAACGCATAGCTGGAAGAGAACGAACCACCGGCACTCTTGGCCCACAGCCAATTTCCAGAACCATCAATCTTAGCAACAAAGACATTGTTGCTTGCTCCTTGCGAAGTCAAAGTCGTTGAGCCCACAGCCATAACACCCTGGAAGGTTCCAGCAATGTAGAAGTTGCCCTGACTGTCTTGTGCAATGCTGTAGGCATAGTCGTAGTTGGAGCCGATGCCTCCCAAGGAGGTGGTTGCCGTGAAGTTGCCACTTTTGTCGAGCTTGGTCACAAAGATATCGCCGCCTCCTTGGGTCGAAATGGAGGTCGAACCAAAGTCAGCATCGGTATAGAAGTAGCCCACAACGTAAGCATTGCCTGAGCCATCCAACCGAACGGAGCGACCGTAATCACTTGTGCCATTCTCGCTTGAAGTTTTTCCACCGGCCCGCTTTACCCATTGCCAAACCCCTGAGTTGCTGACCTGTCCAACAAAGATGTCAGCTGACCCAGCAGAGGTCAGAGAGATGGATCCAAACGTGGCGTTGTTATAGAAGTACCCAGTGACATAAACATTCCCAGACGAATCGACGTCAACACCATAAGCATAGTCACTGCTGCTCCCACCTCCACCAGTCACCCATTGCCAGACCCCTTTGTTGTTGAGCTTTCCAACAAAAGCGTCCAAGCTGCCCTTGGAAGACAAGGAAAAGGTGCCAAAGGTGGCGGTGTTGTAAAAGCGACCAGAGACGTACACGTTCCCTGAGCCATCAAACGCGAGATCATACGCATAATCAGAGCTGTTGCTCCCGCCTCCTGCGACCCACTGCCAAGCTCCTTTGTTGTCAATTTTCCCGACAAACACATCACCATTGCCTTTGGACGAGATAGAGAGGGTGCCAAACGTAGCCGTGTTACGGATATAACCAGCCACATAGGAGTTGCCTGCGTTGTCCGTACGAATGTTATAAGCATTATCAGAGCTGTTCCCACCTCCACTTACCGCCCATTGCCAGACTCCTTTGCTGTTAAGTTTGCCGACAAAGATGTCAGAGCCATTGCCGTTGGTGGTCAAGGAGGAAGACCCAAACACCGCGGGTTCAGTATCCGTCGCGTAGAAGTAGCCTGTGACATACAAGTTGCCAGCAACATCAACAGAGATGCCGAAAAGGTACTCGTCTCTCTTTCCGCCGGCTCGAACGGCCCACTGCCATGCACCTTTGCTATCGAGTTTGGCCACAAAGGCATCGGAGCTTCCAGAGTTGGTCAGCGTGGTGGTTCCAAATGACATCGTCGCATCGTAGAAGTGGCCGGCCACGTACACATTGCCATTGCTGTCATGTGTAAGGCCCCATCCATCAAAACTGCGCGACTCCGCTTTGGCGAGCCATTGCACCTGCAGCTGAGAGTTCAGCTTGGCAACAAGAAGAGCCTGCCCTATTCCTTTGGTGTTCAGAGTGGTGCCACCTGCTGAGATTTCCAGGTTAAATCGGCCCACGAGGTAAACGTTGCCGTTGCTGTCCACAGAAGTACGATATGCGACCTCCGTGGAGGTGCTGGAACGCCCGCCCAGCGAGACAGCCCAACCCAGCTTGCAGGCGCCGTCCACACAGACTTTTCCGTTGGTGCATTTTGTTCCACAAGCGCCACAATGATCGTTGCTGCTTTTGAAGTCTGCGCAGGTCCCAGAGCAGTCTGTCTGTCCTGTAGGACAAGCACAAGAACCGGAGCTGCAGACTTTTCCACCCATACAGGTGTTGCCACATTTGCCACAGTGGGTGTTGCTGGTTTGAAGATCCAAACAGGCTGCGCCACAACAGCCCAGGCCCGACTTGCAAGCTTGGCCGCAAGCGCCACAGTGGTCAGCGCTTTCGTTGACATTCACGCACTGGCCGGAGCAGTTGGTTTCTTTGTCCTGACAAACGGCGGTACAGGTTCCGCTGATGCATGCTTGTCCTTGTTTGCAAGCCTGACCACAGGCGCCACAATGGGCCGTGCTGGACTGAAGGTCCGCGCAACTTCCAGAGCAGTCGGTTTGCCCAGTGCCACAGGAAGCCTTGCATGTCCCGCTGGTGCAAACCTCTCCAGACTTGCAGGCGTTTCCACAGGCGCCGCAATGAGCGACGTTGGAGTCGGTATCCACACATTGCCCTGAACATTCAACCTGACCCTGAGGACAATTAAACTCGCACTTCCCGCTGGTACAGATCTCGCCGGCCTTGCAAGCCGTCCCACAAGCGCCGCAGTGAGCGCGTGAGATGTTCGTGTCCACGCAAGCTCCAGAGCAATCGGTCAATCCTTGGCCACAAGACGATTCACACGTTCCAGCCTTGCAGATCTCGCCCGTCTTGCAAGCCGTTCCACAGGCACCACAGTGAGCGGTGCTGGCATTGGTGTCCACGCATTTGTCACCGCACAAGGTTGTTCCATCAGGACAGAAGATCTCGCACTTCCCAGCCTTACAGACCTCACCGGCTTTGCAAGCGTTGTCACAGGCTCCACAGTGCAACACATTGGTTTGGACGTCGGCGCAGATCGCTCCACAGGCCTGTTTCCCATCGGTACACGTCAGGACACACTTGCTGTCTTTGCACACTTCGTCTTGACGACATTTGCTGAAGCAAGCTCCGCAGTGATTGCTATCAGTCTTTACGTCGTGGCAAGTGGAGCCACACTGACTCTGCTCGGCTGTACACTCATCAACGCAAACCCCCAGTTTGCAGGTCTTTCCTGTTCCGCATGTAACGGTATCACAGGGACCAGGAGGAGGACCGCTGCACCCCACAAACGACACAACAAGTGCAACAATCACCAGGAAAGCTTGAACCCATTGACGAAACATACCATCTCCTCTTACCAAGAAAGTTTCTCTGGGTTTGACAGAATACAACCCTATTTGGTCTCGTACAATTGACAAAGACACCACAAAAAAGTAGAGACCAAGCCTATATTTGTGTTGTCTTATGCACGATAAAAGTCTTGTGTACAAGGACGGATTACAGAACAGAGGAGTTAGAATGTTGCGTCGTTGGATACCCAGCCTTGGTTTGTTATGGGCATTGAGTTTGTTGTGGATGGGCTGCGGTGGCGCGACGGACCCCTGTGCAGCGGTGACTTGCCCAACAGGACAAACCTGTAAGGCTGGAACTTGTGCTGAAGAATGCACAGACACACAAATCCAGTGCGGCACGACATGTCACAACACGCAAACCGACAACAACCACTGCGGCGGCTGCAACACCAAGTGCCGCGAAGGCGAATCCTGCAAAGCCGGAACGTGTGAGCTAACCTGCTCGGAGGGTAAGCGAGGCTGCAGTGGTAGCTGTGTGGACACCCAAACCAACGTCGCTCATTGTGGCGCATGTGGAAACGCCTGCAACACTGGCGAACAATGCAAAGAAGGCAAGTGTGAAGTGTTCTGCTCCGCTGGCACAAGCCTGTGCGGTGGCAAGTGTGTGGCAACGTCCACCAGCACCGCCCACTGTGGCGCCTGTGACAATGCCTGCAAAGCCGCTGAAGTCTGCGCCGACGGCAAGTGTGTTTCACCTTGCGGCACAGGGCAAACCGACTGCTCCGGCACCTGCGCAGACCTACAAAACGACACCAAGAACTGCGGAGCCTGCGGCACAGCTTGCAAGACCGGCGAGATCTGCAAGGAAGGCAAATGTGGATTGAATTGCCCCCAAGGTCAAACCGACTGCGCCGGCAAATGCTTTGATATTCAGTCCTCTCTGGCTCACTGCGGCGCATGTGGAAACGCCTGTAAAGCGGGTCAGGCTTGTACCCAAGGTTCTTGCGAAGTTTCTTGCCAACAGGGTCAAACCGACTGCTCTGGAGAATGCGTCGACTTGCAGGCCAGCACGGCCCACTGTGGCAAATGTGGAACATCCTGCCAGGCCGGTCAATCTTGCATTGCAGGCGCTTGCGCGCTGCTGTGCAAAGACCAAGAGACAAACTGCTCTGGCTCCTGTGTCAACCTCAACACCGATCCAAAGAACTGCAGCGCCTGCGGTCAGGCCTGCCAAACCGATGGATGCTGCGGGGGAGCCTGCACCGACTTACAAACCAACGACGACCACTGTGGCTCTTGCGGAACAAAATGCTCAGGTGGCAAATCCTGCTCGGCGGGCAAGTGTGTTTGTCCCTCAGGCCAAACCGACTGCAACGGAGCCTGCGTAGACTTACAAACCAATGATGACAACTGCGGCGCTTGCAACAACGCCTGCAAAACGGCAGAGGCCTGCCTCTCTGGAAAATGCAACCCAGCCTGGGCGATCGGCGCCGGTGGAATCAGCACCAACTCGTCTGAATTCGTTCGAGATATGGCACAAGACAGCCAGGGCAATCTGTACATTTTAGGCAGCTTTGGTAGGACCATCACCATCGGCAGCCTCACACTCACTGCAACCCAAGGAAGCGGGGTCTTTGTCGCCAAACTCTCCAACCAACTTCAACCGATATGGGCCAAAGCATACGAGAGCAACGATATCGGCTTTCAAGCGGTAAAGACAGACGCCAGCGGCAATGTCTATATAACAGGACGTTTCACTGGGAAAAGTCTCACGCTAGGCTCCACAACGCTGACCACCACACCCACCTCAAACGGTTCGTACAAAGTTCAACTGTTTGTGGGCAAGCTTAACACCAGCGGCGCATGGCAATGGGCGACCGCACAGGGTGGCGTAGACAACGACGAATACGGTGAGAACCTGGCCATCGACAACGCTGGCAACGTGTACGTTGCAGGTCACTTTGAAAGCGACGGAGCCTCAACCTTTGGAAACACCACGCTGACCTCCAAAGGCAACAACGATATCATGGTGGTAAAGTTCAACAGCAGCGGCATCTTCCAGTGGGTCAACAATGCAGGCAGCAGCGGCTACGACCGAGCGTATGACATCGCCATCGACAGCGGAGGCAATCTGCTTGTCACAGGACACTTCAGCAACAACATCAGCTTTGGAAGCACCAACCTAAGCTCCAAAGGCGGCTACGATGCGTTCATTGCCAAGCTCAACGCAAACGGCTCCTGGCTTTGGGCCAACGGAGCCGGAGGCAACAGCACCGACTATGGCTACCGCATCGCGATGGACAAATCCGACAACGCTTACGTCGTTGGATACGTTCGTAACATTGTGACCTTAGGAACCTTTTCCCTCGTAACCAAAGGAGGCTACGACATCTTCGTGGCCAAAGCGGACAAGAACGGCCAATGGCTCTGGGGTCAGATCGCTGGCTCCGGTGGCTCCGACTATGGACAAGCCATCGCTCTTGACAGCTCTGGCAACGTTTACGTCACAGGACACTTCTTCTCGTTGTCCGCCTCATCGCATGCCACCTTTGGTAGCTTGTCAGTGAAAGGCAAAGCCAGCAACCTCAATATGTTTGTGGCCAAGCTCAACAGCAGCGGCACATGGCAGTGGGTCAAAGCAGGTCTGAGCAGCGCTGCAAGCTATGCGTACGCCATCTCAGTGGATGGCTCTGGCAATGTCTACGCATCTGGTTACGCCTCTGGCAACCTGACGTTTGGCTCACTCTCGGCTACCAACCAGGGAGCCTCGGACATCTTTGTCACCAAGCTCAACAGCAGCGGAACCTTCACCGGCTTGCAATCGTACGCTGGAACCTCCGCAAGCCACGACTATAGCTTTGGTATCGCTCAGGATACTTCGGGCAATACGTACATCACAGGATACTTTTCCGGCGAGTTCGTCCTGGGAACCAACACACTCACATCCAACGGAAACGCCACCGATCTCTTCGTCGCCAAAGTCAGCCCCACAGGTCAGTGGCTTTGGGCCCGCTCTGCAGGAGGCACATCCAGCGACTTTGGGTATGGGATCGCAGTGGACAACTCTGGAAGCGTCTACATCACTGGCCAGATCTACGACAAGGCAACCTTTGGCAACAAGACTCTCACCAGCCAAGGAAACTCCGATATCTTTGTGGCCAAGCTCAACAGCAGCGGCACATGGCAGTGGGTGACTGGCGGAGGAAGCAATGCAGCGGAGTACGGCTGGGGGCTAAAGACGGACAGCAACGGCAACGTTTATGTCGTGGGGAATTCCTACACAGGAAAATTTGGCACTCTCTCCTTCACAAGCCAAGGAAACCGCGACATCTTCGTGGGCAAGCTCAACAGCTCAGGCGTTTGGCAATGGGTAGCTGGTGGAGGAGGCAATTCTTCAGATTTCGGGTATGGCATTGATGTAGACAGCAACAACAACGTCTACGTGGTGGGAACCTCCGAAACAGGAAAGTTTGGCACCCTCCCCTTTACCAGCAAGGGCGATCGTGACGCCTTCGTCGGAAAGCTCAACGGCTCCGGAGTCTGGCAGTGGGTGACCAACGCTGGAGGAAACTCCTACGATCACGCCTACAGCATTGCGAGAGACAGCAACGGAAACCTATACACCACTGGAGGCTTTGAAACGACAGCAACCTTTGGCAGCACAACGCTGACCTCCAGAGGAAGCCAGGATATCTTCATCGCAAAGTTGGACAACAACGGAACATGGTTGTGGGTGAAGCAAGCCGGCGGGAAAGAATACGAATCGGGCCTTGGTCTCGATGTTAGCAGCCAAGGCACAGTATTCGTCACTGGGCTCTTCCTGCAAGAGTCAGTCTTCGGCACCACGTCGTTCTCAACCGCAACGGACACCCGCAACATCTTTGTTTCGGCCCTCGACAGCACAGGTCAATGGCTTTGGACCAAGACCTCCACCAGCCAGAGCCTGGGCAGCAGCCACGAAAGCCGCGGCATTGTTGCAGGCCAAAACGGCGAAGCGTACGTCACTGGCCACTTCAGTAACTCTGCCAACTTTGGGAAAAATACGCTCACTTCCACAGGCAACAACGACATATTTGTCTGGCTTGTTGTTCCCTAAGCAACAGCTCTCTTCCCTCCCTCAACCTTCACCTTTCTTCTTCAAAAAGACATCCCACTCTCAGTCTTCAAAAAACGCCAGCGCACGAATTTCGATGCTTTCACGGGGAGGAGCGCCGGGAGGAGTGGTCGGATCATCAAACGAGGTGTGAGAGGTGAACCGCACGCGACCGTCCGTCATCGATTCGTAGCACCGAAAGATCAGTGCCTCATCGGTCGTCATCTGGGGGAAATACACCCAAAGGTGGTCGGGGTTGTGCGCAAGCAGATAGATCTCTCCCACTCGATTGGGATGCCGACGCTCCGATGCAATCAGGTCCTTTTCTTTAACGCTTGTAGGCACACAAAAGGCGAGCGGCCAGGCCTGGACAGGTCCTCGAATCGGTCGCCACACCTGAATGATCGACACTCGGTTTTTCAGCCGCGCTTCAGCCTCGTCTGCAGGCAAAAGATCCCTCACACGCTGAGGTCCTGACCAGGCTGTGTAATCGTTGTGCACCATCGAAACAGGCTCACGAGCGTAATGTTGTTCTTGTTGCTCAGGAGCGCCCGAGCGCAACGTATGGTCAAAGATCAACACATCGTTGGCACCTGTTGCTTTGCGGATCAGAGCGGAGGTTTCCTCGTAATAGGCACCTTTGACTTGCTCTTCATCCCAGAAATTGGTCACCTGGGTGGGTTCGTTGACCAAGACAAAGCCATTCTTATCCAACGAGAGGTCGTTTGCCATCGGACGCCCATCGTAGAGCTTCACGATCTCGGGTAGATAGTTGCCTTTGTTCTCACGCAGCCGCCCACCGGGTCCGACCGTTCGGGTCACAGGCTTCTCTCCCCCTGGGACTGTGTACGTGACGGAGGCTTCCACAAAGTCGCCCAGATTGTCTACCTGCATATTGCTCTTTCCTGACTCTTAAGAGAGTGGTTCTTAGTGGCTTTGAATTCGGCCACACAAACGGATGTATGCCTCAGTCTATTCCACCCCTCCCCTCGACACCTCCTGTTTTGGACCGTCACCAACGCCAGGAATGTTGCGACGTTTCTCGCTTTGCGGAAGGTGGGTGCCGCAGCTTGGCTCCCCCTCACACCACTTGCTGGACATAGTGCGAAGGGCTGGCTCCAAACACCCTCTTAAACTCGCGAGAAAACTGAGAGGTGCTGTTGTAGCCCACGCTAAAGGCCGCCTCTGATACGTTCATTCCCTCCATCACAAGCTGACGATGGGCCTGAAGCAACCGAAGCCGCTTGATGTATTGAATGGGCGTAGACGCTGTCACCGAGCGGAACGCCTCGTAAAAGACCGTCTCGCTCATCCGAGCCTGGGCTGCAAGCTCAGGTACGCTGAAGTCTTGGGTGCAGTCGTCGTGAATTTGCATGAGAACATCCGCGATCAAACGTTGATGACCATCGCCCATCGCCATCGCTCGCAAAAACCCACCTTGTGGACCCTTCAAAATGTAGTAGAGAATTTCCTGGATGCACGGCTCCGCCAGGACCTCAATGTCTTCCGGCGCGTCCAGAAGAGACAGCAAGCGCAGGGTCGCGAGCTTCATCCGTGGCTCAACATTGGACACCGCCAGACCTCTTTGAAGCTTTGGCGGCTCCAACGATTGAAGAAGCTTTGCGCCACGTAGCAAAACGTCCCGCACACTTTCAATCGAAAACTCAATAGCAACGGACAAAAACGGAACCTCAGAGGAAGCGTCTATGATCTCAGAGACGACAGGCAACGGCACAGAAATCACCAGATAATTCTCAGGATCGTACGCAAAGACATCGTCACCGACCATCGCACACTTGCGACCTTGGGCCACGATAAACAAGCGCCGCGTGTAGATCGCGTGCTCTGGACCGGTCCCAAAGTCACGACGATACACAGCTACGCCAGGCAAAGCAGTGGGGTTCGCCCCGTCATTCGGGGCCCATCGCGAACAAAGTTCTGCCAACGTTGGTGTCATCAAACTCCCTCTGCAAAGCCCAGGTTACGACAATGAAATGGAAAGAACGCCCTGTCTCCTTAATACCGAGCTCCTTCTGCAGCACCTCGCGGCATGACCTCATCCAAACGAGCCAGCTCTTCGGCAGAAAGAGTCACGTCGTTGGCTGCGATGTTTTCATCAAGCCGGTGTTGTTTGGTGGTGCCAGGAATGGTGACAATGTGCTTCGATTGGGCGAGCACCCAGGCCAACGCAAGCTGTGCTCCGGTGCAACCCTTGTCCGCGGCGATGGCTTGTACGGCGTCGACAAGCTCCAAGTTCTTGGCAAAGTTTTCCCCTTGGAAACGTGGGGATGTACGCCGGAAGTCGTCTTCAGCCAGATCCTCAATGGAGCGAATCGAGCCGCTCAAGAAGCCACGTCCGAGGGGAGAATAAGCCACAAAGGTGATACCCAATTCTTTGCAGGTGTCGAGAATGTCTTCTTCGGGATCTCGCGACCACAGCGAATACTCGGTTTGCAGCGCTGTGATGGGATGGACCTTGTGAGCCCGACGAATTTGCTCGGAGGTCGCTTCGCTCAAACCAAGGTAACGAACCTTTCCAGCCTTCACCAACGAGGCCATCGCCTCGACGGTTTCTTCGATGGGCACATCGGGATCAACGCGATGTTGGTAGTAAAGGTCGATGGTGTCGACACCCAACCGCTGGAGGCTCGCATCACACGAGGAGAGAACATACTCAGGCTTCCCACAAATCCCTTGGAAGCCACCATCTTCCGTTCTCATCACCGCAAACTTTGTAGCAATGACAGCCTCATCCCGCCGATCTTTCAACGCCTTCCCCACCAACATTTCGTTGGTGAAAGGTCCGTACATATCGGCTGTATCAAAGAAGTTCACCCCTTGATCCAGCGCATGATGAATCAGAGCAATGCTCTTTTCATCGTTGGCCGAACCATAGAAATCACTCATCCCCATACATCCAAGTCCAATGGCTGACACTTGAAGCTCACTTTGGCCCAACTGACGCTTCTGACTCATACCCACGTCTCCTTCTTGCGTGAAAATATGTTTTCGATGCCAACCAAGAATATGAAAATTCATGCCCAGTGAAAAGGCATGAAACTCCGTTTCGCATGCACAATCCTCCGGATCAAACGTCGGAAAGAACATGACCCACGACAACAAGAGGCAGGAGCGGCTGTTCAGCGTTTTTTTACGGTCATCGCAAAGTGATCAAAAGTATACCGTTGATGAAACTCAGCATCGGAGATCTCGGTTTTACCGACATTGAGGGGTTCACCGATGATCCATTTCCCTGTGCTCTTGTTTTTTCCGAAGAACACAAGGAAGTGCCCCGCATGACCGAGCTTAACTCCAATGATCGCGGGGGCCTGCACATCAGCAAGCGTTGAAGGTGCCGCAAATGTCACGCGGTATCCATAAGAGCAGATGGCTCGCGCCAAGTACCAATTCAACGTTCCTGAACGACTTGCAAAAGCCTGCTGGGCCAAGCGCTTCTCGGTGACCGTTTCACCGTAGTCAAAGAGAATGGAAGCGGCCGCGCAAGGTCCACAAGTGATCGGGCTGGTTTGCAGACAAACTCCCCCGTTCCATCGGTTTTGCAGCGGGCCACGGTACAACGTGAGGAAGGGCTTGTAAAAAACCAGAGCGATCCAAAGCACAGCAACAAAGCAAGTCACCAAACCGCTAAAAAAGCGAAAGTGAACCTTGGTTGTGTTCTCTCCTGTGGGAAAAAGCTGCATCCCCAGCACATGAGCAAACCGTTGGACAAACACCCCCATACCAAAACCAGAGAGAACCGCAAGTCCATCCATGCCTGGCAAGGAGCGAAGCGTATAATACCAGGGAGCGTCGAACACATGCAGGTAGTACGACACAAACAACAGCGAAGGAAGAATACAAACCAAAGCCACGCCAAACGGCACAAAGGGGTGCTGTTTGTTCCGAATGCCTCGACCTGCCCACCATACACCAAGGAGGCCACAGACAAGGGTGAGGGAGAGGAGCGTCAGAAAGTAGTACATCGCTTCGTATGGGTTCATGGCTTGCCCGATGAAAGATTGGAAGAATGGGGACGGCTCCAGGGTAAGACAAGAAGGTACAAGGGCGTCTTCTCCAGGCCTGAAACCACAGTGGTTTCATCGCTTTGACGAAAGGCCCACTGGCTGCTGGCGCCACCATCCAGGTTGAGCGCCCACTGGCACTGGAAGCCCCCTCTTTTGTAAGGAGCCGCCAGCAACAAGCCCATCTCGTAGTAACTGAGTCCGTTGAAGAAACCATCGGTGGTCATCATCAGCAAATGACCATGGGGATCCACACAGAGGGCGCTTCGACGGTCCACACGCCAACGGGACGCACGAGGCAACACTCTCCGTTTGCCCTTTGCGACCAACAGCGGGGCCGATTGAAACGCATACGAGCGCCCTTCATGTCTCCAGTTGCGCGCCGAAGCAATTCCAACGTTCCCCTTTTCTACATAAAAGACGCCGTCGTTGTTGCGCTGAAACAGATGCTTTTGAAGCAGCCGTCCCTGGTGTTTGAACAACCCCCAGGGCTTCTTGGAAGGAAGAAAGGGTCCGCCATTGATGGCGGCGAGAGCTTCCGTGTGCTGCATGATCCAGCGAACATGACGAGGCTTTCCCCGCCAGACATGAAAGCGAACCTGCTTAGGGTCCACGCGGGTGATGTACAAGTGGATCCGACTCCAATGTCGCTTGCGCTTGTACACAATGGAGCGCATCCACACCCCAGGGTGCCACTGCTTCCAGGCACCACGCTTCACCACAAGCAGCGGGCCGCTGTCACCGAGATATGCAAAGTAGCGCTTCTCCACCCAGCGCAAGCCATGGCGCACGGCTTTTCGCTCCCACCACAAGAAGCTGACCACCAACAGCACCAACACCAACACCCATCGCCACCGTTTGCCCTTGGCCACAGCTCACTTCCTCCGAACGGAGGCAACGCACCGAAACCCAATCCAGCGAGTGGCGTGTTGAGGGCGCCGCTTCATCCGAACATACGAGCGAATATCAAAACCTTTGTGCCGAAAGGAACCTCCCCGCAACACTCGTTGTTTGCAAGGAATGGTGTCAAACAGGGGATCCTGAAGTGTTGGGTTTTGCTTGCGTAGCTTGTCGTAGCCTTTGGGGTCGTAACAATCCCGCACCCACTCTGCAACGTTCCCGCTCAAGTCAAACACACCAAAAGGGTTGGAACCAAGCTTGCGTCGCTCGTTCACCGCTTGGGGTCCTGCCCCTTTGCAAGACTTTGAGACCGCTCGATCGCATATCGGACGTTGGTTGCCCCAAGGAAAACGCCAACCGTCGTCACCGCGAGCGGCCCACTCCCACTCCGCCTCTGTGGGCAAACGTTTGCGGGCCCAACGGCAATACAGCTGGGCATCCTGCCAGCGGACGTACCTCATAGGTTGCTCCATTGGAAGAACTTGAGCCACTGTAAGACCCTTGTATCGCTTCTTTTTCCATCGCCATCGTTGGGACCAAGGGATCGAGATGCAAAAGCCCTTCTCAACGCACCTCTTGTAGTCGCCAACCGTAACTTCGTACCGATCCATACAAAAGCCTGACACTTGGACGCGTTGGCTTGGCGCATCCGCAAGCTTCCGATGTTTGTTAAGATTGGCTGTTCGCCCCCGAACAAACGAACCCGGTGGGATAAACACCATGTGGCCAGGCTTGGACGCACAAATCTTGCGAAAGGAGGCCAGGCTTGCGAGCGGGGGAGATGGACGCCCTTGGGAGGCAGAGGTGTCCGGTGCTTTCGACGCCTGGTTGGAGCCTTTTGCCCCAGGACCAGTGGGAACACCCGCGGCCGATGATGTCAGTGGCCAATAATCCGAAGAACCACCGTCAGCCGCCTGTGCAGAGGCTCCATCGGGAGGCAGAAAACCCAGCTCAGCGCGATAGAGATAGCCCCCAACCCCTCCAGCGAGAAGTAGGACCAGGATCATCCAAAACCCCCTACCTGAAGAGGAGGTTTCTTCCTCTTTCCGAGGGAGAGGAGAGACCGTTTCTTTCCATGTGTCGGGAATGTCCTCCACCCTGCTCGGCTCGGCGCGCTCTCGTGGGGGAGGAAACGACTCTTCCGAAGAAACGACCTGGGTCACCTCAGGTTGTGCATTCGATGTTCCAGGCCAGGGCTTCTCTTCCGAATGCACCGAAGCCCCACCACCCACAGAACCAGGCACAGGGTGCTCTCCCGCTGACGTTGCGCTGTCTTGGGGTGACCACGAGCGAGGAACCGGCGACCGGTGATCGTAGATGGTCTCCCCTGAAGGCATCGGATTGGAAGAATCGAACCCTGCAGGAGGACGCAGTGGGATGCTCTCGTGTCGTTGGACCTCTCGCGTGCCTTTTCGTGCAGTCGGAGGGAGAGAAGGTTCTCCCGAAGCCAGCGCATGGGAAGGTGGAACAGAAGCAGGCGGACGCAGCGGTGTTTGCTCCCGTCCAACAAACGCACCTGTTCCTCCATCGGCTTGCCCTGAAGGAGGCGGAGAAGACAAACGCTCCGCAGAGCCACCGTTGGACGAGCTGGACTCTGGGCTTCGGTTCACCCCGCTTTGCATGCTCAACGCAAGGGCCAGGTGGCCACCGCTCTGTGAAGAATCAAACCCCTCAGCTGACTTCTGCAACGCCTCTGCAAAGGATATGCAGTTGGGGTAACGCTCCAAAGGATCTTTCGCAATGCTGCGATTCACCACCTCAGCCAACGACAACGAGATGTCTTCACGTAGGGTGCTGAGGAGGGGCGGCGCATCAAACATGTGTCGCCCAAAGATCTCTTGCGGCGTAGGCTTCTCCCCGTTTCTCACAAACGGGTGATGACCAGCCAACGCTTCGTACAAGGATACGCCCAAACTGTAGATGTCACTGGTGGGTTTGGCTTCGTTTCCTTGCAGCTGCTCAGGCGACATGTACGACAAGGTACCGACCAAAAAGCCTGCGCCCGTGATCTTGTGGTCCGTGACCGCGCGGGCCAAACCAAAGTCAGCAATTTTGGCGCATTGTTCCTGGTTCACGAGGATGTTGGAGGGCTTGATATCGCGGTGGATGACCTTGTTGCGGTGGGCGTAATCCAAACCCAACAAGGCCTGGCCAAACAACGCAATCGCATCGTTGACGGAGAGTTGCTGGTTGGGATAACGCTTGAGCAATTGCGCCAGATCACCGCCGTCCACAAACTCCATCACGATGAAGAACTCGTTGTTCTCCTCCAGGACCGCGCGGATGCCTACGATGTTTTGGTGGATCAAGCGGGCGTGTGTCCGGGCTTCCCTCAGGAAGCGCTCAGCCATCGAGCTACCGTCACCCAGAGACGCTTGTAACTTGAGACGCTTGATCGCAACAGGCGCGCTGAGCAGCAGGTCCGTTCCCTGGTACACGATGGACGGACCACCTTCACCCAGGTAGCGATCGATACGGTAGGTATCCTTGATGACAGACCCAATCATCGAGTCTTCATTCAATCGCTGAGGCCTGCTCTTCTCTTCCATCAGGGATTGTACCAACTATGACGATACAACTTGATGACGTGTGTTTCGCTTTTTGTGGCAGACCAGACGAAGAATGCGTCCTGGTGTCCGTACTTTTGTACCGTCACTCGAACCTTCTTTCCTTCCGGCAGGGGGATACGAAGAGGCGTTTTCCCAGGCCACAAGCGATTGCCAATCCGAACCTTCGCTCCCGAAGGAACCGTTCGCAGCGACAACACCATCCCAGAGCCAGCACCGGCGAAGCTTCGTCGGCGACGACGTCGTTTGCGCACGCGCTTGCGTGGCTTTGGCTTCACCGCGACTTTCGGAGGATCCGGCGGAGTGTCCACGCGAGGGCGAGGCTTGGGTTGCTCCTTCGCTTGGAGGAAGAACTTCCGCTTGTCGTAGCCAGTAGCAGGCCACTGGAAGTCAACCGTTTTGAAGCCTTCCTTACGGATCTGGATCTGAACAGGGCGACCGATTCGCGTGCTAATGGTGGCCGGAGTCGGTTCACCAAGTTTGTGGCCGTTGAGCCATACATCCGCACCTTTGGGCTGGGTTTCCACCTCAAGCACCACGAAGACTTTTTGTTTTTTGGCCATCTTCGGCTTGTTCAGCATCGGCAACAGATAGACGTAGCCTGCGGCCAGTCCGCCGCCCACAACCAGCAGAAGCACGAGCCACTTGAGCATTCGACCCACACGCTTGCCGGTGGATTCTGAGCCAGCAGCCCGAGCGATATCCGCCGGTCCACTGTAGGTCATCTGCTCGTTTTCAGCGCCCCCAACGCTGGGGTCCCAGCCAACCTGTGGAGGAGGAGGCATGTTCCCCCATCCAGGTTGTTGGTTCGCAAAGGGCGAGTTCCAGGCGTCTTGCGACGGAGTGGACCACATCCCACCGCCCTGGTTGGGCATCGCTGGCTGCGAAGGGTAGCCTGTCATTTGTGTACGATCGGAGTCACCGAGATAGTTGGCCAGCTCGACTTCCGAGGCCTCGCCCCATAGCTCCGACGCCTTCTTGCCTTCCATTTGTATGGTGGCATAGTTCTCTTCTTCAGGCATCGAGAACTCGACCGCGTGCCGAGGTCCTTTGGACACAACGGTGCGATCATCTTGGGCAAAAATATCTTCCTCGTTCACGCCATTTTGCGTGGGAGGAGCCTGTTGCATCATCAGGTCATGGTAGGATTGCCCTGGCGATCCAGCCATACCCCCTTGAAGCGCAGTGCCACACTGTTGACAGTGCGTCGCTTGCGGGGACACCCAATTGTGGCAACTGGGGCATATACTTTGTTGGGTCATTCGACTCTTTTGCTCCCAGACTTTTTCTTTCCATCTCTCTATCATTAAAGGTTCTAGAGCCTGGGGTCAACTTCCAATCGCGGTCTACCCCGTTCCCAAGGTAGGTCGGATTCCCGTAGAAGTCCACGGAACCCTTGCTCGCGAGGAGAACGAACATCCCTTAACGTTTGGATTTCTCCTGCTTGAGGATCTCGGCCAGTCGTTTCTCGCCGTGCCCTTTGCCCAGGATCTTTTTGACATTCTCCACAAACTTAAAGTTGGGATGATGACTTCCCTGGTGACATTGGGTGCACACTTTGGCGGTGACATGTCCCCGAATCAGGCTCTTTTGACCACCACGCTGTTGGTGGAGGCCACCACGGCTGTGACAGTTCTCGCACTGCACGTTGACCAAACTTTGCGGCGGCTTGGTTTGGCTCCGAGGATTCTTAATATCGTACGAACCGCCAGGTTGTTGCCACCCCACCACGTGACAGCCGATGCAATCCAGGTCAAATTGCTTCTTTCGCTTAACCAAAGTCGCGTAGGCATGGGCGTGAGCGGTCTTTTGCCAAAATTTGTAGGCGTCCATGTGACAGGTCTTGCATTGGTTAACTCCCACATAGAAGTTGCCCTTCTTGTCTTTGGGAATGGGCTTGATGTTCTTGAGCGCTTCCATGTTGGCGAGCTTCACATCATTTTGGTAACGCTCGACCCGATCGGCCGCTGCGGGGAAGTCAGGGAGTTTGCTCGACACCTTGAGCAGCGTGTGAAAGTAGCCGTTGCGTCCGGCTGCAAGTTGGGGCGGCGCGTTGAGGTTCTTTTTCTTCTCTTGGATCTTCTTGCGCAGCGCATCAGCCTGCTTGTCATAAACTTTCGCGATCGGTTCAAAGGCCTTGCCCTGCTTTCGCATCGACTGTGCCTGCTGGATGTACGCCAACACTTGCTTTTCCATCTTCACCAGCGATTCTTTGCGCTTGGCTGGCGTCTCAACGGGGCCCCACTCCGCTTTGTTGTCGCGGATGTACATGGCGAAGATGCCGAGTTTTTGCCCTTCTTTTGGGGTGGAGAACAAAAACGCGGAGCCTGAACGTTGCGGAGGCTCAAACGCTTCCTCCTCTGCCCCTTCGATCGCAAAGTCGATACCTTTGGTAGCGTTCATCAACGACTCCAAACGCTGCGAACCCAAAGTGGAGAGCAAGACAATCCGATCCACTTTAAGCTTCTTCAGCGCAGCAATCTCGCGCTTCGCGGCAGCAAGATATGGCGTCACCAGGAGATTTCGCTCTGCCCAGTAAGCTTTGTACTTCGCGGCTTTTGCCTTGCGTTTGGCCTCTGGAGTTCCTGTGGGAATCGCCGGAGATTCCGTGAGCGCAAAGAAGCCGATTCGCAACTTCCCGACCTGAACGACATGATGTCCAGCGAACAAGGGCTTCTTGGTTTTCGAATCCAGCAAGTTCGCGGCGAGGGCTTTCATACCGCTGCGCTGCACCAGCTTAAGCAGTTCTTTTCGTCCAAAGGTCAGATCGTACGGGCCGATCCCCATAACGCTTGCGCCCATCAGACGAAAGAGGTCAGCCACCATCACAGCCTTAAGCTCGCTTTGTTTGCGCTTGGCTTTTCCCAACCACAGCTCTTCGTAGAACAAGTTCCCGGCGTCAGCAGAGATGACAGAGAGACCACGTTGACGATAGCCTTTGGCCAATGAGGTGACTCGCCCCAGACCGCCTAGCATATCGGCCTGGCAACCGCAGGGTTCAAAGTAGCTTTTGAGTCCACCGGAGTAGAGCATCACAACACCTGGAACACCGCTAATTTGCTTGGGCGGTTCAGGTACTTTTTTGAGAAAGTCCAGCGACCATGCTGCCTGAGCAGGACGACTTGCCGGTTGAGTCGCCGAAGCTCGGCGTGGATTCGGTTTTGACGACGGCGCCGCAGCAATCAGACCCAAGCCTGCGACAGTGGCACATAGCACAAACATCCAAGGGGAGCGAAACAATCGTCTTCTCATACCAATATCCTATGATGGGCGGCAACTCCTCCTGCCGCGCAGTGGAACCACGCAATGTCTTATCGGAACAGAACAAAAAATACAGATATTCCCGTCTCTTTCAGGCATGAAATGCTCCCACCCGACCCAGGCAATTCGCTCTGTCCTCTACCTTAACTAGTTGTCGCAAAGCACCCCCTTTGTCCAGGCGTGCCAACGAATTTGTTCTTGGGAAGAGAGAACGAACGGAGAAAGGAAGAAGGACTTGGGGAGGTTATGGTTTGACGCAGGCTTTGAACGATGCGCTGTTGGCGGTAATGCTACCACACTTGGAGCGGGTGCCGTTGCAGTCGCTGTCCTTGGTACAGAAGCCTGTACATTGCTTGCTCTGTGGATCACACAGACCTGTTTGACAATCACCAGGCAACGTGGTGCTGGAGCATGTGTTGCCTTCTGGCAAACGGTTCGAGTCAGCCGCTTTGCAGATCGTTCCCACGCTGCTGCTCTGAGCTTCCAACTGGCACAATGTTCCCGTCGCGCACTGGTTTTGGAGCAAACATGATCCGCTTGTCGGGAAACAGCCTTTGAGGTTGACCAACGTTCCATTCGGCAACCGCACAGCGCCCGTGGTACAAATTTGACCTGAGCCACAGTCCGAATTCTGGGTGCAAGAGGTGGTGCACTTGCTGTTGCTCATGCTGCAGAAGCTGCTTTGGCAGTCGTTGCCGTTGATTCTCTTGGTTGGGTCACATGTTGCACCAGCAGCGGCCTTCTGAGAGTCCGGCTTGATGCAAGAGAGGACCAGCTTGTTTCCAGGTCCGGAGAGACCACAGATCTGACCTGTGGGACAGTCGCTGTCTTTCGCACAGGAAGAGTCACAAACTTTCACCTGGAAGCCCTCCAACGTGATCGCTTTGCACTTACCAAGCAAACAATCATCGTCTTGCTGACATACCGAGGTGCAGCGATCGTTGGTTGGGTGACAGATACCACTGGAACACTCTGTCGTGATGTTTGAGCTGCCTGAGCATGTCAGTTCCACGCCCTTGCCGCCAACCGTTTGACACTTCGCCACGACACCTGATGTCTCACGGATCACCCGGCAAACGTTGGGAACGGCGCAGGCTTGAAGCTTGGTACATGTGGAACCAGCGGCAGGGACACAACCCAAGATGGTTCGATTGCCTTCCACTCGTGTTTGTGCACACACCAAGCCGGTGGGGCACTGATCGTTGTTTTGGCATACAGCCGTACAAACGCTTCGGCCCGCTTCACAGAAGCGATTCAAACATTCGCTCTTGGAGATCGTCTGGGAGGGGTCACAGGTGTCTCCAATCTTCTTGCTGCCAAAGGTGCTTCCTCGGCTGCACTTGGTGCTTAAGGTGTTGTTGCTGAGTTCGACGCCACAGACAGGCTCGGAAGATGGGCAGTTGGCGTCCTGGTCACAGGCAACGTTCTTGGAGACACAAGCACGAGCGAGGAGTCCTCCAGAGATCGCCATCTTACCGCACAAGGGTCGAGTCGTGTCGGTGCAATCCGAATCTTGCTGACAAGTGTTGACACAAACCCTCAACTCCGGATGGCACAAGCTGGTTTGACACTCACCTGGGAAGGCTGCGTTGGGGTTGCAAGCGTCGCCCACTTTCTTGGTTCGTGTGCTTGGTGGACGGAGACAGCTGTAGGCAACAGAGCCTTGCGAAACGCTCACAGCACACACCGTACCAGAACTACAATCGCTACCCTTCGTACAGCTTTGTGGTGGAGGGATGCACGCGTTAATGGTACCGCCCAAGATCGAGAAGGAGTCGCAAACCTCACCTGTTCCACAGTCGTTGAGACCGGGAGCGCAAGCCTGAAGACACTTCTTGGTCACAGCGTCACACATGTGTGAGGCGCACTTGCCAGGGAAGCCGTCGTTCGGGTTGCAGGTTCCTCCAGCAGGGATACCACCTGTGGGGAACTTTTGGCAGCTTGCGGCAGGCTTTCCACCGGACGAGTTGACCTGACAGACTTCTCCTGTGGCACAGTCTTTGTCACCACTGCAAGAAGCCCTTGTTCCTTTCAGGCAAGCGTTGGTGGTTGTTGTGATGTAAGTTGCAGGTCCACATTGCTCGTTGTCAGCGCAGTGACGGTGAGCCGAGCACAAGGCGACGCAAACGTTATTTCGACAAAGGCCTGTGGCACAGTCAGCATCCAACGTACAGGTCTGACCAGGAAGCTTCTTGTTGACACCGATGGCTTCACACTTCTTGACCGCCGCACTGTTCACCAAACTCACGGCACACACTTCACCGGTTTGGCAGTCACCGTTGTAACGACACAACAACGACTGGCACACACGAAGAGAGAAGTTCTTCGTCATGGGATTGCTTTGGGTGCTTCCAGGCTGTGTGATCGCGACGGTTACGCTGGTACAGCGGTGTGTGTCGGCAGGACAATCCGAAGCGCTTTCACAGAACTGACCGCAGCGCTTGGTGCTTGGGTTGCAGAAGCCGGTGATGCATTGGGGCGAGGTCGCTGTGGGGTCACAGAAGTCACCCAGCTTTCGGTCGCCCAGGGCAGCACCACAGGTTTGGCGAGGCTTTCCTGACGTGGAATTGACCGTGTACACACAAACCTGACCCGACGTGCAAGTGCCGTTGCTTTGGCAAGCGTTGGGGATTGGCAAGCAAAGGTTGATTGAGTCAGGTCCGTTGGTCGCCAGCTCACAAGCATACTGGGGTGGGCAGGAGATGTCTTTTCCGCCTGCGCAAGGAGGCACACAGATGCTGGATTTGGGATGACAGATGTTGGACTGGCAATCTCCGTTCTTGCTGCAAGCTTCGCCAGCCTTCTTTTGCTTGTTCGGCTGAACACAAGCCAACAAACGACCCACCTGGGAGATGACATTCGCGCAGATCTTACCTGCGTCACAGTCTGGATCGCCGGAGCAGCCTTGGTATGCACATACAGAGAACTCTTTGCCTTGCAGCGTCTTCTTCACACATTTGAGATCCGCGCCTGCCGAAGCGCAGTCGTTGTCGTTACGACAAGGAGCAGTACAAATACCATCCGGCGTCAGACATGTACCCGATTTGCAATCGGCATTTTTCGAGCAGCTCGCCCCCACTTCTGCAGTACCAGCAGCGGTCCGACAACGTTGCTCCGGTGTACCGTTCACATCAACGATTCGACATGTATCGTTGGTCGCTGAGGGGCAACTGTCACCACTTTGGTTGGCGAGATGCGTTGTGCACTTCAAGCCAGCAGACGGAACAGAACAAAGCATTGCAGAGATGTCAGGCACCTTGGGATTGGGAGACTTGATGCTCTCCTGGGTGCAACCAAACCCTTGCTTTCCACCACCACAGTCGTTGGCAGCCATGCACAGGGAGGCACAGACTTTGTTGTAGCAAATTCGACTTGCACACTCATCACTGGAGGCACAATCTGCGCCGATGAGCTTCGCGCTGCTGTTGTTCGGCAGACATCGAAGCGAGAACTGACCGCTGGCATCAACATGAGGAGCGCAAACGTCTCCAACGTTGGTGCAGTCGGAGGTTTTGGCGCAGGATTGAAGCTGCGGCACACACATTTTGAAAGTATCTTTGATGCCGTTGACATCCAGCAAAACGTCCAAGCATTTGACGGTGGCGCTGCCTTGGGCGCAGTCGTTGTCGTTTTCACAGGGCTTGGAGCACTGTTCGCCGGAGGTCAGCAAGCACACGCCGCTCTTGCAGTCTTCGTTCTTGCTGCAAGAGTCGAGGTAAGGAGCCTGGGTGTTGTTGATGCAACGAAGCTCTAGCTTGGTGCCCACTTTGATGGGTGCGCAGATGTAACCCTGTCGCAGACACTGCTTGTCGGTCTTGCAGGGAAGACCTTCTGCAGGGTGCTGGCAGGTTTTGAACTTGTACTTGTTCGCTCCAAGGAGAATCTCTTGCTCCTTGCACTCCATGCCCGTGGGGCAATCGGAGGCATCAAGGCAGAAAGAAGCGCAGTACTCACGGTTGTAACAATTGTTGTGAATGCAATCACCATCACCGAGGCACGATTGACCAGCAGGACGTTGTCCCACAGCGGTACGACAACGTGTTGCCAGCTCGGTGGGAGAGGTCTGTTGCAAGGCGCAGAGGTTGTCGTTGTTGTTGCCTGTTCCACAATCTTTGTCGCGGTTGCATTGGTTCAGGCTACCCAGACAGATCGCAAAGATCTTTCCAGGTTCAAACTCCACAGACTCGCAGACGCCGCTGGGGCAGTCTTCGTCTTTGGCGCAGTGTGATGTACAGATCTTGCGCTTGGGGTGGCAAGTCCTCGATTCACATTCCGACGTCGTTGCTGCCGGATCACACACCTCGCGAAGTTTTTTCGCGTTGTTTTGTTTGGGTTGGCAAAGCAACTCGCCGCTGGAAGTGAGCGCGCAGACGTGATCCACGAGCGCGGCGCAATCAATGTCATTGCTGCACTTCACAGGCCCGCGTTCGGGCTCAGGTTCGGGTCCAGCCTCAGGTCCCGGTTCGGGCCCCGGTTCAGGTCCCGGTTCGGGCCCCGGCTCTCGCCCGAACGGTTCAACAAACTCGTACCCCACCGGAATCAAAACACACTTTTGATTAAAGCAGCGCTCTGGACTGGTGCAGTCGCTGTCACCCGTGCAGGGTTGGGGCAACACATTGCGGCATGTGTTTTCTTTGCAAATTCTATCTTCAGAACAATCGGTATCGTAGTAACACTCTGGCTTACCACAATTTGTCACCAAAACAATTAACCCAAACAGGGAGCCCCCGAGCAAGAGGCGAACCAAAGCCTTACGAAAACTCATCGACATCCTCGTCTTTTTGGAATAGCTAGCATCGGCCGAAGATTGGAACCCAAGTCACACAAGGAAACGAAGGATCGGAGAACCTGTCGGAAAGCAAACTTTCACGACATAAGCCATGTGTATGAGAAGTCAGCTTTTCTCGGACCAAAGCTGTTGCAACATCTCCCACAAAAACAAACCGTCCTTAGCTTAGCGGAGACTCCTCATCAGGTCAATTCTCCATCGTACTCTTCTGTAACATTCCTTTCTTACTTCAAGACCGAAGCCCGAAAGATACATCCACGTATTCAACCCAAGTTTCCTCCACCTGGTCTCATTTCTTTGCAACGTTTGGTGAGCTCTTCGAGAGGATCGTTACCAAACCAAGGTTTCTCAAGCCTCTTCTGCGACCCCCGATTTCTCGTTCAAAAAATGTTTTGACAGGCGGAAGGAAGAGTGATATAGAACCCACTCATTGTTGCAGACAGCAACAACAACATATCCTTTATGGCGAGTGTAGCTCAGTTGGTTAGAGCGCCTGACTGTGACTCAGGAAGTCGCGGGTTCGAATCCCGTCACCCGCCCAAAACCCCGGCTTTGTTCCGGGGTTTTTTTGTAGCCTCTTGATGCCTGTTTTGCCATTCCCTGCTACCAAAGGAGCGAAACCATGCCTGGGAAGTACTTCGAAGAACTTCAGGTCGGAGACACCCTGGAGCATCGTCTGGGCCGAACCATCACAGAGATGGACAATGTCTTGTTCACCACCATGACCATGAACCCACAGCCCCTTCATCTCGACGCGGCTTATGCCAGCAAAACCGAGTGGGGCCGCCCTCTGGTCAACGGAATCTTTACCTTGGGATTGGCCGTGGGACTCACCGTTGGTGATCTCACCGAAGGAACATTGATCGCCAACCTCGGCTACGAAACCGTCAAACACCCCCACCCCATGTTCCATGGCGACACCTTGTATGTCTCCACAGAAGTGGTCGACAAACGAGAATCTCGCTCCCGACCTGATTGTGGCATCGTTCGCTTCCGTCACACCGGACGCAACCAAGACGGCACCGTTGTGGTTGAGTTTGAGCGCAGCGCGCTCATGCAAAAGAAGCCTGACGCGTCAGAGCCAACATCCTAACAACAGCTACATCGGTAGGGAAAAGAAAGAAGAGAAGGTGGGGAAAACGAAGGGTTTAGGGCATCGCAACGCGAGACGAGTGGCCGACATCTCCAGTGTCAGAAGGCGGCACCGAGAGGCTTGTCGCCCCAGCTTGATGTCGGGCGGAATGGGCTTGGCCTCTGTTTGCCTGCAACCGGGACTGGAGCTGGGCGATCGAACGCTTGGCTTCCCCTCGCACTGCCTTGTCCTTGTCCTTGCTCAACACCTTTAAAGTCGCCAAGGCGTCTTGTTTCAGGGCAGGCGCATGCCCCAACACCGAAGCAAGATACAATCGCACCTTCGCGTGTTTCTCCACACGTGCGACCTTGTAGAGCGCGGACCAAGCGTTGGCCTGCTTTTGACGCTTTAACCAACGAATGGCTCGAAGCCGCAGTTTCCAGTTCGTGGTGAAGGCATCGTCTGACTTCTTAAGCGCGACAACAGCAACCCAAGGAATGGCTTTGGTCTCATCGTTGTAAAAGTCTTCCAGAAGACACATACCCGACCATTGAACCCGCCAATACACGTGATTCAACATGTATTTGACGCGCTTCAGGGTAGGTTTAGGGCCCGCTTGGGCAGCGACAGGTGCTCCCAACCAAAGACCCAAACCAATCAACCCCACCATTCCTAGTTTCCTCATCGCAACATCCTTTCTGTGTCTCTCAAGATTCTTGCTCTTCAGCCCTTCGTATCCACTCGTCACAGCCCTCCAGCCACTCACCCGGCACCTGTATATGAAGGCCATGACATTTGTCTTCCACAGACGTAAACACACACAACTCGAAAAAAGTGCACTCCGCCCCAAAGAAAATTGATATTTTGTTTTGAATGGTTGGAATATCAGTGAATTGCATTCACTCTTTTTCGCAAAAAAAGGTGAAACAAGTTCTGTATCGAGATGCAGAGTGAAGCGCACAAGGGGACCCACAGAAACCACGGGTCCACGATGATGGGGAAGAGAGAGAAGTTTGGAGAGTGAGGAAGGGGATTTAGAGAGCAGCGGCTTTCTTGAGGAGATCGATCACGCGGTTGGAGTAGCCAAATTCGTTGTCGTACCAGGACAACGTTTTGACCATGGTCTTGTCGCCGGCCGATATCAGCTGGGTAGCGGCTGCATCAAAGATGGAGGAGTAGGGGCTACCCAAAATGTCGGAGGAGACGATCGGGTCTTCGGTGTACCCGAGGATACCTTTCAAGGCACCTTCCGACGCGGCCTTCATCGCAGCGTTAACCTCGTCAACGGTCACAGTCTTGGACAGCACCGAGACCAAATCGACCATGGAACCATCAGGAACAGGAACGCGAACCGCCATACCGTCGATCTTGCCGAGGAGCGCAGGAAGGACCTTTCCTGTGGCCTTGGCAGCGCCGGTGGTGGTGGGGATGATGTTCGCGGCCGCAGCGCGAGCACGGCGGAGGTCGGAGTGGGGTGCATCCACCACGCGTTGATCGTTGGTGTACGCGTGGATGGTCGTCATCAACGCCGACTCAATACCAAAGGACTCGTGCAACACTTTGGCCATCGGAGCCAGGCAGTTGGTGGTGCAAGAGGCGTTGGAGATGATGCGGTCGGAGGCTTTGAGGTCGTCGTCGTTCACGCCCAAGACGATGGTAGCGTCGATCTCATCCTTGGCCGGAACCGTGAGGAGAACTTTGGGAGCGCCAGCTTCCAGGTGTCCTTCAATTTGGGCGCGCTTGCGGAACACACCAGTGGACTCCACCACAAAGTCAACCTTGAGGTCAGCCCAGGGCAGCTTGGTGAGATCACGCTCGGCCAACATCTTGACGGGCTTCATTCCTTCTACATGAAGGGTGTCGCCTTCCATCTTGATGTCGCGTCCGAAGCGGCCGAACACGGTGTCGTATTTGAGCAGGTGCAGAATCACCTTGGGATCGCCAATGTCGTTGATGGCGACCACTTCAATGTCAGAGTGAGATGCAGCGATGATTCGGAAAACAGCGCGTCCGATGCGTCCGAATCCATTGATTCCAATGCGAAGACTCATGGTGTAACCTCCTACCGTGAGTGAGCCGATGATGGGACAAGAACCTCAATCGTATTGATGGTCATTCCACGAAGCCGAAGTTGCTGTTTCAATTGAGGGAGTTTCTTTATAATAAGGGTCTTGGTATCTTCGGATTGCACAAGCAGTGACGCAGACACTCGGCCTTTGGCCAACGAGATGCGTATTTGCAGGCCTCCGAGGATTTCTTCTTTTAACTCGATCCAGAACTCGCAAGCCCCTTCCATTTGCTGACCCACATACACATTCTGCCCCATTTTTTGGAGCAAAGCATCGGTTTGGGGTCGAGGGGCATGCACCAGAGCTTCGGGCTCGGCGCTTGTCGATGAAGGTAGCAACACGGGCGTCTTGCGAACGCGCGGAGGCTCCACCAACGCCGGGTTGCGTTGTTCGAGAGGAGAGAGATCTTCCGTAGGTGCTGGCTTGTTTTGCTGTTGGAGGGCCTGCTTGACTGCGCGGGGCAATCGACGCTGGGCTTTGCGACCCCGTCCCATCCCACTCCCCTTTCGTAGGGCAACCAGGCCCTCTCGTAAGGCTAACGAGCCTCGCTCAGGAACGAGCGAGAGATCACGATACGCTGCACTTCGCTGGTGCCTTCGTAAATGGTAGTCACCCGTACATCGCGGAACAGGCGTTCCACCGGGTAGTCATTGGTGCAGCCATCTTCACCTAACAGATCCAGGGCTTCCTGGCAAATTGTGTTGGCGGCTTCGGTGCTGTAAGCCTTGGCCATCGCAGCTTTGGCCGAGAACGGCTTTTTCTCGTCCTTGAGCCAGGCGGCCTGCAAGATCAACAACCGGGCCGCAGCAAACTCCGACTTCATGTGCGCCAGTCGAGATTCTTCGTAGGCTCCTCGACGGTGGGGATGAACTTCGTAGTACCGCTCCACAGCGTCGATCGCAGCGCGGGCAATCCCCAACGCTTGGGACGCTACGCCGATGCGACCGCCGTCCAGAGCTTGCATCGCGATCCGAAAACCTCGTCCTGGCTCTCCAAACAAACGGTCGGAGGTGATCCGGCAGTCGTCAAAGTTGAGCGACACGGTAGGGCTAGCGCGAAGCCCCATCTTTTCTTCTTTGCGGCCCACCTCAAACCCAGGATCGCTGGGTTCGACCAGGAAGGTCGAGACGCCCCGAGAGCCCTCCCCTTCTCCTGTGCGAGCCCACACCACAAACACGCCCGCGAAGGGTCCGCTTGTGATCCAACTCTTTTCGCCGTTGAGGAACACTTGCTCGCCTTTGATCTCCGCGCGAGTCCGCAGCGAACCTGCATCCGAGCCCGAACCCGGCTCCGACAGCGCAAACGAGCCAGCAGGAAACTCACCGCTCAGCAACGAAGGCAGATACCGCTCGCGCTGTTCAGGGGTCCCGATGTTGGCGATGGTTTCCGCCACCATACTAGAAACCGCGACGGTGACCGCCGTGGAGCTACAAGCAGCAGCCAGCTCAGTGATCGCGAGAGCGTACGCGACGGTGGACTCACCAGGACCGCCCATCTCTTTGGGCACAGTGAGTCCAGTCAGGCCGGATCGCGCACAGGCCCGCAGCACTCCTTCAGGAAGTGACTCTTCTTGATCCCACGTCGCAGCGTGCGGCGCGAGAAACTCCGATGCAAACGAGGCGGCGCGTTGTCGAACGGCTTCTTGGTCGGAATTCCAGGCAAACTCCATCGTCTTTCTGTCCTTCTTTTTGTTTCCAGGATGGAGAGCGTTGTTCGTCTCATCCTCTTCGATACCATGGAGCACGTACCCCACTCATACGGCTACCCAAGACACCTTCATACATAATACAAAAGGCCCCAAGACACAACACAAAGCGGAAGAATCGCTTTACGGGGTCGGGTTGCCCATCCAGGCAAAGAACAGCCAGCTCGTGACCAGCGGCACCCAGGCAGAGCAAGCCACCAACAGGATCACAAGCTGACGAGACACCTCTTGGGCCGGATCAAAGCGCTGCAGGTTGAACCGCCCCACCCGATAGAGCAGCCACAAATGGAGCGCATACACCAACAAGAACGGGAGCAGTTGGAACAGCTGCACCCAAAGCAAGAGCGCAGGCAAGCGACCCAGACGTTGCAACGCCAAGGCCAGCAGCAAACCCTCAGCCACCCCCAGCCAAAAGCTCGCACGGTAGAAACGCCAGCGCAGGAACTCGGCATTCCACGAGCGCCACTCAGAGGGACTTAAGCTAGGCCGACGCATCGCGAAGCCTTCGTTCTGTTGTGCCGTTTGGAGGAGGGAGCGAATGGCGCCGCGCACCCGTCCAACCACAAGAAAGAGAGGGAGCAGCGCCAGGCCAGCAAACACAAGAAGAAAATCCATCCGTATTGATCCGTAGGTCGAGTGTGCTTGTTTCCTTGCACGACCGGGTAATTGGGGCAGGAAGTCTCCCCCGCCACAAGATTGACAGGCTATAAAAAAGAAAGTAGTCTAGATGGTTAGATTGACAGGTGCAAACCAGCGAAGCGCCGCAGCGTTCAAGAGAAGGAACAGAGCGTCCGCAGCCATCTGATTGTCGCGAGTATCCGTCTTTCGTAGACACCCTCTCTACCGGGTTGGTTCCAACGCGGCAGAGACCACGCATCCAAGGACGGTTTGAGGCAGGGAGCATAGTTTTGACGGTAGCAGAATCTACCCATCATCTCTATTCCGTATCACAGCTCAAATTGTATGAGCAATGTCCCCAGCGTTACTGGTACTACTACGTGGATCGCTTGCGTCCGACCTACCAACTCGTGGAGTCTTTCGTGGGCGCTCGCGTTCACGAGTCCATGGAGTATCTGTATCTTCACCTCAAAGCGCAAGAGTTGCCCCCTGTGAGCGAGGTTCTCCGCTTCTACTACAAGCGTTGGGAGCAGCACTGGAATGGCACCATCCGCATCCATCACCAAAAAAGAGGGCGGGAATGGTACCGTCGTTACGGAGAAAAGTGTCTGCGTCGCTACTACGTCCGGCACTATCCGTTTCGCGAACCTGGCTCTCACATCATTGAGGTGGAGTGGCCGTTTGAGATTGTCTTGGACCAGAGCGGTGATTACAGGATGCGCGGTCACGTGGATCGACTGAACCGCAACGACGACGACAGCTTCATCGTCCACGATTACAAAACCTCCCCCCGCATCCCCGCGAAACAAAAGCTGTTACATGACTTGCAGCCGGGGGTGTACCAGCTCGCCGTGTCGAAGATTTTTCCCGAAGCCAAGAAAGTAATGGTATCCTGGCACTACCTGGCAACGCAGAAAGAGATTCGTCCCAATCTCTCGATGCATCAGTTGGATCAATTGCAACAACAATTAATTCGACAGATTGGCAAGATCGAGAACGACACCCACTTCGCCCCGCAGCCTTCACGAGCATGTCGGACGTGTGAGTACCGACAGGTTTGTCCGGCCCGGGACGAGGTGGATCGAATTCTTCTGGCGTCGTCACCACGGGATGCCTATGTTCCAGACGGTCCTCCGTTGCTGCGCCAAGAGGCACGCCCAACCTCTGCAACCCCAAAGCAGCCCATCGCTGCCAAGAAAGACACTCCTTCATGACGAAGCGTGCCCGTGTTGTTCCACCGAGTGGCTTGTCCCAGACCTTTGAAACACCTGGGTTCAAGCAGGTCACCTTCTGTGTTGTTTCGCCCCTTGCCTCTGGAGAAATCTTGTGAAGTGCGGATTCTGCCACCGTCCCCTTGAAAGCCTGAGCGCCCTCTGCGACTGCGGAAAGGATCCCAACGCAGGCTGGGTCATGCGCGGACGTTATCAGCTCCTGGGCCTGATCGGCCAGGGCGGCATGGGAATGATTTACCGCGCTCTCGACCAAGAAACCCAGGAGCTGTGTGCGATCAAGATCAGTCGCTGGTGCGAAGCCCTGCAGCAACTTCGCCAGATGGAATCCGACCAGGCCAAGGCCGAAGAAAAATCACGCATCGAACGCGAGTTTAAGCTCCTGGAGAAGGCCTCCAGCCGAAACAAGCACGTGGTCCAGGTGTTCGACAACTTCCACGAAGACTCCATGCTTGGACTCTACTACCCGATGGAGTTCCTCGAAGGTCAGTCTCTCGCTCAACTTCCCGAGTGGGGCCAGGCGATGGACCCCGACGCTGTCGTCGACCTGGTCCTTCAGCTGTGCGAAGGGGTCGGCGTGGCGCACGGCCTCGGCGTGGTTCACAGGGATCTCAACCCAGAAAACATCTTCATTGTCCGCACGCCAGAGCAAGAGCGGTTTGTCAAACTCATCGACTTTGGTATCGCTCGCGACCTGTACGCTCGCAAAGGCATCTACAACACAGGAAGTGACCTCGCGTTTGGACACCTTCACTACCTCGCACCGGAGCAAGTCGGTTACGACCCAATCACCGACGAATACCAAACCGAGACGGCCGCCAAGCTCGATCACCGCGCCGACATCTACAGCATTGGCGCGATCATGTTCCACATGTTGACCGGTGAGCCTCCCTTTGACGATGGAACAATCGAAGGCCTCGCGCTGCGCAACTGGCGCAAGCCTCCCAATGTGGCGCGTGTGCTCAAGGCCCAACAAATGCCTCATGAGCTGCAAGAGGTCATCCTCTCTTGCCTGCAGCCCACGCCCAACTTGCGACTTCCGGATATCCTTGTGTTGAGCGACCTGCTTCGCAGTTACATCGACAACCAAAACTCGGAAGCAGCCTTTGACATGATGTTGGAGCACGCTTCTCAGTCCCCTGATTTGCCCGCCGCAACCGACGGGAACGTAGCTGAAGCAGAGATGTCATGGGAGTTCCCCGCGCTCGAAAAAGAGTGGGATTTGCCCGAAGACCCCCACGACTCCGAGTCCTCGATGGCCGAGATGTCGATTTTTTCGCAGGAGTTTAACGCGTTGTTCACGGAAGACAGTCCCAAAGGAGGTCTCGACTTTAGCGACGATGAGATCCCCGCAGCCCCTTCTGGAGCCCTGGTCGCTCCCCCACAGCCTCCTCCCATGCCGAGGCCGACACCTCCTCCTCTGCCCAGCAAGTCCATTGCAGAGCCGGCGTCTCGTGAACTTCATGCAATCCCGGCCTCCCCCCAAACGCCTCCTCCTGTCTCCATGCCGATGGACGTTTGGAACTCCTTGGACAACGCTCCCGCGTTCATGGACTTTGAGGAAGTCGACGAATCTTCTGCCAATGGCACCCCCAACGTAGTGATGGACCACAAGAAGATGAACGTCCAAAGCTTCTTTGACGGGGTGGAGCACATCATTGAGGAGCACAAGATCCCGCAAAAGCAGCACGCCCCACAGGTGCGAGTGCTGTCCAAGCGGTCACCTCAGCTAGAGCAGCTGCTCTCGTTGGACAACCTGGACGTTGTACCCAGCCTGATGCCTGACCCAGAGGCAGGGTTGCAAACCACAACGCCTCTTCCCCCAGAACCCCCAAGCGTTCCGAAGCCTGACCCCAACGCATCGTCCGATGTGCTGCTGGCTTCGGAGCTTCTGTTTGACATGGAAGTGGAAGAAGAGGTCATCCCAAGCTCTGCCGGCCATGCTGGGGGAGCCCAAGCGCCGATGTCGTTCCATGAGATCCGCCAATCGCGCGATGAGATCCCTGCTCCAGGCGGCTTCCACAGACAGGCTTCGCCCTCTTCCGCCAGCCTCTCAGGTGTGGTGCCCAACCCCAACCGGTCTCCCGTGGCCATGCCAGAGCAGTTCCGCAGGAACAAGCAGCCCTCCCTTAGCCCGGAACGCGCTGCGACCTTCGAGTCGATGCCACCAGAGGGACAAACACCCAACGCAGCGCTCCCTTCCAAACCCCAGAAAAAGGGTCGTGGCATGCTGTGGGCAGCGCTTGCGATCCTACTCCTTGCTGGAGGAGCAGCGGCCTACTTCTTCTTGTTCAAGTGAGAGGTTCAGGTCAGGACTTTTTCCAGTTTTCGTCGAGGGCGCGCATCTCGGTAACGGTGCGCTCGCTCTGATGAGCGTTGGGGTGGGGAGGCAAGGAGGACGTCGCTGGCGTGGGCGTCACTTGTGGCGCGGGGCCAGAATCTCTTGAGATGTCCCGAATCTGTTGTTGAAACCCTGCAAGCTCCTGCGACAACACCCGTGTCGAGTGTTTCTGCTGTTGAATCAGCTGGTCGATCTGTTGCCGCTGGTTCTCAAAGTAATCCCGTTGCTGGATGATCAATTGATTCTGTTGCTGCTGCCACTGCTCGATTTTCTCGGTCATCAGATGCAACGATTGGATCAGGGACTTCTGTTCTTCGGCCGGGAACTGGGTGGAGATCTGCGCCAGTCCTCGGGAGATCCCTTCTGAGACTTGTGGAGCGACGCGAGCCACGGTTTGGTTGAGCAGACGGTTTTGGTGCCAAAGCAGCTCACGAATCCCATGAGGTCGGAGCAGAGCACCATCGCGGCCTTGCTGAAACGCCGCTGTCTCAAGAGCGTCAAGCACCTGAGGTTCGCTCTGCATCAGCTTGTCCACCACTTTGTAGCGAAACTCCGCTGACATCATGGAGTTAATGATCCGGGTTAAGATGGCCACAATCAAGCCGCATAGACTCGTCCAGAACGCCGTGCCCATCGAAGGAATCGCCTTGGAAAGCCCCTTCCGGATAAGCTCAACGTCCACAGAAACGGGGATTTCGCTAAGAGACAGGGTGAGGCCCACGAAGGTTCCAAGCAGACCCAGCATGATGGCCATGGAAGGGACCTGATCCCAGAATCGTACATAGGGGTCGAGAGGTGGCAACACGTCGGAGTCAATGGCCGTGACGACGCCTTCTTCCCGCGCGTCTTGCTCCAGCTTGAACAAGCGAAAACCCCACTTTCGCAAGCGCAAACGGAAGCGAGCCCAGCGCAAAATCTGGACGACCACCATGATGATCATCAGGATGGTAAACACCCGATTGAGCACCCCTGCCCGGTCTCCCAGGGCAATTTTGTACATATTTTCAAGCATCTTGCACCTTTATGGTTGGACTTTGGTTTGCGTTTGAAACAGGTCACACAAGACGTCGTAGTCTTCTGCTGTGGGTATTATGGATCCATAGTATGCTTTTTCAAAGGCCTTGGCGAGAGGATCCAGTGAATCTGCAACCTCGGGTTTCAAGGCCGCAAGCCACTCGCGAGCCGTTTGTTTCTTCGGATCAAAGGCTTGCTTGGAAGACGTCCGGCGGGTCACCTCAAAGAAGGTTTCGTAAATCAAGTGGCGATACGACGCCATGTACACACGCAACAAGCGAGGTTTGCCCGGCTGGGGCAAGGTAAGGGTTGTTGTCTTGGTTTGGAAGTGGGGGTGGAAAAACGTAACATCCACGCGACCCAAGTGCTCGCAACGCAGCATAAAGTGACCCTTCTCGTTGGTCACCGTTTCCCAAACAGGAGCGTCGGGATCATCGGAGTCAGTCGGCTTGACCGTGACGGAAACATAGGACAGCGCCCTCGCCTCTCCGACAGCCAGCACGACCCCACCCACAGAGTAGGAGTCTTTCAGCGGAGCCAATCCTTCCAGGGCGTCCACTCTCTCGATTCGTCCGGTGTCAATCGGGCCAGAGGGCTTCTCCAGCAGCTCCGGTTGACTCTCGGAGCCCCGCTCAAACCAGCCTTGTCGCCAGCCCCACACCAACAAACCAAGCAACCCCAACACAAGCCCCACATACAGCAAGGCCTCCCAGGGAATCTTGGTAGGCGGCACAATCTCCGGCGTCACCACCAAGACATTGCGGACCTGTTGGGGCAAAAAGTAGGTTGTCCCTGGGAACGCAAGCACCATCGACAGCTGCGCTGGACCTTGCAGCTCCTTTCCCTGCCAGAAGAAACGAATCTGCCCCTGGCGATCTGAGTACAACGTCATCAAAGGGCTACCCGGCTGGCTCTCCTGGTTGTCGGAGCCGCTTTGCAGAGCGTCGCCGTTTTGCACAGACAGCGTAACAGGGAGGTTGCGAAGGGGCTTGTTCTTGTAGGAGAGCTTGACGTCGATGAAGAAGCTCTTGGTTCCAGTCGGCAACGGTGGAGGAAACACGGCCTTGATGTTGAGATCCACACGACGCAGGTCCAGCTTCCGCTTCTGGAAAGTCGGCGCAAACCGACGACTCCCCGCAAACTGCATGCGAAAGTTGCCCTGCCGAGGCCATCCAATGGTGTGTTTCCGGAACTGACCTTGCGCGTCGGTGATCACCATTTGGCTTTTGGCGTTGGGAAAGGTCAGATGCAACGGCTGGTTGGGCACGCCTTCGTTCTTGTCGTTGCGCAAACGTCCAACAAGCTGTGGCCGCCCCTGGCTGTCCCGCACAATCCGGAAGTTGAGCTGTGTTGGAACCTTCAGGGAGAGGCTGTAACGCAGCCGACGCAGCTCTTTCCATCCAGGGTTGTTACGACCTTGCGCCTGCACAGCCCAAGGAAAGCTCAACCACAACGCTGCACTCAAACCAAACCATGCTCTCATCAATTGCCTCTAGAACCGGGTGTGGGGAATGTAAGGTTTTCGTTTCTTTCGTTTGCGACGCTTGAACTTGGGCGGAAGGCCAGGGACCAGCCGCATTCGCTGCCCAGTGCCGCCACCTTGACCGCGCCGGAAGGAGCCTTGTCCAGGCCTTCCAGGCGTTCGAACACCGGGCACCTGGTTGCTGTCAGGATCCGGAGCGTGAGGTGGTGGATTGGGCGTCGTCGGCAGCTCTTTTCTCCGCGTGGGGTTGTCGGGCGGCTTGGGGAACGGGTCTTTGGGCTTCTTGTACTTGTTGCCCTGCCACTTGCCCATCCAATGAGGGACCTCTCCACCGCCCAGGTCGATCTGCCGCCAGCGACCGTTGGGGTATTGAATCTCAGCAAACGCATGAGCCCGGTTGGCCACCATACGTGCAGGGAACCCCAAGGACTGCATCGCCATCACAAACAACATGGAGCGGTGACGACACACTCCCACACGAGAACGCCACAGGGTAGCAAAAGGATTGCTTTTTCGTTCGTAGGGTTTGAGCTTTCGAGCCACAAAGCTCCGTAGATACGGGACAACACCACGCAAAATTTCATGCAGGGGCATCCCGCGATGCACGCCAAACTGTCGCATGTGCTTGAGCGCCACACGACGCACATTGTACGGAACGTAAGGACGCATCCGTCGCGAATACATGGAAGTCCGGATGTTTTCAGGGATCTGGCCTCCAAAGTAACCGCGGCTGCCATCGGTCCCAAACTCCAGGTACACCACAGGTGTTTTCCATCGGCGCGCCCGAACGTACATCAAGTCGCCTTTGTCCCGAGCAAAGATCAGAGGTACGTTGGATGTGGTGCGGTACCACAAGATCCGGGCTTCGGGTGACACGCTGGGAATCGGCGTCCAGCGTCGCCGCCACAGCACCACACGAACCCGTCCGACAAAATACGAACGTCCGTCCTTGCGACGTCCACCGACTTTGAGCCTTCGCTTGTTGGAATCGACCTGATCCAGCAAGAAGTTGGACCGCACCCGGCTGAACACAGAGATCCGCTGGAGATGAGGAATGTACGGTTCAAACACCTGACGCAAATAGGTGTTCCCCATGTCGGTGTTGAGGTCGAGCTTGCTGTTTTGCGAACGATTCCAGATCAGACTGTCCTTGTGAGGATTGACAGGCTTTCGTCTTCTTCGCCTGCGGTTGAGTGGGTCGCTCAAGTTGGACGCCACAGGTGGCACCATCATGGGTGGCCTGTTGTCTGGGCGTCGCCGGGCTTCTGCTGGGGGCTCTGCGCCATCCAAAGACGGCTCAAAGCGCCCACCGGGCGTGGGCACAGAACCTCCACCCTGGCCTGGCTCACCTTGCCTTCTAGCCCCTTGGCTGTTGTCTCTTCGCCCTGCAAACGAACGATCCGAAGAACCATTGCCGTTGCCTTGCCCCCGACGCCTCCGCTTGGGGAAGGAATCGACTTGAAAGTCGTTGGACTTGGGGCGCTCCTTGCCACGATCGCTGTTCTGTCCGACAGGGGCGCGGTTGGCTCGTGTCTTACGACGATCTGGAACGACACCGTTCTCACCACCGGGTTTCTTTCCGTTGGGATTGTCGGGGTTGCCCGACCCAGGATTGGCTCTGGGTGCCTGTGAGCCGTTGTTTGGCCCCTTTTTGGCCAACCCCGAACCGGCTTGGCCCTTCTTTGAACCGTTGTTTCCAGGTTGAGCCCCAGGCTGAATGGGCGGCAACAAAAACGAGGGGGTTCTAAAAGAGTTTGGTTGCACCGTGTTCCGACGGCTGGAGGCTTTGCGCTGCGTGGTCTTCCAACCTCGCTGCAAGGTTTTGGAGAGGTTTTTGCTGCGACGTTGAACCTGCGGAGGAAGAGCAGGTCCTTGGGCTCCTCCAGAGCCAGGGGCCGCTTTCGATGACTTCCCTTGCGCAGGCGGTTTGCCGCCTCCAGGAAATCGGTTGGGGTTGTTCGCTTCGGGAGAGTCGCCACCGTTCGGGTTGTCGGGATCGGCTTGGCCTGGCTTCTGTGGGTTGGGTTTGCGAGGCTGAAATGGCAAGTTCTCGTAATTGTTGCTGTCAGGGCTTCCTTTGACGGGAGGAGCCAAGCGACCTTTTCCAGGTCCGGCCTTGGCAGGAGTGCGGCCTCCTTTTGGACTCTGACCTTTGCGACCGGGCTGCCCTTTTCGTCCGGTTTGGCCCTCACCTTGTTGTTGGGTTCGAGAGGGTCGAGCTTGGGGCACCAAAATTCGGACGTCGAGGCTGTACTCTTGTGGCGAAAGCTGGTAGGACACAACCCCTTCCAAAACAAATTCGCCCTTGGGATTGACAGGAACCTGCCCGAGCCTGATTGTACGTTGGGATTGCATCAGCAAAAACGAGATCGCCACGCCACGTCGCAACAACGTGTCTGGAAGTCCGCGCACAGCACCTTGCCAAACAAAGTGTCGACCACGGACAAGCGTTTTGGGAGGTTTTTTCCAGACCACGGACAAGCGGGCCTGGGCTGTGTTGGGTTGTCCTATGAGCAACGGCACCAGGATGGCCAACATAGCGAAGATCCGGAATTTTGGGTTGGAAACCAACAAAAGTTGTTCCTTTCTGCTCAAGCAAACGATGATAGATTCCGAGAGAAACACAAGGCTCTTTGACCTGGGAAGGACGCTAAAAAAGCGGGGGTTCCCTTGCCATTGGGGGTCTTGTTTCTCACATTTAGGTAGTGTAGATTAAAGGCATCAGCCCACAGGGTTTCTCCATAATGAACACAGTGTTTCCAGAACGTTCCCATAAAACAAAGGCATTTGGCCAACAACAGAACCTCCACAGGTATTTCGGAGCAAGGTACCGGCCTACCTTCTTGTTCTGTTGTTTGTGTTTGGGGTGGGTGTTCAGTGGAAACCACCTTGCCCCCAGCGTCGTGGAAGCTGCGACTCCTTCGCCCCGACGTTCGATTCAGCCTATCTACCATCGCTACATCCAACGCATTCGTCAACAGCTTAAGAAAAAACCACGCAGCGCTCGATTGCATACGGTGTTGGGCCGGCTTTACCAGAAAAGTCAGATGTGGCAACAAGCCGAAGCCTCCTACCGCAAAGCGCTCCGCTACCGAAAAGGATATCCCCACGCTCTTCTGGGGTTGGCCCATCTCGCATTGCGCCGACGCTTAAGAAAGACGGCCCAAACTTTGGTTCGTCGCGTTCTTTCTCGTCATCCCAAGCACGCACCTGCGCTGGCGCTACGCAGTGAGCTGTTTCGTCACCGTGCGCGAAGGGCAAAGGGCAAGAAACAACGCCTACGTTGGCTGAAGCGAGCGGAGCACAACCTGGTCAAAGCCATCCGGTACAGCAAGCAAGCCCACAAGTACCACTACCGGCTGGGGTTGTTGTATTTGGCAATGCACCAACACTTTCAAGCCCATGCTCAATTTACGATCGCTGTTCGTCAGCGAAAGATTCACCCATGTTATCAGGTGGGGTTGTACATGACAGAGGGAATGCTTCTGCGCAAACCCCACTCGTACAACACTCTTAAGCGTTGGCTTCCTCAGTGCGGTCATCCGTTGATGAGCTTGATGGCACAAAAAATTTGGATGGCAGACCAGATCCAACGAGCCCAGAAGCGAGCCGCGAAAAAGCAGCTGTCGCAAGCCATTGATCAGTTGCAAGACGCCTTGAAACTTGCGCCCAATGCCTCGGAAGGGTATCTGTATGTAACGTTGTTGTTGTCGCAGGCTCAACGTTGTCAGGAAGCCCGGCAGACCTTACGCAAATTGCTGGTTCGGGAGCCAGGGAACAAGGAGGCGCGACGTTTGCTGCGCCATCCTCGGGCACTTCGCTGCGGAGACAAACCTTCTCAGCGACCCCAAGCCCGGATCCAGATCCTGCGCATCACACCGAAAAAACCTCAACCTCCTTCGCCTCACAAGACCCGGCGGAAGCCATCGCAGTGAGGAGAGTGTGTTATGTTTGAACAATATCCCAAAGAGTTTGGCCCTTATATGCTGCTCCAGAAGATCGGCCAGGGCGGTATGGCGGAAATTTTCCGGGCAGAGAGCGCAGGTCCTCAGGGCTTCGCCAAAGAAGTTGCGATCAAACGCATCCTATCCTCTCTCGCCAGCAACGAGGACTTCATCACCCAGTTCCTGGACGAAGCTCGCATTGTAGGCAACCTCTCCCACCCCAATATCGTCCAGATCTACGATGTCGGCCAAGTGGACGATGCGTACTACATCGCGATGGAGTTTGTCGACGGGAAGCACATGGGACAGGTGATCCAGCGCTCCATTGAGTCGATGTCACAGGTGCCAGTGCGTGAAGCGACAGCGATCATTAACGAAGTCTCCAAAGCCCTGGCGTTTGCGCATTCAGCAGTGGATTCACTGGGCAACCCTCTCCACATCATTCACCGGGACGTCTCCCCTCAGAACATTCTGATTGGCTTCAACGGCGCGATAAAACTCACAGACTTTGGTATCGCCAAAGCCGCCAATAAGCTGTTCCAAACCACAGCAGGTGTTATCAAGGGAAAGTTCTCGTACCTTGCTCCCGAACAGTTGGTGGGCAAAGGAGCCTCCACGGCCAGTGATATCTTCTCTTTGGGTGTTGCCTTCTGGGAGATGTTGAGCGGGCGACGGTTGTTCCAAGGTGAGTCCGACATCCGCACGATCCAGCTTGTCCAGGCGTGTCAGGTTCCCCCTCTTTCGCAATTTCGTAACGATGTTCCTCCCGAGTTGGAGCAGGTCATTACCTACATGCTCTCGCCTTCTCCCGAGTATCGCTACCAAAACGCCTACGACTTGGTCAACGCGCTCTCCCATATCCTTCACCACTTTGGGGTCTCCGAGCACCTCAATTTGGTGGCCAACTTTATGGGGAGCTTGTACCCGGAGAACTACCAAAACAGCGGGGCGGCACCAACCCGCGCGTCGATGCCGGCCGTCTCTGAAGCTGAGGCCGCACAATATTATCCTTCCGTTCCGTCTGGTCCTGCTTCTGTCGACGACTTTGGTGATGACCCGACACAAGCCCTGTCAGAGAGTCCTTTGGCGGATTTGACGACCCAACTGGATCCCAACGAGACCACATCACAAGGGACTCTTCCGAGCAACGATCCACCGACGATGCCCCTGGACTCCAAGGAAGTCGCCGACTTCTTTGCCACACAACAAATGCCTCCTGGAGCCTTGAACCTTCCTTCTGCAGCAGCGACGCCAGCCTCAGCAACAGGCGCGCTTGATATCCCTTCTGCGGTAAGCCCCAGCATGGACCTGCCACCAGGGATTCTTCCCCCAACCAAAACGCCGCCTCCCCCTCTGTACATCCCGTCTGTGGGTATTGGCGAGCCACCGGCCCAAAAACCAACGGCTCCACTGCCTGTGGAGCAGGCTCTCCCCCCAGCGCCTCAGTTCCATGGTCCTTCGGTTCCGACAGCGGCACCGGCACCGATGACCCCCAACTCGGCTCCAACAGCTCCCAACCAGCAGCTCAAAAAGAGCCCTTGGAAGGCGCTAATTTTGACAAGTCTTTTCCTGGGACTTTTGGGTGGTGGCGTTGCGTTTGGCTTTATCTACTATCAGCAACGGCAAGATCCTATCGGAATGGCACCTCCAACCTCACGGCCCACCACGCTTCAGGTTCTGGTCCATCCACCGGAAGCCCGCGTCACCATCAACGGTCAGCCGTTGACAGGAAGCAGCAAGCGCCAACAAAGCGGGCTCATCAGCGGTCTGAAATACAGTTTGCGCGCCAGCCTCAAAGGGTACAAGACCTACAACCATCGGTTTGAGTTGCAAGACGGACAAACCCTTAGCCTCAAAGTGACCCTCCAGCAAGAATCGTCCAACAAAGACAACGACGAAGATTAAGGACCTTGTGAGCTTTCTGCCCACACAATCCTCCCCTCCCCTTCATATCTCAATCTCTCCAGTCCAACAAACTCCCTTAATCCTTCTTGTAAGGAGGTGGGCGACGACCGCGAATCAAAGTCGCTTCGTTGGAGCCCTCATCATTGCCCGAGTCTTCCAAGGACAACATCTGAGGAGGTGGACTGGAAGGAGGACGGATCCCTTGTGGACGACTTCCAGGAAGCGGAGGAGGTCCAACCGGTCGAGAAGGACCGGGCGCAGGTAGTGAACCTTGTGAGGGGATGGGCGGTGGGCCTTTCCGTTCGTTTTGGACTGGCCCAAACGCTGGCTCCACGAGCGGCGAACGTCCTCGAATCGAGGTGGAAGCGCTGCTGATATCCGCAGTGTGTTCTGGACCGGAAGGGTTTGGAGCAATCACCTGACGGCTTCCACGGCGCACCATCACCGACGACGCGCTGTTCGACTCCGTGAATCGCGCTGGAATGTGCGTTAAGTTGGGGTCGTCCTCCACGGAGGAGATCTCCCGAACCGTTTCGCTTTGGGGCTGCCCCTGGTTCAAGACGGGCGTGTGTTGCCCATGTCGAAATGTGTCTTCTGGATCGGTATAGAGATCTTGCTCTGGCAGAGCTGGACGCTTGGACGCCATCATCTCACGAGGCACCACTTCGGTTGCCAAATGAGGAGAGTTGTCACGTTGTCGCAGCGGGGCTTGCTCTCGTAGCTCTTGCTCCACCCAACGGAGATCCGCTTCGCTCACGATAGAAGAGTTTTCTTCCTCCACAACCATGTCGGAGATGTCGAGGGAATGAGGCTCCTCCGACGACGTATCGATGTCTTGCCTGACCGCCAACATCTCAGCTTCCAGGGGAACATGGGGGGCAGTGGATATACCTTCTTTGTTGGTGCGAGGTGGTGTGGTTCGGCTTACAGTGAGCGCCGAAGAGATCTCTTGTGAATCCATCAAACCTTTACCACCCAACACGACTTGCTGAGACTTTGCCATCATGTGGGAGGGCCCAAGTCCAGGAATGGCTGCGGCGGGCTCTTGGGGTTGAGATGCAACCTGTTTCGGAGCCACCCGTGTGGGGGCTTTGTTCAAAGTGGGGCTGGGATTCGAATCGTTGGGTACAACCGCAGGCTCAACAGGATGAACCAAGGTTTGACTGTCTTCCATCGGCGGCGCCGAAAACGCTGGAGGAACAGAAGGTGCGACAGGGCTTGGCTTGTTCTCTTCAGCTTCACCCATCAGAGAGCTGAGGCTCTGGCCGGGCTCTGTTGGAAGATCCTTGCTGTGATCTTGGGAGCCCACAGGACCAATGGACAAGGGCGCCTCTGTTGGTGGTGCTTCCGGCGAGGAGTGCTGCAAGAATGTCTCGTCTGCATCATCTTCATCGTCGTCATCTGCTGGTGTGGGAAGCACGGTCTCTTGAAGGCGTTTTCGAAGCTTGGATTCCAAGGCACGCGCCGAAGCAGGAGTCTCCCCTTTGTTTGGCGCGCTTCGAGCTTCGTTGGATGGTTCACGGTTTTCTCGTAATTCGCGAACATCGCGCTCCACAGTCGTTGGGCGAGAGCGAGTTTCTCTCTCCTCCCCTTCTTCCATCGACACGCCCACAGGTGCCATCGCGGGAATCGCCTTGTTCTCCAGACGGATTCCTTCGTTGTTGTAATTCGCAGGGTGGAAAAATGCTCGATCCAGGAGTCCACCGCGCAAATGCCGCACATGACTCCAAAACGACGGAATGTGACCCACAGGAAGCAAGACTCCTGAAGGCTCATCTACAGCATTCTCCGATGTTCGAGAACGATCCAAGAAACGTCGCCGAAACAATGGAAGAACCCGACAATCCCCTTTGTCAGAAAGAGGCAACAGCTCTGAGACAGCGTCAACCTGGGCCGTCCCATTGACCAGACGTTTGCAGGCAATCACAAGCGGAAAAGCTGAGGCCACTTGGGAGCGAACGGCAGTCACTGAAAGATTGGACGACTCACGCAATCCCCACATCTCAAGAACTTGCACGGCGTGTTCTACGCTAAAGGCCCGCAAAGTTCCGACTGAGCCAGGAAATCCACCTGACAACCAAGGCAACAAGGTAGCAACGTCTTCTTGTCCCATGCGCTCCACCAACACGCGATGGGGCCGAAGCATCATCACCGTGGACAGCAAGGACTGCAGAGGTACACGCTCCGAACCTTCCGACGACAAAGCAAACGACATGATATGGGGATGTTCAAGAGGCGTTGGGCTCTCTCGCTCCAGGCGAACCAGTCGTTCTCCCGAAGGCAACGAGCGAACCAAGGCTTGAAACAGGGTCTGAACCCCACTTCCCGTTGCCCCTACCAACAAAATCGATTGTTGCGCCTCCAACGAAAGTTGCACAAACTCTGCAACTGCCGCTGTAAGGAAGTCATTCTCAATCAGATGGCCCAGGGTAGGTTGTTCGTATTGTCCTTTGCGAATCGCGACAATCGGACCGGCTTTTGCAAGCGGAGGGACTGCGATAGATAACTCTGTTCCGTCAGGCAACTGTTTGGAGAGGTGTGGATTTTCTTCATTGATAAGAACCCCCACCAGTTGACCAATCTGACGGATGGCCTGGCTCAATTGGTCAGCAGGAAAGACCTCTTCGACCTTCTCCAGTGACCGGCCTCGATCCACCCAAATTTCCGAGGAACCATGGATCACAAGCTCCATCACTTGTGGATCTTCCCATAGAGGCATCACTGGTCTTAAGAAGGTCCTAAGACTTCTCGAAAACATATCCCCAATCGCGCTCACCATACGTCTTCCTTCTCTCATACGTTGAAGGTTCTTCCGGCCCTCCATCATATCGGAAAACAGAGGAAAACAAAAGGGGTCAAGGTGCTTTGTTGGTGAGCCAGAGAGAAAAGAAAGGAGCGTATTCTTAAAATAGAAAAGGCCCGCTACTGTGAAGTAACGAGCCTTTTCAGAGTCCCGGCGATGACCTACTTTCCCACCAATGGCAGTATC
>SBHC01000015.1 GCA_006226375.1 Deltaproteobacteria bacterium | reverse complement strand
TCATCGATCGATGACTTATTCATCGTACGTGCTCATGGGTAGGGGATGAAACTCTCCAGAAATGACAAGAGAATCGGAATAGTCACCTAAAAACACTCAAGATCGTCCTCAGAATACAGATCCGGTGTCTTCTTTGCTTTGGTGAGAAGAAACCATTCAACATTTCATGCATGGATACCTACTCGCCTGTTTGAACATGTTGATCGTTCCTTTTGACCTTTGCAGAGAGGACTATCCAGCATGAAGCTCCATTGGCTCCCAAGTTGTCTGTTCCTAAGTTTCTTTACCTTCGCGATTTCACTCACCACCCTGCATTGCGGAACAAGCCCATCGGATGAAGTATCGGCAGATGCTTCGACGGAGACGGCACCTACAGATGCAGCCTCAACCGAAGATGGCGCAGAAGCGACCCCAGAAGGCTCCTCAGGAGGAGAAGAATCATCCGTTGCTGAGAAGCCAACCGGAAACGAAGAGCCCTCCCTTCCAGAGCAGGCTCCCACGGAACAACCGCCCGAAGGAAGCGCAGGCATTGCGCTCAAAGGGATGACACAAGCCTTTGCAGCAGGCAGCGCTGGTCCCCTGCTCAAGGACGTCGAAGTCTGCTTGTCCATACCCAAAGGCTCCTGCACCAAAACAGACGAAAAAGGTGCGTTCGAACTGCCCGGAGTCCCTGAAGACAAGAACGTGTTGGTGTCAGCCGAGAAAGAAACGTACTTCCGAACCCTCTATGGGTTTGCAGCAGGCGAAATCAAAGACATGAAAGGCGTTTTCATGAACATGCTTCCCAAAACGTTGGGAAGCGCCCTGGTAAGTTCGTTGGGTTCTCAGATCAAACCAGGAACAGGGATCGTAGTGATGCTAACGTCGGGAAAGGAAGGCATCAACATGAAGTTGGATGCCTCAGGAGCGGAGGGACCCTACTTCTTCTCGACACGAGGCATCCCAGACAAGAACCTTAAGGCAACGACCTCGTCTGGCATTGCTTTCTACATCAACGTTCCTCCTGGCACACAAACCATCACCACCTCGGGAAGCAACGCAGAGATTTGCACTCACACAGGAGCATGGCCTGGACCGAACGAAAATGAATTCCTGGCCAAAGTAGAAGCCGACTCCCTCACAGTTTTGAGCATCACGTGCGCCAACAAAGTTGGATACACAGGACTCACCCGAAACTTCCTGGACCAAAAGCCAGTGGAAGGCGTAAAGGTCTGCTTGGAACAACCCAAGATCACGGGACAAGCCTGTGCAACGACAAGTGCCACAGGGAACTTCCAGTTGCCCGAGTTTATCGAAGGAAAAGAGATGCTCCTTTCGATGGAGAAGACGGGCTATGGAAAAGTGTTACACATGCAAGGACGAGGACAAGAAACCCACTTCACCACAGGTCTTTTGCCCTCGAATATGGTGCCCCTCTTTGCAAGTTTGGTCGGCACCCAGATGAAACCAGGAACCGGCGTTATCGTAGTGACAACGCTGACCGACACCAGGACAGCAGCGAAAGGGCTAACCTTGTCCATCGATGCAAAAGGTGCTGAAGGTCCCTTCTTCCTGGGTACAGATGGAAAACCAGACCCAAAACTCACGGGGACAACAGGGGCAGCCATCGCCTTCTTCGTCAACGTTCCACCAGGGGTTCACACCATCAAAACCACAGGTGAGTTCTTCAAAGGTTGTCTTCCCTATCACGCTTGGGAAGGCACTGAAAGAAACACATTCCGTGCAAAGGTTGAAGGAGATGCGCTCACTTACTTCTCCGTTCGGTGTGAGCGAAGAGCGGTTGTGTATGGCACAGCCTCCAACTTTGTGGACCGAACACCCTTAAGCGGCGTGAAAGTTTGCCTGGAGCAGCCCTCTATCAAGTCGGTAAAGTGTGCCACAAGTAACAACTCAGGTTACTTTCTGCTGAGCAACGTCCCATTGCGCTCGAACATGTTGTTCTCCATCGAAAAGGAGGGATACATGAAGATGGTTCAAAGCATCGACATCGATCAAATGACCCGATTCAACCCGAATCTTGTACCCAAGCAGGCACTTCCTCTCCTTGCGAATGCTGCAGGGGTTCAGCTCAAGTCTGGAACAGGGATTGTCGTTGTCGCAACCCATGACAGACGGGGAATGGCTGCCACAGACATCTCGATGAAGCTCTCGGCGACGGGTGCAGAAGGACCCTTCTTTATCGACTCCAACGGTCAGCCCAACACTTCTTTGAAAGGAACCTCAAGCCTGGCCCTCGCCTTCTTTGTCAACGTACCACCGGGCGATCACGTCGTAACCACGATGGGTTTGCACAAACAAACATGCGTAGCTCTTCGGGCCTGGCCAAGCACCAACCTTGAAGAATTCAAGGTCAAGGTGCAAGCCGATACCATGTTCTCACTCACAGTGGAATGCACCCGAGAACGTACTCGAAAAGAAGGAGAGTCCTGCCTACAAACAGACTCTGCCAAGCCTGAGTACAACGATTGCGCCACAGACCTCATCTGCACCAAGGGTACCTGCGCGACCACACTGAAACGATACTCGGCTTGCTCCGCTTCGACACCGTGCTCCGACAATCACAGCTGCGGCGTCGCAACCAATGGACAGCAACCGTACTGCTTTTCCCACTGCAATCCGGACCGGCAAGACTGTCCTTCTGATTCATTCTGCATGGCTTATCTCAACAACGTGGGTCGTTGCCTGAAAAAGTGTTCTTCCGATGCCGACTGTGGCGATTATGGTTCGGGCTCTTGCAATCCCCTTGGTTCTGTGAAGATCTGCCAATAAAGCGACCCACCTCCTCTTTAAGGCCAGTATCACTCAAACGAAACAACACTTCCCTCCCAAAAGCCTCCCACCGTCTACATCATGTAGCTTTAAAAGCTCCAATCGAAAACAAAAACGGCCCAAAAGCCACCGCGCTCATGAACCGTTTGTTTGCCTTTGGAGGCACTCTTAGAAGTGCCACACCAAAGGCTTTCCGCATGTGTAAGCAAAGCCACTCCCACCCGAAACGTGATTAGTCCTTGCGGCAAGCCTCAGGATCAATCATGGGCTCCTCCATTGAATTCAATCGCTCCCTCCAAAGGATGGAGCAGGCCATCGAACAAGCGAGCACAGTCGCCCTCTCAGCAGTCCACCCCCCCACCGGTGCGGTCGTAGGGAGTTGGTCCATCGGGTTAAAGTCTTCGTAGATTTCGTGTGTTGCTCGGATGTATGTACAGCTTGTTGGTGAGAGTCACCCCCAAAAAAAAGGAACCAACAGTATCAAAGCCTTAAGCGTTGGAGTGCCCACAGATGTGGGCACTTACCCCTTGCCAATATCCCTCATGGCTAGCCGGGAAACTTTTTGCCCGGCGTCATCGCAAATATTTGCTCGATGTCATCGCAAACGTTTTGCCTAGCGTCATCACATGCCCAAGAGACGTGCGGCCACGGCGGAAATACAAACCGCAAATGGACGCAATATGAACACAAATGGATGGCACATGGCTAGCCGGGTAAATGTTTGCCCGGCGTCTAGTGACCACGACAAGCAAACGACAATACCAAAACCTAAAATGAGAAACGGCCCAAAAGCCTTGAAACCTTTGAGCCATCTTGTTTACCTCGGGAGGGACTCGTGTGCGAGCCCAGTCGAACCCTCAGCAGTCTCACCACCAACGGAAAAAACAGGCTGCTTAAACGACAAAACCCACAAGCGAATTTGCTCATGGGTTTCATCTTTACCTCGGGAGGGACTCGAACCCTCACAGTGTCACCACCAACGGATTTTGAATCCGTCGCGTCTACCAATTCCGCCACCGAGGCGCTGAAAGCCATAACGGTTTACACTTCCCTGTCGTTTCTGTCAAGCAAAAAAATCCCAGAAAATGGGGTTGGAGAAGTAAACCATCAGGAAGGCTTTTCTTTTTACGTGAGAGGAAAACGAAAGTTCAAACAAAATGGGGTTGCATCGAAAATGTGGCAGGGATAGAGTGTCCACCGAATCAAGACACCCAAGCTTGCCGACTCGGCCGGCCCGTCGAAGGAGCCAACTCATGGAAGTGTTGCGAACCCCCGAACAACATTTTGAGAACCTACCGGACTACCCGTTCGAGCCCAACTACTTGGAAGTGAGCGCCGAAGATGGAACATCCCTTCGGATGCACTATCTGGCTGAAGGGCCTGCGGATGGACCCGTTGTTCTGTTGTTGCATGGGGAGCCTTCTTGGTCGTACCTCTATCGAATCATGATCCCCATTTTGGCGGAAGGCGGTTGTCGAACGTTGGCCCCGGACCTGGTAGGGTTTGGAAGGTCCGACAAACCAGCGAGCCGAGACGATCACTCGTACCAAGCTCATGTGGACTGGCTCACCCAATGGGTCGAACAACTCGATCTCACGGACATCACCCTATTCTGCCAAGATTGGGGAGGTTTGCTGGGTTTGCGAATCGCAGCCGAACATCCAGAGCGGTTTGCTCGAATCGTCGCCGGAAACACCATGCTTCCAACGGGAGACCAGCCCTTTCCCGAAGCCTTCTTTAAGTGGCAGAAATACTCGCAAGAGGTTGACGTGTTTCCAGTGGGACAGGTCATCCGAAGAGGATGTGCACAAGAAGTCGCGGACGACGTCATCGCAGCCTATGATGCGCCCTTCCCTGATGAATCGTACAAAGAAGGTCCACGAGTGATGCCAGCGTTGGTCCCCACATCATCCGACAACCCTGCAACCCCAGCCAATCGAAAAGCCTGGGAAACGCTCGGTCAGTGGGACAAGCCCTTCCTCACGACGTTTAGCGACTCCGATCCCATCACGAGAGGTGGAGACCAGATTTTCCAGGCGATTGTCCCTGGAACCAAGGGACAACCTCACACCATCATTAAAGAAGGTGGTCATTTCCTTCAAGAAGATCAGGGCGAAACCTTAGCCAAGATCATCCTCGATTGGATGCAAACCCCTTCGTAAATCTCCGATACGTCGAAGCTCCCCATTCCCTCTCCATCACAAAAGAAAGGAAACCATGAAGCCCTCAACTCTATTGAAAGCCACACTCACTCTTGTATGTTCCCTCGGGATGTTCGGCGTGGTCGCCCATGCAAGTCCCAAATCAAAACCGCCTACCCTGCCGCCTACCAAGTTGATTGAATCCAACGTTCAACAGCTAACGTTTCAGGGTGTTAATGGAGAAGGATACTTTTCACCCAAAGGTGATGAGATTATCTTTCAATCGTATGGACGCAAAGAACACGCACACACTCAGATTTACATCGTTAATGTAAAGACGAAGAAAGAGACCCGAATCAGCCGTCACAACGGTGATGATACGTGCTCGTACTTCCACCCCACTAACCCCAACCTTGTCTTGTTTGCCTCCACCTACCAGGAAGTCAAAGAGTCACGAAAGTTCAGGTCGTATGACCCCGAAGTGGTCGCCGCCAAGAAGCGTGCAGCAGCAGCCAGAGCAGCGACCCAGCCCGCCAAGAAGAAGTGGACCATGAATCGACGAAAGCGTCGGTACAAGTGGATGTACAAGCCTTACGAGGTATATGTCTTTGACCGCAAGGGCAAGATGCAAAAGCGACTGACCCATGCGCCGGGATACGATGCAGAAGGTACCTATTCCACCGATGGTAAGTATGTGATCTTTAGCTCAAGGCGCGACGGCGACCAAGAGCTTTACCTGATGAACGCTGACGGAACCAACCAACGACGCCTCACTTGGCGACGTGGAAATGACGGCGGAGCCTTCATATCCCCCAACGGCAAACATGTCACGTGGCGCTCCTTTGACCGTCGTGGCAACGCGCAAGTGATGGTCGCAGACTTGGTGAAGGGTGAGCTGAAGAACATTCGCCAGCTTACCTTTGGCAAAGGAATCCACTGGGCTCCGTTTTGGCACCCCAGCAACAAATGGATCTTGTTCTCCTCCAACCATCAAACGACCTACAAGACCCGTCGCAACTTTGACTTGTTCCTCATCGATGTCAAAGGAACTTGCGTCAAGCAGCTAACCTCACACCCTGCAGCCGATGTGCTCCCGGTATTCTCCAACGATGGAAAAACCATTGGCTTCACATCGAAGCGGAACGGCGGCAAAAGTCAGATTTACACCATGCCCTTTGTCATGCCCAAAGGCTGCAACGATCCAAGAAAAGAGTACAAGAAGTCCAGGCTTCTCTCCTTCAAGAAGCCCAAGAAACGAAAGCGTCACGGGCATAGCTACCGAAGCTACCGACACAAGAGAAGCTATCGAAGCTACCGACATCATCACAAAGGCAAAGGCCATCGAAGCTACAAACACGGGAAGCATCACAAAGGCGGAAAACACGGCAAAGGCCATAGCTATCATAGCTACGGTCACCGCTATGGAAAGAAAGCCAAGAAAAAGAAGATGCGAGGAAGCCGATTGTTGAAGAGTCCATTGATTCAGGACCTTGCCTTCCTCTCCAGCCCCTTCTTGGAAGGTCGCGACGCAGGAACCAACGGCATCAAAATAGCTTCCCAATACATCGCCAACCGGTTCGAGGCCATTGGTCTTCAGCCGGGAGGTGAACAGAAGACATTCTTCCAATACTTCACCACCGCCCTCGGCGTAAAGATGGCCCCAGGGAACGACTTGGAAGTCAAAGTTGGGAACCAATCCACAAGCTGGCAAGCCCAGCAAGACTTTGTACCCTTTGGCTTTTCCGCAGAAGGAAGCATCACAGCGGATGTGGTGTTTGCAGGGTATGGAATCACATCCTCCTCCCTCAATTACAATGACTACAAGGGACTCGATGTAAAGGGAAAAATAGTCCTCCTGCTTCGTTACACCCCGTTCTGGCGAACGAAAGGAAAACACCCCTGGAAACATAAACGTGACTTGTATGCGGCGTTCCGGTACAAGATCCTGAATGCCCGTTCCCACGGCGCCAAGGGTGTTTTGATTGTGAACCTTCCGCCCGCCAAAGGCCAAAAGCCACGCTCCCTTGTCACACCGAGCTTGAGCCGTGGGATGAGCGACGCTGGAATTCCCGCCCTCCACATCCAAGGTCAGGTGGCCGATTCGATTCTTCGCGCGAACAACACGAGCCTGCGAAAGCTCTGGAACCAAATCGAATCCACAAAGAAGCCTGCTTCGATGGCTTTGGACGCTCAAGCCAAGATCACAGTCAAGCTGAAGAAGACGACCGCCAAAATTCGCAACGTGATTGGTGTCCTTCCTGGCAAGCACCCGACCTTGAAAAAGGAAGTCATTGTTGTAGGGGCTCACTACGACCACTTGGGTTACGGTCATGTGGGAGCCTTCCCTGGTAACAAAGGAAAGATTCATCCTGGCGCTGACGACAACGCGTCTGGCACGGCAGCGATGATGCACATTGCCCGCAAACTCGCCAAGGTTGGAACCCAACGCACCTTTGTGTTCATCGGCTTCTCAGGAGAAGAACGAGGCTTGTTGGGTTCGGCACATTATGTTCGTCATCCCAACGTTCCTCTCAAGAGCATCGTGACGATGTTGAACCTTGATATGGTGGGTCAGATGAAAAAGAACCGCCTGGTGGTACAAGGAAGCGCAACATCCCCGATTTTTGGCTCCATCCTACGAGAGGTCAACCGCAAGAAGACCCAACTCGCGCTGAAGCTTGGACCCAGCGGCTATGGTCCCTCCGACCACACCTCCTTCTACGCCCGAAAGATACCGGTGCTGTTCTTCTTTACAGGCGCACACAGCTTGTACCATCGCCCCGGTGACACGTTTGATACTCTCAACCTTCCTGGTGTAGCTGCCATCGCAAAGTATGTGACTTGGGTTGCCAAAACCCTCGATCAACAGGCCAAACGCCCCGAATACAGAAAGGTCATGACACCTCGTCCGCGACGCAAGATTCGCGGTGGGATGCGAGCCTACCTCGGCACCATCCCTGACTATGGAAGCAAGGTGGAAGGTGTGAAGCTTACGGGCGTTCGAAGCGGAGGACCAGCAGACAAAGCCGGCATTCAAGGTGGAGACATCATCATCAAGATGGGTCGCTACCCCATTCGCAACCTGTACGATATGGTCTTTGCCCTTCGTGACTACGCTCCGGGTGAAAAGCTCAAGATCGTTGTGAAGCGCAAAGGCAAAGACGTAACCCTCAATGCGACCCTCGGAACACGCCAATCCCGCAGCCGCTAACCCAGCCCCTCCCTACCGACTTACCAATCCGAACTTTTCTCTTCTGGAACCCCAGATCTCGACTCAGCCCCTCGTTGTGGTAACCAAATCGACACCAAGGTTCCTCCTTCGGGTGGGCAGACAATCGCAATGCGCCCGTCCTGGCTCTCGACAAACTTTTTGGCGAGCGGAAGCCCAAGTCCAGTCCCTTTTTCTTTCGTTGTGAAAAAGGGTTCAAACACCTGCTCTAGCTTTTCTTCGGGAATGCCAGGACCTTCGTCCAACAGCGTGAACAGCAAGCCTCCTTCTTCCCAACGACTCTCCAACTGGATGGTCGAGTCCGTCGGCGAAGCTTGGATGGCATTTTGAACAAGATTGATCACAACCTGATGCATGCGCCCACGATCAAAGAAGACCTCGGTCTCACCCTTGAGCTTAATCATCTTGAGTTCCACGCCTTTTTCCGCAGCGTTCGACGACATCAACATCGTGATCTCAATTAAGAACTCATGCCAATCGTGGGGAGCAATGTGTATGGTTGTGGGTCGAGCGTAATCCAGGAAGCTGTTGACGACATCTCCCAAATACCGAAGTTCCCGCTGAATCCGGTTGATGTGGCTGAGCTTGTCGGGGTCGTCTGCGAGTTCTTCCTTTAAGATACCCGAGAACAGCTCCATGCCCCCGAGAGGGTTTCGTACCTCGTGCGCAATCCCAGACAACATCATCTGCAAATGTCGGTCACGAGCCAGGATGTTTTGCCTCATCTCCTCCATGGTCTCGGCGAGAAAGCCAATTTCATCACGCCCCAAGGTCGGGACTTCCTCGGTCAGGTTCCCTTCACCAATGTTCCTGGCTGCCCCCACCAGCTTCTTCACTGGCGACACAAGCCAACCTGCAAACAAAAGACCCGCAAACACAACAAGCGCGAGGGAAAGGACGCCAAACACCAACAGCTCGCGCTGCATGATCTGGATTCGTTTGAAGTAGCGCGCGCTGCCTTCCACTGCGATCACGGCTATCACATCTTGGCCCTCAAACAGCGGAGTGAAGCCCGTTTTGTACTGCCGCCCCTTCTTGTCCTGAAACAGAACACCCGCCTGTGACTTTCCTTGGAACGCCGCCTTAAGCTCACTGTCTTCAAAGGACAGCGAGACATACTTGGTCCCAACGTCAACCTTTTGGGTGTCCAACAGACTCTTTCGATGCTCATCAAAGATATAGATTCTGCGAGCGCCCGTCTCTTTGAGAAGCTGCCGCAACTTTCGTTGCATGTTACGGTAAGAGCGAAGAGTCTGGTCACCTGGTCCAAAGGTTCCTATCACTTGAGGAGACAACAAGGGACGGGCCGACTTGCCAACATTGATCAATCGCTGGCCCAACTCAGAGTCGAGCCCCTCCTTGAAACGGAACCGGACGTACCACCCAAACAAACCAACCGTAAGCAGGGCTGGTATGAGGAAAGTCACCACCGTTTTGGCGCGGAGACCCCACAAGAGTCTGTCACGCCAACGTGCGACGGCCCCTTTTCGCGTGGTTTGTTCAGTTTCCGAGGGAAGTACAAGAGTTGAGGTCTGGGACAATTCGGGGGAAGGCATAGGCACATCTCCAGGGAGGACGGTGTGCGAAGAAAGCTCCCCCCCACTCAAGTGAAGGGAGCAAGAGGAAGTCTAGCGAAAGGGAAGCTTGCGCTCGTCAAAGGCAACCATGTTGCGAAGTTGAGAGTATCTCTCCATGATTTGGGCTTCGTCCAACTGAAGGAGACGATCAAAGCTGAAGCGCTCCACGTTGAAGGAAGCCATCACGGTTCCCACAGCGATGGACTGACGGAGGTGTTCGTCGGTCAACTCCTTCACCTGAGAGAGATAACCCATCATACCACCAGCAAAGGTGTCGCCAGCTCCGGTTGGGTCACGGACGTGCTCCAGAGGAAAGGCGGGAATCCAGAACACCGACTTGGGAGTGCAGAGCATCGCGCCATACTCACCGCGTTTGATCACAACAGTCTGGGGACCGTGTTCACGAACCCACTCCACAGCAGCCAGGAGATTCTTTTCACCAGAGAGGTCACGGATTTCCTGCTCGTTCAGCACGAACATGTTGACCTGACGAAGGAGCTTAATCAAAGCCTGACGTTTGCCATGAATCCAGAAGTTCATGGTGTCGCAAGCGACCAAACGAGGCGATTTCACCTGCTCCAACACCCGAAGCTGAAGTTCGGGGTCAATGTTGGCCAGGAAGATCACTTCGGAGTCGCAGTAGCTTTCGGGGAGGTCGGGAGAAAAGGTCTCAAAGACGTTCAACCGAGTGTCAATGGTGTGAGCCTGGTTCAGGTCCTCACCGTAGTAGCCACTCCAGTGAAAGGTCTCACCATCGGCCCATTGAAGCCCTTCGGTATCCACACCGCGAGACTCCAAGAGGGAGACATGGTCTTTGGGGAAATCTTGGCCAACCACTCCAACAAGACGCACCTTCGAAAAGAAGGAAGCGCTGATGGAGAAGTAGTTACCGCTACCACCCAAAATCTTCTCTCGTTTGCCGTATGGAGTTTCCAACGAATCAAACGCTACGGAACCGACCACCAAAAGATCAGACATTGTTTCCTGTCCTCAACTGTCTACTCGACACAAAAACACCGGATTCTCGGCCTATTCAGCAGAGATCCGGCGGAATCAAACATTGTTATGCGAACGCATAACGGTCTACTTTACGTATTTCCCAATCAGCGGCTCAAGGTCACGCTTGATTTTCTCAGGAATGGCATGGGGTGCAGTCATGATGGCACCGTCCAAGGCGTTGTAGGCGATCGACTCCAGCTTGGTTTCGGTCAATCGACGGGCCGCCTCTTTAACAATCTGTTGCGCGGTGGAAGCGTTCTGTTTCAGAATCGCGATCACAGCGTCCACAGAGACATCTTCTTCGCCATCATGCCAACAATCATAGTCGGTCACGAGAGCGACGGTGGAGTACGGTAGCTCTGCTTCACGGGCCAGCTTGGCTTCGGTCGCGTTGGTCATACCAATCACGTCCACGCCCCAGCCACGGTAAATGTTGGACTCCGCGCGGGTGGAGAACTGAGGTCCTTCCATGCAAATGTAGGTTCCACCTTTGTGGACAGTGGCCCCAACTTTCACGGCGCTCTCGTACAAGATGTCAGCGAGGTTGGAGCAAATCGGGTCGCCAAACATGACGTGGGCAGCGAGACCCTCGCCAAAGAAAGAGGCCACACGACGGTAGGTTCGGTCGAAGAATTGATTGGGGATGAGGATATGCCCCGGCTCAACATCTTCACGCATGGAACCTACGGCGCTGAGAGCCATCACACAATCCACACCCATTTTTTTCAAGGCAAAGATGTTGGCGCGGTAGTTGATTTCATGGGGCAAGTACTTGTGCCCGATTCCGTGTCGCGGCACGAAGAAGAGCCTTGCACCAGCCAAGCGACCTTCCACAAGAGGTGCTGAAGGAGCACCAAAGGGAGTATTCACTTCCACTTGCTGGACCACTTCCAACTCTTCCATTTCGTACAAGCCGCTTCCGCCGATCACACCAATGACGGGTTCTGACATCGCTTTACTCCTGCCTCGAAGGATAAAACTCTGGGAATAGGTGAAGGATGGGATGCACAAGGTAGGTTGTGCGTATTGGGTCTAACACAGCCCCCACTTGGGGTCAACTCTTCGCCAGAACATGTTGTTCACTAGACTTGGACCTGTAGGGAGCAAAGCAAGAAAGAAGGTTCTTGGATAAGGAAGGAATTATTTGAGGGAAAAGTCGACGGTTTTCAATTTTCCACCCCGACGGTACTCGATGGTGATACCGCGATAGCGACGGGCTATGTTCTGGAAGAACTTACGCGCCTGACCCGGAGCCACCACTCGTCGCCCGTTGATCCGAACGATAACATCTTCCTTGTAAAGGCCCATCCGGCTGTACATCGACGCTCCTTCGAGAGCATTAAACTTGATACCATCCAAATGACCGTAGTGAAAGTAAGGCTGAAACCGGGCACCCTGCTCTCGAACAGGGAGGTTCGCCCACTCCGAAAACTTTTTCCGGTCGATGGTATAAAACTTGGCGTTGGAGAGTGGTGGAAACGTCGGCGCGCCAGGGGGAACTTGCGGTGGAGCCTTGCGCAGAACAAATCGGTACGTTGGCTTCGGTGGTCCACTCCGCTCAGGCTTGGTCCGAGCATCCGTCTTCCGTGCCTTGGGCTTGGACCTCACGATCGGTCCATAGATTTTTCTCACAACCCGGTGCTGCGGTTTGTATTCGACTGCCTTCCGGGTCTCACGTTGCTTTGGCTTCTTCTCATCCGGCGCGACCTTGCTGACGAAGTACCAAATGCCACCAACCACCGCAAGCACAAACACGATGCCAGCAGCAAAAAACCAGGTAAGGGGGCGAGCTTCTTGAGACATCCATCTACCTCTTAATCAAATTGAACAGAACTTGTGGTGATCGACTCCATCACCACAAACACAGGCTTGGCCAACGAAGGAACCTTCGCCAGAAGATAACGACCCGCGAAGAAAAAGATATGGGTCTTCTCCCCGGTGGCGTCGGGCAAAAACTTGCTCAACTCCTCGGCAGGCATGGTCGCAGGGCCTTCCGCCGCGAAGCGACAGGTCAAGGTCCGACCGCCTTTCCCACCTTCGTTGGTTTGGTTGATACGAACAGCCAGATAAGGAGCGCTCCCAACAAACTTCCAGGAGAGCGGCAATCCATCCGACCTCTTCACCTTAATCGGCTCGGTAAAGTTAATCGCTGGTTGGCTCAGGTCAAGACGAGCTGGAGCTTTCCAGGTCCACTCAAACGCCTTTACGTCCGCACCACCTCCTCCAGAAAACGTCACGTCCCCTTCGTAGGGATATTGGAGCTTTTCCACCGACTGACCGAGATAATACACACCGTATTCTTTGTTGTAATAGCGGAAGGGTTGTTGGGTCCACTGCCACTCTTGGGAGGCAAAAGAGAAGGTCAACTCGTCCCCGGCTTGGATCCCACGGTACGGAATTGTTGTATCCGTGTTGGTTTCAAAGGTGGCAAACTTGCACTCGCCATTTTTCATACTGGCAAACTGCACGTTGGTCTCAAGAGGCTTGTCGTAGAACATGGCATACCCACCAAAGCTGCCCTCTTCCCCCGATACCACTTTGGGATAAAACGTAAACGCTGCAACACCATGGACGCCGAACGTTCCAGGTTTGTCCGTTACATCTTCGACGGTCTTGGTTGACGTGGGAGGATTGTTGGAGTTGCTGCTTGTTCCACTGTTGGTGTTGGAGTTGTTGGCTTCGGGCACTTGCAGTCCGACACTCTGGCACGAACATGCGCTCGTGCCCGCCACAAGCAAGACCAACCATACCCAAGTGAAAAGGATTCTCATCGTTTCCTCTCATCCACGTTCTGGCCAGACTGAGGAACGCCCAACCCTAAACAAGGAAGTCCTCTCAAGCACTGGCTCTGTTGCAATCAGTCTTCAAAGCATACCACATTTATCAAAAAAAGGCGTCGTTGCTTCAAGTTTGAAGCATCAGGTTCAGGGAGATGGTGTCTTGGCTTGGGATGGTTTGGGACAAGGAGGGTAGGAGGTTTGGCTGACCAGTGAACCATCGTCTCGCCAGAACTTGGTTAAGTTGCAGGGTTTGCCTTGATGAAAGCGTCGTATCGAAAGCAACCGTCCATTTCGGTACCACATTCGCCAGGTCCCAAAAGCCTTGCCATCCTTGTAATGTCGGTCCCAAAGCTTGTTCCCGTTTAAGAACCAACGGACACAATGACCGTGAGGCAAGTCGTACTGGTAGGTACAGCTCGACATTTTGCGGCCATCTCGAAACCATCGAACGACCTTTCCATGTCTGTCGTTGTCCCTGTAGGTCGCGACGCTTAGGGGTTTTCCATTGAAGTACCACCACCAACATACGCCGTGTTTGTACTCATTTCGGTAGTTGCATGTGACCCAGGGTCGGCCGTTGCGATGCCAGATCTTAATGGTCCCCTCCAAGCGTCCCTTGACGTAGGGGATCTGGGCAATTTTTCGCCCACCGCTTGTGGAGATGGTCCACAAACCATTCAGCTCGCCGAGCCACCATTTGCCTTCTTCGACAATGTTGTTCCGGCCCAAACAGTGACGCTCAAACCCATGACGCTCGTCCCGTTTGATTTTGGGAGCTTGGGATTTGCACGTGCCAGGTTTGCTTTGAGTCGCCAGGACATGTTGAGCAATCAAACGTTGGATGGCCTTCCAGATGGGGCCTCTTCTCAGATTGTAACGACGGTACCGAATGCTCCAAGGCGACCGAACGTAGTCCTTGGCCTCAGCCTGTGCTCCCAAAAAGGGACAGAAAACCGGGCTAAGAAAGAGACCTAACCCAACCCAAAGCATTCCCAAGAGGTGGGCTTTGTTCAACATCCGAGCCTCCTCTGACCTTGAAAGCAAGCCAACACAACAAGCACCCACAGACACATCCATGGAGACCAAGAATGGTTCCAATTACCCGCGAACATGGGCTCGAAAGCGTCGGGTCAGTTCCAAGGTCAGCTGGGGGAGATAATCCCGGTGCCGGGCGATTTCATTGATCAAACGGTAGAGGGTGTGCCACTCCAGATCTTCAATGTACACAATTCGGGTTTGGAACTGAGCGTGAAAGCTGCATCGCCCCACAAAGTAGCCCGTTTCCCCAGGAAAAATAGACGCTTCCCTGGCGAGGATCTGTTGACCGTCGAACTCTTCCCGGATCATATAGATCCCTTTGGTGTGGAAGATTCGGTCGAACAGTTCAGCAATCAGAGGGTTTCGTTCAAGGAGAGCGTCACCCACGTGATGCAAGAATCCTTCAGAAAGGAGACTGTCAATGGAGCGAACCAGAGTGTCTTCCTGCAAGGAAGGATTGTCAGGATCCCAGTAGAGCTTTCCGAGAATGGGGATATCCAGCCCATCGTTTTGGATTTCCTGCCGATAAAACTGCAGCAACCTCTGAATGTCTGGAGTTTCCCCTTGTTGATGCAGCTGGGTCAGCAGCATCAAGCCCAGATATTCAGGCTCAAACAAGTTGAGTTGGTTGTTCGTGACCGTCGGACGACGGTCGGAAAAGATCGTTCGCAAATGCTCAACCAGATGCTTCTCCTGCATCGGCCGAAACCCAGGCTCTGCCTGCTCAAAATACTGACACACGTACTTCTTAAAGATGTAGAACTCCTGAAAAGGAGTCATGGCGAAGGCGCCACGAAACAACATCACCCGGGCCGTGGGAGAGAACACGGGGACGAACATTTTCCGGGCGTTAAGTGTCAGTTCCTGAGCGTTGGGGTCCCACATACCGCGCTGTTGCAGGTACTGAAACCCAGTATAAGGAGGATTGTCTTCGTCTGGAACGTACTCCATCTGGAGCGAACAAAACGGTGACAGTTGGTTGGGATTGCGAAAGAAAGGCAGGTAAAGAAGAGAGAGAATTTCTTCTTGTGTGATGGAAAGACTTTGATCCACGATGGCCTATCGTTACTTTTTACCGAGCCCAACGCGGGGCAAATCGTCATCCAATGCTGGGCCGACCTTGCGTTGTCCGATGGCTTCTGCGTTGTCCACGTTTTGGGCCACTTGACGACTCAACGACGAGGAGGGTCGCGAAACGCTGCGGGCGCGGGGCCGACTGTCCAGGGCTTCTATATTCTGCAACGGACTGGTCGATTGTGCAGATGACACCGAGCCCGAACGCTGCAATGTAGGAGTACCAGCATTTAGATTTCGTTGCAAGGCTCGATTGACATTTGCCTCGCCTCCACCGCCAAGAAGTTTCTCACCGATGCCGTCTTCTTGGAGCCGACGTTGGCGTTCTTCCACAACATCCAAGACACCTGCGCTCTGTTCGTTGGTATCAAAGCCACCTTGCGACAGGTCACCCTGGGGACCACCGCTGAGACCCACGCCTGGAAGATCATCCCCACTGTTCGAGCGCGTGGATTGCTCCGTGCTGCCGCTCTGGGATGAGCCTTTCGACTTGTCCTTGCCTTGCGTTTGTCCCGACTCTCGGGGCATCTGAAACGTCTGTGGCATGTTGCCAAATATTTTGCTCATAGGAGACATCCTTCTGTCGGGAGTGATTCAGCGTCCTTGGAAAATTGGAATCACCCCTTTTATCGACAAGCGGTTCTGGAAAGTTGCTTGTCCCTCGTGATTCACGCAGAGGTTTCAGTGTAGGAATGTAGGAAAACCCTGTCAAGACAGGGCATTCACACCCGACGAGAAAAACAAAGAAATCCTCCTGCCCCACCCGAAACGTAGCTGTGGGGCCTTGTCATCCAGAAACGGACGTACAACCGCCCGCAAAATTTGCATCTTCAGGCTTGACCCAAAGAAACACAATCCGATAGTCTTTTTTTGTTCCAAGAACGACACTCTTATCCTACCCACGACCACCCAGACGAGGTGACACGATGTCCACGGATTCCATCCCTCGGAGGATGTTACAACAAGCCCAGGTTCGCCCGAACCGACCGGCCTATTTTGAGAAAATTGGAGACCGCTGGGCCCCGACCCGGTGGGTTGATTATGTGGCACAGGTGAAGCGCGCTGCAAAGAGCTTGATCGCGCTCGGTCTGGAACCTGACAACACCGTATCGATCCTGGGGTTCAACACTCCAGAATGGGCCATCTTTGACATTGCCTGTATGGCCGCAGGGGGAGCCCCAGCTGGGGTCTACACCACGTGTTCGGCTTCCGAAGTCCAATACATTGTGAACCACGCGGAATCTCCCATTGCCTTGCTGGAAAACAAATCCCAATGGGACAAGATCAACGAAGAGCGGGACAACCTTCCTCTGCTCAAGCATGTGGTCATGATGAAAAAGTCGGAGCCCATCGACGATCCCATGGTCATGACCTGGGAAGAGTTTATGGCAAAAGGTGATGATGTTGAGGATCATGTCTTTGACGAGAGAATCGACAACTTGAAGCCGGATCAAAAAGCGACCTTCATCTACACATCGGGAACCACAGGCCCACCCAAAGCCGTGATGTTGTCCCACCACAACCTGACCTGGACGGTAGATAGCTGCTTACAAGTAGCAGACCTTGGCCCAGAAGATTCGGGGTTGTCGTACTTGCCTCTCTCCCACATCGCCGAGCAGATCTTCACCTTGCATGTTCCCCTGACTGTGGGAGCGCAGGTGTACTTCGCAGAATCCATTGCAGCGGTTCCTGACAACCTAAAGGAAGTGCAGCCCACCATCTTCTTTGGTGTCCCAAGGATTTGGGAGAAGTTCCACGCAGGTATCACCTCCAAGCTCAAAGAAGCCCCTTCCCTTCGAAAGAAGATTGCCAATTGGGCCATGGATATCGGTCGCCGTGTGAACGATATCCGCAACAAAGGGAAGGAACCTTCTGGGCTTCTGGCTCTGCAATATGCGCTCGCCAACAAGCTTGTGTTCTCCAAGTTGAAGCCACGGCTGGGGCTTGGTCGTGCACGCTTCTGCGCCAGCGGTGCAGCCCCCATTGCCAAGGAGATCATCGAATTCTTTGCTGGCCTCGACCTCAGCATCTTGGAGGTCTATGGTCAATCCGAAGGAAGCGGACCCAGCACAATCAACCAGCCAGGAAGAACCAAGTTTGGCTCAGTGGGTCTGCCCATTCCTGGCGCTGAGGTGAAGATAGCGGACGATGGAGAAATAGTGGTCAAGGGTGGAAATGTCTTCCTTGGCTACTTCAAAGATGAAGCCGCTACCAACGACACGCTCATTGATGGATGGCTGCACTCGGGCGACCTGGGCTCCTTCGACAGCGAAGGATTCCTCCATATCACCGGACGCAAGAAAGATATCATCATCACAGCAGGCGGAAAAAACATCGCGCCCAAGAACATTGAACACGCGATCAAGCACAACGAGTTGGTGGGAGAAGCCGTGGTCATTGGAGACCGGCGCAAGTACCTCTCTGCCCTTGTCACGCTGGATACCGAAGCCTGCGAAGCCTACGCCAAGGCCAACGGACTCCCCATGGATGGGCTGCATGAGAACGCAGAGATTCGAGAGCTGTTGGAAGAATACATCCAAAACGAGGTCAACCCCGAGCTTGCTCGTGTGGAACAGATCAAGAAGTTCCACATCCTCCATCGACCGCTTTCGATTGAAGATGGCGAGCTGACCCCCACCCTCAAAGTCAAACGAAACAAAGTCTCAGAAAACTTCGCCTCTGAGATTGAGTCCATGTACTCCTAATTCCTCACTTGAAACCAACCGACAACCCATACAATCCCCACAAGTGCAGGAGCCTCCCATGCACATACTCTTCGTGCGACATCGCCTTCCCTTCGTTGCGCTCATGTTGTTTTGCTGGACAGCATCACTTCCTGCCAACGCAAACCCATCATCCAGACCCACCACAACCCGCACCAGCCACCCCGCGACTCAACCCGTTGGAAAAGCGACAACAACGGTCCAACTTAAAAAGCCCACGACCCAGAGAGTTTCGGCAACAACAACGCCTGCCAAGCTCCCGAGAAGTCGCCCGGCAAGTCGGCCAACAACCCGAATTGCGAAAAAGAAGCCAAAGCCTGCGTCGCCGTTGTTTGCGTTCCTCAAGGGGAAAGACACCATGACGCCCCACTCCCTTCAAAAGCTCCTGGATGGTGTGGAAGCCATCAACCTGCGAAACCCCAGACGGAAGGGCTTTGTCCAGCTTCTCTCCTTTGGAAAGCAGTGGCGGCTGACCTACCCCCTGATCTACAACGCGGATCAGGGTGTCGTGAAGCGGTTCCTCACGACCTTGTTTCAATATCGATTCCGCAAGGTTCACAAGAAGCTCCCCAGAGCAGTGACAGCCCCTCTACTAAAGCCCTTTTTGTTAGCAGAACCTCCCTACCACCTTATTCTTCGTTACAAACGGAAAAGCTACCACCTGACCCTGGCCAAGAAACCCAACACAAAGAAACAATTTTATGTGTATGCCTACGGCACGCCTGGAGTTCTGAAAGTGGGAAGGACCTTGTGGCATGCGCTGGACAAAACTCTCTACGACTGGAAGGCCAAGCTTGTCTTTCCCACCCAGCATAGACTGCTCACACGAATACAGATGGGCTGCAAGAACCAACATGTACTCCTTCAAAATGTAACCCCGGCCAAGAGAGAGCCAGGAACCCGTATCCGTTGGCGAGCCATGGAGTTTCGGAAGAAGCCATTTCAGGCGTCGTACCGGGTGAATCGCCTCATCTCTATGATGAGCTATGTACGGTACAACAAATTTATCAGTCACCTGGGCAAAAAGGTCCACTCTCTCTATGGGCTCCATACTCCCGATTGTGTTCTTCAATTAAACTGGGCGACGGGCTCCAGTGATTTTTATCGGTTCAAAGTGAAAGACAAATACAGCGTGTATGTCAGTCCAAGCCACACAAGTGTGGTGGGCTTAATCAGTGAGTTTTTCATGGAAGAGATGAAGAAGATTATCGCGGTGTATCACCCCACGAAGAAACGATAAATGGGATGAAGAGAGAAGAAGCAGAGAGGAAGTAGAGAGGAAGTAGGGACGAGGAACCCAAAGATCCGACTCTTTGGTTTTTGATTCCGCATCATTTAGCGGAGACGACGGAGGAAGAAAACAATCACCACAAAGAGAATGGCGTAGATGGGCAGAACCGGGGTATCAGGTGTTGCCTGACAAGCCCAACCGGGCTTGGGGTTCCCGCCACCGCCGCCGTTTCCACCGTTGGTATTGTTGGGGTTACCAGCGCCGTTCCCGTTGTTGTTTCCGCCGCCGTTGTTTCCATTTCCGTTGCCAGAGTTGCCGTTGTTGCCAGGACAAGGTTTGTTGGGTTCACAAATGCCCCAGTTCCCGGCGGAGCAGGTTTGCGTCCCCTCTCCACATCGGCTTCGGCAGGAGCGAGTGACATTGTCATCGACTTTGCCGTTGCAGTCATCGTCTTTGTCGTTGCAAGTTTCGGGGCGGGAGGCAGGTCCGCTGCACACAACTTTGCCGCCCACACATTGGGTTCGACCTTTGCCGCAATCGGTTTGACAGGCTTGGGGCTGGTAGCCTTCGTCCGTTTGACCGTTGCAGTTGTTGTCTTTGCCATCGCACACTTCGCGCTCTGGCTCAGGAGCTGTACAAGAGCCCCAACTTCCGCGACTGCACACTTCGTATCCTGAACCACAGGCTGTTCGACAGGGACGTCGGATACCTTCGTCAACCTGACCGTTGCAGTCGTTGTCTTTCCCGTCACACACTTCACGCTCAGGCTTGGGAGCTGTACAACCGGCCCATCCGCCGTTGGAGCAGTACTCCACTCCCGACCCACAATTGTTTTTGCAGGCTCGACGCAGGTTGTTATCGACTTTGCCGTCGCAATCATTGTCTTTGCCGTCGCACACTTCGCGCTCCGGTTGTGGAGCGTTGCAGGGCAACCAGGAGCCGGCTTTGCAAACAATTTGTCCTTGTCCACAGCGGCTGGAACAGGAACGAGTCAGGGATTCATCTACAGCGCCGTCGCAGTCGTTGTCTTTGCCGTCGCACACTTCGGGGCTTGGCTTTGGAGCGGTGCAATTGACCCAACTTCCAGCCCGACAAGCCTCAACGCCCGCTCCGCATGTGGAGCGACAGGCGCGGGTGAGTCCTTCGTCGGTTTGACCGTCGCAGTCGTTGTCTTTTCCGTCACACACTTCGGGCTGGGGTTGAGGTGCCGTACAGTTCACCCAGCTTCCGGCCGAGCAAGTGGCAACTCCCACTCCACAAGCGCTTCGACAGGCCTGCGTCAAAGACTCATCCACAGAGCCATCACAGTCGTTGTCTTTTCCGTCACACACCTCGGGTTGGGGTTGTGGAGCGTTGCAATTCTTCCACTGGCCACCCACGCACGTTTCGGTTCCAGAACCACAAGCGCTTCGACAAGCCTGGGTCAGGGATTCATCCACATAACCATCGCAGTCGTTGTCTTTTCCGTCACACACTTCGGGTTGGGGCTGAGGTGCGTTGCAAGCAGACCAGCTCCCAGCCGAACATGTCTGGGTACCGTTACCACAAGCCGATGTGCAGTTTTGCTGGATTCCATCCACTTTTCCATCACAGTCGTTGTCTTTTCCATCGCAAACTTCGGCTGGATAGTTGTAATCCAGGCTCGCAGACAAAATGGAGGGCACAACAACGCAGTCCATGCTGTCGACTTTGAATTCAATTTGGACGAATCGATTCTGCGCGACGCCAAGAGGTTTTCCGCTGTCCACGAAAGAGCCCCATGTGGCCGAGGAGAGTCCAGAGCGGGTCGCAGCAGAGCGAGCACGCACCATCACTTTGGTATTGTTGGGCAACATGGAAGTCCAGGTCACGGCGTTGAAGTTGGCCGAGCACTTGGCGTCAAAGACAGAACTCCAAGATCCCGAACCGGGACGTGGCGGAGGTTGGATGACTTGGTAACCCGTCATGTCGGAATAGCTGTAGGGTTCAGCGTTGGTACCAGCTCCTTTCACAACACACTTTGGACATGTCCCGCCCAAACAAGGTTTTTGTTGGGTGGGATCGCATGTTGGGAAGGAGCCAATCTTGGCACCGTCAATGATGCGAGTTTTGACAGCCCGTCCTTCGTTTCGAGACACACTCCAGACATAGCCTTGGGCATCCATCGCAACACCGATGGACATTCTGCCGATGTCACCGAAGTACCGCTGTTGGCCGGTTTTGATGTCCAGGCGCATGATGTTGGTCGATTCTTTTCCTGCGCTGTCTTGGGAGCAAGCGACCCATACCTGATCTTTGTAATCCACGGCAACACCGCGACCACGACAGTTGTTCAAGGGGTAACTTTGCACCACCTTGTTGGTGTGGATGTCGATTTTCCAAAGCTTGCCAGAGTTGGGGTCCTTGTAGGAGACAACCCAGAGAAACCCCTTGCGGTCACCCTGGATACCGTACACCTGAGGAATGTTGATACGGGCGAGAATTGCGCCGGTACGGAAGTCAATTTTCACAGCCTGCATCGCGGTGGATGTGCAACGACTGGAAATCCAGATGTTCCCATGAAGGTCAGTGGTTGCACCGTACGGGCAAATGGGAGCCTGACCGGAAGGAGCCTTGATGGTTTTATCAATCTTGAAGGTGCCATCTTTGTCACGAACAATCTTAATCATCTGCTGGCTCATCCAGGCCCCTGCCCAGATGTGATTGTTCCGGTCAATGGCCATCGCGCGGGGCATTTTTCCAGCGTGGAAGGCGCCCAAGAGCTTGCCCGTTGGGCTAAGGCCCAGCACATGATAGCCACCACGCAAACCAACCCAAACATTTCCATTCAAGTCGACTGTGGTACGAGAGGGGTCGTAATGACTCTTGTGACGAGGAAAGTTTCTCGCCTTGGCATAAGCCCCTACGTTGTAAACCCATTCAATCGCGCCTGTCTTGCTATTAAGCTTCGCGATGGAGTCCATGTTGGAGTTGGGTACATACAAAAAGGAGGTCGTGGTTGGGCGAATCACACAGTTTTGCAGTCGCAGACGCCCTGGCTGATTTTGCCAGTCCACATTGATCCCAACGCCGGCGCTCCACTGCGGAGCCCATGTACACTTGCGCTGGCCTTTGAACCATACGCAAGCGGCATCGGCTGACGGAGCCATCAAAGCAAACGCTGCCAACAGAGTCAGTCCAAACAGGCAAGAACGCCAGAATGACTGTTTGTTGAGGAGGATTGCACTCTTTACGTTACGCATGAGCCACCTACCTTTGTTTCCCCAATGTTTCTTCAGTTGTGGGACTGGGGAGAAATGACTGAACCAAAAGGGACAGTCGATGGAAATCGTACAAGAAACCAAGTAAAACCGTGATTGACTTTCACACTACCACACAACCCCTTGAACCGGGTAAGTATTTTTACGTACATCTCCGTACAATTACGCACGGCCTCACTCACAAAAGTAAAACCCCGAAACAACGACAGTTCAGAGGAGTCAAAATACCGCTAACATTATAAAAACGGGGCGACTCTCACTGTAAAGTCAGAAAAAAATCTCAAGTTTGGTATGGAATGGCCGCATGTGATCTTGATCACAACAAGATCGATGACCCAAACGTAGAAAAGCAGGCTCAGCGAAAAGTGGGCTTGGCTTGGGAGACAAAAGCGGGACTCATCGAAAAAGGAGTGGCTCGTTAAGGCAGATACCCTGACAGATCGAGGAAGGAGGCTGAAGTAACAGTAAGGAATGTCGGCTACTTCACACGAAGAATGTCCGGGTAGGTTCTACGTTGTGAGCTGCTGAGCTTCTTCTGCAAGCGCTCTTGGTAGTTCTGAACTCTGTGCGCATCCGAGCCTTTCTTCCATACAGTAGAGAAGCCACCTCCCCACTGCTTGAGACCGGACGTCGCCCTTTTCAACTTTAAGCGATTCTTGTTATCAAACACCCAGGCCTTGGAAGGAGGGAACTTGGAGGGATAGAGAAAGCCGACACCGTCGCCAAAGTTGATCACGATATGTACAGGTGTCTTCATTTTTTTTCGAAACGTGCGGTTGCCGACACGGGGCATACCGATGGTGTATATAACAAGAGCCCGCCGCTTCAAGGAATGCTCCAGGTGGGCGCCGAGCAAGACAGCCACAAGGCCGCCCATGCTGTGCCCCGTCAAAACAACTGTCTTTGACTTGTTCGCCTTAAGAAACTTCTCAACATCCGAACGGAAACGACGGGACAGGTTGAACGCACCTTTGTGAACACGGCCTCCAAAAGCCTTGCGGTACCCCGCATTGCAAGCGCGCTTAACATCTTTCATGTTGAAACCGCTGCCTTGTACACTGATGAAGGCAAAGCGTGAAGAAGTACCCATTAACAAATACTTCCCTGCCTGACGTACAACCTTAACACCCTGCAAGCCATATTCTGAGGCGTAACGCTTAATCTTCGCTCCATCCTTGAGGTACATCATGCTGGCGAGCTGGGCCATCAAGTAGCTGTTCCCATGATGGTAGCTTGCCGTTCCGGAAAAGCGATGGATGGCATTCTTCCAACGTGAAGGCTCCTTAACAGCAAAAGCAGGCGTTGCAAACACGAACAGCATCAACAGGACTCCGATCAACCGTACCATCTGTTTCTCCCTTGGGTTCAGGGACATCGAAAAGATGACTCGAAGTCCCCCAATTGTGTTGTGTAGTTTCGTACAGAAGAGTACGCCAGAACGTAGAGCAAGAGCAAGGGAACGAAGGAAAATCCGAAGCACATTTGAGGGTGCCTGTTCCTCGAAGGTGCGAGTTTGGAGAATCATTTCCTTAAGCAAAAGAGGATGTCGTACAGGAATGTGGGCTACAAAAAGTAAGGATGGGCTGTTATACTTGTTTCGACATTCTTTTGGCTTTGCACCATCGTGTGCCATGAGGGAAAGATGAGTACGTTTCGTCTGTTGTTGGTTTGTCTTGTTGGTTGTGGACTCTTTTACCACTGCGCTCCGCCTGGAGATGGGAACTGTCGCCTCAGCCAGAGTTGTCGCAATATGGGCCTTTGTAGCGCACAAGACAACCAATGTGTCGCAGCAACAGACGCCGATTGTAAGCCCTCTGAAACTTGCCGCCTCAACGGAGAATGCACAGCACAACAAGGACGCTGTATTGCAACAAGCGATGAGGACTGTCGCAAGTCATCCCAATGCCAGCTATCGGGCCGATGCTTGGCACGCAAAGGTCTCTGTGTACCCATCACCAAAGGATACTGTGAGTCGCAACCAGCCTGTACCCAAGAAGGGCTTTGCTCCCTGGATCTCAACCGCTTTCAATGCGCTGTTCAAACGAACAAAGACTGCGAACGCTCTGAGCTATGCACCCAAAACAAACAATGCTTGTTTGAGGACGGCCGATGCGTCATCACCGACCAAGTATGCAAAAACAGCCAGGAGTGTAAGGACAGCGGCACCTGCTCTCGTAAAGGCAATCAGTGCCTCGCCCAATCCAATGAAGATTGTGCTGACAGCAAGGTTTGTCGGCAGGAAGGCAAATGTGTGGCCTGGAACGGAGCATGCGTCGCTCCCGAGACTCCCGAACCAACCCAAGATGAGGTGGGGCCAGAGCCGCAAACTCAGGATGCAACCGACGGGGGAAGACCTTCGCCGGATCTAGCACCCGAGGCCACACCCAAAGATACAGGCTGTTATCGGTTGGCTCCCGGTGAAGAGTGCGCAGAGACCTGTGACCCCGCCAAAGGAGTCGTCGCTGGCTCAACATGCCAAGTGGGCTCCTACTGCCAATTCTCCTCAGCCTACCCGCCTGGATATTGTCAGCCTTTGCCCCGTGACCAGCGAAAACAAGGAACCAAACAAAAGGGCGAAGCCTGTTCGTTGCAACGGGCGACAGAATTCTGCGACGGTGACACAGGCCTGATTTGTTACTTGGGAAAGTGTGCCACGTTGTGTGACCCGCGCCAGGGCGTGAAGTCCAATCCCTTTTGTCTCAACACAGAGGAATGCCTGGACAACTTGCTCCAATCCCACCTGGGGGGCATTTGCCAAAAGCCCTCTGCCTTAACTCTTAAGAAGCTGGGAGAAACTTGCGGTGGAGCCAATGAGATCTGTCCATCCACGGCGTCGTGTGTCGCTCGGGCAGGAGAGCAACGTTGTTATCAACAGTGTGATCTGACCCAACAGAGCACCTGCCCCTCGGGCTTTCGATGCCGACGCTCAGCCAAAAACGAAGACGTTTGCGTTCCAGCGGTTCAGACACAAGGACAAAGTTGCGACAACTTTGATGAAGTTTGCAAAACGGGGCTGGAATGTTATGGCCCTCTCGGCCAGAAAGGCCAATGCAATCCCTCTTGCAAACCGTCCTCTCCCCAGATTTGTGGAAGCCTTCTCTGCAAGCCTCTCGCCAACGGTGTAGGAGCTTGCGTAGGAGGAAGTCGGAAGCTCAACGACACCTGCGACCTTCAGAACCTCTGCGGCACCGGACTTGTTTGCGTGTACAGCAGAGAAAAGAACCTGAGCCGCTGTTTGCCAAGCTGCCTGAAGACAGGCGGAACAACCTGTCCTTCAGGCCTTGTATGTGAAACGGAGTCAGGTCAGGAACTGGGTTACTGTGCCCAACGCACCCAAGCCCTCGGCGACAGCTGTGGAACGGATCCGTTTACCTCACGATGCATCACCAATCTGACTTGCGTCCGCGGTGTCTGTCGCACGTCCTGTGCCCTCCAAACTCCGACGGCCTGCCAAGCTGGAGAAGAATGCCGCTTTGGAGGCTGTATCACGCCAACCCAAACCCAAGGTCAGGTTTGCGATGGACAAAAGTTTTGCGTCCAAGGGCTGGCCTGTGCCTCAGACCCACAAACATCAAGTGCAAGCCTTTCGTTCTGCCTTAAGAGTTGCAACTCCACAACAACCTGTGGAACCAACGAAACATGCTCTCAGCTAGGAAACAACAACGTTTGCTTGCCAAACCCTACGCAAAAGTCGGGCGAAACGTGCAATGGACTCACCCAACGATGCCAACAAGGTTTGCTTTGCTTTGCATCCACAGGAGGGGCCGTTTGTGAACCCGAATGTGACACCCGAAGCTCAACCTCCTGTCTTCCAGGGTTTGGGTGCCAACCCGTTCAAGGGTTTCAGGGAGTTTGCCGCAAAGGGTTCCGGATTATTCAAGAAGGCGAACCTTGTGGGTCCAACCTTACCGCGTGCGCCAGCGGCTTAAGCTGTCAGCCCCTCCAAGGCGACAAACTCTGTCTCAAACCCTGCCAATCGGGAACGCCGGGAGCCTGCGCGTCAGGAAGTTCCTGTGCAAAGAACTCCCAAGGATTTGGCTACTGCAAAGCCGGGACCTCTCAGCCTTTGGGTGCACCGTGTCACCCAGTGCTAAAGCCCTGCAGTTCCAATGCGACCTGCCTGCCTTATGGACTGGAACAAGCCTACTGTTTCCAAACATGCAACCCCAACCAAACCAACGGCTGTCCCAATGGAATGGTGTGTGAAACTCTACCGGGAGGAAGTGTTTGCAAGCCAGAAGGCACCCGGAATGAACAAGAGCTATGTGTCAACCAAGATGTGTTGGGGAATTTCAACGCATTGGGCGATGAAGGACCCAACTCATCCCAAGCTCTCCACTGCAAGAAAGGCTTGTGGTGCCTGAAAGGCCGGTGTCGTCAAGTTTGTCCTCCAGGCTCCTCCAACGCATGCCCCGCCCAGCGTTACAAGTCGTGCGAGGCTGTTCGCTACGGCGTAGCCTATTGCAAGGGTGACCTTTGTACGTTTGGTCCCAACGACAACTGCAATGACCAACATGTTTGTATTTCAGTGGACCCAAGCACAGCGTTTTGCCAGGCCCAGCCTCCCGAAAAGAGCCAACGAGAGGGACAACTTTGCCTGGACTCGGGAGGTTTGCAATGCCAGGACGGCCTGACTTGTGTGTCCGTCCAATTGGACAACAGGTTAAGGGCCAACATCCTCAACCTTAACTTTTACTTTCGCTTGAGCTTCTTTGGCGGAAGCCTGGTCATGGATGGCGGCGTGGGTCGATGCCGACGCCAATGTGATGCGAGGGATGCCCTGGATGGAAGTGTCTCAAACACAACAACAACAACGACGCATCTTTGTCCACAAGACTACCAATGTTCCGTTGGATTTTGTGTCCCCAAACAAGCCACAACTCGAAAACAGGAGGGAGAGAGCTGTCAGGGTGGTGGCTCATGTACAACAGGACTTCAGTGTGTAGCCCTCACCCAACCCGTCGGAACGGTGCTTCCTGGCTCCTACTGCATGAAGACCTGCTCCCAACAGAGTTCATGCCCCACAGGCTATTCCTGCGAAATGGGTGGCACCTCGACGCCCAACCAGGGCGTTTGTGTGCTGTACAGGCCAAACGCGGTCGTGGGCTCTCCTTGCAACGGCTCCCTCCATTGTGGTGCAAACCCAGGCTCCACTGCGCCCAAGATGCTTTGTGTGCCCTCAACTCAAGGAGACATGTGGTGCGAATCGGCCTGCAACCCCCAACAAAGCTCCTCCTGCAAGGCAAACTACAAGTGTGAACCTTGGGGTACAAACACACAACGTCACTACTGCAAAGCCATTGGAACAAAGAAGGAAGAAGAGCCCTGTCAGCTTGGTAGCGGAGACTGTGGATTGGGTTCGTCGTGTCGCCTCAACAACAATGGCGTTGGAGCTCAGTGCAAACGACTGTGTGGACTCTCCAAAACATGCGCTAAAACCGAACAGTGTCGAAGGGCCAATGATGCTGCCCAACACTTTTATTGCAAAGAGATCTCGGATTCCAAGGAGCACGAGACCTGTGGCCAACGGTTCCGGACCGTTTGCGATACAGGCTTCGTATGTATGAGCACCAACTTGTGCGCAAGCGATTGCAGCCAGTCGTCCTGTCCTTCTTTGTCGCAATGCGTGAATGGGGTGACAGAAGATGGAGCAACGCTGAAAAAAACCTGTCAGACCCTCGGCAACGAAGGACTCCATGAGACATGTACCCCTGGTATCCCAATTGTCGCAGGACCCTCTCTGTTGCAATGTGTGAATGGATTGCAGTGCAGAGCCAACAGCTCCGAATACAAAGCTGGCTCTCGGTGCTTCCTTCCTTGTGATACCGACGCCGACTGTACCAAGCTTGGAAGTGGTTTTGCATGTTACCAAAAGGCTTGCCGGAAACTAACCAGCGGGCTAACTGAAGGACAAAATTGTACCAACCCACTCGTCCGGTGTGGCGTAGGGCTCCAGTGCATGAGCGCAGGCTCCCAAAAGATTTGCGTGAGAGTGTGCGATCCCAAACAGACCAGTCCCTGTCCTTCGGGGAGTTCCTGCATTCCTTCGGGCACAACAGGATTTTGTAGCCAGTCGAAGCAGCCGGAGTTTGCGCCCTGCAACAGCGTTATCGCTTGCCAGTCGGGGCTGGTTTGTTTGTCCCATGACAATCAGTCATCGTCTCCAACATACTGTTTTCGTCAGTGCAACCCGAACCAAGCTTCGCCCTGCCCCTCTGGCTCCAATTGCACCGCCATCAACTCCACCATCACCTATTGCAAACCCAACGCCCAACAAAAAGAAGGAGAACCCTGCAACAAGCTATCCCAGCTTTGTTCGCCTGGTTTGGAGTGCCTCGACTCGGTGTGTCGTCGCCCTTGTTTGTTCGGTGAGACATGTCCTTCCGGGTTGAAGTGCAGCCAACTCGATGTTGTCGCGATGTTTGGGGGAACCCTGTCGTTACCATTGGTGTGTCCACTTCCACAAAAAGAAGGTGAATTCTGCAACGACTCCCCCTTCTGCTCCCTGTTTCAATTAACCTGCTGTGACGCCGGGCTACGATGCGTAAAATCCAGGTGCATAAAACCCCAAAAGAAGCTGGGAGACATCTGCTCTCCTACGGCTCCGTGTGTGGCGCCGCTCCGATGTGTGGAGGTGGGGACATCTGGGGTTCACCGATGCCAAACGGCTCTGCGTCGGAACGGAGAAACCTGCGACGGCTCCAACCATTGCCTTGGTAACTTGCGATGCACACGAGTCAGTCAACAGGAGTATCGATGCACACAACCTTGCATCCCGCTGCTCGCCTCTGTAGCCTTCTGTGAAGAAGACACCCAATGCGCAACACGACAGGCTCGCTCCTCGCAAAATGTGAGCGCAGAAGTTTGTGTCACCATTCAAGAAGGTACCTACTGCGACAATTTTAACGACTGTGGAGTCGGATTTGAATGTGACTCACAGACCAACCAATGCAAACCTGTAGCCGTGTCCCAACGCCACAGGAAAGAAGGAGACACGTGCAACACCGACTCCCACTGCAACACCCCATTCAAATGCATCGCCGGACAGTGCAGTCGGTTGTGTATCAACGGCTTGGACAACAAACAGCTCATCAACGCTGGCGTAGCTGTATCGTGCAAACCTGGATTTCAGTGCGTCACGTTGAGCATTGCAACCATGTGCCGAAAAGAAACCCAGGAAGAAGGAGAGCTTTGCATCCCCTCTGTGATGCTCTGCAAAAATGGAATGCGGTGTATCTCCAATCGTTGCGTCACCAGCCGTATCGATGAAGGCAAGCCTTGCACATCCTCTTTGGACTGTCGGAGTGCTTTGGGTTGTTTGAATGGAGTCTGTGCTTATGTTGGCTCGACAACAGATGAAGGTGTTGAAAACGACGGCAGCTTCGCCAAAGCCCAAGCACTTGGAACCAACTTTCCCTTGATGGTGCGAGGCTCTCTCTACCTGGACAGCCAGGGCAGCCTGACTCGAGGAGATCAAGACACCTATTCCTTCACCCTCCCACGAGATCTCAAAACTGGAGAAGAGCTACGTATTGAGTTCAACGACTTGGGACCAGGGACAGCACCAGACTTGCAGATGGTGGTTTACAACAGCCAACAAAGAATGCTGGTGGCTCGAACTGGGTTTACGGGTTATCCGAAGGTTGCAACGTTCACGACCTTAAAGAAAGGAACCTATTACGTTCAGCTTCGACGTCCTGGAACGATGACCTTCTTCGACGGCAATTACAAACTCAACATTGGGCTTAAGACCTTGCCCACACAGGGCTCCTCCTGTGATGCGTTGACCGGATGCGCTGGCGGGCTGTTCTGTAGCACAGGACAAACCTGCGTAAGTCGCCTGACAGCGGGAACGACTTGCACATCCACCGAACAGTGCAAACATGGGCTTCAATGCCAGCAGGGAAAATGCGCCGCGGGAGTCATTCCTACCGCCTGCCAATCCGATGGAGATTGCAGCACAGGGCAGGTGTGTGAAGAGAGTCAATGTGTCGCCTGGAATGAGTTTAAGGAGAGCAACAGTGTCGCCAATGACTCGTTTGCACAGGCCAACCCCATACCTGCTCCCCCAAGCACAACCTTCGGAAAGCTTCGCAGCTTGCTCAAGGACGAAGACTACTACAAGTTCACCCTGCCTGTCGGCCTGGATCTCCATGAGACCTTAACCATCGAGTTAAAAAAAGATAACTCCAAAACATCGCCTCTGTTGTTGTTGGAGCTATACGATGCCAACCAGATTCAGCTGAATGCCAGCTCCAGTCCTTTGCGAGGTCTTCCTCGTTCCATCGAACGCAAAGGCCTCTCAGCAGGAACCTATTACCTTCGAGTAACACACCAATCCAAAGCAACCTACAGAAACATCAACAACGAGTTTTTTGGTGCTCAGTCCTCCAAGTCCCCTCTGGATGAGCTGGTCTCCTTGTATTCGATTCTCGATACCATCTTGGAGAATGAATACAAAATCACCATGAAGGTCTGCGCCCGCAGCACCTGCGTTCACTACAAACCCCAAGGTCACTCCTGCATAAGCTCGACACAATGCCAACCTTCCCTCAAATGCACCAGCAACAAGTGCACACCCTAAGAACCAACCTGATAGCTATAGTAACAACACACTCTAGTCAGCCAAACGACCCTTGATTTTCCATCGTCGAACGCCGGCCCATCCGATGGCCATCATAAGCAACATCCAAAACAACGGAGCGTTCGGTTGCTGCTGGCAGCCACACCCTTCAGGAACGGGGGGAAGCTCTGTGTTCACAGCAGGTTCGGGAGTGTTGTTTTTGTCTACCACAGAAGTGGTCTCAGCAGCGGGTTCATCTTCCACAGCGGATGTCGGCTCCTCTGGTTTCGTGACTCCGGCATCTTGGGTAAATTCCTTCGGTGCCGACTCAGAGATAGACTCCGTGACAGCCGGTTCTTCTTCCGCGCTCTCCGTGGGACAATTGCTGCCCACACATTGACCGTTTCGACAAACTTGCCCTTGGGGACAGTTGATGTAGGTGCATGGGTCATCGACACATGTACCGCTCTTGCAGACTTGCCCCACCCCACAATTTACCGTGGCACAGCGATCCTCTACACAGTTGCTTGTTTGTGGGTCACAAACTTCACCGGAGGAACAAGAAACGCCGGCACATGGGTCCGACTTGCAGGAGCCATTCACACAAACCTCTCCCTTCTGGCAGGAGGTGCAGTTGCAAGAGAGAACGCAAGAACCCTCTCGGCAAAACTCATCGTTGTTGCATTGCACTCCCCGACAAGGGTCGTTGACGCATTGTCCTTTTTGGCAGATTTGGTCCAAAGGACAACCCAACAGGTAGCAATCGGCGTCTGGAGGAGGACCATCGCTAGAGCCGCCGTCCGAGGGACCGTCGGGGTTTCTTTCACAGGGCTGAGCCGGTACACAAGCCCCCCATTGTCCCGTTTGCAAACAAACCTCAACGCCCGGTCCACAGGACGATTGGCACGGTCGCTCCAAAGATTGGGACGAGGCGACCTGGTTGTCCACCTGACCGTCGCAGTCGTTGTCTTTTCCGTCGCACACTTCTTGTGTGGGCGTCGTGTCACCGACGCAAACGCCCCAAGCACCGTTGCTACAGTTCTGCAAGCCAGCTCGACAGGGCCCGTCACATCGGTAAAAGCCATCCTGAAACAACGTGCAACCTGCTTTGCCGGAGAAGCATTGACGGGTCAGGTTCTCATCCACTTTTCCGTCGCAGTTGTTGTCCTTCCCATCACAGAGTTCTTGCTCGGGTTTGGTTTCTCCGACACAATTCCCCCATTGACCTCCGATACAGCTTTGTTTTCCTGGTTTGCAGAGACCCTGGCATTGGTAGGAACCATCTTGTTGCTTTTGGCATTCGTTTCCGCCGGAGTAGCAAGGCCGAGGCGGGTCGGTCGTTTTGCAGACGCAGCGGGGATCATCGTCGATCTTTTGGTTGCAGTTGTTGTCTTTGCCATCACACAACTCTGGGGCTCCAGGATACACCGTGTTGTCGTTGTCGTTGCAATCGGTATCGCTGTAAACCCCATCTTTGTCCTTGTCCACATACACCTCAAGTGCAGTGCTCAAGGCGTTGTTGGTGTCATCCAACTCCAATAGCTTCTTGTCATCGTTGACGACCAAAAAGAGCGCACCTTTTCCACCCACCAGGGTGCTTGGTAGGGTAAACGTTTCCTTCCCTTGCGCTTCTTGTTCACCTTTGATCCCAGAGACATTGAAGGTGTGCATTAAGGTGTCCGAGGAGTCAAACTGAGCATCCGCAGAAAAATAAAGCCCGACTCGAAAGCTCGCAGCATCGGTCTTCATCAGATTCTGAATCTTGTAATCCACCGTAACAGACTGTGTCGCTTTTTGCTGGTTCGGCTGGACAGAGACAGCGACAGGCTTAAGGTCAGGCTTTCCAGGCTTGACCACAAAGCTCACTTTTTTAGCGTTGTCGGTCTCCAGCAGCTCTTTGATCTTGTTGTCGGGGTCTACCGAAAAGGTTAAATCATAGGTACCGGCTGGCAACCCTTGTGGAAGACGCAAGGTCATCGTTTTGTTCCCCGTGGAAGGGTCAAACGCTTGTGAGTCAAGAGCGCTTGCCTTCTCTTGCCAAAGGACCTTGGTGTAGGTTCCTTGGACCAAAGCAATCTGGACGGTGGTCTCTTCCGACTGAGTCACTCCAGCGTTGTAGATGCGATACGTGAACTGGATATCCTTGCCCTGATCTTGAGTAAGAGGTTGAACGGTGTACGTTGAAACCTGGAGGTTCGGAAGTCCCGTCAAAGAGAGCTTGGTTGAGCCTCTGTTGTTGGTTTCATCTTTCTCATTGATGACCACTTTGGAGTCAATCCAGAAATGAACAAAGCGCTCGCCATTCTTAACACTCGCAGGCAAAGTGAGGGAAAGGCTCCTCTTGCTGTCCGTGGTCTGCGCATCCACCCGGCGAATGGAGTCGGTGCCGAGCAAAACAAGGGACTGAGGCTGGTCTGTATCGCCGTAGTAAAAAGAGACATCAAAACCCACAGCGTCCTGCGTTCCAACGTTTTGGATGCGATACTCGACAGTAACGAGGTTCTTGGAGCCCGACGTTTGCGTTGGATTTATCGCCAACGATGCCATCACAAGGTCGGAGATGGTAGACACGATGGTAAGCAAAGATGACTTGATGTTATCGGTCTCGGTTGTTTCTGCAATCTTGAAGTCATGGTCAGCCCAAATACCAAGGGTTTGGGGAGTTCCGGTTTGCAACGTAGAGGGCAACGTGACCGTCAGGGTAAGAAGCCCCGAAGCAGGATGAGACGCCCCTGAGTCCAAGGCTGGCAAGGTCATCGATGCAAGCAACGTATCCTTTGCGTCGATGTTGGAGTCAGCGGAAAGGTAGACACCTAGCTTGGTTGCGCCCACCTTTGTCTTGCCGTCGTTGGTGACCCTGTAGGTGATGGTGACCTTCCCGCCTGGAACCTGCTGCGACGGTGAGACGCTGTAGGTATCAATCTTGAGATTGGGCTTGCCGGTCAATGTGAGAGGAAGGAAGGCGTTGTTGTTTGATTCCGTAAACTCCCCGACCTGGTCGGAGGGATCGATGGACAAATGTACGTAGCGTTGTCCAGTCAGAACTTCCTTGGGAAGGGTTAAGGAAACCGTAGCCGAAGCGCTAGTTGCCCCAGCTTTGAGTCCTGCAACGTTAGCCTGCCCCAACAAAGACAAGTTGGTTCGGGCTGTCGTATCGCCATAAAAGAAAGCAACAGAGAATGCGCCAGCGTCCGCCTTTCCTGTGTTTTTCACGGTGAACGTAACGGAGACAGCATCCCCGCTTCCTGTAGCGGTCGTGGGTTGAATCGACCAAGTCCCCACAGTCAGGTCAGGAACGTTGGCAACAATCGCAACTTCAACCGACTTGCCATTGTCGGTTTCGGAGGTTTCGTCGACAGCATCAAGTTGGTCCGCGAGAACCCCGACATACACTTTCCCCACGCCCAGGTTGGAGGGAAGCGTCACAGAGACCGTTCCAGGTTGACCTTGTGGATAGGTCTCTCCCACAGCAAGGGGAGTCACCGGTAACGTTCGAAGGGCTGTGTCTGCAGGAGTGAGAGTTGCATCATTGGATACATACACTTGAGCCTGTGTGTTGGCACTGGCTCGCGAGAGTCCTTTGTTCACGACACGGTACACGACTCGAACATCACCACCCGCCGTCTGTTGCAACGGAGTAACGGAGAGCGCCTCAACTTGAAGATTGGGCTTCCCGGTGATGGTCAGAGTCCGGCTCCCAACGTTGTTGGTTTCACTGGACTCAGAGACTTCTGCTTTGTTGTCAATCGTATAATGAATGGCCCGCTTTCCTAGCAGCACAACGCCTGGCAACGTTACATTGATGGTGGCTTGGTGGGTTTGCCCAGCACGCAACGTCGGAACCTGAGCTGTTCCCAAAAGAGCAAGGCCTGAACGAGTGGTAGAATCACCATAATGAAACGCGACGGAATGAGGTGTAGTGTCGGCATTTCCACGATTGCGAATGGTAAAAGCAATGGGTACAACTTTCCCAGCACCATCCGATGTAGCTGGCGCGTTCCAGGTCGCCATCTCAAGGTCGCCAATCGCTCGTCCGACAGTCACTGGGGTGCTCTTGAAGTTATCATTCTCCACGGACTCTCGCTGTTTGTTGGCAATGTCTGCATACGCAAAGATATAGCGCGCCCCGACAGCAGCGTTGTTGGGTAGCTTAACGGTGTAGGCTCCAGAGTACGACTTCCCCGTCCAGATGGCAGGAATGTTCAGTTGTCCGATGTAGGTATCGACGCGCGTGTTGAGGCTTGCATCGGCCGAATAGTAAAACCTTAAGGTTGTTTCAACGGTGTTCCTTGTGGCCCCCGTCTTGTTCCAGTTGGACACTGTAAAGTTCATCCGAAGCTCACCACTGGGCACCTGTGTTGTAGGTGCAGCGGAGAGCGCGGTCACTTGGAGGTTGGGAAGACCACGGACAGAGATGGCTCGATAACTTCGGTTGTTGGTTTCATTAATTTCGCTAACCTTTCCACCAGAGTCAACGAAGTAATGGAGGTATCGAGTGCCATACACTGAGGCATCGGGCATCGTTATGGTGTACCCAACTCGCCCTGTATCTTTGCCAGGGTCCAGGCTTTTGACTGTTGTTGTTCCAAGCAGAACAAGGCCCGAAGTGCTGGTCGAGTTCCCATAGTAGAAGGAGATATTAAAATCGCCAGAAGCAGCCGTTCCGCTGTTCTTTGCCGTGTAGGTAATGGTCCGTTGTTCGTTGTACCCGTTAACGGTTGTTGCAGCAGAAAACAAGGTGAGGGATAACTCTGGCTTTTGGCTTACCACTTTGTATTGGAGGTAGCCATAGTTATTGGTCTCGGAGATCTCGTTGACAATTCGGCTTGTCGCATCCGATCGAACGACGACGTATCGGTCTCCAACAGCAGCGTTGGCTGGCACCTTGAAGGTTCGGTAGGAGTAACCCGTGGAAGAAGGCCAATGCGTTCGAGCGTTGAGGGACGAAAGACGCTGGTACTGGCCCAAGTATTTGTCGGTTGTGCTTTGAAAGCGGTTATCAACGGAGTCATAAAAATAAGTATCGAAGTAGGTCGTGACCCTCGAATACCCTGCGTTGTATAAGCGATAGCCGACCTGAATGGTTCCATTCGGCACCTGATCGGTGGGCACAACCCGAACCGCCTCAACTTGAATATCAGGAAGTCCTGTAATGGTGATACGACGGGAATACCGGGGGGCAGTGTTCGAATAGTTGTCGCCATCGCTTGTCTCGGGGACCACCCGTGTGGGGTCGATGTAGTAATGAAGTGCGCGGACTCCCCAAGCGACATTGGAAGGAAGGTTCCCCACCACTGTCACTCGACCGGTCGTTTTTCCGGCATCCAGAGAAGTGACCTTGTACGTTGCAAAGAGGGTCAGGTTGGAAAAGGAGGTCGAGTCGCCATAATAAAAGGCCACATCGAAGGCCCCAGCTGCCTTGTTTCCCTTGTTTTCCACTTCAAAGGTAAAGGTCACTGGAGTGCCAGCCCCTTGAGCGGTGTTGAGGTCAGCGGTCCACGACTTCATGACCAAGTTGGCCTGGGCGTAGACACTCGCCGACACGCCACAGCCTAACAACCAGAGCCCAAATCCCCAACCCAAGGTTGAAAACACAGATGACAACCGAAACATAAAGACCTCCAACAACTTTCCAAGAGTATTCCCGAAAAGTTTAGTCGAGTTCACCCTTTATGGTCAATGGTTAAAACGAGTTTGGGGTGGCCATTCCAAAGAACATAAGCTACACTACGGTCTCCAACCCACAAGGAGACCAATCTCATGAGAACTATTCTGAAAATGACATCCGTTCTCTCATTCACCTTGGCGTTTTTAGGCGTATCTTGGCTGGGCCACGCAGACGTTGTCAATCCAGCTCCGACCTCCTGCCCCGCGGGCTCCACACCCAGTACAGGTCATGTAGGGCCACACTGTGCACCAACCACTTGTCAGTCCAACACGGATTGCAAATCTGGAGAAACTTGTCGAGAGATATCCCTCTGCATCACCACGGAAACAGGGGTACACAGAGGCGGCTCCTACACCGTTGAGTTTGCACACGGCACGTGCAGTGGAACTTGCAGCAAAGGGACCTGCCAAAAGGCCATGCGTTGCGCCTCAAGCTCTGTCCTTGGATGCAGCCAAACCGGAACCATGTCTGGAAGCATCCTCCTAAGCCTGCTTCCCTTTCTCCTCCTCTTCGGTCTATTGTGGCTGCGAAGAATCCAGCAGTCGGGAACCTCCTCCTAACCACCCTCTATTTTTTCTGATGCTCCAGAATCAACCGAGCGGCCTTAATTTGTCCGGGTGTTTCCGAGCCAACCGCTTGACTCATCGCCTGAGCACGGTGCGAACATGCAGAGTTCGTCAACAAAAGCTGCAAAGAAGCCATAACATTCCGAGGCGTCGCTCGCTGCTTGGGAAGCCACAAGCCCAGTTGGTTCGACTCCGTCCGAAAACCGTTGGCATGTTGGTCGTTCCCAAAGCCAATCACAAGCTGAGGAGCGCCCGCTCGAATGGCCTCAGCGGTTGTCCCAATCCCACCATGATGGATGATACAACGAGCCTGCTCAAACAGCATTGAATAGGGTTCAAAAGGAACACAACAAACATCCTCGGTAACACCCGCAAGTTGGCTGGCGTCCACCCCCACAAGGATGAGTCTCTCTCCAAGCAGAATCGCAACCTTCAATACAAGCTGATAAAGGGAGGCTTCGGCCTTGGACAACGCGCTCCCTAACCCCATCACGATAGGTGGCTTCCCCGAAGATAGAAAGCTCTCGGTCTGCTCAGAGAGAGAACGAGCAGAGGAGGACAACGGAAAACCAACCGCGTGTGCACAAGGTGGATCATCGGAGGCTGGAGGTCGCCAATGCGGCGACCAAAGTCCAAGGTTGAGAGCAGCCTCTTGTTGCACTCCCCAAAACCGATGCCGCCGAAAGGGAAGCCCCACAGCCTTCGCCTCCGCTTGCATCCCTGGCTCATAGATCCATTGAATCAAGGGACGAGCGATCCACTTCATCGCCCAACGATGCATCGCCGGTGGCATCCGTCTGTGGTCAACTTGGGGCGGACTCTCTAAGGAAAACCAAGTGATCGGCGCCAGTCCAACCATGTAAGAAGGAACACCAAGGGACTCTGCAGCAAACGAACCACCAAAGCACCAAATGTGGTTGATAACGCCGTCCAGAGGCTTTGCTTGATGCAGCTCGTGAATCGCATGGAACATCGGCTGAATTTGAGGTCGAAAGACTTCACTCCACACGAACCTGGGGTTGAGGAGTCGTGGATCAGTAGCGAGCGATTCAGGCTTCCAAGGTTCTCCTACCGCAACATACGAAAGCTCCAATGCCTCGGCATGTACGGACATCACTGGATTTAAGATGCAAGTGACATGTCCGCCTTGTTCCTGGATGACCTTCGCGATTTGCAGTAAAGGAAGAACATCACCTACCGTCCCAAATGCACAAAGAGCCAAATGCATGGAGCGTAACCTCATATCTCACAGAGAAAATGAACGCTCTGACCCTATGAGATTCGAGGGTACAAGTCCAGCTGTGAGGGTTAGAATGCGTTACCAATACCAAACGAGAAGGATATACCAGGGGGCATATCAGGATGCTGCACCATGGGAACGCCCCAACCAAACACCAGTGGACCAATCGGTGAAAACCACTTCATCCCAAACACAAAGGAGGCATTCCACGACACCTGCCAGGGTTCCATACCAGGCCGTTGTTGCGAGAACAACAAGGCTCCAGCCTCCACACCTGCAAAGGCGTACAAACCGATGGTTTTGACGATGGGCGCGTAGAACAAGGCCTTGGCATGCAGCATCCCTTCTCCTCCCAACGGAACGAGCATGTTCCCTTGTTGCATCACAGGACCCAGCAAGGGAAGCAAGGTCAACTGACGGCCCGAGCCGCCAAGCTGGTAACGTTCGCCAAACGGCGTCGAGTGTTTGTTCCCCATTAACATCCCGGCGTGTGTTTCGACCTTGATATGCATGCCATAGGGTAAGCTGAGACCGTAGCCAATGTGACCATGAACGCGACCAAACGTATAGCTTGAACCAATAGAAGGGGAGCTACCTTCCACCCCGAATGCAAAGTCCCATCCTTTGTGAAAGGGAGATTTTGACTTCGGGTCTTGGGGAGTTTGGTATTCCAAAGAAAGTGACAAAGCGGAGAGAAGCCTTGGATTGCGGGCACCTTGCAGCTCAGGAAACCCTGGAGTAGGACCAAGGTTCTCTACATGAGTAAGAGAATGATGCTCCAAACGTAGACCAGCGTAAACGCGCCAACCTCTCGCAAACTTCCAGCCCACTCGCAACGATCCGCCGACTTGCAACCAGGCAGGATTGTCCCCTTCTTCAAGAATTTGCCATTGTTGGTTTAAGGCTTTGAGTTCAAGCTCCAGCACCCAAGGTTGTTCAGGGGAATCGTAAACAATCTGGGTCGATGTTTGCTGGGAAATACCCGAGATGTTGGCATCCAGACCAATGTGCAGTCCCTTAACACCAAACAAATCTCGCGTGGCAATCCTTGAGGTAAGCAGGAATCCTTCAACCGAAGAAAAGCCAGCCCCCAGCATAAAGACGTTCTTTCCCCATAAAGACTTCTTCTTGGGAGAAGCCTTTTTGGCAACACTCGATTTCGCTTTTGGCCCTTTCTCTGTGGAAGGTTTCTCCTCCACATCCGGAGGAGGCTCTGTGTCAGGATCAAGAGCAAAGGAACCTGTATCAGCCCCAACCCAAGAAGGACCCAAACCTACCCAAGCAGCGAACCCAAAAGCCCCCCAGAGCAACGGGGTGAGACAAGACCTCTTCACCCGTCGCAGCCATACATTCCAAAACGAAGTCGCAGACGCACGACTCCCATACCATGAGACACATCGTTTCATCGTTTCTTCCTTGTACTCGTTAACTTCCTCTGGCATAGAGTATACCCAGAACGGTCCGATGTGCGGCATCACAGTTGCGGCATTCAAAACTCGCTTCATTCTTGAAGCAGCAAGCAAAACAGCCACTTAACACCAGGAGAAACGACGTGAGCGGAAACGAGGCTCCCAAAGCTGTAGTTCTAGACATTGAAGGAACCACCACCCCCGTCACCTTTGTGTATGATGTGTTGTTTCCCTATGCACGTGACCAAATGGCAACGTTTCTTGCGAAACAATGGGACAATCCTAATGTCCTGTCGGACTTGCAACGGGTCCAAGAACAACACACCCAAGATGTGAAAGAAGGCTTGAAACCACCGAGTCTTTCGAACAGTCAGGACGAAATGGAGCGGTGCCAATCCTACGTTGCCTACTTGCTCTGGCAGATGGACCACGACAGAAAGACAACGGGTTTGAAGTCCATGCAAGGAAAGATTTGGAAGCTAGGGTATGACGAAGGAGACCTGAAGGGAGAGCTGTTTGAGGATGTAGCAGGAGTGTTACAGAAGCTTCATGAAAAGAAAGTACCCGTGTACATCTATTCGTCGGGTAGCATCCAAGCGCAGAAGCTCCTGTTTGGACAAACCGTGCAAGGAGACATGCTTCCGTATCTTTCCGGACATTTTGACACAACAACAGGACCCAAACGGATAGCTTCTAGCTACCAAGCTATCGCCGAAGCTATCAAATCGGAGCCATCAACGATTGTGTTTGCAACAGATGTGGTGGAAGAGGCTGATGCAGCAGTCGAGGCAGGGATGAAGGCTGTGATACTGGAGCGACCAGGAAACCATCCACAACCCGAGCACTCTCACCCGGTGTGGACATCACTCGAACCCTTACTTTCCTTTAGCGAGTTCGAGTAAACGGAAGCATGTTAACCACGCTCAGGTCATCACCCACAAACAAGATATCTTTCTTCTTGTCTTCGTTGGTCATCATCATCACTTGAAAGGACTCGGGGTTTCCGTACTTTCGCTTCCCTCGATGAAGAAAGAACAAGACCTGGGTCTCTCCATTAAAGAGCGTAATCACAAAGGGAATGCCATAGGGAACCGCACCCTTTCTCGTAATGAGTGTCATCAAGCCTGCTACGACCAGCCGCTTCTTCTGCAAAAACTTCTGGTACCGCTTGGGGATCAACGCCAACGCCTTGGTGTCCAGCTTAAACTTTAGCCCAGTCAGCTTGGACCGCTCCTTCTTTCCGTGAAGTTGGACCGCTAGCTTTTGGGAAAGCGTCCATGAACCTGCCAGTCGCTTGTGCCAGATCCCAGCCCGCTTAAACTTCGTCAAGGTCAATCCAGAGGGGGACTTTTGAGCGCTGGCAAAGGACCCCAAACTGCAACAACAAACAACCCCAACCACAAGGCGACAAACCCACTTCATCGAGAACTCCTCCTACGTTGTCCGTACCGAAACGACGGTCATACCAAACCAATCACTCATGGAACACATCCAAGTAGTCCAGAGTCAGCAAGGAAAGTCAACCCTTGTTTGGGTTCCTTCTGAGGCAATGACACTGCCCCAAAAGCGATTCATTTCTTGGTGTGCATTTTCGACGCATGCTTCGATGTAGAGATCAGAAGCAAGAAAATCGACGACTCTACACAAAAAGGAACAAGTTATGAGATCATTGGCTCTGTGCTTTCTCTTGGGTGGGCTCCTCTACTCTTCCGCCAGTTGGGCTGGATACTGCACTTACAACCATTGGAAGGACCCAGATCGCCTTTGTGTCTGCAAACACGGGATCTACAAGTCCTCCGCAAAAGGCGTATACAAGTTAGGTTTCCTCAAAGGAAAAGCGTGGGTCCGCAAGCAATTAAGGAAAAAAGCCAAAAACACCTGTCTCCAAGTGTACGGTCGTATTCGTTCCTATCGAGATAAGATCAATTCCTGGAAAACGTTTGTCTCCAAAGGCAAGAAATACGGCAGAATGACCCTGGAGACCTTTTGCTATTGGAGACATGTCCGTCGTTCCAAAACAAGCAAAGGTCCATGGACAGAGAGACTGACAATCACCAAAACCATCACTCGAAAGTTCCCGGCAGGAACCTCCAAGTCCGTAGCCAGGTACCATAGCTCCAAGGCTCACAGTCAAAAGGCACTCAAAACCTGGTTCCGTCTTCACATTGAAAAGCAAAGACCGAAGAGAAGCGTCTGGCAGTTGAAAAACTTCAGCGTCAAGGTTCTCTCCTTTCGCTACGTCAACAATATGGCTACGTTAAGTTTTCAAGCTTGGGTGGACCATACATTCCACCTCAAGCGTCGAGTCTATCGCTGCTACAAAAAGTAAATGCTTTGGGATTGATTTTTTGTAGGTAGGGTAAAGAGGAAGGGAGCGAGGGAACTAGGAAGGCAAGTTGGCGCCTTGGGTGCGGGCACCTTGAAGGTCGGCTCCTGCGAGGTCCGCACCTTCCAAGTCAGCACCTTCCAAGTCGGCGTTCAACAAGCTGGAACCGCGCAAAGTAGCTCCGCGAAGATCAGCATACCGAAGGTTGGCACCTTGAAGGTTCACTTCGCGAAGGTTGGCTCCACGAAGATCCGCTTCGGAGAGATCGACGTTTTGCAAGCTGGCCTGTTGAAAGTTGCAGCGTTGGGCGTGGATACCTCGCATTCGTGCGTTGTTCAAGTTGGACTCAAACATGACAGCGTCTTGGAGCTTGGCGCTTTGGAGCTGTGACGACTGAAGGTTGGCCTTTTGGAGGTCACAGAACTCAAGGCTTGCGCCCTGCAAGTTGGCCTCTTCCAGGTTGGCTTCGACGAGACGGGACGAGGAAAGGTCCGCACCAAAAAGATTGGCGAAGCTCAGGTCAAACCCAGAGAGATTGACGTCTTGAAGAGCGGCGCCGTTCATGTGTTCTTTGATCGCAATCAAAGCCTGGGTTGCGGCATGCTTGACCATACGGGTGTGTCGCTCAAGCCCACCTTCTCGCTCCATCGCGTTGACTTCCATCAAAATGGTTCCAATCAACCCACTTCCAATAGAACGATAGTAAGCTCCGTCGCCACCTCGGGACAGGATAAAGTCAGGGATACGCATGATCGCGTTGACGCGGGCAGCGGTGTAGTCAGGGTTGGCGTTGCTTGCAGCGCTGATCACCTGCGTGAACATCCGCTCCTTGGGAGCTTCTCGCACTCGCTTTTCATGAAGGACCATTTCTCGTTCGCGCTGTTGGAACTGAATCCAGTGACGTTGGTATGAGATGTTCCAGACGGCATACCAGGTGGAAGCCGCAACCACAACAAACCAGCCAACATAAGGAAAACTCGCCAAGACCGAAGCTTTGGAACCCATCAGGTAGACCCAAAGGAAACCCAACAAGGTCGCAGCGACCATCCCGCCCAGAGTCCAAGCAACCACATAGCGTCGGGTCTCAGCAAGAACAGGAAGTCCTGTGTCTTCGACGGGCAGCTTAAACTCCCCTCGCAACGACCTGCGAACAGGTGCATTGGGCATATAGCTGGAGTTGTTTCCACCTGTGCCGGTTCGACGATTGCCAGCCCCTACAGAGGACAAGGTCACGCTTTGGTAAATTCCGCTAGAGAGTGATTGCCGGTTTCGCATGCTTGAATATCCT
>SBHC01000001.1 GCA_006226375.1 Deltaproteobacteria bacterium | reverse complement strand
ACCTGCACCTGCAAAGCTGGAGCGGTGGGCTGCACAAAGATTGCCTGTCCTCCCAGCGGTTGCACCAGCGACACCGACTGCAAAACAACAGAGTATTGCATGTTCAAAGAGGGAGTGTGTGGTGGTACCGGTGCTTGCAAGGCCAAACCCACAGCTTGCACCCAACAATACGCGCCTGTATGCGGTTGCAACGACAAAACCTATGGAAACTCGTGCACGGCCTCCGCTGCTGGGGTGAGTGTTAAGGCGCAAGGTGCTTGCAAGCCTGCTTGTTCTGGATGCACCCAAGACGCCGACTGCAAATCCAGCGAGTTTTGTCAGTTTGCTGTGGGCCAGTGCTCTGGATGTGGAGCTTGCAAAGCCAAACCATCGGCCTGCAATCGGTTGTTCAAGCCGGTGTGTGGATGTGATGGGAAAACGTACGGCAACGCCTGCAGCGCAGAGAGCCAGGGCGTCTCCCTTAAGTCAGAACAAGCCTGCCCCTAACGGGTCAACGTCTGATACATGTGGGTCGAAGGGAGTGGGGGAGGATTCCTCTGCTAAAGGAGCCGTTTTCGCGTAACTCGCGTAACTTGGGTGGAGAAGGATACGCATCGTTGAACACTGTAGGTGAACCCCAGGCATTGCACCACAGCAAAGGGCTAGCGTTTGTTCTTTTGTCGTTTGGGTTTTTGCTGTTTTCGCGTGAACTTTTCCTGACTTCGTTGGATGCGATTCCCGGAAACGTAGGTGACTCCCGCTTTAACTTGTTTGTGTTGGAGCATTGGTTCCGTAGCTTACAGGGGCAAAACCACCTGCTCTCTCCACCTATGTTTTATCCTGTTCAAGGCACGTTGGGCTACAGTGACGCGATGTTCCTGTTCTCCTTGCCCTATTGTGTCTTGCGCTTCTGTTCCGTTGGTATGTTTACTGCGTACCAGTTGACGTTGTACCTCGCTGTTGCGTTGGGCCTTGTGTCAATGTGGTACCTTTTGAACAAGAAGCTGGGTCTTTCGCCTGTGATGGCGGCTTTTGGGGCGTTGCTTGCGCTCACTTCCAATGTCGCGTACTTGTCGGTAGGACACACCCAACTCTTTGCTGTCAATGTTATCCCTTGCCTGGTTTTATGCCTTTGGAAGTATGGCTCTCTGTTGGGCTCTTCGCGCTGGTCGTGGCGACGAATTCGGTACGGGCTCTTGGCCGTTGTTTTGCTGGCTGCTCTCTTTCTTACGTCGTTTTATGTGGCTTGGTTCTTCCTCTTCTTTGGCTTGCTTTTTGGTCTGTTGTTCGGAATCACCTACGTTCTGAATGGTGGTCGTGAGTCATGGTCAACCGGGAAGAATTTGGTGGTGCAACACGGCGGAGAGTGGGCGTTGCTCGGTCTTGCGTTTGTTGTTGCATCTCTCCCATTTCTCTGGATCTACCTTCCTGTTGCCAAACAAATGGGAGCGCGTCCCTATTGGCACGTTCATCTGATGCTCCCCGATGCCTTGGACATCATCAACTTGGGTCCACACAACATGACGTGGAGCGGGTTGTTGCAGGACGTTTTCCCAGCGAGCATGCAGAAACGCTTGTTCCAGCCCGAACGCTACAAAGGGATTCCGCCTGTCACGCTTGTGGCTTTTGGGGCAGGTGGGTTGCTTCTTTTGTTCCGACGACGTCGCTTCTACTCCGAAACGAACCCTCTCCTTCACACCGCGCTTGTTAGCTTGTTTGGCACAGTCTTGTTGGTTTGGCTGTTGCTTTGGAAAATGACACCAACGTACGCCCTCTGGAAGCTTGTCTTTTCTTGGGTTCCTGGTGCAGGAGCTATTCGGGCGGTGTTTCGCTTCCAACATATTGTCGTGATAGCGGTTGCTGTTGTCGTTGCCTTTGTTGGGTACCATTTGCTGGAACGTTCCACACACAAATGGACCGTGCTGCTTCTCTATGTCTTCTTGGCTTGCGTTGGCCTCGAACAGGTGAACACAGGTAAGTTCCATCAAGTCTCCAAGGCCAGGCAGAGCGCTCGCCTGAACAAGGTTCCACCTCCACCGTCAGGGTGTGACTCCTTTTTTGCTATCTTGCAACCCAAGCAGCCTTTTTATGGGTTGAGCATTGATGCGATGTTTGTCGCGAATCGATGGGGCATTCCAACCTGGAACGGTTACTCAGGGAACTCTCCAAAAGGATACCCCATCGTAAGCCCCTCTAGTTACTACAAGCGGGCGTTGTACTGGATACACAAACATCGCAAAGCCTTTCGTCGAACGTGCTCATTGGATGTTGCCAAGGGGATTTGGAAGCCGTGTGATGTGTGCAACACGGTTCGCTTACCCCAGAAAGGTCGCAAGTAACAGGGGCTGCTTGTCTCAGCGTTTGATGCATCGCACGATGTGCAGAAGAAGAGCCTGCCAATGGCTTAAGATCGCACGCTTTTCCTGGTACACCCATCCGTGTTTGTATTGTTGGCAGCCTGCAAGTTTGGCGAGCGTGTTCCAGTCTGCCCGTGGGTCTAGCTTCTGTTCAAATTCAATCTTGCGCAGCGCACGTGAACACAGCGGCGTGGGAGTGTTCTTCAGTACGGGCAGTACCGTATAATTGGAGTGGAGTACGCTGCTCAGGTCGGGCGAGAACAGCCGGTTGCCCATAGGTTTCAGAAGACAAACTGAAGAATGAGGTGTCTCTTGGCAGATCTGTCGTGTTTGCCAAAGGAGGCAACGTCGGAAGCTAGAGCGCATGCTGCAGCGCCTTCTTACACGCCGCCAGCGGACACATTGCCTGCGGTGTCTTCTGCGTTGGCAGCGTGGCTGCGACCATGACTCGCACGTTCGTTGGACCTTCCATCTTGCACAGCGAGCCGGGTTCTTTTGAGTGCAGTTTCTCTTGGTTTTCCACTGCTGGCACGTGGAGCTTCTCTCCCAGCGCTGGCAGCGTCTTTGACGGCCCCACGAGCTACAACGAGTTTGTGTTTTCCAGCCTTTGCATGTGCTGTCGGTTTTCCATTGAGCGCAGGTTCGTTGTTGACCCCACGATGAACAGTGCCGACGCTGTCCCCATCGTTGGCATGTTCTTGGACTTCCCCAATTCGAGCAAATCATACGGGTGTTCCAGCTTGTACACCGACGACGTCCACGGCGGGTTTTCCACTCTTTGCATGTTCGAACAAGGCGATGGCTTCGACAGAATCGTCGTGTCCTGTACGACTGGCATCTTCGTAGGGTCCTATAGCTTCGGCAAATACGGCGGGTTCTGTACCTTTGGCAGCGACGTTGTGTTGTGGTGCCTGTACAGATACGTCTTCGTTCGTAGCGTTGGCAGACACGCTTGGTTCTGTATGACGCACATCTTCGCTGCTTGCTTCGCTTCACACACGTTCGGGTGGTTCGATACGATTGACATCCAGCTTGTTCGTATCGTTCGCAGGTTCGCGTCTTTCGGTAGCGCAAACATCGCTTTCTTCCGATGGATGTGCACCTCAAGGTTGTTCGGTAGCGAACGCAAACCCTCTTTCTATCCCAGAACAGGCAGGGCGCTCGGCCCCAACGCTCGCAGTAACGGACGTTTGTTACCTGGGTGCATTGAGGTTGAGTCGTTGCGGGTGTTTCTTGACTGGATTCACAAACACAAAGGTTCTTTGACGCTTGGCAGTAGCAAATGCGGGTCTGTCCCTGGTTTTGGCATACCTCTGTGATCGCATACGCTGGAAAAGAACAGAGCCAAAGCCAACAGCCAACGCTGGGTCCCAGGTAGCTTTTGGACCAGACTCGTTGGAAGGTCCAAGACCTCTCGTTTTTGTGTTGCATGGGTTTCTCCTTTCGGTGGTGGGTGGCTGCCTGGCTTTGGAATGTGTGCTGAGCCAGGCTTCACAAAGGAGCTTGATGGCGCAACCTTGAAGAACGGGATAGTTGTTGAAAGTCGTGGGAGTACAAACGTTACAAAATAAAATGTAACAAACGGAGTCTAAGTACATAGAGACCCAAATTGTAGATTGGTTGACTGAAAAGGGAGTTGCAAATGGTAGGAGAACTTTCCCCCCAAGAGACTCACATGCTCGTGGATGTCCACCAGGACTTTGATGGACACACCGACAACCTGGCTGTGTCGTTTGAGATCCTCAGTGGCGAGGTCGAAGCGCTGCTGGAAGCTCGGGAAAGTCAGAGCGTTCGAGACTACTTTCAAGCCTTGGTCAAGCGAGCCCAGCAGAAACGCCGCAAGGAAGATCAAGCCAAGTCAGGTCGCGCGCCTCTCGACATGGATGAAAGCCGGATGTTCTGCGATGCTCGTTACAAAGAGCGAAAACATGGGGCTCCTCCTCCAGCATCCGATCGGTTTGTGTTGTCCAACATCCTCGGCTGGAACGTGGAAGAAAAATACGCATGTCTGGACGGAGGCTATCGCGATATCGCTGAGAAGCTATGGCAGCAAGTGGAAGCTACGTTTTCTCCAAAGAAGAAGATCTACGTGGAGTGCTTTCGCCTTCACACTGGCAATCCAAGCTACTGGGACTACAACGAGCTAAGCGAGGAGTTTGGGATTGAACCCGGCACCATCCGAGCGGGCGTCCATCGTGTGAAGAAAGAGTTAATCAAACTCATTCATCAGATAGAGAATCACACGTTTGCCCCGCCACACCGAGATATCCCCAAAGATGTCTTAGAGGCCCGGAGGCTGCTGGAGATAGGTGAATTTGAAGAAGCCCAACACAAGCTGAATTCCATGAAGGAGACCTACCAAGAGAATCCTTTCTTTTACAAAGCTCAAGGGGATCTCGCTTCAGAGCAGAAGCTTGATCACAAAGCTATCGGTTGGTACCAAAAGGCGCTGGCATACGCTGATAACCCTGTCTTGCGTTCGCGGATCTGCAACAACTGGGCGTTTACGGAAGACTCTCTTGGCAACAAGAAAGGGGCACAGCGGCTTTGGCTCCGTGCCCTTCGGCTTGACCCAGATAACTATGTCCCCCGATTTAACCTATTCTGTGAAGATTCCCTTGCCCAGAACATGACGGGGTGCAAGCACCATTTGGATGAGTTTGGAAAACTCTTGGCTGCAGGGAAGTTGTCTGAAGAAGATCAGGCCGACTTTCTTGCGTCGCTGCGTACTGAAAAGGAGCTGGAGTGGGTCCGGTCGATTCGTTCCTTTCGACGAACCATGGGCTCTTGGCAGACTCGTTATGGCTCGCAAGCAGAAACGTCTGCGGCGTGCTATCCGATCGCTGTTCTTGTTGCTCTGGCTCTCGCCAGCTTGCTTCTTGTCGCAACGTTGGGGAACTCTAACTCTTCCGCTTCTTACTCCAACATGCCACAGCAGACCCTCTCGAAGAAAAAGCAGAAGAAGGGTAAGAAGAAGCGACCTGTCTTCGCAAAGAAGAAACAAAAGAAGGGCAAGAAGAAGCAGCGAAGCTTTCATGCCTAGAATTACTTGTTCGTATAGGAGTTCTTGCAAGCATGGTGAACTTCCCAGACCCATCGACCTTTTGTGATTGGGTGAACCGGATTGAATACTCTGGACCCTTCTCCCTGTGGATGAAAGCTCACACTCTTGCGACGCTTCCAGAGCGATGCTATTCGCATGAGTATGATCTTGAAAAGAGGGAAGAACTTGATCAGCAAATAGCTGCCTTTGATGGCTCTGTTGAGGAAAGCTATCAGCTGTTGCAGACCTATCTTTATCGTGCGCTCTCTGGCTTTGTCCCTGAGGAGGCAGAGTTTGATGAATTTCTTGATGACGAATGGTTCCCCGTCTCCGAAGATTTTGCTCACCAACTGTTTGCTGCGTTTATCGCAAACAGCCCATTGGAGTTCGAGGATGATGAGGAAGGCGACCCGTTCTCCAACAAGCTCATGTTTCCGGTCAGTGACGAGTTGTATCGACACTATGAGACTATGCGGTGCTCCCTTTTTGAGAGTTACCATTCAGAAGAACCATTCCAGTTCTTCTCCAACATCAAAACGCTGGATGTCTCGAACGAATACGACAACCATGTTCCCTCAGTAATGGGAATCAATCGGTCGATGTTGTTCTTGGCTTGGTTGAATTAGGAAAGGGAAGTGGAGAGAGGGGGCTGGGAGGGTGTTAGGGGTCTACTCGCAGCGGACGGAGATGGTTTGAGAGGGGGCGTTGCACGAGGAGCCGCTGATTCCACCCCAGTTGTCGTTTCCGATACAGGGGCGAAGGACGTTCTGAGACGAACAGGAACAACGCAAGTTGTCTGCTGTTAGCTCCACGCGGTCCTGACCGTTGGAGGTGTTGTAGCAGGAGTTGGTGCGCCAGGTTCGTCCGTTGCAGGTGACCGTCACGCTGCGGTTGTTCGTTCGAATGGCTTGGCACAAGGTGTTTGCGGCTGCGCCTGTACAAACAACCCCTGTTGAGTTGCGACTTCCGTACAAGGTGATCTTGCTGTATGTCCGACTGCCGCTGAGCGAGTTGGCGAACGTAATCCAGGCTCGACACTGCGCGCTGTTTGGTCCTGTCGCTTGGCCTCGGGTGAACTGCTGGGAGTAGGTGACTCCCTGGCTCACACAAGCACCGTTGCTACAGGTTTGCCCGCTTCCACATACGCGGTTGCAGGTGCCACAGTGGCTGTTGTTGTTGGTTGTGTTGACGCAGGTGTTGGAGCACAACGTGAGCCCCGAACCGCATACACAAGAGCCGTTGCTGCATGACGAATTAGAGGGACACACTTTGCCACAAGAGCCGCAGTTGTTGCGGTCTGTGTTGGTGTTGATGCATCGCCCCGAACAGATCTGCTGACCGGACGGACAGGTTGTTGTGCAGACACCGTTGGCGCAGTACTGGTTGGTTCCACAGGTTCTGCCGCAGGCGCCACAGTTGCTGGGGTCGTTTCTCAGACTTACGCAAGTTCCGCTGCACAGGGAGGTTCCTGTCGGACAGGCACAACTTCCGCTGCTACAGAATTGACCCACACCGCATTTCCTTCCACAGGCTCCACAGTTGTTCGGGTCGGTCGTGGTGCTCACGCAGAGGTTGCCGCAAGCGGTTTGTCCTGAAGGACAGGAAATCACACATGCACCGTTGGTGCAGGTCTGTCCCGAAGAGCACTTCCTTCCGCAGGCGCCGCAGTTGTTGTCGTCTGTTTTGACGTCCACACAGGCGTTGCTACAGAGCGTTTGACCCGACGGGCAGGTGAACCGGCAGCTACCGTTCGAGCAGAACTGACCTGAGGCGCAGGGACGGTTGCAGCCACCACAGTGGCTGGAGTCGGTGTTCGTGTTTACGCACGCGTTGTTACAGACCTGCTGTGTGGCTGGACACGAAAGAACGCACTGGCTGTTGGAACAAATCTGACCGCTGGCGCAGGTGCGGTTGCATCCACCACAGTGAGCACGGTCTGTCTTGGTGTTGACACAAACGTTGCCGCACTTGGTCAGCCCGCTTTGGCAAGAGAGCACGCAAGCACCGTTCGTACAAACCTGACCTGAGCTACACCGTCTTGCACAAGCGCCACAGTTGTTGGTGTCGGTGTTGAGGTTCACACATGTGCCGCTACAGTTGGTGAGTCCGCTTTGGCATGTCAACACACAAACACCGTTGGAGCAGGTTTGACCGGATGCACATCGTCGACCGCAAGCGCCACAGTTGTTGTTGTCGGTTTTGAGGTTGACACAGACGTTGCTGCAGTTGTTCAAGCCGCTCTGGCAGGAGATCTGGCATGTTCCGTTGGAACACACTTGACCGTTGCCGCAGCTGTTCCCACAGCGACCACAGTTGGCTCGATCGGTGTTGGTGTTCACACAGAGGTTGCCACACTTCGTCAAGCCCGACTGGCAGGAAAGCTGACAGGCTCCGCTCGAACACACCTCTCCGTTGCCACATTGGGTCCCACACTTGCCACAGTTCAGCCTGTCGGTTTGGGTGTCAACGCAGGTACCTCCGCAGTTGGTGAGTCCGGCTTGGCAGGTCAACTGACAGGTACCGTTGGAGCAAACCTGACCCGAAGCGCATACCTTGCCGCACGTTCCACAGTTTCGGTTGTCGGTCTTGAGATCCACACACTTTCCACTGCAGATGCTAAGCCCTGACTGGCAGGACAGCTGACATTGTCCGTTGGAACAAACTTGTCCTGTGGCACATGCTTTTCCACAAGTTCCACAGTTGGCGTTGTCGGTCTTGAGGTTGACACAGACGTTGCCGCACTTCGTCAGACCCGATTGGCAGGACAGCACGCAAGCTCCGTTGGAACAAACTTGTCCAGCGCTGCAGCGTTTTCCGCAAGCTCCACAGTTGGCGTTGTCTGTCTTGGTGTTGACACAGGTGTTGTTGCAGTTGGTCAGGCCTGTTTGGCAAGACAGCTGACACGTTCCGTTGGAGCAAACTTCACCGGTTTGGCAGGCGGTTCCACATGCACCACAGTTGGCGCGGTCGGTTTTCACGTTGACACAGAGATTGCCACACTTCGTCAAGCCAGCCTGACAGGACAACTGGCAGGTGCTGTTGGAGCAAACTTGCCCAGACGCACACTTGGTGGCGCACTTGCCGCAGTTGAGGGTGTCGTTTTGGGTGTTGACACAGGTTCCGTTGCAGTTGGTGAGTCCTGCCTGACAAGACAACTGACAGGTTCCGTTGGAGCAGACCTGGCCCGACGCACATGACTTGCCGCAGGTGCCGCAGTTGCGGTTGTCGGTTTTCAGATCCACGCACTTGCCGTTGCAAATGTTAAGACCCGACTGGCAGGAAAGCTGGCACTGACCGTTGGAGCAAACCTGGCCTGTGACGCATTGGGTGCCGCACTTGCCGCAGTGGCCGTTGTCAGTTTTGAGGTTGACACAAGTTCCGCCACAGTTGGTGAGTCCTGACTGGCAAGACAACACACACTGTCCGTTGGAGCAGACTTGTCCTGAGCCGCATACTTTGCCACAGGCGCCACAGTTTTGTCGGTCGGCTGTGAGGTCGAGGCAGGTTCCGTTGCAGTCCGTTGTTCCGGGCAAACAGAGACATTGACCGACCACGCAACGTTTTCCGCCCTGGCATTGGATGCCACACTGTCCACAGTTCAGGTCGTTGGACTTGGTGTCCACACAGATACCAGAGCAGTTGGTTGGTGTCGCTGAGGGGCAACTCAAGATACATTTGCCAGCGTTACAGACCTGGCCGGACGGACAAGCGTTTCCGCAGCTTCCGCAGTTGGCGCGGTCGGTTTGGGCGTTGACACAGAGGTTTCCACACTTCGTCAAGCCCGACTGACAAGACAGTTGGCAGGTGCCGTTAGAGCAAACTTGCCCAGACGCACACTTGGTGGCGCACTTGCCGCAATTCAGTCGGTCATTTTTGGTGTCAACGCAGGTGCCTCCGCAGTTGGTGAGCCCAGACTGGCAAGTCAATTGACAGGTGCCGTTGGAGCAAACCTGTCCGGAAGCACATTGCGTGGCACACTTTCCACAGTTGGCGTTATCGGTTTTGAGGTCCACACACTTTCCACCGCAGATACTCAAGCCCGTTTGGCAGGAAAGCTGACATTGACCGTTGGAGCAAACTTGGCCTGTCGCACACTTGGTTCCACAAGTACCGCAGTTTCCGTTGTCGGTCTTGAGGTTGACGCAGGTGTTGGAGCAGTTGGTGAGACCCGACTGGCAGGACAGCACACATTGCCCACCTGAGCAAACGCGGCCAGAGGGGCAGGCGTTTCCACAGGCGCCACAGTTGTTGCGGTTGGTGGTGAGGTCAAGACAAGTGCCGTTGCAGTCGGTGGTTCCTGGCAAACATTGGCAGGTTCCAACCACGCACTTCTTTCCGCCCTGGCATTGGACGCCACATTGACCACAGTTCAGGTCGTTGCTCTTGGTATCCACGCAGATTCCAGAACAGTTGGTCGGCGTGACCGTGGGGCAGCTCAACTGGCAGGTGCCGTTGGAGCAGACTTGGCCGGAAGCACAGGCTTTTCCACAGCCTCCACAGTTGGCGCGGTCTGTCTGAACGTTCACACAAAGGTTGCCGCACTTGGTGAGGCCCGTTTGACAAGAAAGCTGACACGTTCCGTTGGAGCAAACTTGACCGGAGGCGCACTTGGTTCCGCACTTACCGCAGTTAAGACGGTCCGTGTTGATATCCACACAAGTTCCATTGCAGTTGGTCAGACCCGACTGGCAAGACAGCTGGCAGGTTCCATTGGAGCACACCTGGCCGGTCGCACACTTGGTCGCACATTTTCCACAGTTGGCGTTGTCGGTTTGCAGATCGACGCACTTCCCACCGCAAATGGTCAGCCCCGATTGGCAGGAAAGCTGGCATTGTCCGTTGGAACAAACCTGACCTGTGGCACACTGGGTTCCGCAAACACCGCAGTTGGCGTTGTCGGTCTTGACATTCACACAGGTGCCCGAGCAGTTGGTCAGGCCTGACTGGCAAGACAACACACATTGGCTGTTGGAGCACACCTGTCCGGTGCTGCAAGCCGTGCCACATTTTCCACAGTTCGAGTTGTCGGACTTGGTGTTGACACAAACGTTGCTGCAGTTGGTGAGTCCAGACTGGCAGGACAACAAGCACTTGCCTGCCGAGCAAACTTCTCCGGTTTTGCAGGCGGTTCCACATGCACCGCAGTTGGCGCGGTCGGTTTGGGCGTTGACACAGAGGTTGCCGCACTTGGTTAAGCCTGCCTGACAGGAAAGCTGACAGGTGCCGTTGGAGCAGACTTCACCCGAGGCACATTGGGTGCCGCATTTGCCGCAATTGAGTCGGTCGCTCTTGGTGTCAACGCAAGTGCCAGAGCAGTTGGTGAGACCTTGCTGGCAGCTCAACTGACAGGTGCCCGCAGAGCACACTTGGCCGGTCGCACACTTGGTCGCACACTTTCCACAGTTGGCGTTGTCGGTTTGCAGATCGACGCACTTCCCACCGCAAATGGTCAGCCCCGATTGGCAGGAAAGCTGGCATTGACCGTTGGAACAAACCTGACCTGTGGCACACTGGGTTCCGCAAACGCCGCAGTTTCCGTTGTCGGTCTTGAGGTTTACGCAAAGTCCAGAGCAGTTGGTGAGTCCAGACTGGCAGGACAGCTCACACTTTCCATTGGAGCAAACGCGGCCGGCCGGACAAGCGTTGCCACAAGCGCCACAGTTTTTGCGGTCGGTGTTGAGGTCGAGGCAAGTGCCGTTGCAGTCGGTCTCTCCAGGGATACAAGTACAAGCGCCAAGCACGCACTTCTTGCCGCCCTGACATTGCACTCCACACTGTCCACAGTTCAGGTCGTTGGTGTTCACATCCACGCAAATGCCGGAGCAATTTGTGGGCGTGACTTGGGGGCAACTGAGCAAACATTGGCCTTGGGCGCAGACTTGGCCGGAGGGGCAAGCTTTTCCACAAGCGCCGCAGTTCGCGCGGTCGGTTTGCAGATCGACACACTTGCCAGAGCAGTCGGTTTGACCCGAGACACAAGAAACCCGGCATGTGCTGTTGGAGCAGACTTCACCGGAGTTACAGACTTTCCCACAAGCGCCGCAGTTTTGGATGTCGGTTTTGAGGTTGACACAGCTACCCGAACAGTCCGTAAGTCCCGACTGGCAGGAGAGGACGCACTTGCCTTGGGAGCAAACTTGTCCGGAGGAACAAGTGCTACCGCAGCTACCACAGTGAGCACGGTCGGATTGGGTGTCCACACAGCTTCCGCCGCAATTGGTTTGGCCTTTGAGGCAAGAGATCTGACATTGACCTGCAGAACAGACCTGACCGGAGGGACAGGCGCTACCGCATTTGCCACAGTGGGCGCGGTCTTGTTGGACGTTAATGCAGTTCCCGCCGCAGTTGGTTTGACCTTTGGGGCAGCTGACTTCGCACGCTCCGTTGGAGCAGACTTCGCCTGTGGGGCAGGCTTTTCCGCAGCCACCGCAGTGGGAGCGGTCGGACTGGATATCCACGCAAGAGCCAGAGCAGTTGGTCTGGCCTTTCACGCAGGTGATCTCACAGTTGCCGTTGGTGCAAACCTGACCGGAGGAGCAGGCGTTTCCACACGTTCCACAGTGGGCTCGGTCGGACTGGATATCGATGCAGTTGCCTCCACAATTGGTTTGGCCGGGAGGACAGCTAACTTCGCATTTGCCTGAGGCACAAACGAAGCCGGACTGGCATGTCTCGTTGCATTTGCCGCAGTGTACGCGGTCCGACTGCAAGTCAAAGCAAGAGCCGCCGCAGTTGGTTTGACCTTTGGGGCAGCTGACTTCGCATTGACCTGCTGCACAAACCTGTCCAGAGGGGCAAGCGTTGCCGCAGGAGCCACAGTGGGAGCGGTCGTTCTGGGGGTTTACACACTTGCTGTTGCAGACTTGCTGTCCTGCCAAGCAGGAGATCACACACTGGCCGCTTTTGCAGATCTCGCCGTCTTTGCAGGCCGTGTCGCAGGTGCCGCAGTGGCTACGGTCTTCTTGGAGGTTGTAGCATGCGCTGCTGCACTCGGTCTGACCCACAGGGCAGTTGATCGCGCAGTTGCCGTTGCCACAGACTTCGCCTTGTTTGCATACGGTTCCACACGTTCCGCAGTTTTCGCGGTCGTTGGTGGTGTTGACGCAGACATCGTTGCAGTCGGTTTGACCTTTGGGGCATTTGGCCTGAACACACTTGCCTTCGTCACAGTAGTGCTGGCGTGGGCAGTCCAAGATCTCTGTGCCATACTCAAAGCAGCCTCGGGCGTTTTTCACACAGGTCTTGTACTGGCCGGGGATCTCAGAGGGCTTGGTGGTACATTCAAAGGCACCTTCTTTGCATTGCGTGTCGGGGCAATCGGGAACACATTTGCCTTCTTCGCATTTCTCAAAGTCTTTGCAGATGGCCCATCCGTCACACTTGGTCCAAACGCCACCTGCGCATGTCTGGGTTCCTTTGACGCAGGCGTTGCTATCTGTCGGCAAGCAACCTTGGGACTCCCCTGGGGAACACTGCATGCATTTGTAGTCAACGCAGACGTCTTTGTCGCCGTCGGTGCAGTCTTCGTTCTTGAGGCACTCCACGCAACCGCCAGTGCCGTTGCACTTTTTCCCGGAGGGGCAGTCTTGATCGGTTCCACACACACACCGGTTTTCGGGGGTGCACTTTTTGGTTGGACTGGTGTCCCCTTGGCAATGAACGTCTTTCAGGCAGGGGACGCACTTTCCTTGGGCGGACGAATCGTCGAGCAGACAACGGTCGGGGCAATTCTCACAGCCTGGAATCGACACGGCGACTTCACCTCCGCAACCCAGGGAAACGAAGATTCCCAAGGCGCAAAGGCATGCTACCATTCGAAGTGTGTGTTGGAGCCTCATCATATACCTTCCATGTTCTAGGGGTAGTGAAACCATCCTGTTGCTGGGTACTTGGGTTTCGGGTGAACCCTTGGATGTATTCCGATTCTTTATCCATACCACGGGACTTTTTCCCTCGCAATCGCTAACCTACTCAGAGTCCCTCTTGGATTCCTTCAACGTTTTTATCAGTAGGATCGACTTTCCAAACGGGTGTCTTGTCTCCTATCGATTAAGATACGGAACCGTATCTCAACGGCTTGACAGCACAGAAAAAATTGTATGACAAAACGTGGAGTGGGGAAAGGAGAGTTTGCTTGCTGGATGACTTTGGGTGGGCAATACCGTGGTCTAGGGAAATTCAGTTCTAGGCTGCAACAAGGAGCCAACCACGAGAACGAGGGTGGAAATGCAAAGAATGGGTAAGACAGGCAAGAAGCCCAAACTCCACGTCTTGGGAATCCAGCCCATGTAAAATCCAAACCAGATCCCTTCACCCACGAGGATGGAAGCGACACACGCTGTTGCGTTGGTCTTTCGCCAGTACAACGCAGCAACAGTGGTTGGAAACAACACTGCCAGTCCGGTGAAGGCTTCACGAAGCATGCCAAAGATGGTTTGGGGTGGGTGGTAGGCGATGATAAGTCCGACGATGGCAAAAAGAACGACCAACACGCGACCGACGATGACTTGCTCGCGAAGTGTCGCATTTCGCTTCCAAACCCCCACGTACAGGTCGCGCGTTAACATAGAGCTGAGGGCGAGAAGTTGGGAGTCCAGGGTCGACATGAACGCGGCCAAGGCTCCAACCATCACCAAGGCTCCTACCCAAACCGGGGCGTGCTTGCCTAACATCATCGGGAGGATGTTGTTGGGAGCTTTTCCCGTCAAACCTGGAAAGTCGATGTGACCCCAGACTCCAACCATGACAGGGCACAAAAACAACAGCGCTGTGACCACAGGATAGAGGACGGCTGACGTTTGCAGCGACTTCGACGAGCGCGGTGTAAAGAATCGCATAAACAGCTGAGGAAACATGGGGACGCAGAAGAACCAAAGTAGCATCAGGCTGAACCACTTTCGGCCGGTGAAGTAGTGGTTCTTGCCGGCCTCCGAAAATAGCTCCGGCTGTAACTTGTATGCTTTGGTGTTGGCGGCTTCAAAGCCTCCGAGAGAGGAAGCAATGATGCCGATGGCCAGGAACATCAGGATGAGCATCAACACTCCCTGCAACACATCGGTCCAAGCAACCGAGCGCATCCCTCCGACAAACACATACAGGACAATAAAGAGGGTGAGCGTGGAGGCGCCCCAAAAGTAAGGGATCTGGTTTCCGGTCAGCTCCTGGAGAACGTAGCCTGCGCCGATCGGTTGGACCGCAAGGTAAGGGAGGGTGAAGACAACCATGATTCCAAGAAACACAAATTTTAGAGTCCTGCTTTGTAGCAAGTCGCCCATCATCTCCGGTGGTGTGATGTATCCTTTGCTTCGCCCCAAGGCTGAGACCGGCTGACCAATCCAGTAAAAGGTTAGGCCGACCAACGCTGTGCCAAAGGCCATCATGGGATAGTAGCTATAGCCCACGCGGTAGCCCATGCCCGAGAAACCAAGGAAGAAGAACGCGCTGAAGTTGGTGGCTATGAGTGTAAAGAACAGTACCACCGGACCGAACGTACGGTTTGCCAGGAAGTAGTCGTCAGGGGTCTGGCGGCTACGTCGAGCGCTCCAGAGGGTCAACGCCAACGTAAACAAAAGGTACGCCCCCAAGATGAGATACACCTCGATGTGCTTCACAAGTTACCTCCATCTCGGCTTGACTGCACTGCTTCCTCGGCTTGTTGGGCTTCAGGCTCCCAAACCAACATGGAAAACCCCCAAAAGGCGAGGGCCAGAAACAATTGCAAACCAACAAACCAAAGCACAAAGCGAGGAAAGCCAAGCCAGCTTTGTTTCACTGTTGTCACATCACCCCAATGGAGCGACGAAAGGAACAACAGGCCAAACAGGCCGAACCACCAACCTCGATGAGTCCACATTCTCATTCCACTTCTCCTGCTCTTGAGAGATGTCATTCTATCACAAACAGAAGAATGAGGTGTGGAAGGAAGGATTCTAAAATGACAAACGCTACGAAGGAATGGATGGAAAGCGAGAACAAAGATGGTTCCGGAGGGTTCGTTGAGGGCGCTAGTACTGCCAACCAAACTTTTTGCTGAGTCGTTTCATGCGTCGTTGCATGCGTCGAAACTTGCGGCAAGCCTTGTCGCATTTCTTTCTGGCGGCTACAGTCGGCTTTCCGCCTTTGCCTTTGTTTAGGCCCACGGCTTTCGCTTTTTGGGTTTTGGCTTTGCCCAGCTTCGACTTGCCCATTTGTTTCTCAAGATGCTTCATCTTGAGGGCGTAGGCTTTGAGCTGTGCGCGAAGTCGCTTTTGTTTCGCTTTGTACTGCTGCAACGACTTCTTGAGCTTGGCCAACTTTACCTTGGCCTTGAGGGTTTGGAAGCGCTTCTTCTTGCGGTTGAGGTCGTCGATCTTGCCTTTGTTCTTGTTGTACGTTTTGACAGCTGCTGACACCTTTTCAAAGTACTTTCCCCATGACGTGACTGCACGCTTGTCTCTGCCAAACCGGATGGCTGCCTCACTTGATGAAGTCATCGGGAACAGCCAGCCTGCGGCAACAAGGCTGACGCCCAAAACAAAATGTAGGGTCCGTGCTTTCATTGGTCTTCTCCTTGGTGTGCTGGAGGAGAAGCTTTTGGCTCGCAAGCCACACTTCTTCTCTCTCGAAAAATAGGTTCAACACAAACAATCGAAGGAGAAGGCCAAACTGCACACGTAAAGTTGAAAAGAAATGGAGGGGCATGAACGGAGTGATGGAAGGGTTCTTGGGTTGGTTCTTATTTGACTCCAGCCTTCTTTGCTTTTGCTGTCTCTGTCGCCGTTACTTTGAGGAAGTCGTTGACCCACGTTTGGTAAAGCTTGAGTGCATCGGGTGGATGCTTTCGGTCTGTGTGAGTGGCGTGTAGGAGCTCATGGACAAGAACCTTCCACATGGTTTCCTGTTGTTTGATGCCAAAGCCTCGGTACCATTGGTTCGCGCTGAGGTAATCGCAGTTTAATCCGATGATCGCTTGGCCTTTGTACGTTGGCTTTCCATCTTTGGCAAAGTCGCCCTTGGTTGCGCCGCTTCCAACGCCTAGCAAGCCAGCACGTAGGGGGTCCGGTTGTTTGAACCCAGCGGCTTTTCCAGCAGGTTCATCTAGGCAAACCAGATACAACGTTTGTCCACTGCAGCGTAGGTCGTTGGCTCCCTTGTGGGTTTTGCTGAGAGCGTTGAGGCCTGACCGAATCACTCCTTCCAAAATGGGCGCCGTTTTGGCTCCCGCAAACTTACTTAGCTCTGTGGAGTACTTAAGGTTGACTGGCAGGCAAGGAGGAGTCGTGGTCTTGGTGGTTGGTTGGGTCGTATCCTTGATGGGGGTGTCATCCAACTGAGAAGGGCGCTCGACACCTTGGCATTGCCCATTCAGCTCGTCTTTGGATATCTCACCGCGTTGGTATTGCAAAAAGAGGAGCTTGGGGCATCCTACGTACGCTGTGTTTGGGGATGAAATGCCGGTCTCTCCAAATTCACCGCCTATTTGGCAGCCAGCAAAAAGCAAAAGGGAAAGTAGAGCACAAGCGAGTGTTGGAATCTTCATTGTGTTCTCCTGATGTTGCGTTGTGGTTCACATCAACATGCGAAGAACAATACGGCCTCATCCATAGAGTGGATTTGTTCGTGGAGTCTTTTGCCTGTTCTATCAACTTTTTCTGTTGTTCTTCCTTTTGACACTTCTTGGTTTCTTGTGTGCAGTTTCCCCCAAACCTTCGACTCCATGATATAAGACTTGTACTGTTTTTCGCTGTGGTGTCTTCTTGGGTTTGAGGAGATGCCTGCAGTTTCCCATGCTCTCGCAAAGGAGATCGTATGACTATGTCGAAGCTCAACGTTCGATGGTACCTTGCTTTACTGTGGATTGGGGTTTTTGTTCTCGGCTCTTGGTCCACCGCAGAAGCGTTTGTCTCGAAGGAGAACACTGCCAAGTTTGTGGAGCATCTCAACGCTTATCCAAAGGCAAAGGTCCCCCAAAAAGTTCAACTGCTGCGCAAGATGCTTCGGCTGTACAGTTGGAAGCGTGCTGTTCCCAACTCCAAACAAATGGAGCAGTGGTTGGACCATCTTCGAAAGGCGTCGTCTTCTTCTGCGATGGAGCTGCAAGAGCGAGCGTTCTATAGCTTCGGTGAAATTTTGGAGAAGCTATCGTTCTTTCGTCACAAGGTGAAGCGGAAGCAGCTTCAGTCGATGCTCCTGAAGAGTTTTCCATGGAAGAGTCTCCAGGCGTTGTGCAAACGATACAGCTCGCGCAGTGGCCGAGGCGCCTGCTTTAACTTAACCTGGTTAAAGCATCACAATGATTCGCAAGGTTTGAAGGCACTCGAAGAAATGCTTCAAGCTTCTGCTGGGGTTCAACAACACGCCTTGTTTTTCATCGGGACCCAAAAGATTATGCCTGCCCCGAAGCATCAGGCTGGGTTGGCTCAGTTGATTGTCCGCTATGCTGAGCGGTTGACCACTGAGCGATTGATTACCGCGATGATGGTCTTGCACAATCTCAACGCCAAACAAAACTGGTACAAGCTAACATTTTACCAATATTGCTTGGGCTCAACCTATGCAAGGACACGCCGGGTGGCGGCCGACTTTGTCCGCAGACTTGGGGCGTATGGAAAGCCTGCAGCGTTGCTTCTCTCTGTTCGTTTGAAAGACAAAGACAACACGGTGCGCCGCGATGCCATTCGGGCTCTTGGTGCATTGCAGTTGCCCAAACCCTTGCTTCAGATCTGGCTTACTCCGATGCTGAAGGATCCGTACGGTAGCGCCCGCTCTCGCGCTCTTCTGGCTTTCCAGAAAAACAAGGTGCCGCCCTTGCTCAGCGCTGTACCAGAGCTTCTTAAAATGGCACATGGCAAAGACTCGTATGAGCGATTCTATGCAACCGGTCTTTTGCCATTGTACGGCAAAGAAGCCGTGTCGTTTTTGCCTCAGCTTCTCAAAAGTATGAAGGACAATCCCAACACTCGTGACACCTGGGCTGTGTTAAGAGTGCTGCAAAAAGCTGGCAAAAGCAAAGCGCTTCTACCATCGTTGAAGTGGCTTCTTCTGGAGGGGCGGGGCAGCACTCTCTTGGTTAAGACTCTCTCTCTTGTCAAAACTCTCGGTAAGAAAGCCACCTCACTGTTTCCCGAAGTGAACAAGCTCTTAAGTTCTCGCTCCGCCCGCGTTGGTTACGCAGCGGCCATGGCTCTTCAAGAGATGGAAAAAGGAAACGCTCAAACCATGAAGCAGCTCAAAGTTCTTTTCCAGAAGAACCCATCGTTTCGACAAGATCTTGCAGAGACGATGTTTAAAGTCTCTCCTCGTTCCATGTTTCCTGAGACTGCGATGTTTCTCCTTGGCTCGGACTATTATGCTGCTCTGAAAGGCATGGACAAGCTATCCTTTCAAATTATGGTCATTGGTCCGATGCTGACGATGTTCAAGATTCGAGTCGAGTTTCGGCAGCTGTACCAGGCTCTGAACCCTTTGATGTTTCCCAAACTCAAGAAGGACATTGCCAAATCGAACCGCGCCTTTGCTGCGTCTTGCAAGGCTGCTTGTCGTAAGAAGCTTGTGGCGATTGGGAAAAGCGTCGCGTTGTTGTACGAATCCAAAATGGCACAAGTGATTCATACCATTCACACAAGCAAAGCCCACCCTGAGGTTCAAAAGCAAGCTATCGATCTTGCCATCACCTTGCTGGATCACTTTGCGTTGATGCGTAAGTACCATCGTAACGATCTTAAGATTGCGCCTCCCAAGGGCCTTTGCCTTCGTTTGGCGCAAGCATCGATGTCCAAGCGTAAGTCCATGCGGAAGCCTTGCCGTGAAGCGTTCCTTCAGGAATGTGTCAAAGGAAAGGACAAGGCCCTCCTTGATGCGACCCTCAAGCGCACCCTCAACCCCACCACAAAGCCGACCTCTGCTCCCTCCACCCGAATGTCTGTTCCCCGTCGCTAACCTCGGAACCTCCGTTCTTCTCCGATTCTTTTCTGCATTAACCTGGGTTTGTGAGCGTGACCGAAAAGGGCCACTTGCAAGCGTCAACACACGAACGAAATCAGGGTGCGGCCGCCGGGAGTTGGTATGATGACCTAACCCCCTGACGAGCGACGCAGGTGCGGGGAGGGTGGTGGAGGTGCAACCGAAACCGGGTGGGGTCTGAAGAAACTGTTCTACAGCTTACCAATAGGATTGAATCACACCCTGTCGAAACGAGCGGGGATGGCTGTGTTCCTTGCTGACGTTGTTGCATCGTGAGCCGATGAAAAAAAGAATCGGTTTTTGAACTTTTTTGTCAACGATGGATGGCGTGGTGTGTAGTAGGATGGAGTTCGACTGAGTTCGACTGAATTTGTACCCTGGATGCACACACCTTGATGAAGTTCCAAGCTTTCTTTGAGCAGTCTTATACCCGCTATTTTCCAGAGATCTACCGGTTTGTCTTCAGTATGGTTCGGTCAGAGAATGAAGCCAAAGAGCTCGCCCAAGATACGTTTTTGGCGTTCTTGGAAGAAATACAGAGAGGTGAGATGCCAACTGCCAAGGTGCGTCCTTGGCTGTATCGTGTGTCGAAGAACAAAACATTAAACGCTCTACGAGCCACAAAACACTCTCAAGTGGATGTTCAGTTGCAGGCTCACACAGGGAGTTCCCCGGAGGTTGCGATGACGCAGAAGGAGGAGGCGAAGGCTGTGGCGGATGTTATGAGTGGCTTGCACGAACGTGACGCAACTCTCCTTCGCTTGTACGCGATGGAACTAAGTTACGCTGAAATTGCTGAGGTTGTAGGCATTGAACGGTCTTCTGTCGGAAAGATGCTGAACCGAGCGAAGCAAGCCTTTCGGAGTACGTTTGAGAAACGGCACCGGACGCTCTCAGCTTCTCTATCCAAAAGCTAAATAGGGACTCTGATGAAACCTACAAACCTTCCTTGCCCTACGGAAGAATGGAACGCTTATTCGGATGGCGAGTTGGAGCCCGAGAGGAACCAGTGGTTGGCGAACCACCTTGCGCATTGTGAAACCTGCCAAGAAACGTGTCGCTTGGTGATGTTGGAAAACGAACAGCTCAAATCCCAGATCCAATCAACGTTTCCTGAAGAAGTCCCTCCCGTTGATCTGGAGGCCTTCTACGCAACGTTCCATTCCTCTCAACGTTCCAAGCAGGTCGAACAAGAACAAGAAGCGGGGGGAAGAGGCTTTCCATGGCTTTGGGGTCAATGGGTTGGCGCTGGTTTGGTCATGGCTGTCATACTTGTGCTGCTTGTTCCTTCTTCGCGGGATTGGCTCTTCGGCAGGTTGGGGGAGCGTTCTAGGTCCTCCATCTCACTTGTCCCCAAGGCATCTGACGGTTTGGACGCTCACTTGCTCTGGATGTCTCCTGGCCAAACCAAAGCCAAGAGAGCCCGATACAAGCAGGTGCTCCTTCCTAGAGATTTGGTGCAGTTTGTTTACGAGGTTCCTGGCCCACGTTACGTTATGATTGCTGGCATCAATCAACAAGGTGAAGTGTTTTTGTTGTATCATGTCCAGGAGAAGAGCGTGAAGGTCTCTCGGTTGCAGGGTTCTCTCCCTCAAGGAGAATCGTTTCGCATGGACAATTATGTCGGACTGGAGCGGTACTTTCTGGTTGCCTCGACAAAGCCTTTTGCTTGGAGTAGTCTTAAGCAAGCCCTGCTGCGTACTTGGTCCAAGCAGGGAAAATCACTTTCACGGTTTCGAACTCTTGCAGGTCCCTGGCAGGTGATGAGCTTTTTGATTGAGAAAAAAGCGAAACGAGCTTCTCCATGAGTCGGCAGAATCCTCTCCTTCGGTGGTTTGTCTGTGGGTGGGTGGGTATTGTCGCGTTGTGTGGAGCCACATCGGCTTCTGCGCAAGACGTACGTCTCGCCTTCCTTGTTGCCAATCCACAAGGTTGGAAGGATGACCCTTATCTCAAATACATCGTCAAGGGGGACCTGGAGCCGATGGCCCGGTCCTTGCGCAATCTTGGGTTCCACATTCATACAACGTTAGTGAATGGCTCGGCCCGTCAGTTTCGTATCGCTTTTCAGAAGCTGCTTGTGCGGCTGCGCCAGAAGCCAACGGTGACGACCCTCTTCTTTTACTACACTGGACATGCCGATCGAAAAGCATTTCACTTGGGTGGCCCTCGCAACTATGCGCTTGGGTACAAAGAGTTTATCAGCATGCTACGAAAGGTTCGAGTGAAGCGGCGCTTTGTGATGCTGGATGCCTGCTTTGGTGGACAACTCATTCGCGAGTTCGGAAGCCTGGAGCAAGCCAAGCGTCTTGTGAAGAAAGGGGGAACACGGGTTCCTGTCGATTTGCGCAAGTTTTACAAGTCAGAGCCGCCCACCCGAGGGATTCAGATCATTAGCTCCAGCAGCACCTTTGCCTTTGAGTCTCCCAAACATCGTGGGTCTGTGTTTACCCACTACTTTCTCAAGGGGATGAAAGGTGGGGCGGATGTGGATCGAAATGGAGCGATCTCGTTTCAAGAGTTGTTTGTGTTTGCGAGCCGTGAGGTGCAAAAAGAGACCATTCAAAAGCCACAGCGCTTTATCTATCAGGTAGGACAGGACTATCCGTTTGCTCCCAATTACGCGGGACGGCTGCTTATCCCTTCCAGCATCACTGGCCATGTCAAGGTGGTTATTGGTAACTTCGTATGGCGGCATCACAAAACGAAAAAACGACCTCTCTGGCTGCGTGTCAATACGGGGAGAGGCAGCGTTGAGATTAAGTCGAAACAAGGTTGTTTGCGCAAGACGATTGTTGTGAAGCGGCAGGGGTGGGCTGCTCTCACAAGAAAAGGTACGGAAAAGAACTGCCAGGACGTGCCACCTATCATTGCCAAAGGAGATCCGGACTCGCAAGTCTACCTTGAGCCCCAAGAGTTCTCGCCTTGGAGGAGTGTCCAGCCTTGGTCGCTGGAGGTCCGCGCAGGTCTTCTTGGTACGTCGGGTTTGCTTTACGAAAAAGGTGACTGGGCTGGAGTGTTCTCTGTGGGGATGCGGCATCGGTATGGTGGGCTCTTTCTTTCGGTTTGGGGAACCGAGCAGGCCTTCTCCTCAAGAAGTGCAAGCTATCTTGGAGTGGAAGCCAGAGGTGAGCTTGGGTATGGTTTGGAGTGGACCAGGTTTCATTTGTTTTTGGGTGCTTTTCTTACGGCTGGCGTTGTGGTTCAAGATCTAGGTCAGGTCAACAACATCGCAGGTGTGTTTCGAGGAGGAGGAACTCTTTCGTTGGTGATTCGCATAACCCCTCAATGGGGGCTTACCTTTGCTGGCGACATCGGGACCGTTCCTGCCAACTTTGGACAAGGTCTTCAATGGTTTGTCTACGGGAGTGCCTCGGCTGGCGTTCGCTTCTCATTCCCTTCAGGTGAGTAACCCATGGCGAGTGCAAACCCATTTCTTTCTCTTCCTCTTTACAAAGGCTTAAGGCTGGCGCTCTGCTTCGGGTTTGTCTCCGTGTTTTTCTCTCAGTGCTTTTGGGGAAATCAGTGCCTCGAACCTATGGATTGTCCCTTGTCTTTGCGTTGCCAACGTGGCCTTTGTCTATCACCTTCGTCGGAGACGTCGAGAGAGTCATCCCTCGTGGAACCTGGAATGGAAGGCGTCGAGGGAGAAGAGACGAGTTCTTCTCTGGAGAGGGGCGCTGAGGCTTCTTCGGAGACGTCGAACCCGGAAGCACAAAGAGAACCTGTTGCAGCCAATGATACGGTGGTTGCTGAACGTGTGGACGAACCCCTGGTGGACGCCAGGGAGCCTGGGGACGTTGACTCTGGGGTTTCCAAAGAGACGGGTGAGCCCATGGTAGAGTCTGGTAGAACGGACAAAAACCCTGACGCCTCTCCCGAAAGCAAGCCCGAGTTTGTTGCTGAACCGCAGCCCTTGGTGTGTGATGCAGCTGTTTCAGAGCCATCTTTTAGCTGCCAAGGGTGGGCGGTGCGCCATGATACCAACCTGGATGTTGGAGGTGGCGAGCTGCATCGAATCGCTCTTGATTCTCAAGGTAACATCTACATGGTTGGTGCTTTGGTGGGTTCGCGAACCTATGGTGCGACGACTCTTCAAAGCAAGGGAGGAACAGACATACTTGTCGTCAAACTCAGCCCTTCTGGACAGTACCTTTGGGCCCGGCATTACGGGGGGAGCCTTGACGAAGTAGCCTATGGTATCACCGTGGACTCCAAGGATACCATCTACATCGCAGGTAGCTTTAAAACGACTCTGACTCTCGGGACAACTACACTCACCGGTGTTGGGGTGGAAGCGTTTGTCGCAAGGCTTGATGCGTCGGGAAGTCCACAGTGGGCAATCTCTGCAGGGGGAGCGCAGAGAGACTTGGCCGTACGTCTTACCAACGATGCGTCTGGTTCTCTGTATGTGTTGGGATTGTTCTCTTCTACCGCAACCTTTGGGACCTCTCAGTTGACTTCATCCGGAGACGCTGATCTTTTTGTTGCCAAGGTCAGCCCAACAGGCATCTTTCAATGGGTGACAGCAGGGGGAGGGGCTGCTGAGGAGATCGTCGGAGGCATTGCTGTGGATGCCAAGCAGAATGTCTACATCGCTGGGGCTTATACCAAAGCAGGTACGTTTGGTTCGTTCCAACTCAGTCATGGAAACTTAACCAATATCCTGGTTGCAAAGTTGAGTCCAACAGGAACGTTTCTCTGGGCGAAGGGAGCTGGGAAGAATAACTTTGAACAATGCAATGATGTTGCAGTTGACCCCTCTGGAAACGTATACGTTACCGGGTTTTTTCGCAGCTCTACCGTTGCTATGGGGAGCTTCTCTTTCGCAACCTTCGGAGACACCGATGGGTTTGTCGCCAAGCTCGATCCTCAAGGGCAGTGGCTTTGGGCAAAACAGATGGGAGGTTCAACCTTTGACCAAGGAAAGGCCATTGTTGCCTCCTCCACCCATGTTTATGTCACTGGATTCTTCCAAGATGTCTCTACTTTTGGGAGCGCAACCCTGACTTCCCCAGGGTCGTATAGCATCTTTGTCTCCCAGATGGATCACAACGGTAACTTTCTTGGAACTCGAAGTGCTGGTGGAGCGAACAATCGAGATGAGTCTCAACATATACGCTTCGAACCTTCTGGGTTCTTGTACGTCAACGGCACCTTTTCTGGAACCGTTACGTTGGCTCCAACCACGCTTCAATCCCAAGGTCTGTACGATGGATTCCTTTGGAAACTGAATGCTGCCTTTGCCCCTTAAACTTTGCATCGAAAAAAATTGTCAAACAAATCGGCTTCCGTGTGTAGTTCGTGTACTCGTTCTTTTGTGAGCCGAAATATAGCTTCCTCTTGAAACACCTTCTCTATCGCTATTCCTCTTTGGTGAGGGTCGCAGCCTAGGGGTGCATCTTGAGGTTTCCTGCTACCCGTGAGGAGTACACAATGACTTCCCCTGGCAATGGTTCTAAGCTTCTTAACCTGGCTATGATTGTTCCCAAAGCGCAAACCAGAGTCTTATCCCTTCGGTACCAAGCTGAGCTATACGAAGCGTTTCACCAAGACTGGCGAAGTCAGCTTCTGCATGCCTTGTTTACAGTACCTGCAATGGTTGGGTTCTTGGTGTTGTTGGCTTGCATCCCTGTGGGCTTCGAGGTGAACCTTATCCCTGGCTTTGCACCAGCAAACACTCTGAATGTATCTTTCCTTGGAGTGATGGTGTTGTTGGCGTGGTACGCGGTGTTTGACCGCTGGGTTGCATTGTTCGCTCTACCATTTTTGGTTGGGGCTTGGCTTCTTGCAAACTGGGTGGTGCTTGTTTTGGGTTCGATCTCCGCGTTGTATGCGGCTGGTGTTGTATTTGCATGTGGAGCGATTCAAGCTCTCAGTCATTACTTTGAAGATGTTCCTCCACCGTTGAGTGGAAGTGAGTCATGGGCTGATCGACATGAGTGGTGGAGTCAGGCCAGCTTTAAACAGGTAGCTACCATTGGAATCATGTTCCCGATGTACTCAACGCTGGAACTCATCTCAATACCAAGGATCTTTCCCCTGCAAATCCTTCGACTCCTGCATCGGTTTGGGTATCGTTCTGCTTTTGCGGAAGAGGTCAAACGTGAAGCTCTCTCGATGCTCTATGCAGGTCGGGAAGACGTTACTCCAGCAACGCAATGATGTCGCTTCAGCACTCGCAAGACCATCGTTTGTGGATCGCTGGTAAGCTATTGTTGCGCTGGGACGCTATCTGACCATTGAAAGGTCGTGGCAGGTACCACACACACTTGTGGATCGGATTGTGTGTAGGGGTTGGTTTCTTCCGTCGGCTTTCTTTCTTCTTCATGGTGCATGGGAAGCAATCCTTGTTGAGTGCGGAAGGGAAGCTCCGGTCCAACAGTTAACTCGGGGCCTACTTTGACTTCGGGTAGGCCTGGGCGATCGGCGCCTCCCAATAACTCAGGTGTGACCGGTAACTCAGGGCCCACCGAATCTTCAGGTCCTGCTGGTGCCTCTTGGGTCGGTTCTTCGGGGGAAGGTGGCTTCTCAGGACCCACAGGCTCTTCAGGTTGCGTTGCTTCATCCGGTGCCGAGGTTGACTCGGGCTTTGTCGGTAGCTCAGGTCCAGCAGGAAGGTCAGGACCTGATACCAACTCCGGAGTTGATGTGTTGTCGGAGCCTAGTATCTTTTCTGGACCAGGGGGGAGGTCTGTTCCTATGGAAAGGTCTGGACCCACTGTTGTCTCTGGACCTTGAGACAAGTCCGGCCCTGTCGGGATCTCAGGGCCTATCGGTAACTCTGGACCGCTTGGTAATTCTGGTCCATTGGGAAGCTCGGGAAGCACCTCTTCGGGTAGGTTCACTGGAAGGTCAGGATTGGGTACCGCTACATCTGAAATGGTATCCGGTGGCGTGACTGGAAGGTCGGCGTTGGGTAGCTCAGGTCCTACCGGTAGCTCAGGCACCACTTGATCTGGCAAAGGGATGGAGACGTCGGGTAGTTCTGGGCCTTGTAACTCAGGAATGAGCTTGTCTGGTGGAGTTACCGGTAGGTCAAGGTTGGGCAATTCAGGCAAAGGAAGGTCGGGCAAGGGTAGCTCTGGAAGATTCACATCAGGCAAGGGAACTTCGGGAAGCGTAACATCCGGTAGGGGAGTCTCTGGGGGAGAGGTCTCACGAGACACGGGCTCTTCGGGTTTGGACATACTTTCGGGTATGGGTTCATCGGGTCCATCGGGTGTGTGGCTCTCCCTTGGGCCACCATCACGGGTGTCTGCAACTTGGGGCGGCTCGGAGGATTGGGCCTCTTGGAGAGGCTCACCAGCCAGCGGGGGTTCAGGGCTGGGCTCCACAACGCTGGTCTCGGTCGGGCCACCATCGTTCGCTGAGCTTTCGTTTGGCCCTTCTTTGTCGGGTTGTTCGACAGCAACACACTGGCTGCTTTCGCAACGAAATCCTGTGGGGCAAGATGCTGACTCATCCACCGTTCCATTGCAGTTGTTGTCCTTGCCATCGCAAACTTCGGGTTGGGGAGAACGCTCTCCCTGACAGGCTCCCCAGGTCAAGTTGGTTTGACACACTTGGGTACCGGCACGGCATTCTCCCACGTTAAGGGTGGCTGTGTCGGCCACGTAGCAGGGACGGGCGACCCCAGCTTGGGGGCAGGCTCCACCGCAACCTTCGTCTGCTTTGCCATCGCAGTCATTGTCCAGGTTGTCGTCACAGGTCTGCTCGTCGGTTTCGTAGGTAAAGGTTTGGGACGCGCCTTTGGAGTGTGCGGCGTACTCTGAAGGGCCACAGTCGATCCAGCCTTGGTCTCCTCCACATCGCTTGGTGGAGCCCTTGCACACTCCCTGCTGTTTGGAGCAGAGCGGCGCGCGTTCTTTGAGATCTTCCGCTTCGTCAACCTGACCGTCGCAGTCGTCGTCACGACCGTTGCATTGTTCTTGTTGGGGTAGCACCTGACCCAGGCATTTGTCTTGCCACAATCGGTCTACACCGCACAACTGTACGCCTTCTTGGCAAGGGGATGTGCTTCCCTGCAGAACTGCTCCAGGAGGACCTGTAAAGCAAGCCTGTGTGGTCCCCGGTTCGCATTGGCACTCTGGGCTGTCATCGACTTTGCCGTTGCAGTCGTTGTCGCGTTTGTCACAGACTTCATCTTGAGGAAGGAATTGGTCCCGGCAACGTCCCCACAAGTTATCTATCTCACAGGTCTGTACACCGCTCAAACATGGGCCTGTTCCCTCTGTTTTGACGGGCCCATTGTAGCAAACTTGTTTGGTGCCAGGTTTGCAGGAACAATCAATCCCATCGTCGACTTTGCCGTTGCAGTCGTTGTCTTCGCGGTCACAAACTTCAGGTCGGGCCAACACCTGCCCCAAACACGCTGACCATCGTTGGTTTGTGAGGCATGTTTGTTGACCCTTCTTGCATTGGCCCTGCACCTCAACATTCTGTGCTCCTTCAAAGCAGGTACGAGCCTCTCCAGCTTCGCATTGTTGCGTGCTGCATATCCCACGGAAGCAGTACTTTTTTTCTCCCATGACTTTGCAGTCGTCGGCATTTCTGCACGCGCGCTCAACCTTCGGCAGGCATCCGTCCAGAACGAAGGACATGCTTCCCGCAAGCAACAGCGTCCAGGCCATCCAATGCCGCACTCGGAGCATCCTTTTGTCCTTTCCTGTTGTGAGTGGAGACTTTAGAGCGTTACATTTGCAAAACTTAACTTGTCGTCTTTGTAACGTTTCTAAGTATGCAGTATGCTGCCTTCGGGTCAAGGTGAAGTTTAAGTTTGAGGTTGTTTTCGAAAAGGAGAATTCGTCGATGAGATTGTTCTTGCGGGTTGTTGGTGGGATGCTTGTGGCTTTGTGGGTTGCGTTTCCCTTGCTGGAGGCAGAGGCAGGGTGTGTGTGGAAGAACGAAGTCCGCAAAACCAAAAAGGTGGACAAGGCTTGTGCCTTAACGACCTACCATGGAGTGGGAACCAAAGGCTCCTACGAAATGAAAGTGACTTCCGCAAGCATCCAGTGTGGCTCTTGGAAACACAGCTGGATCACTCCGTTGAAGAGGAGCGCGAACACTCTATGTGATAGCTCTGGAGGCACCTTCGATAAGCGAAGTTTGTCACGAAAGATTAAGCTACTTCGGAGGTGGAAGCAGTATGTTCAGCTTGAGGTCCATGTGTTTGATTATGCCGGTGGTGTCCGTCCCTACACCTTAACTGCCCACCCCATTTACAACACAAAGACCGACCAAAAGGTCCGATTTGCTGAGATGTTTCCAAAGAACCACAAGTGGCTTTCACAGCAACTACGCTTGCAGTTTGAAAACAGCACTTGGGCACAAAAAGAAGGAAAGAAGTTTTCCCTGGCAGACTTCGACGTGGTGAAGCGCAACGGTCGGAAGTTTGTGCGTGTGTATTGTCATGACTCCTCCATGGCATTGGGGAAACAATCGTTGGAGCTATTTACTCCTCTCGATCCCAAATACAACGAAGAGCTTTGGCCCAAAAATCGTAGGGCACGGAGCCTGCGTATCTCTGAATTGTTTATGTTGGATTCTGTGTTTGAAGATCAGGGGATGTCCAAGAAGCATAGCTTGAAGATAAACCTTACAGCGTATCCCAATCATTATGTGATTGTGTTGAAGAAGGGAGGCAAGCTTCGTCTGTCACTTGTGAAGAAGTACAAGATTGTACAACGTCTCCCTGCCTTCTCTGGAAACCGGTGGCGTGTCTCTTCGATTGCGGCTGTTGCGCTGCGTGATATCAACAAGGATGGAAAGCGCGATGTTGTGGTGATGGCAGACTGTATGACAGGGATGGGACCACAAGGAGCCAGGCCGTTTCGAGTGACCACAACCTATTTTCAGGGGGCAGGTGGTTTCTTTACCGATCAGGCCTGGGAAAAAGTCTTGTCCATGCAGCAATGCAAGACCATCCTTGAGGTCTCTCGCTTGGCCCGTCGGAAACGTCGGTGGTTGCGCGGTGTCAATGCTCGCGCCCAGGCCAAAGCAAGCAAAAAATGCTACCAGCGCTTGGTGCGACGTGCCCGTGTGTGGCGAGAGTGGAGAGCCTTCGCCGAAATCCCGTCCAAGTTTTTTCGCGTGGAGAGCAAGAGGTACCGGGTTGGGCGTGGGTTGAAACGTCGATTCCGCTGGTTCATTCGTACGGGGATGGAGCCTGGAACTTGTCACCTCAACAAGTACAACAAGCCCGGTATCATCGACTATACACCGGTGTCCGATCCGTCATGCAGTCCAATGTCAGGTTGGAGTTTGGCGTACTGGCGTTCTCGTTTCTCGATTGTGAAGTTGGATGTCATGTGCAACACAGAGGTGGAGACTCTGTTCCTCCTGAAGAAGAAGGGACGTTGGGCTCCCACAAAGCGTTTCCCTCGCCCCAGCCGACGGATGAAGCGATGGATGAAAACCATGAGCCCTTATCCAAAGGGACAGTGCGATTATTCCATGGTTCGATACAAAGCTGAGCCGAAGCGTGGTTTGTTGCACATGATTGTGAGAGCGGCTTGTATGGATCCACCCCGTCCTGTGAGACTGGCCAGCTATCGTTGGAAAAGGGGAGCGTGGCGGGCTGTTTATGCGCTGAAGAAGAAACCCAGAATCAAGAAGCCGAGGTAGTGTTTCGTTTTTCTGTCTTTTTGCAAAAATTATTGACCCATGTGCTTCATCCATTGTCACTTAACCAGTGACGGCCTCCATCAATCGATTGTGGAAGACAGAGAAGCAGAATGAGTGAGGAACTCTACCAGAGTTGGGTGGAACAGCATACTGAGGATGTTTATCATTACTTTCGTTGTCATCTGAAGTTGAGTGTGGAACAATCGGAAGAGTTGACCCATCAAACCTTCATTGCTGCATGGAAGTCGATGGACAAATACTCCGGACTTTCTGGAGTCAAAGCCTGGTTGTTGGGAATCGCCCGGAACATGGGACGAAAGTTGTTTCATGCGCAGAAGCGTTTGGCCATTTCGGGTGACATGGAGCGTGAGCTGCGTGAAGAAACTTCCTCATGGGGTGCCACTTCCGATACACCGGAGCAACTCCTGCAGCGAAAACAAGATGTGGAGATGCTGTATCATGTTGTATCCGAACTTCCAGAGAAGAAACGCGAAGTCTTTTCTCTTCGCTATCTTCACAATCTATCAGTGGATGAGGTCGCTGCATTTCTCGACGAACCCAAAGAAACTATTCGATCGCGGCTCAGGTTTGCTCGTGAAGAGGTAAAGAAAAAGTGGGAACGAAGGATCCGCCAGAATCATTCCTAGAGCCTAGGGGACAGCTGGCCAACGACAACAATGAGGATGTGGATATGCGTTTTGAAGGCGCCTTGGACCACTACGCTTATGGCTTGCGTGATTTGGATCCTCCGCCTGAACGGCTTCGACAGCTCCTGCGAAGCGTACCACAGGAGCACCCCAAAGCGGAGTCGTTACAGCCAACGTTAGAGGGCCGGTCTTCAGACGACACACCAAAGCGATGGTTTTCGTTCCAGTGGATTGTGGGTGGGTTGGGTTTGGCCGGAGCGACTTTGGTCCTTGTTCTGGTTTGGACTCTCTCCATCCAAGAACATCGCTCTCGTTCTTTGTTTGTGTTGAAAGGTCCTCCTGTGTCCCTCCACTTGGAGTATGCTCGGTACACTGGAAACAAACGCTACAGGCAGAAGGCACGCAACCATCAAGTGCTTCTGCAAGGTGATTTAATTCAGTTTGTGTACCGCCAGAAACAAGGGGTCAAAGGCCTGCATCTTATGATTGTCAGTCTCAATGAAAGAGGAACGGTGTTCTGCTTGTCGCCATTCAACGGAACGAAGAGCCTCTCTCTCGAACAGCGAGCGGGAACGTTACCGTGGGGGGAGTCGTTGACCGTTCGTGGAGGGGCTGGGAAAGAAAGATATGTCGCCTTTGTTGCGAAACGTTCGTTTGCTTTCCAACATGTCAAAGCGATGCTTGAAGCAGAGTTCAAAGCTGTGGGGCGAGAACTCTCCAAGCTCAAGCTGGCTCGACTCCAGCAACGCTCCGACTCGATCCGTCCCGTCTGGACACTCGCCATCCAGAAGCGATCGTCACCTCGACACAAACCCTGACCTTTGCTATTCAATAAGGTATTCGCAAACATCCAAAAGTCTATCTTGTCAGGTGGAACGGTGTAAGTAGGGGTGGGATACGTTTGAAACGAGATGAGACAATGCCTGTGATGTGGAGGCTCTTCTGCCTTGGTTTTGGGACTATCATCTTTCTGATGAGCTCTCATGTGTCGGCGCGTGACCTTAGACTCGCGCTGTTGGTGGCCAACGAAACGGGTTGGGGGCAAGAGGCTCGTTTGCGAGGTGCGCTTCGTGGAGACTTGGAGCCGATGTCTCGCATCCTTAAGCAAAAGCTTGGGTTTCAGGTCGTTGTTGTACGGAACGGATCGGCTGCTCAGGTGCGTCGAACTTTTGCAAAGATTCGCCAGCGACTCCAGCGCAAACCCAAGATACGAACCTTTCTCTTTTACTACTCTGGACACGCTGATAAGCAATTCTTCCACTTGCGCCAAACCAGGCGAGATTCTCCTCTCAGCTACCAGGAGTTTGTACGATTCTTCCTTAGTTTGAAGGCGAAGCGTCGGTTTGCGTTGTTGGATGCTTGTGATAGCTCCATGGTGATTCCGCAAGCGGCGCTCCAAACGTCCAACCAACAATCGGGTTTGATGGTCAAAGGGCCTCAAAGTCATCCTCTTCGTGTGATGTATCGGGTGTTGCAACGGCGGCGTCCAGGTTGGAAGACGCAACCCAAAGTGACAAGAAAAGGGGCCACCGTTAGCGGTTACGGCCGTAGCAAGGTCGATCTCAAAACCTTACCACCTGTGAGTGAAAAGCAATCTTCGGGGCTGCAAATCATTGCAAGCAACGGGAACGCCTACCACAACAACCGGCTGGGTGCGTCTGTGTTTACTCGTCATTTTCTGTTTGGGCTTCGTGGGGCTGCCGACCGGAACCAGGACGGGAAAATCACCATGGACGAACTTTACGACTACGCCAAAGTCAAAGCACGGAAAGAGTCTGGGCAGCGTATGGATCGTTTGGTGTTCTTTCGCGGCACCTATAACTTTGCTCCCAACTATCGCAGCTCTCTTGTCGTTCCGGCCCAAATTACCGGCAAGTTGTTTGTGTCTGTGGGTGACTTTGCCTTTGCCTATCACAAAACAAAGCGCCGCATCATCCAGATCCCGATGGTTGATGGGCAAGGTTTGCTTCGGATCCAAACGCAAAAACGTTGCTGGTTGCAACCCCTTCGTCTTCCTCGTTCGCGGCGGCTTTGGGTCAATAAATACGGACGTCAAGTTCCCTGTCAGAGGTGGCTGTCCCAATACGCGCAAAAGGGTGACGAGCAGGTGTTGCTTCCTGCCGAAGGAATCCCGTATCGACCTTCCTCCCCAAACCATGTTGCTGGTTTGTCTGTTGGAGCGACCGAGCTGGGTTCGTATCCTCTTCGTGCCTATCACTTCCACCTGTCGATGAGCTACCGTTGGCGGGACATTGTCGGCGTGGGGCTCGAATACGAAGTTGGCCAACCGCCTGTCTCGTTTCAGGTTCACAGGTTGTTTGTTTCGATTGAGCCAGCCTGGCCTGTGCGCCTTGCAGGGCCGGTGTGGTTGCTTTTGGGTGGGTATCTCCGTTTGGGAACGGCCCTGGCATCGACAGAGCTTGGAATGACTTCGACCTTTACCTTGGGCGGTGGTGGCATGCTTGCCTTGAATGTTTGGCTGAACGACCGGTGGGGCCTACGTTTGGGCGGGAGGGTTGGCGTGGACGCTACTCCCTTGGAAGACGGCAAGTTGTTCTCACTTCATTGGGGTCTTTCGTTGGCTCCAATTCTACGGTTCTAAGGGAGGTTGTGTTGCGCGTTTTCTGCTGGATTCTCCCTTTGTGGGTTGTGGTGGCTCTTTCGGTCCTTCAGTGTCGTCCTCTTCCCACATGCTCCGACGATAGTGACTGTCCTCAACCTCTCCAATGCAAGGACCGGCAGTGCCAGCCAGAGTGTCGCAGCGCCAGCGATTGCGGAGCCGGACAAGGCTGTATCCAACTTCGATGCCAGCAGGCTTCTGTGGACGCTTCAGAACCAGCGGAGTCATCCCCGGAATCTCCCACGAATGAAAAGAATTTAGGGCCAGAGGGCGTGCTGGAACGCACTACGAACTCCAACGTGGGTTCCCAAGAACGTCCGGCTGCTTCCTGCCAAGAGATCTCGGCGGCCGGGACAAAGCAAGACGGTGTGTATTGGCTAGACCTGGACGGAGTAGGCCCTCAACAGGCGTTTCGTGTGTATTGCGACATGACCACGGATGGAGGCGGCTGGACTCTTTGTCTGAATGCACGGTATAGCCCTCACGCCAAACACCTCTTTGTGTCGAGCTATGCGAAGATCTATCCTCCTGGCAATGATCCGTTTGGCTATTACGATTTCTGTCCTTCCGATAAGAGTACCTACAGGTTGGCTTTGGCCGATACTCCCGGCTCCAGGTATGTGTATGGCATTGTTGATTTCAAGCTAGAGGCTGCAGAGTCGTGGCAAGAAGACACCGGCAAGATTCGCTACAGAGGTGTTCGCTCCAACCGTCGGACATGGCTCACTCAGCCTGAAGATCCCAAGATAGGTTTGCCTCCTGAGACGATTCTGTTCTGGTATTACATCGATCCAGCCTTGCCTGCTCCGAAAGGCGACGGAGTTAACGGAATCTACCGGGGGCGAACGTCCACCCAGAAGCTTCCGACAGACAATCCCGATCGGCAAGTTATCATTGGCGCAGGTTGCCAGTACATTGACCTTTGTACAAAGCTCGTTGCTCCGAACTTCAAGGACGGATACTACGGCGAACAGAAGGTAACGCAACAGGCGTCCTATCTGCACTACATCAAGAGTCAACAAAAGGTCGAAGGGTTACTTCAAGGACACAGGGTGCACGTGCTTTACCGATAGCTTACTCAGAAGCTATCCATCATCGTACATAGACTTGGACCCGGTCTCCTTGGATGGTCTTCAGGCATTGGTTTCCTAGAGAATTGTTATAAGCCGCCTGGAAACGGTAGGTGGCTGCGTTGGTGCATGAGTGGGTTGTTGTTTGGGGAGTCACCTGTTGTGGACAACCACCCCCTCCACAACCTGCGACAATACGGTGTGTGTATCTTGGGTCGTTGGTTACTTGGCCCCCGAACGATACTTTGCTTGCGGAGCCTCGGGCAATGTAGAGGTCTTTGGTGGCTCCATCAAGGAAATAGTACCACAGATTAATGGAGGTATAGGGATCAGGTTTGGCTCCACCGGGAATGGAGTCGGATGGATCGATGAGCCATGTTCCTTTTCCTCGAATGACCACAGAGTAGGCCACATTCTCAACATCTGGTTTGTCAGGAAGTGTTTCCGTTCCGAGTACTTCAGACAGATAAGAATCAACCAACGCTTTGTATGTGTCGTCGGCTCTTGGTGTCGTTGCTTTCTGCTGCTTCGCAACGACCAAACGATATTCAAACTCGCCCTTTGTTGTCGGTAGATCGCAAAACTCATAGTAACCGTACGGGTCGTTGGTGGGATCGTAGACTTTGCTGTAGGTGGATGTATACAAGGCTCTGGAACGGACAGAGCCGTCGTAGCGTGTGTTCAAACAGAGCGTCCAGCCTCCCACTGTGCCATTGGCCTTCGTGGTCATGTCGCAGTACACACGGAGGGTTTTGGCGTTGGCCTTGATCCAATAGATGCCATCACCTTTGGATGCTTTGGCTGCCATAATCGCTTTGCAAGAAGTTCCAGGGTTCTCTTGTGTTCCTACCTTGAGGCAGCCTTTCTGCCCTGCGCATGTTTCGTGGGTTCCACACAATGCAGGGTCTTCGTTGTCTACGGTTCCATCACAGTCATCGTCGAGGCCGTTGCATACTTCTTTTTGCGGAGAGCCTGGAGAGGCGTCACATACAGTCCCCGTTCCGTCTTCCTTGCAGACATACGTTCCTGTCTGTTTACATGCTCCCTGGCTTTTGGAACAAGCCGCGTTGAGAGCGTTGTCGCCTTGTCGAAAAGGTTCATCAATGGAGCCGTCGCAGTTGTTGTCCTGGCCGTCGCAGGTTTCTGTTTGTGGGGTGTGCTCCCATTTGCACTCGCCCCACTTCGCTTGGGGAAGGCAGGTTTGCTCTCCTGCCTTGCATAACCCAACATCCTTGGTTCCCAGGGGTCCTGTATAGCAAGGTCGTTGGGTTCCAGGTTCACACTTTGGTGTCTCATTCGGTTGGCATTTTCCCTCATCACAGAATTGCCCGGCAGGACAATTGTTATGGATCGTCTCTCCGTTGACTTTGGTTAAACCATCGTCGATGAAGCCGTTGCAGTCGTCGTCTTTGCCATTGCAGACCTCTTCCGTGTTGGATGCACAGGGCAAACAAAACATAGGAGTCACTCGATCTAGAAAGCTACAAGCCTCGCCAGCTTTGCAGTCTTTAACGCTGGAACATTTTTGGAGACAGTATCTCTCTTGTTGGATGACGGCACAGATTTGGCCAGAGGGGCATGGCTCTGCACAAGGGGATGGAGGACCTGAGCTACAAGCCAACGTTAGGAGGAACAAGAAGCCAAAAGGGGACACCCATAGCCAAGATTGTCGAAAGGAAAGGTCGCGTGAGATCATCCAACACAAACTCCACGAACAGGAGAGTAGCAGTCTTTCTTAAGGTTGGTAAGAGAAGACTTTCTTAGTGGAAAGTTGTGCCAGAGTCAACTTGAACAAACATTTTTGAAAATAGTTTCACCCGATGAACCCACTTCTCAGGACTTAAATGTATCGTTGTTCTCTTCTCTCATCTTTGCGGACTTTGTTTGTTCAGGAATAGCAGGTCTTCGTTACCTACTCCTGAACCGTTACGATTTATAGGAGAAAGCCTTGAGCCTCCCATTTTCTTCCAGAACACTTGTTGCGAGTCTACTTTGTTGCGTTCTTTACTCTTGCTTTTCCCAAACGACTTGGGCAGACGATGATGATCCTCTCTCGGAGTCTGTAAAGATAAAGACCACAGTATGCTTGAAGCCAAAGTTAGTTAAAGGGAAAAAACACGGATTGGAAGGAATCTGCTACTGCACTGAATATGATGATTGTGACAGAACCTTCCCAGACCATCGTGCTTATTCCATTAACTGGTTCAAAGGAAAAAAACATGGCTGGTTCAAGTCGTACTCTTCAGGCGGTGAGCTAGAGTACCAGTTACAGTATAGACATGGTCTTAGACATGGTCGTTATAAGTCATTCCATAGGAATGGAAAGAAACACACCACAGTTCGCTTTGTTCGAGACAAAAGACATGGAATACAGCGAAGTTGGCACGACAATGGAAAACGAGCTTCCTTCGTACGATTTGTAAGAGGGAAGAAGCGAGGATTGGAGCGGAAGTGGCATTCCAATGGAAAACTTGAATTTAAGGTCCGCTTTTTGGTTAGTGGCAAGGCACATGGGATGCAAAGAGGCTGGCACGACAATGGAAAGCGAGCTTCCTTGGTACGGTATGTACGAGGTAAGAAACATGGAGTTGAGCGGAAGTGGCACTCCAATGAAACTATTCAGTTTCAGGTGCGATACATCAAGGGCAAGAAGCATGGAGTTGAGCGGAGTTGGCGCTCCAATGGAAAGCTAGAGTCAGAGGGGCATTACAAGCATGGAAAGCAACATGGCCATTTCCGATCTTGGGATGAAGAAGGCAAGCTGTTCATGCATGACCTTTTCAAAAATGGAAAACATGTCAAAACCCTATTCCAGGTAGGTGAGTAGAGATCGATAAGGCACCCAAACTCTAGCACCACAACAATCTCTTAACCATTTGCCTCTCAGCCTCCGATGTTGGTGCCACCTTCCGTTGTTGCGGTGGTGTTCGCCGGTTCTTGCGTTGTCGTAACCTCAGCGTTCTCGTCGCCTGCTGGTGTTGTTCCTGAGCTTGTGGGGATGGCTTGTCGTTGTAGACCTCGCAGGGTGTAGTGAACCACCTCTGACTTCTCGGGGGTTCCTGCCACGGTGTATGCGGCGGGAACCATCGCTCTCAGATACGTCCAATCTTCCATCATCAGCGCTTCCAATATCATCAAGTCTTGGAGGAGCTTGACGGTGTCATCGTTTTCGTCGACATCCGAGTTTGCTGTGGCTGTGATCGCATCTCCCAATTGCATCACTCTTTCAACTTGCGGCGTGCTCAGGCGCATTGCTTCGTCCGGGTAGAGCTTTTGCAAAGGCTCAAGCACAGCCCAATGTTTGCGTAGCAAAGCACCCACTGTGCTGAAGTCCCCGCCAAGATCGGCATATCCACGCCCTGCCCGAATTCCGTTCGCTTCCTCTGTGGATACAAGGCCAAGGCTTTCCATCAGGTCGAGGTTTCGGAAGACCGCAGGGCGAAGCTTCAACGCCTCTGACGCATACTGTTGAAGCTGAGTTGCTGCATCTGGGAGCCGTTCAAACCGTCCGTGAACGTAGGAAAAAGCCAAGACCAACAAGGGCAAACGATCCAACACGTTGCTCAATGTTTTTTGGACATCTGGGTTGTAAGGGGCCAACAGAACCTTGGTGTCTTTCCTCAAGGTCTCCAATTTGGAAGTGAGGAGCGGTGCGAGGCGGTTGGCGTCCAATCCAACCCGCTTCTCGGGCGTGTCTTGTCGGGCGTCAAGGGTGGAGCGCAGTTGTTCGTAAGCACGTACACCGGTGGGCATGGTTGTCATAGCCTTCTTCTCCTGTCTCAATAGTGTTATTGCTTTGTTTGCTTGGATTGCATCGTATCCCTCAATTCCAATGATGTCAACAATAGGCCTTGCGCGCCTGGACCCTCCACTCCTACCTCTTTAGGACGTTCCCTGCTGAATGTGCCTTGCCTTGCGGTCGTTTCTACGTGGAGGGAAGAGGTTCTGGCACCGCTCCAGAGACGTTCCATGATGTCTTTTCGTTGCTGGGGCCTTTGGGGAGAAACGCGACATCGGCAGTTTGCTCCTGGGAGCGTTTTGGAGATGTTGGTTTGGGGCCGAGAGCTCCTGGGAGTGATTGGAGAGGTTTTGGCGATCGACTCTTTTGTTGCTGGGACCTTGTCCGAGGAAAGTTGCATCGACGTAGAGTGTCCTGGGAGCGATGGAACGATAGTACGTATCGAGCGCTGAGGTGCTGGTAGGTGTTGGGGTGAAGTGAGCCACCGACCCTTGAGGTCCTGGGACCTCATTCGATGAAGAGGCGGATCAAAAAAGTGTTCCCACGAGCGTCGGGGAGATCTGGAGCATCGAGTCGAGAGGTGCTGGTAGGTGTTGAGGTGAAGTGAACCATCGACCCTTGAGGTCCTGGGACCTCATTCGATGAAGAGGCGAATCAAAAAAGTGTTCCCACGAGTGTTTGGGAGACAGCCATGATCGAAGGGGAGGTGCTGGGAACTCCTTGGAGAAGTTTGTCATCGAGTGTGTTGCTGCCAGAACCCTCCCGAAACCAAAAAAATTGAAAATAGTTTCACCCGTCGACCCCATTTCTCAGGACTTAACTCTACATGGGTGTTTTTTTGATCTGCTGTGGGTTCTTTCTGCCTGTTCAAGGGAAGGGATGGACTACCCAGGCATCGAAATGTGGAGTTTTCCAATGCGCTATTGTTTGGGGTGGGTGGGTTCGTTTGCCCGTTTTCTTGTTGTGTTCTTGGTAAGTTTGTCTCTCATTGTTGCTTGTTCGGGTGAAAACCCCAACCCAGAGGAAGTCGACACTACTCAGGATGGCTCCAACACCAAAGATGATTCAACAGGCAAAACAGAGAAGCCTCCGATTGGGACAACCTCCTCTGCCCTTACTGTTACTCCTTCAGGTTCCTTCAAGCTGGCCGTTGGTGGTGAGGTCGATCTCAAGGCTCAAGTCTTCAATGAGCAGGGAATCCCTCAGTACAATAGCAAGTCGAATCCCATTACCGTGACTTGGTCGAGCAGCGATGGCACTGTTGCCTCTGTGTCACCGGAAGGTCTAGTTCAGGGTCTTAAGCTTGGGACTGCTACGATTACCGCACAGATCCAAAACACCAACCAAAAGACGACAGTGATTGTGGAGGTGGTTCAGTTCACGACAGACCTGTCAGCGATCTTTCTCAACCCCACACGGTTAGCTATGGATCTGGGGAGCAGCCGTAAGTTCAATGTCAGCGCTGTAGACTCGTCTGGAGCACCCACCACCCTCGATTGTGACAAAGGTGCGACTGTTACTTTCGATAACAAGTATGTGACGGCCAACTACGATGGCACCACGGGAAGTGAAAATGTAACAGTCGATGGGACCAAAAAAGGGTTCTCTCTCCTTACTTTGGACTGCAATGGATTTAAGTCTTCTCCTGCCATCATTGAGGTCAAACCCTCCGTAACGATTCCAGACCCCTCTCCCTCTGCGAATGGGGACTTTGGAATTGAGCCATCCATCGCCATCAAAGACAAGATCATTCACATGGTCTCGTATGACCGTACGAACAAGAAGCTCATTTACTCCCAGTTCCAGGGGCGATGGACGAGCGTTACATTGGACGGTTCGGGTGATTACGGTCGGCAAAGTGCGATAGCGTTGGATCATGCCAACGACAAACGACCCCTGATCTGTGCAGTGGAGGACAAGAAGCTCTCGTGTTGGAGCCTGAACGGCGCAGGCTTCTGGAAGAAAACAGAAGTCGATGACCTTACGGACAACCCTGGCGCTTACAAAGGCGAGATCAACGTCGCAGTCAACGGTAAGGGCGAAGCTTTTGTGCTGTACTACCACGAGAAAAGCCAAGCGCTGAAGCTTGCGGTGAGTTCAGATAACGCTCGTCAGAAGTGGGTATCCCAAGAGATCAGCAAAGGGGGGGTTTTCAACAGCATTGTGTTGGCTTCGGATGGTAAGCCTCGTGTCGCGATTCAACGAGATGACAAAGCCTACTACGGTGCACAAAACCCAGGCGGAAAGTGGTTGTTTGAAGCGATCGACGACGGCTCTGGCACACCGGCACCTGGAACCGGAATCCAATTGGGCTTGGGCGACAACAACCGACCACAAGTTATCTACTACAAAAATGGCAACTTGATTCATGCGGTCAAAGCGAGTGATTCGTGGGGAGTTGCTGTCATTGAAACGGTGCAGGTTGGTAGCTACAGCTTTGGGTTAGCGATCAACCGTCACAACCAACCGCGAGTTTCGTACTACGATGGTGCCAACAAGACCTTGCGTTATGCGTACCGGCTCAAACGAAAGCGTCTTGGGGCAGTCAACCAATGGCGCATTGAGACGCCTCTTTCGGGAAGTCAAGTTGGAAACTTCAGCGGATTGGCCCTGGATGACTTTGGTCGGGCACACATCGCTTATTACAATGAGAGCAACAAGCAGGCGGGTTACTATGTGGAGCCTCACTTCCTCGATTATTCACCAACGTTAGATACGGGCAAAGATCCCATCTCCAACACCATCGTATCGGAGTGCCAGACGGATACCGATTGTCAGGGGCAAGGGCGACCCGCAGGTCTAACCTGTCAGCAAAATTCCTGCACCTGCCCCGGCGGTAAGACCGTCTGTGGGACCTCGTGTGTGGACATCCAAACAGACGCGGATAACTGTGGGGCTTGCAGCAACAAATGCAAAGCACAAGGAGCCACCTGCAATGCTGGAACGTGTACCTGTCCCGGTGGAAAAACTGATTGCAATGGAATCTGTGTAGACACCCAAACGGATGGCAAGAACTGTGGGACATGTGGAACTATCTGTGTAGCTCAAAACTCATCTTGCGACAAAGGTGTGTGTGTTTGTCCAGGTGGGAAACTCCAATGTGTTGGACAATGTGTGGATGTCAAAACAGATGCGAATCATTGTGGGGCTTGCGGAAACAAGTGCACTCCCCAAGGAACACCCTGTGATGCAGGTAAGTGCGGATGTCCCACTGGGAAGGTGGTTTGCAATGGACAATGCGCAGATCTGCAAAGTGACAAAGACAACTGTGGAACCTGTGGTACCCAATGCACCAACGGACAAACCTGCCAATCCGGTACGTGCAAATGTCCCACTGGGTTTTCCATTTGCAGCGGGCAATGTGTGGACCTAAAGAAAGACAACAGCAACTGCGGAACCTGCGGCACAGCATGTTCGGGAGGTACCGTTTGCCAAAACGGAGCATGCGGTTGTTCTGGGACCAACAAGCTTTGCGGTGGAAAGTGTGTTGACTCACTGACGGACAACAACAACTGTGGTTCTTGTGGAGCAACTTGCTCCTCCACACAAAAGTGCTGTGGTGGTTCTTGTCAGAGTATTCAAACGGACAAACGTCACTGTGGCTCTTGTGGGAAAGTCTGCTCCATACAAGGAGAGGTTTGTCAAAGCGGAGCATGTACATGTCCAACAAATCATAAGAACTGCCAGGGTGCCTGTGTCAATATCCTGATCACAAAGAACCACTGTGGTTCTTGTGGGAGTTCTTGTGGTTCAGGGCAATCCTGTTGCGGCGGCAAGTGTCTGAATACTCAGTCAGACAATAGGAACTGCGGCGCTTGTGGCAATGTATGCACGGGCGGCCGTTCATGTCAGTCAGGGGTTTGTGCTTGTCCCTCAGGCCAAAACTTTTGCGGTGGCTCTTGTGTGAATCCACAAAGCGAAAACAATCATTGTGGCGGTTGTGGTAAGGCATGCGGAGCGGGGCAGGCTTGTTGCAATGGTGTTTGCAAAGACCTTCTAACAGACAAAGGTAACTGTGGCTCTTGTGGGAACGTTTGTACGACGCAGGGTGCTATTTGCCAAACGGGGAAGTGTGGTTGCCCCACTGGGCAAACCCGTTGCAATAGCAAATGTGTTGATACAAAAACAGACAAGAGTTTTTGCGGCTCTTGCAATACAAAGTGCCAGTTGGGCCAAGAATGTTGTGGGGGAGCTTGTGTTTTTGTGGGAGGTAGCAACCCTGCTCACTGTGGTTCCTGCAACAAGCAATGCCCTCCTGGGCAGGGTTGTTTTGGGGGAATATGCAATTGTCCCCCAGGGACAACCTACTGTTCCAATCAATGTGTTACAACTTCAACAGACAAAAATAACTGCGGGACGTGTGGGACTGTGTGTAAGCTTTTTTGCAAAAATAGCACATGCATTCATGCTTCTCAGCTTTCTGTAGGGAGAAGTCATTCGTGTGTTGTTTTATCGGATGGGACTGGCTGGTGTTGGGGATTAGGTTATAAGAGATCTCCAAGCCACTTAAATGGACTTGTAAATATTAAGCAAATATCCGCTGGTACAAGAACTGGAGCCGCAGTGCTCAATAATGGGACTGTCAAATATTGGTCAACGGGTAATTCTCCTATTCTCAAGTCTGGGATCACAACAGCCATTCAGATTTCGACTGGAGTTCATGAAACATGTGCTGTTCTTGCGAATGGAACGGTTAGCTGTTGGCCTACATCAAGCTCTTCTAGTCCAAAACCAGTAGCAAATCTCTCCAACGTAAAACAAGTTTCTGCCGGGTTCGAACATTCTTGCGCTGTTCTTAAAGACGGGACAGCTAGATGTTGGGGTTACAACCATCTGGGCCAATTGGGAAATGGGATGACTAATCGGTATGGAACAGTTGTTGGAGTTGTTCAGGTCCAGGGACTCAACAATGTGAAACAGATTTCTGCAGGATATGACTATTCATGTGCATTGCTGAGTAACGGTACTGTTAAATGTTGGGGTAGTAACTTCTCGGGAAAACTTGGGAACGGAACCTTATCCAGTGGGGCTGTCGTCTTGGCAGATAAAACACAAAATACTTCGCGAACTTGTGCAGTTCTACAAAATGGTTCAGTTCAATGTTGGGGTCAAGGTTCTTCGTCGCCCAAAACAATCAGTCAGCTAAGTAACGTCCTTGAAATAGGTATAGGTCTGACATTTATGTGCGCATTGCTGAAAGACGGAACGCTTGTTTGCTGGGGTGACAATGACAATTCAGGACAGCTAGGAAACAACTCTACTTTGCCTTCCTCAATACCTGTTCGTGTTCAGTTCTAACTGGATTCCTTCTTTTTTATAAGACAGGCTTGCGAACTTTTAATTTATTGTCCATAAAAAAGGTTGAATTCATGGCATTTGCTAGACATTGGGTTGCCTTGTGCCTCCGTTTGTTCTTTATTCATTTTCTTAGTTGCTCTCTCATTTTTGCTTGCACCGGAGACTATCCAAATCCGGATGAAACAACGACAGAAAACAATACATCTCAAGATGGCTCCTCAGGCCATGCAGAGAAACCTCCGATTGGAACCATCTCTTCTGCCCTAACCATCACACCTTCTGGCTCCTTCAAGTTAGCTGTTGGTGGAGAGGTCGACTTGAAGGTCCAGGTTTTCAATGACCAGGGCATTCCTCAATACAACAGTCAGTCCAACCCCATTACGGTAACCTGGTCTAGCAGCGATAGTACTGTTGTGTCGGTTTCTCCGGAAGGTCTGGCCAAAGGACTCAAGGAAGGGAGCGCAACCGTCACGGCAAAGGTACAAGGAAGTTCCAAACAAACCTCTGTGAGCATCGAAGTCATCAAGGCCAAAACTGATGTAACAGCCATCTTCCTCACGCCAACTCGTCTGGCGATGGATATCAGCGGTCAACGTATCTTTAATGCCAGCGCCATCGACAAGTTTGGTGGACCTACGACACTTGATTGTGATGGTGGGGGCAAGCTGACGTTTGACAACAAGTACATCTCAGCCAGCTATG
>SBHC01000037.1 GCA_006226375.1 Deltaproteobacteria bacterium | reverse complement strand
AAAAGCCAAGAGTCACAAAAGCGGACTTGAGGCCATGGTAGAGATGAAGCCCCAAAGGAATCATCAGCAGCGCATAAAAGCCTACAACATAAACATTGTGAAAGAGATGCTTGGCGACATCATACACGTCCACATGACCTTGTGCATCCAAACCGACCTTCGGCCCAATCCCAAGCTTGATCCTGGCCCAAAACTGTGCCAGGTGAACCACCAGAAAGACGAGCAAACAGACACCGAGCAACCCCATGTTTCTTGAGGTCCAGGTGCTGTTTTCGTGGGCTTCGTTCATGACATACGCCTGGGGCTTGGCAGCCCGGTTGCGACGCGTCACAACCCACGCATACACCACATGGAAGAAGATGGAGGCGAGAAGCACAAAGGAGACGAGCTTTATCAGCGGGTTGCTTCGCAGCGTTGTCGAGTAGGAGTTGTACATGCTGCGGGCCATGCTTTCAGGCAACAACAGCAGGAAATTGGCGGCAAAGTGAACCAGCAAAAACAGGCAAAGAAACAAGCCTGTTAAAGCGAGTACGTTCTTGCGAAAGAAGAGCATGATCGTGGACGTCCTGCATGAAAGTTTGAGAATATCCCTTTATACCACAAAGTTCCCCCTTGACATTTAAGAAAAAACCGACATTTTGCTGTTCGCTTTTTGTTACTTCACACACACGAAGAGCCACGCGTTTTTGGAAGCCGAGGAAGAGACCTTGTATTTGGCGAGCCAAAACAAAGCCAAACGCCTCTTCCCATGGGAAAGACACATGCTTTCCGCGGCTTCGTCACCTTTCCCTCGCATTCTTTCACTCCTACCGAACTTTGGGAGGTTCTAATGAGTGCCCGCGCTGCAACGACAGGTGCTGAAAACACCGGCACCGTCTTTTCCTGTACAGACAACATTGTTTCTGTGCGTATCCCCGACGACTCCCTGATTCGACAGGGAGAGGTCTGCTACATTTCCGTTCCCGATGGGGACGAAGTCGTCGAGCTCATGGCCGAGGTCTTGGAAGTGCAAGACAACGCCGTAGTCACCCAGGTGTTTGAACCCACCGATGGACTCTACTTCGGACTCCCTGTTCGCTTCTCGGGTGAGCTCTTGTCCGTGACTGTAGGCCCAGGAATGTTGGGCACCGTCTACGACGGCCTTCAGAACCAACTCTCTGTTCTTGCCGATGAAGATGGTTTTTTGCTCAAACGAGGCTCTCGAACCGACTCCGTCAATCACAACAAGAAGTGGGAGTTTGCTCCCTCGGTGAAGGTCGGGGACAACGTTGTAGCAGGACAGGGTTTGGGTGCTGTTCCCGAGAATCACTTCTCGCACTTGATTATGGTGCCCTTCCATCTAAAAGGGTCTTGGAAGGTCAAAAGAATCGCAGAAGCGGGTGAGTACACAGTGCTCGACACCATGGCCGTGCTCTCACAAGGCGACCAGGAAGTCAACGTGAACATGCTCCAGCGTTTGCCAGTCAAAATGGCCAACCGAAGCTACCTTTCACGGCTACCTATCTCGGACTACTTGCCAACAAACCTTCGACCGGTCGACACGCTCTATCCTGTCCCGAAAGGTGGAAGTGCTTCGATTCCTGGTGGATTTGGAACAGGCAAAACTGTCCTTCAGCATGCCATCGCGAAGAACGCGGAGATCGACATCGTCATCGTCTGTGCTTGTGGAGAGCGCGCGGGTGAAGTGGTCGAAACCATCATCGAATTTCCACACCTGGATGACCCCAAGACAGGTCGCAAACTGTCCGAGCGTACGGTCATCATTTGCAACACAAGCTCGATGCCAACCGCCTCACGAGAAGCGTCGGTGTTTGTCGCCTCGACCTTGGGCGAATACTTCCGCCTGATGGGCCTGGATGTCCTGATTCTAGCCGACTCCACCTCACGATGGGCCCAAGGTTTGCGCGAAGGCGTCTCGGCTCGTGGCGAGATCCCTGGAGACCGTGGTTTCCCCGCCGACCTGGAACGCTCCGTAGGGCTGTTCTACGCTCGCGCTGGACGAGTCAAGACCGTCAATGACACCGAAGGAAGCTTGACCATCATTGGAACAGTCTCCCCCGCAGGTGGCGACTTTTCTGACCCCGTCGTGCAGGCGACGCTGTCCCAGAACCAGGCCTTTTGGGGGCTCAACCAAAAGCGAGCTGACGAGAAACGTTATCCTGCCATCGACCCACTCCAAAGTTGGAGCAAGATTGCAGGAACCGTGAGCCTGGAAGAGCGCCAAGCGATGGTGTCCTTGATTCGAGAGTCGCGAGAGACCGCCAACCTGATGACCGTCACAGGGGAAGAAGGCCTCAGCAGCGAAGCCTTCACGCGGTACTTGTTGGCCGAACTCTTTGACGCGGTGTACCTCCAACAGGATAGCTTCAATGACGTTGACGCTCTGTGCGTGGTCGAACGTCAAAAGAACATCTTCCGCTTCCTTCAAGAGCTTTGCTTTGAGACCAACCTCTCGTTTGAGGCAGAGACCGAGCTGGATGAGCAAGGCCAGCCTCAAGTCGTGCAAACCGCCAAGGAGGTAGCCCGAGACTGGGCCAACCGTCTGACCCAGACTCTTCGCACCTGGAACTGCACCAAGCTGAACGATCCAGAAGCAAAGAAGCTGATGGAGCAGGCGAAAGAACTCATCAACCGACACAAGGAGGCATAAGATGGCAACCCTTCCTCGACCCACTGGGGTGCGTGTCTGTGCCCCCGATCATGTCCTTGGACTCAAAGGCAACGTGCTCCGCATTGACGCCACAGGATTGATGCCGTTCACAGGAGAACTTTGCGAAGTCTCTTGGGGCGACGATAGCTCCTCGTTTGGCCGTGTGATCGCCTTTGAAGGCAGCGAGACACTGGTCCAGGTGTACAACGGAACGCTTGGTGTGGCGCGAAACGCAACGGTCACTCTCTCAGGCAAAGCACAAGAGCTAACCTTCAGCCCTGGCACGTTGGGACGCGTCTTCTCTGGCGCAGGTGTTCCCTTGGATGGAAAGGCGGCCCCCAAAGGCAAGTCGGTTCCCATTGGGACCCCTTCGGTGAACCCGATGCATCGTGAGATGCCTTCCCAGTTTGTGGAAACGGGCGTCCCGATGATCGACATCTTCAACTCCCTCGTGGCAAGCCAGAAGATCCCTATCTTCTCTGTCCCAGGTGAAGCGTACAACGACCTTCTTGTTCGCATTGCAGGGAAAGCCGACGCAGACGTCATTGTCTTTGGGGCAATGGGCTTTACTCCCGCGGAATACGACCGCGTGATGGAGCTTTTGCGAACCCAAGGAGCGCTGTCCAAGAGCGTCGTTTACGCTCACACCACAGCCGACTCCACTGCGGAGTGTCTGATGACTCCCGACATGGTCCTCTCCACGGCTGAGAACTACGCCTTGGAAGGCAAAGATGTCCTCGTTTTGCTCAGCGACTTCACGGAGTACGCCAACGCGCTGAAGTCGATGCAGAACGACATGGGCCAGATTCCAGCGGAGCGCGGCTTCCCAGGAAACTTGTACACCCAGTTGGCTCGTCGTTATGAGAAGGCCTGTGACTTCCGGGGCGCTGGCTCCATCACCATTCTGGCCGTGACGACGATGCCCAACGCAGACTTTACTCACCCAGTACCCGACAACACAGGCTACATCACCGAAGGGCAGTTCTATCTGCTCAACGGTATGTTGGACCCGTTCCGCTCTCTGTCGCGTCTCAAACAAAACGTCAACAAAGACACACGAGAAGACCACCGCGGCATCATGACCGCGATGGTTCGTTTGTACGCCAACGCGCGAACGGCAAAGGAAAAGGCCGACATGGGTCACGAGCTCAACCGTCGGGACAAGCGCTTGCTCTCGTTTGCTGAGGCCTTTGAGACTCGCTTGATGCGCCTTGAAGTGACCATGCCTCTCCATGCAGCCCTGGATACCTGCTGGGAGATTTTACGCAACAACTTTGACCGCACCGAGCTTCCCCTGGACCAGCACCTGCTGGACAACTACTGGAACAAATAGGAGGTGACCTCATGAGTGAAGAAAGAACCCACACAGCGGGCGCAGCGAGTTTTGTCCAGCAAGTTGAAGAACAAACTCTTGGCCCTGCACGCGAAAAAGCAGCCGCGCTGGTTGCCGAAGCCCAAGAACAAGCCGATAAGATCGTCGCCGAAGCGAAGGCCAAGGCCGCAAGCATCACCAACGATGCGGAAGCCATGGAAGCCTCTGCACGTCAGCGAATCGAAGCCGAAGCCACCCAGGCACGTCGTGACACCCTGGACCAAGTCACAGCCGCCATTGAAAACGACCTTCAGGCTCAGCTGAACACCATGGTCGCGCAAACCTTGGCAGACCCCAACGTTCTGTCTTCTGTGGTCTCCAGCCTCGCCAGCCAAAAGCTCGATGGACAGTCATTGTCCGTCACAGTGAGTGACGAAGGCGCCAAGGCGTTGTGGGGTGATGCTTTGCAAAAAGCGTTGAGCCACAACGTGACAGTTCATGTAGACGGTCGCTTGAAGGCCACCGTGATCTTGAGCCTGGCAGAGGGCAAAGCACAGATCTCCTTGAACCAGGCCGAGTTGACCGAGGCCATCGCAGACGCTATCAGCCAGCCGCTCGGCACGGAGGACTGATCATGCCCTATCCCCACCTCGCCAGTGCACTTCCTGTACTTACTTGGGGGTCGGCTCCGACGATCAGTGTTGAGGACTTTCTGCGCCAATGTGACGATAGCTTGTCTCCTGAGGATCGACGGATACTCGGCGATGCCCTTGAGGTCTATCGTCTGCCGTTCACTGTGGAAGACCCCGAAGAGCTCCCGTTCCAGAGTGAATGGGGCCGTTCGCTGACAGAGCTGTTCTCTCAATTTCGTCAAAAGATCGGAGAGCTGCGGTTGGTCCTTCGGGACGGGCACGCTCACAAGAGCACGTTCTTCCCAACAGAAGTGATTGATCCAACCCACCCTTTGGAGGGACAGCTTGCTCTGCTCCAGACGCTATGGCTCCATCTGCAAGATCGAGAAGAGAGCGTTTGGTGGGCGAGCCTGCCAGGGTTGGTATGGTACGGAATACGCCTTGGTATCCTCGCACGAGCGGACGCGTTTCGCATGAACGAAGGACAGAAGGTTTTCACCCATCTGGTCCAACACTCCTACCTTCAGGGAGGTGCCGCATGATTCACATTGAGTCGATGCCAAGAAACCGCGCCAGCCTGATGGAAATTCGGAAAGAGATTGTCACAGCCAAAGCCCAGGCCGACACGCTGGATACGCAACGGAAGCTTCTCACACAGTACGCGCAAACCTTGGCCAAGCAGATGGACCAGGCCCAGCGTGAAGTAAGCGCCCACGAGGCCCACGTGGCATCATGGGTTGGCGTGTTTGCTGAACCGTTCGATCTTACCCCTTATGTGGTGCCCATCGAGCGAGTGACAACCACCGAAAACATCGGCAGCACCCAGATCATGAATCTGGAAGAAGTCATCTTTTCGGATGAGCTTCCTGACCCTTACCTCAGCCCGTTGTGGGTCGACGGTGGAATTAAGGCTGCCCGCCTTGTGCTGGAAGCCAAAGAGCGTTTTCGCTTTCTCTCTCGTGCGTACGAGGCGATCGAAGCCGAACGGCGACGCGTCACCCGGTTGTTTAATTTCATGACGAAGATCTATGTACCTTCCCTGGTGGAGGGCGCACGAGTGATTCAGATTGACCTGGATGACCAATCTCGCGAAGCCGCGACGTTTGCGATGATAGCCAAGCGCCTGCAACAGAAGAAAAAACAAGCAAAGGTAGCATCATGATTATCCCCATGAAACGGGTAACAGTCTTCACGCTACCGGACAAGCGTGAGAGCGTTCTTCAAAAGCTGCGGGAGCTCGCCATTCTCCACTTGGACGAAAGCCACCATGGATTTTCGGTCCAAACGCAGCACGTGGAAGACGCGCTGGCCCTCTCCCGTGAAGCGTTGGGCTTTCTCCCAGAAACCAAAGCTCCTACGGTGCAATCGGTGTGGGAAGAGTCGTGTGACGTGCTCGTCCAAAAGGTCCATGTCATCGCCGAAAAACACCAAGAGACGACCTCCGACTTGGAAGCCCTCGTCGAAAAGGTGAACTGGTACAACCGCTGGGGCAAACCAAGCCACACAGCCATTCAGGCGGCCCAAGGCAACGGGGTGACCTATTTCTTCCTTCAGATTCCCGACGCCGAAGTGGCGTCATTCCTGGAAGAGCTGGGACCCACCTATGCGACGTGGCAAGGCACCTCCAACGATGGACAAACGCCCTGTGTTGTCGTGGGACAGGAGTTGACCTGCCCCAGAGAATGGCTTGACCCCGCCCCCACCGAAAGCTTGGGACAACTGCAGAAACAAATCGGACAACTGGAAGACAAACAAAGCCAGGAAGCCAGCGAGCTTGTCCACTTGAGTCACTGCAGGGGGGACCTGGAGCACCACATCCAGCAGCTGGAGTTGCAGTTAAAGCTTCAACACATCCATGAAGGTATGGACACAGCACTTCAGGGAGAGATCTGTACTTTGGGAGGTTACATCCCCGAAGACAAGGTCGCGACGCTGTTGGAGGCGGCAGAAACGGACGGTTACGCGGTGGTAGTGGAGGACGTCGAAGAAGACGACGAGTCCGTGCCCACCGAAACCCGAAACCCTGCCTGGGTCAACTCCATGCGCTCACTCTTCGGCTTCTTTGGCTCCGTTCCCGGTTACCGAGAGCCCGACACACACTGGGATGCAATGCTCATCTTGCCTGTGTTGGTCGCTTTGCTGATCGGCGACGCTGGCTACGGTGCCATCTACCTTTTGGGAGTGTGGCAATACTCTCGAAGGGCAAAGAACCCCAACCACGATGCGATTCGCCTGGGCTATGCGCTCTCTGGAGCCTGCCTGATTTGGGGCGCGCTCACAGGAAACTGGTTTGGCTCTCAATGGATCTCAGGGTTACCTGGGCTTCGGCATGTTGTCGTACCTTCCCTTGCGACATGTTTTGACCTGTCCAACCTTGAAGGCATCAAGGGCGGGATCTTTACCACCATGAAGATCTCTTTCTTAATCGGGTTGGTCCACCTCGGCTTTTCACGCATCCGCGCTGGGCTTCACGCGCTGGGCCAAGGGTTTGAGCGCAAAGCGCTGGTTCACCTGGGGTGGCTTCTCATCGTTGTTGCCATGTACTTGCTCACCCAGGCGATGTTCTTCGCAGCCCCCACCATGAACGCGACCCTCATTCTCGTTGGTGTAGGTTCTTTGTTTGTGTGCTGGTTTCAAAGCGATGAGCCGAACATTCTCAAACGAATCTCGCTGTCGTTGGTGGGGCTTCTCATGGATCTGTCAGGCGTGTTTGGAGATATCCTCTCGTACCTGCGGCTCTTTGCGGTGGGCTTTGCGGCTTTCATCCTCGCCCTTCTCTCCAACATGCTCCTTGAGAATGCAACTGGCGCTGCGCTGCTTTTCCTTGGAGTGATAGTTACCATCTTTGGGCACCTGCTCAATCTGGTATTGGGTCTTCTGGCCCTCATGGTACACGGCTTCCGCCTCCACTTGCTGGAGGGGTCGAAGCACCTGGAAGTTGAATCCAACGGAACACCTTATCGTCCATTCAACCATCACAATGTCTAAATAAGGAGACTGAACTCATGACTGCATTTATTGTTGGCCTCTGTGCCATGGCTTTTGCTGGTATTGGCTCTGCAGTAGGCATCGCTTCGGCCGGAAAGTCGGCCATTGGAATCGAACAGCTCAAAGCTTCCCAAGGCGAAGCTCCGCCCAACTTGATCCTCTATGTGTTGATGCCCTTCAGCCAGACGCTGTACGGACTCGTTGTGTTCGCGGTAGCTGTCTTTGTTGTCAAAGACAAGTTTCCTCCCCTCGGACCCAAAGCCTGGCCTTTCATCGTGATGGGAATCGCCACAGGTATGGCAATTGGAGCCTCTGCGATGTTCCAAGGCTTCGTGGGTGCCCGCGCTTGTGATTGCATTGGCAAGCAAGACGCCGGAAAAGGAACAGCCATCATGATTATGGGAACCGTAGAAACCATCGCACTCTTCGTGATGGTCATGTCGATTGTAGGCATGTTCCTCGCGATGTAAGTGAGGGTTCGGCTCACTGTTCCTGCTCAATGGCTTGGTGCTATTGCAATGTCCCGTTGCAAATGGCTGGAATGCATTTCCCTGGGAGAACTCCCGGTCGGCATTGCAGGCCTGTAGAACAGCTCGTGCTGCATCGCTCTCCTTCCTTGGGTAGTGCGACACATTTCTTGCTTTGATCCGCCTGTGTCACACAGGACAAAGAGAGCTCGCACTCAAACCCAAACGGACAAAGTTCTCCCTCCTTTTTTCGCTCCACACAACGTTTGCTTTGAAGGTCACAAACCACCGAGCGTTCACACAGAACGTCTCGAAAGCAAGGTTGTCCCAATGTAGGAAGCGGCTCACATTTCCCGCCGCTCCCACAACCCAATCGTCCTGGTTCACACTCTTCATCATCACCACAAGCAGCGCCGTTTTGACCTGGGGGTTGGCAACTTCCCTGGATGCAAACAAGATCCGCCGCACATTTTGGTTTTGCAGAGAGACATGCCTGCCCTTGGGTAGGTAGCTTAACGCAGGTGTTGTTGGTCCGGTCGCAGGTCAAGCCAACGTTGCAACCTTGACTAGCACAGGTCTCCCCTTCTTTGGGAAGCTGGGCGCATTTCTGTTGAACACATTGCAGCCCAACGGCACACTCAAAATGTTGAGCACACGTTTCTCCTTCTGACTTGCCCTTCTGGCACACCGTTGTGGCAGCCAAGCCAAGACAGACATGATCCGGACCACAGTGCAACGCAAACTCGCAAGACTCTCCGGGCTTCTTGGTTGGCACACAGAGCTTTTGCGAGAGAGAACACGCGAAGCCAGCTTTGCATTGCCGAACGTTGTCGCACGCCTTGCCGCCGTCCAAAGGCTTGGAACAAACCTCATTGAGGCAAGCCAAACCCTCTTGGCAGTGCGCTGGAGCGCGACAAGGTTGACCTTCGGAAGAGAGGGCCTTGCAAACTCCTGCCGTAGAGGAAGAAACATCACAGAACAAGCCCGGCTCACAAGGACCTTCAGCACATGCCGTCCCAGCCGGACTCCACTTTTTGCAGGAAAATCCTGTGGGCTCAGGAAAGCAAACGCCAGTGTTCCCGCCACAATGCAAACCACCCAACTCACTGTTGCAGTTCTCTCCGACCTTCGCCGGGTCTTGAAAGATACCTTCGCAAGAACGCTTGGTCACAATCGTACTTACAAGTAGACACGAACTTTTGGTTTCCTCCAACGCTTTCAAGCAGAGACCCAGTTGCTCCTGGCTCAAAGCCACTTTGCCATCGGCCAAAGCCTGGCGTTCTTTTTTGTAGGCAAGGGTGTCACAGGACGTTGTCAGCTGCTGAATGCAGTCTTCCACAGAGCTATACTTGAGCTTATAGGAAGAGCAACAAGCAAAGAACGCAGGGCATGTACTTCGCGCAATGGATGCGCACACCTGCAAAACGGAGGTGACAGAATCCGGCGTTCCTTGCTCAACGGGCAACTCAGGACGAAGTTCAGGGAGCCTTTCTGGTTGAACAACCTCAGCCTTGGATTCAGGAACAGACTCCACCGCAATCTCAACCGAAGCATCTGTAGGAGTTACTTCTGATGTTGGTTCTTGGATAGGAGATGGCTCGCTGCAAGCTCCCCAAAAGTTAAGCCCTACAAGAGTTAAGCAACATGCCAAGAGAAGAAGGAAACATGGTTTACGCTTTAACATTGCTGAACGTCCTTAAAATCATTCTTGCATTTTCATCATCAAAGCAAGTCGAAACACCGACACAAAAGTATCTTGTTGCGATCTCTTACAGGATAGCAAGAGACAGGAGAAGCACCCGTCATGACGCCCAGACGTGTCGGATAGAATCCAGTTGACGCCTCCACAGAAGCAGTGCGAACCTCCTGTTTCAAACTATAAGAAATCACTCTTTCCCTTCACGATGATACATCAATCCATGGACCATGCCGCGACACAATCCAAGGAAAACATCCGAAGAGCCTAGGCTGCGGCCGTTTGGGACTTTCTCCACGAAGGGCATCTCCGTTGACTCAAGAGAGCCAAGGACCTGTGTGACGAATTGATAGTGGGCTATCACAAACGTACAAAACATAACGACTTCATTGCGAGGCCTGAGGCGACGTTCAACAAGTTTTCCTTGCTGTAGAATCCAAGGAGTGCATCCAAAGAAAAGCTGTCAGTTCGTTACTTTTGTTTGCGCTTGGCAGGCTTCCTTTTTTTCAAAAACAGCCATGACTGTTTTGCTTTTTTTGGCTTTGGTTTGCCCTGGTACATACGACATTCCAATGGCTTTGCTGTCACCGAAGGTTTTCCTGGAATGGAAGCTGTCACAAAGAAAGAACAGCTCTTTGCCTTGCTGCATACATCGGCGCACTCTTTCGCAAGCCTGACCTTCTGTGTTCTTAGTTGCTTTGTACCCTTGTCGTTGTCGGTGTGTGTTGTGTTGGCATGGACAACCCAATTCCGACGAAGCTTTGCTCCGGAATCCTCGGCCAAGTAGTTTTTGAGCCAGTCCGGCTCGATCACGATCAACATCAAGCCCGAGAAGATCAGCAACAAAACGAGGGCAAGCAAGCGCCAGGCCTTTGAAACTTTGGACGCTTCACCCAACGCTCGCCCAGGCTCAGGTTCGTACACTGGCTTTTCTGCGTGAGTAGGGGCCTTTGGAACTTTCTGAGGTGGCTTCGGCGTTTTCTCTGCCTTCAGCGGCTCTTTGGAGCGTCTCTCTTTCGAGGATGACTGCAAGACTCGCGCGACCCGCTCTGCATTCACAGCTGCCGTTGACTTGGAAACACTGGAAGAAACCGGCTCCCCACCGGACGCATTTGCATCTTTGTCTTGTGTGGGAAGGAGGTCAGGTTCATGCCCCATGTGAGTGTCTGCAAACGCTGCAGGAGACATGTCCACCGAGATGGGGCCGGATGGAAGCTCAGAACTCGAAGAAGAGCCTGCTTCCACAGAAATGGGAACTTCTGGGTCGAGGCAGCCTCGCAGGGCATCCGCCAATTCCTTGCAGGTAGAGAAGCGCTCGTCTGGGTCTTTCCGGAGACAACGCTGCACAATCTCGTGAGCTTCTTCTGGAATGTTGGGGATGGGAGGAGGCTCGTTCTCCAGAATCCGAAACATGATCGATGGGCCTTCCCCTTCAAACGGAAAACGGCCTGACAGCAAAACATAAAGAATGACACCAAAGCTATAGATGTCGGCGCGATGGTCGATGCTCTTCGACTCGTGAAGCTGCTCGGGAGCCATATAACCCAGCGTTCCCATCACAGCGCCCGACGATGTAATCCCTGGCATCGCGGCGTGCTTGGCGATCCCAAAGTCGGTGACCTTGGGCGTAACCTGGCCTCCCTTTGCAGCCAACATGATGTTGGAAAGCTTGAGGTCTCGGTGAACGATCCCCTCGGTATGAGCGAGAGACAAAGCGTCCAACAAAGGCAGCGCGATGGTTCGCAGTTCTCCAGACGAAACAGGTGCGTCGTTGCGAGCGTTGAGCCACTGGTGCAAGTCGCCACCGGAGCACCAGTCGGACGCAAAGCCGACATAGCCTCCTTCGTCAAGGAGAGACACCACACGCACAATGTTGGGGTGATGAAGCTGGTATTGAATCCGAGCTTCCCGCAAGAAACGCTCACGGGTATGCTCGTCCTCTGCAAGCTGTGGGAACAGGATTTTCACCGCAGAGTTCACTTGCAGCTGCTCATGAAAAGCGTGAAAGACCCACCCCATACCACCCTTCCCCACCAATCGATTGAGTCGATAGCCTCCTAGCTTTCGCCCTTCAAGCAACTTGGAAGAGACAGCGTTTTCAACTTGTTTCACCATGATCCATCGTCCGCTTTTGCAGTCTTTACCCAGACTACATTCTCTGTCGTATCCTTGTGAACTCCATGCGACCTGCGGGAAAAGGCTTCCCCTACTAACGGACAGGCACGCCAAACGTGTTCACAATGAGAACAAAAAGATCAGAACGTTGCGTCCAATATGCAGAGGAACATCCTGCGGGGCAAGGCCTAAGGACAGAACGAACCCTTAGGGTTTGAGTTTGAACACGTATGTTTCTTTGTCGGAGTAGACAATCTTCATGCGGGAGTCACGGTTAATTTGCTTCCGCAAGTTCCAGAACTCTCGTGTACACACGCCGTACCTCACCTTGAAGTCGTTCTTCAAAATGGAGTAGGAGCGCTTGCCATAGTTACCATGGGCAAGACGGTCCCATTTGATCCACAGCTTTGGCTTCCAGAAGTACATAAAGTTGGGATCAAGCAACACAAGGTAGCGGTTTTTGTGGTTGAAGAAGATCAGCTCTGGGCCGTCGTCCCAATCGCAGGTAAAGACCACCTCGTTGTCCTTGGTGTGCTTCTTCAAGTACAAAGCAGCCCCTTTGTGACGAGGAGGAGAGGAGTTAAAGCTGCGGGAGGTTCCAATGAACGACCCCACTCCCAAAGACAGCACCAACAACCCAACGCCACAGGCCCACATCAAGAAGGTGTTCCGCTCGTTTCTCCAAAGCTCCACAAGGTTGATGTCGGAGAGCTGGTGGTGGAAGTAAAACCCACAGAACAGCAGAGAGATGGGTACGGAGTACTCTGTGAATCGCTTGGTGTGAAAGGTGAGAAGAATCACCGCCAACGACAAGAAGAACATATTCCGAGTGGTCTTGGACACCGTGCGTGGCCGGTACAACGAGAAGAAGTATACGCTGATGTAAGCCGTCACGGCCGCAGCGTTTCCACCCAACAATTGACGCGTGTTCATCGGGCCAAACTCGTTGCCCATCCGCAGGTTCACCTTCTTCTGCACCGACATCCAAAGGACATAGAAGTTCTGCAAGTACAGGTAGGTAAAGTTGTTGGGAAAGTACGGATGCAGAAGCATTCCGGTGAGCATCGCCGTCACTGTCACCGCCGGCGTTTTCCACTCCAGCTCGTCTTCAAACACATACAGATAGCCCGACACGATGCAGGAGAAGACGACAGGCAGAAAGTACGCCGTGTAGCTAAAGGCATAAACAACCCCTAGCACAAACAGCGCGATACGTTTGTTGTTGAGGATGAAATGGATCGACCACAACGCCAGGATGATCGAGAGAACCTGAGGCCGAGGCACATTGTTGCGGTACAAAAAGTAGCCACCACCCGACATCAACAACAAAAACCAGATGGACGAGAGTCGAACCTTGTTGAAGCGAAGGATGGCATAGAAGCTTGTGGTGCTGATGGAAGCCAAAACAACCGTCGCGAGTTTTGCCCCAAAGGTCAGGTCCTTGAAGTACGTAAAGGGCATCAAATACACATGGTACAAGAACTCCTTGTCGTAGAAAGTCTCCGACCAGATGCTCATCGACGCCCAGGGGAAGGTCTTCAAAAACCCTTTTGTTCGCATCAAATAGGCAAATTTGATGTGGTAATAGCCGTCTGTTCCCGGGATAAAGGGCGACAAGAACTGGTAGTACGCAAACATCGCAAACGCAAACAAGAAAGCCAGCGCGATGCAGAGCGTGTTGGACTCCGACAGTCGGAGCAGTCGGTCGGTCCAGTCATCGCTGGCCGGAGAGGCCACCACGGGTTGTGAAACTTCGGACTGCGTCATAAGTGCTCCCAATCTACAATCGATACACCAATCCATACATAAGGGACTCTGTCCTTTAAAGCAGACCTCTTGTATCATGGCCGGGCGTCGGTGCAAAATGATGTTTGCCCCTTTTGTTGAAGAAAGTTTCCCCCTGTATGTCAGATATCTCCAAACCATCCATTCATCCTCCCTCAAGCCAGCGTGCTCTGGGTTGGCTGGCTTTGCTGTTCATCTTCCTGGTTGTTGTCACCGATGGAAGTTGTCGCCAACGAGACACTTGGCCTCCAGAGGGCACAACCGAGGGCACAACCGAGGGACAATCTGCGGCTCAAGACGCCTCTTCCAACGAGTCATCCCCCACGTCAGACTCGCCATTGGCCAAGAAAACGACGGTCCTTCTGATCTCGCTGGATGGGTTTCGTTGGGACTACTTTGACAGGGTAGACACTCCCAACCTGGACCAGCTACGAAACAATGGCGTCCAGGCCAAAGGGTTGGTTCCAGTGTTTCCCTCCAAAACGTTTCCCAATCATTACTCCATTGTGACAGGGCTCTATCCCGAGAACCATGGGATTGTTTCGAACAGCATGTTTGACCCGGTGTTTCGAGAGAGGTTCACCATCACCGACGCCAACGCCACGACCGATGGCAAATGGTGGGAAGGTGAGCCGATCTGGGTCACAGCAAACAAACAAGGGCTAAAGAGCGCCACCATGTTTTGGCCCGGCTCCGACGCTGCGATTCAAGGCGTACGGCCCACGTACTACCGCAAGTATGACGGTCGGCTCTCTCACACCGATCGAGTCAAGCAGCTCCTCACATGGTTGAAGCTGCCGCTGGAACAGCGTCCTTCGTTTCTCACCTTCTACCTGGAGGACGTGGACTCCGCCGGGCACTCGTACGGCCCCTCTTCCATCGCAGTGGACAACGCCATCAAAGCCGTCGATAAGACAATCGGTGAACTTCTCAAGGGTCTCAACGAGCTCGGGCTCCGCGACAGCATCAACATCATCGTCACTTCCGACCACGGCATGGCCGAACTCAGCCTGGACCGTCGCATCATTCTGTCCGACTACATCGACACCAACGACGTCTACATCAATGAGATCTCCATGGTTCTCTCGCTCAACCCCAAAGACGGGAAGCTTGAGACGGTGTACCAACAGCTCAAGGACAAGCACCCTCACTTTAAGATATACAAGAAAGAGGAGATGCCTGAGGATCTCCACTACCGCAAACACCGACGGATTGGTCAGCTCATTGGCCTGGCCGATGAAGGATGGACGTTCGTGATTAACAGCGACTACAAATCCATCTACGCAGGAAGCCATGGATACGACCCCAAGCTCACCTCAATGCATGGGATCTTTCTAGCACAAGGGCCCGCCTTCAAAGTCGGAAGCACCGTGCCCGCCTTTGCCAACATCCACATTTATGCGTTGATGTGCCAGATCTTGGGCCTCACCCCAGCTCCCAATGACGGCAAGCTAGAAGCCGTCCAGAACCTGCTCAAATAAGGACGAGGAGTCCCCAAGAAAACCCGCTTCGAGCGCGCTTCAGGGGTTGCTCAGGTTGGGAGGGGCCGGCGTCGTGGAGGTAGGCGGAGTGGTTCCAGGATTGAGTCCCAATCGTTCGACAAGATCTGCGTTGTACGTGTCGTAAGCGTTCCATCGCAACTCACGACTGCGCGCGCTTAAGATACCACCCGCAATCGAAGAGGCCAGAATCCCCAACACAGTGATGCTGGCTCCGCTGATCAACATCCCCACAGTCAGGTCGGTGTTGTAAGGGTCAGCAGCCCGGATTCCAAAAGAGAGACCGGCCAGAATACCACCCACAACAAGGCTTGCAGGCATCCCAACACCAAACGCCAAACGAGCCGAGTTTGCGTTGTTCTCGCTCTTCCGGATTGCTTCAGCCGTTCGCGATCGGGGAAACACGGCAGGCAGCAGGTCGTTGAGGTAGTACACCTTTTGACCGCTGCCCAAAAGCAGAGCGTTGGGATAGGCCTCACGCACCTTCCGGAAGCCTATTTCGCGTCCATGGGGGCAGCGTAGCTCTTGCGTGATGTAGCGACGAGGACGCTCCAAACGACGACCGTCCTCCCCACGAAAACGAACACAAAGGCGCTCCACAAAGACCCGAAAGCCCAAGCCTTTGCGACGATACACTTGGTAGGCATTGGAGCGATGTTCCAGCGACGAACCTGGAGGAGGAAGCTCAATCTTAACGTGAGTCTGCACACAACCTGTGGTCCCAAGACCAAGCAGGCACAAGACCAAACTTGTCCAACCCGAAATCCTACGAAAATCCATAATAGAACATCCAATCCTACGAAAGAACAGGAGAGAAGTACTCAGCCACGTTGCTGACAAAAAGGCGGAATGAAAAACAAGAACGACTCAATCCTTGGACGCAGCAAGTCGGTTCACAATTCATTGGCATGTGAACAAAGACAGTCAAGCGCAGAAGGAAAGCGGCCGTAGTTCTATGAAAGAAGGGGAACCGAACCTCCTCAGAGGAAACCAAACCAACGCAAAGAAAGCTCACACTCATATGAGACTTCATTGGAGATGGATACAAAGCGCTCTGTTCTTAGCAGGCTGTACAATGTGGGGTTCCTGGGTTGAGGCAGCGGCGGCCCGCCCTCCGGAAAAGATCCTCACTGTTCCGGTCCGAGCCGAAGACTGGAAGCTTAAGCAACTCCAACACATTCGAGTGGGACAGTTGGGCTTGTTGCGGGAGAAGAAGAAAACCCATCTGCTGGTTTATGTGCTCAAGGGCAAACCGCCTCAAACCTCCAAAGCTCCTCCCAAGAGCGAAGTCCCTCCCCATCGAGGGAACTGTTATGTGATTTCTCACTTTGACAAAGGACCGAAAAACCGGCTCGGAGGCTACTACAACCGATTTCAACGTGCCCCCTCCTCAGCAGATGCCGCCGTACGTTCCAACAAACAAGGGGTCAACGCCCTGATTCTTTCGTACAACAAAGCATCGTCTGGGTTTTGTGGGATGTGGATGCACTTCTTTAGCTTTAAGCAAAACGTGACACAGCGTCGCTACCTCAACGCCAAGCCGTTTGGCTACCTCTCCTTCTGGATACGTGGGACACAAGGCGGAGAGCGCATCTTGCTGAAGATGGCCGACGCCGCTTGGGAACGCAAAGGTGACGCGCTTCCCGTTGGAACGCTGCGTTCGTTTCTTCCCAACAAGCGCATCACAACCACATGGCAACGTGTGATGCTTCCCTTAAAGCACCTCCCCAAAAAGTTGGATCGTTCGATGCTGGCGTCGTTTGTGTTGGAGGCCCTCCATGGCAAGGGGCAAGTCGAGGTCAAGACGATGGCGCTTTGCCGTCGCGAGCTTCCACAGCCCAAGCTTCCTCCGATGCCCCGCCAACAACCCCCACAAGTCACCACCAAGCGCCCTCCTCCCCCACGTAGAGTGAAGCCTCCGTTGCGGCATCAAACGGGACCTGCTCCTCTTGCGATTGCCAGAATTCGCAAAGCATCCTGGCTGTGGGAAAGTCGCAAGTTCTTGGGCAACCCCACCCGGCAAAGAAAGATGGTGCAATTTCTCAAGCGCAACGGCTTTGATGCGGTGTTTCTCCAGATCCCCCACAACCCAAGATTGTTGCTCAAGCAAGCTCCCAAAGCCCTGTCAGTGGAAGCATGGCGTCCCTGGTTGGCAGAACTTCACAAGCACAACATCAAAGTCTACGCCCTTGATGGCTTCAAGAAGTACGCCCTGCCCAACTGGCATGACCGGGTGTTGGAGTGGGCCAACCAAGTGGTTGCCTACAACCAGAAGGTTCACCCGAAAGAACGCTTCGATGGCTTCCACCTGGACATCGAACCTTATTTGCTGTCCTCGCTGTGGACCAGTCGAAGGCAGTGGCTGGCCCAAAACTATTTGCAGGTCCTCTCCCGGCTCAAGAAGCTCGCCCACCAAAACCGGATGCCCCTCGGTGTGGATATTCCTTTCTGGTACGACGAGAAAGATCCCTACGCCAAAGCCGGATTCAAGATCACATACAAGGGTAAGAAAAAACCCCTCAATGAACATGTGATCGATCTGGTTGACCGAGTTGGCATCATGGACTACCGAACCGCTGTATACGGAGCCGATGGGGTCATCGCTCATGCTTTGGGAGAGTTGTCGTACGCCAGTCAGCAAAACAAACAGATCTTGATTGGCCTGGAGACCTTCCCGCTCCCCGAAGAGTTCCTCCTTCAGTTTCGAGGAAAGCCGCGCTCGACGTGGCCCGACGTAAGCGGCACAAAGCCCCCAGCATCTTTTGTTTTTCTCCTCCCCCCATCGGAAGCTGCCAAGCTGAAAGAGCCAACGTTAACGAAGAAGCCGGACGCCTCTTCCAAGAAGACCCAAGCGAAGACGAAGCCTTCCGAGTCTCAGATCAGCATCCCCATCGCGGGCGGCTCAACCACCAAGGCTGTCCGTGGTGAGACAGCGCTGTTTGCCTGGGTCCCTCGGTACAGGTTGAAAGCCTGGCAGGCACGCCTCCAACAAAGCAAGATTGACCCGGCTCAGCTGCTGCACTGGCCCGTTCACAACACCATCTATGTCTCTCCCGACAAGCTGAGCTTTGCTCGTTTGGGACACGGGTCACTTCACAAGGCCTTGCTCTCTCTTCAGAAAGAGTTGAAGAGATTCTCAGCGTTCTCAGGCTTTGCGATCCACTCCATCCACAGCTACAAGAAGTTGTTGCATCGCTCCCCCTGACACGTTGAATGTCACGTAGCTTCCCCAAGAACGAACCACCTGGACTGTTGTTCACCCACTCTTTCTTACACCAAAAAAATGCTTCACGAGGAAAGTAGGTCTACCGGCGGCTGTCCGAGTCAGGAACAGAAACTAGGCCTTGCACGTTCCTAGAAGCGAGTTATTGTTGATGCCCTTGGCTCACTCCTGAACAGGTGAAGGGATACTTGTTTTGCGAATCATCCTGAAGTTCTTTCGAACATACGTTTCTCCCTACTGGTACTGGTTTGTTGCGGGCGTCGCTTGCCTCTTTGGAACCAACTGGCTCGCGGTGCAGATCCCGCTCCAGCTCGCCAAAGCCATCGACGCCATTCGCGCCGGCCAAACCACAGGCCCGGTCGTTACAAACGCCGCGATCCTGATTGCTGTGATGGGCTTTAGCGTCATTGTGGTCCGGACCCTCTCGCGTGTGCTGTTCTTTACACCTGGACGGTTGCTTGAGTTCCAGATCAAAAACAAACTCTTTGCCAACCTGTTGCGCCAGCAGCCGTCGTTCTATTCCAAGTGGGATGCCGGCGACATCATCTCCCGCTCGTCGGACGATATGACGTTCCTGCGCGTGATGATTGGGTTTGGCCTGCTGTCTGTGTTCAACACAGGGGCTGCGTTGCTGCTGACGGGAACCCAGATGTTTCTGCTGTCGTGGAAGCTCACGCTCCTGGTTCTCATCCCCATCGTGATCGCCTTGGCGATTGTACAAATCGGAATCTACCGACTGTTTGACCTGATGAAGGCCACACGAGAACAACTCTCCGACCTCTCAGAGCACGTCCTCTCCAGCATTCACGGAGTCCAAACCATTCAGGGATTCCGCGCAGAGGAGGCCTTCCTCCAACGATTCTACCAGCGCAACGAAAAGTACCGCGACACCACCCTGTACGTAGCGAAGATCCGAGCCCGCATTCTGCCTCTGTTGGTGTTGGGCGGAGGGGTTTGCATCTGGATGTTATTGGCTGTGGGCGGACCCATGACGGTCAACAAAGAACTCACTGTGGGTCAGCTTGTGGCGTTCACCACTTACATTGCTTACCTCCTGATGCCCTTGCGGTCGTTGGGTTGGATGATGTCTGTGTTCCAACGAGGACAGGCCAGCCTGGAGCGAGTCCTTGAACTCTTGGAAGCACCACCCGAGAAACCAGAAGGCGACAACCCCTCTCCGCTGCCGGAAGATGGAGTGGTTTCGCTACACATCAAAGATCTTAGCTTTGCCTACCCCGACGCTCCAGACAGTCCGGTGCTCTCCAACATCACGGCCGACATCCCAGCCGGTTCTTGGGTGGGTGTGTTTGGTCGCACAGGCTCAGGCAAGACAACCTTGATGCGCCTGTTGACCCGGCTCTACAATCCACCTCCAGGGACAGTGTATCTCAACAACCTGGATATCACGATGGCTGACCTGGATGCCTGGCGCGAACGCTTCGCGATGGTTCCCCAGACACCGTTTTTGTTCTCCGATACCATTCGCTCCAACATCGCGATGGACAAGAACAACGCAAGCGATGAGGTCCTCAAGGACGTGCTTCGACAGGCCGCTTTGGAGCAAGATATCCAAGCGTTCCCAGAAGGTCTCGATACCATCGTCGGAGAGCGCGGCATCATGGTTTCTGGTGGCCAGCGCCAGCGTATCACTCTGGCCCGAGCGCTCCAACGCCCCTTCGATGTGCTGTTTTTGGATGATGTTCTGTCAGCTGTCGACCATCGGACCGAGAAAGAGCTGATTCGTACGTTGGAGGAGGTCGCTACCGCTTCGGCTGCACACGGCGCAAGACCTACCGTGGTGCTGGTGTCGCACCGACTCTCTGCTCTCGCTCACTGCGACAAGATCCTGGTTCTGGAAGATGGCAAACTGGTTGATGAAGGCAAACACGACGAGCTGATTGATCGACCTGGACCCTACCAAGACGCCTGGCAACATCAGGCCGAACCTTTGCCAGAGTTCGACACCTAACCAACCTCCCGTATCTTTGCGCTGAAAAGAAACTTGCTTGAACAAAACGCCGGGACGTCCGGCGAGAAGGTCTAGAATGACGTCATCATCCAACAACACGCCCCCAACGGAGAGTGGTGACACCAAGAAACCGACGTCACCAAAGCCGGCCAAGGAGTCCAAGTCCTCGTCTATGGACATGGACTTGCTCCGCCGTCTTTGGCCGTTTGCCAAGCCCAACCGCGGGTACCTCTGGCTCGCGCTGGCGCTATCTCCCATCACAATGGCTCTTGCCCTGCTCCAGCCCTGGCTCCTCAAGACAGCCATCGACGATCATATCTCCAAGGGACAGATCAACGGTTTGCAGTGGATTGCAGGACTTTATCTCGCGTCCATCTTCTTCGCATACCTTTGCGAGACAACCTACACCATCTCCCTCGCAACGATTGGACAAAATACCATCCTTCGTTTGCGGGAAGCTGTGTACAAACACCTCATCTCCCTGGCCCCTTCCTTCTTTGACAAGCGGCCAGCAGGAGCGCTTCTCACGCGCTGTACCTCCGACGTAGAAGCCTTGGGAGAGACCTTAACCTCCGGTGTGATCACCATCGTGCTGGATATCCTGTTGGTCACAGGAACCCTCTCGATGATGCTCTGGCTGGATTGGCAGCTCACCCTGGTACTGCTGTTTGTCGCGCCTCCTTTGCTTTGGCTCCTCCGCTTCTTCCGCAAGCAGCTGCGCAAGTACTTCCTCCAAATTCGCGAAAGTCTTGCAGCCGTGAACGCAACACTGGCCGAGCGAATCGCAGGGGTTGAGATTGTCCAACTGTTTAACCACCACAAAGAGACCCAAGAGCTATTCGAGGAGCGCAATCGGATCTACAGAGACGCGACCGTTCGTTCCAACGTCTTTGACGCGTTGATGTACGCCGTGGTCGACGGAACAGGAAGTATTTGCATCGCCTTGATGCTTTGGTACGCCACATCGGGATGGTTCAAGCACGCCATCACGGTGGGTTTGTTGGTCGCCTTCATCGACTACCTCCAGCGCTTGTTCCGACCCCTCCAAGAGTTCTCTGGCAAGATCGCCATCATCCAGAGAGCAACCACCGCGCTGGATAAGATCTTCTCGTTGCTTGATGACAAGGAAGCCATTGACCCAGGCAAGGAGCCGTTGGAAGAAGCCAAAGGACACATCGTATTGAAGGATGTCTCGTTTGGTTACCGCGACATCGATATCCTCCGTGGTCTCAACGTAGAGATCAAACCAGGAGAAGTGGTCGCGGTGGTGGGTCCAACAGGAAGCGGAAAAACCACACTCATCCGACTCCTCACCCGCGCCTACGAAGGATACCGAGGCTCCATCACTATTGATGGCAAAGAGCTATCGGAGGTGGAGTTGTCCTCGATTCGCAGCATGATTGCGACGGTCCAGCAGGACATCCAATTGTTCTCCGAGACCATCTCTTTCAATGTGGGGTTGGACAATCCACGTTTGACGGAGGAGAGCCTGCACGAAGCCGCCCAGTTGGTTCACGCTGACACGTTCATCCAAAACTTGCCTCTGCAGTGGCAGCAGATTCTTCGAGAGCGAGGGGCCAACTTATCCACCGGACAAGGCCAGCTTCTGACCTTCGCTCGGACGATGGCGTATGACCCATCCATCGTCATTCTGGACGAGGCCACAGCCTCCATCGACTCCCAAACGGAGTCCCTTATCCAAGACGCCATCGCGCGAATCTTTGAGAGAAAAACCGTCATTGTGATTGCCCACCGGTTGTCGACTATCACGGCGGCGGACCGCATCCTCGTGATGCAGCAAGGCCAAGTCATTGAGCAAGGAAGCCACAGCGAACTGCTCGCTATCGATGGCCTCTACGCCCAACTTTTCAAAGAAGGATTTGCTGCGGACGCCCCCGAAGAGCCGGCCTCTTCAGCAAGCCCAGCACCCTCGACAACCTAAAGCCTATCCGCCGGCTCCTCCAACCGACCAACGCTATCGTTCATCAAAAATTCGACTTTCGCCTTTCATCCCCCTACCCTAGAACCTTCCACCCCCATGAACCTTGAACAAGCAGGAGGTCCTCCTCCCGCTGCGCCGCTCATGGCTCTGTGGATGGAAGAAAGCTTGTACTCTAGAGTGAATTTCGCTATATGAGACCCCTCACTCGAAATGACGGTCCTGCAATGAACAAAGCAGAATCCTCGATTTCAAAGGTATGGCCTAGACTTCCCTGCGGCAGTGTAGCTCATGCATGCGTTGGTCTTTGTGGTAGAGAAAAGGAGAAAGTTCATGCGTATCCAGACCCAGCGACGGTTGCCCGCCTTGCTCTGGCTGGTTGGTTTCTGTTGCCTCGTAGGTATGTGGACGAGCCAAGACGCTCACGCGCAGAACCAGAACAGTACAGATCCCACGGCCTTTAATGTCCAACAGTTCCGACCTTGGGGAGACCAAACGGGTCTGTTTCAAACCCAATCAGCCCAAACCCTTGGACAATGGGGCTATATGGTTGGTTTTTATCTCAACTACGCCAACCAAACGTTGTCGATTCGCGACCAAAACGGGAGCGTGTTTGCCGGCTTGGTCGACCACCAAATTGGGGCCGACATCATGGCCGCTGTGGGTTTTGCCGACTGGTTTGACCTCTACATCGCTATACCTCTCACCATCTACCAGGTCGGGGAGTTCCCGAACGACCCGCTGAACTTTCCGAACGCCACAGGACGATCCCTGAACGGATTCTTCCTCGGGGATATCCGCTTTGGACTCAAGTTCCGCTTCCTGGATGAGCGAAAGCACGGCATCTCTTTGGGCCTCAAAGCCTTTGTCTCCGTCCCCACAGCACAACTGGGCGGGAACTTCAAGAAATTCAACGGAGAAGACCCCATCAGCGCAGGTGGAATGCTGACCTTGAGCCGTGAGATCTCCATCGTGAACATCGCGTTCAACTTTGGGTATCGGTTCAACCCTCGCACCCAATTGCTCAACCTTGTGGTGTCTCATGAGCTGACCTATGGGTTGGGTCTCAGCGTCGATGTGGTTCACCGCAAGTTTGCTCTGCTCGCTGAAGTCGCAGGTGCCACCGCGATCGCAGAGAACGTAACCATTCGCGCTGCGCCTCTTGATGCGCTCATTGGAGCGCGGTTCTACCCGCTTCAGAATCGCAACCTGGCGCTCAATCTGGGCGTCGGTATTCCCTTAACTCCGGGATATGGCTCTCCGTTGTTCCGTGTGTTCTTTGGCTTGACCTACTCCACCCGAGACCGCGACACCGACAAAGACGGACTCTACGACTTTGAAGACAAGTGTCCCAAAACTCCCGGTCCTCGCGACAACCTGGGTTGTCCCTGGGGCGATCGCGACAAGGATGGCATCCTCGACAAGAACGACCGCTGCCCCGACAAACCCGGACCCAAAGAGAACCAAGGTTGCCCCTGGCCTGACACCGATGGCGACGGCGTCCTCGACAAAGACGACCGCTGCCCACGCACACCTGGACCGCCCACAAACCAAGGCTGTCCCTGGAACGACACCGACAAAGATGGCTTGATTGATCCCAAAGACCGCTGCCCCCGTCGTCCGGGACCGGTCGAGAACAAAGGCTGCCCCTGGCCCGACACGGATAACGATGGCGTCACCGACAACATCGACAAGTGTCCACGCACACCTGGACCCAAATCCAACCGTGGTTGTCCTCTTGCGATCAAGCGCCGTCAAAAGATTGAGATCTTGAAGAAGATCTACTTCGACTTCAACAAGGACACGATCAAGCCGACCTCGTACCCTGTTCTTGATGCAGTCGCGAACATTCTTATGAAGTACAAGAAGATCAGGATTCGCATCGAAGGTCACACCGACGATGTGGGCACCCCAACCTACAACCTTGATCTGTCCCAGCGACGTGCCAGCGCGGTTCGCCGTTACCTGATGAGCAAAGGCATCCGTGGTTCACGGATGAGATCAGCCGGCTACGGAGAAGGACGACCACTCATTCGCTCTACCTCTCCCGAAGCCCGCGCAAAAAACCGTCGCGTGGAGTTTGTGATTACCGCTCAGTAACAACCCCACCCCTCCTCTTTCTCCACGCCACAGCAAACAACAAAACTCCCAAAAGCCACAACAAACCTGCTGAATGCCCCCCGACACCGGAGTTGCATTGACAGCCTCCGCCTGTTGTTGTGATCGGTCCTTCCGGGCCTGCATCAACAGGAGCAGGTTCAGGACCCGGTTCAGGGCCTGGCTCTGGTCCAGGCTCAGGTCCTGGCTCTTCAGGCTTGGGAGGAACAATACACTGGCCCTCTTTGCAGGTCGCATCAACGGGACATTTCATTCCCAGACAACCTGGATCCACACACGAACCACTCTGGCACTCTCGTTGAAAACGACAAGCCTGAGAGCCCTGCGTCTGGCATGAGTCTTGGACACAATCTCCGTTGAAGTTGCAGCGCTGCCCATTTGGGCACGTGACTCCCACACATGGATCGGGCTCACAAGCGCCGTTGTTACAGCGCTCTCCATCTTTGCAGATGGGACAGGAAGGAACACAAGCACCATCACCTGGCCGACAAACTTCATCGGCGGCGCATGTCTTGGCTGCACATGGATTGTCAACGCAAGCTCCACGAAGGCAAAGCTGGCCGTCGGCACAAGATTGGCCGCTCGCATAACAACCTTCAGGCGCACATTGTTGTCCCACACACACGCCGCTCCCTGGACATTCGTTGTCAACCTGACAACTTCGGATACCTTCGCATTGCCCTTTGTTGCAGGTTTGTCCTGCTGGACATTGAATGGTCTGGCAAGGGTCGTCCGTACACGAACTACCCTGGCACAACCGCCCTTGTTTGCAAGAGCAAGCTTGAGCGCAAGCATCTTTTTCGCACGAGCCGTTGCGACACACTTCACCGGATGAACAGGTCACCCCTGCGCAGGGGTCGGTCACACATTTCCCATCCACACACATCTGATTGGTTGGACAAGTCACAGCGGCGCAAGTTTCAACGCAGACCCCCATCCGACAGAAGCGACCTTTGGGGCAAGACTTGCCAACACATCGGTCCGCAACACACGCCCCGTCGCTGCAGATCTCACCTGTTTTGCAGTCGTTCTGCGCTTGGCAGGTTGGAATCTTGCAGACGCCCTGCACACAAAGGGTTTGTGCCGGACAATCGCCATCACAGGTACATTGAGCGGGCATCACGCACTCACCATACCCGTTGCAAACCTCTTGGGGAGGACATTGAATGTTTCGACACGGATCGTCGATGCAACCATTCACAAGAGTGCTGCAAATACGGCCATGGCGGCAGACATTGGAGCCAGCGCACCGGTTGGTCACACAAGAGCCGTTGTCACACACCAAACCGCTGTTGCACCGTACACGTTCACAAGGGTCGTCGACGCAGGCCCCATCAGCACAGCGCTTGTAGGAGCCGCACGAGACCAACGCGCACGACTTGATGCATTGTGCTGATCCAGGCCGACAAAACGTTTCCCCGGTGCATTGCAAAGAACCACCCGGAGGACAGCTGTCTGTCTTGCATGTTCCTGCCAAACAAACCTCTTGGGAAGCACAACCTGCCGACGACACATAGCAGCCAGGCGGCTTGCATTGCTTCTGCATGCACACCCAGTCCGAGGGACACTCGCTGTCCACATGACAGACGATCCACTTCACCAAAACCTTAAAGGACTGCCGGGCACAAGCTTGATCTTGGTCACACACTGCCAGCGTAAAATCCACGTTGGAGCCGACATCCGAAGGGGAAGGCGTCCATTGCATGACCCCGCTCTGCGCGTCAACGGTGGCTCCTGTAGGCTTGGTCTCCAAGCTCCAGGTCAACGTATCTCCTGAATCAGGGTCTGAGGCTTTCGCAGAGTACGACAGCGCACGACCAACAAATGCTTCGGTTGGGGCCGTGGAAGTGATGGAAGGAGCGCGATTGACGTTCTCCACTTTTACCGTCAACGAAACGGACGCCGTTTGAGGTGTGCTATCCGAATCTTTGGCTTCCAGTGAAAAGGTGAAGTCTTTGGTTCCCACGGAAAAGTCAGGCTGACAGACAATGCTCAGAGTGTTTCCAGCTTGGGGTGTGACCTTGCAGAAGCTAGGTTGCCCTGAAGCCGCAAACGAAGCAATCGCAGAGTCCACATCGCTCGCCACAGCCGTCCATGAGACTGAAGCTCCTTCTTTCACCGTTTGCGTGGTTGCGGTAGGGGTCAACGTGATCACAGGTGGAACTTCAAGAGCTTGCACAGTGAAGGTCAAGGTCCCTTGTGCAGAGAGCGGCGGCGTTCCATCGTCTGTGGCAGTGAACAGAACCTGTCGAACTTTGCTGGCGTCACTGGCCGAAGGGGTCCAGCAATACTTGAACGAATAAGGATTGGGGCGACCCGCCGTGAACACACTCGCAGGGTTCAACTTCACATTGGCAAGAGTGGGCGTGATTTGAAGGTTGAACTTGTCCGAGTTGTCTGCATCGGTAACGTTGACTGTGGCGCACACTTCAACCCCAACCTTGGCTGTTGCAGTTGGGGGAGTCACTGTAAGCTGGGGGCTTTTGTTCGCACATGCAGCTTGGGTGCTGATAGAGAGCAAGAAGTCGCGGTATGTGGTAGCCCCCTTGCTGTCTTCAGCCTTCACAGTCACAACCCAGAGTCCAGCCACGGGAGTGCTCCAGGTCAACAACCCTGCCGACGATACGCTGAGACCTGCAGAGGAAGGCCCACCTGTACGCTTTTGCAGAGTGACTGTGACGCTGTCTTTGTCAGGATCTTCAGCGTTCAGGTTGTACGACACAGGATACTGCACGCACCCATTGAACAAGGTGGGGGATTGAAACTCTGGAGAGCGATTGCTTGCTCCGGTCTTCACAGAGACTTCGAGTTCGTAGTTGCCCTGTGACAGACTTGATGGCTTCACACCATTCACCCAACAGCACCCTCCCCACTTCACTTTGTAGGTTCCTGCAGTGTTGTAAGTGTGCTTGTAGGTTTCACGAAAGCCTAAGATATTCGAAGAGTAGCTATCGTAGATCACGGTCATGGTGGAGATCGCGGTGTCGTTGCCATCCCCCCAATCAATCTTGGCGCCCGAAAACCGACCGAGTTGCTTTCCCAGACAAGAGTTGAGGCAACATGTACCGGCAGGTTGGACCGAATCGCAGTTGTAGTCCCGCCGTTGGTAGACCTCCAGCACAACTTCTACGTCCAATCCATTCACAGACGAGGTGCGCAGCGTTCCTCCACGAAAGTGGGTGGCTTCCGCCTGCAGCGGCAACCCCATCACCATAGAGACAACCCCAAAAACAACCCACAACAACAGCCTACGATTCATGCCTTTCTCCTCAACAAGAGCCTAACTTACTCCACGGTAAAGTTGGCAGCATTGTCTCGAAGTTGGGGGCAATTCGCAACAGGTCAAGAAGCGAAGACCGCAGAAACGCCCACACAGCCTCTCTTAACGTGAAGAGGAGGGAGGCACAGAACGCAAACGCCGCAAAAGATAGAAACCCAGCAAAAGGAGCAATCCCCAGGTCCACGACCACGACTCACCGGTGCTGCACTCACAACCCTGGCCGCTCGGTTTTTCAAGAAGTGGGGCATCCGGGGAAACATTCCCGTCGTTGACTTTGTCTTGGGACTCAGAGCGTGGCTTGCCGTCTTCCGATGGGGCGACCTCACTCGAACTTGCACGATCCAACTGTGGCTCCTCGCCCGATTTCTCAGAGCTGCTCGCTTCAAACGAAGCCTCCGGGGAATGAGGAGCTTCCTCCACTCCAGCTTCTGTAGAGTCCACACCGCCAGCCTCCAACTCTACTTTCAAGCGCAAAAGAGAGGATGATGTCAAAGACAGGCTCTTAGACCAGGGTTTGTACCCTGCCGCCGACACCCTCAACGTGTAAGAGCCAGGCGCCAAGGTCCAGGCGAAGAAGCCATTTTTGGCTAACGTTCGCCGGACCTCGCCCGTAACAAACTTGATCTCGTCCAAGCGAAGATCTGCCAACACAGGTTGCTGTGTAGCCTTGTCTACCACTTGAAGCAAAACAGCCGTTTGCATGCCTCGCTCTAGCAACGTCATCCAGGTGGTGCGAGCCTTTGCAATCAACATTGGGGCATCCGTCGGCTTGGGGTGAAACTCCGTGCCGACCTCGATCAGATACGAGAGGGAACCGTAGCGATTGTAGTAATGCTCAAAACTCTCTCCACTGCTGGAAGCCTTTCGGAACTTGTAACCTGCCGCGGTCGCCATACTCTGCGTGACAGATTGCACCAGGGTTTCGTCCGCAACCGTAGCGCAAACGTAGGGTCGAACCACGTCGTTGCCGTACGAATGATACGTCAGATAGAGTTGGGGTTGAATCGCCGCTCCAAGAGCAACCATCGCCTGTACCTCCGGCTCACTGGCCGGAGCGCTCCCCTTGTAAATTTCAGACTCCCCTTTGGGGCTGTTGCTACCACAAGTTCCCCATTGGAAGGGATAGTTGCGGTTGAGATCAACGCCGAACGTTCCGTCGCTGTTTTTCCGTCGATTCTTGCGCCAGAACGGGTCCGTTGAAAACATGTAGTGGTAACCGTCAGGGTTCACAATGGGGATCAACCAGATATCGTAGTGGTCGACCCAGCGGGTGACTTTGGGGTCCTTTCCGTACTCTTCTGCCAACGTTTTGGCCGCGTCCAGAAGCACGAGGGGCGTGATAACTTCACGGGCGTGGTGTATGGAATCCAGGAGAACAGTCGGCGCCGGCTCGCTTGACTGGCTTGCATGAATCCGTAGAGCAAGCACCGATCGACCATCGGCGGTGGGTGGGACCTTAAAGCGTTGGCTGACGTTCACCAGCTCCACATGTTTGGGATAGGCTTTGGAGAGCCGCAGCATCTCTGCTTCGACTTCGGCGAGGCTCAAATACGGTTTGGGCAGCGGTAGCTCAACAGCCTCTCGAACAATCAAAGAGATACGCTGTTTAAGCAGCGATTGAAACTGCGCGGGGGACAAGGTCGTCATCGCCTTCTTCCCTTCACGCTCCAGGATGGGAACGTTCGCTCGCTTCAAGTCAGCAGGATCCGCCTCGACCCACAGGAAGACACGTGAAAGCCTGGCCTTCGCTGGCGCTGCATGCACAACAGGTGGGTTAAACAATGGGAACAACAAACACAGCACCACCCAACCCACATCAAACCTGATCCCTGACTTCATTCCGCCAACCATCGCTTTTTGTTTTGGTTTCTTCTCAAACGTTACACAAACAACACACAGAGCGTTCGTTTCTCTTCCAGGATTGTGATATCATGACGCCACTGCCCCAGGCTCCATTGGATGAGAAAAGCTGACAAAGCTCAAGGAGAAAGCCGTGTTGAATATATTGGTCGCCGATCGTTTGCCCGACGCCAAGATCGAAGAGATGGGTCAGATCCCTGGTGTATCTTGTGACTTTCAGCCCGACTTAACCGTGGACCAACTCCCCGATGCCATTGGGCCTGTCCATATTCTGTGCGTTCGCAGCACAAGAGTCAACGCTGCAACCATAGCACGGGCCAAAGACTTGCGACTGATCATTCGCGTCGGCTCGGGCACCAACACCATTGATGTATCGGCGGCCAGTGAGCGTGGGATCTACGTCGCCAACTGCCCAGGCAAGAACGCCATCGCTGTGGCAGAGCTAACCATGGGATTGTTGGTTGGCTTGGATCGACGGATCCCACACGCCACCGCTTCCCTCCGAGAGCAACGCTGGGAAAAGAAAGCCTTCTCCAAGGCCGATGGACTCAAGGGAAAGACCATCGGGATAGCAGGATTTGGTCGAATCGGCCAAGCCGTCGCTCGACGCGCCAAAGCTTTTGAATTGAACGTTGTAGCGTACGATCTCTGGCTCACCCCCGAGGAAGCCAGCAAACAAAAGATACAACGCTGCGCTGACCTGAATGAGCTTTGCAAAGTCAGCGACATTGTCTCTGTCCACCTGCCCTTTACACCTGAGACCGAGAACCTTTTCAACCAAGAGCGTTTTGCCTTGATGAAGGAAGGGACAATCTTCCTCAACACATCCCGAGGCGAGCTGCACGATCAAGAGGCCTTGCTGGAAGCGATGGACTCCAAAGGTCTGCGGGTTGGACTGGACGTGTTCAATCATGAGCCTGCTTCTGGTGACAAGCAGTACGAACACCCCATACTCCAGCATCCCAACTTCATTGGAACCCCTCACATTGGAGCCTCCACCCAACAGGCCCAAGACGCAGTTGCCGCCGAAGCCATCCGAATTATCCGGGAGTATGTAGAGAACGGAGCGGTGCCGAACTGCATCAACCTCCAGCAACACACGCCGGACCAAATTCAACTGATCATTCGGCACTACAACAAAGTGGGCGTTCTTGCTTCGGTCATGGAAAAGCTCCGCGCCCAAGAGATCAACATCGAAGGCATGAGCAACATCATCTTCAAAGAAGGTAAAGCCGCCGTCGCAACCATGGAGCTAAGCCGTCGCCCACCTGACACCGTGATCGCGGAGTTGGAAGCCCTCGAAGACAAGATCCTCTCTGTGAGCCTGACCAACTCCTCTGATTCATAAGAGGGCCTGCCCTCCTTATACCTTCTGCTTGCGAAGATAAGAGATGGCGTCCCCCAAACCATCCAGGGTGAAAGGGTGCATCTCAAAGATGTCCTGGATCATGATGGTGGATTGGGTCACGCCCCAATAGCGTGGTGGGTCTGGGTTGATCCAGACGGAGCGAGGAAAGCGCTCGCGAATCCGCTGCAACCAACGAATTCCTGGCTCTTCGTTGTAATGGAAGAAGTCAATGGAGCCACCCGAAGATGTGAGTTCATACGGACTCATCGCAGCGTCCCCAACAATCACGGTGTACCACTTGCGATCCAGGTTCTGGAGAACCTCCAGGGTCGACACCCCTTTTCGTTGGGAGATGTCGGTGTACAGCTTCTCGTAGGGGCAGTTGTGGAAGTAGTAATGCTTGAACGCCTTGAAGTGCGAAGCCGCATGAGCCGCAGAAAACAGAAGCTCCGAGAGACGAGTGTGTGGAGTCATGGAGCCGCCCACGTCCATCAACAGGAGAAGCTTCACCGTGTTTTTGCGCGGCGGTCGAAAGACAATCTCCAGGTCACCGACGTTTCGCGCGGTGGCGTCTACTGTTTCGTCGATGTCAAGCTCTTCTTCCCGACCGTCACGGGTTAAACGACGAAGCTGTCGCAAGGCTGTCGCAATCTGACGAACATCCAGGATCCGGTCGTGTCGAAGGTTCTGAAAACGACGCTTGGTCGCGACCTGCATCGCGGTCCCTCGACGACCGGGACCACCGATCCGGATACCGCTGGGATGCACACCACCGTGTCCAAACGGACTGGTGCCTCCCGTACCGATCCAGTAATTTCCGCCGTCGTGCTGTTCGTCTTGTTCAGCCAGTCGCTTCTCAAACTCTTCGCGGAGAGTGTCCAGGTCCATCGCGCGCAGGCGGGCGAGCTCTTCGGGATCCAGCTCTTGCTCCAAAGGAGAACGTCGAAGCCAATCCAGCACTTTGTCGATCGACTCTTCCGACGCCTCAATCCCCTTGAAGTACTCGGCAAAACATTGGTCAAACCGATCGAAGTGCGCCTCACTCTTGATACAGAGGCTTCGACACAGGTGGTAAAAGCGCGTCAGCGACGACTCACCTAGCCCTTTCTGTAAGGCCTCCATCAATGTCATCCACTCGTTTAAGCTGACGTTGATCTGACGGCTTCGTAAGAAATAAAAAAAGCCAAGAAACATGATGACATGAGCCCTTTCAAAGAGGGAGGAGCAGGTCGGTTTCCATGAACCCCGACAGCCCAGGAAGAAATCAGCGAGGCACGTCGTTCCTTTGCAAGAGGAAGTGAGCCTTCTCTCTTAGTGAAGTCGCTGCTGTACTCGGGCGAGATCCACGTCTTTTTTGAGCAGCACACCCAGAAAAGGAAGCTCTTTTTTGAGCCGCTCGGGCTTCATTCCGGAGGTCACCAAAGCACCGATCCAGTCGAGGAGTTCGCTCGTGGAAGGACGCTTTCGTACATCCGGTTGGTCGCGAAGCCAGTAGAACCGCTCCATGCACTGCTCCAACAAGGTTCGCTCCAGATCAGGGTAGTGCACCCCAATGATCTCCTCCATCAACTCAGGACCAGGGAAGTCGATGTAATGGAACACACAGCGTCGAAGGAACGCATCCGGCAGCTCTTTTTCAGCGTTGGAGGTGATAATCACCACAGGTCGATTCTTGGCTTCAATCCGCTCGTTGGTCTCCACAATGTCAAACTTCATAGCGTCCAACTCATGAAGCAGATCGTTGGGAAACTCCATGTCAGCCTTGTCGATTTCATCGAGCAGCAAGACCACTTGCTCCTCCCCAGCAAACGACTGCCCCAAAGGACCCAGCTTAATATATTGCGCGATGTCCGAAACATCTCCGTCGCCGAAGCGACTGTCATGGAGACGCTGCACCGCATCGTACACATAAAGACCATCTTGGGCTTTGGAGGTCGATTTCACATGCCAGGTCAGCATCGGCATTCCAAGACCGTCGGCGATCGCCTGTGCCAAAAGGGTCTTTCCAGTGCCGGGTTCCCCTTTCACCAACAAAGGACGTTCCAGCGCGATCGCCACATTCACAGCGTCTCGAAGTTCTTGCGACGCGATGTATTTGGAAGTTCCTTGAAACCGATCCCACGATGACATGATATAGTCCTTTCGATGATACATTCAGCCCCTTCAATGTGGCTGATGTTAGGGTCTTCTTTGAGTCACCCTCTCCACCCAAGAACAGGGGGAGAGGCTTTGTTGGAGGGAAGAAGAGAGCGTCATAGACCCCACTCCCCACGTCACGTTCGTAGTATCATAACCCCAAAGAGAATGCCTGTCATTCCACCAGAGCAGAAGAGGAGACCCTGGATTGTTGACGACTCCCGCACGAAGACAGAGGATTTTGGGTCTAGCCTTGCCCATTGTCGGAGGCATGGTCTCGCAGAACGTCCTGAACCTTGTGGATACAGCGATGGTTGGCTCTCTTGGTGACGAAGCTCTTGCCGCTGTCGGCATTGGAAGCTTTGCCAACTTTATGTCGATCGCTTTTATCATGGGTCTCTCCACAGGGGTGCAAGCCATCGCAGCACGTCGGCTTGGCGAAGGCAGAGAGAGCGAAACAGCCGGGCCCCTCAATGTAGGCCTGCTGTTGGCTGTTGTCTTGTCGGTGCCAGCCTCGATCCTGATCATTTCTTACACACCTGTGCTGTTTCCCTATTTGCACAAAGATCCTGCCTTGATCGCCATCGGAATTCCCTACCTGCAGGCGCGGCTGATCGGCATGACCGCCGTTGGGATGAACTTTGCATTCCGAGGGTATTGGAACGCGATCAATATGTCGCGCCTGTACATGCGCACGATCATCGTCATGCACATCACAAACATTGTGTTCAATTACCTGCTGATCTTTGGCAAGTTCGGCTTTCCCTTGATGGGCGCAACAGGTGCAGGTGTTGCTTCAGCCATCGCGACTTATGTCGGAACACTCTACTACTTCTATATGGGCTTTCGACACGCCCGCCCCAACGGCTTTCTCAAGCAGTTTTCCCTCTCCGACGTCACCACCATTTTGCGGCTGGCCCTCCCCAGCAGCTTCCAGCAGTTTTTCTTTGCCGCTGGGATGACCATGTTGTTTTGGATCATCGGGCGCGTCGACGTTTACACCGCCACGGTCTCTAGCATCCAGATGGCGACGGCCGGAACGTTTGGCAACACAGCGTTGGGAACCCAAGCGGTTGCTGCCTCCAACGTATTGATCAACCTGTTACTGGTAGGCATTCTGCCAGGGATCGCGTTTGGAATCGCAGCAGCGAGCCTTGTGGGTCAGGCCTTGGGCAAAAAGGACCCGGAGGACGCGAAGGCCTGGGGCTGGGACGTCGCTCGCCTGGCCAGCCTGTTGGTCGGTTCCTTTACCATCCCGGCGGTGTTCTTCCCCGATCTGCTCCTGGGCATCTTTATTCACAACCCCGAGACGATCGCTCTCGCCCGAGGCCCGCTGCGCTTGCTCGCGCTGACCCTCTGCTTTGACACAGTTGGTATGGTGTTGCTCAACGCGCTGCAAGGCGCGGGAGATACACGTCGAGTGATGTATGTTTCGATCGCGATGCAGTGGTTCCTCTTTCTTCCCATCGCCTACATTGCAGGCCCCATGGTTGGACTCCTTGGGATCTGGGCGCTTCAAATTGGGTATCGTGTTTTGCAAAGCGTTATCTTTTCCTACTTTTGGCAACAGGGCAAATGGCAAACGATTCAGGTATAACATCCGCAAACCCAGCGAGCTTTCCCGAACACTTGGGCGCATGGTTGAATCGCCAGGAATCAGCGAAAGAAAAAGCTCCTCCACAGGGAGTCGCTCTTTTGGTGCATGGGCTCAACCTCTACTCACCGCGCATGGACGCTTTGGGAGAGTGGTTTTTGTCCCAACATTTTGAGGTCCTTCGGGTCTCTCTCTCTGGACACGGCCCCACGGTGGCTCCATCACTTGATACAGGGCAACTCGAAAAGGATCGACGGGAAGCCTTTGGATCGACATCAGCGCCAACCTGGCTCGACGAATTGGATCAGGTATCTGCCGCCGCACGAGAACGCGCCGATCAACTGGGCGTCCCCCTCGTGTATGTTGGGTTCTCTTTGGGCGGCCTCGTGGGAACAGTCTTTCAGCTTCGCAGCGCACCGACCCATCGGTTTGATCGGTTGGTGCTCTTGGCTCCGGCGATCGTGATGACATCATGGGCCAACCTCCTGCGCCCGCTCAAACCCTTCCCCAAGCTCGGCATACCAGCCTTTACTCCCGGACAATACAAGGCCAATCGAACCACCCCCATCCAAGCCTACCACGCGATGTTTGCCCTCTATGATGAGCTTCATCGATCGGATCTCAAAGAATGGAGCACCCCCACCCTGGTGCTTTCGGATGTTCACGACGAGATGGTTCCCTTCCAACGTCTCACAGAGTTCCTTGCAGAACATCAACTGGACTGGACTCTTTACCCTCTCCATCAAAAACTCGGCGGGAAGCGACGGCACTATCACTTGATGATTGATCCCGAGAGTGTTGGAGAAACGATCTGGCGTCGAATGACTGCCCAGATCCTCTCGTTCCTTCAAAACCCCAACGCCAGCTCGACCTGACATCCACAAAAGAATCTCTCCTAAAAAACCAAAGGCCCAACACCTCCAAAAAGGTGCCGGGCCTTCCACTCCAGGCAAACGATTCATTCACCTGGAAAGTCTGCGGGCTGAAGAGTCAATGACGAACTTAGGCAGACTGAATCTCAATTTGACGGGGCCGAACGGCTTCAGCTTTCGGCAAGAAGACAGTCAAGACACCGTGTCGTAGCTTCGCTTCAATCTTCTCAACGTCCACGTTCTGTTGCAGATTGAACGCGCGGCGGAAGTCGTTGTAACGAACCCCCCGGTGAAGCGCTTCGCCTTCAGGCCCAGCCTGACGTTTGCCAGAGATGACGAGCTCGCTGTCGTGAAAGTGAACCGAGACATCCTCTTTCTTGACGCCGGGTAAGTCGGCACGAAACAGAAGACCTTCCTGGTTTTCAAACACATCCACTGGAGGGTTCACATACACTTGTTGGGTTTCGTTTTGACGTTCACGTTGGGTCACTTGTGCACTCATGATGATTCTCCTTGTTGCGAGGAACGTATAGCTTCAGGGAGCCTTTGTTTGTTCTCGCACAACCTATATTCAAAGCTCGAAAGCGTTGTTGAAAAAGATTGGGCAGGGTGAGCATTGTCACCTAGCAAGACAATGCCTCTGCCCAATGCATGAAAAAACCAGCCATAGCAACCGGGTTGTGGAGATGGAATGATTGGATGAGACTCAGTTCCACGTCCCGGAAGCTATGACGATAGGGAGTTAGCCCACAGAGACCTGGATCTGACGGGGCTTGGCTTCAGGAGCTTTGGCCACTTTGACCTCAAGCATGCCATCCTGCATGTTCGCAGAGACGCGCTCGACATCGACCTTGCATGGAAAAGAGAAGCTTCGGGAGAACTTGATGTTACCCCGTTCACGCAAGTGAGTGGAGTGGCCTTCAGGGGCTTCAACCTGTCGCTCGCCTGCGATGGTCAGCGTCTCAGCGTTGACGGTAAGCTTGATGTCTTTGTCCGTCAGGCCGGGAACTTCCATCACAAAGAGCAGGTTCTCGCCTTGGTCATACAGATCCACGCGGGGACCGCCCATCTCTTGGAAGGTGCCATGCTCAGGCCGAAACAAGCCTGCATCGCGATCCAGATCTTCCAAGAAGCGACCAAAGTGCTGCTGGATCTCACCCAACAAAGTAAAGGGGTTTTGTGCCAAAGGACTACGGTCAATTCGGTTCCATCGTGTAAGCATAATACACCTCTCCTATTCGCTTTTGTACTATGCACCTTAGACATCAGTGCACAACAAAAACATAATTTAACACTTTATTTCCTGTTAGTTACCAGGCTTCCTTGTTGCAATCGAAAACTAATCACACCTCAAACCTTGTCAAGAAATTCAAAACCATTTTTTTTCAAAACGGGCCAATACAACCACAAAACCAATTACAAGACAGCAACTTAGAAGAACAACACCTGGCATTTGGGGGTAGAAATGGAACGAAATGCCTGGGTGCCACGACCCGGATCAAATATATTTTTCATTATACAAAACAGAATCTTCCACACGATCACATCACAAAATACAATTTTTTTCTGTTCAGTCCCCAACGTTTTGGGTGCGAGGAGGCTATACCCAACAGAACCCACACAAGAGGGTCTGTGATACAACACAAGTAGTACCGGACAAGTGATGAACGAAGGCCAACTGTCAATACAACAGATACTGCCCTATACACCGCCACAATGGACACCTGCTGCGCAATGGTTTCAGTTTACCCAGAACAAGGCTTCTGCATCGGACACGACTTCGGTCGCTACGGGATATCCGACCATGCATGAAGAAACTCGCGCAGCCTTCTCCGCCTTCTTGTTGGCAAAGCAAGATCAGCTTCTGGGCATTGCCACTCGCATGTTACGAAGTCGAGACGACGCGATGGATGTACTCCAAGAAGTGGCCTGCCTCTTGTACAAGCACTGGCACTCGTTGGACGAATCCAAGAATGTAGACGGTTGGTTGTACCGCGTGACAGTCAACGAATGTCATCGCTGGTTACGAAATCGCTCCAAGTACCAATTAACAGAAGAACCTTCGGAGTTACCGGGCCTACCCAACCAACAGCCACAGCAAGAAGGTTATGTGCGAGCCCAACAGTTCCAAACGTTCTTGCATGGAGCCATGGAGATCCTCTCGGAGCAAGAAAGGATCGCCTTTGTACTCCGTGACATTGAGCAACATCCGGGTAAATCGATAGCAGCTTTGATGGAATGTCAGCCAGCCACAGCCCGAGGGTACTACTTCTCGGCTCGCAAAAAGCTCGCGGCCCACATCCAAACCGAAGCACCTGAGTGGCTTTCGTTGCTGGGTCAAGGAGGAGCATCATGAGTTCGCAACACATCCCTTGCGAGGACTGGCTCGCTTCGTACCTGTTTGGTGAGCTTGAAGGCGCTGAAGAACAAACATTCCTCGCTCATGCCAAGTCGTGTGACGAGTGTGCGGCAGGCATGAACAAACAAGCGTCATGGAATGCAGCTTTCGCCCAACCTTCCGAGGCTATCGAATCTGTCAGCGCTGCGGAACACCAGCATCTGTTGGAGACCGTGTTTGAGCGTCAACCTTCACCGCAGCCCAAGAGCCAAGAGAAATCCGTCTCAACCTCACCACCCCCATGGTGGAGTTGGATCACGGTTGGCCTTGCTGAGTGGTTTCGCCCCTGGCAATTGGCTGGCGTAACGACAGCAGCGTTCCTTTTGCTTTGGGTCTATGGATGGACTCCTGATGCCACTGAATTCGTAACAGCCGCCTCAAGCACAGCATCCCCAACCCCAACCTGCGCTGGAACACATTGGACCCTAAAGACCCAACGTTTCCGTGCAACAACGAGATTGCGACCTCCCACATTGATACAATCCAAGCCCGTTATCCGTGAAATGACTGTGTCAATCGAGTTTCAAGGGTTTGCTCCTTTGACTGTCAAAAAGAGCGTCAAAACGTCGCATCGCTCGTTCGATTTTGTAGCCACAGTCATTGAAGGCGGCAATGATACGAAGCCCAAACAACGACCCCATACCACCGAGTCTTCCTTCACCTACATGGTGGAGCCTTCACCTTCTTTGTTCTATGCTTTGGCCCCCACCAAACCAGCAAAGAAGAAAGCCTCTCCTGCGGCACAAGTCTCCCTTTCAGAAGACGTTCTGGAAAAGTCCGAAACGGTCCTATCCATTGGCCAGGGCGGAGCCTTGGTTCCCAGTGGAAAGCTTGCCACGTTAGCCGCGTTGGAGCACCGCCCCCACCTCCTGGATCACACGCAACGACTTCCATATCCAACCCGCATGCAGGCTTGGAAACAACAGTCCATGCGTAGGATTCACTGATGCAACATGTGAGCACCTCACCAACGTAGAAGTACCCCTTTCGTATCCACTGACGTGTCGTTCCTTGGACAAGAGCGTTCGACACCATTCACACAACGTTCAGGAGTTTGTCATGAAACGTACTCTCTTGCTCTGTACCCTTGTCATGGGTGTTTTCATTCTTACAGGAACCCCTACGACCTCCAACGTACAGGCAGCCCCCGCATCGAAGAAAGCAAAGGCGACCTCGAAACGTAGCTATCCACAGCGCGAAACCGTGATTTTTCCCATCCGATACTTTCGAGGTTCTCGGATGGTCAACCTGCTTCGTATGTTTGTTCCCCAAAGCCAGAAGCGGTACACCAAGATGTGGTACAGCCCGGCCCTCCACCAAATCTTGATCCGTGCGCCCAAAAGCGTGTTGAAGATACTTGAGGAAGCCCATCAACGATTGGATGTCCCCCAAGCCCAATTCCGGGTGGGTCTCTACTTTGTACAGCCCGTCAGCGCGAAAGATTCAGGAGGATTTGCGAAGAGCCACTCGGGTTTGCATAGCTACCTCCAAAAAGCATACCCGCTCCAACGAAGCTACGCTCTCATGCACTACGTGATGGTTCGTGTTGCCAACAACGAAGAAGCCAAGCTCAAAGCCACCCAAGATTCACGAATCTCGGCACCAACCATTAGCTTAGTGCTGCGTCAAACCTCCGCATCAAGTTCCCTGGTCTCTGTGCGAATGAAGATCTGGCATCACAAGAGCTTTACAACCACCAGCAAGAACGGCGCAAACACCATGTTCATCACGTCCCCCTGGCTGCAAACCACAATGTTTGCGAAGGCGGGAGGCTACACTCTCGTGGGTCACAGTCCCATGCGCAACAAGAAGAGCCGCAATGTCCGCGTGTTGGTAGTTCTCAAGGTAGAAAGAATTGACACAGAAGAAGCAGCAACAAGCAAAGCCCAAACCACCCCCAAAAAAACATCAAAAGCGACACCAAAGAAAGCCCCCAAAGCCTGGGGAAAGAACGAGATCCGTTCGGTCATTCGGGCCAATCAGCGCAAGTTCAGGTACTGCTACGAGAAGGAGCTGCTGAAGAAGTCCAGCCTCAAAGGAAGAGTCGTGGTTTCCTTCCAAATCCAACCGAACGGAACGACAGGAAAGGTAGGACTCCGCTCCAGCAGCCTGAAAGACTCCAAAGTGGAAAGCTGCATCCTTCGGGTGTTCCGCAGAATGCGTTTCCCTGCTCCTCCGGGCGGTGGTGTGGTACGAGTCAACTACCCCCTCGTGTTTTCTCCCAGTTGAACAGACAAACGCTCAAGAACGCTCCCCCCTGAACTCTCACGAACATCCTCCCCTTTTCATCTCCCTTGTGACGTCACCACCCGGATGATAGGATGCGTAAGCAATAAAATTGTGTTCCGCCTCCCCAATTGTTTCCGGAGCCTTCCTGCGATGACACCGCCTTCCCACGAACCTGACATGCTGGGCCCTTACCAACTGCTTGATTCTCTCGGTCAAGGAGGCATGGGTCGGGTGTATCAGGCCCAACACACAGGCACAGGCCAAGTGGTCGCGCTCAAGACCATCAAGATGGTACACACCAAGTTCATGCACCAGATTCGTCGGGAGATCCACGCCCTCTCACAGCTTCGTCATCCAGGGATTGTCTCCATCGTGGATCACGGGGTTCACAACGGCCAGCCCTGGTATGCCATGGAGATGATCCAAGGCGTTACCCTACGTGACTGGATGCATCAATCTCCACCTGGACCAACAAACCCGAACCAACCGGCCGTTCCGGCATCCGGAGAATCGCAATCCAACAACTCGTCTCTCCCTTCGGCTTGGCCCACTCACTGGGAGCATATCAACGAGCAGTTCCTCGTCGACACCCAAGAAGGTGAAGGTTGGTGGGCCGACACAGTGGCGGAGCAGAGCATCCTGCGACAGCATGTCAACGCAGCATCTCTCCCGTCTTCAGGACAAGATCAATCGCAAGTCGCGTCTTCGTTGTCTTCGACACCGTTAACACGCTCCTATCGAGTCTGTGAACCCAGCGCTTTGCAGCGAACCTTGGAGATGATCGCGCGCATTTGCCAGCCTCTGTTTTATCTTCATGGTGAAGGAATCATCCACTGTGATTTGAAGCCCAACAACATCTTAATCCGCGACAACGGCTGGCCTGTCATCATTGATTTTGGCCTCCTGACGCAGTTTTCCAACGCCATCAGCCGGGAGTCATTGGACACTCTTCAGCTGGGGTTGGGCACCATCCCCTACATGGCACCGGAGCAATTGCAAGGACAGCTCCTGGATGCCCGCGCCGACCTCTATGCGTTGGGCTGCATGTTGTACGAGTGGCTGACCGGTGCTCCCCCTTTTGTGGGCAGCCCGGAATCCGTGATATCCCAACACCTCTTTGAAAAGCCGCTTCCTCCTTCTCACTGGGTCCAAGGGCTCCCACCAGCTCTGGATCAATTGGTGCTTCGCCTCCTTGCCAAACAGCCTCACGAACGGATGGGATACGCAGACACCGTACGTCACACGTTGCACTCGATCCTTCGTTTGCAAGGGCACCCCAAACCTGCGGCCTGGCCGGGTCTTTCGCGAACATCGACACACGTCTATCTTTATCGCCCCAAGCTAGCCGGACGGCAAACAACCTTTCAACAGCTCACACAGCACCTCACAACCCTTCATGAAGGCGAAGGCTCCTTTGTGGTGATGAAGGGCGAAAGTGGTGTGGGCAAGACACGACTGTTCTTGGAGTTGGCCGGATACGCCATGAACCAGGGCATGACAGTGTTAACAGGGGAGAGCTTGGAAGCTCACCCGGAGCCGTTGTCGTTGTTTCAACCGTTGCTCCAATTGCTAGCCGATCGCGCCCAAAGACAAGCTCCAAAGGAGAGAGAAGTGATGCTCGGTCCAGATGCCTGGGCCTTGCTCCCCTACAACAAAGAGATACCGTCGATTCCCGGCCAACAACCGGACTCATCACGCCTAGACCTAAAACCACAGCAAGCCCACTTTTTGGTCAGTCGAGCGTTGCGTCACAGCCTTCGTTATCTCTCAGCAGCGCGCGCCCTTGTGGTGCTTTTGGATGACCTCCAATGGGCGGACTCTTTCTCTCTTCACGTACTCCAAAACCTGGCCAAAGACCCACCACCTCATGTTCTTTGGGTGACATCCTATCGAAGCGAAGAAGAAACAGAAGCGCTTCAAGCTCTTTCCTGCCTGGACCAGGTAACCTCCATGACACTCGAACGCTTGAATCATGAAGCTGTCGGTAGCATGGTTCGCGACATGCTCGCATTGTCCGAAGTTCCGACGGGGTTCAGCCAGTTCCTCGCGACACACTCGGAAGGCAACCCCTTCTTTGTAGCCGAGTACCTCCGTTCCGCTGTCAACGAGCGGATGCTGTGGCGCAATCCTCAAGGGGTGTGGCAGTTTGGGAACCAGGCCACCGCGTTGGAGATGTCTCCCTATGACTCGCAACTTCCACTCCCTCCTTCCTTGCAAGAGCTTCTCCAACGACGTCTACACGATGTATCACCCCAAGCATCCGAGGTGTTGGCTGCAGCTTCGATCTTGGGACGTGAAGCACCAATCCTGTTGTTGCAAACCCTCACCCGGTTTCCTTGGGAGCCCTTGTGGAGCGTGTTGGAAGAGCTTCGCCGTCGCGAGCTTCTGGAAGATAGCTCCCCCAACACCGTACGATTTGTTCACGACAAGCTACGCGAAGAAGCGCGTCGTCAGGTCTCGCCAGAGCAAGCGCAAGCCCTCCATCATCTTGCTGCGTCTGCAGTGGAAGCCAGCCCAGAACAATTCCCAAACGCAACACTCGCCGATGTAGCAACACACTGGAAAGAAGCAGGCCAACCGGACAAAGCTCGCCAGAACTTTAAGCTGGCGGCAGAGTCTGCCAACAAACAATACGCAAACGACGAAGCGATAGCTTGTTACCAAAGCTACTTGGAGCTAGAAACGCAAGACAGCCAGGAAGGAATCGAGATCCGCGTTGCGATAGGAGACCTGCTCCGTCTTGTGGGCAAAGGGAAGGACTCCGAACCTATCTACAAACAAGCGATAGCGATGGCTCAAAAGGTAGGTCTCCGAAAACAAGAAGGAGACAGCCTCACCCAATTGGGCCTGCTTTACTGGCACACAGGAAAGCTCGATCAAGCGGAAGCTATCTTTGACCAAGCGCTGCTCATCCACCGAGAACAACACAACCGCCGGGGAGAAGGACTCACCCTGGGCTACGTCGCCGGAATCTCTTACTACCGAGGCGACATGACAACGGCAAAGCAGCAATACGAAGCAGCGTTGGACATCCACCGAAAAACAGGAAACCGTGAAGCAGAAGGACGCGAGCTGTCCAACCTGGGGAACATCTTCCTCGAAGGAAATGAGCTAACCAAAGCGCGAAGCTATTACGAAGCAGCGTTGCAGATCTTGGACGACCCCAAGTCACTCCGGTATCGCATCATGGTGCTTAACAACCTGGCCCATGTGTTTGCCTACCAACACGACCTGGAACAAGCGAGCCTGCATTATACAGAGATGTTGGAACGTGCCCGTCAGGTAGGGGATCGAGCCTCAGAAGGGATGGCGCTCGGGAACCTCGCTCACACCCGACGAGATCAAGGTAACGTGGAAGAAGCCCTGCGGCTGTTTGATGAAGCCAACACCATACACCGCAAGCTCAACAACCGATTGTTTGAAGCGATTCACCGGATCCAACAACTCGTATTGGAGCGACTGCTAGGACACCCTCCCCTGTCACTGAAAGCCACTGTCCTTCGTGCCAAGACGATTCTGGAAAGCACAGGAGACACCTTCTACCAGGCCTTGGTCGAATGCGAAGCCGGTCACCTGGAGTTGGTCCATTTGCGCTCAGCAGAAGCGCACTTAAAACAAGCGATGAAGCAAGCCTCTGCGGCGGGTATCACTCCCGAATCTCCGAGCGAAGTAGGCGTCGCTCTCGCCCGGCTCCAACAGGCACAAGAGGCGTTCCTCAACGACCAATTTCTGTACTGCGGTCAACGCATCCAGGACATCCCCGAAGGCTTGCAGCAACGTCTTCGCAGCGACGGTCATTTGTGAAGAGACTCCAGACACAAAGAAGCTATTCTTCCTTGTGAACCACTGACATGGTGTTGGGGTCGGGCTCCTGGTTGGAGTCAAGCTCCATGTGGATCAATCGTGAGCTACGACGACCAAACATATAGCTCATAAACCACTCCAACATCACGCGAAGCTTGTTACGGAAGCTAATCAAGAACATGATGTGAACGACACCCCAACCGACCCATGC
>SBHC01000014.1 GCA_006226375.1 Deltaproteobacteria bacterium | reverse complement strand
AGCTATCGATAGCTTGAAGCGGTTGCGCTCGCTGGGTACCAAAGTCGCCCTTCCTGGGCATGGCCCCGTCATCACCGACGTCAACGAAAATATCGACGCCGTCACCAGGATCTTGCAAAAGCTTAAGGAGAACCCTGAGAAAAACCTTCGTCACTCCTTCTCCCGCGCAGCGATGTTTTTTCTGTTGGTCGAGCTACCCCTTTCCCGCGAAGCCATTGAACCCAAACTTGCAGCCACCAAACTTGTGCAAGACTATGCCAGCGCAATGGGAGTCACTCCCTCCATATTGGCCAACCAAACTCTCGATAGCTTCCTTCAGCGTGGCGCACTCACTCACAACAACGAAGGCTGGCTGGAGTCGACCATCCAAGCATAATTTCCTTGATGAACAAACACATAAACCGTACAATGAATCGCAATGATTGTTTTGTCGATGGGTATGAATTTGTTGAATGGTTAAGACACCGCTCAAAATACCACAATTAAAACATACACTTACCGATTCAACCAACACTCTGAAGACATTTCTGCTACTTGGAAGGCTCTGTTCCTCTACGTGGGAATGGTTTTCCGTTTGCGACACGTTCACTGAAGAGGAGGCTTGCTCCCGAACTCTGCGACGCTCCTATCAAACAAAAGCCTGGAACAAAGATAGGACGTTGTTGCATAATGAGTTTGGATTGATGTGTTGTAGGAGGCTTTGTATGTTTCGTCGATGGTCCTTGTGGGTGGTGTTCTTTGCGTGTTGGTGCCTTTTGTGGAAAAGCGCGTGCACAGGCTCCCCCGCTCCTAACGAAGGTGTCCAGGAGTCGCAAAGTCGCGTTGAGGCAGAGGCCTCCGAGCCCGTGCTGGAAACCACCGACGCAAGCCAGCCAGAGCCACGATCTGAGCCACAGATGGAGCCTGAACGAGAGCCTGTCCCCGAGCCACAGCCCGAACCACAACCTGAGCCAAAAGCAGAGCTTCCACCACGTCCGCCTCCCGTGCCTTTTCCATCGAGCTATCCACCGATTGAGGGTGGAACGATCCTCAAAGATGAAAACCCTGACCCCAACATCGTCGAAGTGAAGTTGGAAGCCAAGGCGATGATGCATCAGCTCACGCCCAAGCATAATTTCGAGATTTATGCCTTCAATGGGATGCTTCCAGGACCCATCATCAAGGCCAAACTCGGCGACCAACTCATCGTTCATTTTACCAACAGCCTGAAAGAGCCCACCACAATTCATTGGCACGGTCAGCGTGTGCCCGAAGCGATGGATGGCGCACCGATGGTCCAAGCTCCGGTCAAGCCCGGCGAGACGTTCACCTATCGCTTTAAGATTCGTGACGCTGGAACGTATTGGTACCACCCCCATGTTCGCAGTCACTACCAAGTGGAAAAAGGCTTGTACGGGATGTTGATTGTCCAAGAAACACAGCCTCTCGCCTTCACCAGAGAGCGGGCTGTGGTGCTCGATGACATCCTACTCACCGACTCAGGGCTGGCACCGTTCAACACCACAGACGACGACAAGATCAAGGGTCGCCTTGGCTCTCAATTGCTCATCAATGGAAAACCTGTACCTGTCGCCTACCAAGCCAAGACTGGCGAACGAGAGCGCTGGCGCTTGGTGAACACAGCCAACGCCAGGGTGTTTCGCTTGGAAATCAAAGGTGCAGTCAGCGAGGTCCGCGTGATTGGTGTAGACAGCGGCCTTTTGGCGCAACCTTACGTGCTTCGTCCGCCCTTTACCTTGGCTCCAGGACAACGCTTGGACTTAGAGGTTATGTACGAGAAGCCCGGCAAGGTTGAATTCATCGCAGAGGTAGCGGTGGGAGCCAAGTACGAAGAGAGGAGCTTGCTCAGCGTGGATGTTACGGGGGATGCGGTGTCTACGCCGATGGCCTACCCACAATACCCAGTGATTCCGCCCTTGCCAACGCGTCAGGTCACACGCCAGGAGACCCTCACCTTTGAACAACTGCAAACACCAGACTCGGGTGGGAACCATTGGTCCATCAACGGTCAGGTGAACCCAGGCAAGCCGCTCTTTGAGTTCAAAACTGGGGACGTTGTGCTGTTTACACTTCGTCATCTTGGTGGACCCAGTCACCCCTTCCACCTGCATGGACAATTCTTCGAGATAGTCTCGCGCAATGGACTTCCAGTCACCGACGAACCTGGCTTAAGAGATACAGTGCTGGTGACTCTCCAGGAACGAGTTGTCATCAAAGCCTACCTCGACAACCCTGGCCGGTGGATGTTCCACTGTCATAATCTGGAACACGCGGCCTTTGGTATGATGGCCCACATTCTGGTCAAGTAAGAGCTTCCCCCAACCTCACCTCTAACCCCAAGAGAAATAACAAAACATCTCGAAAGGTCGTATCGTTCACGCGCTCTCGACCCAAAGATTTGTGCAAGATTTTTTTGGAAAAGAAGACCACACCTTATACTAAGAACATTGGGTTCAAGCGTTGTTTGAGACAATGCCGCCCTTCAGGAAAGACTTTTTCTTAAATGTTTCCATCCAACATGCCGTTCTATCAATTGACGAAAGAAAATGGGATTCGTGTTCTCGTTATGTTCCATCAAAACCTCAGACGACACAAGAACGTCGCACCTCCTCCCCCCAGTTCCATGAACGGTTCACCCGTCCCCCAAACTCCAGCAAGAGATGAATCCTTGTCCAATAAAGCAACGCATCACCTCTTCACTCCAACCAAACGTCAGTGAACTTTAATGGCAACCTTTGCAAGCATTCTCGTTGGAGACTCCACCTTACTCATTCGGTGCGGAGAACACCTGCTCTCACAAGGGCACACCCTCGCAGCGGTTCTCACCCAAAACGAGCGCATCCGCAGGTGGTGCAAAGAGAATGGCATCCAGCATCTTGCGAAGGACTCCCCGAACCTCCGCTCCAGCATGGAGCAGCTTTCGTTTGATGTACTCTTCAGCATCGCCAATCTCTCGATCCTGCCCGACTGGATGCTTCAACAAGCCCACAAGGCTGCGTTTAATTTCCATGACAGCCCCCTACCCCGTTATGCAGGGCTGAACGCCACAACCTGGGCGCTGCTCGCAGGAGAAACGACTCACGGCATCACCTGGCACGAACTCACGCCCAACGTAGATGCTGGACGTATCGCTGTTCAAAAGATCTTCCCTGTTCATCCACAAGAGACAGCGTTTTCGCTCAACACCCGATGTTACGAGGCTGGACTGCAAGCGTTTGAGGAGTTGGTGGAGCAGCTTGCCAACGATCAGCTCCAACTCACCGAGCAGGTTGGAGAGACAACCTACTTTTCGCGTTCTCACAGGCCAGAGCACGCAGGATTCATTGACCCACAGCAAACAGTGGAGCAAACCATCCGGCTCGTCCAGGCTCTCGACTATGGGCCGTATTGGAACGCTGTGGGAGATCCCAAGCTGCTGGCAGGAGGGCGACTCTTCCTTGCTCGCACCGCCAGCGCAGAAGTTGCAAACACACAAGCTCCAGCGGGTCGAATCCTCTCGCGAGAAAGCAACAGCGTTGTGGTGTCAATGTCGGATGGATGGGTTCGACTTGGCCAACTGGAACACCCCAACGGCCAGACCGTCAACGCAGAGAACGAACCTGCCCTCGCTCCGGGGCAATCCATCACATCCGGAGCGACTCTGCCCACAAGCTGGCACGAACTCGCACAAGCTTCAGCACAGTCTGAACATTATTGGCTGCGCAAACTGGAAAAAGCGTCCAAGGCACAACTTCCCTATCCACAGCACCTTCAGCGTTCGGATGGAGAAGCACCTGCACAAGCCACACACCAACACAAGCTAGAGGTTGACCTCTCCCAACTCTCCCAGGACTTAGAGACATCGCCTGAGGTTGCGCTCCTTACAGGGCTCTCGATCTGGCTCAACCGCCTCACCGGCTTCTCCAGCGCCTTGTTGTCCTACCGGTCTCCCCAAACACAACAGGAAGGTATCGCTGCAAACGCGGCCTTTGCCAGTCTTCGTTGGTTACGAACGTCACAAAGCCCCGACGATACGGTAAGAACCGCAGCAAAAACGATAGAGAAGCAGCTCCAACGTTCTCTCTCAGAAGGACCCATTCCACGCGATCTGCAAAGTAGATTGAAGCGGATGGATGCGCCAACGACCTGGCCGACACCCCTTGTTGAAGTGAACGTGGACGCACCATCCAACCCCGCACCGTTGCACAATCGATCGCTGCAAATCGACTTGGACTCGTTGCACCACTCCGTCACTCTGAAGGTAAACGCCAACCTTTACGTTGCTGACGTCGCAGAAGCTATCGCAGAGCAACTTACACATGTGTTGTGTCAGCTTGCTTCTCACAGAGAGAAGAGGCTTGGTTCGTACCCGCTGGTTCCAGAAAGCGAACGTCAGATGTGGGAAACGCAGAACCAGGCAACCCAACGAGAGATCCCTTTCGCTTACATCGACGAATCCTTTCGGACACAAGCACAAAAAACCCCCAACGCAATCGCCGTTCGTTGGCATGAGCAATCGTGGACCTACAACGAGTTGGATCGTCATGTCACATCGGTAGCAACGAAGCTTGCGAACCAAGGAGTGGGTCCAGGGACCAAGGTAGGACTCTCTCTGGAGCGAACACCTGCGATGGTCGCAGCGTTGTTAGGCGTGCTGCTTGCAGGTGCGGCCTATGTCCCCCTTGACCCACGCTTGCCTCAAGCTCGAAAAGACTTTATCAAAAGCGACAGCCAGGCCACCTTTCTCATCACAGCTCAAACGAGCCTCCTGGACGAGCAACAGGGTGCAAAGCTGTTGCGCGTTGAAGAGCTTCTTGAGGTATCTGAGTCGGTTTCCGATAGCTTGCTGGTAGAAGGCCGCTCCCCAACAGACCTGGCCTATCTCACCTATACATCCGGCTCCACAGGTCGCCCCAAAGGGGTGGCAGTCACCCACGCCAACGTCATCAACTTTTTCTCTGGAATGGACGAGCGAATTCCCCATCAGGGCGGCGGAACATGGCTTGCGGTGACAAGCATCAGCTTTGACATCTCCGTTCTGGAGTTACTTTGGACTCTCTCCCGTGGGTTTACAGTTGCGTTGCACTCCAACGTCTCTCCTACGAACCAAACCGAATCCCCAAGCCTGAGCCTGTTTTACTTTGCTGCGGCCGAAGGAGCCGGAGCCGATCGTGACACCTATCGATTGCTTCTTGAAGGTGCACGTTTTGCCGACGCCAACGGCTTTGAAGCGATCTGGACCCCGGAGCGCCACTTTTATGAGTTTGGTGGGATCTACCCGAACCCTGCGATCACAGGCGCAGCCGTCGCAAGTGTAACGAAGAATGTACACATTCGTGCGGGTAGCTGCGTCTTGCCCTTGCACGACCCCATTCGTATCACAGAAGATTGGTCCGTGCTCGACAATCTCTCCAACGGCCGAACAGGAGTCGCGTTTGCCTCTGGGTGGATGCCCGAAGACTTTGTTCTGGCGCCAGACTCTTTTACCCGTCGCAAAGCGTTGATGATGGAGAAGATAGACACCATCGAAACGCTTTGGCGTGGAGAGTCGATCACCCGCGAAACACCCGAAGGAAAAGCCACCGAGATCAAGACGGTTCCGCGCCCGGTTCAGGAACGTCTGCCGATATGGCTCACTGCCGCGCGAAACCCACAAACCTTTGAGATGGCCGCCCAACGTGGCTACAACATCCTCACGCACCTGCTGGGAATGTCAGCGGAAGAGTTGGAGGCCAACATCCAAAGGTACCACAAAGCCTGGTCAGAAGCAGGACACCCAGGACGTGGGCGCATCACCCTGATGCTGCATACCTTTGTCGGAGTAGATGACGAGACCGTTCGCGAGACCGTTCGAGAGCCGATGAAGCGATACTTGGGTAGCTCGTTCGACCTGGTCCGCGCCGCCAACTGGAACTTCCCAACCATCGTCCGGAAACAAGAGGCTCCTCCTGCATCGGAGCAACAAGAACTCACCGAAGCGGAGCTATCTCCGGAAGAAATGGACGCGCTGTTGGAGCATGCTTTTGCACGCTATTACGAAACCAGCGGACTCTTCGGAACACCCGAGCGATGTGCAACAACAATCCGTCGGCTCTCGGCCTTGGGCGTCGATGAATTTGCTTGCTTGATTGACTTTGGAGTTGAGACAGAAACCACTCTTCAAAGTCTGCATCATTTGAAAGATGTCATGAATCTTGTCAACGCAGGAGCTTCAAGAGCACATACGTCACTTCCCGACGATTTTTCCCGGCATCATGTTACGCACTTTCAATGCACACCCAGTATGGCAGCCATGCTCCTTGCAGATGAGGAAGGGAAACGTGCCATCGCTGGACTGGACGCCATGTTGGTCGGTGGAGAAGCCTTGCCCCCAGCCATGGCCCAAGAGTTACTTTATACAGTGAAGGGCCCAGTCTTCAATATGTACGGTCCTACCGAAACAACCATCTGGTCCACATCGGCCCGCCTGGAAGCCAACCCTGACCCGGTGCCTTTGGGCGAACCCATCACCAACACCACACTCGCCATCGTTGACGACCAGGGGCAAGATTGCCCAGCCTATGTACCGGGAGAGCTATGGATTGGAGGAGATGGCGTTGCACAAGGATACTGGCAACGCGAAGAACTCACCCACGAACGCTTCCAAGAACGCGTTGTTGATGGTGTTGCGCAGCGTTGTTACAAAACGGGGGATCGGGTCCAACGCCATCGCGACGGAACCCTCGCATTTCTCGGTCGGATGGACCAACAGATCAAGCTTCGGGGTCATCGTATTGAGCTGGGGGAAATTGAATCCATCCTCTCCTCCCAAGACAATGTATCCCAAGCGGCCGTACTGCTTGAGCAGAACGAAGCCAAAGGTCCAAGCCTGAGGGCCTTTGTCTCTCCCCAATCCATCGAGCCATCGCAGCTCAAAGCGGCGCTCGCCAAACAGCTACCAGCCGTGATGGTTCCACAACACATCACCGTACTCGACCGCTTGCCTCAAACCACAAGCGGCAAGGTAGATCGCCTGGCGCTTGCCCAGAGAACATCGCAAACATCCCCTATGCCTTTGCCGCCCAAGCCATCCGGCTCTTCGGCAGCACCAACAACAACCACTTCAACCCGCGCAACCGACGTAGAGTCAACGCTCTCCACGCTTTGGCAAGAGCTTCTTGGTACTCCTTCCGTTGGCCTTGATGATAACTTCTTTGACTTGGGAGGCCACTCCCTTCTGGCCGTCCAGATGCATCGAAGACTGGCCCACAACCACACATGGTCCCTGAAGCTCACAGACATCTTTCGATTTCCAACGATTCGAGGGTTAGCCCAACACCTCTCGCAACAAGCAACACCAGTAGAACAAGCCTCTCCCAAGCCAGCCAGAGCCGTAGCCCAAGGTCAAAACAGAGCGAGAATGCGAATGGCATTGCGACGCAGACCTGCCACATCGACGGGCTCTCGCAGCGACGGAGGCTCTGATGAGTGAGGAACGAACATACTCCGGCGCCATCGCCATTGTGGGAATGGCTGGAAGATTCCCAGACGCGCGCAATGTTGAGGAGCTTTGGCGGTTGCTCTCGGACGGACGGGAGGCCACCACATGGTTGAGTGAACAACAACTGTTGGAGGCCGGTGCCAGTCAAGATGATCTAGAGAACCCTAACTATGTTAAGGCAGCGATGATGCTTCCTGACATGGAGATGTTTGACGCCGAGTTCTTTGGCTTCAGCCCACGTGAAGCTTCCATTCTCGACCCTCAACATCGTCACTTCCTTGAATGTTGTTGGGAAGCCCTCGAAGACGCGGGGCATGTGCCTCGTCATTTCCCTGGCTCCATCGGTGTGTTTGGAGGCTGTGGTATGCAGTCTTATATGGCGCACAACCTGCTTCCGAACGCCCAACTTCGCGAGCAGGTCGGGATGTTCCTCCTGCGTCATACCGGCAACGACAAGGACTTTCTCACCACACGTGTCTCCTATCTCTTGGACCTGAAAGGCCCTAGCGTTGGCGTTCAGACAGCCTGTTCCACCTCGTTGGTAGCCGTGCACTTCGCTTGTCAAAGCTTGTTAGCCGGTGAATGTGACATGGCTTTGGCAGGAGGAGCCTCCATTGAATTGCCCCATGGGGTGGGCTACATCGCTGCCGAGGGAGAGATCTTGTCTCCCAACGGACGCTGCGCTGCCTTTGACGACAACGCGCAAGGAACCATCTTTGGAAGTGGGGTTGCTGTCGTAACGTTGCGTCGCCTGGAGGATGCCATCGCTGAGGGTGATAACATACAAGCTATCATCCTTGGTACAGCGATCAACAACGACGGAAAGAACAAGGCTGGCTACCTTGCACCCAGCGTAGATGGGCAAGCCCAGGCTGCAGCCGAAGCCCTCGCCATATCTGGCATTGAAGGCTCCGAGGTGGACTACATTGAGGCCCACGGCACTGGCACTGTGATTGGTGACCCCATCGAACTCACAGCGCTACAGCAAGCTTACCAACAAGAAGAAAACAACGCGTCCATTGCCATTGGCTCCATCAAGACCAACATAGGACACCTTGATACCGCCGCAGGGACAGCCTCCTTAATCAAGGTAGTTTTGGGGCTGAAGCACGAGCAGATCCCGGCTTCGCTCAACTTCCACAAGCCCAACAGTCGGTTTGACTTTCCCTCCAGTCCTTTCCAGGTGGCTCAAGAGGCACGTCCCTGGCTTCGCAATCCAAGACCACGTCGAGCCGGCGTGAACTCACTGGGTGTAGGAGGAACCAACGCACACGCCATCGTAGAAGAAGCTCCCCGGGAACTCGTTGACTCGACCACCACAACGGATTGGCAGCTTCTGACTCTTTCGGCCAAAACGTCTCGGTCTTTGCATCAACTCTCAGAGAAGTGGCTGCATTTTCTTCGCAACGAAGGACACCATATCAACCTAGCTCATGCTGCCTTCACCACCCATGTGGGTCGAGAAAGATTTGCCCATCGTCTCGCTGTTGTTGGTCGAACTCACGAAGAACTTACCGACGCACTCCAGCAAAAAAGCTCCCAACGAACCGCCAAAGCACGCATTAGCAAACAAGACCACAGCGTTGTCTTTATGTTCCCAGGAGGCGGTTCTCAATACCCAGGGGTTGCAAAGGAGCTTTACCAACAAGTCCCTACTTTCCGAGAGGCAGCCGACCAATGTTTCGCGCAGCTTCCATCCGAAGTGTCGGACTTGCCAGACTTGCTCTTTGGAGAGACGACGAAAGACTCAGACTCTGCAGCTCGATTGGAGCATCCGCAGATGTCGGTCCTTGCGGTCTTTGTCGTAAGCTATGCACTTGCCAAAACATGGGAGCATTGGGGAGTCACTCCTGATGCAGTCGTAGGTCATAGCGCAGGTGACTATGTTGCCGCTGTACTCGCAGGCGTGATGAAGCTATCCGATGCGCTGGATGTCGTGGCTCTCCGCGGTCAATTGTTCTCGGAGTTGGAGCCTGGAGGCATGTTATCGGTTCAACTCCCCGAAGAAGAATTGCGAGGCGTTGCAGGAGACAAGCTTGATATAGCAGCGCTGAATGGCCCAATGCTAGGCGTTCTTTCCGGGAGCAACGAAGCCATCGAGCAAGCCAAGCAAGACCTTGATGCAAGACAAGTCTCCTCCACGCGCATTCGCATTGGAGTTGCCGCCCATTCAAGAATGTTGGACTCCCGCCTGCAACGCTTTCATACAAAGCTATCCCAAATAGACTTGTCCCCTCCGAAGCTCTCGATGATGTCGAGTCTTACAGGAGACTGGGTATCCGAGAAAGATGTAACCACAGCCGACTATTGGGTCCGCCACCTTCGAGAGACTGTACGTTTTGGAGACAGCATCAACACCTTGCTCCAAACCCCAGGACGTTTGCTTGTGGAAGTAGGTCCAGGACAAGGACTCACCTCTCTGGCAAGGCTTGCGGAGGGAGAGCACCCACCTGTGGATGTGATATCCTCGACTCATGCAGCACGCGACAACGACGACTCTCTCGCGGTTTTGCACGTAGCAGTTGGCAAACTTTGGGTGCATGGCGTTGAGCCTAACTTCAGCGTGCTGCGGGGACCTGGAAGCTATCGACGAGTCTCTCTCCCGACCTATGCCTTTGAACGCAAGAGACATTGGGTGGACCCACCCAGTCCCCAACAAGCTATCGCAGCTCTCACAGGCTCAGAAACATCCGAGGCTCGCTCTCCCTTGACGCGGCAAGCTCGGTTCGAAGACTGGTTCCAACGCATCATCTGGCAGCCCAAAAGCCTTGACCCTTTCCTTGCAACAGAAGAAACAACAAACAACCCATGGCTGCTCGTTAGCGATGGTTCTGCCATAGCTCAGGCCACAACAGAAAGCCTCGCGCAACACAACATCTCGTTAACCACATTAACGTTGGGTGACACCCTTGCATTGGGAGACAGCAACCAGGCCACTCTTATGGCTGGCAACGAAGCACATGCACAAGCGCTGGTGGAATGGCTGGACACAAAGGGTCTTCCCCCTTCCAACCTGCTCTTCTTTGCGACAGAAAACGAATCCACAGGCAACAACGAAGAGTCTCTCTTAGAAGAAGAAAAGCTAGCTTCTTTTGATAGCTTGGTTGCATTGTTGAAAGCTATCGCTGAGATAGGTTGGGAACACCCAACGCACCTCACAGTGGTTGGAGCAGGCGTCGCTTCTGTACAAGATGAACCTGTAGCTCACCCAGAGCTTGCGACCTTGCTGGGTCCTGTTCGGGTGTGGCCCCGCGAGACACCAGGTGCTCGTGGTCGCTTTATCGATATACAGCCGACCACCGACAGCTTGGAAGACCTCGCCCAAGCCATTGTGCAGGAAGCCAATACCAAGGAGCTAGCAACCTTTGTCGCTCTCCGTGAAGGGCAGCGGTATGTCGAAACCCACAAGCCGCTGCAGCCATCCGACAGAGAACTCGCCAAGGATGCTCCCTCCGTTCAAGAAGGAGGAAGCTACCTTATCACCGGTGGGCTGGGAGACTTGGGTCGTCTGCTCACGGATTACCTTGTCACCCAACGCAAGGCTCGTGTGGCTCTGGTAACCCGCCAAAACCCAGAAAACCTCCACCCTGCAATCACCGCAGAGTTGGAGAAATGGGGAGAGCAGGTCTTCGTCGTGCAAGCCGATGTCACCGACCGAAACTCCATGAAGCATGGCCTGGAACAAGTTCAAGAACGTTGGGGCCAACTCCACGGTGTCTTTCATGCAGCCGGAATGCTCGATGATGCTCCCATCGCGATGAAAACACGTGCGGAGACACACCGAGTGCTGGCTCCGAAAGTCATGGGAGGGCTTGTTCTCTCGCAACTTCTTCCACCAGACTCGTTGGAGCTTTTTGCGGTCTTTTCTTCCACGAGCGCTTTGCTTGGTCCGCCTGGACAAGTTGACTACGTCGGCGGCAACGCCTTTCTCGACGCGCTCGCAGCACAACGCCCAGATGGTTTGTCGATTCATTGGGGAATTTGGAAAGACACAGGACTTGCAACCCGAGCAAGACTTCCCCAATCATCGGCTGAAGACTCGATGGAACCGCCCCAACACCCGCTCCTGGGTAACGTGCGACCGTCCGATGGAGCAAGCACCCTGTTTCAAAACCGCCTTGATGCGGCTTCACTTTGGGTCTTGCGAGAGCACATCATCGCTGATGTTCCGGTCCTCCCAGGCACAGCTTACATTGAGATGGCTCAGGCTGCGATGAATACGGTGGTTCCGGATGACTCAGTGGCATTGGAGCAAGTCGAGCTGCTTCATGTACTGCATCTCCCGTTTGGGGGAACGCGCCTTGTGGAAACCCACATTGCTCCGAAGGACTCCGATACCTGGAGCATTGAGATCTCCAGCCGCAAAAACAGCAAAGAAGCCTCGCTCATCCACTTTCGGGCCCAGGCTTCCGTACAAAAAGAACCGTTCCGTTCTCCTCCCAAGCAGGATGATGTGGAAGGATCAACCCTTCCAAAAGACCAGTACATCGCTCAACAAGATGCGGTTCTCTTTGGCCCTCGATGGGACAACATCGTTGGGCTACAAGTTGGTACGAATTGGGTCCGTGGCCAGCTGTCGTTACCCCCGCAGTATCGGTATGACTTGGGCGAATACAAGATACACCCAGCCTTGCTCGATATGGCTGCAAGCCTGGGGCTTCACTTAATCCCTGAAGACGTACGTCAGCATCATATCTTTGCCCCTGTTTCAGCCCAACGCATCCGCATGTTTGCTCCCTTGCCTGAAGAGTTTACCTCGGAGGCTACATTGGTCTACTCGGAGGAGAACCATCGCGTTGAGTTTGATATCCTTCTCACGAATCAAAATGGCGATGTGTTGGGTGTGTTGGAAAGATTTGCGTTACGCTCCATTCCTCGTGACACCTTCCAGGAGGTGGTAGCTGAGGCCTCAAGCCAACCTCTGGACTTCTTGCAACAACTGCTTGCCAACGGTCTAACCTCTCGCGAAGCCCCACAGCTCTTTGAGCACGTGTTGCACGCGGGTGCATCGCCTATTGTAGCTTCCTCCATAGCATTAACAAGTCTGGACAAGCTATACCAGGAACGTTCCAAGCCCCGCCTGACACAGGCAACGTCCTCCGCAACGGAGCCAAGCCAGGTCGCTTTGACAGAAACCGAGAGAGCAATCCAGTCCATGTTTTCGGAGTTATTGGGCGTTGAGAAGGTTGGACTGGACGATGAGTTTTTGGACCTCGGAGGACACTCTCTTACAGCAGTCCGACTCTTTGCGCGCATTCGCAAAAAGCTTGGCGTTGACCTCGGTATCGCCACGTTATTTGAGGCACCTTCCGTACGAAAGCTGGCAGCCTTGCTCGATGAACGCTTGGGACGCACTCCCACACGAGGAACACCGTCCCAAAGCAAGCAGTTGGTTCAACGCTCGTCCGTACTCCTCAGCAACAAACGTCATTGGTCGCCGTTGGTAAAAATCGCCGACGGACAACCCAAGGCACTGCCCCTCTTTTGGATTCACGGCGCAGCCGGCAACATCGTCTCGATCAAGCCGCTGGCAGACAAGCTCAAGCATCGTCACCCTCTCTATGGACTGCAAGCTCACGGAGTGGATGGCAGCGTCCCTCCACAAGAAAAGATCGAGGACATGGCCGCAAGCTACGTCGCTGCGATACGTGAGGTCACACCTTATGGACCTTACTGCTTGCTTGGATACTCAGGGGGTGGGGTCATCGCCTACGAGATGGCCCAACAGTTTTCACTCGCGGGTCAGTCGGTCGGTTTGCTCGCTATGATCGATACGTTGGCAGCATCACACGCCCGCGGAACCAACATCGTCGATTGGGTCCGATACGGGAAAGAGCGTGGCCCCAAACAGCTTCTCGAACAGGTGCTCGGGGCTCTGCGATGGAACGCTGGAGATCTCGCTGAACGATGGATACCACCGGACGAACGAGCTCGCGCGAAGGATCCATTGTTGGTGAACGCAAGAAAAGTCAACGACAGCTACATGAGAGCCCAGAGTCGCTATTTCACCACACCCTACGAAGGAACGATCACACTCTTTCGCGCGGAAGAAGCGGGGGTAGGCTTTCACTCCGCTGGACCTGCTCTGGGTTGGGATGCTCATGTAGGCGATCGCGTTGAGATTCATCCAATCCACGCCGACCACTCCAGCATCATCTTGCCCCCAGCGATACACACCATTGCTGCCATACTCAGCGAAAAGTTAAAGCGCTTGGAGCAACAAGCTAGCAAGCTTGAGTTACAAAAGCCCGACCCAGTCGGCCCACCCCTCCTCGAATAACCTCATCCTTTGTGTGCAACAAAGGCTCCAGAATCAGCCCTCTTCCTTCCACAGAATGTCCTACGAAGCACATCCTATACTTATGGCTATGATGAAGTCACCTATTCCTGTTGTGATGATAGAGCACTTCGAATCTGAGCGATAAGGTGAACCGCTCTGTTGAGGTGGGCTGACAACCGCTTACGTCCTCGCTTTTCATCACCATCAGCTTCAGCCCTTAAGGTTTCCTCCAAACCTCTCAGAAACTCGCCTCGGTGTTCGATGTTCCAAGTTTTCCAGAACTCGACGAGCGAGCGGGTTGAAGCCCCCAAAGCATCAGGCAAATGGTCATCCAGATCGACTGATGAAGCAGAACGTACACAAAGCTGCCATACATCGTCAAACAATTCGGCGAGTTCTGTCCAGTCCAGGATGTCTGGTTCACTTAAACTTAACTGTGTAAAGAAGTCTGTGTGAAAGAGATACCGAACGCGGTGAAAAGCGACACCGAATTGATAGGATGTGGGAGATGAGGGCAGAGAGGCAGTCAAGAGACACCTCCTTTGCATCGAATGGTTCAGCGGCTTGAGGGATTAGGAGCGGTTCCTCCGTATCTCTCGGTAAGCTCGCCATCTTCTGTATAGATACCTGCATTGACAAAGGTTTTAAATTTCTCTTTGTCACTCATGGCAGTAAATCGCTCCAGGAAACGTTTGTGTACTTGGTATTCTTCTGTCTCTTCCCAGGGGATAAGTTCGTGACCGTTTACAGTCCCACGGATTCTATTCATCATCTTCATCCTTATGTTCCAATGGATTGGGAGCGAAATAACCAAGAATACACGCTTGCTCTCGTACAGCAATTTGGACATGAGTTTTGGTATAGATAGCAGCTCCCTCATACACAGGCTCCCCTTCTACAAAAACTCCCCGAATCGTTTGATAGTAACCATCTTTCCCTTCACAGTCCAGTTGCTCCATGTACCAATTCAGCAATGCACAATCTCGAAAACGAAGAAGAATATCATCTCCACCGTTTTTCCCTTTGCGGTTCACTGGAAGTCGCAACTCTTGAGAATGAAGCGTTTGACTCCAAAGAGTAAATACGTTGGAAAGCTGATAGGTGTTTTGGGTGTCTGTCAGGTCAAAGCATCGTCCCAGGTGTATGTACGCTCCCAAAACAGCCGGATTCTGAATTTTGCCCCGCAACTGTTGCTCGTAAGCAAACTCAAGCGCACGTTGTGGTCCATACTCCCAGAAGTAGACACCGTTGCCCAACCAATCGTATGGATTGACGCTTGGATACAGGGACTCTCCATAAAGAAGCACCCGCTCAAGCGTTTCACGATCGCATCCATGATAACCAACAATTAAGCGTTGGTAATCCAAACTTTGTGTTTGCAAAACCTTATCCTCTTAACTCTATTTGTTTGTCTATGATTCCAGCCCCACCCAAGGCCACTATTTTGCTCCTCGTTCAACACAAACCAACCCCAAGCCACTTGTGTGTATGTTCCAACTTCGGTCGCTCGAACCAACACTCGACCAAGCAAACGGAAAAGAACGCTGACACCTATCGCAATGCTCGGACTCAGACATTAATTCCACTGTGTTGTTCATTGATTTAGGGGATCTAGACAAAGATGTTCCACAACGAAGGAAGAGAGAGGCACAAGAACGTGTCCAAGTTCAGCACAACCTCTGTCCAAATGCTGGACACAAACGGAAACTGGATGTCACTTTCCCAAGTCACCGATGTGGTTTAGAAATATTAAGACGCCAGACCCTCAAAGTCATCTTTTCAAAGGGGAAGAACCCTCTGTATCAATAGTTTTGTGGCGGGATCTCCCTTCCGCACTTTTTGCACTCCACGCGTCGATTTCTCTTCTCGTACGGGACTTCTTGTTCGGCCCGACACTCGTTGCATTTGCGTTTCAATTTCAATGCTGTGGCGCTGGCAACAACGCTGGCTGGATTCATACGATAAAACCCTTTCACTTACAAAGAACATGCAGTCGGAGCAGAAAAAAACGTAGCCAAAGGAACAGCGAAAGGCCGGGAAACATTTCTCTGTCGTCCCTTTTCCCTTACAAACATGAAGCATCCTTTGAATAAACAAAAGTATCCCAACGTCTTATAGGAGTCATGACAACAACATTTTTTTCAGACGAAAGGAATCTCTATGCGTCAAACACTTGCTACCTTAACCTTAATGTTCGCGTTTGCCTTGTCCTCCTCACCCACCACTTACGCCCTTTCATTAAGCAAGATCAAAGCTGAGTTACAAAAAGCCAAAAAGAAAGAAAACGCAACCAAGAAGAAGAGCATCCTTAAGGCTTCCAAAGACAAGAAAAAGAAGAATCGTTACCAAGCCATGGCGAAGTTTGCCAAGAAGCAAATCCAAAAGTCAAAGGCGGCATCGAAAAAGCACAAAAAGAACTGGCAAGAAGCCACAAAGCAAGCACAAAAAAACAAGATTGCAAGCAAGAAGAAAAACCTGCAAAAGCAAGTGAAGCTTGCCCAGTTAAAGTGGCGAGTTGCCCAGAAGCGCCAAAAGCAAGCCAAGCAAAACGGCAATCGTCAGGCGAAGGCAAAAGCTGCCTGGCGCAAGAAACGTCTACTCCAGCGCGTGGTGAAACGCAAAGCTTACAACAGCGCAAAGAAAAACCGTAAGCTATGGGCACAACGCTTGGCAAAGGCGAAGAACAAACAAAAGGCCAAAGCCTGGGTCCAGCGTGCAGCCAAGGCCAAAGCAAGCAAAAAATAACAACCCCACCTCAACGCTTCCCGCCCAAGCCACAGAAACGCTTCCCCCTTTAAATCTTCTTCTGATAAGCCCTGGAACAACCTGATGACGAGGATGATGTCCTGGTTCATCTTTCTTTCACCGATGTTTCAATCGGCGGAAAAAGGAGCCTATCTGGAAGTCATGTGTCGCAACCTCCCTTTCTGCTTGCGACTTTTCAACCAAACTTAATTGTGCCACAGGCTGTGGCAAAATTGTATTGAGAGTAGGGTATTCACGAAAAAAGCGAATCATTCGTCCAAGGTTACGTTCAGAGAACCCCTTCACTTCAGGGATTTCGTTCTGGAGATCCTTAGCCAAGCGTGGAATCACGCCCGTTCCCCAACCTTCCTCTTGTTGACGTTGATGAAGCATGTGACCGATGTCCCAATATGTCATCAACATCTCAGCGTTGGCCGACAAGGCGGCACGCATTTGGCCTTGTTGAATCCGCTGCTTGATATCCGAAAGTAGTGTTGTGTAGAAGGTTAACTCATGATTTGATTGGTTGGTCATTTCTTCGTCCTTTGCTTTGAAAAATATAGGGTTCCATCATCGCACAGGAAGAAGGCACTGTCTATATGTTTAGTACTTAAGATATTTGTGTTGAGCCAACAAGCAGAACCTGCGCGGCCCGAACTCGGCGTCCCCATCGAGCCACAGACCTATCGATTGCAAATCAGCCGGGCAGGACCGAGCAATACCGTTTGTGGCAGGAGGCTCCCTAATTCTGATTAAGTAAGCCCAAGGCTCTGAGCCACCGGCGGGTCATTTTGTTGACCCAAACGAACCATTTCTGTCCGCAACTGTCCACCTCCTAAAACAACAAAACCCCGCAAGTGCGAGGTTTGTGTTGAGCCAACAAGCGGAGTCGAACCGCTGACCTACTGATTACGAATCAGTTGCTCTACCAACTGAGCTATGTTGGCGTTGTGACCGTGGATACTAGCGAAAGCCCTGTGTGCTGTCAAGCAAAAAATCGACAGACCTAACTCGCCAAGAAACATCTTTCAGATCAAAGCGTTGGGCGTTCTTTGAAGTCACCTGGACACAAGGGGAAGTACGGTTCAACCTGCGAAAGGTTCAGAGGAAGATGAGAACGGATGGCGTGGCGTGGAAGGAAAGCCTGAACCCAACAGTGAGACAAGGCCGGATTTATCGGTTCTTTCGAGCGTCGAGGACATCGCGAACAAACTTGGCCATTTGCTTCACGGACTTGTCTTTGTCGTTCTTGAACACATGGTCAACCTCGTAGAGGGCTTCCTTGAGATGGGTGTTCATGGTGCTGTACACGTATACCGCGCGACGTCGCTCTTCCGCGGACTTGCTCTGAATCAGCTTCTTCAAGAAGGAGAAGATCTTGTGTCCATGAGCACCAAGGGCCGAAGCTGCACAGTGAAACACCTCACCCTTGGAGGACAGCAAAACCTCCATCAAAGCCGAAGCGGCCGGAAGTGACATATCGTTGGCCTGACGCAGGACCTGAGCAGCCGTTGCTTGCGCCCAAGGATGCTTGTTGTTTTTAAGCACCAGAACAATGGCCCCCAGCGCTTTGCGTTGAGGCTCGTCCAATGCCTTTAACATGTCTTTGGCTTCATCCTTTTTGTAAACCACACGAAGCTGTCGAATCAGCCGCAACATCGCGTGTCCGACTTCCACAGCCACTAAGGGAGCCTGACGTTGGAGGAAGCCCTGAAGCTTCGGAAGAATCTGGGTCTTAACCACCGACTGATTCTTCATCGACACCTTCAACGAACCCAGCGCACGCGCAGCATACTGTCGGACTTGTTCATCTTTGTCGATCCGCACAGACTCAAACAACGCAAGGATAAGGCCGTCGGTATCAATCGGATGTGCCGCATACATCGACAGCGCCTCCGCGGCTCGACGTCGTACCAAGACGTTGTTCTTGGGAAGGAGGGCTTGTTGCAGTTCGGGCAACGCTTGGGGGTGAGAGTCTTGGGACTTCGCATGTGGACCCAGCGCCTCTGCCGACAACATCTGCACCTGGGGTTCCTTGTTCTTAAGACCCTGAAGCAACACAGGCAGCGCATTGGGCCCGTACGTGCTCAGCATCTCAGCAGCGTTTCGGCTCTTCAGCCAGTCAGCCTTAACAAGGTCGCTCTGCAACTCACTTACGGTGGGAGCGCTCGGCTTGCAGCCAACCAATCCCAGAACACAGAGCGCCACAACAACGATTCGACGACAAACCTGTCGGTACATAAAGCGAACTCCTTTGGGGTATTCTTTCACGTCGTTTGCACGACGTCGTTCTTATGCAAGAAGAGACAGCCACAACTCACGCCGCTCTTTGGAACCAATGGGATGCCTGAAAGCGGCGAAGAAATCAAGGTTGGCGGATCAGAATCCGGATGTAAGTTCGAGTGTATCGCCGCCGCCAATAACGTCGGTAGCCTCGGTAGGACAACCGTGACTTGGGAATCTTCAAGCGACGACGCAGATACCCATACACCGAACGCGCTCGACGCAAAGCGAGACCCCTCACCCAACGACGACGACTGCGACTGAACGTTAAGCCCAAGACGCGGATCTTCATGGAAGGACGACTTCGCAAAACCTCCGCGACCTGTCCCAAGATGCGACGAGAGCGACGAGTTAAGCGTGTCCGACGATAGAAGGTAATCAGTTTGCGCAAGAAGATTCGCTTGCGTCGTAAACTCACCACCACATACACCCGACGAGGACAACCTCGACGACGTCGACTTCCTTTCAGATCAGGGCAGCGGTCTTTGTTATCGTTGATGCCGTCGCCGTCTCTGTCGTTGGTGGCCACAGGAGTACGCGGAGTTGGAGTCTGCGGTCGCAGCGGAGGATCTCCTCCAAGAGAAGGGACGCTCGTGCCTTTGGGGCAACCTTGGTTGGCTGCGCTTCCAGGCTTGGTCGGGCAGCGGTCCCGCCCGTCGAAGATGCCGTCGCCGTCTTTGTCACCTGCGCGAGGTTTGGGGCAGCCTCGGTTGCTTGCCACACCAGCGACAGAGGGACAAAGATCTTGGCTGTCGGGCAAACCATCACCATCGCTATCGTTCGCAACAGGGCACCCCTGACTCACAGCAGGCCCCGCTTCCTTGGGACATCGGTCCTTGTGATCGGGAACACCGTCGCGATCCGTGTCTTTCGAGGGACAACCCTGGTTCTCTTTGGGACCTGATTGCTTGGGACACTTGTCTTGCAGATCGGGGACGCCGTCAAAGTCCGAATCTTTCACAGGACAGCCCTGGTTTGAGCGTGGCCCAGGCGTGGTCGGACAGCGGTCCTGCCCGTCAGGCGTACCATCGCTGTCTCGGTCTTGTGGGGCAGGAGCGCGCCTTGTGGGCTTCCCACCAAATTGAGGGGCCCAAGCAAAGCCAAACATAAAGCGAAACTTTGGACTGCCATACCCGGACAGAAGACCGATCCCAATGCCGACGTTGAGCGCTAGCACCTCTGTGCCCAAAGGAAACAGACGAACTCCTGCGTACAAGCCCATCGGAGACGAAGCGATCCCTGGCGCAGTGAGTCCAATGATCCCGCTGAGGTCGGCGATCAATCTCAGCTTGTTCGGAATGGCATCAATGCCGAGGCCCACGCCGTAATTGAGTTCATGCCCGACGAACAGGCCGAGAAACTCCGTTTCATCGAGGTAACGGTAACCAAAGTTGAGCGCGAAACGAACGATCGAGATTTTCTTGCTGAGGAGCGCGCGAAGCCCAAAGCTGACGGTACCTTCCCCGTTGAAGTGGTCACTGCTTCCGGATGGAACCCCTACCGAGGGCATGATTCCCAAGCTGACCCCATACTTGGCTTCGTCCAGGATTCGAAAGCGAAGACGGATCTGGATGTCCCTCATATAGAAGCCTGTCAGAGAGCGGCCTGCCACAGGATCAAGGCGACTGATGGTTGGAAGTTCACCGTCCTGAAAGAGGGTCATAGGGACCGTCGCGGACAAGTCCAGCCAGGAGAACAACCCCAAGCCGATGTTGACGTCCACGGCCAGTTGATGCCGGATCACGTCGATTTGTCCGTCGCTTCCTTCTTCCACAAGAAACAACGGGTCCCAGCTGTAATGAAAGAAAGCACCAAGGAAAAAGTTCCACTGCCCCAACGTTTGTGCGCTGACGGTTTGGAACATCCCGTTGGGGTCAGCCGTTGGACGGAATTGCTGGACATCAAATGCTGTACTGGATTTGGCCGCAGGGGGTGTATCTTGCGCCCATGCCTCTGTTGCCATGAACAGGCTTACCAGACAAAGCACAACATATCCTATGATGTGCCATTTTCTTCCCTTGAACCTACCGTGCTGGTGTCGCGACACAACCGCCATCCTTCGCTCTGCAGCCTCTCAACGCTAGAACCCAACGATTCATCCCAGGGACATGAGGCGAAGCCCTCTACATCCCACAAACATCACTTGTGAAGCGGTTGTTTTATCACACTTTGTGCAACGAAGGGAGAGAAAAGCGGCGACGCCGTCGATATCCCGCCAGGAGCAACGCAAGAAAACTGCCCCACCCTAAGAAAGGGGAACCTCCGCCACAACCAAAGCCGCTGGGACGGAAGCGTCGGGCTGTTCCTGGGATTTGCGACTGGGGGCTCTGACAGATCTCATCGATCTGGCCATCGCAGTTGTTGTCAACGTTGTCACAGGTCTCAGGTTGAGGAACGACACTTCCTCCACAGTCGCTCCAAAGACCGTTGTTGCAAAACTTCACCCCGGCCCGGCAAGCGCCCACGTTCAATGTTCCGGGAGGACCACCGTAGCAGGCCTGCGTTTGTCCCATCTGACACTCCTTGGGGCAGCCCTCATCGACCTGACCATCACAGTTGTTGTCGAGGCCGTCGGCGCAAACGTCTTTCGCCAAAGGAACGACATCACCTTCACACGGTCCCCATTCACCGTTTTGACAGAACTGCAGGCCGTTCTTGCATAAACCCTTTCCACGAGTCCAAGGAGGTCCTGTGTAACAGACGTTCTGGTCACCGTCGCGACAGGCCGGACATCCTTCGTCCGCTTGCCCGTTGCAGTTGTTATCGACCTGATCAAAGCAGATCTCTTGGTCCGTGGGAAGCTGCTGGTTCTCACAGTTGCCCCATTGTCCCCCTCGGCAAACCTGCACACCGTCTTTGCATGTTCCGATTCCACGAGTGTTGGGTGGTCCTGTGTAACAAGCTTGGGTTTGACCTTCCTGACAAGAAGGACATCCTTCGTCTGCTTGACCGTTGCAGTTGTTGTCGAGTTGGTCTCCACACACCTCTGCTGCTGCAGGGAGAACCGCACCTGCGCACGCGCCCCACTGGCCGCTTTGGCAGGTCGATACACCATCACGGCAGGTGCCTTTGCCGCGCGTTTCAGGTGGACCGTTGTAACAAGCCTGGGTTTGACCGTCGGTACAGAGGTTCCCGCCGTGCTGTTGAAACAAGGGCTTGAGGAAGCTCGCAAAGTGGACGTCCACACGAGTCACCCGAGTGCCACCGTCGCAGAGGGTTGCGGGGTTTCCGCTGGGGTTGCGAGAAGCTTGGTAGGCAACAGATGTCACCCCCAACACACGCCATTCGCCTTGCACCTGCATCAACGCAGGTCCGCCTGAGTCTCCGTGGCAGGCGCTCTTTTTGGTGGTGGGGTCGTAGTGAATGAAAGACCCTGTTCCAACCTGATAGATGGGGATAAGGGCGCTGTGTTTCTGTTGGGGCGCGCGAGGGGTCGGAGTCACTTGCGTTAAACCATAGCCCATCACCAGAACGGACTGACCCGACCATGACGACGTCATGGCCTGTTCGTTGGCGACAATGGGCGTCACATTGGTCACGCTGTTCTGAAGGACCAACACGGCCACATCGTAGTTGTACAAGGTGTTGCTTGTGCGTCGGTATTGGGGGTGCTGGTGAGCCTGACGCAGAGAATGGAAGCTCGGCTGGGTCCCCCCACCTTGTGGGATGTCCATACGGAATTGAATCTGGGAGATGCCGCCAGCCTGACCGAAAGCATCGACACAGTGAGATGCGGTGAGGACGAGCTTCGGCGCGATCAAAGTGGCCGTACAGAACGACGTGGACCCGTTCACAACCAACGCGCCCACAGCCGGATGACGGGTATCCACCTGACCATTAATGACAGCTTGCGAAGTGGAGGAAAGACGGGCATGATGAGAAGGATCCGACATGGAGCAAGCCAGGGTGCAAGCCCACAACCCACCCAACGCGATACTCCATCGGAGCAACCGCCAGAGAATGGACAGGGATGTTTGGACCCGTTGCAACACCATCAAAGCCTCTCTTTGCCTGAAGCACCTTATGTGTCGTTTGTTCTCCCGGTTTGAGAACGATTCACGAAGAGTCCCCCTAACGGGTCGGTGTCCGAGCAAAAACCGAAGGTATCCTAGCATGTGGTTCGTTCCTCTCGCAAGCAAGAAACACATGTTCTGCGAGAGTGTGTCACACGACAAAAGATACAACATGGGACCCTGTGGATGTTCTTCCCAACGTCTCAGGCCTCGACATAGAAAGTAGCTCCTAACCCTTTGCGAACGAAGGCACCAACCATGAAATTGCGCCCCTGTATCACTCAACCTTCTGGACGTTTTTTACTCGTTTGCCTTCTTGGTTTGGGTTGGTTTGGCGCGCCTACCCTATTGCAAGCCTCCCCCAAACCAGCGCCCTCCCCAACCTGGAAGGTTCACAAGAAAGTTCTTCTTCCTCAAGGGACTTACCAACTCGAAAGCGGCCAACGCTATACGATGGTGGGTCATCTCGTGAAAGGACGAGTCAGTGTAGTTGACCTGCAAACGGGTACGTTACTGCGCAGCCAGTCCTGGGGCATGGGACAAGTCTACATTGCCCAACGTGGAAGCTATGGAGTGGTTGCCTTAACCTCGATGCGTCAATTGCTGCTTGTTTCGTTGCCTTCCCTTCGAGTGATTCGCCGCCACAAGGTCTCTTTTTATCCATACGGTGTGAGCCTGGAACCTCGCTCCGCCACAACAAAGCCGTCAACGCGTCCTCACACGAAGCAACCACCCAAGTCTGTCGTGGTGGCCGATCAGATGGGCAACGCTCTCCTTCGCCTGAACTTGCAGACGGGAAAAGTAACAAAGAAACAAACCTTCAAGTGGCCACTTCGCAGCCGCTGGTCCCAACGAGGAGGCATGCTGATTCCATTGTCAGGTCCGGTACATTGGCTTCATCCAACAACTTGGAAGACCTTGCATACTTGGAATCTCCCTGGTGTAGTTGGTGATGTTGCCATGGACAATGGGCTTCTTGCGGTAGCCTACGGCGACGGCAAACGACAGAAAGGCTCGCTTCATCTGTACCAAAACCTCCGCAAGCAGCTCTGGAAAGCACCGACAAAGGCTCGACCGCGCGGTGTCGCTCATGCAGGATCACACACTCTTACCCTGACCGAAAAAGGCTGGCTGCAGGTGTACCAACGCAGGGATGGTCGCTTGCTTCAAACCCAACGGGTCAGCAACAGCGGTCTTGCCGTACGTTGCCCCAACTCCAAAGTCTGTGTGGGTCTTCTTCCTCTTGCTCACTCCTTAGTGATCATCAAGAGGGTACGATAGAAGCTCCAAAACTATCGGTTGCGAAAGCGCTTGAACCGGTTGAAGCGCTCGTATTTAACAAGAATTTGGGCGACACGACTGGGGCTGCGGCCACGGCGCAGTTGGTAAAAGATAACGTACGCAACAGCGCGTGGATAGAAGTCGAAGTAAGCCTGGTTGGACTTGGTTGCACGGCTGCGAACGTAGCGCTGCCAGGCTTTGGTGACACCTCGAACCTGACCTTGCCCAACAAGACCTCCGACCTCTTGCTCGATCCGACGACTGAAACGTTTGAGGTCAGGCGTGTACTGCAAACCACCAATGCCACGAGGGTCGCTGATAAAAATACGAACCGACTTCTTTCGGGATAGATTGACGGCGAACTTCACCGTCTTACGACGGGGTGGAGGCTCAACTCGCACACCAAGGAGAGGCTCTGGCCTTGTTCGAGGTTGTGGACGAGGAACAATACGACGAACCGCCTCCATCGACACTTGAACCCTGGAGGTTTGGGAGGCCTGGATCGAGACCCAGCGCGTAACTGGCTTGTAACCTTCACGAACAAGGCGAAGTTTGTATCGCCCCACAGGCAGAAGAACACGCCAGGGAGTCTGCTCCGACTTGCCTTGCACAGAGGCTCGCGCAGTCGGTTGGGACAAGACGTAGAGGTAACCTTCCTGAGGAACAGGAGCGGGAACTCTTTGACGAGTACGTCGGGCCACAAGGCGACGCCTGCGTCGACGGACTCGTCGGATACGCCGACGCCTCACCCGACGACGAGCGCGTCGACGGACCTGACGTTTTCGAGGAGTCACAGGTGGGTCCTCTGTATCATCATCCACGCGGGTTTCTGGAGGCTTCGGACGTTGAAGAGCAAGCGCGGCTTTCTCCGCCTTCATCTTCTCATCCACAACGTCCAACAACACCTTTACGTTCTTGTTGTCAGGTGCCTGTCGCAAAAGCCCTCGCAGAATCTTGAGGCTCTCTTTGTACTGTTTGTTCTCCAGCAGAGACCGGACCTGCGCAAGAGACACTCGCATCGAGAGTTCTTTGGAGGTCGTCTCCGCCCACTCCGCGTGCACAGGAGGCAACGCCAGCTTTCGAAACGCTGTAAGCCTCTCACGTGCTTGCTTGTAACGACGAGCAACAATGTCTTGCTCAATGGCAATCTTGGCCTGTTGAAACTCACGCTCCGAGGTTCTTGAGAACAGACCGAGAGCGTACGCCCCAAGTCCACCGCCAAGGAGAATCCCAACGATCAGGAACAAGGGCCACAAGCGCCGCTGCTGTCGGAACACCACAGGCTCAGCGTCGCTGACATCTCGGGACAGAAACTCTTCGCTCAAGGCTGGCATCGAAGGATTGGTGTCGCCAGGCTCATCAAACTCTGACGAGGGGTACACCTCTGTGGGATTGTCTTCTTCCAGGCTCAGCGCCGCTTCTTCCACGCTCGCCTTCCAACCCGCATCGTTGACCTCAAATGTATCAAACGCTGAGGTGGGAAGACGTCGCAAACCGCTGTCTTCCAGGACTTCGTCTCTGGTTCGCGAGGGAGCAGCAAAGCCTGGGGAGGAGATACCAGGAGAAGAGACCGCAGAGGACAGCCCAGAGCCAGCCGGTTGCGGTGTCGCGTTGGGCAAGGGTGGAGGCGACATTGTTGGTTGTGGCGAGGCTGTCATCCCTGAAGCGTTGCGCACATGTTGCCCGGAAGTGGGCGTCTTTTCCTGGGCTGGCGGAGATGACGCCCAGGACTCCACAGCAGCAGGCTTCGACTGCGATGGTGTTGGCAAATCGAGGGCTTGCACAGAGTCTTCTTGTTCCACCGCACCTGGAGCTTGTGCAGCGATCACATTGCTGGTGCCGTCCTGTGAAGGAAACGCCTGACCTGGCGATGGAGTGACTCCACTTCTGGAGCCGGGAACCCCAGGAACCTCCCCCAAAAAGCGAACAAAGTCTGCCGGTGAGAGAGGCAAGTGGCTCGCTGCCGTGTGGCTTTGCTTCTGTTCGGAGGCAAACAGGAACTGAGCCAGCTCGCTGAGTTGAGCCGGACCGTAGTAGAGGCTGTCTTCCCGCATGAACGCTTCCAGATCAGCGCGCATAGCGTCGGCGGTCTGGTACCGGTCGTTGGGATCGAGAGCCAACGCCTTAAGAACAATCTGTTCCAAGGTTTCAGGATAATCAGGACGGAACTGCCGAGGCGGTGTGACTCGTGCGTTGCGAACAGCGTCGATCACTTCCGCTTCGTGACGACGTCCGAACAAGCCCACGTTGGTGGAGAGTTCGTACAGAACAATCCCAAGGGAGAAGACATCGCTGCGCTGATCGAGGTCATGACCCCGGATCTGCTCCGGCGACATGTAACGGTACTTGCCCTTGATTGTCCCAGCAACAGTTTGATGCTGTTGGGAGGTCGCCTTGGCGACACCAAAGTCAACCACCTTAACGATGCCGTTGTAGGACAGGAGGAGGTTGGTGGGACTGATGTCACGGTGCACGATCCGCAGAGGAATACCGTTGTCGTCGAGGGCAGTGTGGGCGTAATGAAGCCCCGCTGCGACTTGAGCCAGAATCCCAGCGCACAAATTGTACGGTTTGACGTCGGCGTGGTGTTTGTAGAGGCGTTGCCGGAACTCACGGAGGTTGTGGCCTCGAATGTACTCCATGACGATGAAGTAGACGCCAACTTCCTGCCCGATCTCAAAGATTTGTACGATGTTGGGATGATTGAGAGGGGAGGCGATGCGAGCTTCGTCCAGGAACATTTGGAGGAAGTCTGCGTCTTGAGCGAGGTGAGGCAAGATGCACTTCAGCACTACGGTTTTTTGGAAACCACCGATTCCCGGCTGACGGGCCAGAAACAATTCGGCCATCCCGCCAACGGCTAGTTTTGCAAACACACGATATTTTCCGAACTGGACTTCCAGTTCTTCCTGCCTTTGCATGGTCTCGCCTTCCACACCAACGGTTATCCCGTTGCAGTCCTGGGTTTACAGTCCTACGTGCAAACCCTATCCTCACAAGGATGTGAGGGTTCTTGGCCAGTGTTTGTAGGAAAAGCACTATAGCGTGTTCCTCCTACAGAGTCTATGCCTCGGCCTGTTCACACCCCTTACCTTCTCGGCGCGAGCCGAAAAAGGTTGCGTCGCGAGCAAGCCTGTTTTGTGTTTACGAAGGAGCGTCGCGCCAACGTCGGAGTTTGCGTCCCCAGGAGCCGTTGCGCTGGAATCCCTGGCGGAGTTGCCGCATCAAAGCTTCGGCGTGCTTTCTCATCCAGTCGGGCATGGGTTCTGAGGGCTGGCTGGCGCTCTCTTCTGCCTCCCACTTCACCTCCTTCGACTCTGACGAAAGACGTGCGCTCTCCTGATAAAATCCATCTTCGACAAAGATTTGGACCTGGTAGGTTGCCTCAGGCCCTTCCGTTTGTTGTCGTTCGATTTGAAAACGTGCCCCATGATTCGGGTGGACAGGTTGTGACATTGTGCTTTCTTTGCTTTCTGATTGTGCCTTGAGAAAAAGGTCTCGAAAGTTGAGAGAACTTCCACTATACTAGTCGTGTTATAAGGGCAGAACAAGGCCCAGAGTCAACCATTGGGGGGTTGAATTCAGCCCTGTTCTATCGTGGGAGTCCATCCCATGCTTCCTTCCAACAGTCCGATACAACACCATCTTATTGTACACCAGAGACCCCATTGTATCGACGCAATTCAACCCTTCCATGACCCACAGGGTGATGACTGCTCTATCAAAGGATTGCACGATGAGCTTCACTCACTGCCCCTGGAATTTCCGAGTTCCTATAGGAATGGAGCTCCCACCGAGGGCTTGTCATCAGGACTCTTTCCCTCTCCGAGTAGGCTCCAGAAGCACGCGATGGTTTCTTCTCTCAGGGAAGAGCCTCTGTCCCTGTGCCTCTCCATAAGCGTTACGTTGCATCGAAAGCAAGGGTACGAACGACTAGCGATTCTAGGGACACACGATGACACCCGCTTCCCCCATGATGGAACTATTAAACGCAGGCGAACCCATCGTTCTCAAAGAGAACGACTCTCTCTGGCGCTTCCTCGAAGTATCTCCAGACGCCATTGTTGTGTACGTGGACCGAGAGATCGTAAAAGCCAACCACGCGGCCCTCGACCTGATGGGAGCTTCCACGTTGCAGGACTTGCAAGGCCGCTCGATCCTCTCGTTTGTCTCACCCGAATACCGAAAGATGGCCAACGACCGCATCCTGCGTGTGACGGAAAGCAAACAAGCTGTTCCCATGATGGAGGAAAAACTTATCCGCCTGGACGGTGAGTTGATTACTGTCAAGCTGTACTCTGTCCCTGCAACCTACGAAAACAGAACGGCTGCGATCACCGTTGTACGCGATGTGACTGAGCCGCGACGCCTGGCCCATAAACTTCAAAAGGCTGTGAACGAGGCCAGAGCCGCCAGCCAAGCAAAGACCGACTTTTTTGCCAAGATGAGCCACGAGCTCCGGACTCCTCTGCACGGTACAATGGGGATGTTGGAGTTGTTGTTTGAGTCCAACCCTACCCCAGAGCAACTGGAATACTTGGGCCTTGCTTTTAACTCCACGCAGGCTTTGCTCGCGGTAGTGAGTGATCTGCTCGACATCTCCAGCATCGAAGCCGGCCAGATTTCGTTGAGCGAGATCGTCTTTGACGTGGAGCACATGCTCAAGACCCTTGTGCAAACCCTGCAGCCCAAAGCCGAAAAGAAAGGCATCCCCCTCACACTCGACTACTCCGCACCGCACCTGATCAAGGGTGATCCCATCCGTATTTGGCAGACTTTTTCCAATTTGATCAACAACGCCATCAAGTTCACCGAGCAAGGAAAGATCAGCGTTGGTGTGTATTGTCGTTATGCAACGATGAAAGAGCTGGAGCTGCTCTTTGCGGTGAAAGACACAGGGGTGGGTATTCCAGAATCCGAGACCAGCAAGATCTTTGAGCCCTTCTACCAGTTCGATATCCGCGAAGAGCAGTACCACGAAGGAACAGGACTTGGACTGACCATCTGCCAACAACTTGTTGAGCTGATGGGAGGCAAGATGGGCGTTGAATCTCGGCTTGGAGTGGGCTCGACCTTCACTGCGCGCATCACGTTCCAACGTCCGACCAAAGAAGAGGTCGAACAGAACTTCCGCAAAGGCAAGTGGTGGTGGCCCAAGACAGAGCTGCCACGACGTTTTTGGCCCTCCCCCCACAACGCCGACAAGAACGCCCCTCCCGCCCGAATCCTGGTCGCCGAGGACAACCTCGTCAACCAAAAGCTGATGCACAATATGCTCAACAGCTACAACTACCGGGTCGATATTGTGGGCAACGGCGAGCTCGCCATCAACTGCGCGAAGAAAATCCAGTACCATTTGATCTTGATGGACATCCAAATGCCTGGAATCGATGGACTGGAAGCGACCCGAACGATTCGCTCGGATGATGCAAGCGCATCGCAAGACTCCCCGATCGTGGCAGTCACAGCCTTTGCCATGCCTGAAGACCGTGAACGGTGTCTCGACGCAGGGATGGATGGCTACTTAAGTAAGCCCGTCCAGCGCCACTCTATGGAAGAGGTGTTGCGCAAGTATCTGCACCCTGAGATTGAGGACGACTCGTGACATCTCAATCCCCTACCCCGCCAGCCCTTCTCCATGACAAGCAACCTTTTCGTCAGTGGAAGACCTGGACCATTCCCAACACCCACTGGACTCTCACAGGCTACTCCCGCTCCAACGACAAGACATTCTTTCACATCCCTCAACTTCAATGCGCCCTGGATGCCGGACTTTGTGAAGGTCGTCGACCGAGCACTGTGTTCTTGACCCACACCCACAACGATCACACCGCCGACCTGGAGTTCCTCGCAGGCAACCCAACAGGTGTCACAATCTACGCCCCCGCCGTTGCGGTCCCCTTCATTGACACCTACATCCAGGCCAAACGCGAACTCAACCACCTCACCCCGTTTGATCCTTCCAAGATGAACCCCTACCAGCTTCAGGGAGTGGAAGGCGATCATACGTTTGTCTTTGGAAAGAACGACAACATCCAGGTTCGCGTGGTCGAGTGTGTCCACAAGATCCCATGTGTGGGCTACGGTTTCTCCGAGAAAGTCCAGCAACTTCAACCTGAATACCAGGCCCTCAAAGAAGAGCTCGTTGCTCAAGGCAAAGGCAAGGAGTTTGGCCAAAAGATGGCGTCCCTTCGCAAACAAGGCGTTGAAACCCAACATGATGTATGGGTGCCCCGGTTTGTCTTCCTTGGCGACACCCACGCCCGTGTGTTCGAGCAACAACCCTGGGTGCTGAACTACCCTGTGATCCTCACCGAATGTACGTTTCTCCACGACACAGAGAAGGAACGCGCGGCCTCCAACGGGCACACGGTGTGGAGCGAACTTCTGCCTACCGTAAAGGCCAACCCGGACACGTTGTTCGTCCTTGCACACTTCAGCTTGCGGCACTCCGACGCAGAGGTTGTTCACTTCTTCCAAGAGCAAACACAAACCCACTCACTGCACAACGTATTGGTTTGGGCACACGAAGAGAGCTTGCTCCCCGAACAACATCAGACAAGCCGCTCCTGACCTGCACAACCTCCATTGAAGAAACAATTCGATTAGATCGTTGTCTATCCCATCCCGTTGATAGCAACGACACCCACCCATTTGTTTTCTGTTTGACAGGCGCACTGCGTCAAAACCCGAAGGAAATCAACGTGAACTCTCGTACACTTTTTGCGTTTGGATTGCTCGTCACATGCGCAGCAGGTTGTCAGGACTCTCCGACCTCACTGTCACCCAGTGCCTCTTCTTCCATGGTGATTGGAGCGGGCGACTGGGGCTGGAAGAGCCCACCCATGCCCCGGTTTCGTCCGGTAGTGGTTGCCGCCTCTTCCAAGACAACCAAGAAGCCTGTCGAGCCACGCAAGAAGTCCAAAAAGCCCAGCAAGCCGACCTTCCCACCGGTGCGCTTAAAAGCAAGCAACTGGCCAAAAGCAAAGGGGGCGTCGTTACGGGCTTTGGATCACAAGTGGTCGTCCAAGGTGTCTCGGTTTTACAGCAAGGGCCGACACTGGCACTTGTTGGTACAAACCGACAAACCCATCTACCAACCGGGTGAAACGGTGTGGGTACGGGCGGTGGCTCTGCGCCGGAAGAACAACACCTTGTTGGAAGGTTTGGGGCGCTCGTTCTACCAGCTTCGTGGCCCTCGAAACCGTGTCCTTCGCTCAGCCCATGCTCCAGTCTACGAAGGGCACAGTCACTTCTCTTTCCCCTTGTCGCGTTACTACGCAGGCGGCGAATACACCATCATGATCAGGCATCGTCGAAGCCGCACCACGGTGAAAAAGACGTTTACCCTGCAAAAATACCAACCTCCTCGGATCAAGAAGAAGCTCCAGTTTTTGCGCAAAGGGTATGGTGCAGGAGACACCGTTGAGGCGTCTCTCAAACTCAAATCAGCCACTGGCCAACCCCTGGCCAACCAAACCGTCAAACTGGACGCTCGCCTGGATGGAACAACCTTCAAGACATGGAGCCAGACAACCACAGCGACTGGCGAAGTGATTGTCACGTTTGCCTTGCCCGGCAAGTTGAAAACCGACGACGGTATGCTTGTTGCCCAAATCCCGTGGGGAGGCATCACCGAAACCATCTCGCGGCCCATTCCTCTTCAAGCCCGGCGCTTCCGCCTGGGTTTCTTTCCAGAGGGTGGACAGGCTGTTCAAGGTTTTCCCAATCGTGTGTACTTCTCCTGTCGCCGGACTCGCGACAACAAGCCCCAAGACATCGCTGGGATGGTCGTGGATGAAGAAGGCAAGGTCCTCACCCGACTCCGCTCGTTTCACGACGGCATGGGCCGCTTTTTGTACACACCCCAAGGCTCGACTCAATACTATGTCAAACTAACCAAACCCGCGGGAGTGACCGAACAATTCAAGCTCCCCAAAGCGGCAAGGCGGCCTGTCGTGTTCCAGGTTGAGGACGACTTCAAAACCAACCAAAAAGACATCGCGCTCCTGGTGCACAGCCGACGGTCGAGAGAGATCGTCGTCGCGGCGCTGCAGCATGAAACCATTGTCGGGCACGCTCGCTTCCGCTTGCGCAAAGGCCAACAGCGCATCAACCTGCCCTTACTCCATCAATGGCGAGGAATCCTTCGACTGACCTTGTTTGATGCCAAACATCGCAAGCCACTGGCCGAACGACTGGTGTTTCGCCACCGCGGCAAAGGGCTCAAATTCAAGGTCACGAGCGTCAAAAAGACCCATCAGCCGCGTGACACAGTCCATCTGAAAGTGAAAGTTACCACACCGGACAACCAGCCTGTTAAGAACGCTCGTTTGGGTGTTGCGGTAGTTGACGACACCGTTCTGAGTTACGCCGATGACCACTCCCCCCACGTCCTTGCTCAGCGTTACCTGACCAGCATCTTGAAGGGCTCCATTCACAAACCCAACTTTTACTTCCGCTCAGATGAACCGAAAGCACCACGGGCCCTGGATCTAGTCATGGGAACTCATGGGTGGCGCGACTTTAACTGGAAAAAGATCTGGCGAGGCAAGAAACCCAAAGCGACACGCAAGTTCTGGGCCTCCAACAAGCCCCGAACCTTCGACAGCATGCGCTGGCTGTACAAGCTTACGGTGACACCCCAGATCGTACCCGACCCTGTCACCACGGTGGCAACCCAACACTCCCCGCGGCCCAGCCAAGATGACACCGATGATGCGACAGGAGCGAGCGCAGGAGACACCGGCGCCAAAGCGGTAGAGAAGTCTGAGGAATCTCCGAGAAGAGCCCAGAAAAAGCCTCGCAAACGTAGCCCTGGACCTCTGGGCCGGATGCTTGGGGGAAATCAGCCTGTGCTGGACGTCTTGGGTGGCCGAGCCGCCAACAGAGATGGCGTCGCCGATCGCCGAACTCGACGCAAAACTCGAAGACGACGTCCACGCAAAAAGCGGCTTCAGGCACAACAAGCCGCTACCCCTGCTCCACCTCCAGCAGCGCAACCCATTCGGTCTCCTCGAACGACAGGCCTCAAAGACAAGAGCGTAAGCCAGGATCCAGCGCCGCTCAAGAAAGAGAAGAAAAAGAGAAGGACTCGCTCGAAAGACAACGCCTGGGTCTTGGGCAACAAAAGCAAGTCTGGCTCAATCTCGGGCGCCTTGGGCACCTACGGTCGCGGCGGAGGCGGCAGCGGCAAAGGGTACGGAATCGGTGGTGGCGGATTCTACGGTCGGGGAGGCTTCGGTCGATACCGACGGAGGGGTCGCCGCCGTGCGCTCATTCGGAGCGGTCCAACCATGGTGTATGGCTCTTTGAGCAGGAACATCATCCGACGTGTTCTGCGACAGCACCGCAGCCGCTTCAAGTACGTGTACGAACGAAGCCTGCTTCAGAACCCCAATCTTCGAGGAAAGGTATACGTTCGCTTCATTATCAACAGCCGTGGGCGTGTTCAGGGGGTTCGAGCGACAAGCTCCAGCATCGGAGACTATCGCCTTCTTCGAGGTCTCGAACGTCGGTTCCGATACCTTCGCTTCCCCAGACCTCGTGGTGGAGGGGTTGTGATGGTTCGATACCCGCTCATCTTCCGACCGGGTTATCGGTATGGGTACGGCGCTCGCAGTTACCCACCGTATATTCGCTGGTCGTACCCACGACAGTTCCCAGTGTACTTCTCCAAAGAGCCTGCCCAAAAGGGAACCGTGGTTCGTAGCGACTTCCGAGAAACTGTGTTTTGGCACCCCCACCTGAAAACCGATGCCTGGGGCGAAGCTCGCATATCCTTTGGACTCACGGACAACGTCACCACTTACCGAGTCACCCTTACAGGTGTGGGTGAAGGTCATATCGGCTATCACGAGCATACCTTGCGTGCGACACGACCGTTCTTTCTCGCAGTCAAGACACCGCTGACCGTTTCGTACAGCGACGCGATGGCCTTGCCCGTTACGCTGCGAAACAACACCAAAACGCCTTTGGAGTTGAAGGTTGAGGCTGTCTTGTCGCGTCACCTGAAGTTGGAAGAGAATCCTCTGCCAGGTGTGGTCAAGTTGGCACCAATGCAGGCCAAAACCTACTTTTACCCGATCCGCGCGGTGGCACAACAGGGACAAGGTTGGGTGCGCATTCTCGCCCGAGGTGGCGGTCACTCCGATGTGTTGCGCCGATCCTTCCAGTTAAAAAGTCGCGGATACCCCCGCTCCACCGGACGCTCCGGTCGGCTCGCTCCTGGAAAGACGACAACGTTTGTGTTGAACCTTCCCAAGGATCGAAGCCACTTGCGAGGTCGCCTGTTTGTGGACACCAACCCGCAGCGCCGATGGGAGCGCTCCTTGCAGTCGATGCTTCGCGAACCACACGGCTGCTTTGAGCAAACCTCTGCCAGCAACTATCCCAACATCCTGGTGCTGCAGTACCTCAAGCGTCGAGGCATCCAAAACCCTCGTCTGTATCGAAGAGCGTATGGAATGTTGCACCGTGGCTACAAGCGGTTGATGCGGTATGAGTCACGAGGTGGTGGTTTTGAGTGGTTTGGTGCTTCACCTGGACACGAAGCTCTCACAGCATACGGAGTGCTGCAGTTTCTGGAGATGAAGAAAGTCTACGCTGGCGTGAGTCGCTCCATGCTTCAGCGCACCATTGCATGGCTTAAGTCCCGTCGCGACGGGGAAGGTGGATACAACCAAAGCGCCCGCTCTCGCTTTGGTTTTCGTGCAGGAGTCCGCATCAACAACATCTACATCACGTATGCATTGGCTCAGGCAGGCGTCGCCAACCTCGGAAAGGAAGTTCGCTACGCAGCCCAGCAAGCCATCGACGCCAACGATCCGTACCTCCTTGCTTTGGCCTTCCTGGCTCACCGCAAAGTAAAAGGGGCCCAACACCCGTTGACTCGAAAGCTACAGAAGCAACTCCTTCGTCAGCAGCGAAAAGACGGCAGCTTCCGATGCAAAGGAACATCCATCACGCGCTCGTACGGTCGCAACCTTCACCTGGAGACGACTGCGCTCGCCACCCTGGCAATGCTCAAAGCGGATGTATCGCGCAAACGGCTCCAACGCGCGGTGTCCTGGATGATCAAGCGACGCAATCCCTACGGTGGCTTTGGCACAACACAGGCCACGGTCCTGGTTCTCCAAGCCCTCAACGCGATGGAGTCCCGGTATCCTCAGAAGTCTTCGCCGGGCACCCTACAGATGTGGGTGAATGGCACCACCATTCTCAAACGCGAGTTGGACCCCAAGCGCCGTCGGGCCTTGTACAACAGGAGCTTTCTCAAGGCCCTCCAAACAGGGAAGAACACCGTGAAGCTCTCATGGACAGGCCAACACGCCCTGCCCTTTGGACTGGGCTTGCGCTACAGAACGCGGGATCCGCTGTCGCATCGCAGAGCTTCTGTCCATATCAAAACGACCCTCTCCAAGAAGGTCGTGAAGATGGGCGATGTTCTCCGACTGACCGCAACAATCACCAACGTGACGAAGCGTCACCTGCCCATGACGATGGCACGGATCTCCATCCCAGGTGCGCTGCAATGGCAGACCTGGCAGCTCAAGGAACTAAAAAAGAAGAAGCTGGTCGGCTTCTATGAAACCCACCCCCGTGAGTTAACAGCGTACCTGCGCGGGATGAAGCCCGGAGAGACACGCACCATCAACCTGGACGTGATCGCCCGAGTCACAGGGAACTACACAGGCCCAGCGTCGTCGGCTTACCTCTACTACACCTCCACACGAAAGCACTGGAGCGCGCCGCTTCCCATAAGTGTTCGACCGTAACCCCCACAGTCCAGCCTCTTACTTTTGCATCTGACGGATGCCTTCTTTGGTCTTCTGTTTGATGTAACGAACACCCTGACGAGCCTTGTCACGAAGATTGCGTAGCTGCTTGGGGGATTCTCGCTTAATCCAGTTGGCCCCGCTGTTCACGCCTTTTTTCACGTTGTTTTTGACGGAGTTCCAAACCCCATACAACGTGGACTTGGCCGAACAACGTACACGGTTCTTCATCGACGCCATCATGTGATGTTCGCGAAAGTACTGACTCAATGTAGCGCTGCTCAATACGGTGCACCACTTGTCAGGTTCTTTGTCGAGGTTGATGAAGGTGTCCTTAAAGCTCCAGCTCTCTTTGTTGAGGATTGTCGTGCTGGATTGGTAGGTCACCACGTGTCGAGACATGGGGTAATAAGTACCTGCGCCCAATGTCACAAGCAACAAAGTGATCCAGAAAAATCGTTTGATGGACTTCATACGTATTCTACTCCTTCCCGTGGATGGCAACCCTACGATAGGGATGTCTCTCCTTAGGGGCAAGCCGGTGGGGTGTTCTGTTTCCTTCGATTCAATGCAAAACCCTAAGACTCGTCATGACGCTCTACTCGGCTCTACAAGCTGAGAAGGGTCGCTGGTCAAGTGGACGGCTCCACCCTCCAAAGGGAGGGAGAGCGCCCGTTGGGTAGCATGACGTGCAGCAAAGAAAGCCTGACGACCACGCTCCAACCGAAAGGGATTCACACGTGGCAAGTCATGAATGACCAACGATGTCAGCCCCTCGCGTTGGGGCAACTGCAAGGATGGACTGTTTTTTCGTCGCCAAGGAGACCGCGACGCCAGGTGATGAAACAAGACTCGCTCTGTGGAAGGGACCCCAGCAAGACCCGGCCGGTCCGAGACCCCTCCGTCCAGGAACAGGCGTCCTTCCAACCGCACCGGTTGAAACAAGAACGGCACCGCGCAAGAAGCATGAATCGCCGGAACAAGCGGACCTTCGGAACGCACAACTGTAGTCCGTCGGCGGACATCGTACAGCGACATTCGCAGCGGGGCTCGGCACTCTTCAAATGTGTGGACAGGCAAGAGGTCACGCAGCTCCGCCTGAAACTTCCGGCCTTTGAGAAATCCCCAGCCCAGGCCAGGATCCCAGAAGTCTTGTCGTTTGAGGGTCAGGAGTCGCTCGCGGATGGACTCTGCCGAAAGTCCAGCAGCCCAGCAACCTGCAACCAGCGCACCGGCGCTGGAGCCAGCCAGTCCTTGGGGAACAAGGCCTTCTTCCTCCAACGCACTCAACATTCCACAGTGGGCAAAGAACCCAAAGAACCCTGATGACATGACCAGAGAGAACGGAGCCTCTTCCAACCACTCGCGCAGGGAAGGTCCCGGTGTTGTGGGCAATTCTGATGACTTGGAACAGGGTTCAGGCACAGCTTTTCCTCTCTCCTCCAACGTGGAAAAGAAACGTAGTCGGTTTCGTCCGTTATCGCAAGACACAGCAAAGCGTGGCTCGTCGCCCACAAGGCTGGCTGGAAAAATCAACGGTGTTCTTGATCCAAAGCAATCACAAGCCCAGACAGTCCAGTATGCTTGGGGAAGACACACAACGTGTTTGACAAACCATTTCCGCCCCCCACACGGCATTCCGTGATTGAGACAAGGGAGTTTCCGATGTTGGTACGAGACATTATGACCGCAGAGCCTGCTGCCGTGCAGTACAACGCAACCTTGGGAGAGGTGGCCGACTTGTTGTACGAGATGGACATTCGCCACGTTCCAGTGGTCAACGGCAATGAGTTGGTGGGAATGATCAGCGATCGTGACATCCGAGCCTCCTCCTCCCCCACCGAAGTGGAGTTGGAGTTTCCCAACGCGGCCAACTGGGAGAACCAAAAAGTCAACACCGTGATGAGCAGCGGAGTTTTCTCTGTCGGCGCAGACGACCCCATCTCTGATGTGATTCAGTTGATGGTTGAGCAAAAGCTGAGCGCGGTTCCCGTCGCCGACGACCACGACGGAACCTTGATCGGCATCGTCAGCTACATCGACATTTTGGTCGCCCTGCAAGACACCCTCGACTGAGAAAGTCGGGAAGCGCCCGCTCGCCTGCACTTCCACTGCGGTGACCCGCTCTCTCCGCGACAGCTTTCAACTTGGTTGCAAAGGCTCAACAACACCAGTATTCTTGCGCCATGAGACAATCGATCCACCGAGAGAAAAAGGTTGAACGATGAAGGCGTGGTTGGAAGCCTTTGCAGCGCGGAACAAACTCTCACCAGAGGCGAAGGAGGAGCTTCTTCGTCGATGGCAATACGAGCAAGAAGGAGCTATACCGACCGCAGCCTGGATCGGTCGGACGATGTACGACTCTCACACCGAGCCCGTCTCTCTGGAGACCTTGGAGCCTGTGAGAGCCACCGCCGAGCACGTCTCTATGGGGAAAACGCACTGGAGTGGAACCAACCAAAAATCAACCCCTCCCCTCTCTGACTCACGTATGGATGTCGCTCCAACCGAGCTGATGCCTGGCTTTACCACGAGCCCCCCAACCCAGAACGACACCTTTTTACGACGCTACGAAGACCTCGGCCAGATCGGCCTGGGAGGCATGGGAGAGGTTCGTCGGGTTCGGGATATCGCGTTAAACCGTGTGGTCGCCGTCAAGATCATCCGGGATGACATGCGCGAACACCCCGCCGCCCTGGTCCGGTTCGTGGAAGAAGCCCAGATCACCGCTCAACTTAAGCACCCAGGCATTGTTCCTGTGCACGAACTCGGTCATCTGCCCGACGATCGCATCTACTTCACGATGAAAGAAGTCAAAGGGCAGACCTTCAGCAAAGTGATCCATCGTGTCCACCAGGCCTCTCGGAAGGCTGAAGTCTGGGCCGAATCCGATGGTTGGACGCTGCGACGTTTGGTCGAGACCTTTCTCAAAGTCTGCGAGGCGATCGCTTACGCCCACTCCCGAAACGTCCTTCATCGCGACATCAAAGCCGACAACGTAATGGTCGGGGACTACGGCGAAGCTCTCGTCGTCGATTGGGGCGTCGCCAAGGTGCTTGGACGTCCTGATCGAGTCGCAGCAGACTCTGACCTCCAGGTCACCACGGACCGTTCGCAACATCGTATCCATGAGACACAGAGCGGCAATCTGGTGGGAACGTTGGCCTACATGCCCCCCGAACAAGCGATGGGGGAAGTGGAAACCCTGACAGCCGCAGCCGATGTGTTTGCGCTGGGTGCCATGTTGTACGAGATCCTTGCAGGCCGACCGCCTTTCACAGGTGGTAGCCCTGCTACGCTGCTCCACAAAGCGCAGCAAGGAAAACCGTACTTTCCGCCCCTGCCCGACAGCCAAGAACCCGTATCCATGGGCAAGACTGTACTGGAAGTACGAGCCGTAACGGAGGTAGAGGTAGAGAGCTGGCACTCGCTTTGGATTCCCCCAGAGTTGTTGCGAGTTTGCCAAAAGGCCATGGCCTTTGAACCCAAAGAACGGTACGCACACGCTGGAGAGTTGGCAAAGGAGATCACAGCATGGCTGGACGGCTCTCAAAAGCGTGAACATGCCAGCCAATGGGTAGAGAAAGCCAAGCGTTTGTACCCCGAGATCCAAAACTTTCGGGAGCGGGCCAAAAACAAACAAGAACAAGCCGAGGCTTTGCTCGAAACCATCGCTCCCCACGAACCTGAAACCATCAAGATGCCCGCGTGGGAGTTGGAACAAGAAGCGAAGCAACTGCTCCATGAAGCGGCTCTTCGTCAGGCCCAATACATCCAGTTGCTTCAAGGCGCGCTGACCTATGCGCCAGGGTGGGAAGAAGCCCACCAACGCCTGGCCCAGCACTACAAAACCCGTCACCAAGAAGCCGAATCCCAGCGCGACCACAACACCGCCGCACAATTTGCAGTGTTTCTTCGGCAGCACGATGTGGGCCGTCATTTTGCAGATTATCTCAAAGGTGACGGAAGCTTCACCTTGTTAACCCAGCCGGTTGCAGCCACCGTTGACCTCTACGAATACGCCGAGGTGAACCGTCGCTTGGAACCTCGGTTTGTCTTGTGTGTGGGAAAAACGCCCAAACGCAAGCTCTCTCTGCCCATGGGAAGCTATGTTTTGCACTTGCGCTCAGAAGGCCACGAAACGGTAAGGTATCCCATCGTGATCCACCGTCAGGAGCATTGGGACGGTCAGGCACCTGGCGAAAACGAGGCTCGACCGATCTGGCTTCCGCCCAAGGGCTCTCTGTCAGACAACGAGGTGTATGTGCCAGCAGGCTGGTTTTGGGCAGGCGGCGATCCCCTTGTCGAGAAGGGCTTTGAACGACAAAAGATCTGGGTGGAAGGATTTACCATCCAACGGTTTTCCACAACCAACGCTGAATACCTTAATTTCCTCAACGACTTGGTCCAACAAGGCCGAGAAGAAGAGGCCCTGCGCTATGTCCCAAGGGAACGCTCCAGCAGTGAAGATGTGCCAGGGGCGATCATTTACAAGCGCGATGACAAGGGACATTTCGACCTGGGCCCCGACGCAGACGGCGACATTTGGGACCCCGAGTGGCCCGTGGTCATGATCGATTGGTGGAGCGCCAAAGCCTACACATCCTGGTTAAGCGAAGCCACAGGACAGCCCTGGCGATTGCCCACAGAGTTGGAGTGGGAAAAAGCCGCACGAGGCGTGGACGGCCGCTTCTTTCCCTGGGGCGACCACTTCGACGCATCCTGGTGCTGTATGCGCGATAGCCACATCCCCGGACGCCTCACCCCCTCCGTTGTCGACAGCTACCCCGTCGACGTTAGCCCCTACGGTGTTCGTGGGATGGCAGGCAACAGCCGCGACTGGTGCGCCGACGAGTATGTGCAAGATGGTCACATCCATGGCGCGATGGCCCTCCCAGCGCCCTCTCACACCGAAGAAGATCCCAACCACTACCGTAACTTTCGTGGGGGAAGCTGGCTGGGGCAGGTCTCGCGCGTACGACTGGCCAACCGCAACAACGCTTTGGCTTACAACCGAGCGTCCCACCTGGGATTGCGCCCCTGCCGCTCACTACCCGACGGTGACGAGGAATAAAGCGACTTCCACAACAAAGGAAGCTAGCGCGCTCGTGGCACAGTGGGTAGACACATCTCAAACAAGAGCCGCTCCATGAGGAGTTCGTCTGTGAGGCCTGAAGTGGATTTAAGGGACAGATCAGTCTGGTGCATCAGTTGCAACGCTCGGATCAATTCTTGGCGAGAGAAACAGCTCACCTGATCGAGGAACGCGCGGATCCGCTCATTCCGATCGTAACGAAGCTTTGGGTTGATGTAACGATCAAAGGCTTGCAGTGATCGTTCGCCTTGATCAAAAAGCACTCGCGCATCAAGAAGCTCACGAAATGTCTTGGCCAAAAGCCCCAGCAGCTTGAGGGGAGCTTCTCCTCGTGCCATTCCACCGCGCAGATACCTTAACGCCTGCTCAAACTGACGGTTCCCCACGAGCTTGACCAGTTCAAACACATTGTAACTTCGGTCGCTGGAGATCGCCTCGTTGACCACATCCAGAGAGACTTGTCCGGCCCCCCCAATAAACAGGGCCAATCGCTGGAGCGCATTGTCCAAAGCAGACAACTCGGTTCCCAGAAGATCCATCAACCGCTCGACCACCCCAGGGCCCAGCCGCAAATCGTAGCTTTGGCTGCGCTCTTGAATCCACTGTGGAATCCGATTTTCGTAGGGTTTGCGACACTGAACCTGGTACGTTTTAAGGAGCTTTCCCGACTTGGTGCGGCCATCGATACCCGAGTCTGCAGTGGGTGTGAGGAACACCAGACACGTCGTAGGAGAAGGATCTTCCAGATAAAACTGCAGCGCATCCCAGTCTGCTTTTTTAAGCTGAGACGCCTCACGGACAACTACGACAGTGCGTTCGTCCATCACAGGAAGTTGCTGTGCCAGGGCTGCGATCTGCTCGCCAGGAGCTTCTCCACCGGTGACTTGGTGAAGATTGAAATCTTTGAACGCGGGCTGGACCTGATCCACCACAAACGACACCAGATTGCGTATCTGATAGGGGTCATCACCGTGAAGGTAATACACAGGAGCCAGCGGCTGTCCTTTCTCAAGATCGCGCAGGACTTGGGTCCCTGTTTTGGCGTTGCTACGACGAGCCATCTGTGTGTTTGTCCTTTCTTTGGATCCGGGTGTTCCGGTTCCTTGCGACTGTTCAAAGTCTGCAACATCAACAGCGCCAACGGTTGTACGAGACAAGCGCGTTGCGGTCAAGGATAGGATGCGCCCAGGAACTTGCAGAGATCCATTCAAATCCCTAGACTGGGCAGGAAACCCTGCGGGAACGACAAAGATTCGGTTCCTCGCGTACAAGCTCTGGGAAAGACACAAGGTTTGCAATGAACGTACACGAGAATGTCCACGTGGCCAAGGGAGTTGGAGGGTGGTTTGCCTCCTTCTGGTACACCTTGTTGGTGATGGTTGGTAGTTTGGTCAGCTTGCTCTTGGTGCTCGTGGTGGGAGGAAGCCTCACCATTCACTGGACAGGAATGACATCACGCCTCTTGATGGTCGGCGCTGGCCTCGCGATCGGTATCTTGCCCGCCTTCTTTCTCAACGGTTTCCTCACCTGGCTCCGGCAAACCATGAACAAGCGGGCGCGCTTCTTCGACACCTTCTTTACGGTGTGTTTGCTCGGAAACATCGGACTCCTCACCACGTTGGTGTTGTGGCTTCCAGGCTCCACCTCCCATGCCCTTGGACGTTATGGAAACTGGCTGTTTGATCGCGACGTCGCCAACTTGTTCCAGATCTCCGAGCAACATCCTGTGCTGCGAACCGGACGCAAGCTGGTCAAGCGAATGGCGTACTTGTTGGAGGTTGATCCTTCCCATTCTCACGAACCGATCAAGCGCTCCCCCGAACGACGACTTGCCGACGCGGGTTCCTCGTCCAAAGCTCCCAAGACCCACGGGCTGGGTCCCAAAGAAACAGGCACAACACTTCGAGACTTGCCCATCCGTCGCCCGGCGATCGCGCCCCCTCCGACGCGCCGCAAGAAACCCACCCTCTTGAAGCCGGGTCAGCAACCTCCAACGCCATCCTCGGCCAAAGGAGAATTCTCCATCCAGGTTCGACGTCATGGCAACTCTTTGATTGTTCCCTTGGGACTTCCCAGAGGTCGGCGCGACTTTCTCCTAGACACAGGGGCTTCGTTTCTCTCCCTGTCGAGTCGAACGGCCCGGCGTCTTGGAGTCATTCCTCCTCGCTACGCCCCAACGCTCTCGCTCCACACGGCAAACGGTGTGATCAAGGCTCGCGTGGGTCGCCTGCCTTACCTCACACTTGGCCCCCACACCCTGCACAACGTGGCGTTTGTTCTCTGTGATGCTTGCGGTGAACCCCAGCAAGACGTTGTTGGTTTGCTTGGCCTTAACGTGCTTCGACGCTTCCTTGTCACCATCGACCAGGCGAACGGTAGCATCCGACTGCGTCCCCACGACAAGAAGCGCTTCAGCAACCAGGCCGCCGACCTCCGTCCCTTCGTAAAGTGGCCCAAGAAGCACCTCAAAGGATTCACCACCAACCTTTTGGTGCGACGTGTGTTTAAGCTCTCGGGAGTGGTTGAGAACCACGCAAAGCTTGGCGCCAACGCCTTGAAGTTTCGCGTCACCTACCTACGCAACAAGCGCAAGGTAGGACACTACAGCTTCTCGATCGATGAGTTGGAAGCCCGAGGGCGACTTCGCGTTTCCATCCAAGACAAGCGCGCCCCCAAGTTTGAAAGCTACCGCGTCGAGCTCGTCAGCGGCCAATGGGACAAGCGCTAACTCTCCCTTTCCTGGGTGCCACACACATCATTGACACGTCTTCGTCCTGCGCCCTTTTTTCTTCCATCACAATTTGGGTTCCGCTCCATTCACGCAAAGGATTCGTATATGTCGCAGGCAAACTCCTCCCGCTCGCTGCACCACGTGGGACTCGCGCTCTTGTGGTTTCTTGGTTTTGTAGTCGTGACCGTCGCTTGGGGCTATATCCCGATCTCATGGGAGAACTGGGCTCCAGCCACTTGCATGCCCAAGCATTGCTTCTGTGAGTCGTTGCACACAGGGACCATCCGTCAACCCGCCAACACCTACTCCAACCTTGGCTTTGTATTGGTCGGTCTGTTGATTGTCAGCATGTTGCGACGCAACCAAAGCCTGAAAGACTCCGGAAGCCCAGCAAAGAACAACTTGATCAACAGCGTCCCGCTCTACACCATCGTGTACGGTTGGGCTGTTGTCTTGGTCGGGCTGTTCAGCATGTTCTACCATGCGTCGATGACCTTCGTGGGGCAATGGTTCGACGTGATGGCCATGTACCTGCTTGCCACGTTCATCGTTCTCTACAACATGGCGCGAACGTTCCGGTGGACAGGAAGACGTTTCCTATCACTCTACCTCGCAAGCAACGTGATCTTGGGCTTCTTTCTCGCTTATGTCCCGCTGGTTCGACGACAGCTGTTCGGAGGCTTGATCGCGCTGGTCCTCGTCACCGAGATGTACGACCAGATCAAGCGCAAGCCCACCATCAACCGCTGGCTTCTTGGAGCCGCAGCGCTCAGCCTGGGCCTGGCTTTCACCATCTGGATTCTCGACATCAAACACATCTGGTGCTCACAACATAGCCTGATTCAAGGCCATGCGTTTTGGCACCTTCTGTGCGCGGTATCCGGTGGGTTCGTCTACCTCTACTACCGCTCCGAAGACGACAGCCGAACCCTGGCCTGATCACTTAGTCATTGTGAGCCACAGCAGACAACGAGATCGCGAGACCGTTAATTTCGGTTCGAGCGACAGTAAAGCCTGCATCCATCACCACATCTTCCAGCTCTTCCAGAGAGAACCAATGGAAGCCAGTGAGGGGTGAGCCAATCCGTTGGGCGAGCCGCAACGGAAGAAAACGACTCTGCAAGAAGGTGCCGATCACGAGGTGCCCGTTTGGCCGGATGACTCGATGAAACTCGTGCAGCGCTCGGGATGGATCGGAGAACAAGTGCAACGCCGCGGTGCAGTGGACAGCATCAAAGCTGTCGTTCTGGAACGGCAGATGTAGCGCGCTTCCTCGCACAAAGTGAAGGTTGGAGATACGTTTGCGTGCCTTATGAATCACCGCTTTGCGAAGCATTGGCCAGCTCACGTCAACGCCGACAGCCACGCCTTTCTCAGGCTCCAAAGCCTGGGCGATGGCGCGGGTGTAATTGCCAGGACCACACGCAACATCCAGGACAGACCACTCCGGCTGAAGCTCCAGCATCTCAAGGCTGAGAGCGATGTCGTCTTTAACCGAGCGACGGGTCACAATGCGAGTCAAGTTGGGCCGAAACACCGACTCGTAGAAGCGAGTGTACAGGCGATTTTCCATCACCGTCTGAGCCCAAGACGGAGGTGCATGACCTTCGCCGACCATATCAAGGACGCCTTGTGTCACGGTGTAGCGTCGGCCTGTAGCTGGCAATACAGCCTCTGAGCCGCTCATTTCAAAACCACTTTGGTGTGTGGTCGGACAACGCAGAAGATCCAACAAATCGCGAGGCTCGTTGCTGCTCGGATGCGTTGTCGATGAGGCCGCCTCCACCGGCTTTTCAACAGACCGAGCCTGTGGCGTTGTCTCTGTTTTGACTGCCACTTGCTTCTTCGCTGCTGCGCGACGTTGCAAGCGAGCCTTCTTCTCTTCCAAAGCGGCCTTGATGTTCCCCTTGAGCTTCTCCAGAGACTTGGGACCAATTCCTTTCACCTGAAGCAAAACACCATTTCGGGCTGCGTCTTCGAGTTCTTCCAGAGTCCATACGTCAAGCTCTTCATGAATGGTCGTGGCTTTGTCCAGACCAATTCCTCGAACCCGAAGCAAGTCGGCGGCATTCTTGCCCAGCTCACTTCGCAGCTCGCCCAAAAGCGTGGGGACGTCTTGTTGTTGGAGTTGGAGCAAGGTTTCGGTGGCTTCTTCAGCCCATTCCAGTTCTTGCAGCTCTTCCGCAGTAATGTCACCCCACCGTTCGTGGTGTTCTTCGATGTAGTCGGCTGCTTTGCGGAGGCCACTTCGGCGCGACTTGGCTCCTCCAGACAATACGATCAGGGCTCCCATTTCCCACAGAATGTCGACTGCATCCCAGGCTGTCACTGTCCCTGTCTCCATCACATCGAGCTCCTTTGTTGTACTGTCGGTTCTCATATCACTAGAACGAGACGAAGACGTTTGCGCGTTCGCGCCAAACCCTTCTTCGTATTTAACTCGACCCTTCTGCCAACCTTCCCATGGCAGAACGCTACGAGCCCATCCTGTTCCTGTATCGACCAGGTCTTCCAGGTTTCCCCACAGACCGTACCATCGCGTTTGCAATGTTTTGATCATTGAAATACTGATCAGCGCCAAGCCTATCTCACAGCCTAGCACTGCCTCCTTGTATACAAACTACAGAGCAAAGCCTCAACCAAGTAAGCCCCGCCCGCAGATCACTTTGTCTAGTTGGATTCTCACCTTAGCGCAAATGAACCGTCGTTCACCGGCGGGTGAAGAATAATCGTTTTCGTCCCAACGTCAAGGCGGTAGGAGAATTTTTTGCAGGGGAACAGATCGAGAAGAGTTTTGGTTTCCTAAGAAAATAGAAGGTAAAAGGGCTTGGAAAAAGAGGGCTTCGTTAACATCTTAGGAAAGAAAGGGATGACAAGCGATCGAATCTGGTTAAAATGCTCCCCGCGCTGATGCAAGACAGAACACATGCTCAGGAGATCTCTGTCGCCTCCTTTTACAGCAAGGAGCCCCACAGACCGTTTCCTGTATAGAAACTGTTAAGCATGAGGTGACAATTTTGGATTGATCAGTTCTGACACAGACACTATATACAATCCTGTTTGTCACGATGATGTGTTCTCGTCACATCCTTTCTACCCTCTCCAACCACGTAACACTTGCACGTATCCTAACCCGGTGTCACAAGGGACTGTTGTTCTATGGCCAAAAGAAAAAAGCAAACCAAGAAGAAGTCTAGAACCTCGCGAAAGAAGAAAACCACCGCCAAAAAGAGCCCAGCGAAGGCGAAGGAGCCTGTCCAGGCACCAGAGGTGAGTAGCGAGGAGGCCAAAGCGTCAGACGATGCAGAGACAGCGGACGCCCCCAAACTGGATGCATCTGAGCTCGACAAGCTCATGAAAAAAAGCACCAAAAAGACCACGACCAAAAAAGCTGCCAAGCCCAAGAGGAAAAGCACCAAGTCTTCCCAGAATACAAAAGATGCAAACAAAGAGGAGCAAAGCTCGCAAGAGCAGTCTAACCAAGACCAAGAGGCGGAAGAAGCCCTTGAAGCTCGCAGCGAAGAATCCACTGCAAGCAAAGCCTCCAAACCCAACCAAAAGACAACGAAGGGCAAAGCGAAGGACGAGGAGATCCAAGAGTCAGAAGAAATAAAAGACTCTGAGGAAGAGCCCAAAGACGAAGTCCACGCGAAGGCAAAAGAGACCCAAACCGTTGAGGAAGAAGCTGAAAACCAGGACAAGGTTGCAGCCAAAGCCGATGCGGAAGAGGAAACAACAAGCGAGCCTGAAGTTGAAGAGAAGTCTGAGCCCGCTGAAGAAGCTGAGGCTGCAGAAGCACAACCCGCCAAGGACGAAGAGACCGAACCCAAAGCGGCAGAGAAATCCAAAGAAGACTCTGAAGTAGAAGAACAATCACTCCAAGACGAAGAAACAGAATCGGCTCCCACAGCATCGAAAGACGCCAAAGCCTCTGACGAAGAAGCTGAAGAAGAACCTCCAAAAGCAGATTCGAAAGAGCCAGAAGAAGATGTTCAAGAAACCTTGAACACGCGAGACAACCCATCTGAAACACTGTCAAGCCAAGCCTCTGAAGACAGCAAGGCAGCCGAGAACGACTCTGCCGATGAAGTTGAGGCAACACAAACAGCAGCGCAAGAAGACACAACTCAGGAAGAAGCTGCTTCTGTATCAGAAGAACCCCCTGAAACACTGTCAAGCCAAGCCCCTGAGATCGACAAGAGTGCGTCAGACATCGAGCCTGCGACAGAGGAAGAAGCCAAGGTAGAATCTCCGTCTGAGTCAACCATAGAAGCCAAGGGAACCGACTCCAATGTAGAAGGCTCTGACTCAGAGACAAGCCAAGAAAAACATGCCTCCTCCGAAGAGACCAAGACCAGCGAGCCAGCTCAAGACACTCAGGACGATGAAGTAGCAGAAGTCCAGGAAGAAGAAGCTCAAGTCGAGTCAGAGGCAGAAAACAAAACCGACAAGAGCGAAGAAAAGACCGAGAGCACTGAGGCGACCGAAGAGAAAGCTGAAGCGACAGAAGAAAAAGTCGAACAGCCGAAGGCAGAAGAAACCAAAGAATCGGTTGAAGAAGCCGAAGCGAAGGAAGAGCAACCCTCACAAGAGGATGAAGCCCTCGACAAAGCCTCAGAGAAAAAGGCCGAAGACAAAGAGACTCAACCTGAAGACAAAGAACCCCAGCCGAAAGCTGAAGAAGCAAAGGCGGAGGAGTCGAAGGAAGAGGAGTCGAAGGAAGAGGAAGAGCCCAAAGAGGTTGCGGAAGTCGAAAGTGACAAGGCTGAGACGAAAGAGGCTGTAGAGAAGGCCGAAGAAACGAAGGCCAACGACAAGGACGTTGCAACAACTGAGTCTGCCCAGAACGACGATGAGTCTCAAAAAGAACCCTTTGAAGCCCCACCCGTCAATGGGATTTCCAAAGGACGCCGACCTCAAGAATACCCTGCCCTATCTGAGCCCATCGATGTCGTGGAAGAAGCGGCCGCAGAAGGGAAAGACGAGTCTCAGGAAAAAGCTGAGCCCACCCCTGAGGAAGAACTCCGCGAAGCGTTGTTGGAGTGCAAGTATCTGACCCCAGAGCTGTTGTTGAGTGTGTTTCAATCAGCCGAGCAAGGGGTATTTTTGTTCCATCGCCGGGCACGACGACGATTGTTCCTCGACAAGGTCGGGTTGAATCACAAGCATCCCCTCCCAGAGAGCCCTGTCCACCACATGGCCTCGAAAGAGTTCATGGATGTACTCAAGCTGGAAGACCCCGATCTCTTCAAGGAACTTGAAGAAGCAAATCTCCCAGAGCACATCACGTTGCTGGATCAACTTTCTGCGCGTCGGTTGCGCAAGACCCCTGTAGAACGAATCATCTGGCGGTACTGGTCATGGCTAACGTCCAGCCAATTGATGTTGCGTTGGGACGCTCTGGATGTTCCGGTCCATGAGATCAAAGCACTTCTCGGACACACAACCTTTGAAGAAGTCCGCTCGTACTTCGTCCGCGAACGCTATGTCTTTTTCCCGGAAGACGAGCAGGAAGTCGTCCGCAATCTGGTCGGTTACTGGGGCATGATGAGCTACTTTGCCCCACAATACCGCAACGACTTGTTCCCCTCCATCCTGCCCCATGTTTTTGACACTTGGCTTGCGCAAAAGGGCCTCGATATCGACGCCATCGCCGAGCGTGTTCGTCCGGACGTTCCGTTCGAAGTGCCACGCCACCTCCCGGCACCTCGCACCAAGCCATGGATCAAGTGGGGCCTGGCCGACGACAAGACGCAAGTGTACGCGTCCTCTGACGACAACGAAGCTCCTGACCTTACATCCTTCCAAGAGGTAGAGCTTGATGAGTCCCCGTCGCAGGAGATCCCAGTCGCAGGTAGCAACAAGGGAACACCTCCACCACCCAGCATAACATCTGGAGGTGGTGGTTCAGGCACACCTCCCTTGCGCAGCAAAGACATGCAAGAGCACCTGCACCAACCAAGCCTAGGCGCGATGTTTTTGCTGGCATTCCTAATCGGAGGTGGTGGTGTTCTGCTCTACTTCCTCCAACGTCTGGCGCTGTTCCACATCCGAGACATCTTTGGAGCGATTGGACAATTTGGAGGACCTCACCACCAGGCGGCGCCTTCCATTGACCCGTACGGGCTCATGTTCCTGGTCTGGGGTGGTCTTGTTGTCTTTGCAATCGCTCATGTCCTCGACTTGCACTTCCAATGGAGAATGTTCCTACGTTGGCGACGAGAACATTTCTGGGCCACGCTGCTCCACCCTGACGATCAGGAGCAAGGTCGTAGGCTCTGCCAGCAACACGCCAACACAGCGTGGACAGAAGCACCTCAACCGACTCCAGAATCACCCCAGGTCGTACTCTGGGAGTTCACCAAGGCGTTTCTCCAGTCGATCTCCGACAGCCTGTACATTCGTGTGTGGGGCTCCATTCTGGAAGCCATTCCCGATCAATCGATGCCGCTGCCCGTGCTGGATCGATGGGTGGCTCACCGCAAGCTTGCATTCCATGTGTACACCTTCCGCTACTACATGACACGAGGCCAGAAAGCCCGACGCCGCGGCAATGACGTTGCGGCGCTGCAAGCCTTCTCGGAAGCGCTGACCTTCTACAAGCCCTTCGCAGATGGGGAAGACAAACTTTGGCGTCGGTTGACCCGAGAGCGCACCAAACTCCAGCGGCGAATCTCCACGCTGTTCGGTGAAGACATTCCTCACATGTCGTCACCTTCCGGCCGCGCGCTCAACACGGCATTCCTTTTCATCCTGCTGTGCGCGATGTTCTTGAACACATCAGGTCTGATCTGGAGCGTGTTCTGGGGCTTCGCTTTGTACGTGGTCGCGTCGCAGCTGATGGATGTGCAGGTTGCCAATCGAGGGCTCCTTCACTTCTGGCGTGATCCGGTCTGGAAGCATTACCTCAGCGAGACGACCCTTGAGGAGGGACAACGCACCTGCAACAGCAAAACCAAGGTGCTGTTGGATCCAAGCCACAAACCAAAAACAGAGGACTCAGAGCAGCCTCTGTACATGACCATTTTGAAAGCAGCGACCAGCAACGCGCTGTGGTGGTTGAAGGTTCGCTTGTGGGGTCGAGTCCTTACCAGCCTTCTGTTCCACTGGGGACGGCACCCCATTTTGCTTCGCTTCACAGCACGCGAGATCATGCGCAAGCAGGTCTTTGAGTACATTCACCATCTTGAATGGGCGATGCATGAGAAGCACCGGGGTAACGATGTTGAAGCGGCCATTCAACTGACAGACGCCCTGGCCTACTACCGTCCCCTGACCCAGGTGGATGATCCCCTCTTGCACCAACTGTACGAAGAGCGTGAAGCGCTCCTCAAGACGATCACCAACCAGTGGTTGGAGACGCACCGCATGGGAGAAGAGCATCGCGCGAGCTTCCGTACCATGTTGGAAGAGTTGTTGGATGTCCCTCTCTCGACTCGGCTGGGACAACAATGTGCTGCGTTGCTGAAGACTCTTCAACGTTCGTACCTGGACAAAGACCGAACATTCTTCACGACCCAGCCCTTCCGGTATCTGATGAGCCTTCGGCGCCAACCTCTGGAGCGTTCGTTAGAGAATTATGGGCTCGTCCGGTCCATGCACTATCTCCAGACCTCCTTGAAGAAGTTGTCGTTCTTGCCACTGTCCCAGAAAAAGCGACAGAAGTGGGCCGTTCCATTGCAGCAGGCCCAGCAAACGTTGGAAGCTGCAATCCGCGAGCAGTTCCGGCCCCTGATGCTAGAAGCAATGGAAGAAGCTGGACTCAAGACCACCAACCACCGCGAGGAGATCGCACAGAACAAGATTTGCGAAGAGTTGCTGGATTGTATCATCCGCAACGGCCGCTTCAGCTTCTCTGACGTCCGCGATGTCATCAGCCGCAACGACCTGCGTCTGAAAGATCCAGGATTCCGAGAGCTGTTGTCCAACGATGTTCTCTTGCGAATGGACAAGCAATTTGAAGAACGCTTCCACGAGATTTACCGAGAAAGCGAGATCTATCTCCGCATGCTCCAGCGTGTCTCCAATGTTTCGTTTGGAACAGGTCTGGGTCGGTTTGCGGTCAAGTACCTGCTGATTCCTTTTGGTGGCTCTGCGTTTATTCTGGTGTTTATGGCTTCCATGATTGAAGCCTTCTACAAGTTCGCATTCAAACAAACCAACTATCACTCGCCGCTTAAGGACACCTCCTCCATCGTATTGCTGGGGTTCGTCATAGGACTGATCGTTCACACAGAGACAGGACGTGACATCTTCAAGCGAGTGCTTGCAGCGATTGGTGATGCCTTCCGCTATGTGTTTGTGGACGCTCCACGCTGGGTGCTAGAACGAGAAGCCATCCAAAACTTAATTCGTCACCCGAATGCTTTTGTTTGGTATCGGTTCGTCCTCATTCCTTTGCTTGTCGGTACCCTCTTCTTTGGTATGTTCTACAGCATCATTCGAGCGTTTGGACTGCCGATGACCTTGGGTGAGACCCTCGTGTTGCTGGGGATGAGTACAGCCATTTCGTACTTGCTCTTCCTCACCTCCATGGGCCGCGCATTCTGGGATCAGCTGGCGTATCGCTCCATTGCCCTCTGGCAGCAGATCAAAGACCGCTGGGTCATTGGTCTGTTCCATTGGATCATCGATACATTCCGGATGCTCCTCCACGCCCTGGACTACGTGATCTACCGAGGCGATGACTTGTTGCGCTTCCACCCTGGAGAAGGACGTCCTGTCATCCTGTTCAAGGCCATCGGCCAGGGGATTTGGTCATCTGTGGCCTACCTCACCAGGATGATCGCCAACTTGTTCGTGGAACCTCAGGTGAACCCGATCAAGCACTTTCCGGTCGTTACGGTGTCTCACAAGATGATCAGCGCCGCCACAGCTGGGCTTATCCCTTGGATGATCGCGCAAGGCTACTCCGGCTTGATGACCTCTGTGGTCACCGTCATTTTCCAACTGGCCCTTCCAGGCCTTTGTGGATTCTTGGTGTGGGAGTTCAAAGAAAACTGGAAGCTGTTCCAGGCGAACTACACCACAACCAAACCCGCCCTGGTTGGCTCTCATGGAGAGACCATGGATGGCATGTTGCGACGGGGCTTCCACTCCGGCACCTTGCCCAAGATCTATGAAAAGCTCAACAAGTTCGCGGAGAACGAGTACCACGCCCCCGATCGTATGCCACGACGACGTCAACGTGAACAACTCCATCATGTTGTGGAGTCGTTGGAGACGTTTGTCGAGCGCGAACTCCTCGCTGCTCTGCGCAAGCGTCAGGGACTGCTTGAGAAGTATCCTGTCATTCGTCAGGAGCACCCACTCCTTAGCCCCAACCATATCGACATGTTCTTGGTGCTGGAGACAGAACAGGACGATCAATTCTACCGATGGCGTCTTCGGATCGAGCTTGAAGGTGGAGTGTTGGTTGGCTCCATCAAAGAACTCGATACACCTCTGCATCGTCGCTTGCGGCTTCTGGGCGCTGAGCAATCCTTGATCGACGAAGATCTGGAGAACTTCCTGAAGAAGTGCGGCATTCGATTGCTGCGTGGAAAGCTGGAGAACTGGCTGCGGTTCTACCTGCGAGGCTTCGAGGTGGGCGTTCCTGGCTCAGTTCAAGACTCTGCTAAGGCAGAGTACTTCATCAGCAAAGAAGAAGTTCGGGTCAAGAAGAGCGTAGACCATACGCCAACAAACGATGTCGTGTACCGACTGGATGAAAAAGGACGTCTCTACGAACCTGCACCCGTCGTCACGCTGTCGTCTGGAGACGAGCTTCTTCCGCGCCCTAATGAGCAGCTCCAACTTAGCGGCCAATACCGCGTTGCAGACATTCTCTCCTACACCCCACAACCGCCCACGTCTTCGGCGCCCTCTTCCGAGCAAAACCCAAACCCGCAGTCGTAGTTCGTAAAAGTTCAGCAGGTACACTTTTTCTATGGAAAGATAGGAAGGGTGTTCTGTGTATTAGGGCTGGATGGAGAGGATGGTGGAGGAGCCTGTGAAGGGTTGGGGCGCCTGACCTTTGGCAGAGCCTTCTTTGAGAGGAGGTAGGTCTGTGTTGGAGGGTTTGTGGGCTAGCAACCAGATGGCACCAATCACCATTCCAGCAAGACCCACTCCCGTCGCGATCCAACCACCAACCAACATGCCTGTTCCGGTGTCTTCCAACGAACGGATTTCCGTGGCGCTGGGAATGTCCTCGGGCTTGCGATTGGGCTCGCTGGCCTGTCCGAGCAGTTGGTCACGACGGGTCAAGAACGAAACCCCGACACCAACAAACACAAAGCCTGCACCGGCAACAGCAGCGCTGAGACTCTCCAGAGTCCATGCTCCTGTCGGAAAGTTATTCGCTGGAGCCTTGGACTTCTGCACCACATTGGCGTTGGTGTTCGCCTGCGCGACACGAACTCTCTTAGGTTGAGGACCCGCCCACACCGGGGCAGAAACAACAACACTGGAGAAGATTAAGGCCACCACCATCACCAAACTTGTCCAAACACGCATTGTGTTCTCCTTTGTATCCAACGGCTTTGCTTTCCTTCATCCAACAGAGACAGCACGGAATTCAATCTTATTCCCCCACGCTTCGCCTCTTGCCTGTATGGTATTGCGATAATTTGCTCGCCGTTGCAAGACATTTAACGGTGGGTGTGTTGTATTTCTCCGAGTTTCGTTCGGGGAGACGGTTGGAATTCAGGCTCTTCCGTCCCATACTGACACATGGAATGTGATGTTGAATGTTTTGCAGCAAAGGTTGATGCGATGAGAAGATGGATGGAACTTGGGATGGGAACTGGGCTCTTGGGCTTGTGTTGCGGCTTCTTGATTGTGGGGCTGACACAGTGCAGTCCAGCCGATACAGGTCCCAAGGTTTGCAAGTTTGACAACGATTGCCGAGGCGAAAACGAGCGATGTGTCTACAGTGATCCCACTTGTGGGGCACGTGTGGGAGAATGCGAGGGGGTTTGCAAGGCTCCCGAGGTCCCAGAGAAAGTCTGCGCGTGCCAAAAAGACGAAGACTGCAACTACCCCTTTGAAGGTTGCACCGGCTGCAAGTGTTACAAGCGCAACGTTCTTCCCTGCAACACAGATGAAGATTGTGGACGAGGGCGGCTCTGTGTCGGTGACTCAGGCAAACGCGTGTGTGAAGTTCGCACCGCCTGCACCCAAGACACTGACTGCATTGACGGTTATGTGTGCCGCGATCAAAGTTGTTGCAATGTCGCATCAGGCCGCTGCCCAGGCCAGTGCAAAACAGGTAGCCCCTGCCAAGACGATGTTGACTGCCTAGTTTGTGACCTCGCATGCAAAGACGGAGCCTGCGCCCCAGCGGGTCCAAGTTGTTCTGGAGTGAAATGCGAAAGCGACGCCCAATGCACAGAATGCGGCGGCAAGTGTGAGGCGGGCTACTGCCGCATCAACAGCACGCCAACGTGTGCAAACCGAAACTGTGCCTCCGACGCTGATTGCCTGTCTTGCGGAGGAACCTGCCAAAGCGGTCTGTGTCAGGCTGGAAGCGGCCCCTCCTGTGGAACCCGCACGTGCATCAATGCGCAAGACTGCCAGGGAAGCGGCTTCACCTCATGTGTGGGAGGTTGCTGCCAATAACCTTTCACCCGCAAGGATGGGATCTTTTCTTGGAGACATCTTGCCTTGTCCAAATCAGATGCTACAATGGTTTTGTTAGAAAACCCCGCATCCACTTATGATGTGTTATAGTCCCAGGATGATATGGGTCGAGAAGCCTCGTCAAGGTTCCTCTTTCAACATCCAGCAGGAGAGACGCGGAACGGACAACCAAAAGGTGTCCCGCGAATAGATATCAATGATGGTTTGTCCCCAGTGTGGAAAGCGCTACCCCCCCGGTACTGAGGTATGTCAGACGGATGGGAGTCTTTTGTCCACGCTCACCGAAGACCCCTACCTCGGCTACCAAATCACCAATTTTGAAATCAAAAAGCGAATCGGACGTGGCGGTTTTGGACTTGTGTATCTGGCCGAACACGTCAACCTGGGAACGCAGGTCGCGATCAAGATCCTGCGCAAGCAGTACATCACTGACGAGCAACTCGTTGAGCGCTTCAAACGAGAAGCCCGCGTATCCAGCCAGCTTCGTCACCCCAACGTGGTACAGATCAGTGATTTCGGATACGATCAAACCATCGGATTCTACTATGTGATGGAATTTCTGGATGGTGTGTCACTGTCCCATGTCATGAAGGCCTACAGCCGAGGGATGCCCCTTGAGCGATTGCTGCCGATACTCCAACAGATCTGCTCAGCGCTCGATATGGCCCACAGCAACAATGTGGTGCACCGCGACCTTAAACCCTCCAACATCTTCTTGATCGAGATGTATGGAGAACCTGATGTCGTAAAGATCCTCGACTTCGGCATCGCCAAGGTCCTTCAAAATGAAGAAGGACAAGGCGTTACAGCCACAGGACAAATTGTAGGTTCTCCCCGATTTATGAGCCCTGAACAGGCTCGCGGTCGACACAACGAAGTCGACCCTCGCTCCGACATCTACGCCCTCGGTGTGATGGTATTTTGGATGTTAACAGGGCGGCTTCCGTTCGAGTCCAAACAGTTGGCACGCCTGCTTTTCATGCACATCAAGGCGCCGCCGCCAACACTTAACTCGATCCGCTCCGCACCTCACTTCACGCCCAAGCTTGAAGCTGTCGTAGCAGCAGCGTTGGCCAAAGAAAAGTCTGGCCGCCCTCCCACAGCAGGAGAGATGTACCGTCGGTTGGAAGAGGCCTGCAACGAGGCGAACGTAGGAATCACGCCAGACCCAATGGCTGCGCCAGACTTTGATCCCTTTGGAACAGATCCTGAGGACCGCACTGTTCGAGTAAGGATCAATCCATCGTCACCACCACCGACAACCCCTGTGGTGCCCTCAGCGATCCCAGACACTCCCAACAGCGTGAACGTGCTACAGCAGTCCGAAACCAGCGAACAACAGACCGTTGATGTTGAGACCCGCTCCTTGGGCCAAGGGCTCGATCTGCATGAGCCCGACGACGAAGACGATCGCACGCACATCGACAACATCGATCACATCCATAAGATGTTGGACGCCCGCGACCGTGAAAATGCCATGGCGGCCTCCATCCCCAGCGCGGCACCGAAGAACCCTTCTCAGCCACCTTTTGTTGCAGGGCATACGAACAGTCAGCCGGCCTGGAGCACTCCGCCTCCTGTAGGTCCAACCTTGGGAGAGGAAGCCTCCACTCAAGAGCAACCCACAGCCCGTCATCCGGCTCCTCCCCTGGCAGCGTCCTTCTCAATACCAGGGGCACAACCCCAAGCAGGTCCCAACCTTAGCGGGCCTGTCCCGATGCAACAGCCCCCTGTGTATCATACCTCGGCTCCGAGTATTCCTTTGCCGGCCATTCCACCACGCTCCAAGAGCAGCTCCCAGCCGTCCCATCCGATTCCGGCCCAGCTGCCGCCCCAGCCAGTTCTCCAACCTCCCAAGAAAAAGGGCATGGGCTGGAAAACGTTCCTTTTGGTGTTGTTGGTGTTGGTGTTGTTGGGAGAGATTGTCTTTTTGGGCTGGCGTTGGTGGAACAACCAACAGCGAGAGCAGGCTCCGCCGCCTCGTAGTGGTACTCATCGACAGTCAACTCCCTCTCATCCAACCCGACTGTCAATCCACAGCCCCTTCCACAATGTTGTCGTAGCGGATACAACAAGAGTCACACCATCACAATCGAGAACTTGGCTGGACCCTTCAGCAACACTTAACAACGAGTCGACGGGATGATTGGCAAAGAACTGGCGGGTGAGTATCGCATCGTATCCGAGTTAGCCGAAGGCGGAATGGGGATTGTCTACAAAGGCATTCGACTCAGCGACAATACCCCCGTGGCAGTCAAAGTGCTTCGCCAGGACCTGCTCCAAAAAAGCGAGGAACGGATCCGTTTCATTCGCGAGGCGATGATCTACACCAAACTCATCCACCCCAACCTGATCCGCTTTTTTGCGTTCCGCTTTGTCAAAGAGCTCGGGTTTTGCTTGATCACAGAGCTACTCATTGGACAAGACCTGGAAGAACTCCTCGCTCGAACCCCAGGCAAGCCCATCGAGTTGAAACGCGCGCTTGATATCGCACTTCAGATCTGCGCTGGTCTGTCAGCCGCTCACCAAGCAGGAATCATCCACCGCGACCTGAAACCCGGTAACATCTTTTTGGTGGAGAAAGAAGGCGCAGACGAGCAGGTCAAGATCTTCGACTTCGGCATTGGAAAGCTCCTGGAACAAGAGGAAGGTAGCGCCCAAGTCACGATGTACGGTGCTGCTCTTGGAACCCCTTTGTACATGGCACCCGAACAAATCCGTGGTGCGCTGGAGCGTTTGGGACCGGCCACAGACATCTACGCGGTTGGTATCATCCTGTTCCAGCTGCTGACAGGCAAGCTCCCCTTCACCGGCAATTCTCCGATGGAGATCCTCGCGGAGCACCTTCGCACAGCCCCCCCCCTACTCCGCAAATACGAGCGTCACCTCGCGGGCACAGGGCTCGAAGACCTTGTCAACTCCTTGCTCGCCAAAGAACCCATCGATCGCCCCCAAAGCATCGACGATGTGAAAGAGCAGCTGTGGAGCGCACGACAGACTCTGGCTCCCGATGATCTAGGGGCCACCCAGTTTGAAATGCCCAACCTGGATGCCTTGCGCGAAATGTTTGGCGATGAATTCCCGAACACAGGCTCACAAGAAGAAGAGCAACCCGCGGAGGAAGCCCAACCCGAACGAGAGCGACCTGTTGCCGTACTCTTGCTCCGTGAAGACCAAGGAGAACGGGAAGTCGGCTGGCTGCTACCAGGCGAACGCCTCGACATTGGCTCCTCTTCCAAATCAGCGGTTCGCATCAAGAACAAGGGCGTTGCTCCGCAACACGCCTCCCTGTTTTGTTCGCCCCAGGGTTGGATAACCATCAGCCGAGCCCGCGATGCGATAGTCCGGGTCAATGGTGCGGCTGTTGTGAGTATGGTAATTCGTGACGACGACTGGATTACGCTGGGAGGAGCAGAGCTTCGCTTGCATTGTTTTCCCGAAGCAAAGTCAGACAGTTGAACCCCTTTCCCCCAAACCTTCGCCCCACCCCACCTTGAAAGATTTGCCAACGCACCTCACATTCTGGTACACCAAAGGTTCAGCCACGACTTTTCTTCACTAACAGAATACCGCGCTTGTATTGATTTGACGGAGGATGGAAATGCCCGAAGTCTTGTGGGAGATATGGCATCAAAAACGTAATGTGCACCACCGCGTGTCTATGGATTTCAGTGAAACCCCACAGGCCGTGTTTCAGCGCATTATGCATGAATTTCAGGGAACGGAGAAAGCCCTTCCCACTGTAATGCTCGATCCGAACACGGGAAAAGAAGTCAAAGTCGCATGGGACTTTTCCTTCCGCTCCCGTGGACAGGAGAACAAGCTCAACGAAACGGTTAGCTTTGCGCACCAAGGGGTGGGAGAAGGCTCACTGATCGTTGCGCGTTCGCGTGATATCCGGGCCCATACGATTTACATCGATGGAACCGCTGGACTTGTCGATGAAGAGCTTCGGGCAACACGGTCCCGTTGGCCCTTGATCATTGTGATGCTCTTGCTTCTCGCGGGCGGTGCAGGTGCCGCGTATTACTACATGGTATATCTGCCGGCAGAGCTGAAAAAAGCGCCTCACTTGGTGAATGTTGCCACCACGCCCAAGGGTGCTACGGTGAACATCATCCTTGATATGCAAGGCACACCCCAAGGCAAGGTCAAGCGGTTTATCTCCATCAAGGAAACCACACCAAAGAAGAAGATCCCCTTGCCCAAAAAAGCCAAGGTTGTCTACTTCGGCATCTCCAAAAAGGGCTACAAAACCTGGAAGCGTGGCTACACCATCGAAGAGTGGAGCAAAGACCGACGCAAGCTCAAGAAGCTGGAGATCATCTATCCCAAAGAATTCACCATCCCTGGTGAGATTCCGGAGGAGTTGGAGAAGCTCCCACCTCCCCCCAAATACAAAACGTTGAAGGCACCAGAGCCCAAGATTATCAAGGTGGATTTCCCCCGTCGCTTCCGCTACTTCCGCATCGGCCTCGACCCCATGCATGGTGGAGACGAAAAAGGCGTGAAAGGCCCCTCGGGCAAAACGGCAAGTGAGATCAGCCTGCTCCTCGCCAGCACGACCAACAAGTACTTGCGCAAGCAACGACGTCGCTTCCGCGTCTACCTGACACGAAGCAAGGACAAGAACGTTTCAGACCGCAACCGTGCGCGCAAAGTGCGCTACGCCAAAGCAGTGGTTCAGTTCGACTTCGCCGTTGGGTTTGAAGAGTTCAAGAAAGCCAACAAGAACGACAAAAAAGACGGCGCCATCGTCCCTTACAACGACTCGGTTGCTGGCTTCAAAGTGCTCTGGCACAACAAAGGACGCTCGGCGAAGAAGTCACGAAAGCTCGCGGGATGCCTCGCTGCAGCCATGCAAAAAGCTGGCTTTGTCCCCCATCGTATCGGGTATGCAAAGCCCAAAAAGGATGGCGACGACAAAGACAAGACCAAAGGCGTGGAAGAGTTTGACGGCAAAGACGCAGTCCTTGGTGGACGCGCTCCGGCAGTCCGACTCGTAGCCGGCTACCTCTCCCACCGAGCGGAAGAACAAACGCTGCTCAAGGTTGAGACCCACGTTGCTATCGCAACCGCCATTGGCGACGCTGCTGTTTGCTTCAAAAAGCGCTAAGGACTCCCCTTCGGTTCCCCCCTCAGGTAGCCTCTCTTCTACGCGTCTGCACCTTCCGACTTTCGACGGGGTGTGGCAAAGATCCAAAACAATCCCAACAACGAAATTCCCAACAACACAGACAGGCCCACAAGCTTGTTTTTCTTGTTGGGTAGCCCTCTCCAACGCTTGATCCAGGCCAACAGACCCTTTCCAGGCTTGATCTTGGACACGACAGGAACTCGAATTTCCTGACCTTTCTTCATTCCGGAGAGACGCATCAAGCGAAACTTTTGTTTCTGACCGGGGTTCCCCAGCTCGACATCTTTCAACTTGGCGTCCACGCCAGGCTTCAAGCCTCGGCCGAAAAACACCGAAAGACCGGCAACAGGCTGTGCAGCAACCAGTCGCCACAACGCCTTACCGTCGTTGAGGGGGAGAGTGAACGAGTAGAGGAAGCGGTGAGAGCCCGGCTGCAATGAACCTGTAAGCCGTAGACCGAGCTTGTCTTGCTTCCACGATGCCCCTTTGGCATTTCGCTCCAGATTGACATTCTTCCCGCCAACTGCGACAGGGAGATACACAGCTTCGCTCTTGCTTGACGCCGTTGGTTGGTAGAACAGTTGCACCACATGGGCGACACGCACTTCTTCTTCTCGGAGTTGCTCCACGATCACAGAGAGCTGTTCGACAAGTGTAGAGCGAGCCTTGGCGTTGGGTAGCTTGACTGTACCAAAGACGACACGAGCACCAGCCTTAATTTGAGGGAGAGGATGGACCGAAAGCCGCGCACCGATCAACAAAGCCACCTCATACCGAGCACCTTTTTCTTCCTTCACAAGGTAACGAACACAGCCCAATTCATCCGTTCGTGCCCGAGAAACCGGCGTTCTTTTCTTCCCTTTGTTCACCAAAAGCCCGGTAGCCAAAGCCTCACGCTTCACCATGGGGGGAAACAGCAACTGAACGCGCATTTCCACGCCAGTCTTTGGGGTCACCCCCTTCATGTTCGCCAAAGGAAGCTTGTCCCACTGGCAAGGGCCCGCTTTGGGAGACACAGTCGCACGAGCCGATGGTTTTGTCCGAACATGGGGATTCCGCAGTTTCGCAGGCTTCTGCACAGCAGGACGGCGTGGCGCTGGAGCGACCTTTGTCGTTCGAGTGGGAACCGGCTTCGAGCCACGGAGCGTCACACGAAGATACAGGACACCACTCTGCTGTTGTTCAAGAGGAGCAGGAAACTCCATCAACTTGTTACCTTGCAGCACAGAGATTCGGTACGTGGCGCCAATGTCTGGCGAGAGCTTGTAACGGAATTGTCCTCTCTTGTTGCTTTGCAGGTGTCCCAACGCGGTTCGCTGCTTCCCGATGTAACGGACCAAAGCCGTCGCCAATGAACTCTGCAACGGCCCACCGTTGGACCAAAGCAAGCCGCGAATCTCGACGACCTCGGAAGCATTCTTGGTTGCTTGCGCCTTCATCGGAACACTCGACCAGGGCAGCAAGGGGAGACGTCGAGGAGCAGGGGGCACAACGCGAGCCACAGGAACAGGCACACTCTTCGGCTGCGCCGTTTTACGAACCGCTGGAGCTTGTACTGGAGCCGCCTTCGGAGCCCCTGTCACCTTTTCAAACCAACTCAGCTTGTACTCTTTCATCAGCGTCTTTACGACCAGAACTCTGGCAGCAGGTGCGCCAGCTTCGGTCTCCAACAGCACACGCACGTTGTGCTTCTTCCAACCTCCAATACGCTGGACAAGCTGGGGAAACGCCAGATCACCCTGGTTCAACTTCATCTGACCGTTCCGCTGAATTTGCAGAAGAACCATCGAAGGAACCGCAGGCGTAGAGCGAGGTTTGACGGCAGCGGTGCGGGTACTTGGCGCCGATGTCGGCTGGGAGCTGGGAGCCGCCACACATACACTGGTAGAACCAACAACAAAGACAAAAGCAAGAATCAAACGGACAAGCATAGATCTCTCGTTTGCTAGAAAGAAGGAAAGAAAACCAACAACACGTCTACCAAAGAATGTGGGGGTCATCGGCTTAATTTCTTCAATGGATTTAAAGAAAGAGGAAAGGAGCACCCTGTCCAAGAGGCAAGAACCCCTCTCCGTGTTGCAGGAAGAATCGATAGGAGGGTTACACGTTAAGATGTGCGCCACGTCGTCGTTTGGCAGCATCAACGGTATTGTAGAGAAGCATCGTAATGGTCATAGGCCCCACGCCACCGGGAACTGGCGTGATCGCGAGCGCGCGTTTCTGCGACTCTTCAAACTCAACATCTCCCACCAGAGAGCCATCATCGCGGCGATTGATTCCCACGTCAACAACCACGGCACCTTCTTTGATCCAGGAGCCTTTGACCAACTCAGGATAGCCTACGGCCGCAATCACAATATCAGCCTGACCAACTTCAGCGGCGAGATCCTGGGTCCGTGAATGACACATCGTGACCGTCGCGTTCCGTTGCAAGAGCAACTGCGCGACAGGCTTCCCCACCAGATTGCTCCGGCCGACAACCACAGCTTTCTTGCCAGAAATGTCGTAGCCGATGGAGTCGATCAACGCCATGCTGCCCAGCGGCGTGCAGGGTTGTAGGCCTTCTTCTCCTGCAAGCAAGCGCCCCTGGTTGATCAAATGAAGACCATCCACATCTTTGGCCGGATCAATCAACTCCAAGACAGGCTTCGCATCCAGCCCCTTGGGCAAAGGAAGCTGCACAAGAATGCCATCCACCTCATCGTCCTGGTTGAGATCGCGAATCAACTGCTCCAGCTCACTCTGGGGGGTCGTTGTTTCCAAGCGGTGAACCCGAGAGCGAATCCCCAAGCGTTCGCAGGACCGCTGCTTGTTCCGCACATAAATTTGCGAAGGAGGATCTTCCCCAACGAGCACAACATCCAGACCAGGGGTCAGGCCTTGTGCAACAAGCGCTTCAATCTCACCACGCAGTTCACCACGCATCTTCCGCGCAAGAGCCTTCCCATCCAACAACACACCTTGTTCTGCACTTGTCACATGTCACCTACTTTCTTCCCCGTGGGGATCGAGAGAATCCAACAGAGTCGCCTCGCCGATACGGGCCAGGTTCATCCCTTTGACTTGTATACAGAGAACCGAGGTGCTCAAAAACCAACACCCTCAGTTGTTGCTGTTGTTGTAAAATCGTTCCAGGGTTGCGAAAGACTAAGCGTCCGATGCGCTCGCACTGGAAGAACTCGAAGAACTTGAAGAGTCGGAAGAACTAGAGGAACTCGAAGAATCGGAACTGGAGGAGACCCCAGAGCTTGTGGAAGACTCGGAGCCGCTATCGGAACCGACGGAAGAAGACGTGCTGGCGTAGCCGTCCTTGTACCAGCCTCCCCCTTTCAGCACAAAGCTCGACTGTGAGATCAGCTTGTGCATGGGACCGCCACCGCAGCTTTCACAAGCATCTGGCGGAGGCGCGCTGAACGACTGAATCTTTTCCATCACAGAGCCACATGCTTCACAGCGGTACTCATAAATAGGCATGTTCCATGTCTCCTATGCAGTTGCAATCGGTCAAAACGGTGTATATGGCATCGAACAAACAAACATTAGCCGTTTGAAACGACACACATATAACTCCTCTTGCTGGGGTTGACAAGTTGAAAAAGCAAGAAAGGCCTACCTCCCATGTGCTCGGGAGGCAAGACCTGTTTCTACAAGTGGCACTCTAGACTTCCCTCAGCCTTTGTCCTAAAGTGACGCTCATTCCATTTTCAGGGTCAGATTCTCCTCGTCCTTACAAGGAGAACGTACACTTGAGCCGCGATGGTTCAAGGGATAGAGCCCTGGTTTCCTCTATGACCTTTGTCGGCTTCGATACTGAAGGAGAGCCTCATGAAGTCCTGGTTTTCGGTCGTGATGATCACGTTAGCCATTGCCCTGCTTGTACTGGCCATTGGGGCGTTCGCCCTGATTCGCGGCTTCAACTACTTTCCTGGTCCCCAAGAAGCCGCCGAGTTGGTCTGCAACGACAAAAAGGCCCAGCCCCTGTCCATCAAAGCAGGTCCGCTTCGTGTCCTGTCGTGGAACATCCAGTACAGCGCCAGCCGCAACTACCACTTCTTCTACGACGGCGGGAAAGCGGTGTCTCCATCCAAGAAAGATGTGGAAGCCACCATCGCCAACATCGTAAAGGCCGTGAAGAAGTACAACCCAGACATTATCTTGTGGCAGGAAGTGGACCGCAACTCCGCTCGAACGCACCAGATCGACCAGCTCAAGAAGCTCCTGGAAGGTCAGTCGTATCCTTGCTGGGCGTCGACTCCCTACCACCGCTCGGTGTATGTTCCGACCCCGTCCCATCAGCACATGAAGCGTGTCGATATGCACCTCGCTGTGTTCTCTCGTTACCCGATCAAACGAGCCACACGACACGCGCTCCCCATGTTAAAAGAAAGCTTCTTGCGACGCGCGTTCAACCTTAAGCGCGCAGTCCTCGAAGTAGAGATCCCCTTGAAAGAGGGAGGTTCGTTGACCCTGCTGGACACGCACTTCTCGGCGTTCAGCTTCGGCGATGGCACCATGGCCAAGCAGGTGAAGAAGCTCAGCTCCTTGATGGAGGCTGCCGACAAAGCAGGCAATCCCTGGATCGCTTCGGGTGACCTGAACCTCGTCGCGCCGGGCTTTGATCCCCAAAAGAGCCTCCCCAAGAAGGAAGCGTCCTACTACCCAGCCAAGGACAAGAACCCGATCAAAGCCTTGTATGACAAGTGGACTCCAGCCCTCTCCCCCGCCGAGTACAACAAAAGCCCCAACCAGTACAACACCTACGTGATGTATGGCAAAAAGCAGCCCGACCGCTGGATTGACCACACCTTTGTCAACAGCAAAACCAAAGTCCTGAAGTACAAGGTCCTCCAAGAATTCGTTAACATCTCGGACCACATGCCAGTGTACCTCGAAGTCCAGTTGAACAAGTAGACGTTAGGAAAACGGAATGGTCATGAATCCCCTTGTAGCGCCCCTGTCGCCTGAAGAATGCGACGCACTCTTAACCATGCGACGCGACCTCCACCAACATCCTGAGCTATCCTGGCAGGAAGTTCGGACCTCTGCACGTGTCGTGGAAGAGCTGAAAGCCCTCGGTTTGGAACCCCAAACGAACGTGGCCAAAACAGGGGTCGTGGTGGAGATTGGCGACGAAGGTCCGGTGGTGGCGCTTCGTGGGGACATGGACGCCCTGCCCGTACATGAACAAACGGACCTTCCGTTTGCCTCCCAAACCGAAGGGGTGATGCACGCTTGCGGCCACGACGCTCACACCTCTTCTCTGGTGGCGGTGGCCCGCCGACTGGTAGCATCCCCGCCCTCGCACGGACGCGTTCGGTTGATCTTTCAACCCGCTGAAGAAGGAGCAGGCGGTGCCAAAGCGATGGTCGCCGCTGGCGTGTTGGAAGGGCCCAAGCCTATCGCGATCTACGGCCTTCACTACTGGTCCAAGATGCCCACAGGCCAAGTCGGAGTCATCGACGGACCCATGATGGGCTCCGTTGACCGACTCAAGATTCGAGTCACCGGGCGAGGTGGTCACGCAGCGGCACCCCATAACACAGCCGATCCTTTGGTTGCAGCTTGCTATCTGGTGACCACACTGCAAACGATGGTCAGTCGCCGCAACAACCCTCTGGCGCCGGTGGTTGTATCGATTGGTTCCTTCCATGCGGGGAGTACCTTCAACGTCATCCCCAACGAAGTGGAGATGGAAGGCACCATCCGAACGTTGGATCAAGACGCCTGGGAAGCTGTCCCAGGCTGGCTTGACGAGATTGTTCCAGCCACTCTTGCAGGTATGGGTTGCCAGGGCGAGGTCACGCTCGACCGCGTGGAACGCCCGCTCGTGAACCACACAGAGCCCACACAGATTGTCCAACATGTTGCTGGCCAACTGCTCGGTGACGACAACGTCAAGGAGTTCCAAACGCTGGCAGGCGAAGACTTCTCTGTGTTTCTCGACAACATCCCTGGCTGCTTCTTCTTCGTGGGCGCGGGTGGGCAGAAGTCCGATGAGGCCGCACCCCATCACAGCCCACACTTCCTCCTCGATGAAGACGCCTTTCCCATGGGCGTCCGGTTGCTTGAAGCCTGCGCCCGCGAGGCTCTACAACGAGCCACCTCCTAACGAATACCAGCCTTATCTTTGCTCCATGCCATCAACTTCGTGCGTCAATCGTTACCTCCCTGAGTCTGAAAGCCGAGAAGGAATGCCTTTGGTTGTCTTGCTTTCTTGGTCCTCCGTCCCAATGATAGAGGTCGATTGGTTCTCTCCCTCAGCCCGCACATTCCGTCCTATTCGTAGGGAGTGGTATCCCAACGCTCCTGACATCTTGGAGGCTCCACACCTCCGCTCTGCTTCAAAGGTACATGGATTGCCATGAGCGCTTCGTTTTCAGTACCCCACGGTCAAGCACGCTTTCGCCTGTGGCTGTGGACCCTCTTGGGTTTGCTCGCCGTTGTTTTCTGGAGCGGAAAGATGTTCATCCAGCCGTTCCACGAGCCGCCACAGGTTGCCGTCGTTGGCCATGATGCTCCCTGGCGCACTACCGCCCAGAAAAAGAAGCGTGTCGCGGTGGGAACCGACCGGAAGCAGAACGATATAACACTGTACGATCGCAAAGCATCCCCAGAACACTTTGTGCTGGAACGACGAGGCGGCGGCAAACGTTGGTGGGCAGTGCTCTACAACCGCAGCCAGGAGCGCGCCATTGAGGTTCGACGAAGCCCCTCACTCCAAAGCAAGATCCAGGTCAATCGTTACACGCTGAAGGACAAAGACCGCTTTCTCGTTCCGATCTATGCCAAAGGCCAGGGGAAGCTGGATCGTCCCCAAGATCCTTGCAGCCCAGAATCCGTAACGCGTTGGCTCCGAGGACGCTCCCCCGAAACCCCGAAAGCATCGGGCACAAGCAACAACGACCGTCTGCGTCCCCCGACCCTGGCGACGACTTCCCAACGAGCCCGTCACCCCGAGCCGCAATCGTGGGTTGCGTTGGAGGTACAGCGACAACGTGTTCGTTGGTCGATCCGTCAACGATTTGCCCGGATGACATGGGGCAAAGGAAGCCAGCGACGCGTGGTTTGGCTGGACCAACACCGTCGCTACAAGATTCCTTCGTCTGCAGGAGGAGGACTTCTCGAATACCGCTACAACCAATGGCAGGTGAGACGAAACAACCGTTGGAGTCCCTGGAGCAAGCCTATTGTCTGGGGCAAACCGGAACGCCGCATCGAGCAAGTACGACGTCCAGGCATCTCCACCCAGCCGCTGTATCGGCTTGGGCTTGTCTCGTCCCCGTGTCGCTGGACACTTCAACCTTCTTCGATCCCTGCAGGCATCAACATTGGCCGGATCGCAAGGCTAAGCTTCCGCAGCAACCGTTTGTACCTCCAGCACGTAGGTCGCACAGATCTTCCTCTTCAGATCGTACCGCACAAGAAGAGCCCGCGGCTTCTCGGAACCACCAAGCTCTTTTCGGGAGACTCCATCTCTGTTGGGCAACTCACCTATCGTGTCTCTTTGAGCCAAGAGCGCGTCCGGATGATGCTAACTCGCCTCCCACAGCGATACCTACCACCGCTCCATTTTTTTGGTACCAACGCCTCTGAGCAGCTCACGATGAGGCACTGGCTTCGTCCAGGAAGCTCGCTCTTGTTGACAGGAGGAGAAGGCTCTGATGCAGGGGCAGAGCGCTGGCGAATTCCCCTTCCGCTGGCAGGAACTCCCGGGAAGACGCGCCTGTCATACCCCTATGCGCCGTTCCTCACGATCAAACATCAACGTGGAACCACGTATGAGTTCCAGCCTCTAGGAAAGCACATCGCCTACAAAGCGACCCAACAGGGAAAGCTCCTCAAGCAGCCTATCCGCGCCAAAGCCACAATACAATCGGGTGGTCCGCTCCTTTACATCCAGCGTTTGTACCTCCGCATCTTCCAGCCCAGCTATGGAAGCGTTTATCGCTACATGGCGCTGCTATGGCTGCTCGTTGCTGGGGGTGCTGTTCTGTTGTTGCATCACTTGATCGGACAGGGGCATGTCCGGTTGGCTCCGTTTCTCTCCGTGAAGGAAGAAGCTGAGCCCGTCCATACCGTTCCAAACCCTCGATGGGGTGCGTTCCTTTGGCTCTGGCCCATCGCATTGTTCCTGAACGGGCTGGGACTGTTTGTGCTTGCAACGCTCTCTCTCTCGTCGCTGGGCTTGAACAACAGCTCGTTTTTGTACCGACAGTTTCTTTGGTCCTTGGTGGGCGTGATGCTGTTTGTGTTTGTCGTTGCAGGCGGCGGAAGGCTCTGGCCTCCCCTCAAGCGGTGGCTGCTCGCTCGGCTCCCCTCTTCCCTTCGAGAGACATGGCGACGTTGGTTTCCTACCTCACCACAGGGCGTAGTTCGACAAGCTCCACTTCCTTCACAGCAGCCCAGCCAATCCTTTTGGATCACCACAGGAATCTACGGGTTGGTGTCCCTGGTTGCGGCGTTTGTGTTTGGCTCGTTTTCTCTCTTCGCTGTGGCCATGCTTCTTTACGGTTACGCGTTGCTGCTCCATCGAGAGTACCAACGTCAGCGCTTTGTACCGGGGCAACGCAAACCCCTACGTTACTTCTTTCTCACCCTGATCTTGCTGGGCACCGTCCCCCTGGTTGGCATCTTTCTACCGTTCTTGGTGCACAACCGCTTCTTCCTCGTCATCCCCGGCTTGGGAACCGTAAAACTCTCTGAGTTTGCTTCACTGAGCGCGATCCTGTTCTTTGCCCACTACCTAGGGCATGAGATCTTTGCCATGCAGCAAATCAAGCGAACTCGCGCGGCACAGGGCACCAACAACCCAGCCGAAGCAAGCACACGACAACAACGCTGGGAGCGACTGGGTGGAGCCATGCGCGTGGCGCTGCTCTACCTGTTCCTCTTGGGAGCGATCGGGGTGTTGTACACCGCGCAAGGCGACCTTGGCCCTGGACTCATTCTAACCTGCTGCTTCTCCCTGTTTTTGTTGTTCGCCTTCTTAACCACTGGCGCCGATCGACTCACAACCTTCGGAAACCTGCTTCGCATTGGAACTGTATTTGCCGGCTTCCTTGTGTTGCTTTGGCTGCCCGATCTGGTGGCCTGGCTGTTTCCAGACTGGGCGATGCAAAACTCCGAGTTTCAGAAAGTGCGAGAACGTCTGTCCTTGTGGAACCAACCCTGGCGCTTTGTTGTGGGAGAACAGATCATCCAAAACCTTTGGAATCTCTCCAGCTTTCGTGGCACCTTTCAATGGTTCAACAACCTCCACAGCGACTTTGTCCTCACCGCCGTTGTCAGAGTGCTTTCACCGTTGTGGGGAGTGTTCTTGATCGTTCTGAGCGGACTGATCCCCATGTTGTCCCTTCGCACAGCCAGCAACCTCTGGACTCAACCTCTACTGGGAAACGCTCCAGCAGCCCTCCAACAACACCGACGCAACACAGTCCGTGCGCTGCTCTTCCTGTTTGGAGGCATCTATCTGTTTGCCCAGAACCTGATCCATGTGGGCTCAGTTTTGCGGCTCACACCGATGACAGGAGTAACGTTCACCTGGGTCTCGTCGGGTGGAACAAGCCTAATTGTATGCTATGGCGTGTTGGCCCTTATGCACCGTCAACTTCAGACCAGTCCAGAGACAACGTCTTAAAAAACTCCAACCTGTGAAAGTCGGGTTTGTCCCCGCCCATGGGCTTCATAGCAAAGTAACCTCGGTTTCGGCCTTGTCCTCGGATCGCATACGCGTTGCAACGCAGCTTCCCTTCAGGAAGCCAGGAACGAGGAATCTTCATATCTCCGTACCAGCGCTCTCCGTCGATGGTGGCCTGGTAATCAACGTCTGTGTACGTTTTGATACGTTGACGTTCGCCGAGAAACTCCAGCACGAGGAAGTGACCGTGTGGAGACATTTCAATCTCAATGTAGGGAACCAAACCCTCTTCGTTGGCTGCCCCAGAGATAAACAGCTCCACAACTTCGTACTCCCACAGCCCGTCTGTCGAACCCGGCGGACCCTCCGGCGGCGGATCGTTGTGAAAAGGCGCGCTCACTCGGAGCGCAACTTCACTTTCAAAGGGCTTGAGTTCCAACCGAGTTTGGGCTCCTTCGCACAGAAGGGAACCATTCCAAGTACTCGACACATGCAGAACGGTCTTCGACATCACACGACCCCCGTATCTTAAACCTGTTCATGATTGGCTCATAAAACCTACCATAAGCATTTTCCCTATCTTTCATCAAGTACGCTCACCCAACTTTTTTTGCACACCTGAGGCAGCAAAAAAATGTGCCAGCCATTGGGTTTCTCTGAAGAAACGATTCTCTTGTGAGAAGATGGGCAAACAAAGTTATCCAGATCGGGCTTGAGTCCTCGAATTAATTGCCGTTCTAAGAATAGCGTGCAACCAATCTATGCGATTGAAAGCCTCCAACATCCCTGAATGAATGAGTGAGAGTTTTTTTTCCATGTCCGAGACTCCAAGAACGCTGCAGTTGAGCCATTTGATACCTGTTGTGAAAGTGCCAAACTGGCGAATCGCCAAGCAGGAGAGATTAACTACAGACCAAGCGATGTTACTCAGTCACTTGGAAAACCAGAAAGATCTGTCCATGTTGACAGACTTAACCGGGTGGCCTCTTCCCTTTGTGATGAAGCAGCTACGCCAATTGATCCGAGAGGACCTTGTTGAGTTGTGTCGTAGGGGTTCCTTAATTGACTCTGTGGAGGAAGCTCCGACTCCTCCACCCCGCTCCACACAGGCTCCCGTTGCGGTCCAAAAAGGGACGGCACACACCCGGCAACAACATCCACCACAGACCCCACCTCCTCGCTCCAGGGCAGCGGTCTTCCCAAAAAAAGACGGACAGCAACACCGTCATGACCAAGAACCAACCCCTCTAGCAGCGACTCTCTCTCTCAGCCCAACACAAACGCTCCAAAAGGCTGTTGCTCTCCAGAACCAAAGGCCTCCTCTCTCGCACACATTGGAGCCTTATGAAGGCATTGAAACTCCTCAACCCACCCTGCAACTGGATGATATCGCTCACGACACCCAAGAAGATCTGATCGCATCGCCAACACAAGCAGCAAACCCACAATCCTCTCGATTTCATCAGAAGCCACAGCGTCCACCTCTTCAGGATTGGAGCATGCCAGTTCACCAACCCCACCATCTTCACTTTGACCCAACCGAAGAAGAGATACCCAGAATCAAACCGCTCCACCCGATGGACGTTACGCCGTTTCCCAACGACTCCTTCCAAGTCAGAGCAACGCCGCAGGCGCCCGTCCGTTCGTTGCAAAACGCGACGCCACACTCCGAATCAGAGCCGACGTCTGTTCCTCCCATGAATGAGGACAAAGAAGTCGTCCTCACAGGAGAGCCCACCCTGATTCCCAAAAAAGAAAAACGGAGACGGTTCATTCGTGTGGAAAAGTCTTCCAAACGGAAGGGATAACAACATCTTTTCGCTCTCTGTCGTTTTTTTGCGTTGAGCAAAGTCAGCATGTTAACCTGCACAAGACGGTGGACATCCCTCGCACCAGCTTCGCACCCAACACCCAATTGAGCCACTTTTCAACAGGTAATCATTTGGAAGCATGAGGGGAGTCTCACCGTTCTTAACTCCATCTCTCTGTCTTCACGATACAGGACACCAAGGATGCCGCTCATCCGCCTTTGTACCCCACGTTGGTTTGCCATCTTGTTGGGCGGTTTGTTCGTGGTTGGATGCCAACAGCATCACGAGCCCGCACCACCCCAAGCCCCTGCCATGTCTGCCCACAAGCTGCTGGAACAACCTCTCTCTGCGTTGTTTCCTCCCCCGGCCCCGCTGCAAGGGACGTCACAATTTCAGCTGTCACCGGTTCATGTGATGCAGGTGAGTATTCGACGCTCCAACGGGTCCAGCGACCACTTTCGGTTGTACCGACAGCCCAAACACGCATGGTGGGTGATGAACAATCGGGGAGTCAACTCCGACTGGGGTCACACCATGAAAGGACGGCCTGTCCGCTCAATCCTGGCCGCTCTCAAGAGCCTGAAGCCAGCCCCCGATGACTTTGATATGCCTCCACGGCTGGCCCAGGTCCAGGTGTCCCTGAACACCAAAGGTGAGCGCTTTCTTCTTCGGATCTTGCAGGCCCCCAGCGCGGATCAATCGCAGGGCATCTACCAGGGTCAATGGTTGGTGTACTACCATGGCGCGCTCTACCAACAACCTGCCAACGGTCCTCTCTCTCGGGCCATTCCCCAGTTGAAGCGCAGTTTGCTTCGCCTTCGTTTGCAACGTGGCTGGCTCCAGATGCCAACCAACAGCAACAGCTTCTCTATCGCGATGGGACGGCAGCTTGCTCTGCAATTTCACAAGAAGCGTCAGTCCCTACGACGTTGTTTCTTGAAGCGACGTTTTCCCGGAAACATCGGCCCCCTGAAGATGCACCTCAGCTTCTCTGCCGACGGCAAACTGGCCAAACGTCGGATCTTGACGCGCAAGCACACCAAGCACAAGGTCGTGTGGTGTCCTTGGTGGCATGTGAAGCAATGGAAGTTCTCGCCACCCCCAGGCAAGAGCGTCTCCTTCCAACTCGTGGTACCACCTCGGGGTCCCTAACCAAGCCAACAAGCCTTCACCCCCTCCGTTTCCCCTGGCTCATCTCCTCCTTGTTGTTTGTCTCCCGTTTTTTTGCTAGTGTTCGAGCAGCCCAAGCTTCCACTTGGGTAAGAAAAGCGTACGCCAGAACCTACGGTGGATGTGAAAGCGAGGCCATGAGCAAGTCCAACTCTTCATCATCGGATTCTCCCAATCCCAAGCCGGTATCCAACGAGCGAGAGACACCCGAGCCAACCCAAGAGCATCCGGGCCTTGCGCCCACACAAAAGCTCCGGGGCTTAACCGAAGAACCTCTCGCCTCACCGCAACCACTTCCTCCACCACAGTCAAAGCCGTCGTCTCCAACGGCATCGTACAGTGAGATCGACGCCGACGCACAGGCCCCTTGGGATATCCCGTCGGCCCCGGTTCGACAGCGTCCTCCCGACTCTCCCGCTGCTGACACGATGGTGTTGAAAGTGGACGACATCCTGGAAGAGCACGAGAAGCAAGACCCCAACAACGAATCGCCCGCTTCCTTGCTCCCCCCAAAAGCCTTGCCTCCCCTCGACTTTGAGAGCACCAACCAGGTCGATACGCCTGACGTCTCCAAGCCCGAGCCCACGAGCATTGATGCAATCCGCGGCCGCGAGACAAGCAGCGACTCGATCGAGTTAGGCAAGACAGGACAGACCGCGCGCCCACAAGGTACAATGGAGCTGGATCTCAACGATATGATCGAGGAGGAAACTCCGGCTCCGTTGTCCACTCCAGAAGAAGTCCAACAAAACGTTGAAGGCTCAACATCACCTGAGCAGCCTGCAGCAACGCCCTTGTTGGAAGCTGCAACCGAGCCGACATCTCCTTCCAAACCAGCCGCAGTTCCACACCCACTGGACAACGAGCCAACCCAGCAAGTCCGGCTCAACCCTGAAATGGCTGCAGCGATCCTCTCGCCCAAGCCTCTAACTGAATCTGAACCCGGCTTGATCGATGAAGAGGAAGAGCTTCAAGATCGTCACACTCTTGATGCCAGGCCTGTGGTTGCACACGAAACCACCCAAGAGACCGTACTGCCCGAAGAGTTGCAGACCGACATACCACCAGACACCAAGATTCAGCCCATACCACCCGACACGCCGTTAACATCCGACGCGCAGTCTACGCAAGAACGTCCAGCCGCCCGGCCTTCGCGTCGCACCCGCTCATCGGTCAACAACCCGAACCCTTTTGCCTCACTGTTGGAAGAAGCCTCCCAGTCTCAAACCGAGCTGGCACAGGTCGACGAGCCGGTAGCATCCAAGCCTGAATCCAAGCCTGCTCCCATCGCAGTGGTCCAAAAGAAACCAACACCTGTACCCTTGTTTAAGCCCCCTGCGGAGCCGGTCCAAACGTTCACCGTAGACGATGACAGTTCACCCATTCCGCTGCGAACACAAAAGCCGATGTTCCGGCAGAAATCGCCGCTGGATGAGGAGGACATCCAGGTCACAGTGAACGACATGGTGGATATGGAACTCGACGACGATATCAAGTTCCTTGATGATGAGCCAGAGCCGCCGGCATCAACCGCCCACTCTGCAGCCCCCACTCCCATCATGGGCTCAGCCCAACCGAGCAAGCCATCGGCTTCTCCGTTTCCACCAGCAGGCTCTCCCTCACAGCGTATGGTGGGCTTCCCGACACCACAGCCCGTGCCGAGCCCTCCAGCAAGCGCCCCCCTTGTTCCCAAACCTGCGTCTGCACCGCCCACACCGATCGTACCACCGCCTGCCGCAGCCAAAGAAGAGACTCCTCTCGAAGCGTTTCCCACAAAACAAGAAGCGCCTGCAAAAACTCCTTTGGTTCCTCCTCCAAGCGCACCACCTCCATCCTTAAAGCCTGCTGAAGAAACCCCAGCGCCAAGCCCATCGTCTCCGCTTGCTCTCCTCGCACAAGACACAGAGATCGAGCCCCCCAACGAAGAAAAGAGTCCAAAGCCAAACAGCTTTCCAACAAGCGCGTCAACAGCACCAGAGAGTTCCTCCCTCTTTCCAAAAGAACAAGAGCCTCTGCTCACGGGGGATTTGCAAGAAACTCTACCGCTCGACGCAAGCTCCCCCGTTGACGCTCTGGCTGAGACTGTCCCTCCTCTTGATTTGGCATCTGCTCCAACGGAAAACGCAGAACCTCGTCCTGTTTCCGTTGCCCGCCCACAGCCTCCTCCTTCCAACTCAGGCATCTTAATCGCGATCTTGTGCCTCGGCTTGGGCTTGATGCTGATCACGATCTATTTCTTCTTTCTGTAGAAAGACGAACCCCAAGCCACTCCATGTTCTAACAACCATCACCACCAAACCTTTGCCCCTACCAAACGTTGAGGTCACCATGCGATTTCCAGAGTACGACCAGTTGGATGCGACCGCTCTTGCCGAACTTGTCAAAAAGGGAGAGGTCAGCCCATCCGAGCTGCTTGAAGCAGCTATCGAGCGAGCCGAAGCGCGCAACCCCAAACTCAACGCCATCGTTACCCCATTGTTTGAACGAGCCCGCCAGCATGCAGAGAACCTCCCGGGAGGACCGTTCAAAGGCGTTCCCTTTCTGCTCAAGGATCTCAAAGCCGCTCTTGCTGGAACAACCACCAGCAACAGCTGCAAGCTGCAAAAAAACGAGACCCCCACAGAGAACAGTCACATTGTCGATCGGTACCTGGAAGCTGGCCTTCAAATCATGGGCAAGACCAACACCCCAGAGTTCGGAATCATGGGGATCACCGAGCCGGAGCTGCGTGGGCCTTGTCGGAACCCTTGGAGCCTGGACCATACCCCCGGTGGCTCCAGCGGTGGTTCCTCATCGGCGGTTGCGGCGCGCATCGTTCCCGTCGCTCACGGTGGAGATGGTGGAGGAAGCATCCGGATACCGGCCAGCGCCTGTGGCTTGTTTGGACTCAAACCCACCCGAGGGCGGGTTTCCCAAGCCCCCTTCCGTGGAGAGTCGTGGGGAGGCTTCGTTCAAGAGCACGTGCTCGCCCGAACGGTTCGCGATTCGGCTGCGTTTCTCGACCTTGTGGACACCCCTCCCCCAGGAGAGCCCTACCATGCTCCCCACAAACAAAGACCCTGGGCAGACGAAGTCGGCGCCGATCCTGGCAAGTTAAGAATCGCCTTTGATCGCGACACGCTCTTTGCTGGAACTCCCCACGAAGACTGCAAAGCCGCAGTCGATGAAGCGGTCTCCTTGCTCACAGACCTGGGCCACCATGTGGAAGAAGCTCGTCCTTCGTTCCATCGCGAAGAGTTGGTTCGTGCGTACTTCATCACCGTCGCCTCGGGTGTAGCGAACTTTGTCGAAAACGCCGCTGCCAAAGCTGGAAAGAAGCCAAGTTCAGGCGACTTTGAGCCACGAACCTGGGTCCTCGCTCAGATTGGTTGGGCCGCCAGCGCAGCCGAACTCTCACAAGCCCGCGCCGATATCCAACGCAATGCCAGGGAAGTCGCCCAATTCTTCGAGACGTACGACCTCTACGTTAATGCAACTCATGGTGCCCCTCCAACGCGCGTTGGTGAGTTGGATCTGACAGCAGGACAACGTTTCCAGCTTGGCGTGCTTCGCGCGATGCCCTTGCGTTCGCTGTTTGACAAAGCACTCGATAGCATGGGCACCGACGCGCTCGCTCGCACCCCTAACACCCAATTGTTTAACCAAACGGGACAGCCCGCGATGTCAGTTCCGCTGTACTGGAATAAGGATGGCCTGCCGATCGGTACTCAGATTGCAGCGCGCTTCGGCGACGAAGCAACCTTGTTTCGAGTCGCAGCCCAGCTGGAAGAAGCCCGCCCTTGGGCGAACAAGCCAGGATGGGACAAGCACTTCTAAGGAACAACCTGATACATTGCGAATCTGAAACACAACAGAGGAACCCAGCATGACCCAAACTGGAACAGATGTGGTGGTGGTAGGAGCAGGATTGGTTGGCTCCATTTTGGCAATCTTTCTTCGCCAACAGGGCTATTCGGTTCGTGTGTTTGAAAAGCGCCCAGATATGCGCAAACACGATCTTGGAGGAGGACGCTCCATCAACCTGGTCGCCACATCACGCGGTCTCCACGCCCTGGAGCAGGTCGGCCTCAAAGAGGAAGTCCTCGCGCTGACCTCCCCTGTCTACGGACGAATGATGCACGATGAGCAAGGCCACCTGACCTACCAGTCGTACAGCAAGGACAACACCGACTGCAACTACTCCGTCCCTCGCGGGGAGCTAAACCAAACGTTGATGACGTTTGCCGAACAAGCCGGCGCCACCATCGCCTTTGAGCAAGAACTGGTCGAAGCAGACTTTGAGAGCGGAACTCTTACCTTTACCAGCGAAACGATCCAGGCCGAACGCATCTTCGCCACCGACGGAGCAGGCTCAGCGGTACGACGTGTGCTTGCCGAACAAGGCCATGTCACCGAGCAAACCGACTTCTTGGCTTATGGTTACAAGGAGCTAGAGATCCCCGCCGACGAAAACGGTGGCTATCGCATCGACAAAGACTCTCTTCACATTTGGCCACGAGGCGACCACATGCTCATGGCCCTTCCCAACCTGGACGGTAGCTTTACTGTTACGCTCTATTTGGCGAACGAGGGTCCTCTTAGCTTTTCATCGCTCTCCGACCAAGAAAAGGTCGAAGAGTACTTCTCCATCTACTACCCCGACGCTGTCCCTCTCATGCCTTCTCTCTACGAGGACTTCTTCGCCAATCCAACAGGACTCTTGGGCACAGTGTGGTGCGACCCCTGGAACTACAGCGACCGCGTGGCCCTTCTTGGCGACGCTGCCCATGGAGTCGTTCCCTTCTTTGGCCAGGGTATGAACGCAGGCTTTGAAGATTGCACAGTCCTCCATGATCTCTTCCCGCAGCACGATAGCTTCGGCGCCCTCTTTGAAGCCTACAACGCTATCCAGAAACCCAACGGTGACGCGATCGCACGCATGGCACTCGCCAACTTCGTCGAGATGCGTGACAAGGTCGGAGACCGCTACTTTTTGTTGCAAAAGGAAGTGGAAGGCATCCTTGGTCGAACTTTCCCACAGTCCTACCTGTCGAAGTACTCCATGGTAACTCATAGCTTGATCCCATATAGCATCGCCGAACAAGCTGGAGCGATTCAACAAGAGATCCTCGATGAGCTTTGCGCCAACCTGACTCTCGCCGAGAACGTCGATCTCCACCGTGCAGAGACACTTATCAACGACAAGCTCACCCCCTTCCTTCAAAGCCATAACATTACACTCGAAGAAAGTCATAGCTAAAGAGTAGCCAAGCCCTCTGCTAGTTATCTTTATTTTACCTGATAAGCCTTAAGCTTTCGGTGTAGAGTCGGCAAGCTAATGCCCAACGCTTTGGCCGTGTGTGTTTTGTTGTTGTCCATGGCCTCGTAAGCAGCGAGGATATGTTTGCGCTCAACCTCTGCGAGTGGCTCAACCGCGTCCAAAGACAAGACTGTGGACGCTGACGAGACAGGAGCATCTGACACAGGAAGATGCAAGTGTTGAGGCAACAAGACTCCTTCCCCAGCGAGATTCACAGCAGCTTCCAAGAGGCCTTGTAGCTCTCGAACGTTTCCAGGCCAGTCGTGACGCATCAACACAGACACCGTCTCCGAAGGAAGCATCGTATCGGGACGAATGCTTTGCTGCAACAGCGTCCTGGCGAGAAGATGGATATCATCTTTTCGATGACGCAACGGAGGAATCCGAAGCTGGGCAAAACGCAAGCGGTAATACAGGTCGTTGCGAAACGTGCCCTGCTCCACCAGCCGAGGCAAATCCTGGTGGGTCGCAGCAACAAAGCGAACATCAGCCTGGCGTGGACGAGTCCGACCCACAGGGGTGTACTCTCTCTCTTGCAACACGCGCAGTAGCTTGCCTTGTAGCTCCATAGGCAGGTCACCGATCTCATCCAAAAACAGCGTACCGCCTTGTGCCTGCCCCAAGTAACCGGGCTGGCTTTCTGTTGCACCTGTAAACGCCCCTTTGGCATGACCGAACAAGGCTGACTCAAACAACCCTTGGGACAACGCGAGCATATTCACCGCAACAAACGGCCCATCCGCTCTGGAGCTTGCGTTGTGAATGGCTCGTGCCATCAACTCCTTGCCCACCCCCGTTTCACCCGTAACAAGAATAGGAATGTCCGAACGAGCATGAAGCTCAGCTTCTCGAAGTAACTGAAGCATAGCTGGGTCACAGGTTAGGATATGCTGGAAGGCTTCCGGTTGCTCCAACAACTCGTTCATATCGGTGGATTGACGAGACGCCACAACCTCCAACAATTGCTTGTGCTCCAAAGCACGATCCATCGCATGATGAAGCTGGTCGGGCTCAATCGGTTTCACAAGGTAGTCATACGCCCCAAGCTTAATCGCCCGCACCACAAGAGGAACGCTCTCGTTCGCCGTAATCATGATACATTCTGTAGTTGGACTCTTCTCTTTCAACAAGCCCAATAGCTCCAAGCCATCCATCCCTGGCATGTTGATATCGAGAAACGCCAGGTCAAACTGACGCTGCTCCAGTAGTATCGGTACCTTGGTTGGGTCAGACTGTGTTGTCACATCATCGTAACCTTGTACCTTTAAGCTATACGCCATGCTCTCCAAAAAGGCGACTTCATCGTCAACCACAAGCAACGATGGTTTCATTGTGACTCTCCTTGCTCAACAAATCACAGAGCCATCAGCCTACCACATTTGCCCCAACAGGGCGAACCTCCAAAGCCATCACATTTTGTAAGACCACCCTAACATTTTGATACACCCACAAGCCAAACCCTTGAAGCAAGGGGACAAGAGCAGCCTATCGCAGCACAACCATCACAGAATGATGCAGCTCCCACGCTCGGCCAGCAGCAGCCCAAACAACACCTAACCACACAAAGAATCTACACATTCCACCTATTCGCTCCTTCGGCACTGGCATTGCTTTGTAGAAGGCCATGACTCAAACACCTGGATGAGTCAAAGAACGCCAACAACATTGAGAAGCATGGAGACGTACGATGAGCGAAGTGACACGAAAGAAATCCTTGTTTTTGCGGTGGGCCCAATCCCTGTCCGGTCAAGAGTATGGGGCACACCCCAACGAACTGGACCCAGCCTATCTGGAACAAACCACCCAGCGCTTAACGTGGCTCTTTGGTCGCTACTTCAAGATGGACGTTCAGGGCTTTGAACAATGCAGCGATGAGCCAAGCCTCGTCGTCTCCAATCACTCGGGAGGAATGCTGCTTCTCGACGTACTCGGGATGATGGTCGCATGGCACCAACACCGAGGAAACGAACGGCCACTTCATGTGCTGTTTCACGATATGCTCATGGCGATGGGATGGACAGGCAAGCGTCTCTCCAGAATGGGCGGTCTTCGAGCCTGCCCCAAGGCAGCCACACTCGCCCTTCAAGAATACCAACGTGATGTACTTGTCTACCCTGGAGGCGACCAAGACGCATACCGCCCTTATTCGCAAAGGAACCAAGTCCATTTTGACGGTCGCAAGGGTTATACGAGGCTTGCGCTGCAAACCGGCTCCCCCATTACACCGGTAGCCCACAGCGGCGCACACGAAACGCTGATGGTCCTTTCTTCAGGTCAAGGTATCGCCAAGATGCTCGGTCTGCCCAAGCTTGTTGGCTCCAAGATCTTTCCGATCTACCTGTGCTTCCCTTGGATCCTTTCACCGGGTCCGTTTTTGCCACACTTCCCGTTACCACGGACCTTTCACTATCGACTGGGAACGCCGATAGAGATGCCACGCAAGACTTGGATAGGTAACCCGCCAGACGAAGTGATCGCGATGGTCGATGCAAAAGTTCGTCACGAGATTCAAACGATGTTAAATCAAATCCAGAATGAGAAAGCTGGTCGCAAGAGCTTGCACACAACCCAGCCGAATCTTTTGTTACCTTCCAGCACAAGCTGAGGACCTATCCAAAAGCATGCATCATCCGACTGTATCCTCACCTTTCACAGCTTTCACATCCGACACTGTATCCTTTGAACCACCATCAGGATCATCGACAGCTTCGAACTCCGACAACGTATCATCGGATAGCTTCTTCGACACCTTCGCTTCTGCTTCCAAGAGCTGCGTTGTTTTTCCTTCCATCGGCAGAAGCACCGTAACACACGTACCCTTCCTGTACTCACTGTCGATGTGAATGTGACCACCGTGGTCTTCGACAATTTTGTGAGAGATCGCAAGCCCCAACCCGGTCCCTTCGTCCGTTGCCTTTGTTGTAAAGAAGGGGTCGAACACCTTGGACAGGATCTCTTTGGGGATGCCATCTCCGTTGTCTTCAATCTTGATTTGAACGGAAGGCGCGGGCAGTTCAACGGTAGAGATCCGCAGACTCACTGCAGACTCGTCATGACTTTGCGCGGCCTGGCCTGCGTTAAGAAGCAGGTTAATCAACACCTGCTCAATCTTTCCTGCATTGATCCGAACCTTTGGCAGGTCGGGCGAGATATCAACCTCAAAACGCTCTACCATCTGCTCCATGCGTTTGTTGACGAGGGTCATGACCTTATCGGCGACCTCTTCAATGGATTCAAGCTGAACGCTGTGAGTTCGCTGGGACCGAACAAACGTACGAAGCTCTGACACCAACGTTGTGATTCTCGAAGCTCCGTATCTCATGTTATCAATCAGCTTGTACGTTTCATCCAAGAAGGTCGTGTAGGTCATCCGATTAACCCGCCAGCCAGGATTGTCTTCCGCGTACTCTTCCAACACGGGTTCCAGCGAGTGGAGGGCTTGCTTGAGCAAAGGTAAGTTGAATGTGATGAAGTTGTTTGGGTTGTTAATCTCGTGGGCGATGCCAGTCATCAGTTGGCCCAACGCTGCCATCCGCTCCGTACGACTGAGCCGCTCCTGCGCCTGCTTGCGCTCAGACACATCCAAGAACGTCCCCACCATACGAGCAGGCTCTCCTTTGCTGTTACGCTCCACCACAGAGCCTTGGGCCAGCACCCATCGCCACTCTCCTTCCACGTTCAAGCGAAACTCTGCGTCGTACTTTTGAATGCCTTCTTCTTCTTGGGCGTATTGTTGCAGAATTTCGGCCAATTCACTTGTATCATCCGGATGAATCAATGTGGCAAACGACTCTACAGAGAAGTCCCATACGACCGGATCAAAGCCCAAACGTTCCAGATAGGTTGGGCTGATATGGAAGGTCTCGGAAGCAAAGTCCCAATCCCAGATGCCTCCATTCACAGCATCCAACACAACATCCAGTCGCTGTTCATGGGTACGTGCTGTGGTCTCAGCCGATAACTTCGCTCGCTCCAGCACACTCCGCTCTTCTTGGGCCACACGCACTCGCTCGATTAAGGCCAACGATAGGACCACCGCTTCAACGCCAGAGCCCACGTTCATCCAATACACGCCCAGCGTAGAAAACGGCCAAAGGTCCATCACTTCAAGAATCAGAAGCAAAGAGCTAAGAACAAAAGCTCCCTGTGCCACCAGATAATACAAGGCGGCACGGTTCCCTCTTCGCCAACAAACCAGCCCCGCGAGAATCACCACAGGAGCGCCCAGCATTCCCATCAAGCGGGGAAGAAAGGGCATCATATAACTCATTCGAATGCCGACAAAATAAACGAACGCGATGCCACCAAGTACAAGCAATAGCTTATCGAGAAGTGGAGCCTCTTCCTTGGTGTTCAGGAACGACCGGCTGAACACCACACACATCATCACCATAGAACCAAGCGCTAGCCCCTGGAGGTTCCAGATGAACAACCCCTCCATGTTCCTGCCCATAAGCTCAAGACCCAGCGGTCCCCCTGTAAACAAATAGGCGACCACCGATAGCTGAAACAAAGAGTACCAGAGATAGCTCCAATCTCGCTGAAACACAAAGAAGAAAAAGTTGACCAGGATGAGAACCAGCATCAGGCCAAAGTAAAGCCCCTGCAAAGCGGTCCGCAACGATCGACGGTACTGAAAGCTCGAACCTCTCCATAGCTTCGCCGTGCGCAGGGTCCAAGGAAGAGAGCGAGCTTGTTGCAAGCGAATGTACAAGACCACAGAGCGATGAGACTTCCCAGGCAAACGCTGAAGGTAGAACAAATGCGCCGGATGGATCGACTCTGGAAAGGGCAACCCTTGCGTCTTGCATAGCTTGGGATCAACAGATGTGCCTTTCCGGCTCGGGCAGACAAACACCGTCATGCGGCGTCTATCGACCACGACCCCAGAGTCCAAAACCCACAACGACTCCACAGGAAGAGACCGATCCAGCCGCACCGTCATCCGAAACCACCAGGTCTGGGGAGTTTTGCTCCGAGGAATGCTCTTGTCGTACCACTTTGCAGGGACCGGCCGAAACTGCTGGGCGAAAGGCCCTTCCACCACAGCCCGCAACGAGAGCGACGCGTCCTTCCCCTCCACCGCATAGCTCACATGTTTTTTCAGAAACACAGACCGGGTGTTTGCGTCCAAAAGAGCAGCGGTGTCTTTGGGTGAGGCTGAAGTTTGCGCTTGCACAAGTGACGCGCTAAGCCATACCCCAGCCCACACCAAGAGTCCGATGAAACGACAGGAGACCATCTGCTCTACCTTCTTCAGAAACCGACACAAAGAACATGCAAGAGTGTTAAATCAGGTATTGCGAACACATCCAATGTAAGAGCCGAAGCGGTTCGTTGAAGGAAGGACAGCGGAGTGAGAGGGACAGAATTGGCAGCTTGTCGCTCCATACCTTGATCGTACTTGCTCAACACACGACTCCTGTAAGTTGCATCTGGTGGATGGGGAAACGTCCCAAGACAAACAAACTATACAGGAACAGTGAGCTGACCCAACAGAGAAATTATTTTTTTGTGGAAGAACATCCAAGAAAGCCCAAGCAAGGGAAAGACTCAGCGGTACTGGTAGCGAAGCCCGGCAAAGAAGGTACGGGGCCGGATCGGTAGGAAAGTGGGGTCGCCCGCGTTGAGAATGTTCTGCACAGAGACAAACACGGACATCTGACGCCTCCAAAAGTGATAGCTTAGACGCGCATGGAACAACACATACGGCTCCAAAGGAATGCGCTCTAGCTCACCATCAGCGTTGGTGTCAGCTTCGTTGTCACGAGGGCCAACAATAGCTCCTCGGACCATCAAACGTAGCCCAACCTGAGGCACTCGACCGATAAGCTGAAAGGTCCCACGATGAGCAGGCCGACCGAACAAAGGCTTGCGGGTCGAAGCGTCTTCACTCCAAAGATAAGTGTATCCCAAAGCACATTGAAAGTATCTTTGGTAAGAGAACACAAGCTGAGCTTCCACACCTTGGGTCACCGCAGCGTCGATGTTGGTGTAGGTAATCTGAAGCGTTTCTCCGGGTTGCCCAGAAAGACTCTGGGTATTGATAAGGTTGTTCAGGTCATTGCGATAGAAGTTTGCTCGCCCAACCATCCACGACAGACCTGACCACTCCACTCCAACCTGCAAGCTCCGTCCATACTCGGGCTTGAGTTCAGGGTTTCCTTTTACCACGTAACCCGCTGCACCATTCTCAAACTGCAGATACAGGTCCTTAAAGTCGGGAGCCCGAAAGCCAAATCCATAGCTTGCTCGCAAAGCGAGTTTAGGGATAGGATCCACTCGCACTGATAACTTCGGATTAAACGCCCATTGGAACTGCGTGTCGTAGCTTATTCGCACTCCTGGAACAAGGCTAACGCGGATGGGCTTCGAGAGCATCCATTCGTACTGAGCAAACAAAGCCACTCGACCCCGCTCGGACGCCCCACCCTGAACTCGGGGAGTTTGAATCCTTTCGTACAAGGCATCAACCCCAACAGAGAGAATATGAGACGAACCCAAACCCACGTCAAACTGCAACACATTCTCCAACAGCACATCCTGAGTATCTTGGACTTCACCAGGAGAGGCACCACGCCGCTGCTCGTACAAAAACTGATCGCGAAAGTAGGATGCGTTGGCTCTCCAACGCAAGCGCATCAAAGGAGCAAGCCTAGCATCCAAGAACAACCCTGTGGTTGACGACTCCGTCCGATTTGTTCGGTCGTATATGGCTCCGACGCTGTTGCTGTCGACGCCAGCGCGGTCACGGTACTGGTAGTTACTTTGCAATCGCAACGAGACCTTCTTCGAGAACTCGTACGAGACCTTGCCATCCACCTGAAGTTGATGGTCGTTGCTTCCGGTTGTGGAGGGCGTGCTTGTGTCTCGGTCCCAGCTTTCGTATTTCGCCCACGACAAAGACAAAAGACCGCTCCACCCTCTGTACCGAAGCCCCACCGTTCCAGAGATATCACCGAGGTGGCTGTCACCGTACCCATAGCGACCTGACAGGTTCGCGAAGAACGGCTCTCTGGGTTTCCGCGTGACAATGTTGATCACACCGCCCATCGCGTCGGCACCGTACAAGGCCGAAGTCGCTCCTTTGATGATCTCGATACGCTCGATGCTTTCGATGGGAACACGGTCCAGGTCAAGGACGCCTCGCACACGTCCGTTGATTCGCTGGCCATCCAGCAACAACAAGATGTGCTTGCTGTTTAGCCCCTGGATTTGAAGCCCTGTACCAGCTCCAGCCGGATGAGTGATTTGGATGCCCAAGTGAGTCTCCAGCACCTCACTCAACCGCTGGGCTGAGGTAGCTTGTAGCTGCTTTCGTGTGATCACTTCGGTTTGCGTCACGGTGTCTTTGAGCTTTCGAGCACGACGCGAACCTGTTACAACCATGGTACTTAAACCAAGCGCATCCTCATCCTCTTTCTTCTTGGAGGCTGCCTTGCCTGGGCTCTGTTTGGATTGGCTCGTTCTTGACCGACCTTTTCGCTTGGGCTGTGAGGCAGACTCTTTGCCACCTTCTCCCAAGTTCATCGGCTGTTCCTCTTGTCCAACTGGGTAAGGAGAAGCTGCAAAAGCACTTGAAGCAACCATCACTCCGAGAAGAACCCACCCTCCCAACAGCCAAGGAATTGCTCTTGTCATAACATCCTTCAAAGCGAACATGACTTAAGGAGCCTGGATCTTTGCCCACTGAAACACGGGGTAGCCTGCCGTTTTGTCTTTGTAGTAGGCAAGGAACTGAAGCTTGTAATACTGGTCCTTAATTTTGACCACGTACAACCGTTCACGTGGAGAGAGTTGGTGTGTCTGCGGGTTGTAAGCGAACCAAGCCCCTTGAACGAGAAACGCCCAATCGGGGCTTTGGTCATTGTCCGCATCTTCCGTTTTGTCTGTAAGGTAGCCTTCTTTGGGTGCTTGGGTCAGTGACGCAAAGTCCGTTCCGTCCACGACAGCCACCTCAACACCAAGAGCGCCGTTGACTCCCCCGTTGGTTTTCACCTGGAACCGCTGGAACCCAAGGTGCCAGTTGGTCTCTTTTTCAGGCTCTGTTGGGGTCACTTGAGCATTCGTCTCAAAGGAGTAATACACCCATTTGGACCGATCTTCCGAGTTGATGCGGACTTCAGTCACCCCATTCCCTTTGTCTTCTGTTTCCACAGGTGGAGCCTGGGGTGGTTCGACACTGGGTGCTTTGATTTTTGCCCACTTGAAGGTTGGAAAACCAGAGTTCCCATTCTCATCGTAATAGCTCAAGAACTGTAGCTTGTAATACTGTCCTTCTGCGCTCTTGAGCACATACACCCGGTCGCGAGGTTTGAGCGTGTGCTCCACAGGGTTGTAAGCGTACCAAGTGTTATTGATCAAAAAGGCGTAGTCAGGGTCGGAGTCTTCGTCGTCACCGTCGTCTTTGTCGGTGTGATACCCTTCTCGGGGAGCCTCCTGCAAGCTATCAAACGATGCTCCTTCCAGGATAGCAACTTCCACCCCTCCTTTCCCGCTAATGCCACTGTTGGACTTCACCTTGAAACGTTGGAAACCGAGATCCCAGTCGGTAGAGTTTGCAGCGTCGCTGGGCTCCACAAGACGTCCAAACGAGAATGAAAAGTACAGCCACTTGGATTCATCCGACGAGTTAATCCGGACCTGCGTCACGCCGTCACCAAGGTCCTTGGAAACAAACGTCTCACCGGGTGCGACGCGAGTCTGGGGTGGTCCATCCGGGATCGAGTTGGACGTTCCACCGTCTGTTGTTGACATTTCCTGGCTGGATTGCAGAGGGGGAGCACAGCGCACCATCCAAAGCCCCATCGACAGAACCAAACCCAGACCAAACACTTTACCAGCTAAAGTCCACCACGTTTTCATTGTAACTCTCCTGTATTCTTGAAACATGCCTCTTTCCGCTCACAAGCCAAACGGCGCGCGCACCTCTCCCGTTGCGCTGGTTGCGATACAAAAGCGACCAACGAAGGGGCATCAAGCTATGCGAAGAAGCGGCTTTGTTTAGTTGTGTGTTCCGGACGATTTTGTCGCAGGTTTGCCTAGCGCTTCCCGAGCCTGCTGAGCCAAGGCGACCATCTCATGACGAACTCGTTTGGGGTCCGTGACTTCTTCGGAGAAGGAGATACGAACGGTATGTTCACGTTCTCCCTGACGGGCGCGCATTTCAAAGCCAAACCGGTCCACGCAAGTCATGACAATGCTATCGATATCACCTTCGACTTTGCCGAAAGCATGAGCGTAGTCGCGAAGGTTATGCTGATGATCTTCGTTCATGTGCTGGATGATACCGTCCGCTTTCTCCCAAAGAGGATCGGGCGAAGCGCTTTGGTATTCTCCACCTTCCACCCAGCTCATACGTCCAAACCCGCCGATGTATCGGACTCGTTCAATCTTGAGTTGGTAAAAAACAAAGTCGGGAAAATCAATATAGACATGAGCTTCCGGGTGTAGCTTCAGATAGCCTTCCCGAAGGCTCTCCAGGTCTTCTGTTACTTTTGTAGCTTTTCCCATGTAGGTTGCTCGGGAAAGAGCCAACGCGTAACCTTGGCCAAAACCCTCTGCTACCAAGATCGAGCATTGGGGGTTTTTCTTCAGGTTCTTGGTGTGGTCCGCCATCCCACTCACAAAGAAGGCAAAGTCACCGTTGGGGAGAGGAAGTAGCTCAACAATCGAGCCATACGGAGTGCCATCTTCGCGGTCAATGGTCGACAACACACCCTGGTGACTGGCCACGGTAATGGTTCGGGCGTAGTCGCCATGAGTAGGAAGGACATGACCTTCACGTGGGTTGTAAGTGGAGCGGTGCAAGCGCTCGTTCTCTGGAAACGATTCTTCGGTTTTCGTTGTATCCGTCATAAGAGACCTCCTTGTTATACAGTCAACGTGGTTTCACGCAGAGAAGGAAACACAATGGGTAGATTGTTTTGTGTTGTGTAGCTTTCAAAAGGGACCTGATACACCTGAGTTAGAGTGTCTGTGCAAAGAACCTCTTCCGGTTTGCCATAAGCAGCCACTTCTCCCTCAGCCAGAAGCATCAGTTGATCACAGTGTTGGGCCGCGAGGTTAAGGTCGTGCAACGCTGCCACCACAATAGCACCCTTCGCAACAAGCTCGCGGCACAGGGAAAGAACTCGGACTTGGTAGCAAGGGTCGAGGTGATTGGTGGGTTCATCCAAAAGCAGCACTGGCGTTTGTTGAACCAACACGCGAGCGATGTCCACCCGACAGGCTTCCCCTCCCGACAACGTTGGATACAAGCGCTGCGCAAAAGCAGTAAGATCCATCGAATCCATCGCTCCTTCGGGAGAAAACCCACCTTGTATGGATGCGCGGTTGTTCGGACGATGTCGAAACAAACCCCAGCGTACCACCTCTTCAACAGCAAAGGGAAACGCAAGAGAGCTCTTTTGGTTAAGAAACGCTCGATGTTGCGCCAACTCTGAAGGGCTATAGGTCGACAAGGACTTGTCGTGCAGGTAGACGGTGCCACCAGTGGGCTTCCACTCCCCTGACATCACACGCAACAAGGTGCTCTTCCCAGAGCCATTCGGCCCAACCAAACCCAGGAATTGACCCGCATGTAACGAAAGATTGATACCATTCAGAATCCAACGATGCGCACCCTCTCGGCGAAATTGAATGTGTTCTAACTTAAGCATAAAGCGCCTCCCGTTTGCTTCGCAGAAGTAGCCAGGTAAGAAAGGGAGCGCCAAGCAGAGAGGTTACAATTCCCACGGGGATTTCAGCGGGTGCAACGACCACACGAGCCAACAGGTCAGCCAAAACCAAAAGGATAGCACCGCCCAACGCAGAAGCTGCCAACAAATAGCGATGGTTTGCTCCGCCCCAGAGCCGCAAGAGGTGCGGCACCACAAGACCCACAAAACCAATACCACCCGACGCTGCGATACCCACAGCAACACTTAAGGTAACGCCCAAGACAACTTGTTGTTTGAGAGGCTCCGTTGCGACGCCCATGTGGTAGGCGTCGGATTCCCCCAACGTCATCAAGTCGAGGGCCCTGGCCTGACGAAGCTGAAGAAGCATCCCGAGGCTGCCACACACCCCGACAACGAACACAAGGGTCCAGGTACTTCCACCCAGACCACCCAGAAGCCAGAATGTTAGGTTTCGAAGCTGCTGGTCGTCGGCAAGGTACGTCATCAAACCAATACCTGCGCCAGCAAAGCTGTTGAGGGCGATACCAGCCAAAAGCAGCGTGGCGACAAGCATTCGGCCTTCGGCTTGTGCAAGACGCCAGGCCAGCCAAGTCACGCACCAAGCGCCCACGAACGCAGCCAAGGATGTTCCCCAGACTCCCAAGAATGAAGAGCCCACCAACACAATCCAAAGAGCCGCGCCAAAGCCTGCGCCGGCGTTCACACCGAGCAGGCCAGGATCAGCCAGAGGATTGCGAAACAACCCTTGCAACGACGCGCCAGCCATCGCCAGAATCGCTCCGACGCAGCACGCCAACACCACACGAGGCAGACGAACATGGACCAGCACGGCGTAACCTTCACCTCTCTGCCACAAGATGGAAGGAATCTTCCACGGCGTAATGAAGTATGCACCAGTCCCTGCAGCAACCAACACGGTGACCATGAGAATGGCGACCAAAAGCCACAACCTCTTTTGCGAGAGAAGAGTCATACCGCCCCCCTCAACGCTTGATGTAGGTGCCTTTGGCGACAAACACACCGTGGAACAGATCCAGCGCAGCCCTGGCAAACCTAGGTCCAAATCCACCCAGGTACAGGTCGTCCATCACAACAAAGCGCTTGCTCCGACCGGCCGGCGTCAAAGAGATCCCAGGTAGCTTTTGCAGGGACGGCAGCCCCCCCACCGAACGAACCCCTTTGGCAAACACAACGATGACATCGGGCTTTGCAACGACCAAGCCTTCTGTGGAGAGAGGCTTCGCCCGACGTATCGAGACCGCATTGTCGGCACCAATCAACGCCAACAACCCATCCACAAAGGTGCCTCTCCCCAACACAAACTGAAGCCGATGACCACGGAGATACAAGAACAACACCCGAGGTCTCTTTTTGTAGGCAGCGCGGGCTTTCTTTAACTTGCTCAGGTGCCCATCAACGGCTTTGAGTAACAAGGCTGCTTGCTTTTCCTTGCCAACAACCCGTCCTAGCGTTTGAATCATACGTTGACTGGTCGCAGCGTTGTTCACAGAAGGAAGCAAAAGTACGGTCACTCCGGCCTTGCGGATCTGTTCCAACACAGAATGAGGCTTCACAGAAGACAACCCTACCACCAAAGTGGGACGCAACCGTAAGATCCCCTCAGCGTTCAGACGATGTTGATACCCAACGGTAGGCAAAGCCAAAGCTGCCTTCGGGTAATACGATGATGTATCCCGCCCCACCAAACGCGTTCCAGCGCCCAAGGCAAACAACGTCTCCGTAAGCGTGCCATTTAGACTCACGATACGCTTAACGGAATGGATGCGCACCGGCTTTCCTTCAGCATCCTTAACAACGAGAGGCCTCGCCTGTACTTGCCTTACTCTACTGGCAAAACAAGCACAACAATACAAGACCAAGAGAGTCAGACACCTGAGATTCACGGGCTCTTCTCCTTCCTGAAGAGACCACCCCTTTCTCTGCCTCATTCCGGATACAAAGCGAGCCTTTCCCACGCAAGAGTTGCCCCTGACGAATATCAAGAGCCACACAAGACGCAACGAGGCATTTCTACAGCACAGCGATAGCATATCCAAAGATAGCTACATATCAGACGACGTAGTTATACATACAAGCTACGAAGATCTACGTACTCACTGTACCGCACAAACAGCCCAACAGAAAAACCCACCCCTTCTTTCCCAAAAAAGAGCAAGGAGACGGTAGCCTTTCAGCACTGCAATGTTGTTCGATTTTGCAATCGGGTACTTCAGCTCACACTGCCAAAGCAAGTAGATGAAGTATCTGATTGTAAAACGCTATCCAAAACAAACCCAACTCTTCAAACGCAAGACGCACAGAGACTCTGTCCACCATAGTGTGCTGAGAATTAAGGTTTTGACTGCATTCTGTCATGCTGTACTTTTCCTTCTCGCAAGGAAAGGTAGAACAGGACAAAATGTTTATTCCCTACTTTGGTAGTATAGTACCTATAGCTTGTCAAGATTTTTCTTTAACGAAGCTAGAAGCTATCAAGAAGAGGTGCAAAGAAAGCAGAAAGAGAGGAAGAGAAAGCTACCAGGATTCGCAGTGGGGGCGAAGATCCAGCTCAAAGGTCCAGGTGCTACGAGGTTGCAAACTCAATGACCAGTAGGCTGAAGCAATGTCGTTGGGGTTGAGGAACACTTCATCGGGCTTGTCCGGCATTTGCTTTCGGGTACGAGGCAGATCAACCATGCCGTCAATGATAGCGTAAAACACATGGACCCCCTGTGGACCCAACTCGCGAGCCAGCGACTGAGCCAAGCTACGCTGTGCTGCTTTGGAGGAAGCAAACGCTGTGGTGAAGGGTTTTCCACGGAGAGAAGCAGTCGCTCCAGTCACTCCGATGATGCCACAGCCTCTCTCAGCCATTTGCGGCGCGACCTCACGAGCGACAAGGAACAGCCCGCGCGTGTTCACTTTCCAAGACAGCTCAAACGCGTCCAAGTCAATGTCTTTGTAGCCACCGAACACACCGCTTCCTGCGTTGTACAGCAGAGTATCGACAGGACCTAGATCACGTGCGATGTTAGCGAAGGTTTCTTTTACGGCGTTGGCATCGGTCACATCGCAAGGATACGCTGTGGCATTGTCCAGTTCCTCGACAAGCGGGGCCAGCGTAGACTCACTTCGTGAGATCAGAGCGACTTGAAATCCTTCGCTTGCCCATTTCCGGGCCAAAGCACCACCAATACCAGGTCCAACTCCCACCACTGCACATACAGGTTGCGTTGCCATTGTCATACTCCTCTGGAGAAATCATTGCAATGAAACAGATTCAACATCCCAACAGTTGGCTCATCCAACACATTCCTTCCAGTGTATGTGGTAGGATAGAAAAAGCGACCGACCCACGACATCAAATCAACCGTCTTTGCGTTGGAGAGATGAAACCAACAGTTTGAGAAGCACTCCCCTTCCTTTGGAGGAACAAGAAAAATGACAGAGCACCGAAGCAAGCAAGAGTTGGAACAAGGGCTAGACGACATTCTAGCATCGCCGAAGGAGCAGGGATATCTGGCAATGATTGTCCGACGCCCCCAACGTTTGGAGCGAGAAGTCCTGGAGAGCGCGGAACTCAACCACGAAGAAGGTATGATGGGCGACTCATGGAAAGCTCGCTGCCTGGCCAAACACCCGGACAAACCTCTCGACATCGAGAGACAACTCACCCTGATGAATGTCCGGGCCGTCGCCCTCATCGCAGGCGAACGAGAGCGATGGCCACTGGCCGGAGATCAACTGTATGTGGACATCGACCTAAGCCTGACCAACCTCCCACCAGGAAGTCAGCTTGCGATTGGAGATACAGTTGTAGAAGTGACAGAGCCGCCCCACACAGGCTGCAAAAAGTTTGTGGAGCGATTCGGGATGGAAGCGATGCAGTTTGTGAATTCACCGCGAGGTCGGGAGCTGAATCTTCGTGGGGTCAACGCCAAAGTGGTACAACCAGGAGTTGTTCGCGTGGATGATAAGGTGAGCAAGCACTCGGTGGCAGCAAAGAAATAGCCGTCCCGCCGTTGGAGAGGTTGGATTATTTCGAGCCCACAAAGCCGATGGAAGGCTTGAAGGTACCTCCAGGGGTAACTGAACCTTGGGTATCGACACGGATACGACCGTCTCCACCTTTTCCATCTAGGGCGCTGCCGCCGTTGAGGAAGCAATTAACACCGCCGATGGCTGAGACTTCCCCGCCGTTGGAGATGGAAGCGGCACGAAGCCAGATGGTTCCGCCTGAACCTGCGCCGCCGCCGGCCCAAGCTCCCGTGTTTTGACAGCGACCACCTTTGCCGCCGTCCGCACGAATCGCACCTTGCGCACCGATCACGATGTTGCCGCTTGCGGTAATCTTGACAGCACCGCCGCCACCGCCGCCTCCACCACCGCCGTAATGGTACGCATTGCCACCTTTTCCACCGGACCCACCACCGCCTCCGCTGCCGCCCTGAAGCGTGGAGATCTGGGTGTTACCATACGATGAACCACCCGAGCCAGGGTTGCCTGTGTGAGTCGCATTAAACCCAGGACCTCCGGCTGTCGCATGACCACCACCACCGCCGTGCCCACCGTTGTAGTATTGGCTGCTGCTGCGAGCGGTTCCGTTTCCACCAGCGCCCGGTCCACTTCCACGAGTGCCAGCTCCGGTGTAACTGCTGCCACCTTTGCCACCGTTGGCTCCGCCACAGCAACCTGTTCCACCGCTTCCACCCACGCCACTGCTTGCACCACCTGTGCCTTGGATACCGTTTTCACCAGAGGCATCAAGGACGCCATCAATTTGGACATTTCCAGTCACTTCAATGATCAGAGGACGTGTACCTGTCACCCGCACGGTGCTACCTGCTGGAATCTTGAAGCTGGAGAAGGTAAAGGTTCCCGTGGATGAATTCCACGCCGTGGTGGACTTCCCATCAACGGTTCCATTCGTTGTGTTAATGGACGACTTCACTTCCTGGCTGGGTGTACAGTTTTCATCGGCAGTACCGTTGCAATCGTTGTCCAGACCATCGCCGCAAATTTCGTTGGCGCTGTAGGTGGAGGGTGGCTGGCAAATCCCCAGGTTGTCCAGCTTGCCTTTGACACACTCACCAATGGGGTTGAGGTTGTAGTTGCAAGGACAACCCTCATCGTAGATCCCATCACAGTTGTTGTCCTGGTTGTCGTTGCAAATCTCCGTGGCGCTGTAGTTGCTTGGCTTCAGGCATGTTCCGTTGCTGTCTTTCTGAGCTTGCGCGCAGACGCCATCCTTTTTGCCCAGGTAGTTGCAGAAACAACCCTCATCAATGGCGCCATCACAGTTGTTGTCGAAGCCATCGTTGCAAGTTTCCGTGGCCGCATACTTCGCTGGAGCCTGACACACACCTTTGCTGTCACGTGTGGCGGTGTTGCAGACACCATCGGCCTTGTTGTTGTAGTTGCAGGGGCAACCTTCATCAACAACGCCATCGCAGTTGTTGTCCAACGAGTCACCACAGATTTCGATGGCGCTATACCCCAACGGCTTCGTGCACGTTCCAATGTTGTCCCGCTTGGCTGACTTGCAGACACCATCGGCCTTGCTGTTGTAGTTGCAGGGGCAACCCTCATCGACGACGCCGTCGCAGTTGTTGTCTAGCCCATCGCCGCACGTTTCTGTGGCTGCGTACTTGGGTGGAGCCTGGCACACACCTTTGCTGTCGCTTTGGGCCTTTCCACATTCACCGTCACTTTTTCCGAGATACTTGCACGGGCACACTTCGTCGACCACGCCGTCACAGTTGTTGTCCAACGCGTCGCCGCATTTTTCGGTTTTGCTGTAATCTTTGGGAGTCTGGCAAACGCCCTTGGCGTCACGCACAGAACCTTTGCACACACCTTCGGCCTTGCTCTCGAAGTCGCAGGGGCAATTCTCGTCTTTGACGCCGTCGCAGTTGTTGTCTTTGTCGTCGCCACAGACCTCTGTTTTGGGCCCAACTTCTCCGGTACAGGGGCCGTATCCCGAACCATCACTGGCACAGATTTGGGTGCCCTCTTTGCACTCGCCCACACCCTTGGTCGCAGGATCCGCGTTGTAGCAACTGACTTGTTCTTTCGGCTCACACAACACACACGTTCCTGTGGTCGCGCTGCAGAACTCTTTGCTTGCGCAAGGTTGCTTGGCTTGCCATACGAGACAACCCAACGTGTTCTTGCCACAGGTTTGGGTGTGGGTTTTGGCGTCGCAGCGAGTGTCTTTGTCTTTGCACTCTGCAGGAGGACAGGTGTAAGGGACACAAGAACCTTTGTCACACACTTCGGTGTCTTTGCAGGCTTCCGCCGCTTTCCACACAGGGCAACCTTTGTCATCCGTCCCACACGTTTTGAACTGGCCGGGCACTTCACCGGCTTTGGACTCGCAGGAGGTCTCGCCATCCTTACAAGGCGCCGGCGAAGGACAGTCAGGAACGCAGGTTTCGTTCTCACACTTTTCACCGGCTTTGCAGGTGGTCCAACCTTCGCACTCGTTCCACAGGTCACCACCGATGCAAGTTTGAAGTCCCTTCTTGCAAACGGTGACACCTTCAGGAGCACACGCTCGGCTTTGCTTGGGCTCACACTTTGCGCACTTGTTGGAGACACAAACGGAGCGGTCTTCGTTGGTGCAATCTTTGTTGGACTTGCACTCGACACACCCTCCTGCGCCGTTGCACAGCTGGCCTGACGAGCAATCGTTGTCCGTCCCACAGACACACTTGTTGTCTTGGGTACAGATCTTGGAAGAACTTTCGTTGTCGCGGCAGTGCTCGTCTTTGAGACACGCCACACACTTCCCTTTGTCCGTATCTTGCAAGCACCGCTCAGGACAGGTTTCACAACCTGGGATGGTCACAGATACATTGGGAGAACATCCCACCGACATCACCACAAGACCCAGCACCACAACAAGACCTGGCAACCAACGCATGGCTTACCCCTACTCAAGGACAACAAAATCAAGAAGGCTCGTATGAAAGAAACAAACGGCCATCCAGGACAGGACCTACAATCCTATCAACACAAACAGCACAGAGGGTGTTGCGGCACCCCCAACTTGTGCACCTACATGGGAAAAGTGTCGCACGACTGGGAATAGAATACAAGGAGGAAGGAAGGGGAAGAATCAGGGCAGAGACAAGCAATCTGCACCACTCTCCTCGCCAACAAAGTTCCTGCCAACACCCCACATGTCTAACATTTATCTAAAAAAAGAAACCAACAAGAAACAAAGTCTTGACACAACATGAAATATTTTTATTTTAAGAGCAGTTAGACAAGGCATATTGATTTTGTGAAAGTTTGTTTCAGAATCCATCCCACTGTGGAGTTTTTTCATGAAGATCAAGGTATTGTACAAGGAAGGAGGGAACATATGAGCCAAATGCAACGTCCTCCTTCATCCACAACGAAGAGCTGTTGTGAAGATCGCCAGAAGCGACCGAAATGGAAAATGGGGCAAGGGTTGCCCTTTCCCCAGTTGGCATGGGTGGTGATGTTCTCTGCCATCCTTGGAATGGGAACAGCTTCAGCGGCAACCCGAACGCTGTGTCGTACCCTGTACAGCAAGAAACAATTTGTCCGCGCAGCCCGGTGTTACAACACATTGGCTCAAGCGCTGCAGAGCAAAAAAAGACACAACACAGAAGAACTCTCGGACCTCAATCAGTTTCTACGCAACGCAGCGTTGTGCATGCAGCGCCAGGCCAAGACAGAGTCGTCTGCGGTTCGCAAGTCATATTGGTACGAACAGGCTTTGTTGTTCGTCCAGACACTGCTCAAGAATCGGTACTATGCAGACACCAGCCAGAAGAACCTATCCGTTTATATTCGCAACCAAGTCAACGAAAACGTCGGCTACACACAGGTGACAGTGAATACGGGAAAGCGTTCGGCCAAAGTGTCCGTCACAGGCGGTTACCGTTTCGAGACGATCGAGCAACAGAGCCAGCTTTGGCAAATCAAGCTTCGACCTGGAAGCTACACGATTCTTTGTCAGCATACAGAGGGAGGCAACGTTGCAAGAGTGTTGAAGCTCACACGTGGAGATCCCCCCAACGTTGTGAATTGCGCTCCGCCAGTTAGGAACGCCCAAAACCCACCTGCGCTCCTACAGCGACCCGTTGTAGTCAAAGCTGCCCACCCCAATCGAGTCCCTGGCATCGCCCTGTTGGTGGGAGGGTCTTTGGCATTGGCTGCCGGAATCGGCTTGGTCACTTGGGGAATACTAGAGAACGAACAAAACAATCAGGCTGCACGAGATCTCCAACAACAGCTCTCTTCCTATGACTTAGAAACAGCGCAAACGACAAGCGCACAACGCAACAATTTGGTAGCTGAACATCAAGATGCGGTGAGCAAATACGGTGCTGGCATTGGAGTGGGGACAGCAGGAGCGCTTAGTTTGGTCATTGGAGCGATTCTGTACGCTCGCCCGACAAAGCCCCCCACACCACCTTCCTTATCAAGAGCACAAGCGAAGTCATCCATTGTGTTCAAACCATGAGGGGCTGAGGTAAGGGATATGAACAATCAAGTACCGGATATGAAAAAAGGAGAAACGGGATGCCAAGGCTCTTAAGGTACGTCTTTAGCTTTGCCATGCTAAGCGGCGTCATAGGAGTGGGCTGCCTGGCTCCCCCCGATGTGTGCAATCTTCAGTGTGAGCGAGATAGCGATTGCCTCTCGGGTCGATGTGGCTCTAACGGATTCTGCACGGGGGAAACCTGTACACCCGCCACGTTCCAACCCAGAAAGCCAGGCACTTCACAGAACAACGATGGTGGCGTCTCCAACGATACCAACACCACGGATTCATCCTCCATTCGCCAAGTTGTAATCAGCAGCATCGAAGGAGATGGAAGCGAATCCCCCCCTACAGTACCAGTAAACGTGGCAGGTCAATTGCCGGGAGCCCGGCGTGCACGTCAACGCTTCCGAACAGGGTGGGTTCTCCAAGGCCAAAACCTTGATAGAATCGAGACCATGAAGCTAGTCCGCAAAGATGACCCGTCCGTAACGTTCACGGAACAAGATGGTTTGCAATTGGAAACGACAAAGATAGAAGGTGCAATCATGACTCGCACAATGAAACTCCCGAAAGCTCTCATGACAGGTTTGTACATACTGGTTGGCGTTGTAGGTGGTGCAGAGGTTACATTGGCCGAAACTTACATCCTCCAAGGAGAGAAAGGCGAATCCGCTTCCACCAACGAAACCCTCCAAAAACTTCTCCAGCATCTCACCGTGGTTGTGAAGGATGGCAAAGCAACCATTACGTTCGATCGAGCCAACGTCCAAATCACAAACGGTACCGGACAAACGGGCCGAATCAACGGCTATGGAAATCTGATCGTCGGGTACAACAAACAAGTCTCCAATGTAATCTCACGCAATGGCTCTCATAACCTCCTCGTGGGTGACAACCATTCCTATAACTCCTATGCTGGTGTGGCCTTTGGAGAGTCCAACACTCTAGGTGGACCCTACGCCTCTGTGACCGGTGGAAAAAACAACAAAGCGTTGGGAGCTCACTCAAGTGTACAAGGTGGAGAGCTCAATGAGAGCACCGGAGATCTCGCATCGGTCAGCGGTGGAACTGCCAACGTTGCCAAAGGCCGACTCGCCGCTGTACTGGGTGGTTCCAAGAACCAGGCCAACGCCAACGCATCTTCGGTCTCTGGGGGAACTGCAAACATCGCCTCAGGACAATTCTCCAGCGTAGTGGGTGGAAGCGCCAACGATGCTCAAGGCAACGCGTCGAGCATCACAGGTGGAAGCGCCAACCGAGCGTACAGTCCCTTGAGCGTCGTCCTTGCTGGAAAAGACAACGAGGCAGGCGTACAAACAGACAGCGGTCTCAACAGTGATGCAGGAGCAAAAGCCGCACACTCCACAGTAGTAGGCGGTGAGAGCAACAAGTCCCTTGTCACATTTGCGACGATCTTGGGGGGCTCCACCAACAGCGCCAGTGGCAAATGGTCCACCATCACAGGAGGCCAAACCAACAAAGTGACAGAGAATGGCACATACGGAAGTATTTCAGGAGGCAAAGAGAACCAAGTGCAGGCCGTAGAAGGCTGGGTCGGTGGAGGGATTCACAACGAAGCGAACGGCGCTCTCTCCTCCGTAGCGGGCGGAAGCCGCAACATCGTTCGCGGCAACTCAGCAAGCATTATTGGTGGTCAGGACAACGAGGTCAAAGCCAACGGAAGAAATACGACGGTTTGTGGTGGCTCCAGCAACATTGCGACTGCCGCGAAGATTACAGTGTTGGGGGGAACGAGCAATCAGGTCGATGCAACTGGCGTGACCTCTTTGGGGGGCAACGCCAAACAGCTCTCTACCGCCAACCAATGTACAGCCTGTCCTCAGTAAGGCTCTATCATTTTTGTTCGATGCATGGATAATCCAAAATAGCCAGTTCGTTGGGGTCTTGCAAACGGAGAGACCATCGGATGCTTTGAGCCTTGGTTCCCACGTAAAACCGGCAAGGCTGGTATCCAATCATTGAAATTTTCATCCGCTTCCTCGCTTTGGGCAGCAACAAGCAATACGTCCTCCCCTTCCGAACCAATCGACAAGACGAACACCCCAAAAAGTTAATCTGAACGTTACCTTTTCCAGGTTCTTGCAGGCGTGCTGCAACCCAACGCTGTGTCTCAGGGGCATGCCCACAAGTAGGATGTTCTGCCGCGCGTTGGACTCGAGGTTTACTGACTCTCTTTCGTTTGCGACGACGTTGCATTCGACGACGGACGCCTTTGAAACGTCTGGGCTGTCGGCTTTTGGGCACAGGCGCAAGGATTGTCTTCTCTTCTCCTTCATTGTTTCCATCGTCGTCATTGGGTTCATCGTCTTTCCGATGGACGATTTCCCTGTCACCAGCATCGCCTGACTCTTCTGCAACCACGGAAGGATGATTGCGATTTCGACGTGAAAGCTTGGCAGTTCGCTCCACAAGGGTGCGTCTTGGTGAAGGAGGGAGCGAAGGTTCGAGAAAAACAAACCAGTACAACCCTCCACCTCCCAGAAGCAAACCACCCCATACGAGCAGAATTGTCGTCCAAAGCCTCCTCCACGGAGCGCGACTTGTGGACTGTGTACGCTGAATCGTCGATGGTTTGGTGTCCCAGGTGGTATCCAGCCACTTCTCTGGGGTGGGCAGCTCCAACTCACTTGGATTGTGAAGGTTATCGTTGGAGATCCCTTTGCTGTCGAGAGAGGGCAGTGAAAAGGAAGCGGGAGCCACGCTGCGAATCGACTCCCAAAACTCTTCCATGCTGGCAAACCGTTCCTCTGGTTTTTTGGCCAGGGCACGCATGAGAACAGGAGAGAACCATCCGAGTTCGGGCTTCAACTCTTCGATGGGTCGTGGTGGTTGAGTTAAGTGTGCAGTGATGACCACAAAAGGAGACCCAGGATCTGGAGAGTCAAACCGATAAGGAGGACGCCCCGTAAGCAACTCAAAGAGGATGATTCCCATAGCGTAGATGTCAGAGCGGTGATCAATTTCTTCATTCCGGCATTGCTCTGGTGACATGTACAGGGGCGTTCCAATCATACCCTGGGTCAACTCACTGTTGGTCTCTTTGAGCCGAGCGATTCCAAAGTCAAGCAATTTGACATGACGCTGTTCTGCGCGCCTTCGAACCAAAAAAATGTTAGCAGGTTTGAGGTCACGGTGAATGATGTCGCTGCGATGGGCCGCGAGAAGACCCAATGAGGTCTGAAAGAAGATATGGAGGGCCAGAGGCAGATCCAGGCCTTGTCTTGTGGCAAGAAGCCCATCCAAAGGCAGCCCCTCCAGATACTCCATTACGTAGTAATGTCCAAGACCCTCTTCTTCGCCAAAGTCGTCGTAAATACGGACAATGTGTTCGTTGCGTTGCGATAGAGCAGCGGTGATCTGTATTTCTTGATGGAACCTCTGCCGGGTTCCTTTGTGGGCAAACACCTCGGGTTTCACGACTTTGACAACACGTTCCGTATCGTAATCCAACCCAGTGTGATGCGCGAGATACACTTGCGCCATACCACCTTCCGCTAACTCTCGTTCGATCCGATACTTGCCCGCCACCCACATCAACGGAAAGCCACATAGAGGACAATGACGGTAGGCCTCGTCGTTGTTGAAGTCACATCGTGGACAAACAGGATTGGTTTGAGACATTCGCTTCCTCATTCTCCTCAGAAAACCAGGAGTCCAACATGATGAGTTTACATCCTCATACCATGTGCAAAAGTATCGCTGTTGTTAGAAACACAGGGAGAGAGGCTCCCATTTCCATCCAACCTTTCAAGCAGCGAAAGAATGAAAAAACTCAATCCACAGAAAACGAACGTGAGCGGAATGGGCTGAAGGCTGGCAAGCCATTCAAGGTAGATGAGGACACAAACGGAAGAGTATTGGAGGGAGGCTTCACAGGTAGGATGAGAGAGACATCACTTTTTAGCGACGACGTCTTCCGTACCGACCTCGTCGGCGGCTTCGTCGCCTTCTGTAGGTTCTTCGGTAGGTTTTCTGAACGGATTGACCGTCTTTGCATTTGCGCGACAACGCAGTTAGGCAACGCTGGCGGGTTTTGGCGCTTGCCTTTTTCAAAGAGCGACAGTAAGCCACGCTGGCCTTCTTGCAGGAGTGGAACATCGAGCGAAGCTGCTTCTTGTTCGCCTTGCAACGGAACTTAATCTTGCCAAAGAACCGCTTGCAACCAGCGCTCTTCCCACACTTGAACGACAGGCCGCCCACACAAGAACCTGACTTGGGACCTGCTTTCTTGGCTGCGTCTTTTTTTTCAAGAACCCAATCGTCTTCTTCATCTCCCCACCAATAACCTGCTTTAAAGTTATTCTTCTTAAGTTTGCGACCTTTGGGAGCAGCCGACACAGATGAAGCTTGTGAGGAAAACACAAATCCTACAACTGCCAACAACATCAACCCTTGACTCCATCGCTTCATCACGCGAACTCCTTCATTTCAGCGGGTGGTCTTTCCAAAGAGCCAGTACGCTCTCCTTGTTTGGGTACACGATCTTCCCATGTATTCCCAGGAGATTGTTTTCCAAGCGTTCCAAACAATGACAACCTCCACAGCAAGATCCGTGCACAACTCCCCAACAAGACAAAAGCCTTAGCTTCCAAACAACATAAGCGATGGGGTAACAAAAGACGAAAGGAGAATATCCAACAATGAAGTCCGGCTTTTTGGACGAATCCAAAAAGTAGGACACATCTTTGATGCTTGCGATGGATACAGGGAGCCACAAGGCACAGCAAGTGAACCTTGCGTGAGTGCGTTGTGGAGAGAATGGTAGAGGGGGAAGAGAAGACTAGCGTTTTTTGGGAGGAGCGCACTGCGTACCGGAGCCAGGTTTGCACATACCGGATGCAGCACGACCTTTGGGAGGAGCTTTGCGTACCGCAGCCCGGGGTTTGGGCTTGGCAGCGCGCGGCTTGGGCTTGACAGACAAGTCGACGCCGAGTTTCTTAAGCTTGGCTTCGGACATCGGCGACTTGATCTTCAAGCGCTTCATCTCCAACTCCACTGCCTTGACCAACTTGGCCATCAGCGGACGACCCAACTTAATCGGCTTGCCATTGACATACATGGACGGTGTCCCTTGCACGCCAACTTTTCGACCCAGAGCCATGTCATTGTCGACCTGCTCCTTGAAGATGCCAGAGTCCAACACCTGCTTGAAGCGAGCCACGTTCAACTTGAGCTTCTCTGCGTACTGAATCAGATACTTGCGATCAAGCTTTTGTTGGTTCGCGAACAGGAGATCATGGTATTCCCAGAACTTGCCCTGTTCGTTGGCAGCCAACGACGCTTGCGACGCCAGAGGAGCTTTCTTGTGGAACGACAGCGGGAAGTGCTTGAACACCACACGCACGTGCTTGGGATACATCTTCGCAAGCTTGGACACTTCACGACCCGCCGACGAGCAGAACGGACACTCAAAGTCTGAGAACTCCGCGATGGTAATCGGCGCGTTGCTTGGTCCTTTGATGGTGGAGTTTCCGACGGGGATTTGGTGGCGCAACTCGCTTGGAAGATCTTCCAGCTTGTAGCCCTTTGCAATCAACATCGGGTCAACCTGAGCCTTGAGCTTGTTGAAGTCAAAGCCTTTGGCCTTCTCACCATTGATGAACACTGTGGGAGTTCCACCCACGCCTACGCCGCCACCTTCTTGAATGTCGGCATCGACCGCTGCTTTGTGACGCTTGGTGTCCAAAGCCGCTTTGAACTGGTCCATGTCGAGACCAATCTTACGAGCATACTTTTCCAGATGGTTCCGCTTAAGCTGTCGCTGGTTGGCGAACAGCATATCGTGGTACTTCCAGAACATGTTGTCCCCACCTTGACGTCGGGCTTCGATCGTTGCCTGGTGTGCAAGGTGTGCGTCCTTGTGGAACGACAGTGGGAAGTGTTTGAAGACAAATCGAACCTTACCTTTGTAAGATTTCGCGAACTGTTTAAGCAGGCGCCCGGCCCGCGAACAGTACGGTCATTGAAAGTCTGAGTATTCCACGATAGTGACCGGCGCATTCTTCGGCCCGATCGACGCAACGTCGGCCAGGGCGATATTCAATGCCGGTTTATCGGGGAGCTCAGACTTCTTGTATCCTTTCTTAATCAGGATGGGGTCGACTACCTTCTTGAGTTCTTTGAATTTGTATCCGCTAGCTTTCACGCCGTTGATGAAGACGGACGGTGTACCGCTAACACCCACAGTACCACCTTCACGAAGCTCCGCGTCAACGCGGGCCTTGTGCTTTTTGGTATCGAGAGCTTTGGTAAACCTATCCACATCCATGCCCAGGTCTTTGGCGTAACGAATGAGATCGTCACGCTTCAGCTTGCGCTGGTTGGCGAACAGCTTGTCGTGATACTTCCAGAACAGTTTGTTCCCGCCTTGCTCCTGGGCTTCTACAGTAGCCTGGTGAGCGAGGTGTGCGTTCTTGTGGAACGACAACGGGAAGTGTTTAAAGACAAATTTGACTTTACCTTTGTAAGTCGAAGCGAACTGTTTAAGCAGGCTCCCGGCCCGCGAGCAGTACGGTCATTCAAAGTCCGAATATTCGACGATCGTGACGGGGGCTTTCTCAGGTCCCTTGAACGGGACGCCCTTCATCGCGATCTCGACGGGCGGGGGCCCACTCGGAAGATCCTCCTTTTTGAATCCTTTTTTGACCAGTTCCTTGTTCAACTCTTTTTGGAACGCTTCGAAGCCTTGCATCGCACCCAAGGGGCGATTGTTGAGGTAAAACATCGGGGTACCTTGCAGCCCGAGGTCGCGGCCCTGTTTTTGGTCCGCTTCCACGTGTGCCTTGGTCGCCGGTGCATCCATGGTTTGTTTAAACAACGCAAGATCCAGGTCGAGTTGCTTGGCGTAGCCAATCAACGACTCACGGTCCACCTTCTTCTGGTTGTTGAACAGAAGGTCATGGTACTCCCAGAACTTGCCTTGTTGATGTGCCGCCAACGCGGCTTGCGCGATATCGTAGTTGGCCTGGGACAGGGGATAGTTCTTGAACACCACCCGAACCTTGCCTTTGTACGCTTTCGCAACCTGATTAACGGTCTTGGCTGCGCCGGAGCAGAAGCCACAAGTGAAGTCGGAGAATTCGACCAGAGTCACAGGAGCGTCGTCGTCACCTTTGGTGGGAGCGTCGCCCACTGCGATGTACTTGTACTCCTTCTCCTTTTTCTTCTTGTCTTTGTCGCCTTTGCCGTCGTCCATACCGTCGGGTTTGCCTACGTATTCGTAGTAGAACTTGTCACCCTTCAGGTCTTTCTTCTCGGCGTCTTTGATGCGCTCCAGCTCATCCTTGATGAGACCTTCCACAACATCTTTGGGCTTGACCCCTTTGCCGCCGAGGTTGACTTTTCGGCCGTTCAAAAAGCTGGTCGGAGTTCCGCCAACTTTCACGCTTTTTCCAATTTCCAGGTCTTTGTCCACGGCAGCAGCGTACTTCTTCTTGTCCAACGCGGCCTTAAACTTCTTCATGTCCAGCTTAAGTTTCTTCGCGTAGGAGTCGAGGTCCTTGCGATCCAACTTTTGCTGGTTGGCAAAGATAATGTCGTGGTACTCCCAGAATTTGCCTTGGGCTCCAGCCGCCAACGCCGCCTGGGATGCGAGGTGGGCTTTCTTGTGGAAGTCCAAGGGAAAGTGTTTAAACACAACCCGAAACTGGCCGGGATACTTCTTCACCATCTGTTTGGCAACCTTGCCAAATTTAATACAGAACGGTCATTGGAAGTCGGAGAACTCAACGAGCGTAATCTTCGCGTCGGGATCTCCGTAGATGTAAGAGTTTCGGATATCAATCGGAGTACGCGACACGGGTCCGGTGGGACGAGGTGGCGCCTTCCGTGTGAGTTTGGGCTCTTGGTAGACTTGCTGCAACGAGCCAAACTTCTTGTTCCGGGTCTCGACCGGCGGCGGAAAGCTTCCAGGCTTGCTGCTGTAAGGGTCTTTGCACCCAAACAACGACAAGACCAGCAGCGGTAACAACCCTAGCTGCCACCTCCGCCACAGCATCGAGCCGTGTAGCCTCGATACAATGTGCATAGGTATCTGTTCTCCTTCTTCTCGATACCACAACGAATTCTTGCTGGAACATGACAGCAACCGCACGCCGACAAGGCGATTCCCCCCGATGGTCGGAAACAACGGCCGCACAAGACGTTCCTAAGCACCTCAGAACATGAGCCATCGGGCAGCACATTCTAACCCAGAACAGCAAAAGGTGGCAACCTATTTCAAGGATTCCAAAAAGCTGTGATTTTCTCGTGGAGAGACCCACAAAAGAGAAGGTCTACCAACTCACCAATTTTTCACTGACTCGTTCCAAGCGCATTCCTCGACTGCCCTTCACCAGCAGCCAAACGTCGTCGTCCAGCAACGTCTCCAAATGTGACCAAAGATCGTTCACTTCGAGAAAGTGCTGCGCCTTCGTTTCCGACAACCCAGCCTCTTGGGCACCACGAACCAAGGACATCGAGATGGGGCCAAAGCCCAGCACATGATCAACACCTAGCTCCTGAGCATACGCGCCCACTTCGGCGTGCTCCTTGTGCTCGTTCTCCCCCAACTCCAGCATGTCACCCAACACAGCGATGGTGGTTTGGCCTTGCGCAAGATCTGTCAACGTTCGGAGCGCGGCGCGACAGGAGTGTGGGTTGCTGTTGTAGCAATCGTCCAAGACATGAAGGTTGCCGGCAGTGTGGATCAACCGAAGACGCCGGCCAGTGGGCTCCACCTCGCGCAGACCATGCGTTACAGCATCCTCCGTTGCCCCCGACGCCAGCGCCGCTGCCGTCGCCATCATCGCGTTGGACACTTGGTGATGACCGACCAGAGGCAGTTCCACAGAAAACGAAGACGACTGACCAGGCCCTCGCAGGTTTTCAGTCGATACATCAAAGAGGAAGCCGTCCACACCTCTGGGTTCCAGGCGTGTGATGCGAAGAGCGGGTTGGCCTTCCGGGATCGCCGCATTGGGAAGCTGGCTTGTAACATACAGGCGGTGGCACTCCAACGACTCCGCCCGCGCCATAATCATAGGGTCATCGGCGTTCACAATCGCCCATTGGTCTTTGGAGAGAGCATCAAACAGTTCGCCCTTCGCCTGAGCGACCCCTTCAATGCTTCCCACACCTTCGAGATGGGCAGGAGCCACACAAGTAATCACGCCGACGTGTGGCTCAGACATCGCCGCCAACTGCGCGATCTCACCAAAGGCATTCATCCCCATTTCCAGGACCGCAAACTGGTGTTCCTTGCGCAGCCCCATCAGGGTCAAAGGCACACCAATTAGATTGTTGTAATTCCCTGCCGTGGCGTGGGTCGGGCCGATCTGACGAAAGATGGACGCGAGCATCTCTTTGGTTGTGGTCTTTCCGTTGGAACCCGTGATCCCCACGACCCGACACTGCGGCAATGTCCGACGGTAGCCCAGCGCGATGGCGCCCAGACTTTGGAGAGAGTCTTCCACCTGAATGACGGCGACATCCGGCAAGACATCTTCCACGGGCCTTTGAACCAACAAAGCCGACGCCCCTGAGGTGATGGCACCTGGAACAAAGTCATGACCGTCCCGTTCGGCGACCAGCGCGACAAACAATTGCCCAGGCTCAAGCTGGCGGCTGTCGTTGGAGAACCCTGTCAGACCCTTGGAAGGGCTGCCCTGCAACAACGTTCCGCCGGTCCACTCGACCACATCGGCCACAGAAAAAAGTACCTGCTCCTGGCTCATGCTTGCTCCCCACGGTTGGACGCTTCGATCGCTTGCTGCGCGATGCGGCGGTCATCAAACGGATATTTTTTGGTTCCCACAACCTGGTAATCTTCATGGCCTTTGCCAGCGATCAGGACGATGTCACCTGGCCGGGCCCACTCGATGGCTTTTTGGATGGCTTTGCGTCGGTCCAGCTCCACAGCGTAGCCACGGTCGTCTTCGGAAGGTGTAGAGAACAGCCGCAAGGGCTCTTGGTGAAGCTTCACCCCCTCCACAACCTGGTCTACAATCGCTTGTGGGTCTTCGGTGCGAGGGTTGTCCGACGTGACGATGCACAGGTCCGATCCAGAGGCAGCGGCCTCCCCCATGGGCTTTCGCTTGGTCTTGTCGCGATCGCCGCCGCAGCCAAACACGGTGATCAATCGCTTCTCACACAGCGGCCGCAAACTTTGGACAATGTTGACCAAGGCATCGGGCGTGTGGGCGTAGTCAACCACAGCCTGAAACCCATCTGGGCTAGCGATGCGTTCCATACGACCAGGGATGTTGTTCAACGTCCGGATGCCTTCCTGGATGGCTTCCACAGGAACTTTCAAGGCCAATGCCAAGCCACAAGCCAGCACAAGGTTCTTGAGGTTGAAGTCGCCCAGCAACGGGCTCTCAAAGGAAAACGTTTCTGCCGGAGTGTCCAGCGTAGCGTGGATGCCATGCAACCCGATGTCACAAGAGGTTACAGCGATGTCGCCTGGGACTTTGGGATCCACGGAGTAGGTCCAGATGGCTCTGGAGCAAGCGCCGCGAATGGTTTCGGTCGCCTCTTCTCCGGCTGGCAACACGGCACGCCCTTCGGGCACCAACAGCTCAACGAACAGGCGGGCTTTGGCTGCGAGGTAGTCATCCCATGTCTTGTGGTAGTCGAGGTGGTCTTGGGTCAGGTTGGTAAAACCGGCCACAGCGTAGGGAAGACCATCCACACGATACTGGTCGAGCGCGTGAGAAGACACCTCCATCACAACGTGTGTTGCGTCCTTCTCCTGCATTCGCTCCAACGTTTGCCACAGCAACTCCGGGGACGGCGTGGTGAGCGGCGCAGGAAGCACCGTGTCTCCGATCCGATAATTCACCGTTCCCAAGATCCCAGGAACACCGCCCGCCGCTTGCAGGATCGACTCCATGATGTAGCAGGTCGTGGTCTTGCCGTTGGTTCCGGTAATTCCCACGACATGGTTTCGCAGAGGCTCAGGTAAAGGCCCCCACAGCATCGCAGCAATTAACGCCAGGGCTTTTCGAGTGTCACCCACCTCACCCACAGCCAACTTGGAGACGCGAGCTTCGCCGCTCCGACCTTCCAGAACAAGAACAGCAGAGGCTCCTGTGCGTCGAGCCGCTTCCAGGTACAAGTGACCGTCGCGGGCCTCCCCCTGGATCGCAACAAACAAGGTCCCCTCCGTCGCCTGACGCGAGTCCGAAGTGACCTGCGAGATCATTGGATCGTCGGGTCCTCCAATCCAGGTCCCCCCCACGGCGCGTAGGATCTCCGAAAACGGTTGTGGTGCTGACATACTGGATCGTCCTTTCCCCAAGTTGACCGGCCTCTTAAGACCCATCAACGTTTCACATTCTCATCACACGAGATGGCTTGCGATTCGATTGCAACCCAAACCCTCTCTTCATGGTAATATCGAGAACCCCGGTAGGATGCAAAAAAATGGGGCGCTCAGAGACTCTCGCAACAGGAGACACCATGACGCAGTGGGACGCCGAAACCTTGGAACAAGCCGTGGAAACCATCGCCAACGCAGACGCGCTTTTGGTCGGCGCAGGTGCCGGGATGGGCGTTGACTCTGGCCTCCCCGACTTCCGTGGAGACAAGGGGTTCTGGAAAGCCTATCCACCCTTCAAACGCTTGGGGCTCTCGTTCATCGACCTGGCCAACCCCCGCTGGTTTGACGACGACCCCGACCTCGCTTGGGGCTTCTACGGTCATCGTCTTCATTTGTACCGCGACACCCAACCCCATGAAGGCTTTGCCCTGCTGCACAAGTGGAGCCAGCGCATGGAGCACGGCCTGTTTGTGTTTACATCCAACGTCGACGGACAGTTTCAGCTCGCAGGCTTCCCCGACGAACGCGTGTTGGAGTGCCACGGCTCCCTCCACCACTTCCAATGCTCGCTGCCTTGCGACGACTCGATCTGGGCCGACCCGGAATTGAACGTAACCCTCAACGAAGAAACCTTTCGGGCTCGCCCCCCTCTTCCGGCCTGTCCTCGGTGCGGCCGAATCTCCCGGCCCAATGTGTTGATGTTTGGAGACATCTCCTGGTTAAGCGAACGTACCGCCGCCCAAGAAGAGCGTTACATGGACTGGCTCGACCAAGCAGAAGGAGGGCGCATTGCTGTCGTGGAATGCGGAGCAGGTACCGCCATCCCCTCGGTCCGGTGGGCTTGTGAGCGTATCTCTCGACGCAGCAACGCCACGCTGATTCGGGTGAATCCAAGAGAAGCCCACGGTCCCCGAGGCACCCTCTCCTTCTCGGCAGGTGCGCTGGAGGTGTTGCAAGCGATAGATGAGCGTTTGTCTTGAAGAGAAAGGAAGCTTTAGAAGAAGAGGCCAAGGAGAGCAAAGCGAGTAAGAAGACCCATGCAAGAACCCAAGACAGCCCCCACGATCACATCCAAAGGATAGTGAGCGCCGAGGTAGATCCGGGAGCTTCCGATGCCAAAGGCTGAAGCCAACAACAACGGCCCCAGAAAGACACCTTCCATCGACAAAGAAACGGCCACAGCAAACGCAGTTGCTGTATGGCCCGAAGGAAACGAGTAGCGATCGGGAATCGACACCAGCGCGGAAAAGTCAGGCAGCGTCACCAAAGGTCGCTCCCGTCGAAAGAGGTATTTGATTCCGGCAGCGATCAGCGACGCCACAATCGCAGACGTCCCAAGCAATGCCCCGCATCGCAACGTCAGCGGGGAGCCAACGGCCAGCAAAACCAGCCCAACGGCGAAGTAGGTGGAGGTGTCGCCCAGCTTGGTCAAAGTCAACATCGCAGGAGTGAGCCAATCCCGCTCCAGGCTCCGTACAGCCAGCAAGATCCGCTGGTCCAGGAGCACCATTTTGTGAAAAAAACGAGTACGACGGGTGGGTACATACGTTTGCATCAGCACTGTCTCTCACCTCTCAGTGAGATTCCTTTTCTGTCGCCATCGGCGAAAGTATCGTCACGTTTGACAACGGCAAGGTTGAATCCAACCCATGCCCTCATCCAACAGAGACAAGGATACGACAGCGATGTGACAGAATGATGACATTCACGGCACAAGTGCTCAAAAAAATGTGGGAGAGCGGGAAGAATTTTCGACGGAAGAGGATTATTTGCGCTTGGGAGCGTTGGACGATTTGGGCTTGGAGCAGGCTTTCACACAAACGGATTTGCGTCGGAGGGCCGACTTCTTGCAGAACATCTGACGAGTCTGAGCGTGGCTGCGGCAAGTCTGGGAGGCTCGCTGGGCAAACGACTTGCAACGAAGCTTGGACCCCAACACCTCACGAGTGCAGACTTTGTAAGTGTGTTTGGCGTGAGCAATGCAGTACCTCTGCTTGGAAAAGGTCTTCTTACGACACTCTTGAAGAGCGCGGATGCAGCGAGGTTTTCGACCTTGAAGACATCGTCGCGTGCAGCGTTTCTTGTCCTTCGCGATCTGGCACAGGCGGGAGCAAAACCGTTGATCCTTGTCGAGACACTGTCGATGGCTCAGGTAGCATCGCTTGTTTCGACGCTTTGTCCAACGAGCACAGCGAGAGCGACGTTCCAGATGAGTTCGGTTGCAGAAATGAACTCGGGCTTTGGTGTTGTTCAAGGCGCAGGCTTTGAAGCGAGAGACGGTCCATGTTCTGCACTGTTTAAGCATCCCACGTTGTCGGTGGATGCACCAACGAAGGCTTTGCTGCAAACGAACATGACAGGCTGCCTTGCAAGACAACCGTCGAACCTTCTTCCCTTTCCCAGCGAAGGAGGACGTTGGAAGCAACGCAAGAGAGAGCCAAACACACAAAGGCAAAGAGAACAAACGTAGCATTCACCAACCTCGTCTCAACAAGATACAAAAACAGGCGGGCAACTCCAGGGCGTCTGTGAGAATGGGCCGAGGAGTAGCGCCGCCTGATTATAAGCAGAAACGATGGACCAGGGAAAGGAGCCAAACGAGAAATGATAGATATGCCTTCCCCACATTTCCCTGGTCTCTGTACTGTAGACCGCCGCCGTTTTGGCCTGGTCTCAAATCTTTCGAGATTTTTTGCCACGTTCCCGTTCGTCGCTGTCTCATGTTCTGTACGAGCGCCGAACACAGCCGTTCGGGTCAGCCCTCGCAACAAGAGACACCAAGGATTCTCACACAACTTCACAGTTGTTCCGATAACAAAAGTATTCACTTCTTGGAAAGGAAGCACCGATGTCCAACACAGTCACTCACCGTCCCGTTGTCATTCTAGGTTCAGGCCCTGCTGGAGCCACGGCGGCCATCTATACCTCACGCGCGGGCTTGAAGCCCCTGGTGTTTGAAGGCATTGAGCCTGGTGGCCAGCTCACCATCACAACAGATGTGGAGAACTACCCCGGCTTTCCCGACGGCGTGATGGGACCCGAGATGATGCAGCTCTTCAAGAAACAAGCGGAACGTTTTGGCTCAGAGTTTCGCTATGGGATCGTGACCAAGGTCGATCTGGAAGCCAAACCCATTCGTCTCTGGATCGATGAGTCTGAAGAGATGACATGCGATGCGCTCATCATTTCCACGGGCGCTGCTGCCAAATGGCTCGGCCTCCCCTCTGAAGTGCAATACCGTGGGTTTGGTGTGTCGTCTTGCGCCACCTGTGACGGCGCCTTCTTCCGTGGCGAAGACATGGTGATTGTTGGGGGTGGAGACACCGCGATGGAGGAAGCCAACTTTCTCACACGCTTTGCCAACAAGGTGTATGTGGTGCACCGACGCGACTCGCTCCGAGCGTCCAAGATCATGCAAGAGCGGGCGCACAAAAACGAGAAGATTGAGTTTGTTTGGAACAGCGAGATCCAGGAGATCTTGGGCGAAGGCGAAGGCCACAAGAAGAAGGTGACAGGGGTCAAGTTGTTCAACAACCAAACCAAAGAAACCAGCACCCTGCCCTGTGCAGCGGTGTTCGTCGCGATCGGCCACAAGCCCAACACCGAGATCTTCCAAAACCAGCTACCCATGGACGAAAGCGGATACCTTGAGGTCATTCCTGGGACAGCCAAAACACACATTCCCGGTGTGTTTGTCGCAGGAGATGCCGCGGACCATGTCTACCGGCAAGCCATCACCGCCGCTGGAACCGGCTGTATGGCGGCGATTGACGCCGAACGTTACCTCGCCGAGCTCGAATCGTAGAGCGCTCTCTCCCTCCAGCGTCCCCCAACCTTCCCCCCACCACTCCAAAAGCAACGACAACAAAACACAGACCCACAGGTCCGCAGCGACACCGGAAAAAGTCTTGCTCATTCTAGCATCTTACGTTACAACCACAGTCCTTTAGAGTTGGTAGGGGAGGCTCTCCCTTGTGAACAATCGACCTGCAAGTTGAAGGTACCGGAATGGACCTCTGTGAAAAACGTGACCAACACGGCCAACGTCACCCTTGGGAGTTGGCCCGCATCCAAACGTTGCGTCACCTGATCCGAACCCTGAAATTACCGCCGAATCAGACCGTCTTAGACGCTGGCTGTGGTGACGGCTATACCGCCCAACAGATCTTTGCACCTGTCCAGCCCAAGCAGCTCACAGGCTTTGACATCTACCTGACTGAAGAGCAGATCACTCACCTTCACCAGGAATATCCTCACTCCACCTACGCCAACCATGCAGACCAGCTTCCCCATCAACAGTTTGACTTGATCCTGTTTTTGGACGTGCTGGAGCACATTGAATTCGAGGTGGATGTACTTCGGGACCACGCCGAGAAATTCCTTGCGCCCGATGGAGCGGTGTTAATTACGGTTCCAGCCTTCCAGTCGTTGTTTAGCCAACACGATGTGTACCTGAAACACTATCGTCGCTACAGCCTGGGCCAGCTCCAAAAGATGGTCCGCTCAGCAGGGCTCACGCCGGTGAAGGGTGGTTATTTGTTTGGCTCGTTGTTGCCCGTCCGCACGTTGTCAGCGCTGTACCAGAAAGTGGTCCCACCCAAAGAATTGACAGCCAAAGGAATCGGTCAGTGGACGGGAGGAAAAGCCCTCACCTCACTGATGACCAACATGCTTTACACAGACAACCGTCTCCTTTTGGCGCTGAGCCGATTGGGCATTCATCTCCCTGGATTAACAAGTTGGGTGCTATGCAAACAACAGCCGTAGTTGTCCCCTGCTACAACGAAGAGAAGCGCCTTCATCTGGACGAGTTTCGCAAGGCCACAGAGGCTCACCCTGCCATCCACTACTTCTTTGTCAACGACGGAAGCACGGACAAGACCGCCGAAGTTCTCCAAGCCTTCTGCGAAGAAAACCCGGCCCAGCTTTACTACCTCGCGATGCCACAAAACTCCGGCAAAGCCGAGGCGGTCCGAACCGGTGTCTGTCATGCGCTCCAGCACGAAAACCAGTACGAGTTCGTTGCCTTCTGGGATGCCGACCTCGCGACACCTCTCTCGGACGTTCCTACCTTTGTGGAGTTGCTTCAGGCGACCAACCACAACATCGTTATGGGTTCGCGGGTTAAGCTTCTGGGTCGAAACGTCCAGCGCCAGCTGATGCGCCATTACCTGGGCCGCATCTTCGCCACCTGCGCAAGCTTTTTGCTGAAATTGCCCGTCTACGACACACAGTGTGGCGCCAAAATGTTCCGCAACACTCCAGAGATCCGACGTGCTTTCAGCGAGCCATTCCGCGTGGATTGGATCTTTGACGTAGAGTTGTTGGGTCGCCTCTTGCTCCTCGAACGTCAAGGCGAAGGAGCCAAAGTGTTGGAAACCACCATTGAATACCCCCTACAAACCTGGACAGACGTACCTGGCTCCAAAGTCCGCCCCGCGCACTTCATCAAAGCGGGCTTTGAGTTTTTCAAGATTGCCTGGATGATGTTCCGCGGCAAACCACCCGCGCCGTTAGCTTCCAACAACCCACACCAAAAGAGTTAAGCTTTGCGGTTTTTCTTGGGCTTTTTGTAGGTTTTCTTGAACAGCCACAAGATCAGGCCAGGCACCCAACGCGTAAGCTGCACAGTCAGCCATCCATGGAACGTAATGATTCGTTCACGCTTGCGTTTTGCGATGGCTCGAAGCATTTTTCGCACGGCAACATCGGTGTCCATGGTCATCCAGGCTGGGGCGATATCTTTGCGAGCTTCCTTGTAGACACCGGCGTTGTCGACCTTGCGAATTTCAGACGCCACAAAGCCCGGACTCAACATGGTCACAGAGACACCGTGTGCGTGGAGTTCTGGAGTGATGGACTCACACAACGCACGCACCGCAAACTTGCTCATGCTGTAGGCAGAGCTTGTTGGAAGAGAAGCATATCCTGAGACGCTGCTTACAATCGCCAAGCGTCCCTTGGTCTTTTTGAGGTCGTCGAGGGTTGCGTAGACGGTTCGCAACACCCCAAACACGTTGGTCTCAAGCTGGCGTCGGTAGTCGTCAAGGGTCAGGTCTTCCAGAACACCTGCCACTCCAAAGCCTGCGTTGGCGACGACCACATGAATGTCACCAAGTTCCTCGTGGGTCTTCGCAACAACCTGCTCGATGTCGCCATCGACGGTCACGTCACAGGCGATGGGCAAAGCCCGCCGTCCCATGGACCGAATCTCTTCGGCCAGAGCTTCCAACCGCTCCACGCGTCGGGCGGTGAGCACGACATCAGCGCCCTGTTGCGCGAATTGGCGCGCCATCTCAGCGCCAATACCAGAGGAAGCTCCCGTGACAACCACCACTTGTCCCTGAAATTGTCCCATTCGTTGCATCTCCCTGCTTGGACGTTCCTTCACGATCCACGTCCGTTTTTCGAGCCTTTGGCGAATTGCATTGCTTGCAACCGCTTGATACACTGCAACTCCCAAAACAAGCAAGCGTTGGGAGGCCGAACTCTTGAAAGAGAGAAAGAATCGTCCACTTCTTTTTGTTCCTGGAGCGTTGCATCTTTTTCCCATTTCGATTTGTAACTTCTGCTTCTTCTCGCTACACTATCCACAAGAATTGATGGTTGGGGCGGACAAAAAAACAATGTGAGGTGACCCAAGTAGATGGCACGATCAAAGAAACGCCGAGACGAACAGCTGCTCAACCCCGATGGGCTGAAGCATTACCGTCGCACCTATTCCGGCAAAGAGTTGGGCTGGGGCCTGGTGATTCTGTTAATTCTGCTATCGACAGCCGGATGGGTCGTCTACCGAGGAGCCCACCCTGACCCTGACTTGTTCAGCGACAAGGCTTCTCTCCTCAAGAAAGGCAAGAAGATCAAGATTTACCATCGTCCTCTCCAACGGATGGATGGAATCAGCAGCGGTCCGAGTCATGGACAAGCCAAGAGCCAGAAGCCGAAACGCTCCGCCGCCGATATGATGTTCCCCGAGGGCCTCGTTGGTGACGGCTGGAAGCGCAAATCGGCCACTCGCTTCTCCCGCAAGAACCTCTACGAGAAGATCAACGGAAGAGCCGGATACTTCTTAGCGTTTGGCTTCAAGCAAATGTTCTTCTCGACGTTGCTTCATCCCAAGTCGGGTAAGCTGATCGACCTCGAACTCTACGACATGGGCAACGGCTCCAACGCTCTCGGTACCTACTCTGGAGAACTTGGCAAAGGAGCCAACCCGAAAGTCAGCCCCCAAGGCATCTCACACCTTCGTCGTAACGCGATGTTTGTGAGTCAGGGTCCTTATTACCTTCGCGCCATTGGCTCTGACGAAAGCAAGGAGGTGAAAGACAAGCTTCTACAGGTCCAAAAGCTCTTCCAAGCCAAGATCAAGGGAGAGCCGCTGCCCTGGGGTTACGGTTTCTTCATCGCTCGAATGGCGATCAAACCCTCCAAGATTTCGTACAAACCGAAGAACGCCTTCTCTTTTGGATTTGCCAAGGATGTGTACGTTGGGCAGCAAGGCAAAAACACCTTCTTGTTTGTCAAAGCTGAAGCAGACCCATCGACGGCCAAAGCCATGCAGGAGAAATTTCGTCAAGGATTTATGAGTTATGGAACGGAAGTCAAAGATCCAAAAGGAATGGTTTGGGTCAAAGACCGTTACATCAATACATACGCAACGGCGCTCGCCGTGAATCGTTGGGTGGTGGGGATACAGGGGGCGGCCAAGTGGGACAAAGCCCAGGCTGCCATGGAGCGTATGAAGAAAGCCATTCTGGCCATGCCAAAGGCGATGCAAGAACGAGCTGTTCCACGAGAGAAGTCGGCCAAGCCCAAACCTCGCCCGAGGAAGCGAGCGAAGCCGGAACCTCGCAGCGTGAAGCCATCGTATCCCACAGAGCGTCGGACCAAGCCTGCACCAGAGTCGAAGCCCAGTCGTCCCAAACCACGAGGATACGAGAGTGGAATCGATGAAAGATAAAAACACCGAACCCAACGCAGAAGCAGAACCCACAGCCGCTCAACAAGAAGAGTGGGCCAAAGAAAAGGAAGACCTCGCGCGGGAGAGCCGTCGTCGATTCCTCAAACAAACAGCCGCCACAGCCGGCGCTGTTTTGGCCGGCGCGTACGGACTTCTCGCACCTCCAGATTGGCCTCTCTCCCTAAGTGACCCTGACGGAGAGCGCGGCAAGCCCAAAACCCCATTGATTCGGCTCCCTAGCCAGGGCTATGCCGTCGAAGCAAAGGGCAACGTGCTCGGCATCGCTCACGGCACCAAGCTGGAGCCTCTGGTTCGCGGCGCGATCGATGCCATCGGTGGAATTCGTCGATTCATTAACTCCGGTGATGTCGTGGTCATCAAGCCCAACGTCGCCTTCGAGCGAACCCCTGCGTTGGGTGCAACGACCAACCCCGAGATTCTCAAGATCCTGACCCGGATTGTGTACGAAGCCGGTGCAAAGGAAGTCCGGGTCGCCGACAACCCGATTGAGTCGCCCGAAAGCTGCTTTGCACGCAGTGGGATTCGCCAGGCCGCTGAGGAAGCCAAAGGTAGCATTTACATTCCCTCCCACTCCGACTTTGAGATCCTCAACGTTCCCGGCGCCAAGCTCATTGAGAAGTGGCCGTTCTTTTGGAAGCCTTTCATTGGCGCGAACAAGGTCATTGGAGTCGCGCCAGTGAAGGACCACAACCTCTGCGGTGCGTCGATGACAACCAAGAACTGGTACGGACTCTTGGGAGGACGAAGAAACCAATTCCACCAAGACATTCACTCGATCATTGCGGACCTTGCGCGAATGATGCGCCCCACGTTTGTCATCCTGGACGGTTGGCGCGTTCTGTACCAGAGCGGTCCCACAGGAGGAAGCCTCGACGACGTCCGGCCCGGAAACACAATCGTGGCCTCCACGGATAGCTTTGCAGCCGACAGCTTTGGCTGGGATGAGCTGCTCCAACGCAAGGGCAAAGAAAAGCCAGGGTATTTTAAGAAAGGCAAAGAGCAAAAGTTGGGAGAGCCCGACTGGAAGAGCGTTGCTCATAGGAGGGTACAACTCGGATGAGCAAAGCATCAAAAGCATCAGAAACTTGGAAAGACAAAGCTCTCTACTGGGGTCGTATCACCAACTGGCGACGTTTGTGCCAGGCCTTCTTCCTCGCCCTCTTTACCTTCTTGATGTGGGTCACTTGGTTCAGCCGATTGGGTGGCTACCCTGTCTCTCTTATCCTGGAGATGGATCCTCTGGTCGCCTTTGCGACAGCCGTTTCCACGCACACAGTGTATCGTTGGTTGTGGCGCAGCATCTGGATCCTGATTCCCACCTTGATCCTCGGCCGGGTCTTCTGCGGCTGGATCTGTCCCTACGGAACTCTCCACAACTTTGTAGGCTGGATCTTTAATGTACGTCGAAACAAAGACAACATCGACGTCAACCGATACCGACCGATCTTCCAGTTTAAGTACTACCTGCTTACGGTCTTTATCGTCTTGGCCTTCTTTGGTTCTCTTCAGATTGGCCTGCTGGACCCTATCGCGTTGCTGGCCCGCACCTACGCGGTCGCGCTGTTTCCGGCCTGGGACTTCGCGCTGCCCTCTTCCCTCAGCTTCCTCTCGTCAGCGCCTGGGGCTGTTGAACAGCGATTGTTCGATGGAGCCTGGTTTGTTGGCTTTATGATCATCGCTCTGGTCGGGATGAACCTGGTCATTCCCCGGTTCTTCTGCCGAGTGCTGTGTCCGCTGGGAGCGTTTTTGGGCTGGCTGTCTCGGTTTGCGTTGTGGCGCATCGACCGAGACGTGACCAAGTGCACCGACTGCAACCTCTGCTTGCGTCACTGTGAGGGAGCCTCAGATCCCCAGGCAGCGCTGCGCAAATCGGAGTGTTTTGTCTGTTTCAACTGCATCGACGACTGCCCCGAAGACGCCCTCTCCTTCGCCCTGACACCGGTTCCCATTAAGGACCGCATCGTAGGCAACATCAAGAAGGGCACTGCCACGTTGTTCGGCCAGAAAGTCATCTCCAAGATCCCCGAGACCGAGATCAAAGCACCCGACGTTCCGCGACGTCGATGGATCTTTGCGGGCATTGCTGGTGTTTTGGCCTATCCGTTTTTGCGGTTCTCCAAAGCCGTGAACAAGCGCAGCTTCCACAAGAAAGCCATCCGCCCACCAGGATCCGTAGCCGAATCCGAGTTCTTGGAGCGATGCATCAAGTGTGCCCAGTGCATGAACGTATGTCCCACGAACGTGCTTCAGCCCGCCACCCTTGAGCAGTCAGGGTTGGAAGGATTGTGGACCCCTGTCATGGATTTCCGCACAGGTTTCTGTCAGCTCAACTGCACCTTGTGCAGTGAAGTGTGTCCCACCGGTGCCATCCAAAAAACCTCGCAAGAGAAGAAATTGGGTGTTGGCAAACACGAAGAAGAAGGACCCATCCGTTTGGGAACAGCCTTCTTCAACCGGGGTCGGTGTCTTCCTTGGGCCATGGAAACCCCCTGCGTGGTTTGCGAAGAGGTTTGCCCGGTTAGCCCCAAGGCGATCGGAACCTACACCGAAGAGATTACACGCTGGGACGGAAAGAAAGTGATCCTTAACAAGCCGTACATGCGGCCAGAGCTTTGTATTGGCTGTGGGATTTGCGAGCACGAATGCCCGGTGGTAGACTCTCCAGCAGTGTATGTCACCGCCGTCGGAGAGTCTCGCTCCAAGGATCGTTCGCTCCTGCTTAAGAGCCACAATCCATCCAAAGCATTGACCAACACGCAAAAGAAAAAGTCCTGACCCTGCCTTTGTGCCGGCAACCTTGTTCCCTAGAGAACGTTAGATGTGAAGCGCGCCTTGTATCGTCCAACAGAATTGATACCATTCTTCTGGACGGCTCAACTCATCAGGAGGAACCATGAGTGACAACAAACGAGAGTTTTCCCGACGCGAGATTCTGATTGGCGGATCAACCGCTGCAGTGGGTGCAGCCGCAGGTGTTGCTCTCATCGGCGACAACGACGCCGACGCCAAAGGCGCAGAGAAGGGAAAGAAGCCTATCCCACAGGTTCCTCGCCGCACCCTGGGCAAAACCGGGCAAAGCATCCCCATTCTAGTGTTCGGTGCAGGGTTTCGCTTGAACCCAGTGTTTGAGCCGCTGCTCGCGGAGGCCTACCGCTACGGTGTGAACTACATTGACGCAGCCGATTGCTACGGTGGCGAGACCTGTGAAGGTGCAGTCGCAGCATTCCACCAACGGATGAACAACCGGAACAACCTCTGGATCACATCCAAAAGCGATGAGCACGAGCCCAACGCCTTTGAGAAGCGTCTCAACCGCTCCCTCCAGCGGCTCAACACCAAGTACATTGATCTGTACTATCTGCACGCGCTCAAAGACAAAGACTTCCTCAGCAAAGATCTGGAAAAGAAGGTCGCCAAGCTCAAGCGCGAAGGAAAGATCAAATACTTTGGTTTCTCCTGCCACAACGCCAACGTGGTTGAGTTAATGAACCTGGCAGCGACCCTGCCCTGGATCGACTCCATTATGTTCCGTTACAACTTCCGTCAGTATGGGAACAAAGAGTTGAACAAAGCGATCGACGCCTGCCACCGTGCAAACATCGGCCTGATCGCGATGAAGACCCAAGGCTCCTCCTCTTCCTTTGTCCCCAAATGGAAAGACTTCCAAAAGAAGGGACAATGGAACAAATACCAGGCTGTTCTCAAAGCAGTATGGGCTGACTCACGCATCACAGCCGCAGTCTCCCACATGGACAACTTCCAGAAACTACGCGAGAACATTGCCGCCGCTGTCAATCGCAAGAAGCTGACCCAACTTGAGATCAATGAACTGGTTCGCTACGCTTCCATCACCCGCGACCTGAGCTGCGATGGCTGCGAACACATCTGCAACGGCGCCATGGGAGCCAACTTCCAGATCGGGACAACCATGCGTTACCTGATGTACCATGATGTCTACGGCCAACAAGACGAAGCCCGCGAACTCTTCGCAAGCCTTCCCCCTGAAGCCCGTGATTTCAGCAACATCGACTTCGGCCCAGCGCAAGCAGCCTGCCCCCACAACATCGACATCCAAAGTCACATGGAACGGGCCGGAAAGATCCTTGTCTAACTTTTCCTGAACGCAACGATCCCTCTGAAAATTCTACCCTCAAGCTTCAACCACACACACCCTCTCTTATTCTCTCTCATCTGAAGAATGCAACCAATGCTGCCAAACTTCCTTTTGCGGCAGGTCGCTCGTGTACAACACCCTCTCCCTTAAAAGACACACAAAAACCTAGACAACGTCGAGTGATGCTTGGTAGAGAAAAGCAAGCAAAGTCTCTATCAACCCTATGTTTTCCAGGTACATTTGTACCCCAATCCTATCCAAAGCGAATTCTTAGGTTTGAAAGCTTTGTCCCATCCCCCAACCCAAGCTTCGACACATGCCTTCTATGCAGATCCGATCTCTCAAAACCTAGACAAAAGAAGCAAAAAAAACCTAGACAAAGCAGCAAGAGAATGAAGTTCGCATGTCATTCCTGTCAAATTTTTATAGTGATACAAGTCACCTCATCCACAAAAACACAAAACAAAAAGCCCAATTCAAACAAAAGGATAAGCCAAAATCAAACTTTCCAAATTCAACTCCTAGACAAAAACAATCGAGAACTTAGAAAAAATATTTGACAAAGCCAAATACCATCGATATACTTCATTCGAAACTTAGACAGGGAATAAAGAGTTCCATTCGACATAAATTATCCCTTCTACTCCAACAGAGGAACAAGACGATGCTGCGATTCTGGAAACCATCCAAGAAGAGTGAATTTGAGCAACTGACCCTGCCCCACATCGATGCTCTCTACAACACAGCGCTCCGTCTTACCCACAAAGAGAGCGAAGCTGAAGATCTGCTGCAAGAGACCTTCTTGAAGGCATTTCGTTTCTTCCATCGCTTTGAACGCGGCACACACATCAAAGCATGGTTGTTTAAAATTATGACCAACACGTTCATCAACCAGTACCGCAAGCAGCAGCGCACCCGTGAGGTGATTGAGGATTGGGACTGGGAACACATCATGCAGTCGGATGAGAGCATCACCGAAAATGAAAAGCTTATCCTGGACCGATTCGTCAGTGACCAAGTGATGGACTCTCTTGAGCAAGTCCCTGTCGACTTCCGCACAGTTTTGTTACTCGCTGACCTCCAAGACTTCTCGTACAAAGAGATCGCTGAGATGGTCGGTTGCCCGATCGGAACCGTCATGAGCCGCTTGTACCGGGGCCGACGTATCATGCGCAAGCTCCTTCGCGAGTACGCTTTGGAGCACGGATACATTTCTCGCGCCACAGCAGAAGCCGACGCCGAAGCCAACGACGAGACCTTGCCCTCCAAAGTGACCTCGTTCCCCCTCCATCAAGCGATGGCCTCCTAAACCTCTCTCCGAAACAGAGTTCATCTTCCCTACAGCGCGCTCTCATCCCCTCATTCTCCACTCGACCAATCACCCCATTCCTGAGAGAAACCGCCCCACTCTATAAAAGTAATGCGTGACAGGGCGTTCAACCTTGTATTATGTTGGGGCTTCCAACAGAACGGAGCGACCCGGGATCGATCCCAGTCGCACGAACAGGAAGGACGAGGTTTCCGTGAAGTTTCCCGGCCAGCGCAAACAAAAGCATTACTTTCCCGTGGATACGAAGAAGCAACGGACTGTCTCGAAGAAATCGACAGAGCCAGCCCAACTTCAGCGCCAGATCTACATTGTTGGGATCGGACAGCCTCTAGTCGATGTTGAAGTTCATGCAGAAGCCGAGCTCTTGGAACGCTACGGGATCAAGTCTGGGGAGTCACTCGCCCTGGACAGCCAAACGGGACAAGCGCTGTACCAGGAGCTCAAAGAACGAGAGCTTGTTCGAGGAGAGTTCGCAGGGGGAGCGATCGGCAACACCCTTCACAATTATACTGTCCTGTCGAACAACCGGGGTGTTCTTCTCGGCTGCATCAACCGCAACATCACAGTCGGAGACTACGCTTATACCTACCTGTGTCATACGTCATCCTTGGTTGATTTGTCGTACTTGATGCCCTGCAACACACCGATGGGTCGAGCCATCTGCTTCATCTCCAACAGCGGTGAGCGCAGCTTCGCGATCGACCCTGGCTGTATCAACGATCTCACAGTCGATTACGTTCCTGAGCATGTGATCCAGCACTCCTCCTTGTTGTTGCTGACAGCCTTCCTCCTTCGAAGCGAAGACAACCCGATTTTTGCCTCCACCATGCACGCGCTGTCTCTTGCCAAAAAGCACGGAATCCCAGTGGTACTCAACCTGGGAACAAGCTTCTTGATTGAGCAGCGCCCCTCTTTCTGGCAAGATCTGCTTCGTGAGTATGTTAATGTTGTGGCGATGAACGAAGCAGAGGCGTTTGCGCTCACAGGTCAAAGCGATCCTCTCCTCGCGCTTCAAGACACCCTACGTTGGTGCGATATGGCCCTCCTGACACACGGACCCAAAGGCCTCTACCTTGGAGGCTATTGCGATCGTGAAGCCCTCCGACAAACGTCACGGGAGCTGGAATCCAGCTCGATTCCTGAATACAACCGCTACGAGTACAGCCGGGCCATGAGGCGGGAAGACTGTGAAAGTCCTGTCGCCATTTACTCTCACATTAATCCTTACGAAGGCGGACCAGCGGAGATCACAACAACGAACGGCGCAGGCGATGCAGCTCTTAGCGCCGTCCTTCACGATATCTCCGCCAACGACTACCATCACCAAATGGTCCCCAACTCGCCCAAGCACCGACGCACCCACTTGACCTACTCTTCCATTTCGCAGATAGCCAAATACGCCAACCGCGTAAGCTATGAGGTCTTGAGTCAGAATTCACCCCGGCTCATGTATGGACTCCCCGAGCGCGAAGACTCCTTGGAAGAATCCTACTGGGATCTTTGATCCTTGACTCCACCCCAAGCCGTTAAGGCTGCTGAACCTTGCCCTTCCGTTCCGAATGAGGTTTGTTGTGAACGCATCATCACCCCAAGCATCTCGCCCCACACCACAACCCCACTTGTTCGATCTGACACGGGATGAGCTGGCTTCCTGGATCGAGGAACAAGGAGAAAAGCCCAGCCACGCGGATCGAATTTTCCGGGCCATTTACAAACACAACCGCACCACATTGATGGGTGTACAAAACTTACCGGATCGGCTTGCCCAAAAATTGGAAGAGACCTTTTCGTTGTCACCTCTTGAAACGGAGCGGGTGCTCGACTCCTCCGATGGAACCCGCAAGATCCTATTTCGTTTGTACGACGGAGCGCGGGTCGAAACGGTTTGCATCCCCAGCGGCAAACGGATGACTCTGTGCATCTCCTCACAGGTTGGATGTGCGTTGGGCTGTCGTTTTTGCTACACAGCGAGCATGGGCCCTGGCCGAAACCTCGCGGTCTCTGAGTACATCAGCCAAGTCGTGGAGGGCTTGAGACAAGCTCCCTGTGAGTACTCCGTGGTCAACATTGTGTTTATGGGCATGGGCGAGCCGCTCGTAAACTTCAAGAACTTGTTGTCCACCCTGTCCATCCTCACGGATCACTTTGGCCTCCAGCTTGGAGCGCGCCGAATCACCGTGTCCACCGCAGGGTTGAGTCCACAAATACTGGGGCTGGGAGAAGCGTTTCCAGTTCGGCTGGCGTTGTCGCTGCATGCCACCACCGATGAAGTTCGTGACGACTTGATGCCCATCAACCAACGTTACAACATCGCCAACCTGTTTGAGACACTGCAACAACTCCAGGAACTTCCAGGCCAACGCGACGTCGCCGTGCTGTTGGAATATACCCTGATTCGGGATGTCAACGACTCGTTGGAAGACGCCCATCGCCTCGCCGAGTTAGCTCAATCCATTCGCTCCAAGGTCAACTTGATCCCTTACAATGAACACCCAGGCGCACCCTACCGAAGCCCTGACGATGAGGTGCTTTGGCCCTTTATGCAGATCCTTCAACAAGCAGGGGTTCGGGTCACCAAGCGCATCACTCGTGGGGACGACATCCTTGCAGCTTGCGGTCAGCTCGCCATCAGCAGCCCTCGCTCAACGACCACAGCACCTTAGGGAAATTCACCGCCTCTTCCCCCTTGTCTCCAAGTAACTCCACTGTCAACCATCGAATACACTACAGTCAACAATAGGATCCACTCTTTCCAAGTGGAACACCCTAGCGCTCCACGCCAATCCGCATAACATCCCTGATTCAAAGAAAAACCGCACGCAGCAAACATGTTGGACTGCCCCTTGCTCTAGAGAGGGCAAGAGAAACGAAACACCAACCCAAGCGCGTGGAGAGAGACCATGAAGAAGAAGACCAAAGTCAAGGCTGGCGGTTTTGAGTGGAACGGAAACTAAGCAGTTCCATCTCGTGAGCCCCAAGAGCAAGCAACAATACACTTCTGGAGAAAGACCATGAAAAAGAAGACCCAAGTCAAAGCTGGCGGATACTCCTGGGATGGGACCTGAGCCCTCTCCCACCAATCCGAACAGAGAGGCTGCTCCCAATGAGCGGCCTTTTGTCGTTTAGAGACACAGCCTCCACTCTTTTCTTGGAAAAAGAACGTCCTCCGGGTATCTTCTCCCTGGCGTGAATCCAACTCGCTCTAACTCCGGGAGAACACAAAGTGAAACTGAAACCTTTCCTTCTGACTTCTATGATTGGTGTTGTGCTGCTTCTGAGCGGCTGCAAAAAGAAGGCAAAACAACCCACTCCTTCCAAGACCCAAACGTCGTCTCGACGTACACCAGCGTCCACCCGACCAGCACCGCGCAAAACAATCACTCCCAAGCAGAAGCAGGCGAAAGCGTTGCCATCGACCGGAACCATTGTCCGCCTGGAACAAGGAGATCTCGCGTGTTATGTCATCTTCAAGGACACCACGGGAAAAGAACACAACATCTCTGGAGATTTTGACCTGTGCTCTCAGAAGAAAAAATTCACAGGCAAAAAGGTAACGTTAAAGTACAAGAAAACTCGAATGCGAAATTGCCCCGAAGATATGAAGTGCAAGCCAACCTACTCTCTTCAAGATCTCGTCACAGACCTTGTCCTCAAGCCATAGCCTAACATCATGACCAGTGATCCTCTTTTTCAACACATCGAGCAGATGCACGGCACCCGTGATTGGGGGCGTGTGCTGGACGCAGGAACAGGCAGCCACTCGCTGCGCTGGATTTGCAGCCTTCCCACCACAGGCTGGACAGCCGTAACCATCGACACCACACGAGTCCAAAGTACGCTCAAAGGAATAGGCGGTTCTCTTCGAGAGACCGACGCCATGGTGCTGGGAGACTGGACCGATCCGGCCCTCTTGCAAGGGGAGCGCTTTGATACAGTCCTGGTCGACTACCTGATTGGAGCCATCGACGTCTTCACCCCTTACTTCCAAAACCGAATCCTCGCCCGCCTCTTGCCGCACGTTCGCGACAGGATCTATGTGATTGGCTTGGAGCCGTTCCCCTCACAAACACCGTCGATCGCAGGGCAGCTCTTGATAAAGCTGGCGCAGATGAAGTCGGCTTGCCGATTGTTGTCAGGGCAGCGAGCGTTTCGAGAGTTTCCAGCCAAGTGGGTGGAGCGACAGCTGGAGCAGTCAGGCTACAAAGTTGAAGACACGAAGCACTTTCCCAATGTGTTTCGTGAGCGATACGTTCGTTCTCAGTGCAGCGCGGTTCGCCGAGCCCTCAAGCTCCTGGACGATCGTAACCTCGCGCAAGCGCTGGAAGAGAACCTTCAAGCGCTGGAGACTCAACTGCTCGACGCAACGAAAACCAACAACGGCATCCGATTAAGCTCCGACTATGTCATCACGGCCAGTCGGGTTGAGGCGTTTCCAGAGGACTCCAAAACAACTTGAGAGTGCTCCTTACTTTCGATTGGTTTCCCACCTCATCTTCCGCTTGAAACGCCTTCGTTTGTTGCGTCGGTATCTTCGATTGGAACGCCGATGCCTTCGTCGATTGCGAACCCTACGCCGGTGTCGTCGAGAGCGTTGAGCCGACGTAGTGGGAGACGCCGAGAAACCATACCAAGAAACAGCAAGACCACCGACCAGCGCCAGGCATAACAGCGTGTAAAGATGCCAGACAGACCAGCGTCGGCGCACGTCGACCGTATCCTCCGAAAACATGAGAATTTCTCCTCCCCAAGGCTCGACTTCCGCGACAAACCTCAGGAGCAAACGCTCCGGTGGGCTAACCAGAGCGTGTCTTCCATCCACTCTGCTTTCAGGGAAACGGTAGAGATACGCTCCCCCAAAGAGATACAACGACGCACACTTTCATCCGAAAACGTGAGGGTGTTTCGGATTGAGACAGAGAGATTCCGCACATCAGAGTACGGAGAAAGCGTGCGTCACCCAACGCGACCGGTCTTGTGGGTACTCTTTTTCAGACGAGGGCCTTTTGGAGAAGTCGCACCCTTGTTTGTATTTTTTCAGAAAACTATGCAGAAACGAGAGGCCCGTCGATGTAAAGACTGCTCACACAGAGCTCTTCGAGATTCTCCAAAGCGTTATCGATTAGAGAGCCACCGGCTTCCACAGTCCCGAGTCCATCGTCATCATCGACAAGAGTTCGTGCCTCCAACAAAGCCATGTTCCGCTCAACCCATTCATGGGTCAAGCCATTGTGAAGGTCACGCAGACGTTGGGCCAAACGAAGCCAACGTTTCAATCAGCTTCTCGTTGTGGTAGCGCTTCCCGATCTGATACATAAAGTGCTTTTTGTACAAGTAAGGCGTAATCACAATCTCGTTTTTGTTCAAACGGCTGCGTAGCTCAAAAAACCCTTCTTCAGGCGTTTGAATCATGAGAGCCATCGCATCGGTTGCGACGAAAGGAACGCCGAGTTTCTCCAACCCCTGATGAAGAAACTCACGCTCTGCCACGATCTCCTCACGACGCTGTTGTTGGTAGTGTTTGTCGCGCAGGGCAAGCGTGGCACAACGTGCGTTGATATCGCTCACTGTCCAGGGAAGATGGTAGCGCTCGATGGCTCGGATCAACAACGGCGAAGCGATCGCATAACCGATTCTCATGTTGGCCAACCCATGAAACTTCGAGAAGGAACGCAAACCAATCACAGGGCGCTGCGTTTGCTGGAGCAACGCGGGCACCAAAGACGAATACTCTTGGGTCACATACTCCGCGTAACATTCATCGAGAACAACGGGGATATGGTGAGGCACTGCATCCAGAAAGCGAAGAAGTTCCTCTTCCGGGATCAGCTTCCCTGTTGGGTTGTTGGGATTGGTCAGATAGACCAGCCGCGTTGACGCCTTTACCTCCTGGGCGAGCTTCTCCATCTGGAAGTCACAGCGACCGTCTTCAAGCTTGATTTCGACCTCGGTAAAATGGGCCTGGCGGGACTCTAGCAAGCTTCCGCAAAACGCCCACCCCATCGTATGGGAGAGAACATGGTGGCCCGGAGGCACGAACATCTGAAGGATACTGTCTAAACAAGAGACAATCCCATTTCCGATAAAGACTGCGTCTGCACTTTCCAGGCCCAGGTGCTGTGCGATCTCCCGCTTCAACTCAAGAATGGCATGAGTCCGGGGGTATTGCTGCAGCGCGACCGTTTCGCTTTGCAAAAACTTCTGAACTTCCGGAGAAGGCCCCACATGACTCTCACCAGAACAAAGAAACTTTCGACGTTCCAGAATCGGCATACCAAACCGATACAACTCCACTTCAGACAGCGGATTGGCGGTGAGCCATTCCATCTGCGGATCCATTTGAAACCGTCGCGTCGAGAAGATACGGCCTGCGATGTGTTCCCAGCGGTCCTCTTCGATGATTCGCACAAACAGCGGAAACAAGCGGCTGGCAGGGGGCAACCGCTCGAACTCTCTCTCTGAAAAGATCCCGCGCGTCATTTCGCTCCGGTACGAACCTTCAATCGACACACAACATACACCAATGGCTTCCTCGTACACTTCGGAGGCAGCCAGCCGAGTGAAGTGCTCAACGCCGTGTTTGGAGAGTGCGTAAGCGCCGTACTGCTGGAGCATAGGAGGTGTTCCGTAAGCTCGTGTAATGCCCGACGAGACATTCACAATTTTACCACCTTGCATGCCGTGTTCTAACATAGCCTGGATAGCATACTTGTAGCATAAGTAGGTGCCATCCAAGTTACACTGCATCACCTCTTGCCACTCGCTGCTCTCCATCGTATGCAACTTCGCCTTGGAGGCTCCTGCGTACGCGGCGTTGTTGAGCACAACATGAGGTGCCCCCCATTGCTCTGTCAGGGCGGCAAACATCGCTTGAACCTGGCTTTCATCGCTGACATCAGCGGCCAATCCAAGAACACAGGAAGCATCTCCGGCCTGGCTCAAGCTTTGCACTTGCGCATCGACTTGTTCCTGGTTCCGACCATTGATAGCGACGCGATAACGGCCACTATCCAGCAGATGCTGAGCCAACGCCAAGCCAATACCTTTGGTGGATCCGGTGATTAAGACAACAGGTTTGTTCGCGTCCACGATTTGTTCCTTTGTGAAAGGTGGTGCTTGTTGTGTTGGTGTTACTTTGTCTTCCAAATGGGAGCGAGGAGTGCTTGCAACCCTTCTTCGGTCTCCAGGAGTTCAAACCCGCCGTTGTTTCGGATATAGTTGCTAATTTGTCGGGAACCTGGATGCAACGGTGTGGGGTGTCGCAGGTTGTGCTGCATATCCCGAACCATGGTTTCACGATCAAAGCCGTAGTGGGTTTGCAACCACTCGTCGTCGATGTGTCGTACCATTTGGTACAGTCGCTGAGCCCAAGTCACGCCGCCAGACAACAAACGTCGCTCTTGGTGTTCTTCAGCGCTGGCCTCGCCTGAAAGCCAGGGAAGCCCCAACAAGACCATGACCATCAGGCACGAATGACGGTACTGATCAAGGCAGTCATCCCAAGAGTAGCCTGTGACTCCCTGTTCGCAAAGCTCCGCATGGTACAAGCGAAGCCACTCCACTTCGTGCTCGATGCGAACATCAGCAGGCAAACTTAAGATAAGAAAGTAAGCGACGTCAAAGACACCCTGCCCCACACGAGCACCTTGCCAGTCAAAGAGGATGACCTTCCCCTCGTGTCCTACGGCAGGAAAGAGCATGTTTCCCACACGAGCGTCGCCGTGCAACACTGTTTGCGGTTCGTTGGTTCGATGCCAGACCTGAGGCACATAGTTCCGCAAAGCCCGCTCTTTGACGAACACATAAACAATCAAGCCAAAGAACTCGATGGTTCCTGTTGGAAATGGAGCCAACCACGCAGGCTCTTTCTCCTTGTAACCCCAGAACGAAGCATGCAAATGAGCCAAGGCTTCGATGGCCAGGGGGACTTGCTCTACAGGACAACCGTCTTCCTCAGTGTGTTCGATGTGTTCTTCGCAATACTCCATTAAGATGCAAAGATTGCCCGTTGCTACGGAGCAATCGGCAAAAAACACCTTCGGCAGAGACAAGTCTCGCCCTTTGGCCAGGATGTTGTAGAAGTCTACTTCATGAACATGACAGGCTTGCAACACAAACATCGCCCGGTTGCTCACGCTGCCAACGTTGGGAGCAAACTTGGCCAAACATGTCTTGTGATGTGTCTCGCCTTCCCATGTGTAAGAGAGTTCGACCAGCACGGTTTGGGAGCGAAAGATCTCATCGGCCTTGAACGACTCGACCTCCAAGGACTGAACCTCTGCGCCTTCAGGAAGAGCTCCACCACGTGTCAATTGCTCAATGCACCAACCCCGACGCTCCTTCAGCTGCGCCCCATTGCGTGGGAATGCAAACGAAAACTTAAAGAGTCGGTCCAAGGCCACAATGCAAGAACAAACAAACCAGGCAAAGAAGAAGACAAAGCCGAAGAACAGAGCACCAATCACGCGCATAGACGAACCTCTTCCGCTGTATCGATAGAATCGGAAGGTTCACTATACCAGAAAGACAGACAGGTGTTGTGATGGAGTTCGTGCTTTTTAACTGGGGCTGAGCGCAGACTCAGGAGGAAAGATATCCACGTGAATGTGGTCGCGGTGGGTTCGCCCACCGTCCTGGACTTTTCCAGCCCAGGGTTCGTTGTTGTTTCGTGCCATCCGTCGAAGAGTGGAGTCTGTCAAAAGAACCCGCTCCACCTCGGGATTGGAAGCCAGCGCTTCGACCATGGCATAGGCAGCATCACGATCATAGTTGCGATACCCAACTTGGGTTCCACTGCCACCATCGGTTCGAGGGAGACGAATGTCGAGATCGAGGCCAGACTCATGTGTGCTGTGATCGCGGTTGTCGCCTCCGTTGCGGACTGAAGCGTCGTTGAGATCCATCACACTGGCTCCAGGATGCGTACGTAGGTAGTTATCGTGGTAGCTTTGTCCTGCTTCCTGAACCACCGCGGCCAGCTTCTCGGATCCGTAGGAGTAACCGTCACGATCCCCGTTCACAAAACCTGGCCCTCGGTTTGGCATCCGAGACCATTTGGGAGCATCAGGCGACGCCATCACACGATGCAGATCCGAGCCAGGACGCAAGACACCTCGCATATCGCTGGAGTCTGATCGCCCTCGCAACATCGCTTCGTACACCTCGAGAGCGTTCTTGGTTTGGTTTCCCCAGTCTCCATCCACGCCGATATCAAAACCCAGCTCTCGCAGTCGACTTTGCACTGCGCGAACATCACTGGAACGATTGGCTTGTCCCGGTCCCACTGGTCGATTGATATGGAAGCCTTCCACCTGTGGGTTGTTGGCTGCGAACATGATGTCCAGCGCGCTGACGACTTTGCCAGCCTGTGTGGTTCGACCCGTTCGGGTTTCCGTATCAAAGCTGCGGGAGCTTCCGTTGCTGTCGTACGCATCGACTTTGCGAAAGAGTTCCTGAAGTTCTCGGGTGCCCTGAATCTTGCCGTCACCGTTGAGGTCGGCTTGATGGAGCTGCTCCGCTCCCATTCCAGCCTGCTGCAAACGCCGTCCGCCCTCACCTTGTTGTGCTTGCTCGATATTGAGTTCATCGCCCTGGTAACGACGAACAAATTGATCGCGAGTGATTCGTGTCATGTGAAGGACTCCCTTGTGGCTTCGTCAGGTCGATACCCACCAACGCTTCTGCGACAACTCTCAAACGTGGGACAAGACCCATGTGCTACTGACGGTCTCATCTGCTTTGGCATCGTACCTTTGTTCATTTACCGAATCAAGGTCCTAGCAGGAACCCTCATCATGAGATGGAGCTTTGCAGCAAACGATGCAAGCTGACTTCGAGGCGGCTCTGGATCATCCCCATCAAACTTTCAAACTCGTGCTCAGAGAGTTTGAGGCGCTGCATCATTCGCTTGCGCGTTTCACCAAAAAGTGACTGACGAGCCCGGGCCAACCGACGCGCCGCCGTAGCTCGATGGATGTGATAGATAACACCGATCTGGTCAATGTTGAGGCCGGAGACAAAGTGAAGGCGAAGGAGATTGCGCTCGCTGCTTTCCAGATGTTGGAGCGCTTCGGAGAAAGCATCCTTAAACAGCGTACGATACTCTCTCTTGAGGAAATCCATTTCAATGTCGAGCTGCGCATCGGGAACGTTCAACAACAGGTCGTTGTGGTCTCCCTGCTCTCGTTTTTGTTGGGCACCGGTTCGTACACAATCAAGAAAGGTCCGGAGCGCAGTCACCCGCAACCAACTGTGCAGCGGACCAAGCCCACCGTAGCTACGGATCTTGGCGGCTCTCTTCTCTGTCTCAACAAACAGCTTCTCACGCAGGACCTGGAGCAAATCTTCTTCCGGGTGCTGCGACGAAGCATACCTTCGCACCGTCTGGTACAGCAGACCCCGATAACGCTCTTCAAAGGCTTGCAGGGCATCGTGGTGGTTGTTGGCACAAGCACAAGCCAGGTAAAGATCGGGAGCATGAACGCTCTCCAACCAGGGCTCCAGAGGTTGTGTGGTTGCAACCTGCTCCCACAAGCTCCCCAACGCAGCGACAAAGGTATCCGGAGGCAAAGAAAGCTGTGACCATGCCTGGCGCGCTTCCCACAACACACGATGCAAGTGTTGCTCCAACGTCGCAAGATGCGACGCTTGCTGTCGGTGAGGCTCACTCAGGGGTTGAAGAAAGTGCTCTACGTCTGTCATCTGTCTGTACCGTTCTTGAGAGGTGTACAGGCTTGTCGTAACGAAACAACCTTGCTCGACCACGTGGAGATGGACATACTGAAGAAGGTACTCCTATCATAGGGAAGAATCATGTTGAAATCGAGAGCCGACTGCCCCCACGCGTTTTGTCCCGATGAAAATCAGCTGATGGCTTTGACCCAAGGCCTCCTAAGCGACGACGAAGTGCGCCAACTCGACAATGTTTTGGATCAATGCACGCACTGCTCCGAGTTGATGGTTGCGCTGGCTCAAGATCTTTCTCCTTACAACAGCGGCGACTACCCCGAACCCGACGCGCTCCCACCGGTCGCCATCGGTCGCTACAATGTGAAGCAGATGTTGGGTTCCGGTGGGATGGGAGTCATCTACGAAGCTTATGACGAAGACAACCAACGCCCGGTCGCGTTGAAATTGATCCGTCCGGACGTCCTCGATCCGTACCGTCGCGAGGCTCACCGCGCCAGGATGCTGCGAGAAGCTCGTCTTCTTGCCTCCTTGCACCACCCCAACATTCCCAACATCTACGAGGTTGGCACCTGGAACGATCAGGTCTTTCTCGCCATGCAGCTGGTCTCCGGGACCAACATGCGTCAATGGCTTGACCAAGCCAACCCCGACTGGACCGACATCGTCGCAGCCTACCTCCGGGCTGGAGAAGGTGTGGTAGCAGCCCACAACGCCAACATCGTTCATCGCGACATCAAGCCCGACAACATCCTGGTGGAAGACACAGGCAACGTCTACATCACCGACTTCGGCCTCGCTCGCCTCGACCAAACCACGATCTCCTCCATTGGAATGCACTCTGCCCCGCACAGGCCACCCGCTCTCTTGTCACTCACAGGAACGGGAGACATCCTGGGAACCCCCGCCTACATGCCTCCCGAACAGTACAAAGGACAGGGTGTAAGCAAACGCTCGGATCAGTTCTCCTTTTGCGTGTCGCTGTATGAAGCGCTGTACGGAATGCGTCCGTTTGCGGGTCAGACCATGGAGGAGTTGATTCAGGCGGCCCAAGACGGTCGCGTGTTTCGCCCACGCTTCTCGGAGATCCCCAACGACGTGCTTCAGGTTCTGATTCGAGGCATGCATCCGGTTCCGAGGGAACGATATGGCTCTATGCGTGAGCTGCTCACAGCCCTCGACAACGCCATGTTCCAAACAGGGAGCGCCCGCCCCCGCTTTCGTTCTGGAGCCATCGCAGCCACCATCTTGTTTCTGATCGGTATGCTTCTGTTTCTGGTCTGGGGTGTCGACAACCTGCCCTTCTCCTCCTGGAACGGGACCACCCCCGTAAGTTCTTCTCTCAAGCAGCAAACCACCAACGTCAAAACACGTTCGCAACCACGTTCTTCCAACCAAGCCAGAACAAACAAGTCAAAACGAAAGCTCATCAAAAGCAAGTGGCTTCCGAAGAATGTACAGATCAATCCCAACAACAGCGTCTTTGTGCGCAAGGGCGTTGACGGAACAGCGGTAACTCCCAAGAACCTGAGCAAAACCCTGCTGAGCACCGGCAAGACAAAGCGAAGGCGAAGAAAACGTCGGCGGAAGAAGAGACGCTGGAAAAAGAGACGGTGGAACAAGCGACGATACCGCAAACGCAGAAGGAGACGGAGACGCCGTCGCAGATACCGCAAGAACAAGAAGAGCCCACGAAAGTACACCTTCAAAAAGGGTTGATGCTCTAAAAACAGAAAGGAAAGAGGCATCGGCTCCATGCACAAACGCAAAGAATCTTCCTACCGTACCCCACAGCGCAGGGTAACAAACGCTAACATTGGAAATACAAGCTTGGGAGGACGAGTTCTTCCTACGGGGTATCATCAGATAAAAGGAAAGGACACAACGATGCCGGAGGGACCCGAGATCCGACAACAAGCTGACCGTCTCGCCAAAGCATTGGTTGGTCGCGATGTGGAGGAGATGTTCTTTGCCTTTGATGAGTTGCAGCCCTACACCGACGACCTCAAAGGCACACAGGTGACCGAAGTGAAGAGCCACGGAAAAGCTCTGGTCACGACGTTTTCCAACGGCCTCTCGATCTACAGTCACAACCAGTTGTACGGACGTTGGTATGTTCGCAAGCGCGACAGCTACCCCAAAACCAATCGACAGCTCCGGCTGGCGATTCACAACCAACGCTACTCGGCCTTGTTGTACAGCGCGTCTGACATTGAGGTGCTGGACGAAGAAGGCATCTCCACACACCCGTTCCTACAAAAACTGGGACCGGACCTCCTGGATGAGTCCACGACAGAAGCGCAGGTGCTGGAGCGCTACCAAAGCAAAACCTTTCGCCGACGAGGTCTCTCTGGGCTCCTTCTGAACCAGCACTTCCTGGCAGGCCTCGGCAACTACCTTCGCAGCGAGATCCTGTTTGTTTGCGGCGTTCACCCATCCTTACGACCAACGGACTGCAACGACGAACAGTTGGAAGCCCTCTCCCACGCGTCCTTGGCTCTTACCCGGCAATCCTACGAGACCAAGGGAATCACCAACGATTTGGAACGCGTCGCACAGCTCAAAGAGCAAGGGAAAACCCGCCGACAGTATCGTCACTATGTGTTTGGCCGCGCAAACAAGCCCTGTTATGACTGCGACACTCCCATTGAAAAGCACACCTTTTCAGGAAGACGATTGTACCTTTGCCCCACCTGCCAACCCGACCCCAAGGTTGACTGAATCGGTCTCTCCCACAACAAGCTGCCATCGCTTTGACATTGGCGACCCCATCAAGTACCACAAAACAGACCCAGCGTTTGGGTCCTCTGTGTGGATGCCCCAGGCGTCACAAAACCTTAAAGCTTGTTCGACCCGATTTGTCGGAGCGTGGAGAGAAGGAAGAGAGAATGCCAGAACGTCAGGAAGCCCCTGCTTCACAAGAGACTCCCAGCTATCTGTGGTGGCTTGTCCCGTTGCTTCTAGGCTGCGTCTCGGTGATGACCATCCAGGTCCCCCCGATGCTCGACTGGCCTCTCCACATGTCTCAAGGTGTTATCCTGGCGCACCTCCACGATCCTTCGTTTGTCCCTCCTAGCACATACTGCGTCAGCACCTTCGCGCCCTACCATTTGTTTCACTACATGGTTCGACTCCTTGCCGTGGTGCTTCCTGTCCAGTGGCTCAGCCAGAGCACGTTGTTGATCTTGTTGTTGTTGTACACAGCCTCCATCGCTCTGTTGCTCCGTTCGTATCGCGCGGACATCCGGCTCTTGATGTTCGCACCGGCTACATTCTTCGGCTACTGCTACATCATGGGCTTTGCACCCCACTTGTTGGGGCTGCCTTTTGCGCTCGCAAGCCTGGCCTGTGCTCAGATGTGGTGGCGAACTCGCTCGGCACGCTGGGCGGCAGCAATGACTGCTTCCTTGTTGTTGGGTTATTTGTGTCACCCCATCCCTTTCTTTCTAGCCTTGGGCTGCGTGGGACTCCGACTCCTTGTCGACGGACGAAGCTCTCTCCGCTTCCTCCTACAGGCTGGAGCATGGCTGCTACTCCCGATAGCAGCGGCAGTACAGTTCCTCTTCTATCTACAAAGACTTGGGCAGAACCAAAAAGCATGGTTCACCGCCCTTTACCCCAACTGGAATCAGAACAATACCTTTGGAGACTCGGTCTTTCTCCGCTTGAAGCTGATACCGGCCTACGTTCTTGGCACAGAGCACCTCGAAACGTCGTTGGTGTTGGTGTCGAGTCTCTTGTTGCTCTCTCTTCTTGGGCTTTTTTGGTTGTCCCGGCAAGACACCGATGACTCCCCAGCAGACAACGAAGCGCCTGCCCAAGAGACAAAACCCTCCAACACATCAAACTCTGTGACGTTGGGTACCGTCGTTGCGGTGGTCGTGCTCTGGTTGGGGTATTTGTTTCTGCCGGATGCCTTTATGAAGGGCAACAACGTGTACGCGAGGCTGATTCAGATCGCGTTGGTCCTCACCTTGGTGTGCGTTCCCGCCCTCCCTCTAGGGCTACGCATGGCCCAACGACTCTACTTGCTCATGGCCCTCTGCGTTTGTACGTTCCTTGGAATCAACTGGATGTACCAGTACGAATGGGATCGACACTTCGATGGCTTCCACGAGGTCGTTCAAAAGCTACCCAAAGGAAGTCGCTACATGGGCTTGTTGTCCCAGTTCAAAAACGCGGCAACACTGGCGCAAATGTACCGGGGTGGAGAAGCTCGCTATAGCTTCGCTCACTTCTTCCACATGCCCGTACGAGACTGCAACCCCAAAGCGCAACACCCAACCTTTAAGTTACGCTCACAGCCCGCTGGCTTTTCTCCTCAACAGCATGCGAAGTACGCCCCGTATCTCTTGGTCTATCTCGAACGAACAGTCCAACGCAATCGACGGACCTTTCCCTGGCTGTTTCGCAACGCGCCCTACAAACTCATAGCCAAGAAAGGCCGCTGGACGCTGTGGAAGCACAAGTCTATCAAAAGCACCAAGCCATCGAAGAGATAAGACGTCAACGCGCTCTTACCGACGACCCGTTCTCTGACACCCACCAAAGCGACGGTACAAACAGATCTCTCCCCAGCACTCTTCCTGGCTGTAAGGTCCGATGTTTCGGGGAGATCGTTCTAGCCTCGTCACCAGTGCATTGAACCGAGGAAACTGAACCTTGAGCTTGGCGTAGCTGGCTTTCTCCAGCACATGGAGAGGGATCTTGCGGTGAAGGTAGGTGTACCCTCCCGTGAATGTTTTGTTCATCCCCCAAACCCCAACACCACAGACCTTGCTCTCCGTGCTAAGAAGAGAAAACGCCTGAAGCGAGCCTTGCAAATGCTGCCAGTGAGACACCGTAGGTCCACCAAACGTGTTCATGGTGTGGTGGGTGTTAAAACGCATCCCCAGCCCCAAAGAGACAGCCAGGCCCACAACACAAGCCAAACCCAAGGTAAGCACTCGCAACCGAGCTTGTTTGTGCTGCATCCAAGGCTCCAGCCAGGACACCAATCCAACGGAAGCCAGCATGACAAAAAGCAGCAAGGAAGGGTAGACAAAGCGATACTCTTTGTGCCCGATGCAGGAATGAGCAACAAAGATCGCGAGAGCGACAGCTCCTGCCAAAGGCAAACGACGGGCACCCAGCAGCACCAGCCCCAAAAGGGGGAGTAGAGCCCACGACCAGGTTCGCCAAAGCATCATGCCATAGAAATACCAGGGAGAAGTTCCCAGGCCATAAGATTGGCTCTTGCCCTCTACAACGTTGATCCAAAAGTTCTTCCAGATGGACTGGAACGGCAACCCCCATGTCACCCAGTCCAAAGCGCCCAAAGCACCCAAAGCAAGAGACAACCCACCAAGGACCCGAAACGCAATCGACCTGGGATGTTTCCAAAGGACCCAGACAAGGACAAGAAGAATCCCTGGCGCAAAGTGAACACGCAGACCCAAGGCCAAGCCCAAAGCAACACCTGCAGACCAAGCCTGCCAACTGGGTACGTCCTCACGATCATCCCAGCAAAACATCAGCCCCAACAACATGATGTGGGTTGCCACCACTTCACTCAACGCCTTGGAAGCAAAGAACACGCTCTCAAACCAACCAGCCACCAGAACAGCAGCCACTACAGCACTTGCCAAAGAGAGCCGACGCCGAGTCCAAGAGAACACGGCAACCACCGGAACAAGAGACAGCAGAGAGAGAACCAACTGCACGCCCAAAAGATACCCTGACGACCCTTCTCCCAGCCATGATGTCGAAGCCATCACCAAGGCCAGCGCACCCGGCAAAAACCAGGAGCGAATGCCCTGTACAAACTCCCAAGGAACCACACCGTAGCCAAACACCAAACGGTGCCCTTGCTCCAAGGTTTGAAAGATCTCATCCGGCCAGAACATATTGGGGAACGCCTGGACAAGCACCACGCGAACGATCCAACTCCCTGCACAGAGAAGAACAAGAACCAACGTTGCACGAGAAACAGAAGCTGACGAATCAGCCGAAGAAGAGATGGTTGTCATTGTGAATTAAGGCCAGTGTTGGGGGACATTATCGAAAGAAGAAGATGAGGTTCGCGATGGAAAGTCCGAACAAAACCAAGAAAGAGAGGGCAGAGCCAATCCGTCGCCCAATCCCTAACGTCCGCCGCCACATTCCAGAAGCATGAAGGACTCGGCCCAAAACAAAGGCACCACCTGCCAAGTGAACACCCCAAGCAGGGGCCTGATTCCACTCCAGCAGCGCCAACAAGACAAGCACGATGGGAACATTCTCAATGGCGTTGGCATGAACTCGCACGGCACGTTCAACCTTTCGATTGTCACCGTGTCCAATGGCTACACGCTCACGAATACGCAGCAGCACGACGCGCATCGCCAGAGCAAACACGAGCAAGCCACTCAGACCTGCGTAGAGCAAGACCACCTGCAACTTCATTTCAACTCTCCGTTGGCAGTGTTCACAATCAACTGCGCGACAACAAGGGCAACTCGGCTAAAGGGTTCGGCCAAGAATGTGGAAGACAAATTTGACGATAACCCAGGCTTGGATTATGAAGCAAGGCTGTCTTGTTCCTTTCTGTTCTTGTGAACAAATTCTCGCAGGAAGCGATGAATGTTTGCTTCCTGACGCTTGTTCCCTTTGTCTCTCTCCAAAGAAGGACCTGGTATGTCACGGACTCTTCGCCGAGTGATGCTGCTCTCCTTTGCGCTGGTGCTGCTCCTCGTTGACATTCTGACCAAGTGGGCCACTGTCGCTTTTCTTCGCGACCGCCCGCCCGTTGTGCTGCTCCCCGTCCTTGATTTTCGCTACATAGAGAATCGCGACATCGCCTTCAGCCTCTTGGAGTGGCTGCCTGATAAGGCTCGCCCCATTGTGATCATTTTGCTCGCCGGCCTGATGACGATCTATGTGATCTTTCTGTTTGTTCGTTACGCTGCCGACTTCTTGCTCTTGGGTTTTGGCCTCTCCTTGATCCTCTCCGGCGCCATCGGCAACCTCCTCGACCGATTCACCCGAGGCTTTGTCGTGGACTTCATTCATGTCCACTACGGCACCTACTCCTGGCCGGTCTTCAACGTCGCCGACATCTGCGTCAGTACAGGCATTGGGCTCATCGCCATAGGGCTGTTCCTCATCCCTGACGAAAACTCTACCCCCAAAACGGAAGAAGCTGAAGCCTCACCCACCCCAGACGCCCCCAAAGCTTAAGATTCGCCCCAAGCGACAACCTCAAGCCCAGTGTTAAGCTCCGGTATACCGTGGGATATGCCTCGGCAAGCGAGCGACAAATTCGTAGTGAATCGTCCCCACCATGGAAGCCAACTGATCGACAGGGAGAGCCTCGTCACCTTGTTGACCGATCAACACCACCTCGTCTTCCTGCCGAACGTTGGGAATGTCCGTGACATCCACCATCGTAAGGTTCATGCAGATCCGACCGCGAATCGGAGCGCGCATTCCACGAATTAAGACATAGCCAATGTTCGAGAGACCTCGATCGTAGCCGTCGTAGTATCCGATGGGAAGGATGGCGAGGCGGATGTCTCGGGTGGTTCGATACGAGCACCCGTAGCCGATGTAAGCACCAGCCGGAACATCCTTAATTTGCGCGACGATGGTTTTCCACGACAGCACAGGCTGGAGAGGAAGCGTTGAACCTCCTTCCTCCAGGAGAGAGACGTAGGTTTCCCGAGACGGCCACAGTCCATACGCTGCAATGCCCACGCGAACCATGTCAAAGTGTGTGGACGCAAACAACATGGTCGCAGCCGACGACGCGGTGTGCTTGATGTCCGGACGAATGCCCAGCTCTTCAAGCATCGCCATTTCCTGCTGGAACCGCTCCAGTTGCGACATGGCGTACTTGTGGTTGGTGGTGTCCTCAATGTTGGCGAAGTGGGTTTCACAGCCTTCCAGATGAAGATGGGGAGAGTCAGCCACAAACCGGGCCAGGATCTTTAACTCTCGACCGCATACACCTTGCCGGTTGGTCCCGGTTTCTACCTTGATATGGACGGGCACAACGGCGTGGTGTGCTGCGGCCGCACGCGCCAGAGCGTCTGCAGTCTCCCAGCTCGACACCACCAAACGAAAGCCACCTGTGACGACCTGGTCCAACGCCTCAAACGGGACGTACCCAAGGATCAAGACAGGCTTCTCCACGCCGGCGGCGCGTACTTCGAGAGCCTCACTCAGGCTGTGCACACCAAACCAGTCCACGCCGGCTCGGTCCATTTCAGGGGCCAACGTTTGGATGCCATGACCGTAAGCCTCTGCTTTGACCGGAACCAATAGCTTCACATCGTCGCCAATGTGCTTGCGAAACAAGCGGATGTTATGGGCCAATGCGCTGGTGCTGTTTTCAATCCAGGTGTGTTGTTGTCCTGCCACGATCCGGCTCCTTCTTCGCCACGAGATTCACTCGCCTGTCATCCACATCCAACCACAAGAAAGAACGGCTCCTTCTCCCTTGGTTGGAAAAGTCGATCCAGCCAACTTCTCCACTCATCATGATAAGACGAAACAGAAGGCGAATCTATTTTTGTGTGGGTTGTTCAACACGCAATGTTTGGGACAGTGACACGCTCGTCTTATGAGATTCGGAGGGTTCGGGAGTGGGCGCCTCTCACGTTTCTTGTTTCATGCTTTCGACCAAGAGGGCGGGCCAGTCAATGGCAACACGAAGGCGAGCAAGCAAGGACCCCAATCCAACGGCGACACGATACACCACAGGAAGATCGGGGTTGATGTGTGTGGGCGGCGGGGGAAGCTTGGGGATCCGACCTCCACGCAACAGGATCGCCTTGGAGCGAGTCATACTCTCTTCCACACAACTTTCGATCCAGCCCGTGGAAAACGCAAAGGGCTGCAAGTCGCCTGCAAACGGTTGCAGGTAGTACGCAAACATTGCCTCATACGCCTCGAACACAACGGGGTCATCGTTGGCCACGCCAAAGATCTCGTGAATGCCAGCCCGAAAGGTCTCGGTGTCTCCCTGGCAATACGCCAGGATAAACGCACCCAGCTCCCGTGAGCGTTCAGGATCCACAGGAACAGCCGCACCAAAATCGAGAAACGAGACTTTCCCATCGCTGTGAAACACATAGTTGCCGGGGTGAGGGTCAACGTTCACGAGGTGATGCACAAACAGAGAGTCCATGTAGTAGCGAGCGATGGTTTCGCTGGCTTTGTGACGAATCTCTTCGTCTGCTTCCTCCAGCTCGCGGAATGTAATCCCCTCCACAAACTCTGTAACCAAAAGCTTCTTGGTGCTGTACTCGGGAAAAACTTTGGGGATGTGGATCGTAGGGTGACCTTCGAAGCTCTTCCGAAACGCCTCCTGCATGGTGGCTTCTCGTTCGTAATCCAGCTCATCAAGCAACTGCTTTCGCAGGTCTGCTAGAACATCGCGGCCCCGATAATACCGGATAACAGGGGCGAACATCATCTCCATCATCTTGATGTTTTTGAGATCGCTGGCGAAGGCTTTGTCGATGTTGGGGTATTGCACCTTAACAGCCACGGCCGTTCCGTCAGCGAGCCAGGCACGGTGGACCTGTCCGACGGAGGCCGCTGCAAACGGTTGGGACTCAAACCTGGGAAACACGTCCTCGATCAGACAATCCAGCTCGTCCTCGATCACCTCTTGTGTGGCCAGCGGGGGGAGCGCAGGAGCCGCGTCTTGCAAGCGAGACAAAACCCGCTGGTACACTGGAGCAAGCTCCGGTGGGAGAACCCCCTCCAAGTACGAAGCCAGCTGACCAAACTTCTGCACCACGCCCTTGAGGTTTCCCAACGTTTGGAACAACTCTTCGGCGATCGCCTCCTGGTCTTGCAACAGCTTCTCTGCGACGTCTTTGCGATCTTTTTTTTCCGCAGACAGCAGGTCCGCCGTTCGTTTGAACGCCATGGGAATGGCGTGCCGTGCAGCCCAACCGGTTTTCAGAAAGCGGCCCACCCGAGACGTGGTGATACCCGTCGATTCGTCCAACTGCCGCCCCAAGGAGGAAGACGAAGTTCCTTGTGGGTCCGCTATCGAGTCTTCGGGCTTGTCTTTCGATTTTGGCATCGTGTCTTGGTGCTCGTGTGATGGAAAAAGAGAATTCTCGCTCGACTCACATTCTGGAGGACTTGTCCTCCTCTGTCTACCCCCTCATTCGTTCGCACTCCTCGCGATTCCTGCTGCTTCTCTCCTTGCCTCTTCGAACCAAGCCAAGCAGCATGAAAAGATAGAATGAATACAGTTTTTTGAGCGTCAGGCCAAGAACGGTTACACTCACTGTATGGATAGATGAAATCAACCGTATAGATTTAATGTGTAGAGGAGCTGCTCCCAATCTAAGAGCAGAGAAAGTGAGATGTTTGCTCTGGATCAAGGGTCTACTCTTCGAAAGATTGACATTGCGCTTACACAGGAGATGTTTTTCATGTTTCGTATTCAAAGATGGAGTATAGGACTGCTGCTCACAACCTGGATCGTGCTCAGCGCGGTGGGTTGTGACAGCGGCGGTGTGATTTGTGGTGCCAACGTGGGCGGTGGACTTTCAGACACAGACCCCACCCAATGCATCTGCCCCAGCAACGCACAACCCAACAACTGTGGCGGGGTTTGCACCAACATCATCTCCGACAAGAGCAACTGTGGTAAGTGCGGCAACAAATGTCCCGACTTTGCAGTCTGCGACAAAGGAGAGTGCAAGCTGCAATGCCCCACAGGGCAAACGGCCTGCACCGACAAGTGCGTCGACACACAAACCGACTCCCAACATTGTGGAGCGTGTGGGACCACCTGCAAAACGGGCGAAGTCTGTAAAGCCGGAGCCTGCGAACTTTCCTGTCAATCGGGCCTGAGCAACTGCTCTGACAAATGTGTCGACACCCAAACCGACAACACCAACTGCGGCGCTTGTGGCACCACCTGCAAAACAGGTGAAGCTTGTGTGTCAGGCAAGTGTGAATTGCAATGCCCGACCGGTCAAAAGGCCTGCGGAGATGTCTGCGTCAAAACAGACACCGACCGCGCCAACTGTGGCGATTGTGGAAACGCTTGCGCCACAGGAGAAGTCTGCGCCAGCGGCAAATGCGAGGTTTCTTGCCCCAAAGACCTGACCAACTGCAACGGTGGTTGCGTCAACCTGCAAACCGATCGCTCCCACTGCAGCGCTTGCGACGCCGCCTGCAAAACAGGGGAGATCTGCAACGCAGGCAAATGTGAGCTGTCTTGCCAATCCGGTTTGACCAACTGCTCCGACAAGTGCGTCGATACCCAAACCGACAATGGAAACTGTGGCGCTTGTGCCAACGCCTGCAAGGCTGGTGAAGTCTGCTCCCAAGGAGCCTGTGCTCTCTCCTGCCAGTCCGGTCTCACCGACTGCACGGGCAACTGCGTCAACATCCAAACCGACAACGCCAACTGTGGCGCTTGCGGCACGGCTTGCAAAACCGGTGAAGTCTGCTCCCAAGGGAAGTGTGCTCTCTCCTGCCAATCCGGCTTGACCGACTGCACGGGCAAATGTGTCGATCTCCAAACCGACCGCGCCCACTGCGGTGCGTGTGGGACCGTCTGCAAATCAGGGGAAACTTGCAACGCAGGCAAGTGTGAGCTGTCCTGTCAAACAGGATTGACCGACTGCTCCGGCAAGTGTGTCGATCTGCAAACCGATCGAGCCAACTGTGGCGCTTGTGCCACCGCTTGCAAAGCCGGTGAAGTCTGCTCCGCTGGCCAATGTGCAACATCCTGCCCCAGCGGAACACCCACGGTTTGCTCTGGAAGCTGCGTCAACACCAACACAGACGCCAACAACTGTGGCGCCTGCGGCACTGTATGCAAGGGCGGAACCCTTTGTGATAGCGGCCAATGTGCTTGCCCCTCGGGTCAGATCTTGTGCGGTGGCACTTGCTACGACCCCCAAGTGAGCCGCAACCACTGCGGCAAATGCAACACAGCCTGTCAGTCCGGTGAAGTCTGCTCCAACGGAACATGTCAGCTGTCTTGTCCCGCTCTCACTCCCACCAACTGCTCCGGCATCTGTGTGGACACACAAGCCAACAACGGAAACTGTGGCCAATGTGGCGTCCAATGCCAGGGCGGCAAGCAGTGTATTGTCGGAACTTGTCAATGCCTCCCTGGCTTGCTCGACTGCAATGGCACCTGCATCAACCCCAAGACCGACCGTTTGAACTGCGGAACATGCGGCACGACGTGTGCATCCGGCCAACTTTGTGACAACGGCGCTTGCTCCATCTCCTGCCCCGCCAACACACCCACAGTGTGCTCAGGTGGTTGTGTGAACACACAAACTGACGCCAGCCACTGCGGCCAGTGTGGCAAGAAGTGTACAGGTGGAACCGTCTGCGACAGCGGCAAATGTGCCTGTCCTTCAGGTCAGACTGATTGTTCAGGACAGTGTGTGGATCTTCAGTCCAACCAGGGGAACTGTGGAACCTGTGGAACGGCTTGTGCGACAGGGCAGGTCTGCTCCGCTGGGAAGTGTGTTGTGTCATGTCCTTCTGGAACTCCCACGGTTTGTACCGGTGGTTGCGTCAACACCCAGAACGACTCCAACAACTGCGGTGCTTGCGGCAAAAAGTGTGCAGGTGGCACCTTCTGTGAGAAGGGCGGCTGTGTGTGCTCGACCGACCGCCTCCTCTGTTCCGCCAAGTGTATCGACCCACTGACCGATCGCAACAACTGCGGCAAGTGCGGAACCACCTGTCAGGCTGGACAACGATGCGAATCAGGAAAGTGTGTCCTCACCTGTCCCTCGGCGGCCCCCACCAACTGCTCCGGCACCTGTGTGGACACCAAGGTCGACCGAAACAACTGCGGCAGCTGCGGAAACGCCTGTCAGGCAGGACAAGTTTGCGTCAACAGCAAGTGTGAGTTGAGCTGTCAGTCTGGACTCAACAACTGCAGCAACGTTTGTGTGAATCTCAAAACAGACGCCAGCAACTGCGGCAAGTGTGGCACCACATGTCCTGTGGGAGCAAGCTGTACCAACGGTACGTGTGGCTGTCCCTCTGGACAAACCAACTGCGGTGGCACCTGTATCGACCTCAAAACAAGCATCCAAAACTGCGGCGCATGTGGAAAGACATGTGCTTCCGGTTTGCTTTGTGCCAACGGTGCCTGCGGTTGTACGGCGGGACTCAACGTGTGCAGCAACGTTTGTGTGAATTTCAAGGTTGACATCAACAACTGCGGTAGCTGTGGCAAGAAGTGCGCGGCGGGTCAGGTTTGCTCCAACGGCTCCTGCCTCTTGTCCTGTCAGACTGGACTCTCCAAGTGTGGCAACAGTTGTGTAGACACCCAAACCAACCCGTCCCATTGTGGCGGCTGCAGCAAAGCTTGCTCCTCAGGTCAAGTCTGCCTCGCAGGAACTTGTCGCGCGGTCTGCTCCAGCGGACAAGCCACTTGCAACAACGCCTGTGTGAACATCAACACCGACGTCAACAACTGCGGTGGCTGTGGCCGAAAATGTGGCACAGGATTCATTTGCAGCAGCGGAAATTGCGCTTGTCCCTCAGGCCAAACCAACTGCTCAGGAACGTGTCGTAACCTCAAAACGGACGTCAACAACTGCGGCACATGCGGCAAGAAATGTTCGACAGGACAGATCTGCTCCAATGGCGCCTGCATCAACAACACGCAGAACCTCGCGTTGCCAGCCTACCGAAGCACATTCTCCAGCGGCAGCCTGACTCGAGGGTTCTGGTTCCAGGCTCCCACCAACTTTGTGATTACGGGCTTGCGTGTCCCCACGGATGTTGGAACTGAGCCTCAAACCATCGCGGTGTTGCGACTCAATGGCGTCCCCCCTAACTACAGCACCACAACCACGAGCCACACCGTCCTGTTCTACCAGAGAGGGGTAGCAGGCACAGGCTTCATCACCACCAACTTGTCCATCAGCTCGGGTCAGTACATCGGGATCTTGGGCGCACGTGGAACCAGTACAATGAAGAACTCCTACAGCACAGCGAGCGGTAACTTCACGACGAAGATCAAAGGCATCAACGTTACCATTGGCCGCTTCCTCACCCAGAACAACATTTACACCCGAGGGAATGTCAATGGATTGCCTGTCTCGAAAGAGAGCAGCACCATCTCTCGCGTAGAGGTTCAATATCGCTAGCGTCATCCAGGTCCCAAAGATAGAGTCTTTGGGACCTTCTCCCCTCCAAGCTCATCCGCTACAAGTTCCTCTTTCTTGCTCCTTGCACAGTTTGCTAGACTTTTCCCATCCACTTTCAACGTTGCCAACGTATTCATTCATGGAACGCTGGGTAGACATCACTCCATGTCGTCCACACGTTACGTTGAAGAACGCTGCAATGTTTCCGTTCTTATGGCATAGTGGAATGTTCTGATGTCTGGCCTTGCAAGGAATCAGAAAGCCAACCAAGGCGGTTAGAATGTAGTAGGAACTTCACTTTTTGTTGAGAGGTATGTTGAATGAAACAGTTACACACATGGAGCCTGGGTTTGTTGCTCCTTGCCTGGTCAGCCTTTGGCATCGTCGGATGCGACAGCGGAGGCGTGATTTGTGGAGCCAATGTAGGCGGTGGCCTGTCTGACACCGATCCTTCCCAATGCATCTGCCCCAGCAACGCGCAGCCCAACAACTGCGGCGGGGTTTGCACCAACATTGTTTCCGACAAGAGCAACTGTGGGAAGTGCGGGAACCAATGTCCCGACTTTGCGGTCTGCGACAAAGGAGAGTGCAAGCTACAATGTCCCACAGGACAAACAGCTTGCAGTGACAAGTGCGTCGACACCCAAACCGATGCCCAACACTGTGGAGAATGTGGAAAAGCTTGCGGCTCTGGCGAAGCTTGTGTTTCAGGAACATGCGAGCTGCAGTGTCCCAGTGGCCAGAAGGCATGCTCGGGGAGTTGTGTCAATCCACAAACTGACAGCAAGAACTGCGGAGACTGTGGCACAGCTTGCAAAACGGGCGAAGTCTGCAACGCTGGAAAATGCGAGGTTGCTTGCCCCCAGGACCTGACCAACTGCAGCGGTGGTTGCGTCAACACCCAAACCGATCGCGCTCACTGTGGTGCTTGCGGAACGGCCTGCAACAGTGGTGAGATCTGCAACGCTGGAAAATGCGAGCTGTCCTGTCAAAATGGCCTCACCAATTGCTCCAACCAATGCGTGAACACCCAGTCGGACCGGGCCCACTGCGGCGTCTGCGGAACCGCTTGCAAAACGGGTGAAGTCTGCTCCCAAGGCAAGTGCGCCCTCTCCTGCCAGGCTGGTCAAACGGAATGTTCTGGTAGCTGTGTCAACCTTCAATCCGACAACACCAACTGTGGGGCTTGTGGCACCGCCTGCAAAGCAGGTGAAGTTTGCTCCCAAGGCAAATGCACTCTCACTTGCCAAACGGGTTCGACCGATTGCTCTGGAAAGTGCGTCGATTTGCAAACCGACCGCGCTCATTGTGGAGCCTGCGGCACCGTCTGCAAAGCGGGCGAAGTCTGCTCCCAAGGTGCCTGTGCCCTCTCCTGCCAGACCGGCTTAACCGATTGCTCGGGAAGTTGCGTCGATATCCAATCCAGCCGCACCCATTGTGGTGTTTGTGGCACCGTCTGCAAAGCGGGCGAAGTCTGCAACCAGGGCAAGTGCGAGCTGTCTTGCCAGGCAACCCTGACCAACTGCAGCGGAAGCTGCGTCAACACACAAAACGACAACACCAACTGCGGAGCCTGTGGCACCGTCTGCAAAGCGGGTGAAGTCTGCTCCAACGGTACCTGCGCCCTCTCTTGCCAAACAGGACTCACGGCTTGTTCTGGAAAGTGCGTCGACAACCAAACCGACCGGGCCAACTGTGGCGCTTGTGGTACGGCTTGCAAGGCTGGCGAGATCTGTACAGGAGGAGCGTGCTCCCTCTCCTGTCCCACGGCCACTCCCACCAACTGCAGCGGAATCTGTGTCGATCCCCAAACCGACAGCGGAAACTGCGGTCAATGCGGCGTGCAGTGTCAGGGTGGACAAGAGTGTATCCTTGGAAAGTGCGCCTGCTTGCCAGGAACAACGGACTGCAACGGAACCTGCCTCAACCTGCAAGACAATCGATCCAATTGTGGAGCATGCGGAACAGCGTGCAAAGCTGGAGAGGTTTGTACCGCTGGAAAATGTACGCTGTCTTGCCAAACCGGCTTGACCAACTGCTCTGGCAAGTGTGTTGACATTCAAACCGATCGCGCTCATTGCAACGGCTGCGGCAAAGCTTGTGGCGCAGGCCAGATCTGCAACGCTGGCAAGTGTGAGCTCTCTTGCCCTGCTCCACAAACGATTTGCAGCAACAGCTGTGTGAACACACAGATCGACCTCAACCACTGTGGAACGTGCGGCAACGCCTGCAAAGTGGGTGAAATCTGCAACGCTGGAAAATGCGAACTGTCCTGTCCCACAGGCCAGAACGTATGTACCAATTTGTGTGTAAGCCTCCCCACAGATCCCAACAACTGCGGTAGCTGCGGCAACAAGTGTGGGCTGGGACAATTTTGTGCCTCCAGCCAATGCGCTTGTCCTACCGGTCTAACGCTGTGCAGCAACACCTGCATCAGCTTGCAAAACGACCCCAACAACTGTGGCGCTTGCGGTAACAAATGCCCCAACAACAACTTCTGCTCCAACGGCTCTTGCGTTTCGGGTTGCCCCAGCGGGCAGCAAGTTTGTGGAGGCCAGTGCGCGACACTGAGCAACGACAGCAACAACTGCGGCGCGTGCAACAACAAGTGTCCAAGCAACTCGACCTGCCAGTCGGGAGCTTGCAAGTGCAACACCGGCCTCACCTTGTGTTCAGGAGTTTGTATTAACGCACAAACCGACAATAACAACTGCGGAACATGTGGAACCGCATGCACAGGTGGTCGTGTTTGTGTGGTAGGAGCCTGTATCATCAACTCTGGTAACCAAACCTTTACCTTCACAGGAGGCGTCCAAACGTTCCGAGTGCCGGTCGGCATTACCCAGATCGACGTAGAGATGTGGGGCGCTGAAGGTGGAGCGGATCCACCCACGTTGGGTGGTAAGGGTGGCTACACCAAGGGCAAAGTGACAGTCACACCCGGCTCCATCGTCTATGTGTATGTCGGTGGAAAAGGAACCAGCGGCCCAGGCTCAGGACAGAACTGCAACCTGGCAGGTGGCTTCAACGGTGGAGGCCCCACAGGCAATCAGTGCTGCAGCAACGCCGGTGCCGGTTCGGGTGCAGGTGGTGGAGCCAGCGACATCCGAGTTGGCGGCACCTCTCTCAACAACCGCGTGATGGTCGCAGCCGGTGGTGGCGGAGCCGGAAGCGGTAAGCCCGGTGCCAACGGTGGCGGTTTAACAGGTGCCGGTGGCGGAAGCTACAACGGCATCTCTTCGACCGGCGGTTCACAAACGGCTGGAGGTCAACCTGGAGGTCACTTCAACAGCCACACCTGCAGCGCAGGCACGGCAGGCTCTTTTGGTTTAGGTGGACGGGGTGATGGTAACGACGGCGGCGGAGGCGGCGGCGGCTGGTATGGCGGCGGCGGTGGTGCCAACAACGCTGGCGGTGGTGGCGGCTCGTCCTACTTCAAAAGTGGCGCTGGTGTCGGCTCTGTCTCGGGTGGCTCAACACAACCGGGCATCCGAACAGGCAACGGAGAAGTGAAGATCTCCTGGTAATGTATCCTCCCACTATCCCTCTCAGTGTCTTAACCTTCCTACGACGAACATCCACACTTTAACTTTCCTACAAACACTGGCTTGGCTTTGGGCGCTTTGGGCGACCAAGCGAAGCGAGCGGTCAAATAGGGACCCAATCCTCCACTGCACCGGCACACCGGCGCTTTCATTCCCTTCAAATAGGAATGCTTCTGCACCATAGCCTTCCAACATCCGGGCAGTTGAAGAGCGAGCAACAACATACCACCGACTTTCTCCGACTTCATCTTACACGACGGGTGACGCTTTACGTCTTGAAAGAACGAAAGTCGCTGAGTCTTCGCAGAGAAGCGAATGTTGGCAACAGGATTCATCTGTTTTCTGTGAAAGAGTTTCTTTTGAGTCCGCAGCGATATCACCAGAAGATCCTGCATGTCGCTGGAGCCCAACCCCCAGAAAAACGCAGAGGAACCGGACAACCCGCGAAACTCCCCTTTCATCTCGAAGTTGCGCTCTCGACTCAAAGTAAGAACGACATTACGGGAGCGAATCCGGCAAGGGTTTCCCGGATGAGACCGAGCAATGCGGATCGCGTTCTCCGTTTGCACGACCTGGTAGGCAGCGTATCGAAGGCAAGTGCGAGGCCCATAGAGAACCACAGCGAGAGGTTTCTCCCCCCACAACGTCTGCATCAACTCAGCCTTTCGCTTCGCGATCAGACGCGCCTCTACCTTTCGAAGAAGGAGCAGGTTCCGTCGAGCCGTTCGAGAGAGACGGATCTGACGAGTCGAACGGTAGGGACGATACCAGCGCTGCTTGCCGAAGAGTTTTCGCAACTCAGGGGACACAAAGCGGGCACCCTGCAACGCAAAGATGGCGTTTCGCAGATACCGCGTGGTTTCATGCGAGTGGTATTGGAGGTCTTTTTTTGTGAGAGGAACCTTCCACAACACCCGATACAGTTTGGCTTTCGAAACGCGAGAGCCAGAGACCACGCGTCGCAGCAAGCTGGAGGTTGTTTGTGCCTTGACCTCCCTTGGTGTCATGAACGAAGCAGCCACAAACGTTAGCGCCAAGACCGACTTAATAACACGAGAAACCTGCATGGGTGAACTCCTTGGTTGGTATTATTCTTTGTATACAACGTTGGTTGTACCAAAAGAATGACTTTGCCAACAGGAGCAACGTACCAAGACAGAGGCTTTCGTTAAGGTTTGCGCTTTCCTCGAACGACGACGACAGGAACTCCTTGCTTTCCCAACTTGCCTGGAAGGAGAGTCGGTTCGCCTCGCTTTCTCCGCTTTTGTTTGGTCATCGGAACGGATGCAGAGATCGAAGAGCTGAGACCAACTCCCGGAATCGAACGAAGCGAAGGACCAACTTTCTCCGATGAAGAAGCTCCCCGAAGCGCCGACGGCTTGGCCTCAACCACAATTTTGGCAGCGGGCTTGTAACCCACGACAGGGACTTCCGTAGCTGTAGGTTCAAACATCGGAGGGAGGAGAGAGGCAGGTGGATGAAAGGAAGGCTCCTCTTCTTCTGGAGAAGTGTCCTCCAATTCATCCGAGCTCATCGAAGAGATGGAGGGTTGCTCCCACTCCGTCTGCTCCACCAACGCGCCAGAAGATGCAGGCAGTTCTTCCTGCGTCGCGATCTCGCTTTCCATCTGCAAAAACGTTTCCATGGAGGGAACCGCATTCAAAGGCTCCAAGGTATGAAAGAGACGAGGCTGCCCCGCCTCCGAAGAAGATGAACCTTCTCCATGAGCGTTCTGAAGCAACGTGGCTTCGTGTTGACCGCCTCGATTCACAATGGGTAAGGGTGCAGTTGGCTCCACAACAAAAACACTCTCTTCGGCACCGTTGCTTTTGAGAGAATCCCTTAAGTCCAAGGATGCCCCCACCAAGGTTGCGTCAACGGGATTGGACGGGGAAGAGGGATGACGCTGGCCCAACAGGGGGACCTCTTTGGGATGTCCAGAGACAGCCGAAACGGAGATGGGGCTGGGGTGAATGTCTTCCGCCAAAAGCAACTCGGACGAAGAGAGAGACTCCAGCAGCCACTCGGTCGCTTCTGCGGGTGAGATATCTCCATCCACCGGAAAGTGATATTGCAGACCTTCCTTGGAATCCGTTTCTCTCTCCAACTCCCAATCATCTTGCGAAGAAGGAGAATACAAACGTTGCAACTCGATTCGTTCGGAAGCAATGAGGTTTCGTATGTACTTCATCGTATCCGAGACAGACAGACTCATCAGCAGAGGAAGCTCCGCCAAGGAAACCTTCCCGTTGCACATACGAAGCAGCTCGCGCTCCGTTTCGCCAAGCCCACTCTCTTCAAACTTGACGTTGTCTTTTTCGCTCAGAACCGGAAACAAATGATGCAGTTGCAAGGATCTGGAAGATTCTTTCATATCACTTTCCCGCTGTGCTGTAGCTTGAACACCCCAATGCAAACTATTGTTACTTAACTGAATATACTGACATTCAAAGAATTAATCAACTCAATCGCGTTGCCGTCGAGGACGAAGCAAAGGCGCCGAGCATTAAGGACAACTCCAGGGCGTTGTTCGCTCTTCTTGAGGTTCCAGCACAAAGTTACCGTTTTGATCTTCAAAGTGAAACGTCAAAGCACAACGGTACCCGTTTCCCCAAAGTTCCTTCTTCCCTTCCACATCGGTATGAAACAAGACATTGTTGTTCCCCTTCACGATCAAGTTCCCATGTACAATGACATGTCCAATCACTGCGTTATTCCCCTCAATGGTCAGGTCGCCAAAGACCCTCGCGAAGAGAAGCACGTTTTGGTTGCCATGAATCTTCAGATCGCCACGGACAGTCAGGCCACGCAGTCTCACCTTGTTGCCAGCAACTTCGCTGTTGCCCACAAACGTTGTGAGGGTGGGTCCTTTTCCATAGACAGAAACTCGATTGGCCTGCACTTGGAGAGGTTCATTGAAGCGGCGATCCCGCGTGGAATAATCAAACAGAACAACTTGCTTGTCATTTTGAACAGAAGCATTCCAGTTCAATGTGACCCGCCGTGGACCTCTCTCGCTATAACCTGGGTAGCAAATACGAGTGGTCAGGATCTCAGGATGAGTCAGGATGTCCACAGGCCCATCGCTAGCACCTTCACAATACCGACCTCCCCGCGTCACCTTAATGCATGGGTAGCGATTGGGGTTGCACCTTTGCGTTCTGGTGGAATGCAACAGAATCTCACCTTTGTTACTCACAATGACTGCATCTTGCTCATACAGCAGAAAGGGGGCTTCGTTCTGAGAGAGAGTGGATGGACTGCCACACGAGATGAGAACAAAGACCGCCAAAAAAGAGCTTAAGATTGTGATGAATGGCCTCATGAAAGTCCTCCTCATTTCCAACCCTATAGGTCCTCCCCAACAGGGTATGTAAAAGATAAAACACATTGATAGGAAGCAATGCTTATGCCAGGTTTACGGGATCAAACTGTCCCACAACCTATGGTTTGTAAAAGCAATGCAAGAGATTGAATTTCAGTTTGAGAGAAAGGAAGAAAAGCGATGGAAGGAAGAAAGCGATGGCTCGCCTCCATGCTTACCATTAATCTGGTGGGTGGGTGCCTTGTCCTTGCAAGCTATGGGTACATGCTAGGAACGTATCCAAAGCTTCAAACGGCTCTTTGGGGTGAGCTCCCAAAGTCGCTCAAAAAGATGTATACCGTGTCGATGTTTCTGGCGATGTTCGGCTACTTTGCCTTTACCAGCTACATTGTATGGGGCAAAGCAAAGCTCCAAGGAACGCATCAAACCAGCTATCCTTGGAAGCTATGCTATAGCCTTGTGTTGTTCCCCTCTGCTTTGTGGATGCCGTTGACCTATCTTGTCTTGGAACATCCAACAACCTTGTTATGGGTGTCCATACGCGTTGTGTTGTTTGCGGTGGGAACGGGGTCGTTCGGAATCGTGGTGGGCCTGTTACGTCAACGCATGCGAGAGTGGTCTATTGGATACACCCTCGCCCTCTTGGGAGCGTTGGCCTTCTTGTGGCAAACGCTGGGACTGGATGCGTTGGTCTGGCCCATCTACTTTGCGCCCATGCTTAGAGTTTGATGTGCTCTTCTATAGAGCTGATGTTGACGCTTGATCCGGTAACCTTCGCGATGACCTTCTCAAACAGAAACTTGATTCGGTTGAGTCCAGAGACATCCCAATACTGGCCTTCAAAAGGTAGCATTCGGATCAAGAAGACATCGTCTTTGTTAAGCCCTTGAGGTGACCAAAACTCTGCTGAAGCATCCCATAGCTGCTCAAGAATGTCTTTGCTGGTGACAATCTCTGCCATCCCAGAGAGGGACATAAAGAACCCACCTTCCTGAAGGATCAGATTGAGTCGTGGGTCTTTTGTAAGCTCATCCATCAGATCAGAGTCTTTGGCTGCCATAAACCAAGTGTCTGCGTGCTCGGTCACGCGAACGAGGGTCATAGGGCGCGAACGAATCAATCCTTCTTTGGACACGGTAGACAACATCCCTGTCGAAAATTTCTGCAGGATCTCGACGAGTTTTTTGTACTGTTCAGTCTTTTCCGTAGGATTGTGCGTCTGATTCATAAAAAGCTCCTTTGCATTTTCATCGGAAATGTACTGCGAGAAAACACTCTCGCGTTCGCCACCACAGTGATGCAATTCTTCGTCCAACGCACCTGGACATTTCCCTCTCAATCCAAAAAGTTCTTGAGAAAACAGACTGCTACAACGCCTCCCTGCCCCCCTCACGCCAACAAGACGACCCCTTGAGACTCGGTTGTCACAGGCAGACGATGGAGAAGCAGAGACAATGTTGTCTCACAACAGCGAGGGTGCGATAGACTCCAAGCTTTCCTGAAGAGCAAGACGCCTTAGATGCAAACACCTTGCATACATCGACGTTGGGTGCACCCTGCTTTTTGGCAGTCTGCGTTGGTCACACAGGAGCAGGGACAGCCGGTGAAGGTGCACACGCCGTTCCGGCATTTGGTTCGTGGGCAACAGCTCCGAACGCTCATGCACTCCGTATCAAACTGACAAGAGGATGGACACAATGCGCCGGTTTGTGCGGTGCATAAACCTTGGATGCAAAACCGCCTGTCCGCACAAGCGGAGGTGGCACATTCCGAATCTTGGGTGCACTTGGCAGGACAACCAGCAGGCGGCTCTTTGCACACCCGACCAATGCAGCGGACTTTGTTTCCGCAAGGTGCGTTGGTGCAATCGGCGTCAATGTCGCACGTGTCAGGACAGACGTTCCCGGTCTTGGGCTCCACACAGATACCCCCACGGCATTGTGTTTTGTTTCCACAGACAGATGAGTTGCAGACCTGGTCAGATGCACAAGCTTTGGGGCAGCTCCCCACCTCTTTCTGGCACGCTCCGTTCACGCAGCGCTTGTTCTCTCCACAAGCCGCCACGGCGCAGTCTGCATCACGGGTACACTGGGAAGGACAGGTTGTGGAAGGTTCGGCACAGGCGCCATTGTCACAGATGGTTTTGGAACCACAAGCCGCCACAGCGCAGTCGCTGTCTTGAGTACAAGAAGACGGACACTCTGGGGGATCCGCACATAGCCCTCCGGAACAGGAGGTTTTGGTTCCACAGGCGGCGATCCCACAGTCAGCATCGGAGGAACAAGAGTTAGGACAACCTGCAGGTTTGGTACACGATGAGTTGACACATGCAACACCAGGACCACAGGGGATGCAATCACTACCGGATTGACAGGTGGAAGGACACACCGCTGCTTGTTCTACGACAGGCTCGGTTTGTTGTTGTTGCTCGGGCTCAACGCTGCTGTCTTCTTGTGGAGAAGGTTCAGAGACAACGGACAACTCTGAGCTTCCGGCCACACATTGGCCTTGCACACACAGCAACCCCGCAGCGCAGGGAGAGTCTGTGGAGCACGAGTCTGTAGTGACGCTACAGCGCAAGCCCATGCTGCCCCAAAACAGGGCCAGTCCGACCAGGATGATCCGAAGAGTTCCTTGCTGCATCACCTCGCTCCTTGCTCGTGAAAAACTCTCTTCCTGTTCACTCTCATGAATGCTGTGTCTCACATTCCTTGATTAACCCAACAGCATGGAGCGAGCGACGTCAATGGCCTCGACAAAGGCGTCAACGTCTTCGCGTGTGTTGTACACACCAAAGCTAGCCCTGGCGGTTCCAGGAACCCGGAGTGACTTCATTAACACCTGAGCGCAATGATGACCGGTGCGAATGGCCACCCCTTCCATGTCGAGGAGTTGGCCCAGATCATAAGGATGGACGTCCTGCAAGTTAAAGGAGACGACCCCCACTCTCTCAGCCTCAGCCGCATACACACGAAGGCCTGGGATGTTTTGCAATTGCGCCACGGCGTAGGTTATCAAATCCTTGCTGTGCGCCAGGAGACGGCCTGGCTCTTGTTCCAAACGCTCCAAATACTGCACCGCAGTTCCCCAACCGACAGCCGCTGCAATCGGAGGAGTCCCTGCTTCCAAACGAGCTGGAAGGGCAGCCCACGTCGCGCCCGTTTCTGAGACCTCCTCGACCATTCCTCCGCCCACCAAAAAAGGCTCTATCTCTTCCAAACGTTCGAGCTTTCCATACAAGGCACCAACACCCGTGGGTCCATACATTTTGTGAGCCGACACTGCGTAGAAATCACAGCCCAACTCTGCAACACAGGCCGGGTTGTGTGGCACCCACTGTGCGCCGTCTACAACCACGACAGCTCCGACATCATGGGCTCGTTGAATGACATCCGCCAACGGCTGCACAGAACCAAGAACGTTGGAGACATGAGCGAGGCTGACCAGTCGGGTTTTCTTCGTAAGGAGGGTGTCCAAAGCGCTGACATCCAACGTTTCTGTCTCAGCACACAAGGGAATGATCTTGAGAAGAGCACCTGTTTGTTGCGCCACACGTTGCCAGGGAAGAAAGTTCGAGTGATGCTCCATCACAGAGACCACGATCTCATCGCCCGGTTGCAAACGTGGGGCAGCCCACCCCACCGCGATAAGGTTGATGGCCTCGGTGGTACCGCTCGTGAAGATGATCTCTTCGGGATGCTCAGCCCCTAGCCATCGCTGCAAGAGAAGTCGACTTTGTTCGTACGCTTCCGTCGCTTCCTGGCTCAAGGTGTGCACACCACGATGCACGTTGGCGTGGTGATGGTATTCGTAATTCACCATGGCATCCACGACAACTTTGGGCCGCAACGCAGACGCCCCGCTGTCCAGATACACCAATGGCTTGCCTTCTATTTTCCGCTCCAACAACGGAAAATCACTGCGCAGCCGCTTATCCCAATACACGGTTCGACCCCACTCAAACCCAAGAGAAACACAAAACCCATACAACGACGACAGTATAGACAAAAGAATGATGGATGTACAGAGAGTGAAACGGAGGGAAGACAAACGCGTCGAAAAAGGTTACATCAGTCAAACCGAATTGTTGATGCTTTACCAACAAGGAATGAATACATGAGTCAAACGAGAGACTTTGATGTTGTTCTGTGGGGTGCCACAGGATTTACGGGAACATTGGTTGCAGAATACCTCACCCAACACTACGGGACTGACGGCTCGAAGTTACGCTGGGCCCTGGCCGGTCGCAACCAGAGCAAGCTAGAGACCCTACGTGACAACCTCACACAGATCGACTCCGGCGCGTCGGACCTTCCTATTCTTACGGGAGACAGCCAAGACAGCGCATCCCTGGAAGCCATCGCGTCGAGAGCCAAGGTGGTTTGCACCACAGTGGGTCCCTACGCCAAATACGGAAAGCCCCTCGTTGCAGCCTGCGTCAAGGAAGGGACCCACTACTGTGACCTGACAGGAGAGCCCCCTTTCATCCGCGATATGATCGACGCCCATCACGAAGATGCCAAGGCCAAAAAGCTGCGCATCGTACATTGCTGTGGCTACGACTCCATCCCTTCGGACCTCGGCTGCTTGATGGTTCAAGAAGAGATGAAGGCCAAGCATGGAGTGTACTGTGAGGAAGTCAAATACTATGCAGGACCCACCAAGGGAGGCTTCAGCGGCGGAACCGTCGCCAGCATGATCCACATGTTTCAGGAAGCCAAAGACAAGAAGGTCCGACGGGTTCTTGGCAACCCCTACGCACTGAATCCCAAAGGTGGACCCAAAGGACCCGATGGCTCCGACCAAATGGGTATGAAGTGGGATCCTGATATCAAGCGATACACCGCACCGTTTGTGATGGCCAGCATCAACACCCGTGTTGTCCGACGCGCCCACGCTCTGCGAGGTTATCCCTACGGAGAAAACTTCCGCTACAGTGAGGTCATGTCCACCCCCAAAGGCTTCCGCGGCTGGTTCATGGCAACAACCATCACCCTGGGCCTGGGAACGTTTGGCTTGATGGTTTCGTTTGCTCCCACGCGCAAGCTGCTACAAAGCACCGTTCTTCCGGCACCTGGAGAAGGACCCTCCAAAAAGCAGCAAGAAGAAGGCTACTTTAACACCTACCTGCTCGGCAAAGCAGGAGAGCACCGTGTGTATGGATTGGTCCGGGGAGAAAAAGATCCAGGCTACGGCGCAACCGCCATAATGCTCTCGGAGTCGGCCATCTGCCTTGCCCAAGACCAAGACAAACTCCCCGAAGAGTTTGGGGTTGTCACTCCGTCCATCTCCATGGGTCAGACCTTACTCGAACGACTTCGAAGCGCCGGCATGACCTTCCTCACCTCTGACACCTTCCCCCCCAAGAAACCTTCCTAGGCGACTACAACAAGGTCTCCCCTCGAACAAACTCTCGCATTTACCGACGTTTGGTTGGGTTCCCCTTGGTCGTTTTGCAGCGTCCTCGCGGCGTCACTCGATACAACGACCACGCATGTTTCCGAGCGATTAACGAGTACCGCCGAGGAAACTTTTTCTCCACCTCCACCGTTCCAGACAACAGCACCACATCAAAGCAACCGATCAATTCGAGTCGCTCCAAGTCACGCACCCGGCCGTATTGTTTGGCTTCGTGGTGAGGCACAGGATGCCTCTCACGAATGATCCGACCGGGCTGCAAGCCAAACGAATACGACGTGGTCCCTTGGTTCCACAACGTATGATAGTGCCCAAGATGTCGCCACAAGTAGGTGTTCCGAGTTCCAACATAAGGCTTTCGGGTCTGAACCACATAGAACAAGCGCGTCTGTTTGGGCGCCTGATGCAACACCTCAGAGAAGCCCCGGGTGTGGGCACGCCAAGCCTGAAAGCTCTGCTGCCATTGAAGGTGAGTCACACTCAAGGTGACCGCGAGAGGTAGGGTCGCAAGCATGCCTCCAATGTCCGAACGAATCTGGCCCGCTGGCATCAAGGCACAAACCACCAGAAACCACAACAAGAGGACGCTGCGGTTGTATAAGTTCCAGTACAACCCGATGTTCAGAGGCGCAAAGAAAAAGACAGCGAGCACAATGGCCAGGGCAAGATGCAGGAACGAGTCTCGAATCCAATCATGAGGCTCACGCTCCGTTGCCCAGTACATAAACGTTCGGCACAGCCAAAGACCCAGAACGAGTCCAACAACCACACGCTCTTGCCCAGTCCCAAAGGTTAAGATGCTCTGGTGAAACATCATCGCCAATCGCTTGCCGTACGACGGAAAGAGCATCTTCGCGTTGTGTTGCCAGGTGGATGAGCCGAGCGAGCTGTACGACGTCACAAACCACGCCACCACAGCCAGCAAACATGGAACAAAGGCAACGGCCCAACGCTGAATGAGCGAGGACCACGGTGAAGGTTCCGCCTCCAACTTCCGCTCAAAGACAGCGTGAAGAACAAACAGCGCGCCGCCCAACAATCCATAAAACATGAACGCTTGGACATGGGAGAAAAACACCAACACTCCGAGAACGCCGACAGTTGTGGCTTGTCCCCACGTTGGCTCCTTGAGGTACTGATGGAGCATACCCAGCGCAAGAAGCAGAAACGCAACACCGATGTAGAAGTCGAGGAATCCTTCCAGCAGCACCCATTGTCCTAAGAAAGGAAGCATCGCAAAAGCGATCCATGGGCTGCGTCCCATCGCGCGAGCAAACACCACCCCCGAGATCAGAAGGAACACCATCGCTCCGAGAAAGATCACACGACCTGCCCACGCAACAGGCATGATCCAACTCAACGCATAGGTCAGGAGATAGAACATCGAGTTCGGCGCAGGAAACAGGCCCCACACAAACTTGTCCGCCAGCAGCGAACCGGACTGTCCGACGTGGTGCATCGCCTCGACCAGAGCGAGATGAGCAGGCAGGTCCATCGACGGCAGGAGCGGACACGACGCCCAAGGCCAAAGCATGTACCCCAGCAACCCCAACAACAGGAGCGAGAAAGAAATCCACGACGAAGCCTGGGGACGCTTCCCTTCCATTGTATCTTTTTCCATGTGAATCCTCACAAGCTGATGATGCTGTGATACTACTTAAGGGGAGGAAACATCGCAATTCCTCCGCAAGCCAATGCTTTCACTTTCACAGCCCGGAGAGTCCTAGAGTTCATGTGTGGCCGCTTTGTGTTGACTGCAACCGAAGATGAGATCTGTGAAGTGTTCGCTGTAGACCATGTTCACCAAGGGGCTGAGGCAAGCTACAACATCGCTCCGACCCATGAAGTGTCTGCCATCGTGAGCAAGGCTGGACAGCGTCACCTCGGCAAGCTCTCTTGGGGCTTGGTACCCCACTGGAGCCGTGAAGCGGGCAGTCGTCGCCCAATCAACGCACGAAGCGAGACCGCCCACGAGAAGGCAAGCTTTCGGATGCCCTTTCGCAAACGTCGTTGTTTAATTCCTGCGAGTGGATTCTACGAATGGCAGAAAACACCCCAAGGCAAAGTTCCCATGTTCATTCATCTTCCTGAAGAACCACTGTTCGCGATGGCAGGATTGTGGGATCGTTGGTCACCTCCCGAACAGCCTCCCCTCTCGACCTGCACGATCTTGACGACGGAGGCCAACTCCATCATCCAGCCCATTCACGACCGCATGCCAGTGATTCTCCCCGAAAAGCACTGGGGACTCTGGCTCAACAACGAATCCTTTGACCTACGTAACCTGCAAGAGGTGATGCAGCCCTACCCGGCCGACGCGTTCTCGTACTACCCCGTCAACAAGCAGGTGAACCGGGTATCCGTGAACAACGCCTCCAACCTCGAACGATTCGAAGAGCAGCCTCCCCCAGAGAATTTATCCCTGTTCTAATCGAACGATGTGTCAGGCTGCGTAAAGATGTATGGCTGGCTCTTGGTGATCATGACGGTGTGTTCACGCTGCGCGGTGTAGTACTTGGGGTGGAACAAAGTCCAGCCGTCATCCGCTTGCTCGATCCAGGTCGCGCCGTTGGAAAGGAACGGCTCAATCGCGACAACCTGGTTGTTGGAAAAGACTCGCTTGTCACGACGGTCGTGAAAGCTTGGGATGAACTCGGGCGCTTCGTGCAGCGACCGACCGATGCCATGGCCTCCAAGATTTTGAATCACAGTCAGGCCGTAGTTACGGGCCATCTTTTCGACTTTCTTTCCCATGCTCGCGATGGGAGCACCGGCTCGGGCCGAGCGCAGAGCGACGTCCAAGGCCTGGTTGACCGCTTTGCACAAAAATTGTTTTTCGGGTGCGCCCTGCCCGACGACGATGGATTCTCCGTTGTCAGCATAGAAGCCATCTTTGTGAGCCGAGACATCGATGTTCAGCAGGTCTCCCTCTTGGATCTTCGTCCCATCAGGAATGCCGTGAGCTGCAGATTTCTCCAGGCTGAGGCAAACATACCCAGGAAACTTATAGACACTCTTGGGAGCCGAAATAGCGCCTTGGCTTTCCAGGTAACGACCCGCCATTTCATCCAACTCTGCGGTAGTCATACCGGGACGCGCAGCCACCTTAAGCAGGGCAAGGCAGTTGGCAACGATCGTGCCTATGCGCTTCATTCCCTCAAAGTCATCTTGTTGATCAATCGACATCCAGTTCTCCACAAACAACACCCATAGAAACTTCCGTAACGCGGAATGCGAGGACCGCAGCCTGCCATACTCGTTTGTTCGACCTTCTCCGTCAAGGCCCATACCTTTGACAGAATGCTCAGGGAGACCCATTTTTGGAGAGGTCGAGGGGAAACCATCTGGTCAAGGCTAAAGGGTTGTGATACACCATGGCCGTGCAAGAATGGACCCTCACCGGGGATACCCTTTGCATCCCAAAGCCCATCGATGGACATGGTTGCTTCCCCGGTTTTGACGTTGGTTGCACACAGGAATTCAATTTCCATGGAAAAGCCAACAATCTCATCGAAACAACGCCTCGTAAGCAAGGATCCATTCCCATGAGTATGCAAACCCAACACTGCCCCTCCCGTGGGGAGCCTAAAGACCGATAGAAAGTGACGTTGAGGTTATGGAACGTCTGGCATTGATTGGAGTCTCGTACCGCCGAGGGGGTGCTACGGCTCTCGAACATTGGCAAAACCACATTCAGTCCACACCCCATCAACAATGGGTCGAACGTGGCTTGCGCGAGGTGGTGTTCCTAAACACCTGCAACCGCTGCGACGTCATTGCATCTTTGCCAGAAACCATGGGAGTCACAGAAGCCAAGCAGCTTCTTGCGCCCTCCGACGCAGGGCGATGTTATGCCTATGTGGGCGAGGGAGCCGTCGAACAACTCTCACGGATCGCCTCCTCCCTCGACTCCCTCAACCCTGGCGAATACCAGATCATGCAGCAAACCCGAGAGGCGTTTGCCGAAGCTGAAAAAGAAGGGACGGTCGGCAAAGACACCCGCTTTGCCTTCACCACCGCGTTTCGAATCGCCAAACGTGTGCGCCGTGAAGTCGAGCTTGCCCCGCTCAACACCTCCTTGTTCAGCCTTGCCAAACCTGTGCTGGAACAACATATCCCTGAGAACGCTCACATCGGCATTGTGGGGATGGGTGAGATGGGCCAGATCGCGGCGCGTGTGCTGCACGAACGCCCCGACACGACCCTGCACTTGGTCAACCGAACCCGCTCCCGCGCAGAAACCTTTGCTCCACAGCTTCAATGTCCAACACAGCTCCATAGCCTGGACGAGTTCTTAGCTTCTCCGCCGCCTCTCCACGCTCTCGTTTGTGCCACTCCAGCATCGCAGATCATTAACGAAGGTGTTCTCCAACGACTCGCAGATGTGTCTGTGATTGTGGACCTGGGCATTCCTCGAAATGTTGATAGCATAGCAGCGAAGGCTCATCACATTCTTGTGCTCGATGTAGACACGCTGCAAGAAGCAGGAAAAGAACGTCGCCACAAGATTGAGCAGAATCTGATCCATGCCGAAAACATCCTCCTGGAAGAATTGGACCTTGCGGTAGAGGAGTGGCTGGAACGACAATTGGGCCCAGCGATCCGCAAGCTCCGGGAAGATTATGTCGCAGCCATTCCCCCGGAGATCCCGGAAGGTCAGGTCCAGCGTCTTGCCAATCGTTTCTCCAAGGTGCCTATCCGGGGGCTGCGTGCTCTTGCTAGACACCATGGCATCGCAGCCGCCAAAACCTTCCTCGACGCCATTCGTAACCCCGATTCCTAATACAGACCTTTCCCACAGAGAGGAACCTATGTCGAACACATCGTCTTCATCGACCGCGTCGCCCCGAACTCTTCGCATCGCTACACGTGGAAGCCGCTTGGCGCTCTGGCAAGCAGAGTGGGTCAAAGCCAGACTCGCCGACAAAGGGCTCCCCAGTGAGCTGGTCTTGATTGAAACCCAGGGCGATCGAATCCACGTTCCGTTTGCTCAAATGCAGGGTCAGGGTTTCTTCACCAAAGCGGTGCAAGATGCCGTGCTCGCAAACGAAGCGGACCTCGCGGTGCATTCGCTGAAAGACCTCCCCTCTGCGGCCTGCCCTGGACTCACCCTCGCGGCGATTCCCAATCGAACAGACCCCCGCGATGTGCTGATTGTTCAGCCCCACGCGTTGAACCCCACCGACACAGTGCTCCCGCTCAAAAAAGGAGCGATTGTCGGAACCAGCGCAGCTCGACGACGCGCCCAGTTAAGCCACCTGCGACCCGACCTGGATGTGCGAGAACTTCGGGGCAATGTACCCACACGAGTACAAAAGCTCCGTGACGGCGAGTACGACGCGATTATGCTTGCAGCCGCAGGTCTCAAGCGCCTGGAGATGGACCTTGCACCTCTCCACGTGGAGGAGTTAAACCCCGAACGATTTGTCCCAGCCCCAGGACAGGGCGCGCTGGCCATCGAGTGCCGAAGCGACGACGCGGAGCTTCTCGCCTGGCTTGATCAAATCAACGACCCCGACGCGGCCACAAGCATCCATTTGGAGCGCGACCTGATGCGTCGGTTTGATGGGGGTTGTCAGCTTGCTCTGGGCGCGCATGCCCAGATCGACACCCAGCAGCACCCGCCCATCACGCTCCTGGCCTGGTACGAAAATCAGTTCCTTTCGATTCATGCTGATACACCCGAAGAAGCAGCAACCGAAGCGTTTCAACGACTGAGTTCGTCATGAACTACTCTCTGATTCGCCGCACGGCTATCACTTTCGTCGGCATCTTTTTGTTCATTGGAACCCAGCTTCTCTGGTGGTACATCTTCCTCTCCCACCAGCAAGACGACGCCTTCCATCGCACCCGACAAGGTTGGCAACGCGAAAGCAAGCTCATCCAGAAGACGTACATCGCAGCAACACCCAGCGCTCGGATCGTGCTTCTCCGGTTGTGCAAGAAAGAACACCCTCACCTCACCTGCAAAGCGCCTCTCTTCACAGTGCGCTCCGAAGCCCTCTCGACACTCGCCAACAAACAACGCAGGAACCGCCGAATGTTCCTGTTTGAAGGCTTGTTTTTTCTCTTGGTTGTGATCCTGGGTCACACCGTTATCTGGCAGGGGGTGCGCGCCGAACGAGAGCTCAAAGAGCGACAACAAAACTTCCTGAGCGCGGTCAGTCATGAGATACGAACGCCCATCAGCACCATGCGATTGTTGTTGGAAACGCTCCAGATGAGGAAGCTACCCGAGGCCAAACAAGCCCACTACTTGAAGCGCTTGGAGCATCAACTCAACCGACTGCAAAACAGCGGAGAACAGGTCGTTGCGGCTGCAAAGCTCAACGATGAGAAGACCGAATCTCCTATGATTCAGGTGGATCTCAACAAAGAGGTGGAGCGAGTCGCCGAGCAAGATCGATTCGAGCTGGAGTCACGGGGTGTAACATTAACGCTGGCACCGTCAACAGAGCCAGCCTTCACCGTGATAGACCCACTCTCGTTCGAGATGATACTGCACAACCTCCTCGACAACGCAGCGAAGTACAACGACAAGGACAACAAACAGATTCGAGTTTCCGTGCAAGGAAACAAAAAGAGCATCCAGCTTTGGGTTGAAGACAACGGCCCAGGGATTTCTCCTGAGGAGCAAGACAAGGTGTTTACGCCGTTTTATCGAATCGGTCAGGAGCTTACCCGGCAGAGTGATGGGTTGGGTCTGGGCCTGTATCTTGTGCAAGGCTTGTGCGAGCAAATGAAGGGCAGCGTTCGGTACGAAGCCCTCTCCGTAGGTAGCCGCTTTGTGCTAGAGTGGCCTCGCAGCACAGACGCTCCCACGGCGTGAAGGAGGAATCATCTTGAAACGACTGCTCTTGGTGGAAGACGAAGAATTTCTCGCAGAAATCATCCTCGACAACCTGGAAGCCGAAGGCTACGACGTCACCTGGGCGAACGACGGAAGAAAAGCCTTGGAGAGTTGGTCCAAAGCCTCTCCCGATCTGGTGCTCCTGGATGTCATGCTTCCCCACGTGGACGGCTTTGAAGTCTGTCGCCGTATGCGCGAAGCCGGAGATCAAACTCCGGTCTTGTTTCTCAGCGCCAAAACGCAACCTGAAGATCGGGTGAAGGGCCTCTCTCTGGGAGGAGATGACTACTTGGCCAAACCTTTCCACCTCCCTGAACTTCTCCTTCGCATCCACAACATGCTGCAGCGCCAACAATGGCACAACCAACACACCCCCAACCACAACGTCATGCATGTGGGACAACACCAGGTGGACCGAACCACTGGCGAAGTGATGTTGGCCGACGGTCGATACGCTCAACTGCAGCCTGAGGAGCTTCGGATGCTGACCCTGTTCCTCCAGAACGAGGGCCGAACACTGGACCGTGACACCATCCTCGACAATGTCTGGGACGACCAAGTGTTTCCGTCCAGCCGCGCGATTGAACGGTTGGTTCAACGTCTGCAGAATGTGTTTGAACCGAATCCCCACAACCCTCTATACTTCCATAAGCTTTCAGGAATTCGATTCCGCTACACCCCCGACAACCTACAGGACAACAAATAAAGAGCCCACGCTCGTGTCCCCGTTGCCGTTCGACAAGGAGAACAACGTGTCAGAGACAACGCCCTCATCCTCTGGAGCCTCCACCGAAACCCCCCTCTTTTTGCGAGCCGCTTCGGGAGAGAACACCTCACGTGCACCCATCTGGTTAATGCGTCAGGCTGGCCGCTACCTCCCTGAGTACCGGGCGCTGAAGGAGAAATACACCTTCTGGGAGCTTTGCCGCACGCCGGAGCTGGCAGCCGAAGTAACGTTCCAACCCCTGCGCCGCTTCGCCTTTGATGCCGCCATCTTGTTCAGCGACATCATGACACCTCTCTCCGCCATGGGCACAGAGATCGAGTTTGCGCCAGGACCAATCATCCAGCATCCTGTACGCTCGGCCAACGATGTAGCGGCCCTGCGCATCCCTGACGCCGAAGAGATCGCGCCGTTTGTCCCCAAGATCATCAAGCTCTTGCGCAGCGAGCTCAAGGTTCCCCTCATTGGATTTGGCGGCGCTCCGCTCACCCTCGCCACCTATCTGGTCGAGGGCAAAGGCAGCAAAGACTACCCGTTGTTCCGACAGTTTCTTCGCGCCGAGCCAGAAGCAGCCCATCAACTGTTGGAGAAGCTCACCCAGACCACCATTCGCTACCTCACCACGCAGATTGAAGCGGGCGCGCAAGCAATTCAGTTGTTTGATAGCTGGGCCGGACTGCACAACGAAGACATGTACCAAACGTTTGGTGTGCCCTACATCCAACGTATCCTGGAAGCCCTCGCTCCCTACAAGGTACCTCGCATTTATATCGCAGTGGGTGCCGGACATTTGTATCCTTTGATGGGACAGTTTCCTGTGGAAGTCATCAGCGCGGATTGGCGCATTCCTCTGGACCGTGTTCGACCCTTGGTCGGCGACAAAACCCTCCAGGGCAACCTCGATCCAGCCATCCTTCTCGCCACACCGGAGGTTGTGAAGGCTGAAGCGGAGAAAGTCCTGCGAGCGGGTCTGGGTGGCCCCCATATTTTCAACTTGGGACATGGAATCTTCCCCCAGGCCAAGATCGAGAACGTCGCGACACTGGTAGAAACCGTCCACAACTTTGAACGAAGCCAATCGGCTTAAGGAGAAGCATCCGATGCGTTCACAGCAGCCTATGTGCCTTCGGATGAAACAGTGTTCTTGGAAACATTGTCACAAGCAAGAAGTGACTCCCCCCCCTGTTCTCCTAACCTCCTGTCCCTGGGCTGCATAAGACAGTGTTCCCTCTCCGCCTCACTCCAAGGCTCAAGGCAAGCTGGCTGCTTTGTATGATAGCTTGCTTCTTGGGTTGGAGCGTTCCTATTGCGCAAGCTATCCCCTCCACCAAGAACAAACGCAAAACAAAGTCTGTGAACCTTCGCGGCATTGTGTTGTGGAAGGGGAAGAGAGACCCTGTGGAAGGTGCAGGTGTCTTCCTCAAAGAGCTGCGACGTGGCGCCTACACCAACGAAAAAGGTGCATTTCAGATCCAGGCCCCCAAAGGCACCTACACGCTGATCATCAAGGCGTTGGGGTACCTTACGCTCAAGCAGAAAGTGACTCTTCCTGCCAAAGACACCCAAACCTTCTATGTCGTGGCCGACCCAAAAAATACGTTCCAAACCACGGTGAGGGCACAGAGAGAAAAGACCGCACCGGGCCAAGTTGCGTTCTCTCGCAAAGACATCCAAACCATGCCAGGGGGACTGGGCAACGATAGCTTCCGCGCTCTACAGAACCTACCGGGAGTGGCCCGTGCGAGAGGCTTAAGCGGAGCCTTAAGAATTCGCGGAGCCTCCCCTGCCGACACAGGCTTTTACCTGGACGGGCACCGCATCCCGCTCTTGTATCACTTTGGGGGTGGACCTGCCATCGTCAACGACCGGTTCATCGACCGCATCGACTTCTTTCCTGGAGCAGCCCCTGCAGCCTTTGGTCGCCTGACCGGTGGACTGATTTCTGTGACCAGTCGCAATGTCACAGGCAAGTACGTACACGGCGAAGCCTTCATCGACATCATCCACGCGGGCTTGTACCTAGAAATTCCGATCGGCAAGCAATGGTCCATCACGCTGGCTGCTCGCCGGAGCTACGCTGATGTGATCATCCCCTTTATCACATCAGACTCTCTCACCGCTCGCTACTGGGACTACCAACTTAAGGTGGTGTGGCAGCACAAAGCTCACAGCGTTTCCTTGTTTGTCTTCGGCTCAGATGACATGGTGAACTACGAAGGCGCAGACGAAAGCGAAGGAGTCATTTTTCTGGGCGACGACCCTCTCTTTCTCGCCACCCGGTTCCTTCGATGGATCCTCAAATACCAGTTCAACAAGGGGATTGTTCGCTTTACCTGGAGCATGGCTGGAGGCTTTGACCAGACCGCAACCCAAAGCCCCGAACAGGAAGGCTCGCTGTGGACCTTCCCTGTGGAGCTTCGCAGCGAACTTCAGCTCCGACTTCACAAGACCTTCCGACTGGCCGTTGGCTTTGACGGTGGATGGAAACGAGATAACTATAGCTTCAAGTTTCCAGTGACAGAGTACCTATCGTTCCCCAAGCCATCGACACAAGAAGTCCTCGTCACTGGCGAAGGGGAAAAGGATCAATGGTACCCTGGCTTGTTCCTTGTGGCGCGATGGAAGCCCGTCCCTTCGTTGGATCTGCGCCTGGGTGTCCGAGGAGAAGCCTATTGGTTCCAGGACCGCACCGTCTGGACCATTGACCCAAGACTCTCGGTGAGTTGGAAAGTCCACAAGCAGTGGACCTTGCTAGCCGCAGGAGGCCTCTACCATCAGCCCCCAGGATTGCAAGAGTGGTCCGAAGAAGTGGGCAACCCGAACCTTCGATTGCAAGGAGCGGTCCAGGCGGCCGTAGGAGTTGAATACCGACCACTGCCTCCACTCTCCATTCGAGCCCAGCTTTTCTACAACTACATGTTTGACCGTATCATCGGCTCAGGCCGAGCCATTGAAGTCAACGGACAGATCCAACGCGAGAACTACAACAACGAAGGATTGGGACAAGCTTACGGTCTGGAAGTTCTCGCTCGAATGAAACCTTGGAGCGGCCTCTCTGCCTGGTTGTCCTACACTCTTTCTCGGGCCGAGCGGGGAAGCCTTACCAACGGACTCGATCGACTCTATGGCTACGATCAAACCCATATCTTCAACCTTGTCCTTCAATACCAGATCGGCTGGGGTTGGAGCATCGGCGTTCGCTTCCGCTTGGTCACAGGCCGTCCCTTTACTCCGGTTGTTGGGGCGCGTTATGACGCTGACACGGATCGCTACCGTCCTATTTTGGGAGAGCGTGACTCCGAACGAAGACCCATCTTCCATCAGCTTGATCTTCGCGTGGACAAGCTATGGACCTTTAACCGTTGGAAGCTCGGTGTCTATCTGGATCTGATCAACGTTTACAACGCCCAAGTCACCGAAGCCTACCGGTACCAGTACGATTACGCACAAAGATATCCTGTACCCGGAATCCCCATCATCCCAGCCTTTGGTATACGAGGAGAGTTCTAATGCACAAAGCGTTGACGTATCTCCTTCTTTTCTGTAGCGGCTGTCTTGCTCTAGGGTTGAGTTATGGCTGCGCAGGCCCAACACCAGCGCGACAAGAGGTGGTACGTTCGCTACGAATCCTTGGAGTCCGCTCGGAGCCACCGGCAGCACGTCCCGGAGAAACAATCCAACTGACCGCCTTAATCGCCAACCCCTTTGGGCGAAAGGTCCGCTACCGATGGTTGGCCTGCAAGAGCCGAAACCAGGCCAACTCAGGCTGCGCCAATCGGGATGATGCAATCTCACTGGGGACATCGGCCAAAGCATCCTACAAAGTACCCGAAGATTTCGTCCCAGAGAATGCCTCTTTGGTGGATCAGTTTCGCGGCGTGTACCTCCCGATCACATTGGTTGTAGAAACCGATGTGGACCAGGAAGAAGCGATCAAACGTGTGGTTGTTTCCAAGCTACCCACAAACAAGAACCCCAACTTCTCAAACCTTGAGATGTTTGCAGGTGACAGCGACAAACCGGAAGCAGAACCTTGGACCTACCAACCCGGTCAAACGTACAAGTTTGTACCCACCATCAACAAGGATTCGTTTGAGTCGTCGTTGACTCTCTCACCTGATGGTACGATAACGGTTACAACTGAAAACATGGTGCTTGCCTGGTACATCACAATTGGTCAGATACGTGGGGGCCGACAAAGTCTTGGGAAGAGCCCGGCTCGAACGTGGGTCGCACCTGGACCCGACGCTGTGGTCAGCCAAGCCACAATCTACATCCTGATGCGCGACGGGCGAGGCGGCATCCAATGGCTGGAACGCACCCTCCGTAAGCGTGAACCGTAGCCAAACTTACGCGCCCTTACGCCGCGCGCTCACTCTGGTCAACCATTTCTCCACCAGTGGATACACCTCCTCGCTCGACGATTGTGCGAGCAAGAGATCTTCGTGCCCATAATCTCTCGTGGCCCCATGTTCTGTTCCCAGAATGTGGAACTCCTTCACTTCCGAAGAGACAAGGTCATGAACTTCCTTAATGGAAGAACACTGCGCCAAAGGGTCCAACACTCCACCAATGAAGCAAGTTGGTAGCGTTATCTGTGGAAGCAACGCCTCGTAGTTATCGGCGTGGTCCATCGAACGAAGCCTTTGCTCAGACAACATCACAAGAACCTCCCGAAAGATCCGACGACACAATGACTCGGACATTTTAAAGAATCGTCGCCGAAACACGTGGCCCGAAATGTTCGGTGGATACGAGACATAAACAGAAAACGGAGGAGGTATAAGAAACACAGCCGTAGCCTGGCTCCACAAGGTCATCGGAAGCTTCGGTAGCAACAATGTCACGAGCTTTCCAAACCAGGCAAACAACCACACGCCCCACGAAGCACAAAGAACACGAGAAGCTCCCAATGTACAGAGTGATGCGACACGATGTTCCTCTGGGTGGGTCGCCAGATAAGCATACAAAACAAGACCTCCCATCGAATGCCCCACACAGTGAACCTGCTGCACTCCCGAGTCCGCTATCGCTGCATCAAGAACAGCAGGAAGGTCGTACCTTATATGCTCATCCACACCCCATTGTTGCTGATGCTTGCCTTGTCCCTTGCTGTGACCGTGACCTCGAAAGTCAACGTTCCAGACCTCATAGCCACGCTCTTTGAGATAGGTCACAAGGCTATGACCTTCGCAAAAGTCGAAGCTATAGTGATTGAGCCCCACCCCATGAAACGTAAGAACAACACCTTGTCGTTCTCCCAAGGCATCATGGACTTCCACACCCAACTGCCAACCATCCGTTGTTTCAACATAGACAATGCGGTCAGGTTTGGAGTCATAGCTATACAGCCAAAGACCCAGTCCATAGCCTAACACCAACAGAAAACCCAAACCTACCAAACCATAAAGAGCTATCACCCAACAACCTTTGAATGTAGCAAGAGGAAAAACCTAGAATGAGGAGCTTTATTTTACATCAAAAAGAACAGAGAAACATCCACTTCCCCTCAGCAGGGTGTGGTCGTAAGGAGTTGGCTTGTTGGTATTGCTCAGGAGTCCCCTGATTATGCAAATGGCACAGACAAGTATACCGCTTGTTGGATGGAGTCTTGTGGGAGTAAGAACAGTATCATCTATTGCAAAAGCAGAGTGCCCACGGATGTGGGTACTTTACCCTTGCCTATATCCCGCATGGCTAGCCGGGTAAATTTTTGCCCGGCGTCATCACAAATGTTTACCCGGCGTCATCATAAATGCGAAGGCCATCTTTTACCAATGGGCATTCATCCACTCCCCTCTCAGTAGGGTACGGTCGTAGAGAAACACAAAGGCCACACAAAGAGGAACTCCGTTACAGGCTCGTTGTCCAAGACAACAGATGTTTGTTCCATTTTCGTTCGAAGGATAATTTCCATGCAATGGTCTTACATGAAACGTCTATCGGCGAGTCTAGGCTGGATGACCTTGGTACTTTGCCCCTATCATGTCTTCAGCCAAACAAAGCCACGAAACAAGATAGCTAGATCTCTATCCTTCTTGAACTTGACAAAGCCAAAACAATGACGGAGATAGCTTCCGAAGTTGAACGGATTCGAGTTACAAAACCTTTCCAGAAAGTTCAGCAGAGGCACAAGCCTTCAAACCTTCCATGCGATAAAATTGTCTGAATCCATCATCGTGGTGAAGAAGGAGCAGAAGGCGTTTTGCGTGTGGTACTTCTTCCCTTTTTAACCCACCCCATTTTCTTGGCATGAGCGAGAGCTTGGCTGTAATG
>SBHC01000045.1 GCA_006226375.1 Deltaproteobacteria bacterium | reverse complement strand
CTTGGAACGGCTCCACCGCAGGTTTGGCCCACGGTATGTACTTCTTCCAGTTCACATACCACAGCAAGCCAAACACCAAAAACAGAAGCACCACCCCAGCCCACGACATCGCCCGTCGCTTTTGCAAGAAGCGCTTCTTTGACAAGGTATCTTTGTACACTCTGGGTTGTGTTGTGTTGTGAGAATGATTTTTTGTCATAGCCGCTTTTCTATTGGGAGAAAGGGTGAACTCCAAGACTGCTTACAGTTGCCACACCACGTTGAAGTTTCGGTAGTGTTTGAGATGCTCACTTTCCAGGCCAGACGTAATCGCGGTGGAGCATTCATCATCAAACACAAAAATGTAGATCGCTTTGAGCTTTCCGGCGTGTTCGGTGGGTAACTTGCGCTTCAAGACAGCAAACGCCTTGAAGCCTTTTTCGACCTTCCCCCGGTAATACAGGTTGCGACCGTTGGAGGTTCGACGACTCAACTCAATCGGCCGACTGAACGACTTCATCTCCGTGGCAGGAAACCGTCGATAGCCCACGATACGATCGGCCTTGACATAGATCATCACGGCCTGGAAATAACGCGCGAGGCTCTTGGTTAATCCGGCTTGCTCTCGACCGCTCAAGGAGCCCCACTTCTGCGAAGTTTTCAGGGCTTGCTCCAACTGCTCGCGGCTCTCTTTCAGGCGCTTGTTCCGGGCCGTCAATCGCTGCTTGGTTTGGGCCAACGCCGCTTGTTTCTGTTTCCAGGCAAGCTTTTGCCGTTGCAAGTCAAGCTGCAGCTTCTCCAACGCCAAGCGAATCTTTTGCGCCCGCTGCATCAGCTGGTCGTTGCTCTTCTTCAGCACATCCCGCTCAGCTTTAAGCAAGAAGCTAGCCTGTTGAAGAGTCTGAACCTTCTTCTTCATCGACGTCAACGCTGCTTGGTTCGCAACCCGCTCTTCGTTCAAGATCTTCATCCGAGCCGATAACTTCGCATGCTTCTCCGACAAGACCTTGTGCTCTTCTCGGAGTGCGACCAACGACTTCTGCAACGTTGTCACTTGTTCGTTTGTTTTCTTGCTGAGACTCTGCAAGGCAGCCGAAGTCGCTTCCGCGGCCTTGTGCTTCTTTTGCCAGGTTGCAAGGGAAGCGCGAAGCTGAGAGATGGCCTTTTCCTTTGCAATGGCCTCCGTCTCCATCCGTTTTTTCTTCGCCAACCAGGACGCATACTGGCTCGCCCATTCGGTCTTCTTCTTTGTAAGAACCGCCCGAACGTTCTTGAGCTTTGCAAGCTGCTCTTCCAACGCTTTGTTGGTCTGGGTCTGAACCTTTCCCTGCTTTGCCTGCGCCTTCAGTTGTAACTGCAACGCCTGGACCTGTTTTGTCAGCAGCTTGTGCTTCTTCACCAGGCCGGTCTGGACCAAGGTCCATGACTTCTTCCGTTGCACCCAACCTTTCCGATCCTTCTCCAACTGCTTCAGGGATGCCTTCAAGCGCGTGACTTGTTGCTCCAACAAAGCGCGAGCAATCGACTCCGTTCGCAGCTTCTTGCTTTGTTCGTTGAGCTGATTTTGCAGCGTACGAGCGTCATCCCGCCACTGTTTGACAAGGCTTTGGCTGAGCCGCAACCGCTGCTGCAAAAGCATCAGCTTTTGTTTGTTTTGGTCGCGTTCTTCACGAGCCATCTTCAACTTGGCTTTGAGATCTTTGTCTTGCTCTTGCATCGTCCTCTGACGACGCAACAATTGCTTTGTTTCACGCTTGGCTTTGTCGTATTGCTCCTGCAAAGCAGCAAACTGCTTCTCCGACGTGACCAATTTAGCTTGTAGCTTCTTGTGCTTGTCCTGCAAACTTGTAAGCTGAGTCTGCCAACGAGAGAACCCTTGCTCCAAGGCAGAATGCACACGACGCAGATGCCCCGAAAGTTTCGTCACGTTCGGTTTTTTGAACGTAGCCTCCACCTTCAACTTGGCGGCGAGTTGCTGTAGTTCACGGATCAATGCACGAATGCGCTGGGCATCCTTCTGCATCGAACGCACCGCTTTTTCTTTGGCCTTGAGAGCCTTTTCTGCTGCTCGTTTGGCCGCTGTTTGCGTGGAGATCGCCGCCTGAAGCGTCTGCGTCTCTTTTTTGTGTTCTTTGTCTTTGCTAACAGTCACCGCGAAAAACACCAGGAGGATGACATCAAGCAAAGCCATCAGGTCTGTACGAGAGCGTGGTGCCATCGTTCAACCCTCCTGTCATTAAGGTTTTTCACCGGAGTCAGTTCCGGGCTTCTTGTAACTTGGCACCTCCGTCGAATCCACCCGAGCCCATATATCTTCAAAGGATGGCTCTTCTTCCTTAGACACAGCCGAGAGAACATCCGCTGTAGAAGGGGGCAGAGGCTTCGGGGGTTGAAGCGGATTCAACGTTTCGTCTCCGGCCTTTTCATCCGGCTGTTTGTTCGAAACAGGTGTCACCTCTGTCGGCCTCTTAAACGGAGAGGAAAGAGATGCTGAACTCGTCGAGTACAGAGGAGCCTTCTTTGCTTCTTCTACAGGCTCTGGTTCCACCGCGACTTCCGGAGATTTTGCTTCGACCGGTTCTTTCGTTTCGGACGAATCATCTACAACAGGTTCTTGTCCTTCGGCAGCTGGGACAGGAGCAACAACCTGGGCAGCCTTAGGCTCTTTCGCCTCCTTGGGATCGTCCTTTGCAGAGGGTGCTTCGACAGGTGTTGGTGCTTCCGAGACCTCAACAACGTCAGCTTCTTTATCAGGGGTAGCTTCCTCGACAACGACGGTTTCTTTGGAAGCAACAGCGTCCTCGGAAGCGACGACTTCAGGGCTGGTGTCTTCCAAAGGTCCTGTTTCTTGAGAAGGCTCTGATTCTTCTGCCGACGAGGGCTTTGCTTCGGTTTGTTGTCCCCAACCAAGGAGGAGTTGAGTCAGCTCAGCGCTGTTCAGTTGCTCCATCACCTTGTGGTAGATCTTTTCGGCGGGCATCTCTAGCCAGGAACGAGCGGTAATGGAGCCGACCAGGCCAAAGGCTGTGGTTGCCAGCGCAAGTCCAAGCATCTTGATGGTAAAGTCAAACACAAAGGCAGCAAGAAACAAGCTCAGAACGGTACCCAAGAGGCCCATCTGCGGCATCATTTCGATGTAGGTCGCCAACTTCTGTTTGTCGGTGTTGGTGACTGCACGAACAGCCGCGAGGATTTCAGCTCTGGATTGCAAGGAGCTCTTCTCCCAGCCCCGATTGACAAGCAGGGCCCCATACTCTTCAACGGATGTCTTCGCTTGTTTGGGATTCGGAGAGAAAAGTTCGAGGAATGCCTCGTGTTTTTCCAGGTTCTTAAACTCTCGGCTGGCCAAGCGCCAAAGCCAAAGAATTGCCAGCAACCAGACGCCACTGGTCGTCCAGGCGACCATTTGACTAGACATTGTCACTCTCTCCTATCTCAACGCCTCTCGGCAAGAACCATCAGCAGTCACAAAACAACGATCACTCGGGAGGAACTGTCACAACCACATGTGCCGATGGAGAACTAGAACTCGTTGGTCAAGCTGAACACAACCTTGTTGTCTTTCAAAGCTTCTTTCACTTTGGTTACCCACTTCGCGCGAGCATCTCCTCGCAAACGAAGGTGAAGCTCTTGTTTGGCAGACCTTGCCTTTTGACCTTGCTTGACCAGGTCTTCCAGGGACACCGTCTTTTCCGACATGGTGCCATCGGCCTTCAAAGGATGGATGTAGCGCAAGCGCAAGATATAGGTATAAGCATACTTGTTCACCGCAGGCCCCTTCGGTGTGTTGGGTCGGACCTGTGGGTTTTGATTGGACGGTGGTTGCGTGTTGGCATTGTCTCGAATAGGAGTGGGCTGGCTCGCGTTAACCAACAGAGAGCGTGGCTCCGGTCGTCGGCGCGCAGGCTTCTTCACGTTGGCGTTGGAGTTCACCGACGCCGTGTTGTTTTGGTTGGCTTTGGACGACGACTTCCCTCGGCCCGGACCGAAGTAGAGGCCAAAACCGCCGAAAAGGAGCAAGAGCACAGCGACGAAACCACCTCGCCGCATGGTTGAACTTTGTGCACCGTCTGACATGGGAACCATCTCCGTGATTGGTCTTCCTCCTCAAACATAGGGGAAGACGGACTTCTGGGCTTGCCTTTTTCCTGTCGGTTGTATGATAACATAGCCATGAACGGAAGTAGAGACCACTCTTGACAAGTATTGTCCAGCACCTTAACTGCTCACGGTCGAAAGTCTACACGTGACGCCCCACCATTAAAAGGACCCCAAATCAATCATGACCACAGCAATCTACAAGGGAACCATTGTTAGCAAACGCCTTTTGACTCCCACCGCTGTAGAGTTGGAATGTCGCGTTGAACCCACACTCGACTACCAGGCCGGACAATACGTGATGATGGGTTTTCCTGGATTGGGCCCTGATCCGCAAGAACCTCCCAAACTGTATCCGCTGGCGTTGGCGTCGGCTCCGTCCCATCCCACGCTGACGTTTTGCATTCGGGCTCGCGAGGGCAACTCCATCACGGCGCTCCTCAGCGAGGTAGAGGTCGGCTCTGAAACACACATCGAAGGTCCAGGTGGTTCGTTTTTGTACAACAACCCCGAACGCCATCCCGTGGTGTTTGTCGCAACAGGGACAGGCGTCGCACCGCTGCGCTCGATGATTCGCTCCACCCCTTACCAAGACGCCCCGCCCATCCATTCCACGCTCGTGCTTGGTTTGTTCACGGAAGATGACATTCTTTACCCCAACGAATGGGACACAGCCGTCAGTCAGTTTGTGCCTGTGCTCTCCGACCCCGTTGAGCCCTGGGACGGCGAAACCGGATGGGTCACACAATACCTGGAGCGCGCGCCAGAGACCTTCTTTCAGCCCGAAGCACAGTATTACATCTGCGGTCAGTACGAGATGTTGGGCGTGACCAAAGAGATCTTGATGAAGCGAGGCGTCCCTGAAAACAAGATTTTCCTGTCCCAGTAAACACATGCCATACACCGCAAAAGAAGTACGTTGTTGTAGAGAAGGAGTCTGCTGATGTCACGATCGGTTTCCGTTGCGAGCGCATTCCAGGCGTTGGAGCGTCGGGTAGAGGGGGAAGTTCGGACGGACAAGTTGACACGTGTGCTGTATTCCACCGATGCGTCCATCTACCAGATGGAGCCCGATGGCGTGGTGTTACCTCGCCATGAGAAAGATCTTGTGGAAGCCGTGAAGCTAGCTGCCCAGTTTCAACTTCCGATCATTCCACGAGCAGGAGGAACCTCTCTCGCAGGACAATGTGTTGGAAAAGGCATTGTGGTTGACGTCTCCAAGTACATGAACCAGATGGTTGAGGCCAACCCCGAAGAACAATGGGCCTGGGTTGAACCTGGGGTGATCCAGGATGAGCTATCGCGCATGGTCGAGGCCCACGGGCTGATGTATGGCCCAGACACTTCAACGTCCAACCGCGCCATGATCGGTGGAATGATTGGCAACAACTCGTGCGGAACACACTCGATCTATTACGGAAAAACGGTCGATCACACCCTGGAAATGGACGTGGTTCTCAGCGACGGCTCCACCGCCCGGTTCACGGACCTCACTCCTGAGCAGGTCGAAGAAAAAAAGAAGCTTGCGAACTTTGAAGGTCACATTTACAGGGAAGTCACTCGAATCCTAGAGGAATACAAAGACGACATCGAAGAGCGATTCCCCAAGATCATGCGGAGAAACACAGGGTATCTCCTGGATGAACTTGTAGACCCCAACAAGCCCTTTAATCTCAGCCGATTGATTTGCGGCTCCGAAGGTACATTGGCGCTGATTTCCAAAGCACGCGTCAATCTAGTGCAGCGCCCCAAAGTCAACGGCTTGATGGCGATTCAATTCGACAACCTGGAAGACTCCCTCACTGCCACAGTGGAAGCCATCAAACACAACCCCTCTGCAGTCGAGTTGGTTGATGAGGTCATCATTGACTTGGCCAGTGAAAACCCATCGACCATTCCGTTGCAGTTCTTCATCGAAGGCAGCCCACGCTCGATCCTTGCCGTTGAGTTTTACGGAGACTCTCGTGAGGAGATCGAAGCCAAAATGGACGACCTGGAGTCTGCGCTCCGGGAGCAAGGTTGGGGTTATACCTACCCTCGCCTTTGGGGCAACGACATCAACAAAGTCTGGGCGTATCGCAAAGCTGGACTGGGCGTGTTGATGGCAATGCCGGGAGATAGCAAGCCCGCAACATTCATGGAAGACACAGCCGTTCCTCCAGAGCATCTTCCTGCGTATGTCGAAGGCTTCAAGGAGATTATGGCCAAGTACAACACTGAGTGTTGCTACTACGCTCATGCCTCTGTCGGAGAGCTGCACCTCCGGCCCATCTTGGATCTCAAACAAGCCGAAGACCGCAAAAAGATGGTCGATATGTCGTGGGATATTGTTGACCTGGTGATGAAGTTTGGAGGGTCCGTATCGGGAGAACACGGCGACGGACGCGTGCGATCCATGTTCGTAGAGAAGTTCTTTGGGCCGCGGTTGTACCAGGCGATGCGAGAGGTCAAGCAGGCTTTCGATCCGCACAACCTCTTCAACCCGCACAAGATTGTTGACCCGCTGCCGATGGACACAGACCTTCGGGTTCCGCACAAACCGATGGACATCCCCACCACCCTTTCGTTCGACAACACGATGGGATACATGCGCGCAGCCGAGTATTGCAACGGCGCAGGAGCTTGCCGAAAGTCGCCCTTGGCGAAGGGAACCATGTGTCCGTCGTACCAGGCAACTCTCGACGAGAAGCACACCACCCGAGGCCGCGCCAACATGCTTCGGACAACCCTGGCCCAGAACGGCATCATTCAAGGGTTCACCGATCCAGATCTTGCGGAAACAATGAGCCTTTGTCTGGAATGCAAGGCCTGCAAATCCGAGTGTCCTTCGGCTGTGGACATGGCCAAACTCAAGTACGAATACCTTCAGCAGCGCCACGATATAGCCGGCACCCCACTCAGCGCTTTGGCCTTTGGCTTCATTGGCTTCCTAAACAAGGTCAACCGCGCCGTAGCTCCCTTGTTCAATTGGATGGTTCGACGAACGTTTGTGAAGTCCATCATGGAGAAGCTCATCGGATTCGATAGCCGACGCAGCATCCCTGAGATCGTGACTCCCACGACCATGGATTGGTACTGGAACCACCAACCCCACCCCAATGCAGGAAGCAACGGTCAGAGAGTCTACTTCTTTGCCGACCCCTTCACCAACTACAACGAACCTCACGTGGGCATCGCAGCCATCCGGGTGCTGGAAGCCGCTGGTTACGATGTAAAGCTATCACCCATCGAAGAAGACGGCCGCGCCCGAATCTCCAAGGGTCTGCTTCACAGCAGCAAAAAGCTCGCCCTGAGCAACCGCCAACGCCTTCTCCAACTTGTCGAAGAGGATGCCTACTTGGTGGGTGTAGAGCCGTCTACATTGCTCACCTTCCGGGATGAATATCTCGACTTCTTTCCCAAAGATACAGAGTTGAAAGAAGCAGCCGAGCGTTGCTTGCTGATCGATGAATTCATCACTCGGGAAGCCAAGTCGGGACGATTCCAATCTCCCTTTAAGACTCACATGCCCAAACGCTCCTATCAGGTGCATGGACATTGTTTTCAAAAATCACTGGTCGGAGTGCAGCCTACACTGGACATGCTCCACCTTGTACCCAATGTCACGGCCGAGAACATACCATCAGGTTGCTGTGGAATGGCGGGTTCCTTTGGATACGACAAGAAGAAGTACGATGTCTCCATGAGCATCGGCGAGTTGGTGCTGTTTCCTGCAGTTCGGGGCCGAGGGATGAACGAAGTTCTGGCGGTGGGCACATCGTGTCGTCACCAGATTCACGACGGCGTCGGAGGCTACCAGGCCCAGCACCCCATCGAGGTCCTCGCAGACGCCCTTCGCCCCGAATAACTCCCAACTCCTCTTCCACCCAAACCTCTTCCTAACTCCCTCTAGCCCCAATTCCCTCTGAGCCCAATCCCTTGAACAGAATGTGTTCAGCATTTGGACACCCCCTTGTTCAGATCTTGGACACCTACCAAGTACGCCACCACGTCCCCTCACAAGGCAATCGGCCGACAAAACAAACCAAACCCTTTCTAAACAAGCACATACAACATCACTCCCGTCCATAGCATCCGCGATATTAAAGTTGGAACGGCGCTTGCTGTTTGTGAGCGACGACGGGCGGAAAGGACTCCACGCAATCATCCGGTGTTCATGGAATCATCTACCTTTCCGCCTGTCGTTTCCTATCGATTCAACACAGGGAGAAGGCAGTTATGGGCATGCAAGCAACCAAAGCAAACGTCAATCCATGGGTCAGTCTTGCCACGCAGGACACACAACCTGACCTCCCAGCCGTGGGGCAAGCGACGCAACAGCCCGCCTCTTCCACCTTTGAAGCCACAGAGCCAGCGAACCTTCCTTGGAAAGAGGCGACACCCTCCAGCTTCCAACGAGAGCGGTCTTCGTACGCGTCTACGATGCCCCAAAACAACGAGTGGAAGGCTCGGTTGGAGCAGGCGATGCAACGTCTTCAGCAAACCAAAAGCGTGGCTTCACTCCGCGCGACGACTCCCTCAGGTGGCGTAAAAATTGTCACTCCCCTGCCCCAAAGTTCGTCCCTCCAAGACATCCGCCACGATGGCGCCAATTTGTTGGAGTCGCTCCAAGGTTTGCCCTTACCAGCCACCCAAAAACAAGCCTTGCAACGAAGCCTTCAGGCACTCGCAAAAGAAGGAGGCAACCCGATTCAAGGGCTCCTTGGGGTTACGCAGCAGCTACACCAGACGTTGGGTCATTTGATTCAACACCAGCCAGGCACCCAACGCCCAGGAACAAGAACATCCTCAACAAGCCGCACACAAGGAAGCGCTGGGGTGTCCTCGACCCGTAACGTTCAAGGCGGCAAAGGAGCCACAAGCCAATCTGTAGGCGAGACCGAGAAGGTCGAGAAGAAAGAGAAGAGCATCTGGGAAAAGATCGGTGACTTCTTCAAGAAAGCCTTTGAAGTGTTGCTCAAAGTTCTCGACTTCCTCTCCCCTCTCCTCAACTTTATCCCAGGCATTGGTCCGGCCCTGTTCGCTGCATACCAAGGGGTCAAGCTGATTGTCAGCATCATCAAAGGCGACATTAACGGAGTGATCGGCTCCCTCACGTCGATGGTGGGAGGCATTGGAGGAGCAGTCAGTGGTGTTGCTGGCACGGTGTTGAAGATGGCTTCGAAGATTGCACAAGCCAGCAAGGCCATGGTGGATGCCGTGGGAAGCAAGAATCCCCTGGCCGTGTTGGGCGCCTTGGGAAGTGTGGCTGGAGGTGTCGGAGGAATAGGGAAAAGCCTGGGCCAATTGGGCGGCGCAGCGGCGCAAGCCGGACGAACCATCGCCACAGCCATGAACCACACCCAACAAGGACTGCAGCTCGCAACAGCCGGAGCGACCGTCATCGACGGAGCTGCCAAAGGCGACGTTGACCGAGTTATGGCAGGCTTGGGCTCGGCAGTGCAAGGAAGCAGCAGCATGGTGGGCGGAACCACCGGACAGATCATGCGTCACGCCAACCAGGGCATCCAATCCATCTATCACCTGTCGCAAGGTCGAATGGGTGCTGCCCTCCAAGGATTCTCGGGCGCCCTAGGACAGCTGGCGCAGATACCTGAAGCCAAGAAAGTGATGAAGTATGTTCAGTCAGGCTTGGCCGTTGCAGGTGACTTGAGCAGTGGCCGATGGAACCAGGCAACACAGCGGCTGTTGCAGACCGTCGCTGCTCATGCACCGGGCGATCCACAGGTCCGCAAGGCCATGCAAGCGGTACAGCCGGTGTTGGGCTTTGTCGGAAGCCTGGCGCAATCAGCGACAACCCAGTCCTACCATCAAATGCAGCAAAACTGGAACCGTGTGGTCCAACAGCCCGACTTTGTCAAAGCCATGCAATGGTGTACCGAAGCAGGGAAAACGCTGGAACGTCTGGGACGGGGTGAACCAGAGCAGTTGATGAAACAGCTCCCCTCCCATCCTCTGGCCCAACAGGTTCAAGAAGCAACGAACAGCGGCTCCTGGCAGAACGGACTCCAGGCGTACCTCCAGCAGATTCAACAATTTTTGTTGAGCCCCAGCCTTCCGCAGGTTGCATCTCACTTGCACCAGGGGAAAGCGGCGCTTCATGCGTTGCAGCAAGGCTCCTGGAAGCCAGCCATGCAGCAGCTTTATAGCCGGGTACCGCAAGCTCGCAACGACGCCATGCAGTTGCAGGACTCTTTGTTTCATGCCCAAACATTCTTTGGGGGTCTCCTCTCCCAACAGTTTGGTCAGGCCCTTGGCTCTTTGTTGCAACAACAACAAGGCCTTCACAACGAACCCATGACCCAAGATATGATTCACAAAACAGCCACACTCAAGACGTACCTCTCGGAGGTTGCATCGGGCGAGACCTACAACAACCTCCGCGCGACACAACAGCAGCTTCAAGCTTCCATCCAACAGGCTCAACCCTGGACAGTGTGAAAGGCTCAGCCGGGAATGATGGAGTTCAGGAACGGACAGATGGAGGATTTAGGAATGGGCGGGGCATGTCTGGCAGGCGCTTTGTTTCTTGGTAGAGGCAAGCTTCCGAACCAGGTAAGCAAGCTTCTTCTTCTGCCCTTCCGGCGTTTCAGGGAAGGTCTTCTCCTCCAGGTCGAAACGTTCTTCCGGCAGGAAATGCCCTCCCTGAAATGGCTCGTCGTGTCCCCAATCTTCGAGGACAAGGGCGAAGTCACCACAATCAAAGGGCAGACCACTCGCCTCTGTTCGGGCAACCAGCCGTTCCCGCTTGCCTTGCTTGGCCAGCGTCCTTGCTCGAAAGTGACAGTAGGGGTTGTTTCCAGGTCGGCCAAACAACGCATGCGCCGTAAAGCTGCAGCCAGCCATACAAGTCGAAGCAAACGGGCAGGTTTGGCAGAACCCCCATAAGTCATCGACTGTTCTTGTCCGGGTAAAGGCAAGCTTGGGCGATGTATCCCAGATCTCTTGCATGGAAGACTGTTTAAGATTGCCACCCACATACGAGGACGTTTGTAAGGATGGACAACCTTTCACGGCTCCATCTGACTCAATCCCCATCACATACCGGCCGGCCATGCAACCGCCCCAATGATCGGAGCCTCCTTCGTACAACGACCGGAGCAACGCCTCCTCAGGACCAAAATACCCCAGATTGTTTCCAGGCATCACGGTGATCCCTTGGGAAAACGCAGCTTCCTTAATCGCAGCGATCCGCGGCACCAGCTCAACAAGGTCGTACGGCTGGAGAATCATTTGAGGACGATCCGCAGCCCGACCCAAAGGCACCGTGATTTGAACCTGCCACGCCGCAATACCAAGTTCGGCCAACAGCGCAAACAAAGGCTCAAGATCGCTGCGGTTTACTCGGTTGAGGTTGGTGTTTGCCGCGATCGGGATGCCCGCCTCGTGCATCACCTTCAAAGCACGAATGGCAGCCTGGAAACTCCCTTTGCTCCCACGAATGAGATCATGGGCTGTCTCCAGGCCGTCCACACTCACCGACACCTGAACAATGCCAGCATCCGCCATACCCCGCGCAAGCTGCGGCGTCACACCAACGCCTCCTGTGGTCATCATCGGACGAATGCCAGCCGCTTTGAGGGCTCTTACAATGTCCAAGAAGCCTTCATGAAGGTAGGCTTCTCCGCCAATCAGCACGACATCTTTGGTGCCCATGGCAGCAAGCTGGTCCACAACATCCAAAGCCTCATCAAGGCTCAACTCTGTGTCCCTGGCGTCACCGGCTCGTGAGCCACAGTGCGTGCAAAACTGGTCACAACGCAATGTAAGCTCCCACACCGTGTAACGTGGGTGAGGCTGGTTCTCGCGAAGAGAGATACGACGGGTCTGGCTCATTGTGCGGATTTCACTCCATCCACACCGTCACAGTTTTGATCCACACCGTCCCCTTTGGTGTCGGTCGCAGCAGGATTGATGCTGGGATCATTGTCGTTGCAATCGTTGGAGTATTGTTCCAGACCAACTTCTTTGCAGACGTAGTATCCGTCTTTGTCGTTGTCGACAAGTTCACAAGGCGGCGGACCACCGTAACAAGCCATCAACGTCATCATCAAAGCACCTGCACCTGCCGTCGCTGCAAACTTTTGCTTCCAGCTCATGTTGCGAATCGACTGCAGCGGAGAGGTCCGAGCCTCCTCCGTATACATCGTAGCGTCACAATGGGGACAAGAGGCCTGATTCGCGGGAACAAAACCATCACAGTGGGAACATTGCTTCATGAGATCCATCCTTTCCTATGAAAAACAACAACAACGAAAGTCACCCAACGCTGTTGCAGGATTCACCGACAGCCAACAACAAGTTTCAGAGAAGTGTTGCTTTGCCATCAGTCCACAGACACATCCTTTTGATTGATGAATGTCCCTAAGCATACCCGATGCCAGAACTGCACAACAGTCCCTATTTACGTTGGAGTCTACTATGTTATCACACATACCCAAAAAACCCAGTCAGCAAGCAGCCAGGAAGATTGGAACAAGGCATGACAAAAATGTCCGGCAGAAGTCAAAGAATGAAAAGAAAGAAGGAAGCAAGGAGGCAAGGAAGAAATGAGATTGTGGTGTGGACCTATCTCTTGTGAAGCACCAACTCGTGAAGGAAGATGATGTTGGAGAGTTCGCAGGATTGTGACAAGTAACCAGGCTTGAGCTTCTCGCGAGCCAGTCGTTTGACCGCGCTGACTTGGAGTGGTTTCTTGGAGAAAAAGGCGAGGAGACGCTCGGTGCCTTTGGCCTGATCCAGCTGTACGCTGTCTTTGAGATCACCTTGCGCAGTGATGGGAATGCTCTGCCCAGGAGCCTGGGGATAGAGCCAGCCCATCTCACCTTTGTTGTCGAGGTACACCACCGTCAGATAGCGGAAGCTGCTGCTCTTGTAACGAAGCGCGAGGATGTCTCCAGCCCGGTAAAGGTCTTTGGAGCGAGCCACCATTCGTTGCCCATCGCGGAACAGGAACACCTGCATCTCAGGGCTACCTTTGCGACGAACACCGTGATCCGAATCATCCAGCGCCAAACAAGCGCCCGGATTCTGACCGCCAGGAGTCAGGCCGTTGTTTGATTGGAACACAAACACCAAAACCAGCGCACACGCTCCCAAAGGACCCCACACCACCGGCCGGAGGAGAGATTGCAGCATCAGGCTCAATCGCTCCCACAACGACGTGGCAGGTTTCTCCACAGAAGGACGTTCGATCGCCTGTGATGTCTCTGGGTGGAACTGTTGTTCTTCAACGTGGTCACGCAACGCTTGTACAGAAGGCGCAAAGGCACCTGAATGGATCAAGTCCACCTCAGGTTCAGGCTCAGCGATCGAGGGAGCCGATGCCAACGCTGACAGCTTGGAAAGAAAACCATCCACGTCCATCGTTTCGACAAAGAGATTGCGCTCCACACGCAGCTCATCAAGCTGTTGCTCACACCGAGGGCAAGCCGTCAGGTGATGCTCCAGGTTTTCTTGTTCTGGAACAGAGAGACTCTCCAGGAGGTACAAGTCCCACTGTGTTCGAGAGGGATGATGTTCCTCTCGTGCATGCTCCAGCCATGTGGATAAGGATTCCATTGGACTCTTCCTTCTGTCGTAGAGCTTCTACGACTCCCACTTAATTCCGTGCATGTTGCAATACTTGGCAGCGTTTTCGCGAAAGCGCTGCAACTTCATGCCCACGGATCTTCGAGAATATCCAGTTAGTTCAGCGACCTCCTCCAATGTCTTTTCATCCATATAGTAGAGGTAGGTCATCTCTATGGTGTCACGATCGACTCGCACGGCCTGCAACAGCATGGACACAAGCTGACGAGCGTGACGACGGGATTCGGATTCGTCCAACTTTTCGGCGTGCATCACTTCCCGCAAATCGCGCCAGGCTTCTCCATAACGACCTTGCCGCTGCCTTGCACGCAGCAGATCGATCGCAGTCGAAAGCGCGATCCGTCGCAGCATCGCCACGACTTCACGGGGTTCTTGCAGCCTATCCGAGTACCGCCAGAACTTGAGAAAGGTTTCGTGCATTGCGTCTTCTGCATCTTGCTGCTGTCGCAGCACTTCCCGACAGATCCGGACCACAAGATGTCCATATTGTCGGTAGACTTCGGTGAGCTTTCGTTGGTCCTCTGGACTTGGCGACGCAGGTGTTGCGCTCGGAGTAGCTCCATCTACACCGCTCATAGCACCACCTGTTCGCGGAGAACGCGCCGAATGTTCACTCAAAACCTGTTTGTTGGCAGTCTGTTCGGTTAGCACGGGTCGGCCTCTCACTTTGGAAGAGAAGAAAGCCGTCTTTCTCACTTCACTCTTCCAAACGAGGAGGCACACCCAAGATGGGAAAACTTTTTTAAGGATTTTGTGGAGAGAATCCAGCAAGCGCTAGAGGAGGAAGTAACACACCGCAGTGAGAAGGAAGGAGCCAGCCAGATTGATCAACACACCTTCCTTCGCCATTTGCCGGGTCGAGACTTGCCCTGAACCAAAGACGATCGCGTTGGGAGCCGTCGCAACAGGCAACATAAACGCACAGCTGGCGCTCAAAGCAGCAGGAATCATCAACAGCTTGGGATCAATCGCCGCCGCAACGCCTGCTGCAGCCAACACCGGCATTAACAATGTCGTGGTGGCAGTGTTGGACGTGATCTCTGTCAGGAACGTGACGGTGAGGCAGATCGTTAAGATCATCAGCCACAAAGGCCAAGCCGTCAGACCAGACAACAGGGAAGCCATCGACTTGCTCAAGCCCGATGCCCCAAACGCCTTGGCAATCGCAATGCCGCCTCCGAACAAGAGGAGAAGGCCCCAAGGGATCTTCCGTGCCGTGGGCCAGTCGAGGAGCCTGTCTCCCTCACCGTCAGGGATCAGGAACATCACAACCACAGCGGCCAGCGCTACAGTCGAGTCACCCGCTCCTGGCATTTGAAGCCAGGTTTTCCATCCACCGAACGGCGCGGTCCGAGTCATCCAGGCCAATGCAGTCAGACCAAACACAAGCAGGACTCGAACTTCCGCGGCACGCCACGGACCTGGGTCCGGAATGGCGACAGGTTTGGAGTCTTTGAGGTTACGCACCAGAACCAGCCAAGCCAGAGGAAGCAGAACACAAACAGCGGGGATCCCAATCTTCATCCAGGCCAGAAAGCTCATCTCTTTCCCGGTGGTTTTTTGGTACACCCCCATAAAAATGACGTTGGGTGGCGTCCCAACAGGTGTCCCCAAACCACCAATACTTGCGGCATAAGCAATGCCCAACATTAAGGGAACTGCGATGCGCTGGTCTTCTGACTTTTCGATGACAGCTAAGGCCACTGGAAGCAACATCAACGTGGTGGCGGTGTTGGAGATCCACATGCTGAGGATGGCGGTGGCCAGCATAAAACCAAGCACAAGCCGACGCCCGCCGCCTCCCACCAGCCGCACCATGTTCAACGCTAGGCGACGGTGAGTACCGCTTTTTTCCATGGCCATCGAGATGATAAAGCCGCCCATCAGAAGCAAGATCAGCGTGTGACCGTAGGCGGTTGCGACCTGACGGTGGGAGAGAACACCTGTAAGAGGGAAGGCAGCAAATGGAATCAATGAAGTCACAGGGATAGGGACAGGTTCCGTGACCCACCAGAACGCACAAAGCATGGTGATACCAGCCGTTGAGCTAGCTGCCGGTGACAAACCTTGCCAACGCAACACCGCCCAGACCAGGACTCCCAAGACAGGCCCGGCCCACAGCAAAAGAGATTGTCTCTTCTCCATGGATTTGTTCTCCCTCTCTACCTATGTTGTGGGCAACAACGCATCACGAACGCTGGAAGTTGCTCATGTATGTAGTCTTGTATTTGGCTCAGCAGAATACAAGGAGAGCTGGCTTCCATCAAGAGAAACCCATGAAGATCCCACAATTTGATCAACAAGGAGAGACAACATGACCCATCATTCCCTTGCTTCCCCCTGGTCCCAGGCCAATTACGACAAAGCGATGCGCTTTGCGGCCTACGCTCACGGCGAGCAAAAAGTTCCAGGAACACCCATTTCTTATGTCATGCACCTCAGCCTCGTCACGATGGAAACCATGACGGCCCTCGCCCACACACCAGGCTCCTGCGACGCAGACCTCGCGATTGCCTGCGCGCTTCTCCACGATACGATCGAAGACACAGACGTCACCTACGAGGATGTCCACAGCGAATTTGGACTTGCCATCGCGGATGGAGTTCTCGCCTTAACCAAAGACAAGAACCTGCCGACCAAACAAGAGCAAATGGAAGACAGTCTGCATCGGATCGTGGAGCAACCCAAAGAGGTCTGGATGGTAAAGCTCGCCGATCGCATCACCAACCTTGCCCCACCTCCCAACTATTGGAAGAACCACAAACGTCGCAAATACCATGTAGAAGCCCAGCTCATCTGGGACAAACTCCACGCAGCAAGCCCTTTCCTCGCTGCCCGCCTCCAGCAACGCATCGAAAACTACACCCAATACTTTGATGAATGATTCAGAAGATTGGAAGCAAAAGGGGGGCTTAGATCAGGTCTTTGGAGCAGCAGCTGGTTTTGTTGGTTTCGCAAGGTTCGTGGTCATGAGCGTGTTCATGGCTGTGTTCGTGACCATGCTCATGACTGTGATCATGGTCGTGCTCATCGCTGTCGCCGGAACCCCACGAGAAGATGGACAACAAGAAACCGTGCGTTCCCTGACGCAGCACAGACATAAGGAACGCCAGGCCCAAGATCCCCAAGCTACCCCACTCCAACCAGGACGTCGAATGGTGATGGTGGTGAGCCTGCATGGGCGATGCAAACTTTACGCCCAACAACATATTGGTGAGGTAACCGAGACCCACAGAGAAGAGAATGACGGTCGCTCCAAACCACGCAGCGATCTTGGTGCTGTGCAGCCGTGACAACACACCAAAGGTCGTCACATTGGTGGCAGGACCCGCCAACAAAAAGGCGATGGCAGCGCCTGGAGACACGCCTGCAAAGATAAGCGCCGCCGCAAGAGGAGTGGCTCCCGAAGCACAAACGTACATGGGAATCCCAACCACGGCGAACAACACCACATCGGTTCCATAAGGCAAGTAAGCCAGCATCTTGGTCAAGGCAGCAGGTTGCACCAAAGCAGCGATCACCAAACCGGCCAGGATCCAGGGAGCGGTGTCATCGAGAATTTCAACAAACCCGGTTCGGTAGACACGTTTCCCTTTGTCCATCCATGACGTCTGTTGGGTTTGGCTTGGCTCGACATCCTTCACAGCCTCAGGCATGGGCAGTTGTCGCCCCACCAACCAACCGACAGACATTGCCACGACAAAGGCGCTCGCCAAACGAACTCCCGTCAACTGACCTCCCAAAAGAGGTACCGAAAGAATCAACGACTCCACTCCCAACTCGGGAGTCGCAATCAAAAAGGCCATCGCGGCAGTGGTCGGAACACCTTTCCGGATCAAGCTTTGGTACAGAGGCACAACACCGCAGGAACAAATGGGCAGAGGCAAACCAAAGAGAACACCGCGCGAGACCTGCCCCATCGAGGAACCTTTGCGCAACCAACTCATCGACGAACGAGGAAACAGCAGCGGCAGCAAACCCGCCAGGATGTAGCCCAACAACAACGCCGGAGCGCTGGTTAGAGCCAAGTGCAAGAAGTTATGACCAAACGAAGAGAGGTGGTGTGCATGGTCCACGGCATGAGCTGCGTGAGCCGGATCGTGCGACTCGGTCATAGAAAACAGCCCAACCATGGCAAGACCCGCGAAGGCTCCAAGAAACTCTGCCCACTTCAGAGGAGTTCTTACTTGAACACCTTCGTCCTCAGGATCGTTGGGGTGGTGCAAGAGCACATGGAGCAACATCCCAGCCACAGCAGCCTGCAACGCTCCCACCCATGTGGCACCCATCAAGGCTTGCTGTCCAGCCAGGAAGAACCCGCCCAACGTTGAGGCAATCACAAGCCCCAGCACAACAATGGCCGCTCGCGTCCCCATTAAGGATCGAACCAACATCCAGATCGCCAAGCCCATCGGCAAACGATGAACCACCACCGCCAACGCCAGCGCAGAGAACCCAGAGGATGACTTGTTAGGAAGCCCCAACGCCATCCCATCCAAGGCGGCATGAACCACAAGCCCTACCAAGGCCAACGCGAGCGCAATGCTTTGGGCGCGTCGTTGGGTGACGCTGTGCAGTTTGCCGAGTAAGACTGGCGCAAAGAAGCCGACCGTAGCGATCAACAACGCCCACCAGCCCAAGCTCTCAATCGAATGGGGCAAGACGTGAAGCAGCACAAAGCCGCCCACAGAAATCAAGACAAACCCGTCCAATGCTGACCAAAACCAGTGCCGTCGCCGCAAGCCGTAACTCACGATAGGCCCTACGATTAGAGCCAAAACGGACAGGCACAACAGGGCCAATGTTCCAAACTTCATAAAACTCAACGCCCCACTTCAGCAAAGGACAGTCTACACAGCACACCCAGTCATTTAAAAGAGCATCAAAGTAAAAACCTGATGCGCTGGGCCAGACTCGATATAACCAGTTTGCCCGAAAATGCAAGAGACCTCACCCACAGACCGGCTTTCCACCCATCGGTTCCATCATCGGCCGGAGAACGCTCCCAGGCGGCAACGCCACACATCCCAGGTAGCTTCCGCATTGTAGAGAATTTGGACTTGACAGGAAAGGGGCAAATGGTTTATGAATGGCGGGCTTAGGAAAAGCACTTTCAACTTTTCAGATCGGAAAGTGACCATAAAAACGTTTCTTATCTCTTGATTCTTAAAGGAGAATCCCATGGCGAAAAAGAGCCAAGTGGCTCGCGAGAAAAAGCGTGCCAAGCTGAATGCCCGTTACAAAGAAAAGCGCGACGGATTGATCGAAACCATCAAGAACCCCGAGACCAGCATGGAAGATCGCCGCGAAGCGTATCGCATGCTCTCCAACTTGCCCCGTAACGCCAGCCCCACTCGGCTCAAGAACCGCTGCAACCTGACCGGTCGTTCCCACGGTTACCTCCGCAAGTTTGGCATGTCCCGTATTGCTTTCCGTCAATACGCTCTGCGCGGTCAAATCCCCGGTGTGACCAAGTCCAGCTGGTAAGACCTCCCTTCGCTCCCTTCCCTCTTCCTTATCCCCATACATCTCAACGTATCCCCAAAAACAACCACAGTTGATGTGTTGTGTTTTGCGCCTTACAATGGTGGATGACGTCCACGGTTTTTGGTACGACACACTCGTACGTGGAAGCTTGTCGGATCTTTTTTTGCACAAGAATTGCGCTGCTTCTCGTTTAGGATGATGAGCAGAAGTATGTTCAGCAACAGGAAGACCCATGCGATTCTTAGCCTTTTGTATCAGTCTTGTGGTGAGCGCTAGCCTTGGACCTTTGTCGGCCCATGCTGCAACCAACAGCCAGTCTGTCCACTTCGCGATCTTGGTAGGGAACAACAAAGGAGACACAACCGATCGTCCCCTTCGTTACTCCCACAGCGATGCCCGACGTCTGCATCGCACCCTCAAAGAGTTGGGTGGATTTTCGCCGGGCAACACCTATTTGCTCCTGGAAAAGAACATCCACACGCTTCAGCGAACCTGGAAAAACCTGGAGCGCAAGATCAAGCAAATTCGGCAACGCTCACCCGACAAAAAAGTTACCCTGTTGTTCTACTACTCAGGACACGCCGATCGACGAGCGCTGCACCTGGGTCGTGCCAAGCTCTCATTCCAGCGCTTGCGCCAGTGGTTAAAAACATCTTCGGCTCACGTTCGGCTGGCGGTATTGGACACCTGCCGCAGCGGTCAGCTTCTGCAAGTTCGTGGCACCAAGGGAGCCCGACGCATTCGCCGTCAGATGCCCCTTCCCCCTCGTATCCGTCACACCACGACAGAAGGAATGGCCATGATTACGTCGAGTGGAGTCGGCGAGGACTCCCACGAACTCGACCAGCTCCGGGGCTCCATCTTCACTCATTATCTTCTCTCTGGCCTTCGTGGCGCCGCGGACCAAGATCGTGACAACCAGGTAAGTCTCCGAGAGCTTTACAGCTACGTGTACCGACGAACCATCTCCCACACCGTGTTTTTGTCACGTGGGGTTCAGCACCCAAGCTTTCGCAACGAACTCCGAGGTCACGGGCACCTTATCTTGACCCACCTCCAGCGAGCGTCCGCTCGGCTTCAACTGGTCCCTGCAACACAAGGTCTCTACTACATCCTCAATCGCGATCGGACCCAACTTATCGCCGAGATCAACAAGCGAAAAGGACGTCGTGTTTCGATTGGCCTGCCACCAGGAGAGTACATTGTTGTCCACCGCAGCCCTGAAAGTTATCGGGTACAGAACCTACAGCTTCGCCGCGGACAGCAACACAAGCTGCAACCCAGAAAGATGATGCAGCTGACCTATCTAGCGTCTGCTTCCAAGGGCATGGCCTGGCTGACCCACCCCAAGACACCACAACAGCAACAACCTTCTGCGCTTCGCTCTGCGTTCCATGCCTCACTCGGTATCGCAGCAACCGGCCTTGTCGCAACGGGTGTTACGTATGGACTCTCCCGCAAATACTTCAACGACGCACAGGTAAAGCTCAACGCGTCGTCGGGTACAGGGCAGCTGGATGCTTCGCTCGTCCAAACCTCACAAAGCCTCTACATCACAGCGATGGTGTCCCTTGGCGTGACGCTGGCAGCCAGCACAAGCGCCACGATCTTCTACATCCTTCATCGCAAGCAAGCTCCCAAGTTCAGGCAACGTTTGAACGCAGCACCTCCGACCACTGCTGCCAAGTCGAGCGCCTCCTTCGCCTTCACCTCACGTTGACGGCAAGCTGCCCTCAAGCAACTTTTCATGGTTCATGCCGAACATCTATTCCAGGATGAAGGAACCTTTGCGTCTGTGACCTGGGGAGACAAGACAGAACAACCTTGCATTGACGGTTTTTCATCTGGACTCCCTTGCCCCAAAGTCATGGACCTAGACGTGAGCATTGATATCCCATGAACCGATCGATCTCTTTTGCAACACCCTCCTCTCTTCTTTGCCTTTCAGCGACGTTGCTTGTGTTGCTGTTGGGTTTTGCAACCACAACCCATGCTTACGAACCCCACCGTGACACCAGCAACAAGGTGCTTCGTTGGAAAGCGTTGCCCATCGCATGGGAGCTCAACCCTGGTGGCATCAAAGGCATCTCTCAACAAGACGTAGAAGCCGTGTTCAAGCGAGCGTTCGCGCGCTGGCAGGCAATCAAATGCTCCAAAGCCACCTTTGTGTACCGAGGAATCTCTCAGCGATTCAGCAAACGAGACGACAACCGGAATGTCATCTCGTTCCCCCCGAACTTTGAGAGTCAGTACGGCAAAGGCATCCTGTTTAGCACCAGCACCATGTTTGACCGAAATGGCAACCTCACCGATCTCGATGTTGCGCTCAACCCACAGATCAACTGGGTCATTGGAGGAAATGGACAGGATCTCGAAAATGTAGCGATGGTTGTGGCCGGTCACATTCTGGGTCTTAGCTCCAGCAAAGTAAAAGGCTCCAGCATGGAAGGAGGCTCCTTCCTCTCCGGTGACATTAGCCGTCGCTCTCTCCACCCGGACGATATCGCAGGTGCCATCTTCTTGTATCCAGCATCCGGCTGCAGCGCCCAAAACCAATGCACCAACGACCAGGACTGCAACTCCGTCGACCTCCTCTGCCAAAACAACAAATGTGTGGTTGCTCAAGAATCCAAGCCCATCGCTAACGTCTGCAAGCCTTGCAGCACAGCCAACGACTGCGGCTCCGGTGCCACCTGCGATCTCATCAACAGCACCACCTATTGCCTTCAATTGTGCAGCCCAGATGGTCTGTGTCCCAAAGATTACTCCTGCAACGGCACAGGCTCCAATGCACAATGCCTGCCGTCTTCTGGTCTTTGTGCAGCGTCAGCCTGCCAAAGCGACGCCGACTGCACCGGCGGCTTCCTCTGCAAACAAGGAAAATGCCAGCCTGAGTGTCAGGTCGACAGCGACTGTCCTTCCGGGAACCCCCGCTGCCTCGGTGGGAAATGCGGAAAGGCTGGCTCTTGCTTCCGTGACTTCGATTGCTCTGCAGGTGAAGTCTGCACCAACCAACAATGTGTCCCGTCCGGCAAAGCCTGCAGCCAAGACGCCGATTGTGCCTCCGGTGAAAAGTGCGTACAGGGCCACTGCACCCTTGTAACCCCCTGCACCACAGACAACGACTGTCCTGCCAACCACGTTTGCAAACAAAGCTACTGCCAACGCACAGCATCCCAGTGCCAAGACGGTCAGACACAAAGCTGCTCCTGTACAGGTGGTCAATCCGGCACCCAAACCTGCAGCGGAGGACAATGGGGCACCTGCCAATGTGGAAGCAGCACAACCTGCAAAGCCGGCGACTCCCAAGTCTGTAACTGCGCTGGCGGAAAACAAGGCTCCCAATTCTGCGCCAACGACGGCTCAGGCTGGGATCCTTGTCTCTGCGACAGCGGAAGTTGTCAGGCCGGAGACACCCAAGCCTGCTCCTGCTCCGGTGGCCAAACGGGAACCCAAACCTGCGACAGCAACGGACAATGGGGTACCTGTGAGAAATGTCAGGGAGGAGGCAACCAGGCTTGCGTTCCCGGCTCCACCCAAGCTTGCGCATGCGCCGGCAACCAGCAAGGCGTGCAAACCTGCGCCAACGACGGCACCCGCTACGAAACCTGCCAATGCAACGGCACCCCGGTCTGCACACCCGGTTCTACCCAGCAATGTTTCTGCCCTGGCAACACCCAGGGCGCGCAATCCTGTGCCACAGACGGGTCACGTTGGGAAACCTGCCAATGCGGAACCAGCAACCCTCCCTCTGACGGAGGCACCAACACCGGGAAATGCGAAACCCACGGACAATGCCCCGCCAACCAAATCTGTGTCCGTGGCCTTTGTAGCAGTACCAACCCCAACACAGGCGGATGTGGCTGCGAAACCAACACCCCCCCACCCTTCACCTTCTGGCTATGGTTCGGCATCCTCTCCCTCTGCCTGCTACGACTCCGCCGACACCCACTGGGCTAACGACCCCGCAACGTTCGTGACAAACCCCACAATGAATTGTGGGGCTAGGGATAAATTTGTTCAAATGAACGTAACGATGAGGGAGCCCTATGTGTCGGGCTCCACGGGTTTTCCTTGGTAATGGTCTTTCAACATGGAATAGAAGGCTTCCACATCGGAGAGGTTCTTCAAGGTAAGGTCGGTCGCGCTGCTACCAACGGTGTTGATGGTGATGTTCCCTGTACCAAAGAGTTTGTTAGCGACGCCAAACTTCTTTCCAATGAAGTCCATGTCCTGGAAATGAATGGCGAGCTGTTTGTGAAACAGAATTCCAGATTCCATGGTCACTTTCTGCTCATCCAGGATGTATCGAATGGAGCGGACGTACATGAACAAGTAAAGGATAACCAACACGTTAACTGCCAACAAAGTGATCCATCCCACGCTGGGAAGCGAGGCAAGCTGGGGCAATGTCTTTGTATCCTGAAACGACAGGACCACAAGCCCAATCGCAAGCAGAGCATCCAAGACAAACAGAGCCGCTCCCCTTGTGACAAAGGCCTGGAAGAATTGTGGCCCAGTGCTCGACAAAACCCTCGCTTTGAAGCTGTCGGGGTGGGTGGTCGAGAGAGGAAGTTTGTCCCAATCCGTGCGTCCATCCAACAACAAATCCATCACCAAATGTTGGAACCGAACATCAGGCACAAACCGCACAGAGAATCGGTTGCTGACTTTGAACTCACCGTTGTCTGTCTTAATGACTCGCTCACCTGTAATTTCAAATCGCAGTGTACCTGATGTGCTGAACGGATACTTGGTGGAAGCCACATACTTCACGTCGTTGTAGTGCACATAGTAGTGGACATGCTGGACAACGCCCTTGCGAAACCAAAGATAATCCTCAAACAACGTAAGCTGGTGGAAGTTGTAATACACTTTGGAAAGAACCATCGGCATAGCAACAACGGCCAAGGCTGCAACTCCAGCGGTCCAATGCACCCACATCGCCAGCAGCGGAGAGGACAGCAGCACCGGCCCAAAAAAGAGCCCGCCCACCTGCATCATCCGCAACGGATCGGCGTTGGAACCCACAACCCTCTGCTTGGCTTCTGGCTCAGGATGAATCCCTACTTTGTTAAGAATCATGTGGAGAAGTTCGTCGTCTTTGCGGATGAATCGAAAGCGCAAATGGTCGCTCGCACCGATGGACCAGAACTCAACAGAACATGTCCCAAACCAGCGATCGATGATGCCTTCACGAACAATCACCGCCGTGACCTTCTCTGTCTGAAACTCAACCTTGCGTTGAACCACAAACTGCAACGATGACGCAAAGCTCGAAGCTTTGATCGAAAACTGGTAGGCCTTTCCATAAATGTAGCTATACACCCAGTTGAGCCCACCAAAGAACATGCTCAATCCACCCGTTGCAAACAGTATCCAAGCCAGCAAGTCACCGATTTTGGGTTTCTCACTCAGCTTCTCAGGAGGTAACAAGGCAAACCCTATCACAACCAAGACAAAGCCCAGAATCACGGCAATCGTAGGAGGAAGCATCATCCGCTTGCGATGGAGGGAAAGCTCCGCAGTGGACGACTCATCACGCACGACATCTTTCGCGAGTGACTTGGGTCCCCAACCTTGTTGCTGGACTTTAGCTTCCTGGCGAGCCTGCACATTGGCTTGCGCCCGCTTCTCCATCAGTTGGTCCAGCTTCTCCTTCCACAAAGCGCCGTTGTCGAGTGTTTTGAAGGAGATCTCATGACCGCTTCCCTGGCAGCTCAACAGCAGATCATGCAGCCCCAAAACGCGAGCAACAAGTCCTTGGGTCAGCGCGGAGTCGGACAGGTTCTGGGTCGGAATCAACGCCACCTCTTTCACCCAAAAGTTGGTTTCAGAGATGATAACATTCTCATACAATTGATACCGGCGTCGCAGGAGATAACCGTACGAGAAGACAGCCGTCGCAACCCCTCCAACCACCAACAGGCCAACCAACACAAATGCCGGCCATCCCCACAAGATCTTCAGGGGTTGCTTGGCGCCATCTTGCAGAATCCCTGCCAAGAAGATACCGCCACCGACAAGAGTTCCGAATGAACCACCCGCCACCATAAGAAGCACACCTCGCCGGGCAGGAGCGGCTTCATGGATGAGCTTGTCCTGCCCAAGATGGAAGCCATTTTGTTTCAGCCACGACAAGATGGTCTGGTAGGCTTCCTCCGGGTTCTCCAACGAACGCATATTGACTTCGACATCAGCACCACCAGCCGACTGAACATACACATGACCGGTTTGGCACAACGCGAACTCAGGAAAGGGCTTCTTCATCTGGACGTGGGTCACATTTTGCGCGATGAGTTCTTGCTCGAATTGAGAGAAGATCCCACCACCGCGTACCACAATCCGATCGTTGTGGATGTGATACTCTGTCTTCGCCAAGGATCGCGACAAAAACACCCAGCGGTACATTAACAGCAGAAACGATACACCTGAAGCAACAGCCCAAACCCACGAAGGGATGGCCTCTGTGGAAAACGAGCGGAACAACAAAAACGCAAACGCCAACACGCTCGCAAGGATTGCAGCCGTCACGCCAAAATGATAGTTGAGATAGACCGAACGTTTGGGCTTAAGCACTGTCACCATCATAAACCTCATAAACCGGGGGGAAACGAGCCTATTCTTGAAAGGTTTTCCTATTCAGACTGGAAGCCCTTCTGACAGACCTCAACACATGGGTGATTCGTAATATCCCCCAAGTTGGCCCCCCCATACGAAGGTGTCAACACCCCACAAACCACAAAGGAAGCCAACCCATCCATGACAAGCTATCTCTTTGACGATCTCAAGCCCAGCGACGAGCCGATCGTCCGCGACTGGCTTCAACGCTACCTTCATGAGCATCTGCAGTGGTGGAGTGAAGCGCTGGGAACGCCCTGGAGCAGCGAGCAAATCAAGCAACACATCGCAACCCACGACCTGGAAGAGCGGGATTGGAACGAACTCTTCCTCGCTCGCCAAAACAAAAACACCCTGGTGGCAGTCGCCCGAAACAACGATGATTTGTGTGGAATCGTCCTCGCGGAATTGGGACGCGATCGTTACATGAAGGTGCCCACCGGAAGCATCGGCTGGATCTACATCGACGAGAAGCACCGCGGTCAAAAGCTGGGGCAACGGCTGCTTCGCATCGCGCACGACTGGATGCACGACAAAGGCGTGATCATGCGAGAAGTCCACGTCACCGCCGCCAACCCAAGCGCTGTTGGACTCTACAAAGCCAGCGGCTACAAGGTTATCGACCACAGAATGTTGGGATGATAAGGATTAGATGACGTAGCGTTGTCCCTGAACAAGAGGCTCAATCACGCTCTCGGCGTGGTTAAAGTCGTCAGGGTAATGGATCAAACGCATCTTCTCGCGCAGCTCAGCAGGCAACGCAGCGAGCTTTTCGTAAGGGGTGTGAGGGACACCGTAGTTGGTCTCATGAACAATCATATCTGACGCAGCCAACCAATCGATCAGTTCGGGAACATAGGCTGTATCAGCGCTGTACCCAAGAGTTCGACCACAAGCTGTCACGCGGAACGCCGTGGTCGGGATGACATGATCCGTCAGGTGACACTCCACCGTAAAAGGTCCCACCTGAACGGACTCTCCTTCAGGCAAAGTCTTCACGTCAAAGAAGTCGTTGAGAGAGCGCTCGGCTGCATCTTCACGCTTGGGGTAACCCATGCTGGCCAGCAAATGCCCAGTCCACAAGTACTCCAACACATCCGGGTGAGCCACAAGCGGCTTGGGCTGCTGCTTCAAGATGTAGTGGACGTAGTACGAATAGCCTTCCAAACCCGAGACATGGTCCGCGTGGAGGTGGGTGAGCAAGATCCCGTCGATGGTATCAAGATCCAAAGGAGTACCGATAGACTGACCCGCTTCACGCAGAATTTTGCGGATAGGATGGGGACAATCCAGCAACAAGCGTGACCCTTCGGCTTCCAAGACCAAAGTTGAGGAGTAGTACAGCGCAGAAAACGCGTCGCCCACTCCTAATGTGATCAAAGAAAATTCACCCATCACTCACCTCTTCTTGCTGGGCTGCTTCACTTGGTACAAACATGGAAACCTTCAACCAGATGATTTTGAAACGTGCGCATCCAACGAACACTGGATGCTCTTTAGGGATTGGAAGACGCTTGGGGCTGCAGATACGTGACGTTGTCGTTGCCTTCTTCCAGAACGATGGTGGTGTTGGCCTGCACCTTGGTGAACGTTTGGGTCGTCCCTTCACGGTTGGGCCAAGTCACCTCAATGGAATCAATGGAGCATTGACTGCCCAAACCAAAGTGAGCGTACAAGCCGTGATGAAGCCCAAAGTGACCGTATCCTCCAGAGATCTCTCGGACCTGAACCAGCTCACCAGCCTTGACCCGAATTCGTGCGCCTATCCCAAGCCGGTTGGCGCCGCCCTTACCTTTGCCTCGCAAACGTATCTTAATCCAGTTGGCATCTTGGCCTACCAGATTTTCGTACACGTGAACTTCGGCTTTCTTCCAAGGGCAACCTTCCGCCGCTTTGCAACGCATCAGACTGGAGCCCACGATAAGGTCGATATCACCGTCACCGTCCACATCGGTCAACACCAACCCGGACGAACGTGGATGTGCAACACCGGCCATTTTCGCAATATCTCGGAACAAAGGCAATTCTTTTGTTGAGAAAGGAGTTTGTCGGAACAAATGTCCCTGTGTATCGGGATAATCCGAGTTGGACAGGTAGATATCTGGCTTCCCGTCGTTGTCAAAGTCAAAGAAGCCTGCCGTGATATCGCCCTGGTTCCAGTTCGACGGTTTGGGCCGTTCCATCCCTGTCTCCTTCGGCGAAAGACGCTTAAAGGTCACATCCCCAGCCCCCGCCAAATTTAAGAGCAGCTGTGTGGGATCCGAAGACTGACCGATGTGCCAATGCCGAATCTCCGTGTGGTACAAATCCATCTTGCCATCGTTGTTGATGTCGCCACATACGGTGGTAAAGGTGTTTCCATTCATCCGGAAAGGATGGTCATCAATGCCAGGGTTCCAAGGCGCCCGCGAAGGACAACTCACCCGAGGCGAAGGAACTCCCAAGGGACACTGTTTGCTGGCTTTGCAGTAACACTTGTAGAACTCGTTGTCGTTGATGTTTTTGTTCCCATCGCCTGCAACGTTGCTCTCCTTCCCAATCTCTCGGAAGGTCCCTTTTTCGTTGAGGTACAGCATGTTGTACTGGCGGCCATACGAACTCACGATCAAGTCCGACCAGCCATCGTTGTTGACGTCACATGAAGTCACGCCAAACGTGGGCTTGTGGTTGGTTCCGGTTTTGTACCCCTGGGCAAAAGAAACTGTCGTTAACTTGGCCGCCTTGGTTTGATCTGCAAAGCCTCCTGCTCCATCGCCCTGGTACAATCGATCTTGCAGCCCTTCGTAGGAGGTCCCGTACTTGGCGTACCAAAAGCCCACAAACACATCAATCAAACCGTCTTTGTTGTAATCCAAAAACGTTGCGGCTGAGGTCGGCCAGATCTCATTGTTTAGAAACTTCGATACATCCGAAGGTGGGGCCAACTTAAAGGTCCCCTTTCCGTCGCCCAAGAGGACGCGGCTTCGGTCGCCAGAATCTTCCGTTGGTTTTGTGGGGTCACCGTTCACTGCGCTGAAGATATCGACATGACCGTCATTGTTGACGTCTGCAAAGATCGCAAAGTGACTCACACGTCCACCACTTTGCCCACGATCGACGCTCAAGTAGCCGCTGGCTTCGGTTGCATCCACAAAGATTCGTCGGCCAGGCTCCTTCGGGTGAGGTCGGTTCATCAACACCCACCGGTATCGCTTGGGAGGATTGGCCTTAAGATCATCCCGTGTGTGTGAACCTGTACCATGCACCAAAAGATCGGGGTAACCATCTCCGTCCAGGTCCGCGGAAGAGAGACGATTGCCATACGCAGGCAAGCCGTTCGCCCCCAACCCCATGCTCTCGGTGATATCCTTGAAGAAAGGACCCGCTCCCAAAGGCTTGGGCGTCTTGCATACCGCCGGAGGTTTCGTCTCCTCCGGCGATGGTTCAGGACTCACCGACTCTGGAACCTGTTCACGAACAGACTCGGCAGTAGAAGGTACCTCATGCGACCCTGGTTCATGATGCTTCTCGTCAGAAAGGCCTGCATCTGCAGGGGTGTTGGATGGAGAACAGCTTCCCCACAAGGCTCCTGCAGCCACAATCACCATAGCAACCAACGCAACCCACACAATGCTACGCAACACATTGCCTCCCTTGAAACCGAGAACATGGACACCCAGCAACACAAAAACCGACAAGCGCAGCGCTCCACACCTATGGATGCAGCAACAGACCAGGAATGCAAGGATGTTCTTCGGTTGTCAGGATACAACGGAGGACAAGAATCTGCAATAAGTAGGAAACAAAAGAATCAAAACAAAAAAGAGTTTATCGAGGAGCTGTCTTGCGGGAGGAAGAAGGTTGGGACGGAGAAGGAACAGGAGGCGTCGTCCATTCGGTCAGCAACCACATCAAAGCAAGGATGATGATCGAGCCCACAAGCATAAACATTCCGCGTCGGCGTCCCGTCAGAGGCTTCTTCTCGACTCGCTCAATGAGGGACGGCATCATCACAGGAGCCTGCTCCTCTCCATCTTCGCCTTCCCGTGGTTCTTGTTCGTGCATCGTTCCTCCCAACAAAGCCCCTGAGGGCAAAGGTACATTTCCAGTGACACCGTCAGTCGCAAGCACAGGACCGGAGTCGGCAAGAACAATCTTGCCCCAACCGTAATCATGAGCCACGTCCAACGAGAAGGACTCCGACGCCTCCGCAAGCTTTGCATCCAACGCAGCGTCAACAGCGGCGTCGGGTTCGACTCTGTCATTGGATAGACGGGGTTCCTCAGACTGCAAAGGAGGCAACGGCTCCAAAGCAAGCTCAGGAACAGCCTGCACCAACGCGTCCCAGAAGGCGTCTACTGAAGAATATCGCTCGGAAGGAAACTTGGACAAAGCACGCAACACAGCGTGGTCCAGGGTTTCAGAAAAGTCGTACGTCGGCTTTCGTTCTCGTAGGGACGGAGCCGGTCGGGTGACATGGGCTTCCACAAGAGACAAAAACTCGCTGGGCTCGGCCTGGAACGGTGGCGTCCCTGTCAGCATTTCATAGAGCAGCACACCCATGGTGTAGATGTCGGTGCGAGCATCGACACCTTCCTTGATGCATTGCTCAGGCGCCATGTAAGCCGGCGTCCCCATAAGGCCTTGGGTGAGTTGAGCTTCCTCCGTTTGCGAAAGAAGCTTGACGGTGCCAAAGTCAATCACTTTGACAAAGCGCTCCTCCCCATCTCGATTCACCAAGAAGAGATTGGAAGGCTTGAGATCGCGATGAACCACACCTGCAGCATGGGCTGCTCGCATCGCCAGACAAAGCTGACGAAAGATACCCAAGACCTCCACAAGTGAGGTTCGTCCTTGTCGAAACAACCATTGCTCCAGGGAGAGCCCCTCCAACAGCTCCATGACGACAAAGTAACCAAGCTCAGAGTCGTATCCCACATCCTTGTACGTCTTAAGAATGTGAGAGCTACGCTCAGACAAGTGAGCCACCGTCCGCATTTCGCGCAGAAAGAAGTCGCTCATTCCCTCCACATCAAAGATGGCCGAGTGATACAGTTTCACGGCGACTTTGTCAGATTCATCATTGGCATGGGCACGGTAGACGACACCAAAGCCACCTTCTGCAAGCTTCCGCTCCAGCGTGTATTTCCCCACCAAACGATGCAGAGGAAAGCGACATCGGGGACAAAACACCACCTCTTCCGATTGGGAAGTCGCATCCCAACGACATTGAGGACATTGTTCGACTCTTTCACTCATCCAAATGCCTTTCCTTCTCCACAGCTTATCATCGCAATACGACAGCTTGCTCCACGAAGCACCCTTTGAACTTGGGCACACCATAGCCAAAGCTCTTCCCAAGCGCAACGAAGACTGCAAAGGACTCTGTGGGTGTGAACATTCATTAGGGGTGAGACCCAAGCATGCTATTCATCGGGCCCGCAATCTTCAGATGCGTCGACACATCTGACAATCGGCCTCTGCTTTCCATTCCCGGTTCAAACCAAACGGGCACCCAAAGCAAGCCCCACCAAGCCACTATGTATCGATGTCAACTCTGTTTTCAAATGATAGGTCCAGGAATTCCAAGCACCAACCTTGTTGTTGAAACCCGACCACGTACCTACTCCTGGACGGAAGTGTATCAATCTTGCGTCCACAACGAGAACGACCCACGCGCGGATGACAAGCTCCAAAAAGAAAGGAGAGCGCGAGAACAATCCCACGACACGAATCCACAGGGTTGGGAGATCGTGAAAGAGGTTCGCGTTTGCCCTTCCTGTAATTCCACCGAAAAGCAGAAGGCTTCCCCACTCAGCCACTGATTCTTCCCCCCACCGCAACTTGCCTTACCTCGGAAACATGTTACACTCCTGACACATAGAAGAGCTTTCTTGGAGGCAAAGAGATCAACAGGAGTGATGGATGTATCGCACGTATCGAACATGGTTAATCTTGTGTATGAGCGTCGCTTGGTTGCTGACCGGCTGTGGAAGCCCCACAGACACCAATAACAACAACGGGAACAGCAACACAACCAACAGCAATGGAAACAGCAACAGCAACTCAACCAACAGCAACAGCAACAACAACGAAAACACCAACGAGAACAACAACAACAGCAGCTCGGGCCCGACCTTACCCACCGACATCACAGACGGTTGGAATATGATCGATGGCGGAGAAGGCACCATTTGTTCACGCGGCGACAAGTTCTCCTTCTTTGTTCGCAAGGGGAAAGTCAACAAAGTCATCATCGACTTCATCGGTGGCGGTGCTTGTTGGGACGCTCGCTCTTGTTCACTGGCCGACGCCATCTTCAGCGACTCTGTGGAGCCCTTGCGCAAGGCCTTCCTCGCTGGTGAAGGCTACAAGAAAGGTCTGTACGACTTTGAGCGGGAAGACAACCCCTTCAAAGATTGGTACCACATCGCCATTCCCTACTGCACCGGTGACATTCACTGGGGCAACAACGTCGTGACCTACACTCCGAAAACCGGCGAGCCCTTCAAGATCAACCACAAGGGTGCAGTCAATGCGCGCTTTGTGTTGGACTGGATCTACAAACGCTTCAGCAAGCCTGAGAAGATCTTGGTCACAGGCTGCAGCGCCGGAGCTTACGGTTCCATCCTTTGGTCTGCCCATGTTGCCAAGCAATATCCAGACTCACAGATCCGACAAATGGGCGACTGTGGCGCGGGCGTCATCACCGACACCTTCCTCAAAGACAGCTTCCCCTCCTGGAAAGCGGAAGCCGCGATGCCCGAGTGGATTCCTGCGTTTGACCCCTCCAAGCACAAGATCACCGACCATGATCTAAGCTACCTTTACATCAACATCGCAGGCTTCTACAAAAACCACCTGTTCGCTCAATACAACACCGCGTTTGATGAGAACCAGACCTTCTACTTCAACGCCATGGGCGGCGGTAACGCTGACGAATGGGGCGCGCAAATGCGCAAAATGATGGAGAAGATCCACAAAGACACTCCCAACTTCCGAAGCTACATCGCGTCCGGCAAGAAGCACTGCATCCTTGTGGAAAACCGCTTCTATGATGTCACCGTCAAAGGCGTGAAGTTCATGGATTGGTTGTACAAGTTTGCCGAAGGGGAAGCCGTCGAAGACATCACTTGCGAAGGCGACGCCTGCAAAGAACCCACCGTTCCCGAGAAACCCTAAGAGCCTTTCCTCCCATTCCGACCCCTTCTTCCCACTCCTTCTCTCAACAACCCCAAGATACAAATGCTCTACGGAACAAAGCTGGCGATAGGGCTGAATGATAAGGTCCCGTCACAAGCGTTGGCAGAGATCAACCGGGCGGTATCCACCGTACTTCCGACTACAGTTAAGGACGTGGGTTCGCAGCCCACCCGAATGGGAGTGCAAGAGGTATTTTTCTCAGGATCGCACACCATCACAACGTCATTTTTGGCATCGCCCACCAACAGCAGGTTGTTGAACACGTGCATGGACGACAAGGAGCTGTCGTCATAAGCAGGAAGCGTGGAGCCTTTGGAGAAGTCCGCCAGCCGAATCATCTGCACCTGGCTGCCCCCACGACCTGTTAAGATACGATGAGCCACAGCAAGCTGCTCTTTCACACGAACCATCTGGGAGAACGGACCACTCAGTTGAATCGGTGCCACATTCGCCACGGGTCGCAGATCGGTCTGTTCCCGATCCACCAGGAAGAGATAATTGGAGCTGTCCGCCACCACAAAACGACGAGCACCATGAGGCAGAATGTCCACAGGCTTCCAGTCGGAGTTTTGGAACTTCTTCAAAACAATGCTGGACTCCAGATCGACAACAAGTTCCTTTGCCGATGGAGCTTTGGGGTTCAACGAGACTGTCGCAAGGTAAGGCGACGCGTTGATGGAATTCCTCCACAGCAACAAATACAGCGTGTCTCCCACCACACGCCCTCCCTGGATGGGAAGGGACAAGAAGTATTGGGAGATCTGCAGTTGATGCGCCTCACTACCGTCGTTGGGCGATAAGGTCTTAATGAACAAGGTGTTCTGTTGGTTGCCAGCACCTGCGTACATCACAAACGAAGAGGTTGAGCTTCCTGAGGTGGCCTGGTACGTGGTCATCCAGCTTGATTCGCCAGCATGCTCAAGGGAGATCGACTGGGCAACATACGGTTGGGAGAGCTTCTCTTTTTCGTTCTTGGAAGCCGAAGGAGTCGGAGGGCTGACATCCTTCAGCCATCGAATTCGTTGGGCGAGTGGGTCAAAGACCCAAATATCCGAGCCGACCAAGAACATTTTTCCCGTTCCAGCGCCCGCCCGCCACTGCACCAAGCCTTTGCGCTTGGAAAGTTCTATCACCTTCAAGCGACGGTGTTGGCTCGACGCGAGAACCAGCCGCTCTCCTGTAGTCACGATCGAATCCCAGGCGTCCTCTGCTGCCAAGGGCAAGGTTTGTGACGAACGTGTTCGCAGATCAATAACCTGAACAAAGGCCTTGCCCCCATTTAACAAAGAGCCTTTGTACAACAAGAGAACGGAGTGAGAGAGCAGCACCATATCCGATGGCTGTTGCTCCAAACGAAACGTGCTAAAGCCTTGCGTCGTGTTGCAATTTCCGGGGAACGTTACTTTGAGCAGCCATTCGTTGCTCAAGTTCGCTCCAGCAGTAGCCACATACCGTCGGTTTACGCGGAGCAACGACGTTGGCAAATTCATCACCAGCGGACAGTGTTCCAGGCGATTCTCTCCCTGAAACTTAAACTGATGCACGTTGCCTGCATTGTTGCTGTCTGCAACAAACACCATGTCCCCAGCCACAGCAAGAGCGACAGGTTTTTCGATGCTTTTCTCTTGAAGCTTCACCTGGATTTGCGCGCCCTGTGTGTCAGCAGGTTTGTGCAAGTCGTATCCGTACAAAGCCGGCTCTTTGCAGTGTTCGTTGTCGCGTTCGCCGCAGGTGAGAACAAAGGTCCAGTTCCCTGTCACTTTGATGTCGATCGGGTTGCTTCCACCTGCTTCGACTTCGGAGAAGGAGTACAGCTCAGGTGGATCTTCTGTGTTGCGAGGGTACTCCATCGCGCGTGGGTCGAGGGAGCGCCACATCACTCGTTGGTACAAGCCACCGCTGCAAACAATCGCCAAGATATCACCCTGCACATCAAGGCCAATGGGATTGCAAGCATCGGGAAGAATTTCATACGAACGTATCCCCTCGCCGGTACGAAGATCTAGAACATGAACAAACGGCGTGTTCTTGCCAATCACAGCCAGCCAGTGTCCCTGCGCCACCATCGCCTGCACGGGGTTCGTGAGAATGCTGCTTTGAATGATGTTGCCGGGATCTCCCAGCTCATCGTTCAGCGACAGCAGAGAAGGAAGATCGGTCAGAGGCTTGTTCGAGGCCGACGTTGGAGACTGGTAACGAGAAGGAAGCGAACCTGTCGCCGCCCCTGTGTTCACAGAGACCACTGCAGGTGGCTCAAGGTCCGGCGGCGAGGGCGGCTCTACAGGTTTTTGACAATAGTTGTAGAGAGCTTGGAGTTCTCCACTCTCTAACGCAACCTCGGCGAGCAAACCCTTTTGTGGAGACAGGGAGACTCGTTGTCGGAAGTGCTGAATCTCCGTCCCTTGCTTCTCCGAAAGAGACCCAGACTTGTCTGAACGAGCGTCACAAGCCGATGTCGTAGGAAATCCGTACACCGACAGATCCACTTCTTTGTTCAAGAAGGTACGAGGCAACAAGAACGTCTCACTGCCAAAAGGAGTCTCGATGGTCCGAGCCAACCGAAACAACTCTTTGCTGTTGTTTCCATCGCACTCCACAATCTCAATGACAAGGCAACGTATCTTCGCATCAAGACGCGTGATAGGAAGCCGAAGCGTTTCTTGTTCAATAATTTTGTAGGGATCGAAGCAACCTGTCCCCAAGACAAACGTCAGCATCACCCCCACGAGGCAAAGAAACATGGGTCGTATGGCGCGGCGCTGGGACATGAGAGCGGAGTCCAATGAACAAAAAGACAAAAGAAGAACAAGCAAACCAAGATGCTACTTTCCACTTTGAACAGTATAGGGGGTCGGTTCTGCGATGCCAAGACCTTTCCCATCGTTCCCAAAGGTCCCCACCAGGACTTCGGATGATTTGCCCGAAAACCCAAGGAGTTTGAATACCCACGTATATCCTTTTCTTGACTTCTGACCATGGACTCTTCTAGTGTGGTGCTGAAGTGTCTTTCGCGGGCACATACGTTGTGCCTGGTCCAAGGATGGCACCACACGCTTGGTTTGAGAGGTTTGGTTCATGAGACGCGAAAGTTGTGTATTGTTCCTGTTGGTCTTGGCCTGTAGTGTGTTCCTCTCCGCGCCAACCCCCACGTTTGCTCAGAGTGGTTTCTCTACCAATCCCTACATTCAACGCGGACTGGCGTTCTACAACGACCAGAAGTTTGAAGAAGCCACCTCTGCGTTCTTGAAGGTGAACGGCTACGCAAGAAGCACCTTGCAAGACCGCATCCAGGCGTACAAATACCTGGGATTCATCAACGTCATCCTCAAGAGACCTGGAAAAGCGCAACAGTACTTTTTGGAGTTGTTACGCCTCGATCCCAAGTTCCGCATCAACAACGTCCTCAACCCACCGAAGTTTGTACGTTTCTTCAACAACGTCTTAACGTATTACAAGGCCCAGCGCGATGTAAAGATCGTTAGCCTGACCCCTGAAGAAATGCCCACCAACCAAAAGCTGGTGGTCAAACTCAAAGTCCGCGATGGCCTCCGACGTGTCGCCCGGCTGACGTTGTATTACCGACTGGAAAACGCTCCTCGCTACTTCCGGCGGAACTTGAATGAAACGCAGCCTCCTCAACAAACTTCTCCGGTGGCTCCTGTTGTTCGCCCAGCTCCCGCTGTTCGTCCGGCCCCTGTCGTCCGTCAAGCCCCTGCTGTTCGTCCAGCTCCTGCTGCTCGTCCGGCTCCCGCTGCTCGTCCTGCTCCTGCTGCTCGTCCGGCACCTGCTGTGCGCACTGCCCCAGCCGCTCGACCGGCACCTGCTGCGAAGCCAGCGGCTCGTAAAGATGATGACAGCAAAGACGAAGACGAAAAGGATGACAACAAAAAGGACGATGACAGCAAAGACGATGATGAAAAGGAAACCAAGCCCAAGAATCGGGTAAAAGGGAAGCAGCCCAGCATCGAACGCTACTACTCGTATTCTGTACCCAGTTTGCTGTTTGCCACACAAGAGAAGGGACAGGCATACTACTTCGAGTTCTACGTGGTCGCGTTTGACAAGAACAACAAGAAGATCGCCTCGTTGGGATCTGTGAACAAACCTGTCAAAGTGAAGCGCATTTATGTGGAGACCAAAAAGGAAGGCCCCAAAGTTGTAGCCACACCGTTCTACAAGACATGGTGGTTTTGGACGCTAACAGGGGTTGCTGTAGCCGGTGTCGCCACAGCCATTGTAGTCCCTATCATCTTGAACCAACCGCCTCCGACCCCGACCACGGGTGAGGCCATCATCACCATCGTACGCTAGGTGCCGGAATGAACCTGAAGGAGACTCCAATCATGCGAATCCAACGGCACATGTCGTTCCTTGCTCGAACTCTCTTGCTCTGTTCGACCGTGTTTTTGCTTGCTGGCTGTGGAAACCCAACACCCCAAGAAGGCATTGTTCTCAAGATCGACCAGAAGACCTTAAACCAAGCCGAGTCGTTTAAGATGTGGGTCATTGGCGAGAAGTTGAAAAACGGAAACGCTGTGACCTGCTTAAGCCTGCTGGAAAACACCACCAAGGATGGCGCTTCGTTTGACGCGACCCAGTTTGTGTCAGAACAAAGACAGGACGTCACAATCGACAACGAAAAGGGAACGGCCACGTTCAAGGAACTCTCCTTGGGCAAGAAGTTGTTTGTGGTAGCAGGCTTTGGGAAAGACAACACGGACGACAAAAACCCGGTCGCCATTGGTTGCACAGCAGCCACGATTGAAGCCGGCAAGAAAGTGTTTGTTTCCATCTTCCTTGCCCAGATCACGAAATAAGGGAGTCGGCCCCGGCGGGTGCTAACTGACCCGCGGAACGACGAGCAGAGCAACGTGTACCAACCTCATGTCTTTCTTGGCGCCCTTGTCCTTCTCCTAACATTAGGCTCAGGTTGCAGTGGCCGACAGCTTCTCAACAGAAAGCAATTGGCCGGCGCTGACCCCGCCTACGATCTGGCTTCCAACAGAATCCTACACAAACTCCGCTCCACACCATCCCACAAACTCTCTGTACGAGGCGTTCGTTTGTTGGACACAGTGGAACGCGCCAAAAAGCTGTGGGGTCCTCCTTCTGCCATCAAAGGACGGCAGAACCGGTACCTCTGGACGGACGCCAAAGGTACGCTGGTTTTGCGGCTGATTGTGTTCAAGGCTCCCAACCAAAAGGGTGTTCGGATACGGCAGATCGATGTGTTTTCGAGCTACAGCAAGAAATTGCACCCCGACAACCAACCTCTGTTTGACCCTGAAAACATCGCCTCCCCCAGCTGGCGAGAGCGAATCTTTGGACTCCCAGGAAAAACCCTACAGCGCCCGTTTGATACACGATACCTTCTCCCAGGCTTTCGGATGATTGTATTCTCCAAGCTTCTACGTCTACGACAGAAAAAAGCCACTCTCTTTACCTTGCACCTGACGAGTGAGGCCTTGCGCAGCACTCTTAAACCACGTCAACGTTAATGTTGAACGCCCGATGAAATCATGAACATTCTTATTGCCAGTGCCCTGAATAATAGCGATCGAGTCTCCCGCCTGTGGGAACTACTCCGTCACTTTTCGACCACCCAACACTCACTCTTCCTGCTTGGCTCAGGCAGCGGCTTTGCTCCGTTCCAGGACGACTATCCTGAGAACAGCTATTCCCTGAAGTATCCGGACGCTTCAGAAAGCGACGAGGATTATGGGCGGTTGTTGTGGGAGCTGAACCGCCCACTCCAAGAACCCCTGGAGAAATTCCAGCCTCACGTGATGCTGTGGGACGGAGAGCCTTTTGCGACTCACATCGCGAATCGAGTTCGAGTCCCTGTTGTGTCGATCGATCCGGAGTACATGTACCTGTTTGCAAGGTTCTCCATCACCATTCCACCTGGACCCTTCGATCGCTTTATGGCGCTCAAAAAAAAGCTGAAGCAGCGACAGTTCCGGGCACAGCGGCATCTCCTTCCGACCTTTGTCAATGCCAACATTCGAGCCCAAGATGTCTCCCTCACACAGCCCATTGTGCGTGATGACGTCCTCCAAGGAGAGCCATCCTACGGCTCCGAGATGCTCGCTCTGATTGGGCCGGAGATGCTCCCTCAACTGAAAGAGTTCCGTTCGGCAGAGCAACCTTTGATTGCCTACCTCAAGCTGGACAAGCAACGAGAGCAACGCGACCACGTGCTGTTCGAACGAGAGCTTGCGGTCTCGGAAGAGATGCTCACAGAAAGTATCATCAACGAAGAAGACATCGAGGCGTTTGAAAAAGCCAAAGCCGAAGAAGAGAGCGCGGCCGAAGAAGCGGAGTTCCGGGTCCCACCTCCTCAAGAAACCACAGAAAGCAAAGACAAGGAGAAGAAAGACGCGGTGAATCCCATCGCAGTCCACTCCGAGCGGAAGATTATACGACGTCGCAAAGGCAAGCTCCCCGAAGAACTCAACGAGAGGGAGCTCCAGTCCAAGCTACCCCCTTCCGAGCCTGGCATCACCTACCGCGTCGACGATCCCGACACCTGGGCCATGGATATCCAAACCTGCAAAGCGGTTCTCTCCAACGGAGCCGGGAGCGCAATCGCAGAAGCCATCGCCCTCAAGAAACCTCTCCTCGTGGTGCCACGTGAAGGGGACTTTGCAGCCTGGTCAAACGCCCAACATGTCGAGCACATGGGCTTCGGAGAGTACCACCCGAAGCTCACACGAGCCGCGCTGGAAGGGTTCTTGCTTCGCCTGGATCGGTACCAATCCAACCTGGAAAACTACAAACCGACCCATCCTACCTTCTTTGCAGCACTTGAAGAGCAGCTCCCCCACTTTGAGCAACGTCAGCCCCCCCCATCTTCCCAAGGAAGACCTCAGGGCGGCAACCGAGACAACCGAGGCGGCAACCGCGACAACCGTGGTGGCAATCGCGACAACCGTGGCGGCAATCGCGACAACCGTGGTGGCAATCGGCAAGGCGGTGGAAGAAACAGACAAGATGGAGGCAACCGAGACGGCAACCGCGACAACCGTGGCGGCAACCGCGATCGACGTGGAGGAAACGACTCCCGAGACTCCCGCGGTCGTCAGTCGGAGGGTTCACGTTCAGGTGAAGGAAGACCTTCTCGTTCTGGCGAAGGAAGACCTTCTCGTTCTGGCGAAGGAAGACCTTCTCGTTCTGGCGATGGAAGACCCTCACGTTCAGGCGATGGAAGACCTTCCCGTTCCAACGACAATCGGTCACGAGGCCGAAACAACGCAGGACGCTCGGGTGGTGGTCCTGGACGCTCGGGTGGCAACCCCGGCCGTTCAGGTGGAGGCCGTTCAGGTGGAGGCCGTTCAGGTGGAGGCCGTTCAGGCGGAGGCCGACAGGGAGGAAACTAAATCCTACGAGTCTTTCCCTGTGTTGTTCCGGGGCTCCAAGGTAACCCATACCCCATCCTTGGGCCGCAGAGTGATCAGCGCTTGGTGTTGAACGTCTTGACCGGGAATCAAAGCCGGTCGCCACTGACGCGCCAACGTCGCCAGAACCAAAACCCCCTCCATCCAAGCAAAGTGCTCACCGATACAAACCCGTGCCCCTCCCCCAAATGGGAAATAAGCAAACTTAGGCAGGTTGTCTGTGCTTCCGTCCTCCCAGCGAGAAGGACGAAAGGTATTGGGGTCATCCCAATATCTTGGGTCGCGATGCACCACAAAGGGACTCATGAGTACCATCGAGCCTCCTGGGATTTCATGAGACCCTAGAGAGAAAGACTCCAACGACTTTCTTCCAATCGTATGTGCTGGAGGAAACAGTCGAAGGGTCTCTGCAAAGATATGTCGGGTGTACGATAGCTTCTGAAACTTCTCGTAGGGAGTTAGATCTTGCTCCCAGACGTCGTCCACCTCGCGAGCCATTCGGTCCCATTCTTCGGGGTGTTTCCCCAGCATGTACCATGTCCAGGCCAACGCATTGGCTGTGGTTTCATGGCCCGCCAGAAAGAGAGTTATCGCTTCGTCACGGATTTGTTTGTCGGACATTCCGCTACCGTCGTCTTCGTGCCTGACTTGAAGCAAAAGTGACAACAGCGAACCATGTTTGTCAGGGTCTTCACGGTGCTCTTGGATGATCCGGAGCACTGTATCGTCAATTCTCTGCAAGTTATCAAAGAGCCTCTTACGGCCTGGTGTAGGAAGACTGATACGCAGAGGAGCCAGCGGACTCACGAGTTTGGGAAAGTACTCCAGCAGCTGCGTCAACGCCTCACCAATGTCCGCCGCATCGTCATCCACGTCAGCGTCAAAGAGGGTTTTGGAGACAATCCCCAACGTCAAACGCATCATCTCTTGGGCGATATCTACCGTCTCACCGGGCTTCCATTCGGCAGCCATACGCTCACTGTAGTCCACCATAGCTTCGGCGTAGGATGCGATATGCTTTTTGCGAAACGCTGGAGCCAAAAGCTTTCTCTGTCGACGATGAGAGTCGCGATCCAAGTTGGTCAGCAGCCCCTCCCCAAGGATGTGGTCCCGAAGCAACCGCATCATCACATCTTTGGTGAAGTTGTCTCCTTGGGAGACCAGAACCTGTTGGATGTACTCCGGCTCGTTCACCAGATAGATCTTGCGCAGAACACTGTGAACACGAACCAGAGGCCCAAAAGTCTCACGCATACGAAGCATGTAGCCAGCTAGATCGTTGCGAATGTCAGACAAGCTACGCATCAAATAGAAAGGCGGCGTGGAAGGAGGCTTCACCAACACGACGGGCTCAGGTTGCTTCTGCTCAACCGAAAGATTCATGGAAGGGTTCTCCTGTTGAAGTTGTGACTTTCTTGGCCACAGCTTCAACATACAACTCTGATGTTGAAGAATTGCACAAAGACCCATCGAACACGAAAACAAAAAGTGTGCTAAACAGAGGAATCCAATCTTGTAGGGAGCAAACCGGGTATGTCGATTCAGCGAGAGATCAAAGCGTTTTGGTGGTTTCAAGAACAAAAAATTGGTGGGATGGCGCGACCAGGATTCAACCGCCTGCATTGGAGCAAGCTATCCTTGCCAGAGGCCGCCGTATTCAACTGGCTCGGCCAACACCTCTACGATCAACCCGACTTATCTCTAACGGAGCTATGGAGCTATCTCGATCAGCTTGCGCCCAAGGTAGCTCCCTTTTACCACCGCTCACCTCAAGAAGTTCGTGACGAATTTGCACCGTTGCACGACCTCAACGTGCTCGCCGACCTTATCGACCACCTCAACCAAAAAACCCAGCTTTTGGAGCCAGGCTTTGTTCTGGAAGACGGTCCATCTCCACAGCTGCATGGAACGTTCTGCCATCAACAACTGCATCACGAGATCAAGCTTCTTCAAGAACATGGTATCTCCACGCTTATCTCCTTGATGGCCTCTCCTCCCAACGCTCAAGTGATGGATTCTGACCTCAACGTGTACCATTTTCCTGTCCAAGACTTAACACCTCCCACCTTCGACCAGGTGGAATCCTTCGCAACCTTGTTGCAGGAACAAACGGCACAACATGGTGTAGCGGTCCATTGCTTTGCAGGGGTCGGGAGAACGACAACCATGCTTGTTGCCGCTCATTTGCTTTACGGTGAATCCCTGGAGCACCTCACCCAACGCATCGAAGCCAACAACCCTCACTACCAACGCAAAGGTAGCCAATGGAAATTTGTCTGCGAACTGGCAGAGCAAGTGGGAACCCCTTGAGTTCCGCGCATGCAGCAAACGAGCTTAGGATTCGTTCGTTGCCTTGCGAAACCGCACAAACAAAATCACAGCCATAGTACCCACATCCGTGGGCACTCTGCTCTTGCAAACGACGATGCTACAACTTCATTTCGATGGTGCTTCCTAGGTAACGGTGTAGAGCGAATTGATTCCCTCCTTGTGTCATCCATTTGTGTGGGTGTTACGTCCATTTGCGGTTGATATTCCCTCCGTGGTTGAATGGTCTTCGCACATGTGATGACGCCGGGCAAAAATTTGTGATGACGCCGGGCAAAAATTTACCCGGCTACCAATGCAGGATATAGGCAAGGGAGAAGTACCCACATCCGTGGGCACTCTGCTCTTGCAAGCAATGATACTGTTCTTGTTCCCACAAAGCTCAACCCAACATACGGAATGTTTGTCTGTGCTGTCTGCGTAATCTGGGGACTCCTGCCCTATATCAACAAACCAACGGTCAATGACCACACCCCTTCTTCGGAACTTCGTTGAGGCATAAGCAACTCCGCTCCATAATGTTTGTTTCTTTGGTAGGAACGACATGAGTCGTACGTTATCTTTGGATAGCATGTCAACCTGTAAGATAGAAGTATGAATATCGCCCCTTCCAATTCGACCCAATGATAGTATGCTACCGTGAACAAAATACAGTCCACGGTTTGTTTCAGCGCAAGAAACGGATGCAACCATGATAAAGACCCAACAATTTGTAGCCAGCGGTTCAGAGTTACGAACCTTGGAGAAGCGAACGACCATTGCGGCACCTCGTGAGGAGGTATTTGCAGCCTGGACAACATCCCAAGGAGTGACAGACTTCCTGGGCGTGGAAGCCAACATTGAGCTTCGTGTGGGTGGTCCGTTTGAGCTATATTTCATGGACGCAGATAGCACTCTACCAGGACAGCGAGGTTCCGAGGGATGCCAGATACTCTCCTACATCCCCAACCAGCTTGTTAGCTTTAGCTGGAACGCCCCACCCCACCTTGGAGAAGTTAGAGAGAAACGGACCTGGGTTGTCGTTCGGATGCGAGATGCAGGACCCAACCAAACGAAGGTTAGCCTAATACACACAGGCTTTGGCGACGGTGCATCGTGGGATGAAGTCTATGCTTATTTTGAGAGGGCATGGAGTGGAGTGTTGCGAGCCTTGGAAGAGGCGTTTGGACGTGTGGAGCCCACACCGTCGTTGGAGACCGTGATACTGGCCGTTTCCGACCTATCTCGTTCGATTGCCTTTTACGAGAAAGCGTTCGGTTGGCCCCGACGAATTGATGTTCCTGTGTTGGTAGAGTTTGCCTTGCCGAATGGAAGCGGCGTCGCGGTGTACCAGAAAGAGAACTTTGCCAAGAACGTGCAACAAGAGCCTGTCCTTCCTTCTGCAGAAGCTATCGGGGGAGCGGAGCTATACTTACAATGCAACAACCTGGACGAAAGCATAGCTAGAATCCAAGAGGCAGGAGGCAAGCTTCTATCCGAACGCGCCCCAAGAGACTGGGGAGACACGGTTGCCTATTACGCCGACCCCGACGGCAATGTGATAGCTTTGGCACAACGTGACACTGGAAAATCATAGTTACTTGCAACAAGCGACAGGCCAAGTACTCCTGCACTCCTGGTGCCCAACAAGGAGGGATGTCGGATTGTTCGGTCCAGCCCATGTCACTGCAGCTCCGTTATTGGGATTGGTCGAATCCCCAGCCTTGTTGCTACGCCACCCACCGCAGTGAAAGCTTCCGTTGGAGTTCTGAGCATACGTACTCCCACCAATCCAGGCAGCACCGCCTGTATTGGGGTCTACAGTTCCGAAGGTTGCTGCTGTAATCTTGCCATTTTGCAACGCAACCATGGCTTCTGCTTGGGTACACATCCGGGAGCCTGCGTAGTCATTGTCGCAAAGAGTTTTCATCCCAGCCCAACCTCCAGCATTGCCATCTGTCTTGGTCTTGGAAAACCCTACAAACTCAGCCATGCTAGCATCTGTGCCATTTGTTCCATTCGTGCCAGGGTCTCCTTTTTCTCCTTGCTCACCTTTTTCGCCCTTATCCCCTTTCTCGCCTTGAACACCTTTTGTTCCATCCTTGCCTGCTTCTCCCTTGCAGTTGGTATCAACAGTTTTGCAATACTCCTCCACCGCTTGTCGGAGTTGTTCCGGAGATGGGCCACAAGCCGTGAGCAAACCAAACACAGAGAAGGCCGCAAGAAGAAGCAACCATCTTTTTGCAATGGAGTGGGTTACAACAAAAAAGGAACGAATGCGGTTTTTCAAAAGAGACATAATCAACTCCATAACGTGCGATTGGATCGCATTTCCTCTAGAGTTAGATACACGTCTAGCTATCGGGAATGCATATCCTATGAAAAAAATGGGAACAGACTGTTATGAATGTTAAGTTCGTAGAGAGAGTAGGTACGGGTTATTTTATTTTCAATATTGTTGGGGGGGGGAAGCCGAACGAAACGAACAAGGCAAGAGCAGAAATGGAAGTAAGACAAACCCAATGATAGAGAGCAAGTGAAATCCGGAAAGAACGAAAACAGCCCCACCAGAACAAGAAGCGCGACAGCAAGAAAGAAGTTCCAACTGTCGAGCAAGCCGTCAAAGGGAAACCACCAAGAACCCACAAGATGTTACGGGACCAATGTGTTGCTCAATGGGTCGTTACCAGAATCTAACGTCGGGGAATAATCAAGGAAGTGTGGCTCCACATAATAACCAGCACTCTTGTCACTTTCGCTGTAATACCCGATGTGAGCACGACCAAACTCATCCAGGGTGAGAGCATTATAGTTTCCAACCTGCTTACCAGCCAAAGGTGTTTCAATGCGCCACTGATTGATAGCACCAACCTGCTTACGTTTGAGCCTGTAAGCAAAACGCAACGTATTGTTCGAGCTATCGAAGTAGGTAACGCGTGGTTGGTGGTGACGATTAAGAGAGAGACCAAACTGATAACTTGTCACGTTGACGGTTTCAACCACAGCAACCCCCCAAGCCCCACCTGCTTTGACGGCATGGATCAGATTCCCATTTTTGTAGTAGATAACTTGGGGCCGATTGTTAGAACCTATCTTCAAACGGATGCCTGTTCCTGGCGCAGGAGTTCCTGAACCCTCATCGATAGCTTCAAACTTCCAGGCTCCGCCACTGTCCATCGCGCCATAGTAAGCTTTGCCTTCTCTTTGGAAGGCCACTCTTGGCTTGTCGTCCGAAGCTAGCGTCAGATCGTTGAACAACCCTCCCTTGCTAATCTCTACACTCTTCCAGTCCTTGCGTGACGGGTTGATGCTGATCGCCAGCTTAAGACTCTGTGTTGTTTCGCTGTAGTACAAAACATAGACAGTGCCTTGTTTGTTAACCACCACATTGATTCTGCCTTTGTACCCACTGGCAGAATTGGCAATGGTGTCAACGTTGGACTTGTTCCAAAGCCCTTCACCATTGAGCGACCAACATGACAACCCTGTAGCTTCGATCGCACAAATGAAGGGCAGATCGTCGTTGTTTGGATTAAGTGCGATGCTACTTTGACGACCATAGTCTCCTTCACCATCAAGGGTAGCGCTGGACCATCGGTTTAGAAATTGTGAGTAGATCAGCTTTTTGTTAGCCCGATCATAAGAAGAGAGGTGAGTGACTCGACCCTTCCAGACTAAGGATGGCTCAATTCCAAAGTCACCGTTCGCCGAAGGAGATGGGTCTGGAATCTTCACGGAAGGTTTGACTTCAATGATCACAGGAGACGACTTGAAACCACCACAATCCAGGGTAAGTAAGCTGTAGCCTTTCTTCGTTCCAGAAACAGAGATCTTCTCCTGCCCTGACGTTCCGTCATAGCTGGCTGAGATGTACTTGTTGTCAAACGTCAGCTTGCCCCCACCATCACAATCAAGTGTCGTAGGTCCACCAAACTTGTCGATGGCGCTG
>SBHC01000038.1 GCA_006226375.1 Deltaproteobacteria bacterium | reverse complement strand
ATCGCCAAATCCCATCACTCAAGCACCCCACAAAGCAAGCCACCCAAAGCTTGCCTTTTCATCTGGAAGAGCGGTCCTTGAGCAACCCCTCCTTGGAGCGAAAGAAACACCGCGAAGGCTTGTGGCAGTTGGGAACGCTCGGCCGTGGCAACCACTTCCTTGAGCTGTTGAAAGACACAGAGGAGCAACTCTGGCTGATGATCCACAGCGGCTCTCGGGCAATGGGTCAAGCCATCCGGGCGCAGGCCTTGTCACTTGCTTCAACATCAGCCACTGGAATGAAAGTCTTGGACCTCCACACCAACGAAGGACAAGCCTACCTCCACGATTTGCAGTGGGCGTTGGATTATGCATCCGCCAACCGGATGGCCATGCTGGAGACAACCCTCTCCCTCTTGGAAGAACGATTTGGCATACAGGCGGACTTGTCAGAAGTCTTGGATATCCACCACAACCACGTCCAGCAGGAAGAGCATCAGGGACAAACACTGTGGGTTCACAGGAAGGGAGCGAACGCAGCCCACGCAGGCCGACGAGGTATCATCCCAGGATCGATGGGAACCTGTAGCTTTCTCGTGGAAGGCAAAGGTTTGCCTGAGTCGTTGTGCTCCAGTTCACACGGCGCTGGACGAAAACAAAGCCGCTCTCAAGCACGTCGTTCGGTCACCAACCGGGCTCTGCAACGGCAGATGAAGGGGGTTTGGTTTGACCACCGCCGAACGGCTGCCCTGCTTGATGAGGCCCCCAGCGCCTACAAAGATATCCGTGCTGTGATGAGAGCCCAACGAGAGCTGGTCTGCATCACCCACGAACTCACTCCGCTGCTCTCCTACAAAGGCGTTTAAACCTCACCGCTCCATACCACCTAACCCTTCAAAACTCGATCGAAAAACCACCCCCTGGATGCTCAGAAATCTGAGAGCCTCTCCACAGATCCCACAAAAATTGTGTCAGATCCAAGGGAAGGTGTGAACGGTCTTCATCCAAGAAAATCCTGCAACTTGTTCTGCTACCTTGAAAAACCCGCTAGAGGCAACTACACTGCAAACATGGCACGCGATCTGCACAGAGAACAAATCCGAGCCATCAGTGTTTGTATGGCTAAGGAGAAGAGAGCGATGTTACACTGGCACAAAATCATGAGACTTGGATGGTTGTCCTTAGGACTGACCCTCCTGCTGTGCTTGCCCGCGACGGGCTGGGCCGTCTCTCCTGATTTGCGCCGCTTGGAGCGTCAGGTCCAGCAAAAAACCACGTACATCCGCGGACTGCTGAAACGTCGTCAAGCTCATGTCAAGGCAGTACGAGCTGCCGCACGTCGTCTTACGTTCATCAAGAAACAAGCACAGCGACCGGGATTCCTCGGATTGCCCGCTCGCCTTCGGCTTCCCCAAGAACGAGCCGCAGCCCAACGCCTGGTGCGCAAAGCCACTCGTTTGAATCGGCTGTACAACGCCCAAACACGCAAGTTGCAAGCTCTTCACCTCAAGTTGCGTAAGCTGTATCGAAAACGTATGGACAAGCTGGCCAAACAGATGAAGGCCAGTTCCAACGCGGCTGCGCGCAAGAAACTCTCGCAAACCTGGAGAACCTACCGCAAGCGACTCGTTCAGCTTCAAGCTTCCGCTCCCAAGATCGCTGCTCGACCGATTCCGCGACTTCGTGTCAACATGGACCCCCTGGATGGTCCCAACGAGTTGCGACAAAAAGCGGACATCCTCAAGGATCAACAAGACCGCATCAAGCGTCGTCTGCTCAGCATCCAAAACCGGATCAAGCGACTTCACAAGAAGCACCAGCGAGAGCGCAAAGATCAGAAGTTGGCCAAACGTGTCGACGAAATGACTTCGGATGACAACCTGTTCAATGAGGGTGAACGCAACCCTCGCGTCACAACAGGTGCCCGGACGTCTGAGAGGATCCGCAGTCGCGCAGCAGCCAACGCCAATCGGTTGTTTGGTGCTTCGGGTCAGGCCAACGCTCCGACCGTCAACAAAGGAACCACAACCGACTCGGCCAACAAGACCCCCAGCCGCCAGGACAACACGGCATCTCCACCCCAGGCAGGTGCAGGTGGTCAGGGAGCCGAAAGCGGTGACCCCAAACAAGGCTTCAGCAACTCAGGTGGCAACACAGGAGGCAGCCCAAGCCCAGCAAATCCTGGCACAAGCAAGAACGGTGATGACTCCAGCACCCCCAAGCCAAGCAACACCAACGTTCGGCCCAACAACACCTTGCAACCGCGAGTGAACGCACCCCAAACCGGTGACCCACTCAACCCCAAAGGTACGCTGGCGCAGCAAATCAAAGCTCTCAAGCGTTACCAGCAAGCCCTCGCCAAGCGCGCCCAGCAGCTCAACAAGAAGCAGGGCCAATTCCTCAAGCGCGCCAAAGACCTCAAGGAAAAAGAACAACGCCGCCGCCGTCGCTAAGACTCCACATCCATCCAAGACCTTCGTGGTGCAAGCGTTCGTGGAACAAGCTTCTACTGCAAGCTCCTACTTCCTACTCGGCTTGCTTTGGGAAGGAAGCTTTGGCTTGCCTTTCGGAGCATTCTTGCTGTCTTTCTCAATCACTGCGATCGCTTGTTTCACTTTCTTGGCAAGGACCAAGTCTTGGTCCTTGCGCATGGTTTTTAGCGCCGGGAGAGCAGAGACAGCATGCCGACCCAAGCCCTTTAAGGCGTCTGCTGCGGCTCGTTGAATTTTGTAGTTCTCATCTCTGATACTTAGCCTGGCCTTTTTCCGCCATCGCTGACGACGCAATCGCCTCAGTCGACGCAAACGGCGACGCCGTCGGCGACGGATACGCCAGACTTTTTTGCGGTAACGCCGTCCCGTTCCTCCGTAACCAAAACCACCAAACCCCTTCACTCCCATACCAAAGGCAGAGCCGCGACTGCTGCCGATGAAACCTCCTATCCCAGAACCTCGACCTGACAACCGACCAAAGATAGAGTAATTCTTGTAAGGTTTTCCCGTTTTGGTGGTGAGGGCTTTGCTTAGGGCTGGAACAGCCGATTTCGCGACCGCTCCCATCGCAGCAAGGGCCTTAACAGCCTCCCATCGAACAGCAGCCTTTTTCGCTTTTGTTGCCTTGATGAGCGCCGGAATCGCCGCCTTTGCAGAGGCTCCAATCTTAACAAGAACCTTGGCAGCGGAAGCTGGGTCACCACCTCCGTCATAGTGATCTCTCGCTGACACACCAAACAGTCCCACCAACCTTTGGATCGTAAACTTCCCTTTAAGCACCTTAATAAGATGGGGGACGGCTGGCTCTCCTTTCGCTCCAACCTGCTTAAGAATGCGGAAGATCTTGGAGTGGGTGTGGGCTTTCTTCTCCAGAATTTGAACCAAGAGGGGAACAGCCGGTGCGGCCTTTTCCCCAAGATTCACAAGGATCGTCAAGGCAAATTCCATGCGCTCTGACAGAACATTCGAGTAAGAGCGAGAGCTTCCAAAAGAACCCGTCATCATCCCCCTGCCAAGAAGCTTTGATAGACCATATTGCTTCGCTTTCCGCCGTCTCCGCCTCCGACGGCCCAACCTTCTTGAACGACCTCTTGCGGTCAAGAAGCCTGTGGGCTTTTTTCGTGTAGTCAACACATTGTAGACGGTCCCTTTGCTTTTCATCGCGAGCTTCTTCAAGAGCCCCTTGTTTCGCATCATCTTCCTAATCTTCTTAGCGATGCGTGCCCTTCGCTTGGCCTGTTTTTGCAAAACGGCTTTCGTTCGCGCAGGCAAGGAAGCGGGCTTCTTCTTGTGCGTTGGACGGCTCTTTGTCTTCTTGTTGGCAGGTGTTGGCTTCGCCTTGAAGATGCCACGACCTTGCGGTTTCGTTGCGTCCAACTTTTGGGAGGTTGGCTTTGTTTTACGAACAACAGGCTTTTTGGGAACCGGTCGTGTGGCTGGCTTCTTCCAACGCTTGATCCCCTTCTTAAGAATTTGAAGGACCAAGGGGAGCGCAGGTGCAGCTTTGGGCCCCAACTTCTCCAAGACACTTAAGGCTTTCTCAGAGACGTCTTCGTCGGAGGATTTCGCCAAACGGATCACACGATGGACGAGCGGAGCCGCTTTCTTCTCAAGCTTCGCAGCAATCTTCAACCCGCTGATCTGAACATCGAGCTTCGGGTGTTGGAGCATCTTGCGAAGAAGTGGAAGGATGTACTTTGCGTCACGCTCCAAGTACGACGACTGCAACAACAAGCGCGCAGCCTCAGTCCGAAAAGACCTGGACTCATCCAAAAGAAACAAAGGCAACAAGGAGTGAAAAACCTCCAAGTCCGATGCAATCGGGTCCATGGCCGCCTCGCGAACATCCACCAGCAAGAGGGGATACGCCTTCTGCAAGAGAGGGACAGCCTTCTTCCCCAGGCGAAGCAAGGTTTTGACAGCCTGTCGTCGCAACGAGGGTTCGTTGTGGTACATCAACAGCGACACAGAGTCAGCCGCCGGTGCCCCTTTTGTTCCCAGATGCCAGACAAGCTTCAGCAACAAAGATTGTTCTTCATCATCACGGGTAGCTCGAAGAACTTTACCCAAAGCCTTGATCCCAGGTTCACCCATCTGTGAGATCGAAGACTGAATAGCCACCCTTAACTGATTGTTAACGCTCTTGTAGCAACGCAAAAGGGTGGGAAGAGTTTGAACGCCTTGTTTTCCCAAAAGCAGCACAAGCTCGCGGTTCAGCGTGGCACATTTTTTCACCATGACCAGAACCAAAGAGCGAACCACACGCTCAGGAAGTTTCATGTGGCGCAACATCCACACACAATGGGAGCGAATGGCGGGGTCATCGGAGCCCAACCCTTTCTTCAAGAGCGGCAAGACCGAAGGACCAATGGCAACCAGCGCCTTGCGAGCAGCCCTCTGCACATTGGATGACGAATCTCCCAACAGCTTCATCAAATAAGGACCCGCCGAGCGAGCCTTGGTTTTGTATTGGGCCAAAGCATCAGCGGCAGCAACTTGAATTCGCCTCTCGGAAAAGGAGTGACGTCGCAAAGGACGCCTTGTGGAAACGCACTCTCTCAACGGTCTGTATCGATAAAAACCTCCTCCCCCTCCCCCACCTCCAAAGCCAAACGCGCCGTATCCACCACGTCCACTCAAAGCCCTGAACACACCTTGAGGTTTGGGACCTGAGATATCGTTAAGCATCTCCACCAACACAGGAACCACGCGCTTGGGATAGGCACCAATGTTACCCAATGTATCGATGACCTGGGACCGCATCTTCCACGACGACTCTTTGCGCAGCCGCTTCAACAACCAAGGAACAGCGCTCTTCGCGTTTGGCCCCAACCCCCACAGCGCCGCATACACCCGCGTGTAGGAGAATTGCATGGGACCGGCTAAGGCCACAATGGTTTGGATATCTTTGGGAGAATCCACACCAAGAAACCTCACAGCATCCAAAACAAACCAGCGCAGATAAGACGTCTTGTTCTTCAGAAAAGCCATCAGCTTGGGGACACTTGGCTTCGCCTTCTTCCCACAATGTCCAAAATAATCAAGAATTTGTTTTTGTACACTGAAGCTCAACGTATTGATTTGTTGAAGCTGCTTCAACGCAGCCTTCTGGAAAGGCACTTCACAAAAACGACTTTCGTCTGCAACCCGCCATAGCGCCTGCTGCCAGGAGTGCCTGGATTTGTTGTAGGGAGCCTGGAGCAAAGAAAGCAGCGCAGGCTTAAGCAACGCCAGATGACTTTGTTGTGGTTTGGGCCAACGACAAAAGGCATCCAAAGCCGCTTCCTTTTGACCTCGTGAGCCACTCTGAAGCGCCCACAGCAGCCCTGAGACCGCAGGAGTTCCCATCTTGCGAAGAGCCTTAACCGCATAAGAAGCCAGGCGGTTGTACCCCCTCAGGTCTTTGATGTACTTCGTCACCTTGGCTGGGAGCTTCGGCATCGGGCGAACTGGCTGTTGGAGTTTGCGAGCCGCAGGACGAGACGATTGCCCCCATGACGCTGACGACAAACCAATCCATGCACAAACAAAAACAAACAGCCATAGGTTGCAGCGTCGTAGCATCAATTCATCCAATGTTGGGAAGTTAAGACACAAAGAACGGAGGGAGCCGAAGCGAAAAACATACCCCGCATGGACAGCGCTGAAAGGAGCGCCCCAAACCAACCGCTGCGGCCTGCTCCAAGGAGGCACGCTGTGGATTTGACTCTCTTATCGCAGCCAGTCGCCGCCCTCTTCGTCATCGTCGTTTCGCTTTCGACGACGTGCGGGCTTCTTGCGGCGTGGCTTCCGACCTTCATCTTCATCGAGATCATCACCTTGGGGAGCGTCCAGGTTGTCACCTTTCCGATCCATCCCTTCATCCCGAGGTACACGACTACGAACTGGAATCATATCACGAGACTTGGCCGGTGTATCGTCTTGCAAGATTTTGCTGGAGAGCCGAGGGAAGTTGCGCTCGATTTGACGTCGCCGATACTTCGACACATGCTTCATATTCAACTTGGCGCCCTTGCCAATCAAATACTCAGCCACTTTGCGTCGGGACTCCGACAAGCCGTAGTAAAACATGGTCATGTGAAGAGGGGTCCAACCGTCCGTGGTTTGGGCGTTGATCTTCACGCCCTTCTCTACAAATGCCTTCACCAGCTCCAGGTTTCCTTTGGAGCAAGCCCAATGGAACATTAGATACTTTTGGGGCTTCTTGGGGTCGTACTCTTTGGCTGGAGTGTTGGGATCCACACCATCCGCAAGTAGAGCGCGAACCACGCCGGCCTGGGAGCCGCCAACGGCTTTGCGCAGCATCTGCTCTTTCTGCTCTTTCGTCACGGACTTGTCTTTGAGGTATGTCTTGACTGTCTCCACTTTGCCATTCTTGGCGGCGTACATCATCCATCCGCCTGCATCCCAGACGTTGATGGCAAACACAATACCGTAGCCACCAAAGCCAAGACCGCCCAACAACGGAAGCCACAGCCACTGGTTGCGCCGGAACACAGGGTGGTCAATGACCCAACCAATACCACCAAAGATCAGGGCGATGACAACGAAGGCAAGGGTGAAGCCCCAACCACTGGGAATGGCTGTTCCTTTGAGCGCAAACTTCCAACCGGTCAGAGCGCTCAGGCCCGACAGCAAGCCAACCCCCACCAAAGCAAACGCACACAGGTACAAGATCAGCGCGATGATAGAGCCATCATCTTGCTGCACTTGGGGCGCTTGTTCGTACTGGACCTGGGGTGCCTGATTGTATTGAACCTGGGGCGCCTGGGCGTAAGGATCATGTGGATTGGGCTGTTGGGAATGCTGGGGTGCATTGGGATCACTCATACGACACATACCTCTTCCATGGGGTTTCAACAACTATTTCTGCAAGACGTTCTTCCTCACACCTGCCCCACAACACGGGGAGGGAAAAAGAACGAAAAACAAACAACACATAGGGTGGTTCGTATATAGTTCTTGTTCACTCCACTGTCCAGGTCAGGGCTTCTATCCCTTCCTTTTTTCTAATGATTAAATGGATACTTCACGATGCGTCAGATACTAGCGGAATATGACTCTGAAGGAATTTATGTCTACCAAGCGTTTAAGCGTTCCATTGTGGATGCAGCCCTCGCGCATGGGACGTTCCATACAGGTTTTAACCGAGACCGTATGACCTGGATCAAACCCTCGTTCGGCTGGATGCTTCATCGCTCGCAATATGCGACATCCCACCGGCAAGAAGCCATCCTTAAGATTAAGATCACCCACGAAGGCTTCCTCACCATCTTGGAAGATGCGATCCCCACATCCTACGACAGAGAGTTGTGGAACACCCAAGACGAGTGGCGGCTCGCTCTCAAACATAGCAAAGCTCGGTACCAGTGGGATCCTGACCGAGACTTGCGGGACCACAAGCTAGAACAACGCGCCATCCAGATCGGGATTCGTGGCTCCTTGGTCCATCAGTACGTGGACGAGTGGATTGTCTCTCTGGAAGATGTCACTCCCCTCGCCCATGCCATCCATGACGCTGTCAAAGCCCGCAGCTCAACCCTGCCAGATGGTCCAACCTTGCAAGTGTATGAGGTCAGCCCTGAGCTTCAACGCGCGCTTGCTATCGTCACAACACCGTAAGAGTGCTCCTCAGCCTGTTCGTATACAAACAGGCTGTTTGATAGCTAGCGGTAAAAGACGAAGAGGGATAAGGAAGTTAGAGAGAAGGTAAACAGAGGGAGGCACAGAAGGGGTCAGGAAAGAATCAGTCGAGGAGACCTTGGACAATGCCCTTAACCTGGCCACCGGGGAAGCGACCTTTCAGCTTGGCCATGGCTTTGCCCATGACTTGACCAAACTGCTTCTTGGACGTTGCACCCACTTCAGCGATAACTTCGCGGACCACGTCACGCGCTTCGTCTTCGGTGAGTTGCTTGGGCAGGTAGGACTCGATCAACGCAAGCTCATACTTTTCTTGTTCGGCGAGTTCGTCACGACCGGCTTCTTCGTACGATTGGATGCTATCCCGACGACGCTTGGCTTGGGTGGAAAGAAACTTGATCTCCCCTTCGTCACCCAGAGTTTGAGCCTTCGCAACGTTGGCGTCCGCGCCTTCTTCGAGGTCCTCGACCTTGATGTCGATCAACATCGTCTTGAGGTCCGAGAAGACCAACCGCAGCGCGTCACGACGTTTGCTGTCACGCGCTTTCATGGCTTCTTTTACGTCTGCGGATAGCGTTTCGTACAGAGTCATCATTTTCTCCTTCGTTATTTATCCCCACAAGAAACAACTGGGGAACTTCACTCCTGACGAGTGGAATCGTATCAGGTTCGTTTGCGTTCCAGCCGAAAGGTGCCGACTATACCCCTTTCGGAAGGTATGATACAACCCGCAGCACAAACCTGTTCCCCTCATTCAGCCAAAGGAACTTCTGTATGACCTGGATCCCCAATGATCTTCCCCCAGAACGCGGGGTATTTTGCAACCGAACCCTGAACCTTCGTTCGATTCGGGCCATCGGTTATGACATGGACTATACCCTGATTCACTATCATGTTGATGAGTGGGAAGGGAGCGCTTTTGAACACCTGAAACAAGGCTTGTTGGAGAAAGGCTGGCCCGTCGAAAACGTCGTCTTTGAGCCCGAGATGGTCACACGTGGACTCGTCATCGACCGCGACCTCGGCAACCTGATCAAGGTGAACCGCTTTGGCTATGTCAAACAAGCCGCACACGGCAGAACCTTCTATGGGTTTGACCAACTTCGCAGGACCTACCGACGCACCCTCGTCGATCTGGGCGAATCACGTTACCAGTTCCTCAACACACTGTTCTCCATCTCCGAAGCCTGCATGTACATGCAGCTTGTGGAATTGCTCGACGAGCACAAGCTCCCAGGTGTGATGAACTACGCGGACCTCTCCAATGTGGTCCGTCTGACCTTGGACCAAGCCCACATGGAAGGGGAGTTAAAGCGAGAAATCATCGCAGACCCCGGTCGCTTTGTGGACCTCGACCCCAACATTCCACGCGCCCTGCTCGATCAAAAGGAAGCTGGCAAACGCCTGCTGTTGATCACCAACTCCGGCTGGAACTACACCAAGGCGATGATGAACTACGCCTTCAACCCCTACCTTCCCGACGGTTTGACTTGGCGTGACCTGTTTGAGATCGTGATTGTCTCGGCTCGCAAGCCCGCGTTTTTCTCCGAGAGAGCGCCTCTGTTTCGGATCATCAACGAAGAAGGTGAGCTTCGACCTTGTCAGGGTGGCCCGACAGAGCCAGGCCTGTATCTGGGCGGTCACGCTGGCCTGATCGAAGAGTACCTCCAACTCAACGGGGACCGCTTGCTGTATGTAGGCGACCATGTGTTCAGCGACGTCCGGGTGTCCAAGAGCGTGCAACGTTGGCGAACAGCGCTGGTGATCCGCGAGTTGGAGGAAGAGATTCTGGCGCTCAAGAAGGCGCGGGAGCTGCAAGACGGCATCGCCGCTTTGATGCACCGCAAGGAAACTCTGGAGTACCGACAGTCACAAGCCAAGCTAGCGTTGCTCCGGGAGGAAAAAGGCCACGATCTGGATGGCCTTCCCGACTTCTCACAGCCGCTCAAAGATGAGGTTGACCAACTTAGCGAGACCCTCAAAGACCTGGACTCTGAGATTGGAAAGCTTGTTGTCCAAGATGGAAACCTCTTCAACGAGCATTGGGGTTATCTGATGTGGTCGGGCAACGACACGAGCCACCTGATGGACCAGATCTCCAAAAGCGCCGACATCTACACATCACGCGTCTCCAACCTTCTGCCCTACACTCCCTTTGCCTACTTCCGCTCTCCCCGAGGCACCTCCCCCCACGAACTCTCCCAGATCTACAAAATGCCCCCCGCGGTCGAGTGCGAGTAAAAGCAACACTCGAACAACCTGTACCTCATAAGGCAAAAAAAAAGGACTGACCGCCGAAGCAGTCAGTCCTTAGATCTAGGTTCCTAAACACATTCCTAGAAGGGAAGGCCGTTCACCCATCAACCATTCCCTGTCCTATTCAACGTGTCCCCTCATGAATTCATTCCAGGAGGCTCCACTCGAAAGATGTAGGGAATGGAAAGAAGGGGTTTAGTTGGAACGGCGAAGGAAGGTCGGGATGTCGATTTCCTCGTCATCTCCACCCGAGAGGGAGAAGATCTCACGGTTCATCTGCGCGGGTTTGACGGGCCGTGGCGCGGTGGGCGCGGGAGTCCGTACCTGCTCAGCGTGAGCGTGGGGAGGCGCAGAGGAATGAGCCGCCGCGTTGCCGTAAGCCGGAGTGTTGTGACGCTGAGCGTAGGCTCCATCGCTGTTGTAGGAGATCACGCTGTGAATCGCAGCACCTGAGGCTGTGGTACGAGGCTCGAACATCACCGAAGGCTCCAGGTGATCTTCGGCTTGGGTCTCGAATCCGGTCGCGATCACAGTGATCTGAACTTCGTTGTCGAGCTCGGGGTTGAACACTGCACCGAAGATGATGTTGGCGTCTTCGTCGGCAGCTTCCTGAATCAAGCAGGCAGCAGCGTCGACTTCGGCCAGGGTCATATCGGAGCTTCCGGTCACGTTGATCAAGATACCCTGAGCACCCTGGATGGAGACATCTTCCAAGAGCGGGCTCTCGATAGCTTGTGTTGCAGCTTCCAGCGCACGGTTTTCGCCGGTTGCGCGGCCGGTTCCCATCAACGCCATTCCGGTGTCGGACATGATCGCCTTGACGTCGGCGAAGTCGACATTGATGAAACCTTGGATGGTGATCAAGTCGGAGATACCGCGAACTGCGTTGAGCAGGACGCTATCTGCCAGACGGAACGCTTGGTCCAGACCGGTTGCGTTTCCAACCACAGAGAGGAGACGTTGGTTGGGGATCACGATCAGGGTGTCGACAACGTCCTTCATCGCGGCGATACCTGCATCGGCCTGACGGCGGCGACGCTTGCCTTCGAAGTTGAAGGGTCGGGTCACAACACCCACAGTCAAGCAGCCGAGGCTCTTCGCGATACGAGCCACTTCGGGAGCAGCTCCAGTACCAGTTCCACCACCCATACCAGCGGTAACAAACACCATATCAGCGCCGGTCAGCACTTCGTTCAATCGGTTTTCGTCTTCCAGCGCGGAGTGACGGCCCACTTCGGGGTTTCCGCCAGCGCCCAGACCTTTGGTCAGACGGGGTCCGAGTTGGATTCGCTCGGGCGCGTTGTTGTTGCGCAACGCCTGGATATCGGTGTTCGCTGCGATGAATTCGATGTTCTCGATCTCGCTCTCGATCATGGTGTTGATTGCGTTTCCGCCACCACCACCGACACCGATGACTTTGATTACTGCTTTTCGTTCCTGCTCATCAAACGTTGGATACATCTGCTCCTCCTTGTACGTTTGTCTGCTCCTAAGCACTCATCTCAAGACACTGTGATTTTTTGTTGAAGTGTCTGCTTCTAGAATCCTTGTCCAAGCGGGGGTCTGTTGTCTAAAAAAATGCACCCAACCAGCGCCGCATTTTGGAAAAAAGATCGATCAACCTGCGAGAACCCCTGTGCCAACGGGTGTTATGCAAGGCTGCCTGATAGATGGGATCGTTCTGCCGATGAAGGGCATGCAAGATCAAGCCAATGCCTGTCGAGTAGGACGGGCTGCTCACAACATCGATCAAACCACCGATGTGTTGGGGGGTTCCACGTCGAACGGGCAGTCCGGTCACTTCTTCAGCGACCTCGTCCATCCCATCGAGGTTGGTGCATCCTCCCGTCAACACGAGGCCGGACGCCAAAAGGTCCTCCCCACCGGCGTTACGGATCTCCTTTTGAACCATCAAGAACAACTCTTCGACCCGAGGTTCAATGATGTCGGCCAACAGCTGGCGACTCAGCTCCTTCGAGCTACGACCACCAACCCCAGACACTCGGATCTTCTCATCATGTCGGACAGCGCTCGCCTTGGCCGCTCCGAAGCGAATCTTAATACGCTCAGCTTCGGGGGTGGGAGTGCGCATCCCAATGGATATGTCGCGGGTGATGTGATCGCCACCCACAGGAAGGACCGCTGTGTGAATCACAGAGCCGCCTTCCCAAATCGCGATATCTGTGGTCCCTGCACCAACATCGACCAAGGCCACGCCGAGTTCTTTCTCGTCATCCTGGAGAATGGCTTCACTGGACGCGATCGCGTCACAGATCACTGCGGGGGTAAACAAGCCCGCCTGGTTCGTGCATTTGGTGATGTTCTGCAGCGCCGACTGGGGGGCCGTGATCAAGTGAACGTTGGCCTCCAACCGAATCCCACTTAATCCCAGGGGATTGGCGATCGACTCCTGGGAATCAATCGAAAAGTGCCGGGGCAGCGTATGCAGGACCTCTTGCCCTGTTCCCAGAGGAATCGCCCGAGCGCCATCGATCACACGCAGAAGCTCCGGCTCCCGCACCTCGTGATCTTTAAGCGCCACGACACCGCTGCTGTTCAAGCCTTGCAGGTGACCGCCCGAGATGTTGACGTAGGCCTCTCGAATCGAGCAACCTGCCATCAACTCCGCTTCTTGGACAGCTTTCTCGATAGCTTCGACTGTGGAAGCTATCTCACCCACAATGCCTCGTGTGATACCTTTGGAAGAAGCTGACCCAACACCAATGATGTCAACTTCTCCATCCACCCCAACCTCACCCACCACCGCACAAACCTTGGAGGTGCCGAGGTCAAGGCCTACCATAATTTCTTCTCTGCGATTGGCCATCGTTTTGCGCTTCGCCTCATCATGCAAGACACAGAAAAGAGAAAAACGAGCTCACCCAGGCCGAGCCACAGGCCCGAAGAGTCGTCTACATCCGAAATGAAAAGGAGAACAAACAAGAAAAAAGAAAGGACATGCGTCAACAACAATGCATTCAAGAGCAAGCAAGATGTGTCTTCCACCGCGACGAACAGGTACCGCATTGCGAGGGAGGAAAATCAACTTCAATCGGAAGACACTCGAAGAACGAAAGATTCGGTTCCCCTACTTTCGACCAGCTGCCGGGAGCTTGCCCGTCACTTGCGACAGCGGTTGGCTGCTGTAAGGCTTGACCACTGCTCGGTTCAGGTGTCGATCCAGGTTCAAGTGAATCTTTTGGATGTTTCGGATCCGTTGGTTCCCAAACACCCGGTACACCTTCTTCAGCGCCTTCAGGCGCTCCAACAGCCGGTCATGACCCAACTCAATGGTGGTTCGCCCCGCCACAAGGGTGTAACCACCAACGCGCTCGATGTGAACGCTGCGAAGACTTTGGAACTTCGCCAAGCCATGTTCCCGGTACACCGTTTGGAGTGCGAGAGCATGGCAAAAGATGGTCTGATACGCTTTGGGAAACGCGCGGTACTCGGCCTTGCGAATGCCATGGATGCGTAGTAGACCGGCTTTTTGTTGCGACGCTGAAGCCACCCGGTAGGGAATCCCCGACGCGCTCATCAGGTAAGGTCGATCGAACATGACGATCGCCGCCGGCTTTTGCGTCTTCAACTCCACCACCAACGTGTGAGGCATCTTGCGGCGCAACCTGACCCACTTGATCTGTGGATGCTTGCGCAAACGCTCTGCCACCTCGGTGAGCGACAACAACATCAAGTTGTCTCCGGCTCGAAAGCCCCCCGCAAGCATCAACTCCTTGGTGCTGATTTCTTTCTCTAGCGCGTGCTCTACCTTGCGCAAGGCAAAGGAGGAGTCGTGTACAAAGTTGTGCCACACTGCGCGACAGGTCAGAAACAAAACCGGGAGACCGACAAACCATCCTCCCCAGCGAAACATCCATCGACAAAAGCGGAAAAACGTTCGCACTCGTTGCGCTGTAGGAACCCGCCGTGTGTTTCGTCGCGCCCATACTCGGCGACGCGAACGTCGCCGGGATCGCGACGGTTCAGACGTCGGCGATTTGCCTGCTGCTTGTTGCTCATCTATGGTGGGGTTCTGCTGCAATGCGTTGCTCCACGTCGCATCGATAGGATCGACTGGGGGGTCGAGTCGTAGCCTTCCATGGAAAACTACCCTTCCCACCCCTTCCTACGCAAAAAATCTGCAAAGATTTGTCGGAAGAAAATCAAACAAAGTGTGTTTTTAGAGAGATAGTCGTGAACGAAAAGGAACCCTTGATGCGACCGATCATTTTGGCCTCCACCTCCCCCTACCGTCAGCAACAACTCCAGCAGCTTCGCCTGCCCTTTGAAGCCCACCCTCACAAGGTAGACGAATCGCTGACAAAACAAGGACCTGACGAACCCGAAGAGATCGCCCGACAGCTGTCCGCCGCCAAGGCAGAGTCACTCGGCGATGACTTCCCTCACGCGCTTATCCTTGGCGGCGATCAGATCGCCACGATCGACGGAGCGCTCCTGGAAAAGCCAGGCTCACGAGAAGCAGCCCAACGGCAGCTCCGTCGGCTGATCGGTCGCTCACATGACCTTTGGAGCGGCATCGCCCTTCATGACCCACAGACAGGCCAAACCCTCTCGGCCGTCGAGCGCAATATCATGACGATGCGCGCTCTCCCAGGCCCTCAAATCGACGCCTACCTGGATCGCGACCAGCCCTGGGACTGTGTGGGTTCTTATAAGATTGAATCGGAGGGAATCACCTTGTTCTCCTCCATTGAAAGCCGCGACCACACCTCCATCGTCGGCCTCCCTTTGATGCAGTTGGTGAACCTTCTCGCTCAATGCGACGTCCACCTTCCGCTTGTCTAGCAACCCCCAAAGCCAAAAAGCTCAGCCAGAGAACGAATGGGCTGGCATCAAGGCCGCAAGCGTCACAGCCAAGAGATAGGCAGTTAGCCCAGTCGCGACAAACATACCTGCAATGGCGATCCGGCGCTGCTGTCGGTTGCGTCGCAACAACACGGTGTGGGCCATCGTGTAGGTGCTCTCACAAAGATCTTGGGTCACCCAACGCAGCTGCAACAAGATGCTGATGCAGAAAAAGATAGCGATGAGGATGAGAAAGATACCCAACACCATCGAGAACGCGGCCCACGAACCGGCCCGGATCATGTGAGAACCGGAAAAGCCTGTCACGGTGATTGCCAAGCCACACAAACCCATCAACATCTGGGTTTGGCTCTTTAAGACACTGAGCTGCCCGCTCAGCAAATTCACAAGCTGATGGGGTTGTGATTCAAACAAGGAACAAAGTTGCTCGGCTTCGTTCTTAACTTCATCTGGTGTTTGTTGAGGTCCCATATAAGACATTGACTTCCCTGCTGCACAAGAGTTCTACCGTTCCATCTCCCCCCTTTGAAGAAAGAACGAATAAGGTTGACGAGATCCCCCTAAAAAAGAGGGACCGAACCCTTAGCACAACTCACACCAAATGCAAAACTGTTGTGACGCAGAAAGAGCTTTACTTGTGGCGAGGACCGGGATGACGGGGGGCTGACTCTTTCCCGTGGTCATCGTCTTTGTGCTCGTAATATTCCATCACCATCATCCCCACCATCCCCACAAACAAGAGGACAAGCGCACCAATCAGCCAGGGGATCATCTTGAGGTACTTCTCTGGAATCGGAGAATGAGGTTGCTGTGTCTGACCCGGATTGGTTTGGTATGGGTTCGTTTGGCCTGTACCTGTGGGCAGAATGGCCGGCGACCAACCTGGATAGGGCGTTTGGGCAGGTGCTCCCAGGGTACCTCCTGGTCCTCCTTGGGTGGGATAAGGGTGCAGCTCGTTGTCGGCCATGTGCTCGGTAAAGCCACTCACAGGGGAAGGCGTGGGGAGATTTCTAGCGACGGAGCCCTGACGGATCTTCTCTTTGAGCTGTCCCACTGACATCGCCAACGAATGCACCGGCTCGGCCTGGGAAAACGTAGGCTCTTGGCTCTGTCGAATCAGCCGCTCTTGCTCAGTTGGAACCTGCATCGGAGCCAGGTGCCAGTCTGGTGATGCCAAGGCCACGACATCGTTCCAGAACTCTTCCACAGTCTGGTAACGATCATTGGGCTGCTTGGCCAGAGCTTTCGCCAGAACGGGGTCAAAGCCGGCGAGTTCAGGGTGACTCTCGCCCATCAACGCCGGAGCCTGCATCATGTACGTGTACAGGATATCAAGAAGTTGGCTGGACGGTTTGAAGCCATAAGGACTTCCACCTGTTAGCATCTCGTAAAGAATCAGCCCCATGCTGTAGATATCGGAGCGGGTGTCCACAGGAGAGTCGGTGGCCTGCTCTGGCGACATGTACAAGGGCGTCCCCAACATCCCTTTGGTCAGATAGTTTTGTGTGTTCCCAGGGCCTGGACGCGCGATACCAAAGTCGATCACTTTCACAAAGTGAGACTCTCCCGCGCGCTCAATCAACAAGATGTTTTCAGGTTTCAAGTCTCGGTGCACGATGCCTTTGCGATGCGCTGCAGCCATCGCTTTACAGAACTGCGAGAAGATGGAGAGCGCAAGAGGAAGAGGCAGCGCGCCTTCATGTTGGAGCCAATCCCGAAGCATGACCCCTTCAAGGAACTCCATCACGTAATAATAGCCCAGCCCCTTTTCTTCGCCGAAGTCGTCGTAGATGCGAACGATATGTTCGTTCCTCTGGGACAACGCCGCTGTGAGCTGAACCTCCCGACGAAACCTCTGAATCGTACTTTCGTTGTCCAAGGCTTCGGGCTTAATAACCTTGATGACGCGCTCTGTGTCGTAATCCAGTTGGGTATGTTTGGCGAGATACACCCGCCCCATCCCGCCCTCTGCCATCACATGACTGAGACGGTACTTCCCCGCGACAAGCATCAAAGGAAAGCTACACTCCGGACAGACCCGAAAGTCATCCGTGTTTTCACGACTGCACTGTGTGCAACTCACTACGGTAGCAGACATCTTGTTTCTCCAGCCTTGGTGTCAATGTACATCCCCTGAGTGGGAGATGATTCCCAAAGCCTTCAAAAAAACTGGTCTACGCCACCGATGGGCGTGTTTGCTTTGGGCCCTGTAGGCCTTGCAAGCGAAGCGCCTCGCCATCCCAAAGGCCACCGACGGTGGCATGTCCTGTTACAGAACCAAAGATGGGACGAACAACATAGTGGCATCCTTCTCACTTGACGTATAAGCTGGAATACAACTTTCACAAGACCAGAACGTTCACCGAAGAAAGAACCCGATCCTTGGAACAAAACGAGCGCAACCGATGAGTCAACCCGAAACCTACCCCTTCGAGAACCCCGACAACGCTGCAGAACAAGAACAAGAGCGACAAAGTGAAGTCTGCTTCGAAGGAATGCAAAAGATCTTTCAAGGCGAAGACCCCAAGCGAGTCACCGCCTGGATGGCCGACCGTGGCATCCCTTACTCCGAAGCCGCACAAGTCGTCCGGGACGCTCTGTTTGAGATGAACCACGGCGGGCGAATCTCCGGCCTCAACTTAATCCTGCAAGGTGGAGGAATGGTCCTTGGCGCCGGTGTGCTCTACTGGATCTCCCAATACGTCGGCGCCTTCTTACTTCCCCTCCTGATGGTTGGCGCGTTCCTCGTCGGCCTCGGCTACATCGTTGTGGGGGTGTTCAAACTCATTACCAACGTTGGAATGTGACGTTTAACATTCATGGGAACAAGTTCCCACGTTAGAATGAATACTGTGTGGGGCATTTGTGGATATGTAGATGCGCATACATGAATGTTCTGGGATACATCCCTTGACATGTGAGGGTGGGCCACCTACCCTAATTTTCTATGGATTTGAATGTATGGTATGAACGCGATGGAAGACGCTTGGGTGACACAATGTTGGTGCAACGAACCTTGTTTTTGGGCCTTTGGCTCCTGGGGATTTGTCTCCAGGGCTGCAGCATTCCGGTGGAAGTGAAGGCCACGGAAGAGATCAAATTTTCGATAGATATCGACAAGCTCTTGGCTGCCAGCAAGATCGACAAAAACAAGCTGTTCCCCAACAACAAGATCCCACCCGATTACAAGCTAACCGTCCCGTTTTGGTACAACACCAACTACGACCTGAGCGAAAACGAAGATATCAAGAAGTACAAGTCGAGCATTCGCAACCTTCAAGTCAAACAGATCAACTACAAAGTGACGGAGAATTCGTTGAGCGTAGCCATACCAAGCTACAACAAAGTGCTCGAAGTGTTCTTGGCCGAGAAAGACAAGAAAAGCGCCGACGACTTTACCAAAATCGGTCACTTTCTTCCGGTGCCTGCAGGTAAGTTCAACATCACAGAGCGACTTCAGCTCACGGACGACGGAGAGACAACAGCCAGCGGCTACTTCAAAGACCTGGCCTTTGCCATCGGACTCAGAGGCGCTGTCGTTCTGGATGGGTCCCAAGATCCAACACCTCCGGCCGGACGCCTGACACTCCGAATCATCGTCGAAGTCACGCTCACGGTAGATGTGAACCTCTCCGAAAACCCTTGAATGTGTCGTAATTTGAAGAGAATCGGGCGACCTCACCACAAGGCCATTTGTTGTTGAGCGGCTGACAGATCCGACAGGAACCGCCCGACATTTTTTGTACGGCAAACCATAAAATCGCAGCGTAAGATAGACTCTACAGAAAGAACCTGTTGTGCAGTGCTTGAAGGTATCGAATGAGGTGTTGGTATGTTTTGGCGAAGAAACGTAGGGCTACTTCTAGCCCTAAGCTTGTGTTTGTGTTGGGAGTGGGGTTGTAACATTGGAGTTACGCTCTGCAAAACAGGGGCGGAGTGTGCACGCAACCAGCGATGCATCGACAAACGTTGTCAGGCTCCCCCCAAAGAGGACAACCGTCCACCTGTGGCGCGTGCCGGTATTGACCAGCGCGTCAAAAAAGGAGGACGCATCCGACTCGACGGCTCCACCAGCTCTGACGCAGACCTGGACCGGCTGACCTACCAGTGGACCTTTGTTAAGAAGCCGGAAAACTCCAAAGCCTTCATCGAGAACGCTGGCAACCCCCAAGCCAGCTTCATCGCCGACGTCTCTGGCACCTACGAAGTCAAGCTGACGGTCACCGACGGCCTGGACAGTAGCGACGATGACACCATCACCGTCCGCGCCAACTACCCACCGCAAGCTGACGCAGGTGGCGATCAATTGGTCCTCCCTGGCTCGACAGTCACGCTCAAAGGCACAGACAGCTGGGACACCGACACCGACGACATCCTGACCTACCAATGGTCCATGATCAAAAAGCCCAACGCCAGCAAGGCAGGCCTCTCAACCCCGGACCAACCCATCAGCAAGTTTACGGTTGACCAACCTGGCCTGTACGTGGTGGAGCTTCGAGTCAGCGACGGACTCAACGAATCCACCGACAGCCTCAAAGTGCAAGTTGCCGATCCGGGGACCTTGGTTCCCACACTGCAGGCTCTCGACCCTTGGAAAGCACCGCTCCGCTCCATCGCCAAAGTCGCGCTGCTTGGCGATAACTTTGTACAGGGAGCCAAGGTCTTCTTCGACGAGCAAGAGATTGCCTCAGAGTACCGCTCTCGCAACCGCGTCCAGGTCGTCCTTGACCTGCAGAGCGTGAAAACAGGTGCCCACAAGATTCGCCTACAAAACCCCGGCGGCAAGAGCACCGAGAGCATATTGTTCCAGGTCGATGAAGTGCCTCGCCCTGTCCTCAGCAAGCTATCCCCCTTACAAGGCAACACCGATCAAACCGTAACGTTGAACGTAAGGGGCAGCGGCTTTGTCATTGGAGCCAAGATCTTCTTTGATGGAAAACCTCTGCAAACCCAGTACATCGACGTCACCGAACTTCAGGCCAAGCTCACACTCAAAGGCTACAACACCGGCAAGTACGAAGTGTTCGTCGAAAACGAGAAGGACAAGCGCTCCAACAGCTTGTTGTTTGAAGTCATCACGTTGCCTCCCACGCCGCAAGTGTACAGCCACCGCTTTCTTCAATCGACAGGGGGTGGCAGCACATCGTCCGGCAAGATCGACACCAACTACGAATACCTTCAGCTGACTGCGCGTGGCATCCTTTCAACCACACAGGTCTGGGTCAACGACCAGCCTTATGGTGGCAAAACAAACATCAACATCTCGGCCGGCACCACCGGCAACATCTTCTTGCAAAACTTTAGCACCAAAGGGATGAAGGTGGGCTATCTGCGCATCACCTTGAAAAACGTGAGCGCTGGACAAGTCGTAGAAAGTGTCACCTACCGAATCTACCTCAACAACCCATACCTCCCGGCGCTACGCTACCTTCGCTTCTACGCAGAGAACGGCTCGACTCGCAGCAGCGGTTCCACCGACCAAGAGTACAAGCAGCTCGACATCATCGGCAGCAACTACTTGGACAACCCCGAAGTTGTGATTGATGGCAAAAAGTACACAGGTTCGGTCAACAAAGTCGGCACCACGACCCTCCGTCTCCAGGGTTTCTCCACGAAGAATATGAAAGTGGGCAATCACTCCGTCCTGGTCCGCAATCGAGTCAATGGGAAAAGCTTTGACAGCAACACCCTACCGTTTGTCCTCACAGACGGCCGAGTGCCGACCATCTCCACGGTGTACACCTCGGACAACAGCACCACCATCTACACCAGCCGGACCTACACGTTCCTTCGAATCACAGGTACCAACTTCCGGGATGACACCGTCGTCCTCTTCGATGGCGCTCCCTACAAAGGAAACATCTCCAACGAGCAAGGAACCAGCCTGTATCTATACCAGTTCTCCACGCAAAACCTGCAACCCAACGCTCACACCCTCGTGCTGCGCAATGTGATCCAAGGCAAGAACTACGACAGCACCCTTCGAACCATCAACATGCAAGAAGGCAACACACCGCGCATTCGCAGCGCTTACTTCCGCCCCAGTTCGCAGGTGTACCAAAACGAAGAATACCAAGTCACTCTCAACGTAGAGAATGTCCTTTCGGGCGCCAAAGTATTGCTGGATGGACAAGAATACGCCGGTGTGGTCCAAACGTCTCCCAAGACCATCGTGTTGCCCAAGTTTGACACCACAGGGTTGAGCATCACCACACACGTTCTCCAGATTCGCAACGCTGCTAGCGGTAAGTTTTACGATAGTAACCCCTACACCTTTAGCGTCCGAAAACGCCAAGCGCCGCGCATTTCGACGGTAACACCCAGCCTAATCAACCAGCAACAACCGGTAACGATGCGAGTGTCGGGTAGCTATTTCTCCACAACCGCCAAGTTACTCATCGACGGCAAAGAAGTACCAACGACCTCCATCACGACCTATCGCATTGACCTTCAGTTTGACCCCAAGGGTTGGAAGGCTGGTCGCTACGATGTGCAGGTCGTAAACTCCGACGGTCAAAAGAGTAACATTAGCTCTATTTACATCGCTCCCAACCTTGGACCCGCGTTGTTTTACGTCAACCCAAACGAGCTACATCTGACAGGAGACAGCACCGTCGCCCAGACGATTAACCTCTACCTGTATGGCTACAACATCTCGGCCGGAGCTAGCCTTTACATCAACGGAAAGCTCGCTGGAAATATAACGTCTCCGACAGGCTCCGGGAGCTATGCACGAACCAGCCTCTCTACGGCTAGCCTCAAGGGTCTCAGCGGTGAAGTGACGCTGACAGTGAAGAACACGGATGGAAAAGAGTCGAACAAGACCGAGGTCACCGTCATTGCCCCGAAGCAGCCGGAGATTTATCAGGTTACGCCGAGCAGCTTGTCTACAGCAACCACCCAGACCATGTACATCCGAGGGCGTGGATTTTCTCCCTCCAGCGAAGTTCGCATCGACGGCAAGGCGTTCCCTGCAACCTACTCGATCATTACGTCGCAGTCGGCCCCTTACACAGAGCAGTTCCGCTTGGTCATCACCAGCCAAGACACACAAAGCTGGGGCGAAGCGATCAAGGTGGAGATACGCAACCCGAACGGCGACACCAGCAAGGCGTACCGCGTGGTGAACTACCTTGCCAAAGGAGTCACAGGCCCGATTGTGTCGTACACCAGCCCGTCCAATTCGTACAACAGCCAAGCCAACTCCATCAGCCTCTACGTGACAGGGCAAAACTTCACGCCTGCCAGCACCATTGAGATTGATGGCAAGGCCATTCCCACGACCTATGTGTCCTCACGCTCACTCCGCTCCGTGTTGTCTCTTCCTGGCGCTCTACCCGGCCGTTACTACACAGTAACCGTGACAGACACCAACAAAACCAGCAACCATCACCCGCTGTACTTCCGAAGAGGACCGCTGATTTCTAACATCACACCGCCATTCTTGGAGTTGAAGAGCACAAGCATCCAAACCATGACCATCACAGGTGGCGGCTTTGCGCCGGGCTCAACCTTGAAGTTGTTTGGCCGAACCTACACCACGTCCAGCACATCGCGGATCACTCTCTCCATCGCACCCCAGGATCTCGCCAACGTCAAAGCTGGCCTGCAAACCTTCTCCATTGTCGCCCCTGGCGGCGCGATCCAAGGCCCCACAGCAGGCTTCCACGTCGTCGACTCCACGACCCCCTAACGTTTCACAATCGAGGGTAAGAATCTCAAATCCATAAGGTGAAGCTTTGGGTTTTTGGGGTCGATCCATACGGGAAGTTCGTCGGGGATAAACCTCGAAGGGTCCTCCCAGATGTTATCGCTCACAAAGATGTAGGTCTCACCGTTCATGGGGTTCACCCACTCGCCGACAATTTGAAACGGGTGGCGATTGTTTACCCGAACATGTCGATTCAACCGGACTTCGACAAAGGTAGCGTACACTTGTTGTCCGTGCTGTCGGAGAAACAGATCCCGCCGTCTTTTGCGGAACGTAACGAAACCAAAAAGTCCCCCCATAACAAAGAAAACGCTGCCAATTCCGCCAAAGATGGTAGGCAGAAGGTACAACTCAAAGTAGCCATAGATGCGAGCGTTTCGAGGGTTGGACCGGTCGTACACAACACGCACGACCTCGCCTTTGCGATACGCGGGAGGACGGCTGGCGACACGACTGGTGAAGACAATCGTTTGCCCCTTCTTCGTCTTGAAAGAGACCACGGGCTTGGCCCCACGAGAGTGTCGCCTCACCAGCCGGATGACTTTGCCTTGTGCCCTCGCTGAACGTCGCAGGAAGTTCTCCGTCTGGTTCCAAAAGAAGAACGCAAGACCCAACAACACAAGGCCAACCCCACCAAACACATACTTGAGAATGTTGAACACTTTCACGACCGCACTCCTTGATCCACGTCAGAAGAAACCACCTATGTTTTCGTTGCATCCATGTTGCTCTGCACAAGGCGTTGGAGCGCTCCACCTTGTCACCAAGGCACTCCTCCCGTATCCTAGAACGCCAAACGTTTGTGCAGCTTGTATCATCTTCTTGCACGCAAACTATGGACAAACTGGGAAAGAATCAAGAGAAGGATTGTATACGCAATGATGATATGCCAGTCGAGGAGAGTTGGGCTTCTGCGATGCGCTGTCGTATGGGTGGGCTTGTGTTTGGTGTTGTGTGTGGGCTGTGGCAAACAAAGCAAAGGCCCCTGCAACGAAAATGACGACTGTATCTTTGGCGAACTTTGCAAAGACGGTACATGCATCCCCAAGCAGTGCGACGCCACCGCAGACTGCCAAGCCAACTCCGTTTGTGACAACGGACTCTGTGTAGCCGTAGGCCCGAAGGCTTGCCGCTCGTCCAACGACTGCGCGCAAGGCGAAACGTGTGATGGCGGTGAGTGCAAAGCCAGAGGCTGCACCGACACAAGCTGCCCCAACGGCGAGGTCTGCATCCAAGGACAAGTCTGTGACAAGAAAACCGTTCCCTGTACCAGCAACCAAGACTGCAAAGCCAGCGAGCTGTGTGTTGGCCCCAGCCCCGACAAAAAAGTCTGCACCACTTGGTGCTTTACCAACCGAACGAAACCCGACAAGACCAACGAGACATGCTGGGGAGCCTGGGGTTGGTGCATCCAATCGAAAGATGACCCCACCATCGGAATCTGCGCTCCACCTCGCCAAAAGAATCGTAAGAAAGACGAGACCTGTCAGGATCTGCGAGACCTCAACAAACCCGACCACAACGACTGCGAAGCTGGATTGACCTGCATCTTGGGCGTATGCAACGGTGGATGTGATGCCCAAAAAGGAAGCTCCACCAACCCCGACTGCCCTGAAGGCTCGTACTGCCAGAACGGCACCTGCCTCCTCCTTCCACAGCCCCAAGCTGGAGGCTTCGTGAAGGATGGAGAGCCCTGCTCCAGCTCCAGCACCAACTCGGCGTTGTTCTGTGGGACCAACCTCTTCTGCCACCAAGGCACCTGCCGCACAGCATGCAACCCACGCAAAGGCAAGGAAAACAACCCCGACTGCAAAACCAACGAAGAATGCTTGGAAGAGGTCAACTCTTACAAAGGTGGACGATGCGCTCCCAAGCCCACACAAAAGGACGGTGAACCCTGCGACTCCAGCAAACTTTGCCTGGATGGCCTTCGCTGTGACAGCGGTCGCTGTGTGCAAACTTGCTCGTCGCAAGACACCACCTGCGACGGACAAAAGAAGTGTTACACCTTGCTGCGTCTCTGTGTGACTCCTTGTGACCCAACCCAGGGAGCCAGCACCAACAAAGCCTGTGACTCCGGGTTCATGTGCGTCACCAACACCACGGTCAAACCCGGTTATTGCCGTTCACTTCCTGGCTTCTCGGAAGGCCCCAAGAAGTTGGATGAGACCTGCTCAAGCAGCACAGCCCTACGCTGTGATGGAAACAGTCAGTTGTATTGCCGAAGCGGTCGATGCGCCAAAGCCTGTGACCCGCGTAAAGGAACGGACAGCAACCCCAACTGCGACGCCAAGGAAGAATGTGTTGATGGAGAAACAACCTCGCCTTTGGGCGGAGTGTGCTTAGCAAAAGCCACCCAAAAAGAAGGCGACCCTTGCAACACCACCGACATGCGCTGTTTGCTCAACCTGGTCTGTTCACGAGGACGCTGTCAACGTGCCTGCACCTACGACTCGTCCAAGCCAGAAGGCAATTGCCAAGCCAAGGAGTGGTGCTTGCGCCAGGGCTCGGACGGAGCTTGTTTTGCCCAGTGTGACCCCGCCAACGGAACCGCAGAGAACAAGACCTGCGCCAAAGGTTACTCGTGCCTAACCCAGACCTCGACCTACAAACCAGGGTATTGCAACCCCCTTCCTGCCGCCCCCACAGGTACAAAGAAAGCCACCGAGGAGTGTTCAGGCCGAACCAGTGAGGAAGCTTGTGATGGTAGCCAGGGGCTGACATGCTTCAGCCAACGATGCGTCAAAGCCTGCGACCCCAAAGACGGCATCGACACCAACACAGGTTGCGCCAGCGGGGAGAACTGCACGATCGACTTAAGCTCACATCTTGGTGGAGTTTGTTTGCCAGCCCCCAGCCAAAAAGAAAACGACGAGTGTGACAGCTTCAAGCGTTGCCTCAAGGATCTGGTGTGCCGAACGTTTGGTGCGAAATCCTATTGCCAAAAGACCTGCGACCCCAGCAAGCAAGACGCCTGCGGCCAAGGATTCACCTGTGAGAAGATCCGCACCGATGAAGGGTACTGCTTGGCCGATCGAACGAAGACACGCAAACTCAACGAAGTATGCAAAGGAGCTCCTGGAACCGACGCCGCCAACGACTGCGAAGACAAGCTCACTTGCGTCACGTATCCAGGCAGCGATGCCTACTGCTTGGAAGTCTGTACATCGGGAAGTTCCACTTGCAAGTCTGGATATTCCTGTGTATCGGTAGGCTCAGGTGTTCGTGCCTGCCTCCAAACCTGCTCCAAAGACACCGACTGTACAACGTATGGAACGGCCTGCCGTGGCCGCTACTGCCGATAGCTTCGGCTCAAAAAGGAAAAGAGATGCAACTCCCACGAAAAGGGATGGACAGCGATACCATTCTCGCCACCCTCGATACCTTCAAGATGGAAGACCTCGACTGGCGCAAAGGCCGCACCTGGGCCTATGTCTACCCCATCGACGCCGAGGTCGAGAAGGTCTCCAAGCAAGCCTATATGAACTACCTCACAGAGAACGCCCTTGACCCCACAGTGTTTCCCAGCTGTTTGATTCTGGAAAACCAGATTGTTGCGATCGGCGCGGCTCATCTGGGCGGCGACGAACACACCACAGGCAACTTCACCACAGGAGGCACCGAGTCCATCCTGATGGCTGTGAAGTGCGCCCGCGATCGGGCTCGCGACTTGCAGCCCGAGATCCAACAACCAGAGATGATCCTGCCCGTCACTGCACATGCAGCGTTTCACAAGGCAGCCAAGTACTTTGACGTGACGCTCAAGCTCGTCGATGTCGATCCCCAAACGTTTCGCGCAGGCGCTGACGCCGTTCGTGAAGCCATCACAGACAACACCATCTTGATTGTTGCATCTGCCCCTAGCTATGCACACGGTGTTGTCGATGATGTGGAGGGTATCGCAGCCGTGGCGAAGGAGCACGACATCCTTTGCCATGTCGATGGGTGCATGGGTGGTTGGTTGCTGCCCTACTTCAAGCGACTGGGCGCCGACATTCCCAACTTTGACTTTTCAGTGGAAGGTGTCACGTCCATCTCCATGGACCTGCACAAGTACGCGTTCTGCCCAAAGGGTGCCTCGCTGATCTTGTACCGCAACAAAGAAATTCGCGAGTACCAGATGTTTAGCTGCTCCAACTGGACCGGCTACACCATCATCAATCCAACCTTCCAGTCCACCAAAACAGGCGGACCGCTCGCTGGAGCCTGGGCCACCTTGCACAGCATCGGTGACGACCGCTACCTCGACTACGCCCGAACCATCTGGGACAGCACCCAACAGGTGATAGAAGGTTGTCGCGCCATCCCTGGCATTGAAGTGATGGGCCAGCCCGACTTTTGCCTGGTTGCGATCAAATCGGACGAGTTCAACATCTTCCATCTGCCCGATGTGATGCGCAAACGAGGTTGGTACATCCAACCCCAGCTGGGCTACAAAGACTACGCACCCAACGTCCACTTCTCGATCAACCTGGGCGTTGCACCCCATACCCAAGCCATGCTGGCCGATCTTCGCGAAGCTGTCGAAGAAGCCCGCAAGATCCCAGACACCAACCTCGCCAAGCAGGCTCATAACATCCTCAATAGCATGAACACGGAGAAGCTATCCGACGAGGCGTTTGAGAAGCTCCTGGACCTGGCGGGCATCAGAGGCTCCGACCTTCCCGATTCGATGGCCGGAATCAATGAGATCCTGGACAGCTTGCCAGTCGAAACCAACGAGCTATTGCTCAAACGCTTCTTTGGTGACCTCAACCACCTCTCCGAGGAACAACGCGAAATGTTGGACAGCGTTCGAGAGGCCGTAGGAGCAAGCGACGGGCCTCAACATGGCCATACCAACGGAACCCACAAAACCGAACGACCCATCTTGGGTCTGGGCCTGCGCAAACGAGCCAGAGAAGCTGCCGCTCAAACCCTCCGAACCGCCGCGAGAGTGGCCGTTGGTGTTGCAGCGCTGGGTCACAAAACCGCCAAAAGGCTGGAGCAGTAACTGATGAGTGAAACCCCTCCCAACACCGACATTCAGCGTTATACCACCACCGAAGAATGGGGCGGACGCCGCCTGGACGCCATCGTCAAAGCCAACTTTGATGTGTCATGGAACAAAGCACGGGAATGGATCCAGCGCGGCAAGGTCTCCTGCAACGACAAGGTTGTCTTGGATCTTGGCCAGGAACTTCCGACTGGAACCATCATCACTCTGACTCCCGATGCGCCCTCCCCTGCCGTCCTCCGACGTTTGCGCAAAGAAGACGTGCTGTTTGTAGACCGTCACCTGATTGTAGTCCGCAAATCAACGGGCCTATTGAGCGTTCCCTTTGAAGATGACGACAACGACTCCATGGAGCACCGCGTCCGAGCTTACCTCACACACCTGTCGAAGAAAAAGCAGGCCAACCACTCCAAAGGAAAGAGCAAGGGAAAGCGGAAGTCCACGGGACGCAACCGCGGACCCGCCAGCGTGTTCACGGTCCATCGACTCGACAAAGGAACGTCCGGGGTGATGGTGTTTGCTCGTACACCCCACGCCCAAGAAGGCCTGATTGAACAATTTCGTGAGCACACGACCTCCCGTCGCTACCTCGCCCTCGTCCACGGTCACGTGGAAGACACCACCTACCGCTCGTTCCTTGTTCGCGACAGAGGCGACGGAAAACGCGGCTCCGTTGAGAACGCTCTCTCCACACATGTCCGTCTGAACGGACGAGGCAAGCTGGCCATCACCCACGTTCGAGCGCTCGAACATCTCCCCACAGCCACGTTGGTGGAATGTCACCTGGAAACAGGACGCACCAACCAGATCCGGATCCACCTCAGCGAAGCCGGTCACTTGATCATTGGAGATGGCATCTACAAACGTGGCTTCAAAGGCGACCGGATTGACTGCGAACGCCTCATGCTTCACGCGCTATCGTTGGGCCTCAAGCACCCAGTAACAGGGCAAGAGCTATTCTTTGAAGATCCACTCCCAGAAGACTTCAACGCCCTCCTTCAAATCCTGCGAAACCCACCCCCAAAGGCAGCGCCAACGGAAGAGACGACCCCTGAAGCCCCTGCCGAAGAAACCCCTGCAGAAGAAACGACAGCCGCTCCATCAGAAGATGCCTAAGCCCATGTCTCCAACTCCCCCAACCGCAACACCTTCCAACAGCCTTCGCTACGTTGCTGTCTTGTTTCTTCTGCTCCCCCTGGCGTTTTTGCAATGTCAGCCACCTGTGAGCCTGGAAGGAACAACAGAACAAAGCTCCAGCACAGAGCCTGCGACACAAAAGGAGGCTGCCTCTGATGCGGGCTCTACCGAACATGAAGCACCCTCCGAGGAAGAGCCTCTCGACGCGGCTGTTCCTGAGCCTGCCAAAGAGTCATCGCCAGAAGCACCGACAAAGGAGCAACCGGGAGAGCCCCAGCCACCTGACCATGCTGACGGTCCGTATGCGTGTCCGGCGGTACAGCCCCAGCCTCCTCCGACAACCCTGAAGCTGGACCCATTCTACAAAAAGTATGTGTACGCAGGTGGCCTGCCTCTGGTCGGCTCAGACAAGGTACCTGATGCAGCCTTCGCCCAGGCCTACTTTGTGATCGCAAACATGCTGCACAACAAGCCTTGTATCCGGAAAGCTCTCATCAACAGCGGCATCTTGTTGGGCATTATGGCGGAGTCAGAAGTCACCACCAACATGCCCGAGTACAGCGACTTGAACAAGGTCTACCCCAACGTCGATTGGGACAAACGAGGTCGTGGCTTTGGCGCAACTCTGGTCCGGCCGCTCACCACAGGAGCCGTTGAAAACCTGCTGCAAAAGCGCTCTGACCCCTGGTTCGGTGAGTTAATCTTCCTTCATGAGTTCGCCCACTCGTACTTTGAGTTTGGTATCGAATCTCTGGAGGATGGACCCCAACATCGCAAAACGCTCAACCAACGCTACCAAGAAGCCATGCAAGCCGGGCTGTGGGGCAAAACCTACGCTGCCACCAACGCCAACGAGTACTGGGCAGAGACGGTTCAATCCTGGTTCAACAACAACATCGCGAAAGATCCACCCAATGGAATTCACAACGACGTCAGCACCAGAACCAAGCTGGAAACGTACGACCCCAAGATGGCTGCTTACATCGCCCAATTCTTCGACCCAACGCCTTGGCCCGCCTACTGTTCAACGACAGGAGGTAAACCCTGGAAGGACCCCACACCCAAAGATTTGTCTGGCGTGTCGTGCAAGTTCCATCGCTTTTTCCTGGCCGACCAAGGTTGCAAAGACCTCGACCAGCGCAAGTCACAAGATGGCGGAGCGACCCAAAGCATCACCTTTGTGAATCGGAACTTGCAGAACACGTACAAGGTGGAGTGGTTCAACGCGAAGGGAGAACGCCAAAGCTATGGCTCCATCTCACCGCGACGAACTCGAACCCTCTCCACCTTTGACAAGCATGCATGGCTGATCACCGACGACCAAGGTAACTGCATCGCAACCTACCAAACGAGCCACCCCCTTAACGTCATCTCCCTTCCCTAGCCTCTCAGGCCCATCAACTCCTCTGCAAGCACAGGAGCTTCCACACAAGTGGACTTTCATGCCCCAAATCCGTGGCATAGGGATTGCACAAGAAACTTGTCGAAAGAGTCAACTTTGCTATTGCAACTTTTGGTTCTTTGTTTATTAACAGACTTTGATAGGAGGCAAGTATGTCGATTGTAGAGGGAACTTTGACGGAAAATATGATGGAGCTGCAGCGAAAAGGTTTTTCATCCCCCTACGGTGTTCGTGATGGGATGTTGTTGGACCTGACCTCCGGTGACACCTTTGATCCAGAGAAGTTCCAAGTGGTGACGATGAGAGAGTTCACACATGAAGAAGAAGCTGATGCCACTTCAGAACTCTACGCCATTGCGCATACAGAGAAGGATGAAAAAGGACTGTTCCTCCGAGCCCATCGGGCTGCACCGCTGCCTGGTGTGGAAAAAGTCGTCTCCATTCTTGTGTCGTAACCACTCCACCCAGGGACAGACGGCGGTCCGTTTGAGACAGGTTATTCCCAAATCAGCCCAAACGAGACTCATCTGTCCTTTTTCCTTTCCCTCCAGAGTGTCTCAACCTACTAACAACGCTTTCGCAGTGTAGAAACAATCACTGCTACCATGCCGGAGAACCCATGAAGCCAGCAACGAACGGTGTTCTGAATGAACTACCCTCGTCCAAATTGTCCTCAACTGTGACTGATTCTGCGTTGAATGAGAGCAACGAATCAGAGAACTTTGACACCTCCAAAGTCTCGATTGAGTTGATGGGCATCGACGATCTGGCCGATGTCTTTCACCTGGGCGAGATCCTCTTCACCAGCGGATCCACCCCGATCTTGTACCGAACATGGGACGCTTACGAAGTAACAGGCGCCTTCCAAACCAACCCAGACACGAGCTACGTTGCCCGCGACGACCAAGGTCGCTTGGCAGGTTTTGGCCTGGGCACTATCATCGAGAAAGACACAGCCTGGACCTACGGCTATGTAACCTGGTTGGGAATCCATCCTGACTGGCAAGGCAAGCAAGTGGGTGAACGGCTGATGGCAGCGATGGAACACCGAATGGCCCTTGACGGGGTCCGGATGTTTTTGGTTGATACAAGCGCAGACAATACCGGGGCCATCCGTTTCTTTGATAAGATGGGATACGGGTCACGCGAAGAACACTTGTATCTTTGGAAAACCTTGCGAGGTGATGCAGAAACCCGGCAGCGGCATACGCGAGAACGATCAGAGGAGCTAGAACCATGAGCCAACTCCCAGGCCTCCAACAAGCATTAGCATCGATCAATCATGAGCGCCTGGAACAAAGGCTCATCGACCTGGTTGACATCTACAGCCCTTCCTACGCCGAAGGCCCTATTCTTCGTTACCTTGAAGAAGAGTGCATGGAGCGAGGGATGGGTTACTACAAGCAGCCCGTTGATGACTCCTTCTACAATCTCATCTTGACCCTTGGCAGCGGAACTCCCGACTTCTTTATCTTGGGTCATGTGGACACCATCCCTCAGAATCACATCCAGGATCACGCCGCTCGCAGGGAAGAAGGAATTGTTCGAGGACTTGGCGCAGCCGACATGAAAAGTGGGGTTGCAGCGATGGTGGAGGCCTTGTTTGCCCTCAAAGACGCGGGGTATCCCCACGATGCTCCTGCCATTGGCGTTGCGCTCCTCGTCGACGAAGAGGACGGCGGCACAGGCATCGAGCAATTTGTGAAGCGATACCAGCCAGGAATGGCGATTGTAGGAGAGCCAACAGGTATGGCTCTGTGTAACATCCATTACAGCTACATGGAGCTCATCCTATCGACAAAAGGGAAGAGGGTTCACTCGGCGCTGGCCGAGCGAGGCCAGAACGCGATCCTCGACCTGATGCAAGTCATCCAACGTCTGTATGGAATGAAAGCACCTGGGAACACAGGTGGACCCAACCGCTGCGTGTTTAATCTGCGTGACATGCACAGCGGGAACCGCGACTTTGTCGTGCCACCCGAGTGCAACGCATGGCTTGACATCCACCTCCACCCGGACCTTTCCGTACCCGCCTTTCGTGAAGCCGTGGAAGAGATCCTCACCCAATGGCAAAGCGAAACCCACAAGGCTCATCTCACTTACGAATGGCGGATGTCGTTCTCTGGCTTTGCGATCCAGGACGACGAGCCGATCCAGACCTTGCTGAGCCAAGCAGCCCAGTCTGTGCAGTTGGAAGAACAAGGAAGTGTCTTTCGCAGCCACTCGGACGCTAACCTTCTCGCTGAACATGGCACACGCTGTGTGGTGATTGGGCCTGGTGAACTAGAAACAGCCCATACAGACGAAGAGTACGTAAAGTTGTCCGATCTTCACAAAGCCGCAAAGCTCTACGTCGCAAGCTTCCTCTCCTACGCAAGCCAAAGCTGAGCCAGCAACCTTAAAGACGGTTCCTCCCACCCTCACATCCCAGAGCAACAAAGCATCATTCGCTCAACAACAGGAAAAGAAAGAGCAGCCCAAAGGAAGATTACTGGCGGAAGAATGACGACGCGATGTTTCCGACCATTGCATCCAGCGCAGCGAGGAACTGGTCAGAGCTTTCTTCAGAGTCTGCTTTCGCTGCGCTATCCAGCAACCGCAGATTGGACATGGGTTCATTACTCTTCTCAACCTTGCTTGAGTAGCGAGGAGCAGGAGTATCGGAAAGCTCACGGAGGTAATGCACACGCACCGAACGGATGCTGTTGAGAAGTTGTGGACCCAAGTAACCCCAGACTCTCATCGTGGAGAAGGTTCGGGTTCGGTTCGCCATAAACGCAAGCCAGTCACGCATGTGTCGAATCGCGTCGTTGCAGTTCGACATGTCCGAAGCTTCCCGCAACACAAAGCAGAACTGCCGGCAAAAGTTGTCTTCGTTGAGAAGGTCAAAGAAGCCTCGTAGTTCAACGTCCCGAACCACACGAAGGCGGAGTGCCCGAAGAACAGAGGTATCCTTCCACCACCTGGTGTTTGCTGGCAAGGTAAAGGAGTCAAACTCCCCATCTAGATAGTTGGTTTGAGCCTTCTGACCATTTCTCTCCCGCTGCTGTGTTTGCAAACTTGTGCGCTGCGAAGGATCTTGGTGGTAAGGCAACGAACCTTTTGGTGCAGGAGTTGGCTGATGGGATTGTGGGCTTCTCTGCGTCGAGTTCGATGTTGGAGTCACCGGAGTTCGTGGTGCAGAAGAAGGCGACACAGCAGTGCGTGGAATGGGAGTCCGAGCCAATGCTGTCTGAGGAATGGGAGTTACATCCCGACGATGAGTGGGTGGTTGGTTTGTGGGACGAGGGTGCACACTTGTCGAAGATGTAAGAGGCATCCGACCAAGCGGTACAGAATTTCCTTGAGAACCTTGTGGATGCCTGGGTTGTGGGGTGTAGCTTCCTGGTTGAGGTGTTCGTGAGGGCGTCATCGCACGTCTTGGAATGGGTGCCTGCCCCCGATGAGCCGGATTCGGTTGATGCACAGCCCTCCTTGGAGGATTCATGTTGGTGGGTGCTCTTCGTGTAGCAACACCCGAGCGCTCCGGTTTCAGCAAGAGGCTGTGCAAGATACCCCAAAGTTCATGGGCGTCTCTCCGGGAGAGAAACGGTTTCACATGCTCAGAAGACAACCAGTGGTGAACCATCTCAGTAGCATCGATCAACTGAGGAAGCTTCGCTGCGTGTTTCAACACTCGGTCCAGTCCCATCACAAAATCTTGGTTGCTCATACAAGACCGAAGCGAATGAGCGCTACGCTTGAGCAACAACTGCAAACGAAGCGCCTCCAAAACGGCTTGACTGTTCCAATGGGAAAAATTCGTTGTGTTCATCAGTTTCAACTTCCGTAACAGGTGACAGAGTACAGATCCTAACAAGAATCTGCACCTCACAAGACTATACTGACAATACGGACAAAACTGACACACCTTGAGCAGAAATCATGACCCCTCCTCTCTCCCAAGCACACCGACACAACACAAGCAACTGTTAAAGTAGGACAATTCTCACTCATCACACAAAACAACAAAGAACAGGCATCTGGGATTTTTTGGGAATGTGGGCATCAAAGAAAGAGACTCAATCAGAGCTGAGCCTTCTACAATGTCACGAACCTCAAGCAAGCCGGTCGAACGACTCCAACAAGGTTGCAACAAGCTTAGTCTTTGAAATATGGGGGAGAAATATAGAGAGGAAGGTACGTTAACTCTTGAATGGCCGCCGTTTCCCCAAGGCTCACAAAGAAACGATCGGCCTGATTTGCAAGGCGACTCTTGCCTTCGTCACTAGTTTCTCTCCATGATCGATAGCAAACCATCAGTGGCCTGCCAGGCAAGCGCCCCAGCGACAAACGCACCAAGGAACGCAGCCGCTCCCCGGCTCATGGTCTCCAGCCAAGGATAAGAAGTCGCTGCCCAACGTTCGGTTTGTGCGATATCAATCTTGTAGAGATAGTAGCCGACATAACCCATCAGAGCGATGCATGCGACTTTCAACAAAAAGCGGAGGGCGTTAAGCATAATCTCTCCTTCTACAGCGGGAGCCTACTTAAGGATTGGTGGATAGGTCTCAACGTAGCAGCGGGAAGATCGAGCGTCAAGACATCAACCAACAGAGGCCATTTCATGGTTCATCAAGCCCTCGATGGAGCCTCTTAAAGAAGTAAGACACCACCACCCCACACCTTCCCGGCCCATTGAAAAAGTTGTCTGCGCTACAATGTGCTGATGGTCACAGACATTGCACTCAGGAGAGTGACAAGGCTCACACTCTCCTTGTTTTGTCGGGATGGGAGTCCTCCCAAGCGCTGTTTGTTTTGTCGGGATGGTGATTTGTCGGGAGAGTCCTCAAAGGGAAAGCAGGAAGGCCCCATCTATAGTTCTTTCATCAACACGGCAGAACGCCGGTCACAACCTTTGACCCTGATGGGAGAAACCGACATGACACCCAACACCCAATATGACGCAACCCAACCCTGGCCCTCCTTGTTGTGGGCAAGCCTCTGCGCTCTCACCCTTTGGGGCTGTGCACCCATCGATATGATTCCTGAGCCCAGCAAAGACGATACCAACATCAGCCTCCAATCCTCAAAGAAGTCTTACATCTTTAATGGCGAGGATTGGAACTACCTGCCCACTTTTGAAACCAACGATACGTACCGTATAGGCTCCCACTTCGGACGCGCCGTAGCTCGCATGGACAATTGCACCAGCTGGCTCATCTCGGATCGATTTGTGGTCTCGGCACATCATTGTCGAACCAGCCCCGACGAGATTAAAGCGATGCGCTTCGGCCAGTACGGTTTGGCCCATGGTTCCAACGCAGAAGGTGTTCGAAACGCTCGTCATCGGCTGATTGACCTTGGCTTCCCCGCAGCCCAAGTCAACGCAATGGCCGTCGATGACCTCCAGCGCTTCGAGGGCTGCCGATTGCAAGAGTCGGAGTACGGCAGCTCACGACGCGACATCGATTACTGGCAATGCAACCCCAAACAACACCGCGTCTCTTTGTCAGTCACATACCAAAGCACATCAGGGGCCACTCCCCAACCGGGGCTGGACAACACCATTGTAACGGTACATCCCGGCCACATGTACGGACACATCGACGTCCGCGTCGGACGACGTGGTGAAGGTCGCAAGCTGTACGGGCTGTCGTACAACAACCTGAACAATCAGGCCCAAGCGAACAAGGCCGTGCTGTTGTCCCCCTCGGGCTTCATCACAGACAGCGACAACGATCACAGAACAAGCAGCGGGAACTACGAGAACGGGTTTGAGTACATCGGAACCGATATGGTGTGTGGCTCCTCTGGTGGAGTGATTATGGATCGCAGCCAAAACATTGCGCTGGGTGTGATGAGCGCAACCTCAGGCAGCAACTCGTGCGACCGTCGCAGCCGCGGAACGGGCTACTTTGACCGCCTGAGATACTACAACATTGGTGCCTGGTTCTCCGCTCGTGTGCGAGCTTACACCGATCAACCTGTACGCAGTCATGGCCTCCTTGACTTCTACCACTTCACCTCACACCACGTCGGAGGTCGCGGTGGCAACGCAAGCGATCTGCATTGTCCGGCCAACTACCTCGCCGCTGGTGTCATCTACTCAGAGAATCGCGACCGCCAATACATCGGAAACTTTGGGCTCATCTGCGTTCCCTACTGGAACAACAACAGAGATCTGCAGCTAGACAAAGCAGTGGTTGTCTCAGGTGGCTCCGTGGATACACGCCTGGGAGCAACAACCCAAGACTTCAACACGTACAACCGTAGCGTTATCGACGGTGACAAGAAGATGCAGCCGTTCTCCATGTGCCTGCCGGGCTACTACCTGAAAGGCGTGGATGTCCGCACCGAAAACGGACTGGTCCGTAGCATCCGACGTCTCCACTGCACCAAACGTATGACGTCCACGAACTACGCCACCTACACACGTTTCCCCCGCCGTTCTTCCCCCTGGCTCCACCTTGGCTCCGCTGACAGCACCCACTGCCCCGTGGGACAGGCCGCCGCAGGGTTGCGCATCAACGCAGGGCACCTGACTGATGGCTTCTCCCTCCGCTGCAAACGCATCCGCCCACGACTCTAGCGCCCACAACAATCCCACACCATCTGCTCCCACCGCTCCCTCTCCTTTGCGTTCTTCTCCCATGTAAACGGTTGGCAAACATCTCAACCTCATGTACTCTCTTTTTAGAGTGATTCCACAAAACTTGCTGAACCAATCACTCCGCTATCAAAATTTAGAATACGATTCGGCCCAATAGTTTAAGCAAACTTCAGTATGAATAGCTTCTTCCCTGTATATTATTTTCCCAACAAGGTAAGCCCTCATGAGAAATCAGCGGCGAACACTCAAGATTGTTTTACTTTCGATGTTGTACATATTTCTCGCAACCCATTGTGGCGTGCACACCGCAGGCAACACATGTGCAACAACAAAAGACTGCCAGAGCGGTATGATTTGTTTTCAAGCCAAATGCCAGCTCGTGGGTCCTGCATCAGGAGATGAACGCCAACCTTTCGAGAAGCCTCAGTTTCAGGATGGAGCGGAAAAGAATCACCTGGAGTTTGTAGAAGAGAGCGATGCAGGAGCAAATCCATCTTTCCCAGAGAGAAACATTCCTGAAGTTACGAAAGAACGTTCGAACCCAACAGACGAAGCCCCCCCGTCATGCAGTCTTTCTTGTGGCATAGACGCACATTGCCGGGCATGTGGTGTAGGGTATCGATGCACAATAGGCCAGTGTGAGAGGCTCCCTCAGCAGTGCCCTTTCTCTTGCTTAACCAACAAAGAATGCTCCACTTGTAAGAACAACCTCATTTGCTATGCAGGAAACTGCCGCCCTCCTGACTCCAGTATCTGCCCGCCGATTTGCAGCGTGGATATACATTGCAATGGTTGTGGCTCCAACTCCGTTTGTCGCCAGGGGAAATGTGTACAGAATACAGATCCCAACCATTGCCCTTCTTTCTGTTTTTCCCATGCTGAATGTTCCAGGTGTGGGAACAACTTCCTTTGTGAGCAATACAAGTGCGTTCGAAGTGGTCAAGGGACAAGTCCAGTTCTGTGTCCCAGGTCTTGTACTGTTGATATCCATTGCAACTCCTGTGGACAGGGTTTCGTTTGTCTTCAGAGGCAATGTCGACGAGGTCCCCAACCCCCACTTTGCCGAACCTTTTGTGTCCGCTCCAATGACTGTATGGGTTGCGGCAAAGACTTCACATGCCAACAGTTCCAGTGTAAGCGAGGTAAAGGGGTTTGCCCCACCGAATGCGACAGCCACAACCAATGCCAAGGCTGTGGACAGAATTACCAATGTTTAGAAGGAACATGCTTGTATAGGCCTGTCTCTGTCCTTTGCCCCAAAACCTGCCTGAGCAGCGATGAATGCCAAAACTGCCAAGCAAACGCAGTATGTCGTTCTTTCAGATGCCTGCCTTCCGAGCAACAGGGTCTTTGTCCTGCAACATGTCTGTCGGATGGGGACTGCGCTTTTTGCCGGTCCAAACCTATTTGTAGCAGGGGTTCGTGCCAACCCCCAAAAACGACCTGCCCCGCAGAGTGCAAAGTGGACCGTGATTGTTCAACATGCCTTCATTCCCCATTCTGTTACGTCTCAAACGGTAAAGGTAGTTGCAGCCCCCGCTCTGCGTATTGTCGCCAAGAATGCATGAGAGACAACGATTGCGTCCGATGTAACATGGGAAATGAGTGTATCGCTCACAACAACATACACCAATGCTTCACAAGAGGACGTGGTTGTCCTCTTGAGTGCAAGTCTGATTCGGATTGTAGCTCCTGCTTCAAGAGGCCTGTCTGTACCAAACAGGGAGATACAATGCGCTGTGCGCCCAAGGAAAGCACACAACCACCAGAGTATTGTCCTCAGAAGTGCCAGACAGATCGCGATTGTCAAAGATGCTATTCGAAAGGACTATCGTGCGTCACTTCTCTGGTAGACAAGACCCAAAAGGAATGTGGCCCAAAGCTTCCAGCTTGCCCCTTCCCTTGCTCCCACGATTCCGATTGTTCTCAATGCACAGGACGCCCTCTTTGCAAGCCAACCAGCAATCCAAGCTTCAAAACATGCACATCCCAACCCCCAGCCTGTCCGTCGACATGCAACTCAGACAAAGACTGTTCTGCTTGTTCTCTTACAGCGTGCATTCCAATGGGCACCATCAATCGATGCTCTTCTCCTGGTCAAGGTGTTTGTCCTCCAACGTGTTCCGCCGATAAGGAATGCGCTCTGTGTCAAGGACGCAGAAAATGTCGTCCTCTTGGAACCACCAAAGTTTGTGCGCCTTTTTAGCCTCCCACTTCCACCAAACCTTCGCAACGTTCCACCTTTCTCCTTCGCAAAACCACTCTGGAGGCCGTATAACAAAGAAAGATGGAACATAAGAAATTTGTGTCTGCAACAAGAGACGGGAGCAAGAGAGTTGGAATGTTGAGGGTGCGAGGCCTGGGCCTTATCACAGTGGAATACCAAGACCAAACACATTATCTCTCGGGGAAAGCCGCACAATTGTTGGGTGGCCTGCTCGCGACCGATGCTCACAAACGTCCTGTTCCGCGGTCACAAGTGGCTGGTTTGCTGTGGCCGAAGGAGTCCGAGTCCCAAGGTCGCTCGACCCTCTCTCGCGCCCTCTCCCAACTGCGTCAACAGCTCCCTTTGGAGGCGCACCCCCACCTTGTCGTGACCAAAGATGAGCTAGGCCTGCAAGATATCCACCTGGATCGCGACCAATTCCTCGAAGGTGCCACATCCAAAGACCCCAACGATTGGAAGCAAGCCGCAGACTTGTACCAAGGACGATGGCTGAACGACCTGGAACGTCTCGACATAGAGATCCAGCGAGAAAGCCTCCACCAATCGTACATCCAACTACTACAGTCTCTCGCTCAACATGAACTGTCATCCTCAACACCCGAGAAAGCCATTCCTTTTCTCCACCAATGGATGTTGGAAGCACCCTACGAAGAACACCCTCATCAGGAAGCCATGAAGCTCTATGCACGCCTGGGCTTCACAGGAACAGCCTTGTGGCTTTACAGACGATTGCAACGCTTCCTCCTCCATGAGTTGGAGGTCGAGCCAACCCCAACCACACAACAACTGGCTCGCTCGATCGAATACGAACATCAAGCAAGCTCGTCCCGGCCCCCCTTTTGGGTGGGGCGTCACAACGAACGAGCGACCTTGCTTCACCACGCAAGACAAGCTACACAAAAACAAGTGAGCATGGCCCTTGTGGAAGGACCTCCCGGCATTGGCAAAAGCCACCTCCTCCACAACCTCGCTGACAGCTTGCAATGGCGAGGTTTTTGGGTGGCGACGGGAAAGGGTGAGGACCTTAATGGGAACAGCCCGTATCATCCCTGGGAGTCGCTCCTGCACTCTCTTGTGTCATCGCAACGATGGAGACAAAACCAACACAAGCTGGATCCCTTCATACACCAACAGCTACAACATATCCTTCAAACAGCAGAGACAGCGGCGGCCCAAGCATCAAGGACGATGACCCTTTCGCTGACTCCCATGCTTCACAAAACACTTAAGCTTCTTACAGAAGGAGGCCCTATCGCTCTCCTGTTTGACGACGTTCAGTGGGCCCAACCCAGTTTCTGGGAGTTGTTGCAGGATGGGTTAAGTAGCATCCAAGAACTGCCCGTGTTTCTGGTTCTTAGCTATCGTAGCCAAGAGATGCGGCAAAGTCAGAGTTGGAAGGCATTGGAACAACTAGACCTTCAGCACAACCCACTGCGGCTCCAGCTCTCAGGGTTCTCCCAGGATGAAGCCAACCAACTCCTCCACCACGAGGCCCAAACCCCACGTCGCTTTTCCAATGAGTTTGTGGAAACCGCGCTCCAGCAAACCCAAGGCAACCCGTTGCACTTGGTCGAGATCGCCCATCAATGGCAGCACACGCGACAGTTCACCTTGGAAGCCCTCATCCAAGAACGATACTTTGCGCTATCAGAGTCGGCCAGAGATGCCCTGGAGATCGCGACAGTGATGGGAACTTCGTTATCGATGGAGCGCTGGCAAGCTCTGTTGCCTTTCTCCCTCTCCACAGTTCTTCCTGCGATGTTGAGCACGCGCTTGCTGCGCGCGCAACCGGATGGACATGTTCTCGCCAACGACACCACGCGCTCCGTGATTTACAAGACGATGACGAAGTCCAAACGTATACGACGTCACACCGAAGTGGTGGAGTTGCTGCGAGAAGAAAACGCCCAACCAGAAGAGTTGTTGTGGCACCTCACAAGGGCGGAGCGATGGAACGAGGCCCTCGATTCTTGCCAACAAGCCATGAGAACAGCGGCCAACGTTCGAGCCTACGCCTCAGCCCAAGCGTTGGCCGAACAAGGCCTCACCCTCTTGAAGCACCTGCCACCCCAACCCCAAGCGCAATGGGACCTGCTTCACGAACCTCTCTACTTCTGGGGCGACCCGCGGGGAAAATCGCACCTGGCGTCAACTGTAGAGAAGTTACAAACTCTACTTACAGAGATACCAATCCACGACAAACGACAGGCCCAAACCTACCGACTCGCCGCGCTCATCAAGCAACAAAAGGGGGAGTTAAGAGAAGCCATCACGATCCTCCAAGAGGCGCTAGCCCTACCTGGGTTACCCGACGACCCTCACTATCATCGACGTGTTCGCGGTCAGCTTGGTCAACTCTACCGAACAACCGGACAATACTCCCTCGCCAAAGAGATGTTTGAGCAGGCTCTCCAGATCGAGGACGCCGACAGCACCTTGGAGCTAGCCTTGCGCAACAGCTACGCGCTAGTCTGGCTCTGTTCGTTTCACTTTGAAGAAGCCAAACAACAGCTCAAGCAGCTCCTCCCCACCGACCCAGAAGAACGCCAGGGACGCTTTGCCTCCGCAATCCGCGACAACCTCACGGAGATAGCCATCCAACAAAACCGCCCAGGCGACGGCTGGCCTTACTTCCTCGACACGGTTGAGTTGGCCAAGGAGTTTCAACACCCCCGAAGCATCGCGTCGTCGTCTGCACAAGCCTCTCAAATGCTGTTGCAGATCGGCGCAACGGAAGAAGCCTGCACGTACCTCCAACAAGCGAAAGAAGCGGGCGAGCCTCTTCAAGAGTCTCTGTTGCAGGGAACCTTGCAATACACACGCTCCCAGTTGCACGCAGCACAGCAGCAGTGGAAAGAAGCCAAAGCCTGCGGGCAAGAAGCTCTCTTGCTTCTGGGTGAGCACCCTCCCATCGACGAGAGCATCCGACTGCACTGGCACTTGGGCTATCTGAACCTTCAACTCCAAGAAGCAGCGGCCGCACAGCAATGTGCCCAGCACCTTCAAGCTCAGAACGACCCGTTCTTGGAGCCAGGAGTCTCTGCCGCAGGGCACTTGCTTTTGGCTGGAGTTGCCGATTTGCAGAACGAAGCCTCAACCATCCGTACCGACCTGGAAAAAGCCCTTCAACAAGCGGAGTCTTGGCCCGGTTCACTCGCCTATTGGTCGCTCCATGAATCTCTCTCAGAAACCCACGCTCCCGACCTCTTGCCCACTTGCCGCAACATGGCTGTTCATCACATCCAGGAGACGTTGGAGTCGCTCGAACCTTACCCAGAGTGGAGGGCTTTGTTTGCGCAACGTGACAAGGTTCAGCACTTCCTGTCTTTTACGTCAGATCGTACACCGGTTTCGCTGGTCAAAATCGATGTACCTTTGGGGAAAAAGCTCACAGAGGATGATTACAGCACGGTCCACCTTACGCTAGACGCCGGAGAAAGCGACGAAACCATTCGAAAGAAGCAAGGCAAAGCAGGACTTCGTCGTCACCGTATCATCCGAATGATGGAAGAAGCCAAGGCACAAGGAGCGCTGTGCAACGATCAGGCTCTGGCTGAACTTCTGAGCGTCAGCGTCCGAACCATCGAACGCGATATGACAGCCTTAAGAAAAGAAGGACACACCCTCCCCACGCGTCGTCGTCATGAATCAGATGGATGAGTCTTTGTACATCAAGGATGTTGCGGTTTTGGCGTAACGCCGTTAGGATAAAATCCACCCTAAGCCAGCGGGTAACGCGACGCTCCAACCCAAACGATTAACCTGGAAAACGATGTCCCAGCAACAAACAAGCACAGATCGAACCTGGCTCACCGAAAGCAGTTATGTGGCGATGCCTTATCGCTCCAAAACACTCTCGATCGATGACTATGTTCTGGTGTGTACAGGCGGCCCACACAAAGGCCTGGAGTTGCGGATGAACCAGGACTTGGTCCACATCGGACGCGCGGACTGGTGTGATATCGCGTTGGTCAATGACAAACGAATCAGCCGTCATCACTGCGAAATACGCCTAACCGATGACGGCATCCGGGTACGAGATCTCACGAGCAGCAACGGAACATTCCTCAACGGCGTCCGTGTCTTTGACGGACTCTTTGCGCCGGATGCAACCCTTAAGGTTGGCAACTCCAGCTTTGCCCTTCGCTCCAACGCCTCCACCATTGAGGTCAAGGTCAACTACCACGACGACACCGGTCACCTCGTGGGCAAGAGCGACCCTATGCGCAAGATCTTCTCCCTGCTCAAACGCCTCGGCCCCTGGGACGTTCCAGTCCTACTTCAGGGCGAAACCGGCACTGGAAAGAGCAGCGTAGCCCGAGCTCTCCAAGCCCACAGCGAACGAAGCGAAGAACCTCTCGTCACTGTCAACTGCGGGGCGCTTCCCACCACTCTTGTGGAGTCGCTGTTCTTTGGGTACGAAAAAGGTGCCTTTACCGGAGCCGACCAACGCCACCTGGGCTACTTTGAGCAAGCCAACGGCGGCACCTTGTTTTTGGATGAGATCGGCGAGTTCCCCCTGGAGTTGCAACCCAAACTCCTCGACGTGTTGGAGCGTCAATGCATCCGCCGCCTGGGAGGTGAGCAAGAAATCCAAGTAGACTTTCGCTTGGTCACCGCCACCCACAGAGATTTGCAAGAAGCCCTCACGACAGGAGAGTTCCGGGAAGATCTGTACTACCGCCTCGCCGTGTTTAAGCTAGACGTCCCGGCCCTTCGAGATCGCCTGGAAGACATTCCCTTGCTTGTGGAATACATCCTATCGACTTTGGCTCCAAGCGAATCCATTCAGGTTACGCCTGCCGCGCTTGCCCGGCTCCAACACTACTACTGGCCTGGCAATGTCCGAGAGTTGGAGAACGTACTTCGACGCGGGCTCATATTCATGAACAACCAAACCATCGACAAGGAGCACATCGAGCTTCCCACACAACAAGAAGCTCCCCCTCCTCACACTCCAACCCAAACCTCACCAGCGGCAGCCTCACACAACTCACCGCTCGGTCCCTACACCTCTCTGCAAGACCTGTTGGAAGCCGAAGAGAAGCGCGCCATCGAAGCAGCCATCGAACATTTCGACGGCAACGCCAAGGAGATCATTCCCTTCCTTGGTTTGTCCCGCACTGCCTACTACAACCGGCTACAAAAGTACGGGCTTAACCGTTAGCTTAACGCCTTCTGTTTGTTCCACTGTATCAACGGTACCATCGCTGTTGAACGGTCTCGACCCAAAAAAGCAGAGTCTTGTATCGTGTGTAGATGCCGTGTCCAAACAGCGTGAACCACTCTTTGGGTCGCAACAGCTTGAACGTATCTCTGTAGTCGACAAGAAGGTTGAGTCCCACAGAATGCAGCCGGGTCCGGTACTTCCGCGCTCGGTTCCAGTGCAGGGGCGAGGCGCTTGGTCCCAACAAAGGCACCAAGGCTTTGTTCCGACGAAGCTTGCTTCTGGTGCTTCCCAACAAGTCGCTGCCAGCAATCCCCCACTGTTGGACATAATCTCCATCGCGGGTGGACAGCACTCCTGAAAATCTCCCTGCTCTGGGCTTTTTGCCCCGATGGTTGATCAGGTGCAGCAATCTCACTCTGCCTTGAGGAGGTAGCATCCAGGTGTAACGGGGCGGCGTCCCCATGGTTAACACATCAAGGGATAAGGTCCGCAAACGCTGGAGCTTCTTCCGAAGAATCTTCTGCCTTGTTGAAGGGACCTCCATCGCTTTGAGGAACAGCGGAACCTCTTTGGAAGACGCCAACAAATGGAGAAGCAAGGCAAAGACCTGCCCTGCATGACTGTGGCCAACGAGCAACAACCGTTGACGCGGTGACAACGGACCTTTGGGAGCAACATCCACCAAAAAGTCAATGAGGTCGAGAGCCGCCTTGGCCCGTGCGGCATGATGGTTTTCCGACGACCAGCGAAAGCGATAACAAGGAATGCCTCCCAAACCCTGCTTCAACAACGTCACATACTCAGGCAAAAAGTCTCCCAGGTCTCGGGTGAGGACGTCTTGGGTCTTGTCGATCCACTTTTGCAGAGTCCGAAGGACGTTGGAGGGGATGGAGGGAAACATCGATTTCAGCCAGGCCACCGCCCCCACAGGGTCACTTCCCACAAACGTTCCATGGACCAAGACAATCGCCTTCACACCGTGCGCTCGAAACGCCTGCCCCGCTCGCTTCATCCGTAACCTCCAGTCTTTCGGCTGCTTGGATAGAGGTTGTTCAGACTTCGGAACAGGCAGACGTTTGGGTAGCTTCAACAAGCGATAACGTTGGGGATGAGGAGCAGCAAAGGAAAACGTTTGCAGCCAGGGAGAGCGAACGGCCAAAGAGTGAGTCTTGGCTCCACGCAACCGAGCGACCTTGTTGTTCGTTGAAGAAAGAGCAGCCGGACGAGACGTTGCCGGTCCATGTTGTGATGGAGTTGGCTCCGACGACTTTCGCTTGCAGCCCAGCAAGCCCAGCACCCAAACAGTCAAGACAGTGACCCTACACCAGCGAGACAACACTTTGCTCAACGCTCTTCTCCTGCTCCATGAAAGTCGGAATGAATTCATAAGGCAAAATCATACCACGCAAGTTCGCCCAAGCGAAGACGCGCCGAACACAAGCCACACAGCCTTTTCTGTAGGGGAATCTTGTTCCACTGCCGCTGCCACCTTAAGTTTCTGTTAATCGCCTTAAACTTGCGTTTTGGGGTGAGAATGTTGGATCACATAGACAGCCCTTTCGCTCTTGGAAACCCTCCAGGAGGAGAGGAAAAGAAACACCTGACGGTAGAAACAGAAACAGATCGACAAGGGAGGAGGCGTTTTGCTTCATTGGGTTTGGAAACGGTTACAACATCCTAAAACTTGGGCACTTGTTGTTGCAGGGTTCCTCTGCATGGGAAGTGTAGCACTGGCAGCAAACAACAGCGTGTTTCGTGCCAACAGCTTGCAACCCCACCTGGCAGGCAAAACGTGGAAGCCCCTGCGACGTGCTCTCCGCTGGCGTCGTTGTACCTCTGCAGAGAAACACTACAAGAAGCTTCACAAGAAGATGAGCCGCTCGGTGTCACGAGCCAGCCAGCTCCTCATCGGGCGCTGCTGGAGTTCACGACGCAACTACAGCAAAGCAAGACAATGGATGAAGCCCCTGACCCGACGTTCCTATTTGCTGTGGGACTACGTGTGGGTCTGGATCGGTGACACCTACAAGGCCGAAAAAAAGATCAAGTTGGCCGTCAAAGCCTATCTCAAAGTGCCCAGCTCTTCGATTCTGTACCGAGAGGCACGACGTCGCTCTGCAAGCATGCTCTTGAATCGAAAGAAGAACGCCCAGGCGTTACGTAGCGTACAACGTATGCCAGGCTGGGCAGCTCGTTCGGCTCACTGGTGGATTGCTGTACAAGCCGCGTATGCCTTGGGCACGAAGAAAGGAAAGGCCGAGGCCATCCACTGGGCGACCAAGATTTGGGTGCGTTCTCCCAACTCGGACGAAGCCAAACAACTCAAAACATGGCTCCGTCGCAAACGCATTAAACTGAAGCTATCGAGCGGTCAACGTATTGCCCGAGCGTTCCGACAAAACCGTCGCTACCATTACAAGAAAGCGTTGCGCACACTCAAAGGCTTGGAGCTCTCCCGCAAGGCCCCAAGAGGCAAGCGATGTCGGCTTCACTTTGCTCGGGGCTTTGCCTTCTTTCGTCGCCGCTGGTATCGCAGCGCAACTCCCCATTTGATGAAGGCCCGAAAAACATGCCGAGGCTACAAATGGCACGCCCGCACCCTCTTTTACCTGGGCTTGGCCTACCAACGTCGGGGCAAATGGCCCAAAGGGGTCCGCTACTTTAATGAGCTAACACGACGGTATCCACGTCACCGTTTGGCTGACGACGCAGTCTTCCGCAACGCGGATAACGCCGATCGTAGCGGCAAAAAAGCATTGGCCAAGAAGTATTACAAGAAGCTCCTCCGACACTTTTCGGGAGGAGATATGTCACGCACAGCGAGTTGGCGCCTGGCCTACCAGGCTTACAAGTATGGAAAATGGGACAAGGCGGTCGGTCTGTTAACTCGATTCTATCGACGGTATCGTCGGTACAAGTACGCACCCGCGGCGCTGTACTACGCTGCCCGAGCGCAAGCCATTGCCGGTCGACGTCAACGAGGCAACCGCAAGAAAGTGATACAAATGTACGAGCGGTTGTTGCGAAAATACCCGCTTCACTACTACAGCTTCCTGGCGCTTTCACAGCTGCGTCGCTACACCGGGAAGCGATGGCGGATTCGTCGCTGTCGATGGAAGCATGTGAAAGGAAAGCTTCGCTGCATTCCTCGCAAGATCCGGAAGAAACGTTGGTTTAACATCCTCCCGTGGGGGCCAATTCCCGAACAACCTCCAACCGATATGCAGCTGGCGCAATTGTACGACGGCGTCCCTGCGCCTTATCTCGACAACTCCCATTACCTCCGAGGTTTGGAGCTTTTGCGCCTTGGACTCAAAAGCGATGCTGGCGCCGAATGGTACCGACTTCGTTATTGTCGAACCTTCAACCCCAAGAGCAAGAAACGCTTCTGCGGTCGGCGCAAAGACCCTGGCGCAGAGCTGCTGGCGTTGTTGTTCCATCTGGCAGAGGTGTATTACCCAGCCAACATGACCTTCCGTGGTCGGGGCATCATCGCAGGTCGCTACCCGATACAACGTTCCACGTTGCGGACCTGGTACCTTAGCTACTCCCGACCGTTTTGGCCGATCGTGGAAGCTTCGACACAACGCGACAAAGTCCACCCGGCCATTGCCTACGCCATCATGCGAGAAGAGAGCGCTTTCCAGGAAGGCGTTTTGTCCAGTTCCAACGCCTATGGATTGATGCAACTGCTCGTATCGACCGCACGGAACGAGGCGAAGTCGCTGGAATGGAAACGCAAGCTCAAGCCCAGTGACTTGTTCCTGGCCAAGCACAACATTTCCTTAGGCGTACACCACCTCCGACGTCTGGCCAACACCTTCAAAAGTCAGATCCCTCTGATTGCAGGAGCCTACAACGCAGGGGCTCATAGGGTTCGACGATGGCTTCGTTGGTATGGGAAGTCACCGTACGACAAATGGGTCGAGTCCATCGGCATTAAGCAAACACGCCACTACGCTCGTCGGGTGTCACAAAGCTACTCCATTTACCGTTTGTTGTACGTTCCAGCCAACAAACGTTACTGGGACCGCGTTCCCTTCCACCCCAACCGCCCTCCCCTCAAAGAAAACTAAGCACACCTTCTCCACACTCCACGTCCAAGCATAGCCAAAGACCAACAAACCAAGTATCCTTCCTCCCGGAATGAATGGCTTGTTTCATCCAAGCGACGTGAGAATGCTACGAACACGTCGATGGCATGGAACATTGGTAGGTAGGAATAGGATGTAGGGTCGAAAAGCAATGTCAAAGCCATCAGAGACGTGGATCCAGGCCAACAACCCACCACAGCGTGAGCCTTGGGAGTTTGGAATCTTTGACAAAGTCAACCAAACGCTGGTCTTGCGAGGAACCTGGCTGTTTCGTGAGCCGCTCAATGTAGAAGCCATGCAAGAAGGGCTTCGTCAAGTCCTGGAACACTATCCTCACCTCGCGGGGCGTGTGGAAGACAACAAGCGCGTTCTCTGCAACAACGCTGGTCTACCGTTTTACGTCGCTCCACCCTCAGAGCACACCCTCAAAGACTTTGAGACCAACCTGCCCCTCGCCAAGTCGTTTGCTGCTCCTCTCTCCAAACGACAGTTCAAAAAAGGCCGTTCTGCCGGGATAAGCGTGCAAGTAACACCCCTTACCGACGGCTACGTTCTGGCAGTCTCTTGTGTTCACACCCTCATGGATGGACAAAGTTTCTACACGATGATCCATCATTGGAGCCGGTTAACACGAGGCCTTCCCATCGAGAACTCTCCGCTGCTCGACCAAACCCTCTTTCCCGAACTTCCCATACGTCCCAAACCGGAGGTCATCCAAGCCGCAGAGGACAAAGGTTGGCCCAAGCTTTCACCGTGGAAGATGCTAAGACTGCTTCCGTTTCTTGTCTTTGGTCGCCATAACATTCGAAAGGGTCCGTTCTGGCTCAGCGAAGAAGGTCTCACACGACTCAAAGAGACCGCCAGAGAAGAGAGCCAACGCAACGACCTTGGCACCAACGACGTTCTTGTCGCCCACGTCTCTCTGCTTACATCCAGGCTCTTGAAGCACGCTCCTGACACCGTTTGCAAACAAGCGGTCGTTCTGGACACGCGGCTACGCATCCCAGAGATCCCCTCTTCGTTTGTGGGCAACGCAGCGTTTGTCGCTCCTGGCGCAACCTACACCCCAACCGATACATTGGGGACTTTGGCAGCGCGAACCCACGATGCGCTTCAGCCTTACCTCCAGAAGCCATCCCCTGAACTCACTCGTTACATTCATCTCACCAAAGAGTTGATGCACCACAAGGTGCTGCGAACCCCCGTAGACTACGCAGCCATGCACGGCCGTCGTCCGACGCTTCCCTACTGCAACAACTTCACCCGGTTCCCAATCTACGATGTCGATTTCGGCACGCCAGAGCAGCCCAATCAGCCGGTCTTTGTCGTCCCTCACGACTTGCCCGATCCCATCATGTTCTGGCCAGCACCTCCCCAACGCGGCGGCGTAGAGATCTACCTCAGCGGAGGGTATGCCATGGCCCTTTCGCCCAAGGACTCCAATGACCCATGGTGGCGAGAGTTGCTGATGTATGAAGGATAGAGAAGGAAAGCAAACCATCAAACGGGAAGAAGAGGAGGAGAGCAGAAACGCGAATTAGAGGAGGCTGTACTCACCCAAGAGAGTCTTCATCTCTTTACGCTTGGCATCGGACATACGACACATCGGCAAGCGGAATACCTCTTCACAGTGGCCCAACATCGCGAGGGCAGTCTTGATGGGCAAGGGATTTACATCCATCCCCAAGAGACCGAGGAACAAGCGGTTGTTGGTTTGGTGCATCTCTGCAGCTTCGGCCCACTCTCCTGCGAGAGCTTTGTGCACCATCTTGCTTACAAGCTTGGGCACCACGTTGGAAGCTACACTGATCACACCTTTGGCGCCACTCACCATCATCGGAATGGTCACGGGGTCATCACCGGAGAGGATATCGAGGTCGCAGAAGTCACGAATCATACAAACACGAGACACGCTATCAGGAGCGGCTTCTTTGATCGCTACCACATTCGGGTGAGAGCTCAGTTGACGCACAGCGTCCAGGGAGATCTCACGCCCAGCACGGCCCGGAACATTGTACAGAACGATCGGCGTACCGAGGTCAGCCACCGCTGCAAAGTGCGCCACCAGGCCTTCGTCGGAAGGTTTGTTGTAGTAAGGAGTGACTTGCAATGTGCCGTCTACACCCATGTCGATCGCCTTTTGGGTCAACTCCAAGGCTTCGTCTGTGCTGTTCGCACCGGTTCCCGCGATAATCTTCGCTTTGCCTTGGGCTGCCTTGACCACCGTGCGAATCACTTCCAGGTGCTCATCCACACGCAAGGTGGGAGACTCTCCCGTCGTACCGACCGGAACAAAGCCGTCCACGCCACCTTCGATCTGGAACTCCACCATCTTGGTCAGCGCGGAAGTATCCACTTGACCGTCGGAGGTAAAGGGGGTCGCAATTGCAGTAAAAACTCCTTCAAACATCGTATGCCTCTCGTTTCGATTGAGCCTGCTCCTGGAGACACAACCACTTCGTTAGGGTGAATGCAACGTGTTGTCGTTGCACATCTCTTCAACTCTCAGGACTGTGTACTGCCCAAATCAGACAGCGTGAAAAGAATCTCCTCAACCACAGCCACGCACTCTCTCTTCCAGACAAACGCCAAAAGGCAAGACCCGAAAAGCCTGGAAGCAACTGGAACCCCAGAACGTGCAACCTCTCTCTATACACGAGACTAGCTCGCCTGCCAACCTTAGATGCACGAGAAGTCTGCTCTGGCATGGAGGGAACAAACCCGGAAGGCTTGTACATACGGCCCAAGCTCCACCATGAACTCTGGAGCCAACCCAATACCCCATGCGCAAAATCTTCCCTCGCCTGGAGCTTGCCTCCATACAACAAGAAGGTCCAGAGAGTCAATCTTTCACAAGAAAGTGATCAACATACAAACCTGTATCTCCAAACCAAAGCCGCAGATAAAAAACAACCCCTCCATCCAAACACCAACAGAGACAGAAAAGTCTCAAAGCATTGGATCGCATTTTGCTTAGAGAGGCATAAAACCTCGAGCACCAAAGGTTTCATAGATCAACGCAATCTTAACCGGAGACAGGTAGAACAACAGGGCACAGGTTCAAGTGTGTCCAAGAGAACAGCAGCAAGATAGAGAGGGAGAAAGTAAGATGACGCTCAACGATTTACTCCACATGAGGGAAGAAAAAAAAGTATCTCTTGTTCGCCGAAACATGCGGACAATCGACGCTTTGAAAATCATGAAAGGCAAGGCTTGCGACACCGCCATTGTTGTGGATGGAGTTCGTCCAGTAGGCCTGGCCACGCCCACGGCTCTCGCCAAGTTTGTGACAGATTCTTGGTACACATTGGAGAGCAGCAAAGTCGAAGACTGGATGGTGCATCCACTCCAGTTCGTTGACACAAACGAGACACCGATGTCCGCTTTGGCCACTTTGCTTGCAAACGACGCTCTCTTACTGGTTGCGATCGAAGACAATCAGTGGAGAGGGATCATCACCAAAGAAGAACTCCTCCAAGCCCTGATTCGCCAACAGGGAGAACAGTTACAAACATCCCTGGATGCCAGCCCAGAGCAACTACGCTCTGGACTGACGCCAACCATCTCAACGCCTCCGCCTCTCCCTGCAGGCACCTCTATACAAACACCCGCTCCAAACGTTGCACGAGAGCCGGTCCAGGAACAAAGGGAGGAAGCCCCTTCGCAAAGCCAACTGTACTCTTGGTCCCATCTACCATTCTGAACCAAGAACCTAGATCAAAAGGAAATGAAAGAACAAGACAGCGTTGTTATGAGGAAGAATCCATCATTCCCTCTAGCGTCACAGTTGTCTGTAGGAGCCAAGTCAGTTGAGCCAGCCAAAACATCAAAGACCGATCACACCAACGAACGAAAACCCCCCTTTCGCTCCAACGCAGAGTCCACCGCTTCACTCACTTCAAGCAGCCCAAGGAAGCTGGGAACAGCTCCAAAGCCCCTTGAGCGCTCAACAGCACTCCCACACCATGACAAGAACCAACGAAGCTCTACGCCAGCAGATCCAACAATTGGAGCAACGCTTAAGCGAAGCTCGCTCCCTTGAGTCAGGTGTCCTAATGGGCGAGAGCACTCTTGCATTTGAGCTTCGTAACGCCATAGCAAGAGCAGCCAGTCAACAGGAGCGCGCAGTCCTATTAACGGGCCAACCTGGCGCAGGGCTGGAGGATGTCGCTCGTCTGCTCCACGCTCAATCCCATCATAGGCTTCAACCCTTCGTGAAGTTCAATATCAAGGCATTAAGTGATCAACAAGATCAGCTCATTGAGCTGCTCACAACCGTAACAACAGACGTGACACAGCAACCAGGTCAGCTTCTGCTCCAGGAATCTGGAACCTTGTACATCGAGCACATTGAGCTTCTCTCCAGGGAAAATCAGAACAGACTCATCCAACATCTGCACAAGACAAACTCATCCAGACAGGATGAAACGACACACAAGCCTCGGCTCTGGTTGTTGATGGCTTCCAACGAGAGCGCACACAAGCTTCGTCAACAAAGACTGTTGGTGTCCGATTTATGGGAGGCTATCGCCAACAACCACATCGTGCTTCCAGCCCTCTCCCAGCGCAAAAGCGACATCCCCCACATGGCTCAATTTTACCTGCAAGAACACGCCAAGCGGCTTGGAAAGCATGTTCATAGCCTTTGCCCCGAAACGCAGCTACGGCTTGAGCATTACCACTGGCCTGGGGATCTTGCGGAGTTACGCGATGTCATGGAGCAAGAAGTTAACCTCACAACCCAATCGGTGGTGACCATCGGCCCGCAAAGGCTACGAGGGGGACAAGGCCCTTTGCTTGGTGACTATTACATGCTCGGTTTGCTCCGCAAAGGCGGAATGGGAGAGGTATGGCGAGCCAGACACAAATGGCTCAAACGAGAGGCTGCGCTCAAGCTGATTCGCCTCGACCACGACATGGACGGACAACGCAAACAATCGATCATTCGACGGTTTCAGCGCGAGGCGCAGGTTACATCCCAGCTCTCCTCGCCCTACACCGTTCGCCTCTACGACTTTGGCGTGAACGCCACAGGCAGCCTCTACTACGCCATGGAACTGCTGGATGGCATCGACATCCAACAAATGGTCAAGCGATACGGCCCCATGCGACCCGAACGAGTGGCAGCCCTCCTTCAACCCGTATGCCGCTCCCTCGCAGAAGCTCACCAGAACCAATTGGTTCACCGTGACATCAAGCCATCGAACATTTTCCTATGCCAGATGGGGTTGGAGGTGGACTATCCCAAAGTCCTCGATTTTGGCGTCGTCAAAGACTACAAAGCGCCTCCCTTGTCTGTTCACGGTTCTTCTGGATTTATCCATGGGACGCCAGGTTTCATGTCACCCGAGCAGATCCAGGGGAAAGACGTCCAGCACACCTCAGACATCTACTCGTTGGGCTGTGTTGCCTTCTGGTGTCTGACAGGACGCCTCCTCTTTGAGGGCAAGGATGTCATGTCCATTTTGATGCGGCATGTCGCGGAACCTCCCCCGCTCGCTTCGCACTACTCACCCTATCCCATTCCGCCCGAGTTGGATCGACTGATACTCCAATGCTTGCATCCTGACCCCATGCAACGCCCCAGCGCATTGGAGTTAAGCACCCAGTTCCAGATGTTGCAGTGGCCGCAGCCCTGGACTCACTCTCGCGCCGAAGCGTGGTGGCAGAACCACAAATTACAATCCCCCCAAACGCAAGAAAGCATCCCTTCGTTTCTCCCCTTCCACTGAAGCTGTCTTTTTTTCTTGCAACAACACACAAACTCCCTCCATACTCAACGCCGCCCAAACGACGACGTAGGGAGGATAGTGCAGTGCAAGATGAAAAACGTTGGTGGCTGTTTCCCCGAAAAAATGACCAAGCCAAAGGCAGACTCTTTTGCTTTCCTCACGCAGGAGCCGGAGGTGTCGTGTTTCACCCTTGGGCCAAACATCTGCCACAGTCCATTCAAGTCGTCGCGGCCCATCCTCCAGGACGAGGGTTTCGCATCAGAGAGCCGTCGTTTGCGACCATCCAGGAGTATGTTGAGACCTACTACCAGCTGATCCTCCCCCTTCTGGACCGACCGTTTGCTTTGTTCGGACACAGTATGGGCACCATCATCGCAACCCTTCTCGCGCAACGGCTTCGAGACGACAACCAAGCAACCCCCCAGGTGGTGTTTTTGTCTGGACGCAAGCCTCTGCACCAAAGCACGGTCACACGTCCTCTACACAACGTTCCACAAGATCAGTTTTTGCAGGCATTGGAAGAGCGATACGGACCCGACGAAGCGCTCCAGAACCCCGACATTGCCGAGCTTGTCCTACCCATCCTCCGGGCCGATATGAAAGCCATCGAAACGTACCAGTACCAGCCCGCTCCGGCCTTGTCCTGCCCGCTGGTCTTGCTCACAGGACGTGACGACTCAGTGGCCTCCCCAGCAGACATGTCCGGATGGGACAGCTACACCACAGCCTCCACCTCACACCACGTGATGGAAGGTGGACACTTTTACTTTGTGCCCAACCCCGAGCCCCTCACCCGGCACATCGCCGCCCACTTTCAACCCTAATCATCCCTTCATCAGGCAAGAAAGAGCCTCCACAGCAACAAACCGTGACTGTAAAGAAGCAAGGTTTAGGACAAGCCAGGATGTTTGGTTGTTTTGGCTTCTTCGTCGTAGCGTGGAGTTTCAACAGCAGCGTTGTCGGCTTTCATCTTTTTCCGAAGCTCCACAGGCTTGGAGCGTTTGCGCAAGCGAATGTTGAGAAGCTCCACCACCACAGAAAACGCCATCGAGAAATAGATGTAGCCTTTGGGTACATGACCACCAAAGCCTTCGACGATCAAAGTAACTCCCACAAGGATCAAGAACGACAACGCCAGGATCTTAATGGTCGGGTGATTGTCCACGAAGTCGCCAATGGCCTTCGCTGCCAAAAGCATCACCAGCACAGAGATGATGATCGCAACAGCCATAATGGAAACATGTTTGGCCAGACCCACCGCGGTGATCACAGAGTCCAACGAGAACACGATATCCAGCACAGCGATCTGCACCAGAATGCTACCAAACGAAGCAGCAGCCGAAGCTTGTTGTTCTCCGCTCCCACCTTCAAGGCTGTTGTGAATTTCGTGGGTGGACTTCGCAAGCAAAAACAACCCACCCCCCACAAGGATCACATCACGCCCAGAAAACCCGTGGGAAAAGAGCGTAAACCAAGGCTTGGTCAGGCCCATCACCCATGTAATCGAGAACAACAGCGCAAGACGCGTCACCATCGCAAGGATCAAGCCCATGCTTCGGGCTTTTTCACGCTGCGCGTCGGGCAAGCGCCCCACCAAGATGGAGATAAAGATGATGTTGTCGATCCCCAACACAATCTCCAAAGCCGTCAACGTGAACAAAGCAGCCCAGGCTTCAGGGCTTGTGATCCATGCAAACATCAGTCGATCCTCCACGAGCAGTCGCGTTTGTCATTCCAACGAAAGAAAGCAGCGACCACCCTACACAGATCCCCCTTCGACAACAAGAGAGTCAGCGCAGGAAGGCAACAACAGAGACATCGAAGAAAGTAAAAGAGTAAAAACAAACAGGCAGGAATGCACCGAAGAAAAAGAGGAGAGTCTTTTAACGAACACACAACAGAGGAGCGGTATAACCGTTCGCCGTACAAGGCCCAGAACCGGGACAACAGTTGGTGGGGCATCCAGACTTGCAAGCCATACCTTTGGGCCAACAGTAAGGCGTGGTGTGCGTTCCACCGCAAGAGCTTGTCGCAGAGCTACCTCCCGAGTAGATACACACGCTTGTACCTGAGAAGAATCGGGTGATGTTCGCCGCCTGCGCCCACTGACCGATCAACATCAAACTCGCCACCGTGAACCCCGAAGGACATTGACTCGCGCTGGGGTTAGAGGAAAAGCAGCCCACCACGCGGAATTCGCGACGACTGGTACAGCTAGAAAAGTACCCTGTGCATGAAGTGCTGCTGACAAAGGTAGTCTGTGGGTAATTGTACCCTCCACAGTTCACCGTGCCGCTCGACTGGCAGGTACCATTCAAGCAAGCCACACCCTGGTTGCAAGCACGACCGCACTGTCCACAGTTGTTCGGGTCGGTTTGCAAGTTCACGCACTGGTTGTTGCAAGCTGTAAGTCCAGAACCACACACCAAACGACAGGTTCCACTCACACAGGTAAGCCCAGAGCTGCAGGCGTTGCCGCAACCACCGCAATGTTGGGTATTGGTTTGCGTGTCCACACAGGTGTTGCTGCACAGAGTTTGGCTCGGAGGACAAACTTGCTTGCAGGCTCCGCTCACACAGAAGGTTCCCGAGCCGCAGACCTTGCCGCAACCACCGCAATGTTGTGGGTCCGAAGACGTGTTGACGCAGGTGTTGCTGCACTTGGCCAACCCAGAGGGACACACCAAGGTACAGCTTCCGTTTTGGCAGACCTCACTGTTCCCACAGGCCTGGCCACACTGTCCACAGTTCAGAGCATCCGTTTTGAGGTTCACGCAAGCTTTGTTGCACACCGTCTGACCGGTAGGACAAGAGAGTTGGCAGGCTCCATTCAAGCAAACTTCTCCTGCCAAACAGTTTTTACCGCAGGCTCCACAGTGGGCTCGATCGGTCTGGGTGTTTACGCAGTTACCGCTGCAATTGCTCAGCCCTGTAGGACAGGACACACCACACGTGCCTTGGCTGCAAACTTCGCTGGACTTGCAGGCGTTACCGCAGGCCCCACAGTGACGAGAGTCAGACTGCAACTCCACACAAAGGCCGGCACATGCGGTCTGACCCACAGGACAGCTGGTGACACACTTGGATGCGCTACAGGCTTCACCGGACTTGCAGGCGTTACCGCAGGTTCCACAGTGGGCACGGTCGGTTTGGATGTCCACACACTTCCCAAAGCAGTTGGTCTGCCCTGCAGGACACGTCAACTGACATTGACCCGAGGTACAGACTTCGCCAGCCTGACATACTTTTCCACACCCACCACAATGGGCTCGGTTGGTTTGGGTGTCGATGCAATTGCCTCCACAGCTCGTCTGTCCAGGAGGACACGTCACCTCACACTTGCCAGCGGTGCAAACCTGTCCAGAGTTGCAGACCTTGCCACAAGCTCCACAATGTTTGCGGTCTGCTTGCAAGTCCACACAGTTACCGTTGCAATTGGTTTGTCCTTGCAAGCAGCTCACCTTGCACTGACCAGAGGTGCAAACAAAGCCGGATTTGCAGGCATTGCCACACTGACCGCAATGAGCACGATTCGATTGGGTGTCGATACAGTTTCCGCTGCAGTTGGTCTGACCCGGAGGACACGTCAATTGACACGAACCGCTGGTGCATACGTTGCCGGCCTTGCAAGCCGTTCCACAGGCACCACAATGTTGACTGTCCGACTGCAGATCCACACAACGCCCAGAGCAATCCGTCTGCCCCACAGGACAGCTCACCTCACAGGTCCCAGCCGTACACACTTTGCCGGAAGGACACTTGTTGCCACATTGACCACAATGCTCCCGGTCATTTTGTAGGCTCACACATTGCTTGGCGCACACCACTTGTCCCTTGAGACACGACAACACGCACTGGCCGCTTTGGCAGACTTCACCGTCACTGCAAGCTGTTCCACAAGAGCCACAGTGCCCCCTGTCGGACTGTAGGTTGAAGCAAGCACCCTCACACGCGGTTTGACCGTTGGGGCAATTCACAGCACAAGTACCACTCGAACAAACCTCACCCTGCTTGCACTGCTTTCCACAACCTCCGCAGTTTTCCCGGTCGTTCTTGGTGTTGACGCAGACATCATTGCACGACTCTTGGCCGCTGGGACACTTCGCCTCTACACACTTGCCCTGGTCACAGTAATGCTGACGTGGACAATCTTTGATCGCGGAGTTGTACTCGTAACAACCTCGCGCGTTCTTCTCACAGACCTTGTATTTGCCTGGGATGACCGTGGCCTGCGTCGTACATTCAAACGAATCGGGCTTGCACTGCGTGTCAGGACAATCGGGCACACACTTGCTCTCTTCGCACTTTTCAAACTCACCGCAAGCTTTGAACCCTTTGCACTCGGACCACACACCAGCCCGACATTCTTGGGAGCCCTTCTCACAGGCGTTTCCATCTTTCGGCAAACACCCTTGGGTGTCTCCAGGAGCACACTGCATGCATTGGTTGCTGACACAGGCAGGCTTGGTGCTGTCGGTGCAATCTTCGTTGCGCAAGCAATCCACACAGCCACCGGTACCGTTGCATTTTTTCCCGGTTGGACAGTCCTTTTCTGTGCCACAAACACACTTGTTGTCTTGGGTGCACTTCTTGGTTGGGCTGCTCTCGTCCTGGCAATGGGAGTCCTTAAGGCAAGGAACACATTTCCCTTGGCTGCTATCCCCCAAAAGACACCTCTCTGGACAGCTCTCACATCCTGGGATAGAGACCGCAACTTCCCCCCCACACCCCACCAACAAGGCCATTAAGACAAGCAGCAGGCTCGCCCACTGCAACACAACTTTCGGATTCATGGTTTCCCCCGTATTTGGAAGAGAATGTCATACAGAAAAGACACTTCACATGCTTGCTCTTTGCAAACCGAACCTTATCATGAAGACTCTCTTGAAACCAATACGTCTCCATCGATGAAAAGGAAGAGCTTTGACCCGAAAAAAGAGGAAGCAGGCCCTTGACCTGAACAGACGACCACGTCCACAATTCATCCTTCCAATTCAAAAGGAGGATGAGATGGCGTTTGACGAAGGTCTGGCCCAGCGTGTCCGCGAGGTGCTAGCGGATCATGCGGGTGTCACCGAGAAGAAGATGTTTGGCGGTCTTGCGTTTATGGTCGATCGACACATGTGCTGTGGGATCATTCAAAGCGAGTTGATGGTCCGGGTGGGGAAAGAAGCCTATGAGGATGCGTTGGCTCAACCTCATGCCCGTGAGATGGATTTCACAGGTCGCTCCCTCAAAGGGATGGTCTACGTTGGAGAAGAAGGACTCACTGAAGACAGCGACATCCAGAACTGGGTCCAGCGCGGTCTCAACTTTGTGGAAACCTTGCCACCCAAGTAAGGTTTATGACCCCACAAGAAGCTCAGGCATCTTTGGCCAGGGAGCCGCTTCTTCCAGTTGGTATGCGAGCGCAAGCAACAGGTCATCCTGCCCAGGCAACGCAGCAAAGTGCATACCGATGGGCAACCCCTCCTGGCTTTGCCACAGAGGAACCGACATCGCCGGGCATCCCACCATGTTATGGATGGGTGTATAACCTGCCAACTGCTCTGTCCGACGAATCAAGTCGTTGTAAGGAAGCTCTGGCGACAAAAACCCAAGCTCAGGGGTGAGAATGGGAGACGTGGGACAAAGCAGCACGTCAAACGCTTTCATGTGCGAAAGCATCGTATGTTTTGCAGCCTCCATGGAAGCCAATTGGTGCATCACAGTGTCTTCAGGCTTACCTCGAAAATACTCAACCAGAGCCCACGTAAAAGGCTCCAGTTCGTGGTACTCCACAGGCCGGCCCAAGAGCCCCTCCATCGTGGCAAGCATCCCAGCTTGTGCAGCCCCAGCGAGGACAAAGAAAGCATCCGAAAGAGCCCGACCATCAAGAGCGGGAGCGTCCACCTCAACAACAAGATGTCCCAAGTCCTGGCACAAAGAAACCGTACGCTGAAGCGCTTCCAACACCTCGGCGTGAGGTTGCTCTCCCACCAACGTTTGGGTGTACACTCCGATCCGGAGCGAGCGGGAAACAGGACTCTCCACAGGCTTGCTGGAATCATTCCGCATCCAGGAGAGAAAGTGTGCGCTGTCTTGGACTGTTCGGCTCACACAATGTTCCGCCAGTAGAGGAGCAAACAGAGGATGCACTGGGCCTGCAGGAACAACGCAACCTGCGCTGGGTTTGAAGCCAAACAAGCCACAAGCCGCAGCAGGCAAACGAATGGAGCCTCCTCCATCGCTGGCATGAGCCAGAGGCACCATTCCGCTTGCAACAGCGGCAGCAGCGCCACCCGATGAACCCAAAGCCGAGTGCTTAGGATTCCAAGGATTGCGCGTTATCCCATGCAACAAACTCTCTGTGCTTCCCAACAACCCAAACTCGGACGTTGTAGTGCTGCCCAACACGAGAAAGCCTGCTTCATCGATACGCGTGCAGTACGGATTGGATTCTTCAGGAACATACTGGGCAAACAAGCGTGAACCCATCGAACAACCCAGCCCAGGATACGGCAACAAATCCTTCAACAGGCACGGTACCCCAGCAAAAGGACCCGCGTTCGTTCCTGACAGCTCTTTGGCCTGGCTTCGAGCCTCCTCAAAGCGGGAATGAGCCAGAACATTGAACTCTGGATTAAGCATTTCAATTCTTGCGACCGCCGCATCCACCAATTCCAACGGTGTGATGTCACCACGTCGCACCCATGCGGCTAACTCTACAGCGTCGTAATCTACATAGTTTTGCATAACCCAAATCCTTCATGTAGGTGTTGTTTCCAATTCCACACAAAGGATGGGAAAGATCGAGACCGTCCGTTAATCCTAACTTGCGAAAGATGTGATCCTAGAATGCGATTTGGGTTGTTTTCTCAAATCGGTCGTTTGATCTTGGCCCACAATTCAATGATGGGGCCATCATCAGACGGACAAAGGTAATGATCGACCACAGGGAAATCGTCGGGGATGTAGGGGCTTTGGGGAAGCCAGAGGGAGTAAAACGCGATGTATTGAGGCAAGACCTTCTCCGGCGGCCCCATACAGGGCAAAACAGCGTAACGACCGGCAGGAAGGCTCACACGTTGCAAAGGCAAACCCTCAGGAACATCACCTTTCATCCGAACGCACGCATCATAACGACAACGTTGCCGAGGCATCAAACCAGGGTGATCATGACATATAGCAAATCGATCCAAGCCCTCCCACTCCAGGCCAACATCTTCCATCATTTCGCGGAGAGCTTGCCAAGTAGCCTCGACAGCATCGAAGTGATAGCCTCCTTCGCTTGTCAAAGCATACAAAGGTATTTCATCACACGAACGAATCTCCACATTGCGCAGCAAAGACTCCAAGCTGACATCTGGCAGAACATCCTGGTCCTCCACCACAAACAACTCACGTTCGACAGGTACCTTCTCATGCACAGCCTGCAACCGCCCCGCCGCGTTACGTTCAACACCATCCAAACTCACCATTTCACTTGGACGGTACCCAAACCATTGAACGAAAGCCTTTGAGAAGCTCGCCGTGGAAGCATAACCGTAGCGAAACGCTATGTCGGTGATGGATTCTTTTTGACCGTACAACAAAGCTGCTGCCGCATACTCAAGCCGCTTGCGGGTAATGTACTGCCCCAACGTTTCCTTTGTGTAGGCTTTGAACAAACGTTGAAAGTGGAAAGGACTGACCGCGACAGCCTTCCCTACAATCTCCGAGGTCAGCGAGTTCCCAATGTTCTCCCGAATGAACGTGAGAGCGTTGGTTATCTTTTGACGATGTTCCCACTCCAGATTCATGGTTCCTTGCACCTGTTCGTTGTAAAAACCTTTTGGCCTTCGCATTTGTGATGACGCAAGGCAATAAATTACCCTTGCTACTTATGCAGGATATAGACAAGGGAGAAGTACCCACATCCGTGGGCACTCTGATAGTACAAGCAACGATACTGTTGTTCTTTTCATGAAACTTCATCCGACAAGCCATATCAACGTCTGCGTAATCTGCCTACTCTTCTCACTCCAATCAACAAGCGGCATCTTTGTGGGTGCAACCTGCGTAATCTGCGGATTCTGCCCTATATCAATAAACCAGCGGCTCACAACCACACCCCTTTGATGTTGCCTACTTGTTGAACCTTAAGAATCTTCGTACAATCTTGGATCTCCAATTCATTGGATGAAAACAACAAAGGAGTCCGCGAAAGAACATGAACCACTTCAACGGTGGTCCGGCCGGGGCTCCTACGAACTTCCTTGAGACAGGTAGCTCCGATGGTTACGCGAACCCACCGAACAATCGCTTTTCTTTTGCACCTGACCTTGCTTGTAGGTCTAAGCCTTCTTCCAGGTTCTAGCGAAGCAGTGCCTCATCGCTGGACACCGACTTTGGGTTCTCCGTTTGGGATCAACATCCACACCGCGATATGGAACGGAGATCCCAAAGCCATCGCAGCGATCAAAGACGCAGGCATTGGTTGGATTCGGGTCGATTTCAACTGGTTCTTCATGGAGCCCAGCAAGGGGAAATACAATTGGCAAGTCAGCGATGGCATCATCAAATATGCCCTACAGCACAACTTCAATGTGTTCGCCACCCTCGCCTACGCTCCCAAGTGGGCCCAGGCTTATACACCACCACAAGGCAAGCAGTCCGGCCCCAAATCGGCCCAAGATTGGGCAACCTTTGTGGAGACCGTGGTCAAACGTTATCGGGGAAAGATCAGCCATTGGGGCATCTGGAACGAACCCAACCTGGACCATTTCCTGTGGTTTCCTGACACAGTCAACCGCGCCGACCGACTGAAGTTTTACTTAAACAACATCCTTGTTCCAGGGATTAAGGCGGTGAAACGCGCTGACCCAGACGCGATCGCTGTAGCGCCCGATCTTGCTCACCTTGGACAGTCGATGCTGCCTTCCAAAACTCACTCCTGGCAGCCGTGGATGGAGACCATCCTTAAGCAAGCCGGCACACAACTGGACATCATCGCCCACCACACGTACCAAGACGACTACATGAGGACCCTCAACGGCACGGTATGGCCTTGGGAACATCCAAGCTTGTGGTCCACCTTGCAATCCACGTCCATGACCAAGAAGCCTGTCTGGCTCACAGAGATTGGCTGGCACACCGCTGATGTTTCCGAAGCACAACAAGCAACCGAGTACAAAAAGATGCTCGACCAAATGCTTCTCCTGACCCAAAAGAAAGGAGGTCTTTGGTGGCAACGTGTGTTTCCCTACGAGTTGATCGACGACCCCAACATCAAAGAGAAATGGGGAATGGTACGCGCAGATTGGTCCCGAAAGCCCGCGTGGACCGCCTACAAAGACTACATCAAAGCACACCAGCCTGTGGCTCGTATCCAAGGACCCACCACCGCAGTCACAGGACAGGCCATCTCGTTGAATGGCTCAGGCTCCACAGACCCGGATGGTTCGCTGGTCAAGTACTCCTGGGATTTTGACGCAACCAACGGCGTTCAAGAAGACGCTGTCGGCAAAAGCATCTCCCATACGTTTACCCAGCCTGGAACCTACGAGGTAACACTCACCGTAACCGACGACACCGAGATCGCCATCGGGACCCGAATCAAAGTGACCGTGACGAAGGGTACAACACCTCCCAAACGAGTGACGTATGACGTCGCACATACCCCCTCTTCCATCCAAGTCGATGGCAACCTCGCCGACTGGCAGGGACAAACCTGGATCAAGCTGTCAGGCAAAGAGTACGACAAACTCACCGAAGATTGGGGCGGAAACAGCGATCTCCAAGCGGAAGCCGCGTTTCTTTGGTCGCCGAAGGGGCTCTACTTTGCGGCACGGGTAACAGATCAATCGCACAACAACACACACTCCTCCGGCACGTTGTGGCAGGGCGACTCCATCCAGTTAGCGATCGACGCCGACAACGACCGACAAGGTCCTCCGTTTGACACCGACGGCGATTACCAGTTTGGCTTTGCCCTAGCAAAAGGAACATCCGCCTGGGAGCGAGACACCGCACCTGCCGGTGCCCCCTCAGCCAAGCCCACGGTGGTTGTCAAACGCTCCGGTCAACAAACGCTGTACGAAGTGTTCCTTCCCGCTGCTGAACTTGCCCCTCTTCAGATGGCCACAGGCCGCAAGTTTTCCGTCAGCTTTCTGGTTAACGATGACGACGGCAAAGGCCGCAAAGGTTGGGTGCAATGGTCGCCTGGAATCGCCCGAAGCAAGGACCCGTCGCAGTACCCAGAAGCTACATTGTTGGCTCCACCGACAGCCGAGCCACCACCGACCCAAGAGCCCACTTTGGGACCAGAGCCAGGACCGGAGCCGGCACCCCAACAAGACGCCTCGACGTCCAACGACGCAGCCTCCGTGCAAGAACCTCCCAACGAGAACCTTCCTTTTGAAGCCATCGACTCACCGGACACTTCGACCTCGCAAGCAGACTCTCCAGCGCGCCCAAGAGAGTCGGCTTCCAATGCAGATGAAGCGGAGCTGCGGCCGGGAGGTTGTGGGTGTGAGACGCGCGGTAGCCCTTCTCTAGCTTGGTTGGGCCTGTTGTTGTGCTTGGGATACCGAAAGCAAAGACGCTCACTTTCTAACTCGCGTTTAAAACACAACAAAGAATAGCTTCAACAAAGGATCTTAATGTTACAGCAGCCCTCCTATCCCACCCAAGACGAGTTGGATCGGGACCTACGAAACTTTCGTCCGTACCGAGGAGATCCTCTTCTCTCCGGCCTCCTCCAAACCATAGGCTACCACCCGTTGTGGATAGCAGGATGTTATACCTTGCTCGGTTTGGGTGGAGTGATACTTCTCACTCTGGCGGCTGGCACAACCTATCCCCACTCTCCTCGGGTCGTAGAGCTTCTGGAAGATACCGGAGAGCTTGTCAATCTGGGAGTGATGGTTCCCATTGGAGCCTTCCTCGTTCTCCACTTCTATCACCAATTCACCCGAGCCATCCGCACGTTAATGGAAGACGGAGTGTTGCTCTTTTCCAGCGGAAACGAACGCCGCGAGTTCCTCATAGAGTTGGAGTCTCGCCTGTACCGGCCGTGGTTTGCGTTGGTTTCTGCGATGCTGTCTCTCGCTGTGAACGTTTGGATCTTGCTCTCTCTCAAGAACCACTGGAACAGCCTGGACCAAGGCTTTGTCGCTATCTGGTTTCGCTTTCTTAGCTTCATCAACTACTACATGGTGTTTATGATGCTACTGAAAGGTGTCGCAACCACCCGCGCCATCCGCTGGATCTTCAAAAGCGACATTGTACTCCAACCCATTCATCCGGACCGCTGCGCAGGACTCCAACCCCTCGGTGCCATCTCGGGTTCCCTCAATGTGTTCTTGGCTCTCCTGACAAGCTACATTACCGTGCTCGTTGAGCTAGAGGGAGTCTCCCTGGCCCACCCTGCATTCCTTATCCCTGTGTCGATCTTTGCTGTCCTTGCGACCTACCTTTTTGTCGCTCCCATTTCAGCCATTCACCACCGTATGAAGGCCATGCGTCGGGAGATACAGATCTCCCTCAACCATGAATTTCAGAAAAGCTTTCAACAGGTCCACCAACGCTTAAGCCACAGACAAGATATCGACGTGGGCAATCTTCAACGGCTGGACGCGCTGGAGAAGCTCCACACCATCGCAGCTCGAATGCCTGTCTGGCCCATCGATATGGAAACCGTCATTAAGTTTTTTGCCGTGGTGGGTGTGCCTACATTGCTCGGCTTGGCCAAAACGTTCTTGCTCCCACTCTTTGCATACTAGAGCAGTCACGGTTGCTACGTTGGGTGAACCCAAAATGACCTTGTTTATTGGCCTTGTTGCATACGCGTTCCCCAGTTGAAGCCGAGAGAGAGTTGAGGATCAATACGGAACGCCAGCGGCCCATGAATGAACTTCTTCTCCTGTGTACTGAGGTCTCGGAAGATTCCTCGGAACAAAAGCATCCGAAAGCCAAGAGCAACGAACAAATGCTGGGTGATTCCCACCCGAACTTCGTTTTTCCAGCGGAGGTCATGGATACTGAGGCCGGCTTTTTCTGTCCCAGTCACAAAGGTAAGCGAATACGCAGCCGACGATTTCAGAGTCAGCGTGGTCGCTCCCAGCGTGGCAAAGTTCCAACCTTCCACTTCATACTCCACAGTAAAGCCGAGAGTGCTGTCCAGGTTAACACGAACCGGTGTGTTGGCTGGATCTTTGAGCAACAATCCCAAGGCCCATTCTTTGCGCCAGATGGCTCCCAGCTTCATCGACAAGATCGAAGCATACTGAAAGCTCAACCCAAGCTTGGCCTTGGTTTCAAAGTGGTGAAACACCTCGGTGCTCCCGGTCGCAGCGAAGAACGCCTCAGCGCCCAGGTCAGGGCGTTGACTGGTCGTAACTTCCGTTTCAACCACAGCTTCCACAAAGGGCGAAGCAACCTCCCACTTGGAGCCTTCCGCAAAGAAAGACTTAAACGAACGCCAATGGTACTGCGTTTGAAAGGTCAGAACGTCGGTTGATTCCTGGTAAATGCGAGGGTCAATGGGACCCGGTGGTGGTCCTTTCGCCCATTGAATGCTGGTGTCTACCGCGTAGTTAAGCTGCAGGCTTGTTTTCCAGAGATGTTGGGACGTCTCCATATTCAGAGAGAGACTCCCCTGCCCTTGGATGTTGATTTTCTCGTAGAACCCGCCGTTTAACTCTTCATGTTGGGTGTACACCACGTTGATGTTGATGGGTTCAATCGCAAGAGCCGACAATCCCATCTGGAACGAAGACTGAAACGTCCAGTTGGGTTTCTCCTTCAGGCTCCGCAAGTTCCCTTTGTACGGGATCTTATAGACCTTGCTCTTGATGTTTTGGGGGGAAGCACCGCGCAAGCTGAGAAAGGCATTGTTTGTGAAGTGACGAATCAGAAGCTCTCGCAAACGCAAGGGTGTTCGGTTGGCTTGTAACAACACCTCACGACTTCGGATGGTCGAACGTTGCAGTTGTTCAAACAGACCGTTCGCAACAGCCTGGGTCGTGACCAACGAGTAAACCATGGAGGCCTCAATCGCCCTCCCGTTCACTTGAGGATCCGAAGACACTCCAACAAAAGAGAACGGAGCAGACGTGGGTCCAGCATCCGACGACGTCCCAATCAAGGTCGATAACGCACTCCCCAAAAGGGTGATACGCACCAAGATAACTTCCTGGGGTATGACCTGGAACATATCATCTCGTGAGATATGAGTTTGGATGGGGAACCCCTGCGAAACAACTGTACCTTTCGGAAAAAACGCGACTTCGGCGCGACCTTTCAAGCGCATCAGGTGCAGCACATATTTACGAAACTGCTCCTCACTCATACCGTCGGTGCTATCAATCCGACCGCGACCCAAGGGCGTCGACCACAGCTTGCAATAGAGCTTCCCCCAACGAAGAAGCTTGGTTCGAAGAGGCTGATGGAAGAGGTTGTCTTCGGTGTCTAAGAGTTGGTGACCAAATCCCACCACAGGGCTGCCATTGGCTTTGCGTCGAAGGGTCAACTCAACCTTGCCCAGCTGCGTACCAAACGCCTGCCCCCCAACAATGTAAGTGGGTCGACGCTTCTGGTTGTAATAGATCAAGGCGTGGGTGCCTTCGGTTCTTCCCATGCCGTTGGTCACAATCACATCGATGCCTGAAACAGAAGAGGCGAGCTTTCGGGCCTCTTTCCCTTGTGAAGTGGGGTTGTCCAGCTGAGACAACACCACCACCACATCCACCTTGTGTTTGTTGCGCAGGAGAGCCACTCGCTGGGTCGCGACTTCGATCGGGTCTTTCGGCGAGATCCGACTCTTCCGGAGAGAAGACACCTGCGGAGGCTTCTTTCCAGGCGCAACATGAAACATACCAATCCGCCAGGGACCACGTTGGAACACAAACGTGGAAGGCGCCACTTGATTGGATTGGCTGCGCAAACTCCCGAGAGGTCCGACCAAATCACTGGTAGAAAGGTTGGCGAACGAGAAACGAACGCCGTGTTTTTTGGACAAACGAAGCAAGCGACCCAGGTCGTCAGGCTTTAACCAAAACGCATCCGCACCCAGGCCCAGCAAGTCGTATTGAAACAGCTTCAGTTGGTTGGCGAGAAACCGAATCCCTTCTTGTGCACCTCGATGCAGAACAAAACGAGCCGCACGATCCGGAGCAAATGTATTCCCCGTGGAAACAAGGAGCGGCGCTAGCTCACGTTGCGCTTTGCTCTCGCGCCGAACCTTTTGGATCAAAGCCAGCAAGTTGGCGACGTCACGAGACGACTCGTCACCTGTAGGTGCCTGCTTTGCCTTGTCACAAGAAAAACTCCGCCATCGACCCATAAGATCCGTGTGGTACAAGATCGTGACCTTGTTCCGATTCGGTGCAAGTGGAGGAGGCTTGGGAGCCGCAGCGGTTGGCTTCACTGCGGAGGATGCCCCAGCGTTCGTGCCGGATAACGCTGGCGTTGCAGGTGCAGCCAAAGCAAGCCAAGGCCCCATACACAACAACCACACGCCCAACCCAACCCACCAAGACATCGAACACTCTCTGACAAAAGACCCACTGTATCGCATGATAACTACCTACTGCACTTTCTATAGCTACCGTTTGTTACCAACGGAGCGAAGCTTCAACAATTTCAAAGAGGCAACGGGAAAACACCACCACTTTAGGGACAGGTTTTCCCAGACGGGCACACACATTGTCCCGGCTTCGCACCATCGGGAACGTCTCCCGACGCAGGATCAAGACAGACAAAACCACGCTTTGTCGTCATGACTTTCTTGGTCACGGGATCAACCACTTTGTTGCAGTCGGTGGCAGTATGACACTCCCGATGACAGTACGCAGAAGGTTGGGATGGATCGCACACACAGCGCTTGGACTGGCAAACATATCCGCTGGGAATCGTCGCCTCTTCGGCAGCTTTTCTTGGCGTTTGATCACAGTCATTGTTGCTTTGGCACTCAACCTTGCACAGCAGCTCCTCACAGCCGTAGCCACCGCAAAGGAACAGAGAGGTGCAAACGCGAGAGCGACACCCCACTTGAGACATACCAACAAGCAAGAAAAGACAACACAAGACAACCCAAGCAATTCTTCGCAGCATAAAAATTCTCTCATCACACAGGAGGTAAACGTGGTGGGCCAATGAACCACCCAACCTAACTCCAGGGGTCCCAAAGAAGAGTCCATTGCACCATAAAGCAAGACGTCGAGGATGGGAATAACCCAACAACAGGAAAATCCATCTCCCCCGCATGGGGGAGGCAAGCCAACATCCCCCGACTAAGAAATCAAAACAATGCAGGAAAATTCACCCGTCTGGGGGATGCACAACCCGGCTCCACATCCGTAGGCTTTTTCTCGTTCCTATTTCCCATTCACTCATAGCCCAAACAGGAGCTTTGCAATGCAACGTGTATCTTTTCTCTTCGCCGCAGCCTTTCTCTTAACCACACTCGGATGGAGCACCACCAGCGAGGCACGAACACCTCGTTGCAACCGGCTTAAGTGCCAGGTCACGAAGCGGGTTGGCAAACGCTTGATTTGTCGCTCCACATGCAAGTCAGGCCAACGCTGCAGCCGAGGACGATGTCTGAATCCTGTTTGTAGCAAAACACGTTGCCAAAAATTGCGCATCAGTGGAACCAGCGCACGTTGCATCTCTGCCTGTCGCTCAGGTCAACGTTGCCTTCGTGGTCGTTGCTTGGATCCCTCTTGCAGCAAAGCAAACTGCCAAGTTCTGCGACGCTCCGGTAACCGCGTTCAATGTGTCTCTCTCTGTCGCTCAGGCCAGCGCTGCCTCCGGGGTCGTTGCCAAAACCCAGTGTGCAGCAGAGCACGTTGCCAAACCCTTCGTCGCTCCGGCAGTCGTGTAAGCTGTGTGTCACTGTGTCGCTCAGGTCAACGATGCCTCGGTGGGCGCTGCAAAGATCCAGTATGCAGCAGAGCACGTTGCCAGATTCTTCGTCGCACCTCCACCTCAGTCCGATGTGTCTCTAGCTGTCGACGAGGACAACGCTGTCTTCGTGGCCGCTGTCGCTAAAGCAAGACCGTACTGGATTTCCGAAGCCCGCTCCTTACAGCAACTTGAACTGCTGGGCTTTGGCCACAGCTTGTGCCCTGGAGCGGACCTCTAGCTTGATGAAAATGTTTTTCATGTGACTCTTCACCGTCTCAGGTGAAACATGCAACGACACACCGATCTCGCGGTTGGTCTGGCCCTTGGAAGCCAACGTGACAATCTCCAACTCTCGGGGGCTTAGCACTGGAATCTCTTCCTTGTAGGTTTCGGCGACCTGCGCCGGCTCGCTCTTGTCCCCTTCTTCTGGCTCGTTTTCCCTCTCATCGCCTTCTGCCAACAACGCTGCTTTCAGAGGCTCCCACCCTGCCAGGGACGGCAGAGGTGAAGAATCGGCCTCCCTCACGATATGCTCCACCAAAGGCACCAACGTGTCCTTGTGTTGCAAAAACAAGAACGTCGCCCCTGGCTCAGCCAAAACAAGAGCTTCGTGGAGATGTTCGATAGCACCTTGCATGTGACCTTGCAGTACCGCCAAAGACACATTCCACAACACAGTTTCCAACTGGATGCGTTTGCGCCCCAGACTTTGGGTGAGACTCTCCAGCCACCTTAGCCACTCGGTAGCTTCGACAAATTGTTCCTGCGACAACAGCACAGCCGTGTGCAGATGATAGCTTGCAAGCCACCGTTTGGCGGGAGCTTCATCCGTCGAGAACTGGCACGACTGATCCCATCGCAGCACATCAGACCAACGCTCTTGAGAGAGAGCCAACAAAGCCTGCATCACCTCGGTATCTTCGCGAGGAGACGCTCCCCCGTTGTGTGGCTGTGCTTTCTTGATGGCCTCCTCCGCTTCCTGGTACCGGCCCGCCAACATCGCCACAAACGAAGCGATCAGATGCACATACAAGTGGACACCTCTCACTAGATTCTTACTCATGTGGGAGAGTCCTTGTGAAAGGAGATGTTCGGCTTGCTCAAGCTCGCCCTGCTCCAACGAAATTTGTGCAAGCATCGTATAAATCGGGCTGAGGTGGAAGGCTGCAGGGCGTCGTTCGGGAGGTGTTTTTTTGTACCTATCGAGGAGCCTCCAGCACCGTTGGCGAGCGTTCTCCACCTCCATGTTCTCAAACTCGCTCCACGCAAGCCCCCATACGGCATAGACATACGTTCCCATGCCAAAGAATTCGTCCTGGGATTCGTCCACTGTCACTTGGTAGCATGACTGAACGGTCTTCAACGGCGCGCCGATCATATCAAGCACCATCCCCTCAATCAGACGAGAGTACGCTTGGGGAAACCACTTGGACTGTCGCTTCTCTGCGCGAATGGTACCGATCAACTCCAAAGCTTGATCGGGGTCATTGGAAAGCCACGATAGCTCCATCCGGATGTAACGACAGGACAACAAAAGCTCGTCCCACGACTGCGACGAGACTTCATCGTGTTGCTGCTCCATCGCATCCTGAATGTGCAGCTCCAGCTCAGCGAGCTTCGTCATCACATCGGTAGAAACACCTTGCCTTCCGGCTTTGGCGCTGCTCCAGAAGATCCCCAACAAAGGACGCTGAAGCAGCCACTCTTCAGGTAGAGGCTCCAACCATTGCAGAATGCTCCAGTTCTGACCTTCCATCCATAGCGGACGCAGCACGTTCTCCAGCAACCGAGCGGCCTGCTCCCAATCTTCCATCTGCAAGGCATGATGGGCTGCATCTTCCCACAGTTCTTGTTGTTCAAACCATCGCATCGCCTTGCGATGAAGCTCCCGAAACGACGTTGGGTCTTGTTGTTGGAAGTGCTCCGACAAAGCTTTGGAGAACAAATGGTGGTAACGGAACCATTGATGAGAGCTATCCAAGGGCACCAGGAACATGTGAGTGTTTACCAACTGCTCTAGCAGTGTAGCCGCCTCCTCGTTTTCCGTAAGCCATAGACAAAGCTCCACATCCAACCGCTTCAGGATCGACGTCTGCAACAAGAACGAGCGCAACGCCTCATGTTGACGCTCCAATAGCTCCGTTAGCATGTATTGCACAAACAAGCGCTGCGAACGAAAGCTATGGGATGGAAACGTCGAACGTTGACTGTGAGAGAGCGCCATCATTTGCAAGCCAGCGGCCCAACCTTCGGTTTGCTGATGCAGCTTCTCACACTCCTCGCGCTCAATGGAAAGTCCCATCGTTGTGGAAAAGAAGGACTGGGCTTCGTGAAGACTAAAGCGCAGGCTGTTCACGTCCACGAGCTTTACTGTGTCACGCACCTGCCAAAGACCCAAAGGAAACGGAGGAACATGACGGGTCGCCACAAACAGATGACTTGTTACGGGCCAATGGTCAATTAGAAAGCAGACAGAGTCGTGAATGTCGGGGTTGTCGATAAAATGGTAGTCATCCAGGACAAGATAGGGAGGCTCATTTTCCTGTTCCAGCACACAAAGCATCTGGGATAACATCGCCTCCGAAACGTACGCGGTGTTATGAAACAACTCCTCAGGAAAAGTAAGTCCCTGGCTCTCCAAGGCAGCCATCACATAGCGAAAGAACCGGGCTGGAGTGTTATCGTTTTCTTCCAGGGAGAACCATGCAAGACGCACATCACTCGAAGCGCCCCACTCCGTCAGCAGCGTAGTCTTCCCAAAACCGGCTGGAGCGGCGAGAATCGTGAGGGTTTGGTGGGGCAAAGGAGTGATGGTTTCAAGCAAACGAGTACGTTCCACCAGACCACGACGCAAGGGAGGAACAGTCACCTTGGTTTGTAAAATGATAGGTTGTTCCTGCATGGTCCGCTCGACCCTCTTACCACTTCCTTGGGAGCCCTCATGTTTTGATACACTTCTTTCTCTACGTTACACCTGGCGCCCACCCCTGTCCAGTTGGGAAACACCTGTCATAACCTCATCGCATTTCATCTTGCAAAACACGACAGCCTCCCTACAATGAACGGCATCACCACAGAAAACATTCAACCCATAGGTGACAACCGTTCCAAAGGAAAATTGGCATGGAAAAGCGTATCTTGGTAGCGGGGGCCAGCGGCTCCGTCGGATTCGAAGTGCTCAAGGGACTTCAGAGCCACTCCTGCGAGATTGTCACATTTTCTCGTGACCCCAAACGTGCCAAAAAGCTTCAGGACATGGCCAAAGAGGTTCGCCTGGGCGATGTACGAAAGCCGAAGTCACTGGAAGGTTTGTGCGATAACATTGACGTCGTGTTCTCCTGTCTTGGCGCAAGCGTTGAGCTGAACCTGCGACAACGCGCCTCGTTCTACTCCGTTGACTACGAAGGAAACCGCAACCTTCTGCGCGAGGCCTTGCGAGCAGGATGCTCTCGATTTGTGTATGTCTCTGCGACGTTAGGAGAAAGCTACAACCACACCGCCTACATCCAAGCACACGAACAATTTGTGACGGAGTTAAAGGCGTCGGGCTTGTCGTACACCATCATTCGGCCAACAGGCATCTTCAGCGCGCTGGAAGCCTTTGTAGACATGGCACGGCGGGGAGTCGCTCCACTCATTGGGGATGGGAAGGCGCAATCCAACCCAGTCCATCCTGCCGATGTCGCTCAGGTATGCGTGGACAATATGTGGGAAGGTGCTGAAGAAGTGAATGTGGGAGGACCTGAAATGCTGACCCGACGAGAGATGGCTGGGCTTGCGTTTCAGGCTCTAGGAAAGAAACCTCGGCTGATTCCCGTCCCAGCGTTTCTGTTTCGCCTGGGAAGCGTTCTTCTCCGGCCTTTTCATCCTCGGCTTAGCCAGATGCTCCAGTTTGTTGAAGCTGTGAGCACACACGACGCGCTTGCTCCTCAAATAGGCACTCGCACCCTGTCCGACTACTACGCCAGCCAGCTTGGGTTACCCAGCGCAACCCAAGAAGAAGAAAGGCGGCACGGATAGAGTCAGCGCTCTATCGCTTCGCGGGCTTCGCCGTTTTGGTCGCATCACCTGCGACGTGGATCCTCGTACTCACGGCGATTTCTCCTTTGCTTTGTGCAAAGCGGAGGAACGACGTCGCCAAAGCACTTCCCGGCTTCTTCCCAGTGACCGCGACCTGAATCCGTAGAGACTGTCCCGCCTCCAGCGCATCCACCGGAGAGAGCGTGAGGATACGAGTCCGTACATTCCACTTGGAAGAGACACGAACAGGCTTGGTCGACGCTGAAACGTAAGTGACATGCGAAGACAACTGGACTTGAATCTGGACCTTCTTGGCTGCCTGCTGCCCCACATTCTTCAACGAGAGACGGAAGAACGCGCTGTCCCCCACTTCCACAGTAGAAGGACTTCCATCCAACATCACACGCAGGGAAGGATAAGGCTTGGAGCCACTGTCCAAAGACTTGGGAACTTTTAGGTTCAAGTTGCGGATCTCAAACTTGCCCTTCGCAGGAATAACAAAGCCCAGTGAACCGCTGCGCTGGGATGTACGATGCACATAGTGCTTCAAACCAAACCAATACGAGATCTTGCCCGCTTTCGCCTTAATCTTCACAGGCACCCAGCGGTCCTTCGCAAACCGACGACTGCCAAAGGTTAAGGTTTGCTTGCGATAACGACGACGCCAGCTGCTTCCTCGGTAGCGACGGTAGCGTCGGTACTTGCGATACTTTCGGTACTTGCGATACCTATTGTAGCGGCTGTAACGACGGTACGAAGGAGTACTACGGCCAGGCAAGGAGAGAGTCTTCCCTTGGGGAAGATTGAAGTGCATGGTGAAGCCACGGGTTGGGTTCCGCACTTCAAACGAGAACACATACTCCGATAAGTCTGTACGGCCTAGCTGTAAGGTAGCTCCTTGTGCTTTGCTGGTCACCACACGCAAGGCACCGTTGTGTTCGGCCCAATCGCCCTTAAACTTGACGGTTCCCATGTGCGCCAACTGCTTTTTGTGCAGCTGCGCGAGCTTCGCCAGGATGGCTTTTTGTCGCGCTTCGTTCAGCTTGGCAAAGCGGTTGGCTTGCTTCTTCGCGATCAATCCAATGGCCCGAAACACAGCGCTTCTGGACAAGTCCATCCACTTTCGCTGCGCCAACGTATACAGTCCTTTGTCTTCCCATGTTGCGGACTGCTGCTTCAACTTGGAAAACTCTGAAATGTTCCGGATGTACGAAGGCAAACGGAACTGGAAGAACAGCTGCTCCATTGTTCCCAAGAACATCCGCCCCATCAAGGCCATCTCCAGCCCCATACCTGTACGAAGCTTCCAGAGAGAGTGAGTCGCATCCACGCGGTTGGAGAAGACCCCCGTTTTCATGTGGCGCGTAATGACCCGGCTTCGTGGCAGTTGATGAATACCCAACCCTCGCAGCGGTCGGAACATTCGATAGACCATGCGTCCCACAAACGGGGTCAACGCCAGCAACGTATTGTAGAAGCGCGCGACCGTTCGTCGAGCGTCCACATACAACCAGGCTCCCGCTCCCTTGGCTTGAGCCTGCAGAGAAGCCCGAAGCTTCGCAAGCTCTGCGTCTTTGTCTTTCTGCGCGTCGATAAACGTACGCAAAGTCTGCGGCGACATGGTCACAAACAAACGCTGCCCCACAAACGCAAAACAAATACGCTGGTAGCGGTGGAGAAACATCCGAAGCATCCGACGGTAGGAGTAAGGCATCATCCGCAGAGCGCGATACATCGCACGACCGGAGCGAAGGTACAGCCACTCCACACCACGATAGCTTTTCTTTCCAAGCTTCACAGAAGCTAGACTGAGGAGCTGCTTCAGCGTTTGCTTGATCCGCTTGGCATCTTTGAGATGGAACGCATGAACGTATTGCGGGAAGAGACCTCCGTCGCGATAACCAAAGGCGAAGCCCGCCATGTTCTCACCAAACGCTCCCAGCATTTGACGAACCGTCATTCGCAGGATACCACGTTCAAATCGTTCGAGATACTTCTGGAAACGACGGTAGCCACGAGGCTGAGTCTTCTTGAACGAAGCCATCACGTCATCATAGATGGAGACCCAAGGAATTCGCGCAAGGCCCGCCATGGTCGTAAAGAGGGGAACATGCTTCAACAACGAAGCGTTGGCCGCAGGCAAAGCGAGCAAGCGATTGATTTGTCGCAAGGTACCTTTCTTTTGGAAGCTAAGGTGAAGCTGCGTGACAAATCGCTTTTGCTGGATCCCCAAGGAAAGAGCGATGCTCTTCCAGTGGTTCAGTCCCAGTAGCTTCAACAAGAAAGTCCTCTTGGGACCCATCACAGCGGAGAGATCCTGAAGGATTCGATCGACAGCAACATACAGCGAGACACCTCGCGACGATGACGTCTTTTGCAGAAACGTTTGGTAGCCAGAAGCTTGCAACAATGTTTTGCCTTTGCCTCCGTGACGCTCCAGGATCTGCATCATCAAACCCTTGGTCGAAGTCAGAAAACCCCAAGAACCCACAAACGCATAGTGCAGCTCGTTCTCCAAACCACGCACCACGCCAACTTGGGTGGAGAGGTAGGTGTACGAATCTTTCTTGAGAGGAAGGAGATCCAACAGATTGGAAAGCAGAGCTTTGGCTTGCGCAGGCTGGGCCACGTGCAAGACGGCGCCCAGCCCCAACGGCGTCGATCCGCTCGGTATGTTCGCGACAACCAGCGCATGGGGACCTTGAAAGATATCCAACGCTTGGGTCAACTGGAACTTCGTCAGCGCCTTAAACACACGCTGGGCGCGCTTCCACAAGCTCTTTTTGCGGTAACGACGAGCCCGATAACCCAAAGCATCTCCAGCCATACGACGCACCACGTGCCGGATCAAAGGCTGCATCTCCTCTTCTTTCAGGAGCTGGGCTAATGGGGTGGACTGAAAGGCTGTCGACAAATTCTTAAAGCTAGACAATGTCACAACGATGCGAACGTTCGCAGGCAGCAAGGCCCTTGGGTCGAGGGCGCTCTTCGTCGCAGCTTTCGCTCCTACAGCTTTTCGAGTGACGGGTTTGTCCTTGGAAGCGGCTTCACTTTGTGTGGGGAGGCAGAACAACATACCTGCGCAAGCAAGCAAGGTCCACCATGAGCTTGCAAAGCTCCTTTTCACCATGGGTATTCTCCTTTGTCAGAATTCATCTGTGAAGAAAGTAAGAAGATAGGGCAGAACAGTACCATCGTTGTACGGCTGTCTGCATCTTTCACTTGAGGAAACGGTCGTAGGATACGTGAGATTTCCAGAGAAGACAACACAAACAAAAGGGAGAGCCAATCTCCCAAAAAGTCAGCTCTGGCTCTTGAGGAAAGGAAGGATCTTGGCAAGACAGGCCTGGGGATCCTCGTTGTGCAGAAAGTGACCGACGTTGGGAAGAATATGATACTCGTAAGGCCCCGTGAACGCTTTGGTGGTTCTGGGATACGCTGAAGCGTCCAAAGCACCATCACTGTCACCAGCCAACGACAACGACGGCATCGCCAGCTTTTGCCGGATGATGGCCTGGACCTTCTCTTTGTTTGGCGCACGCTGATCGTTACGAAACGACCAGTAGTAGCCCAAAGATGCTTCGGGCACTCCAGGCTGAGCAAAGCACCGCTTCACATCAGCCAAATCCTCTTCCGTCACATCCCAACGTGGAGACCAGCGGCGAAAGATATCGTTGAGAAAGGCAAAGTTGTTTTTCTTCACCTTCCGCACCGAAGACTTCCGAAACTGAAAGGTCAGGAAATGGCGGGCTTGCCACAGCGCCTTCAAAGAAGGACGAAGCGCCCGCATGTGTGGAATCGCAAGAGTGACAAGCTTCTCCACTTTTTGAGTGCCCGCTTGCATATCCATCGCTGCCGCAGTGTAACAAGCCAGCGCGCCCCAATCGTGCCCCACAATGCTTGCTTTCCCGTCGCCCAAAGCATCGATCAGCCCTAACACATCGGCGCCCAACTTCAAGCTTGAATAGTCATGATCCTCAGGGATGCTTGTAGGCGCATACCCCCGCATAAACGGGGCCACCACACGAAAGCCAGCCTCTGCAAGCGCTGGCATAAACTCACGCCATGTGTCTGCCGTGTCGGGAAACCCATGAAACAAAAGAACCAGTGGCCCTTCCCCCTGCTCGTAGTAAGCAAATCGAATGCCGTTGACCTCTACATAAGAACACTCACGCGCTGCTGTCATCTCTGCACCTCGCTTTTGGATAAAATCATGTTCCTCACCCTAAAAGCCCGAGACTCAGCGGTCAAGACTCTCCCCACAACAACGTCAGCCACCTCACCCTCTTTTTTCCCATCGTACGATTTTTTTGTTGACAGACTGTGCTGGTGTGCATATCAACATACACACCAAATGTGATTAACATTAATCACAGCAGCCAACAGGAGGACAACAGGTGGTCGAGTTGAAGGTGAATCCGGACACAGGAGTGCCTTTTTATCGCCAGGTGGAGGATCAGCTACGGGAGTTGATCCGTTCGGGCAAGCTACAGGAGGGAGAGAGGTTGCCGTCAGTTCGCGAGCTTTCGCGAGAGTTGATGGTGTCGTTGATTACAGTTCGCCGTTCGTATGCGGACCTGGAGCGGGATGGCTGGATCATTCGGAAGCAAGGACAGGGAACCTTTGTCGCAAGCCCTCCAGAAGTAGGCCAAGAAGACACCAAAGAAGAGGCCAAACAGCTTTTGCGGAAAGCAGTAGCGCAAGCCAAGCGCTTGGGCTTTGAAGGTGACGAGTTGCGCGATTGGATGGAAGCGCTGTTGCAGGAGGAGAACAACCATGAGCTTGATTAAGATAGAGAACTTGCAGGTGCAGCGAGGAGATTTTTCCTTGCAGATGAAGGAGTGGGAGGTCGGACCCGGTGAGATCATTGGATTGGTCGGTCCGAACGGTGCAGGGAAAACAACCTTGCTGGAAGTTCTGGCAGGAATGCGGAGGGCAAGCACAGGCGAGATTCGCGTGTTGGGCCATGAACCCTGGAACAAGCCAGAGGTGGTCCGGCTGTCGTTGGGCTTCATGTGGGATGACATGCCCGTATTCGCGATGAAAATCGGTGACCTGTTGCGCCTAGTATCGGGCTATTACCCGAGCTGGGATCCTGCCCTCGTGAACGACTTGTTGGAGCGATTTAAACTGGACCCCAGGAAACGAACGGACGCTCTCTCCAAAGGCCAAGGCACAAGGCTGCGGTTGTTGCTGGCTTTGGCGTTCCGTCCTCAAGTGTTGTTGCTCGACGAGCCTGCCTCAGGTCTGGATTTGGGCGGCAAACGAGCGCTGATGGAGTTGGTGCTGGATATCGTCCAAGGCACCGACCGCAGCGTCATTATCAGCTCCCACAACCTCTCTGACGTGGAGAGAATGGCGGATCGCTTGCTCGTTCTCAAAGAAGGCGGCGTGGTGTGCCAAGGAACAACCGATGAGTTGGTGGGGGAAGACCGCACTCTGGAAGAGTCGTTGTTGGTATGGGAGGCAGCGGGATGAGAGAAGCATGGACTCACTACCGAATGCGATGGAACGTACTGTCGCGGCAACCTTTCTCCATGTTGGTGCTCCTCGTCAGCGGGCTGTTGATGGTATGGCTTTGGCCCCACCCGACGAAGGCGGCGTGGATGAACCTCAAAAAGCCTGGAGCCTCACAAGCAGAGATGATGGCCCTCTGGTGCTGGCTTTGGCCCATCCTGGCGAGTATGTTTGCACGAGGTCGAACGACAGGTTCCTCCCCCAAGGAAGCCCAGATTCAGTTCGCCTTGCCTACGTTGCCTCTACGCCTGCACACCCGTGTGTTTGCCGAGACAGCGATTCTTCTCACGCTCCTTGTTGCAGCACAGGTCGTTCACTGGCTCTGGTATCGCCCGGCTTTGGCTGACTTTGCTTTGCATTCTCTCTTGGGCCTCGCCATGCTTTTGCCCTTTCTCGTTGCGTGGAGCACGCCAGCCAGACAGTCAGACACCTACTTTTTGCGTCCTCTCTTCCTCGCCATTCTTTTGTACTTTGCCCTAAAGCTGGGTCGCTGGGATGGAGTGATGTCGATGCTTTTGTTGAGCGGCAGTCTTACACTTCTAGCAGTGGGCTTCATTGGCCGAGATCTCACATGGCCTTGGGAGTCTTGGAGCTCCAAGGCCACGATAACCCTACATCGAGAACATCGCCCTGCCCATCGACAATTTGCACACGATCTTTGGAGCGTTCCCTGGGCAAAGTTTCGATGGCACCTGCTCCTGTTGTTGGCCAGCCTTGTGGCTGTGCTGGTCGCAGAATCACTGGTCAAGCTTCCATCGTTTCTTCTACTTACGTTGAGCATCTCAACGGTCTGTTACCTGCTCTTCGTGATCGCGCTGCGACCCCTTGCCAGCGAACTCGCACTCGGTGGACTTGTCCCCTCCACGCAAGGAGCATCGGGCGACTTCCTCCGAGCTTGCTCCATTCTACCGATCGCAAGGCTTAAGGTGGTGCGCAGCGTGTACGGGTACGCGTTTGCAGTCACGGCAGCGACCGTACTGTTCGCCTACATCCTGATCGTGGCGCATAGCTGGATTCAGACAGGCTCTTTGCTACCCGTCACCCGCTCAGGTCGCCCTGCATTTTGGTTGCTGTGGCCGCTGTTGGTGCTTCCTTTTTGTATGGCAGGAGGACTTGTTGCCAACATCACCGAAGCACGCTGGACCACCATCGTGACAAGCATTATGGTTCACTTGATGGCGCCTGTGTACATTCTATCGGACGTTGTGTTCCAAGCGATGGAAGGACCGACTTGGGGAAGCGCCGCTCTCGTTCTGACGATGGCTTCCCTCGCTGCAATTCCTCCCATTCGTTGTCTGTTTGAACACCATCCCAAGACACTCCGCTCTCTTTAACCTATAGGCCAAGGTGAACGGATTTGGACAAACCCCGGCTCTTTTCCCATAATTGGCGAGGACAACGCCCGGCACGGACAGTCGTTGTGTGCCCCAAGCCAACAAACGGACACACGAGTACAGACCCAACCTCCATAGCAACGGGCATCTTGGTCTTCTCATTTGTTCCTCTCTCCCAAGGGAAAAGCCCGGCATGAAGCGGTTTGACATCGTCTCTCCCACAGAAAGTGGAAAAGAATTTCTTCAGAACTCTAGTATCTTATCAGGCTTACCCTCGGATAGCTTTGAAGAACTTTATGACAAGCTAGAGTGGTTGAAGCTCACCACTGGAAACATCTTGTTCCAGCAGAACGAGCCTGGAGACAGCCTCTACATCCTTGTCTCTGGTCGCTTGGGTGCCTTTCGTCGCAACGCTGAGGGTAAGAACCAGCTCCTTGGAGACATCACACCCGGTGAGTCTTTGGGAGAGATGGCGGTGTTGACCGGCGAGAACCGCTCAGCAACAGTGCAAGCCCTGCGAGATTCGCTGCTGGTTCGGCTGTCGAGTGAAAGCTTCCAGACGATCATCGAGAGCAACCCACAAACCCTCCTTCGTATGAACCGGGTGTTAATCGACCGTCTTCGCTCAATGTACGAGACCAAACCTTCCAACCATGTCCCTGCCAAGATATTTGCAACCTTCCCAGTATCCCAAAAAGCCCCTGTCCGCGCGTTCTGTCAACAACTGCAAGAAGAGCTGGACTGGTGGGGTGAAGCGCTCCATTTAAACAGGCAGATCATTCAGCAAAAGTTCCCCAATATATCGCTGGACAATGCTCAACATGAGGATCTGGAGAAGCTAATCTTTTGGCTGCATGAGCAAGAGCAAGTGTACCAATACATCTTGCTCGAAGCCGACGAAGACAACACTGGCTGGTCCAAGTTTTGTTTGGAGCACTGCGATCTGAAGCTGCTTGTGGGTGTCGCCGCACAACAACCTGAAGGCTACATTCTCGAAGAGCAACAGCGCATCCGACGGCAACAATTGTTCCGTCATCCCACACGTTTGATTTTGATCCAGTCTGACAGTATCACTCTGCCAAAAAACACCATTCATTGGACAGGACAGGTTCACAACGATGACCACCATCATGTCCGGCTGCAACACCGACAGGATGTGAAGAGTCTGGTCCGCTTCTTGTTGGGCAAAACCATCTCCCTGGCCCTCGCCGGAGGGGGCGCTTTGGGGATGTCACACATCGGCGTGTTCCGGGCACTGCAAGAACGAGGCATCCCCATTGACCTGGGGTGTGGAGCCAGCGCAGGAGCCAATGTTTCGGGTCAGATCACACTGGGGTGGGACTACAAACGCATCTGGGAACACACCAAGCGCACTCTCCCCACCAGCGTTTGGTACAAGGTAAACATCCCGCCCATTGTCTCCTTCATGCGGCCTGAGATCCCCGTGATTGCGATGAATGAAACCTTCGGTGACATGTACATTGAAGACATGTGGCGCAAGTACTTCTGCTCCAGCAGTAACCTCACGCGCGGCAGCATTGAGATCTACAACAAAGGTCCGATGGTGGAGCGCATCACAGCTAGTTGCTCTCTGGCTCCGATGTTTCCACCGTATGTGAGCGAATCAGGTGACCTCTTGGTTGATGGCGCGGTCCTTGCGAACCTTCCAGCGTTGCAAGTCAAAGACTTTGTGGAAGGCAAAGTCATCGCGGTCAACGTGATCCCCACGCTTGATAGCACCATGTGTCGTGGCCTGCCTCAAAACAAGTCATCCCTTCGCATGACATACGAACGTTTCCGCCCCATCGGTCGGCAAAAGTTCCCCACGATCTTTGACATCATGATGCGCTCCATCTTTCTCAACGGTGTGTATGACGCAGAGATCATCCGTCAGGAAGTGGACCTCTATATTGAGCCTCCTGTCGAACAATTCAGCATCTTCAACATGGGACCGTTCGACACCATCGTAAACATCGGCTACCACACAGCCCGCCCGCTGATCGATCGCTGGATTGAAAGCGACCCTGAAGTCCAAAAGATCATCGACATCGAACGCGCAGTCTAAGCCTCTTCCGAAGCCTTGAGAAACAACCGATCCGCTCCTACAGCCAAGCATCCTACCTAGAACTTGTATCCCAACGTGAAGCCAGGAATCCCCAAAGGACTGTACATCAAAAGATATTCCGAGCCAGGAGCAAAGGGGATGGAGAAGAAGATATCTCCATACAAATGACGGCCTGAAATTCGGATGCCATACAGGAGCAACCACAGACGACCGTTCAACCCATATTCATCGCTGCCCAATCAGGACTCAAAGGAACGCGCATCTCCACATTCAACCCTTCAAGCCCACCACAGAGGCTTCCAGATACAGTTCACCCGTGGCGGTTTTCGCAGTCTTCATGGCAGAGGTATTCTTAAAGAAAGCAAGTGTTGTGCCAACAAGAACGCTACCCAAAACAGTCTTGTTTTGGTCCATCCACGATGCTACAGTGAGAGGGTTCGCCTACGATCGAATGAAACGATCGAATGTCTGCCCCAAAGGTTTTGTTCGAGTTCGTTCGCACGTCCACATGACGTAAATCAATGTGTCATTCTGGCTTTTGCGTAAACTAGATTCTTGGCAACCACCACCTTGCCTTGTCGAGAGTCCACAATAGGGGATCGTCTGGTTGTTGGAAGATAGGAGATGGGAGAACCTCCAATGAGTTCAAATGCATCGATGACCACGCTTAAAAGCAAAGCAAACCGATCAAAGAAGAGGGTCTTGGAGTTGGTAAAGGACGAAGCACAAATCAGCGAAACTCAAAAACGCAAAGCCAAAAAACAGGTCGCAACCGCAGAGAAAGCTGCCTCTGTAGAAAAGGCCGTCAAAAAGAAACAGAAAGAGCAAGACACATCGCAAGCCGAAGCAGAAGCAAGCTCTCCTCCAACACAAGCCGAGTCGCAGGATTCGGAGAAGAAGGCCAAAGCCAAGAAGAAAGAGGAAGAACAAGCTCGCAAGGAAGCGGCTCAAAAGCTCCGCGCCTTCGTCGATCCAGCTCGCGTCATGGCAGGAGACAACATCATCTCCGGCAGACAGTTGCTGCGCTTGACCCATGCCGTAGGAGGGTTTCCTTATCCCGAAAAGATGGGCCTGGAAGAATACGAGACCGAAAAATACTACCTCCAAATTGAGCTGCTCAAAGCCCAACATTGGATCCGGGAAACAGGCCAACGCGTCATCATCTTGTTTGAGGGACGAGACGCTGCCGGCAAAGGTGGAACAATCAAGCGCTTCATGCAGCACCTCAACCCACGCTCGGCTCACGTTGTGGCGTTGGAAAAGCCGACTGAGCGCGAACAAGGTCAATGGTACTTCCAACGATACATCAACCGCTTCCCCACCCGCGGTGAGATGGTCTTGTTTGACCGCTCTTGGTACAACCGCGCTGGTGTAGAGCGAGTGATGGGCTTTTGCAACAACACCGAATACCTGGAGTTCCTCCGACAAACACCCCAACTCGAACGCATGCTGGTCAACTCAGGGATGCTTGTGTTTAAGTATTGGTTCTCTGTCACTCGGCAAGAACAACTCCGCCGGTTTCACGCCAGAAAGTACGACCCTCTCAAGCAATGGAAGCTCAGCCCCATTGACCTCCAATCGCTCGGCAAGTGGGACGACTACACGGAAGCCCGCAAGACCATGTTCTTCCACACAGACACCGCCGACGCTCCGTGGGTTGTGGTCCGCTCGGATGACAAGAAACGCGCCCGCGTCAACTGCATCCGGCACGTCCTTCACAGACTCGATTACCCCGGCAAGGACCCCAACGTGGCTTACGCCCCCGACCCACTGATTGTTTGCTCCGTTGAAAGTCGATACGGAGACGAACTCGAAGACGAAAGAGAATAAAGGATGCGGAATCAAAAAACCAACAGCTTTGGTTCCTCGTCCCTACGAAGAGCAAAACCCAAACACTCTTGCTCATGAGGAGATATTGTTCTCTGACTTCCACCACGCGAAACGTTAACTAACCAACGACCAAAACACAGGGGATCACGCTATGGCTGGAGCAAAAAAAACCAAAACCTCAACTCTCTCTGTTAAAGACGCCGAGAAACGCGTCGAAGAGGCCAAAAAAGCGTTAGGACAGGCTCTTCAAGCCCTCAAAGACGCCGAGAAACGAGAGAAGTCTTCCAAGAAGAAAGCGGCCTCCAAGAAGAAAGCGGCTTCCAAGAAGAAAGCGGCTTCCAAGAAAAAAACAACCAAGAAGAAGGCTGAAACCAAAAAGAAGGCCGCTTCCAAGAAGAAAACGACCAAGAAAAAAGCGGAAGCCAAGAAGAAGTCTGCTTCCAAGAAGAAAGCAACCAAGAAGAAGGCCGAAGGCAAAGTAGCAGCGGCGAAGAAGGAAAAGAAGAAAGACAAAAAAGAGAAGACCAAGAAGAAAAAAGAGCCCAAACGAGCAGCGAAGAAGGTCGAGAAGAAGAAGGTGCTCAAGAAGGTCAAGAAGAAGAGCAAGAAAAAGAAGAAGAGCAACTAGGACGTCAGTTCACTCTTCCACAACCACCAATTGGATGTTGCTGTGGGAGAGGTTTTGACTTTCTTTCTCCAAGTCCGCCTTGATCAATGGGTGTTGCTCTAGCCATTGGGATGGAAACCGCAGCGTGATGCTTTGCTCTCTTCCCTCGGCGACAACGGGTGGTTCTTCGTGCAAGCGCTTGCGACAAAGAACAACAGCCAGACGCAGCAACACGCACAAATGACGTGCGGGTTCAACAAACCTTTTGGAGAGGTCTTCCTGACGCAAGAACTTAAACTTGCGGCGATGGTTAAGAACAAGCACAGCAAGAAACGTTTGTTCTTGGAAGGAAAACCCCGGAAGGTCCGCATGGGTGAGGACGTACGCGCTGTGCTGATGATAGCGTCTGTGGGAAATATGCAGGCCCATTTCATGCACCAAAGCCGCCCACTCTAGGAACTGCGCATACAATGGTTTTTCCAAGGTCCAGCTTGCTTTGACTTGTTGGAGCAAACGATTTGCGGTGTTCGCCACCCGTTGCGCCTGTTCACTATCGACGCCCCACTTTTCCATCAAAGCATGAATGGTTTGGCTCCGAATGTCTTGGTGCTCCAAGCGGCCCATGAGGTCATACAAGAGGCCTTCTCGCAGGGCTTGTTTGGAGACATTCATGTGCTCAATTTGAAAGATCTCAAACAGAGCAATCAAAGCACTTAATCCACCGGGAAGAACGGGTCTGCGGTCATCTTTCAATGACTTGTAAGATAGCTTGTCAATGTGGCCTTCTTCGATCATGCTATTTCGTAGCTTGTAGAGCGCGTCGAGTGTGATGCCGTCTTTGCACCAATCCATCTTTTGAACAATTTTCCGGATCGACTTGATGCTTCCAGAGCATCCAATGACATGGCTCCACTCCGCCTGCATAATCGAGTAGAACACCGGGAAGATGGCAAGCTTGGCATGAGTCACAGCGCGCTCAAATCGTTCATGAGAGAGAGCGCCATCCTCAAAGTACATTTTGCTTAGGCTAACACAACCAAGCTCCAGGCTTTCGACAATGTGAAGGTCGTCCCCTTCACCAAGGATCAGCTCGGTGCTTCCGCCCCCGATGTCGATCACCAGCCGCTTTCCATCTTGGGCTTCGTGACCGTTTGCCACTCCCAAGTAAATCAGTCGGGCTTCTTCGTGCCCTGAGATCACTTCAATCGGTCGCCCCAGCACCTCTTGGGCCCGCAGCAAAAACTCTTGGGCGTTACGAGCCCTTCGCAACGTGTTGGTACCAGCGACGCGAACCGATTCCGCAGGCAGCGTTGCGATTCGTTCTCGAAACATCTCCAGACAAGCCAGGGCTCGCTCCTGCACATCGGTGGTTAACATCTTGTCGGAAGTGAGACCCTCTCCCAGGCGAACAGAATCTCGCACGCTATCGATCTTTTCGAGAGCCCCAAACTCATTCACACGAGCCACCAGGAGGTGGAAGCTATTGGAACCCAGGTCAATGGCAGCAAGAGTTGGAGAAACATGAGCGTTTGGCATGGCGCATCCTACAAAGGAAAGACAGATCCGACAAAACAAGAAGAGCGAGACAACACAATCAATAAGCTTCTAACATCTCACGGGTCACAAACCATGTCAGGGAACAACGACCGGGAAAAGGCAGGCCTTCGCACTCCAGCAGAGCCGCTCCCCCTTTGCGAAAGTACAAGAATGGTTTCGATGCTTCCCCAGCGGTCAAAAAGCACGTTAGCTCTGAAAGGTCAGGCTCATGACCGACAAGCACGACGGTATCGTCTTCGGAGTACGCGCGGAGATGCTCCAACAGATCTTGGGGGTGAACTCCAGGCTCAAGGAATGAACTTTTCTGGATCCCTTGCAACCCAAATTGCTCACACAGAAGGGTGGCGGTGTGAATCGAACGTTCTAATGTGCTGCTTAAGATAACATCCACATGTTCGACCATCTTGTGCAAACCTTTGACAGCTTGCTGCATCTTCTTGACCCCTTTTTTGGTCAAGGGACGCTGTGTCTCTATGCCCCCACTTTCAGCCCACTTCAATCGATTCTTGGCTGGTGCATGACGCACAATCAGGATCTTCATTCTGCCATTCCTTGGGATATGAGAAAGAGAACACACCAACGCAAGCATTGTACCCGATGTTCCGCAAAAACTCACCTATCATCTTTCCAATGCTTGCAGGCCCAAGCACGAGCCGGTACGTTGCGAGGGAATGTTCTTCCCCCCTTTGGAGTTCACAACAAAGAATAGAGAAAGCCCGACGAAAGGCAAAAAACGCGAAGAAAAGGGAACAAACGGAGCCCATGAACGACTGGATTCCTCAGACCAAACCGACGGCTGACATCGAAAGTCTCGAACTCTCGCAGGAAGAACGTTTCCTCTTTTCCAAGATAAACGGCAAGCTTTCGATTCGCAATTTGAGCAAGATTGCAGGAATGTCCCTCGAACATGTGGCAGAGACCCTGCTGTATCTCATTCATGAGGGAACAATCGTTCTCGACACAGTCCCACCCGAATGGAAGTACTATGCGTTCCAAACCGAGGGGCACCAAGAAGAGACAGAGAGTGAAGAGCCACCCTCCCCTCCTGCAAGCGATAGGGAAGTCGTACACGATCCAGTGGAAGAACCGAAAGGCGACATTGCAGAGAACGAAGAGACCGCCTTGGAGTCAAAAGCTGATGCTGTGGAAGAAGTGACAAGGGAAGAGATTCGAAGAGAAGAAATCACGAGAGAAGAAACGGAAGAACCATACGAGACCCTGGCAGAGGAAACGGAAGAGCCATCCGAAGATTTGGCGGAAGAAGCAGAAGAAGCATTGGAAGAAGAGGACGTCTCTCCCAAAAACCAAAAGGACTGGGAGAGGTCGCTCAATTTTCGCGAAGTCTACGCCAAAAACATCCGACCGTTGCCGCCGGCACAGCGCGCGGCGAGAGCCCAAACAGCCGACGCCAACTACCTTATGGCATTTTGCTTTGACCCGCTCCCTGAGGTCATCCGTTATGTGCTGGAGAACGTAAACCTGGGCTTGCCTCACGCCCGCCTGATCGCAGCCAACCACCGCTCGGCCGCGGGGCTAGAGCAGCTTTGTCGAAACCGAGCGTTCTTGCGAGACACTGGGGTCCAGCGAGGCCTGTTCAAAAACCCTCAGGTTCCAAACAACATCCTGCAACGAGTGATACAAATGAAGCCCCTGTTGCAGGTCTACAACATGACCAACAGTCATGAGATGACTCAGCGTGTGAAGGGCATCATTCGCGAGCTATTTCGTGGAAAGTTCCAAACCTCCACGGCGGAAGAAAAAGTGGGGCTGATTCTCAATACAGACGGACGATGTCTCCGTCGATTGGTTGGCGTTGGACTGGGTGACCAGGTGGTGACGCTGCTCTGCCGTCGGGCGATCAACTCCACCATGTTACTTCGCAACCTCGCCAACTTCCCAGCGACCCCGCCTCGCCTCCTGATCCATCTACACAAACAGCCGATGGTTCGACGCAACGCCTCCCTTCAAAACGCAATCCTGCGCCACCCAAACACACCAGCCACGTTGAAGACCTGAGAGGAGCGCCCTCCCTGTTCTTTAGGAACGCGCAGGCTGCACAACGATCTTGCCGCGTGCGTGGCCTTCTCCGATGTAACGGTACGCGTCTGCTGTACGTTCCAGGGAGTAGCATTCTTCAACAAAGGGCTGGACCACACGGGACTCCGCGAGTTCTTGCATGGTGTTCAGGTCTTCGGTGTTGGGCATAGAGACAAAGGGAGCCCCCTGGTGTTTGGAAAACATCGACTTGATGGCAATCCCCAAAACCCGCAGGAGGTTGGGAGAGCCTCCAATTGGAATCACCACTCCAGTCGGCTTGAGCACACGACGGTATTCTTTCAGGGAGCGGCTCCCTGCAACATCCAGGATGCAATCGTAGGTTTCGTTTCGTTGCGTAAAGTCTTCTTGGGTGTAATCAACGACAACATCTGCACCCATCGCGACTGCCCTTTCGACATTTCGAGTGCTACACACAGCGGTCACCGTCGCTCCATACGATTTGGCGATTTGGACCACAAAAGGACCCACTCCTCCGGAAGCTCCGTTCACCAAAACGTTGTGACCCGGTTTCACTTTGCCTTGCCCTCGTACAGCTTCGAGGGCGGTCAAGGCTGACGTCACAAGGGAAGACGCCTGCTCAAACGAGAGATGCTCAGGCTTGCGGGCAAACTGGCTTGCATCGGCACAAGCGTACTCAGCAAAACCGCCTTTGCACCAACCAAACACAGCGTCGCCAGGCTTCCACTGGGTTACGTTCGCCCCTACAGACTCCACAACCCCTGCAACATCGGTCCCTGGACCAAACTTGGGACGAAAGAATCCCATCATCAGGCGCAGAAGAAACGGGCTTCCCAGCATCGTATAGTAGTCGCCAATGTGCAACGCTGTGGCGTGGACTTTGATCACGACATCGTTGGCTCCAGGAATAGGCTTGTCCGTTTCCTTCAGTTGCAAAGCATCAGCGTTTCCGTATTTGGATTGAACAATGGCTTTCATTTCTGCTCTCCTTTAAGTTTGGAATCAAAAGTCACATCCAGAATCTGGTATCAATTTACAAAGAGGCAGGTTCGGACAACAGACACAAAAGTACTGTTTTGAAAAGAGCCCACCAAAAGGTACCCCTACTTTGGTAGGGTTGGGTAGGATGGAGTGGGTCTATGGATTTCCCTACCTGTGCGGATTGTGGTAGGAAGAATGAACGACTTCGTCCTTCTTGGTGGTCACCCCAAAGGAACCCACACAACATGGTGCGGCTCAACCGTTGGCTCCCAGTTTTGGTGTTTTGGCTTGCAGGAATGGCCTTCTTCGGCTGTCAGTCTCAGCGTACGCCTTCAACACAACCAAGGATCCAGCAAGGGGTCCTTGACCTTAGCCAGTGGAGCTTTGCCAAACAAGGAGCAGTCTCCCTTGATGGCACCTGGGCCATGCATTGGCATCGACTCCTCACCCCTCAGGACATACGACTCCAGACCCACTCCCCTCAATGGCAGAACGTGCCGCACCAATGGTCGCAGCTTCGCATCAAGAAGAAGGCTCTCCCTGGAGAGGGCTACGCCACGTACCAACTGCGGGTACTTCTACCCAAGAAACACCAGCTGTATGGACTTCAGCTTGGATACCAACGCACAGCCTACAAGCTTTGGCTCAACAACCAGGTCCTGGCCACAAACGGCCGGGTTGCCGCCCAACCGGAGTCGTACCGACCCGAGTACCGTCCTCAGGTCAAAGAGTTTTTTGCGCAACAACGAACGGCAACTCTAACGTTGCAGATCGCCAACTTTTCTCACCCGCAAGGAGGGTTTCGACACAGCATTCGGCTAGGAACGGCCCAGCAAATCAACAGCCAGCGCGACAGCCACCTGTTGCTGGAAGTGTTGTTGATGGGCTGCTTGTTTGCGATGGCATTGTACCATCTGATTCTCTTCTTTTATCGGCGGGGTGAATTTCCTCTGCTGTGTCTGTCTCTGTCTTGCATTTTCATGGGCTTTTTGCAGCTATCCACTGATAGCATCTTGTTAATGAAGATGCTCCCAGACCTTCCCTGGGAGGTCTTAATTCGAGTGGAATGTACGAGCTATTACATTCAACTCCCTTTCTTCTATCTCTACCTCCAACATGTGTACCCCCACGACTTTCCCCGGTGGATTGGCCGCATCGTAATCTGGCTGGCCGGCATTGCAACAGTACTTACGCTGTTACTTCCTTACCAGATAGGCTTCCATCTGTTGCGAGGCTACCAACTCTATAGCCTCTTCTATATTGTCGTCGTCGCTTGGTTGCTTTGGATCGCCCTGCGCAAAAAACGTGAGCTAGCCTGGCTGCTCTTTTGGGGTGGTATGTTTTTGTTGTTCGCAGGGCTCAATGACATTTTAAGGGCATGGGGAGTCCTCCAAACACCAAGCATTAGCCCGGTAGCGTTGTTTACCTTCATCTTTTGCCAATCCGTTCTTCTCGCCATCCGTTTTCAGCGTATGGCCGAAGAGCTTTACGCCCGTAGCGAACGCCTGAAACGCTACCTCTCCCAAGTCTCTCTGGATCGGCAAGAGCGTGAGAAAGGGGAGCTAGAGTCTGTGGCTTCCTACGTTCCCATCGATCGACGTCTGGCTCTCTCCACAAACACAGAACTCCCAAAGACCTCTGAAGGCGTCGTCTTGTTTGCCGACATATCGGGCTTCACTCCCATGACCGAATCTCTCACCCAAGAGCTTGGTCGCGAACGAGGCGTTGAGGAGCTCATTCGACAGATCAACCGCGTGTACGAGTCGCTGATCGCAGAAGTCCATCAATACGGGGGTTGCGTCATCTACTTCAGCGGCGACGCCATCACGTGTTGGTACCCTGCCGCCGCTACGTTTGTGATGGCTCCAGAGCAACGAGCGATTCATTCGGCCTTTGCGATGCAAGAGGCGATGCATCCGTTTGCATCGATCCAAACATCAGCAGGCACAAAGCTATCGCTCCACATCAAGATCGCGATGGTCCGCGGCTCGGTTCGACGCATGTTGGTCGGCGACCCTGCGATTGTCTTGATGGAGGCCATCGTTGGAACAGCGCTGGATCAACTCGCCCAAGGCGAATCGCTGGCCCAACCGGGTGAGATTCTTTTGGATGAAAACACTGCCCAAGAGAACGTCCATCTTCTCTCAGTGAGAGAGTGGCGAGACACAAACGGTCTGCGCTTTGGGGTGTTGGACACCCTGACGAGCGCTCCAGAGCCTAGCCCCTGGCCAGCAATTTTAGCTGAGACGTGGAACGATCAGCAATGCAAACCATGGGTCCTCAATACCATCTACAACAAGGTTTTGGATGGTCAAAGTAGTTATTTGTCAGAGCTTCGTACGGTCTCAGCTTTGTTCCTTAAGTTCCATGGCATTGACTACGAAAATGACCCCAAGGCCGAAGAAAAGCTCGATCCGTTTGTGCGCTGGGTGCAGCGTATACTGGAAAGCTACCAGGGCTCCTTAATCCAGCTAACAACAGGTGACAAAGGAAGCTATCTCTACGCCGTGTTTGGAACCCCCATTCACGCGCCCAACGACGCGGCTCAAGCAGTGCTGGCAGCGATGAGGCTGCAGCAAAGACCCAAAGAGCTAGCTGGAATCACTCAGGTCCAAATGGGCCTGGCTCGGGGCGCCATGCGAGCCGGTCCGTATGGAAGCCCATTACGTCGTACTTACGGAGCCGTTGGCCCTCAAACCAATCTCGCTGCGAGGCTGATGGTCGCAGCCCAAGAGCACATGTTGTGCGACGCCACGATCTACGAGGCCGCCAAGGACGTTTTGGACTTTGAAGCGTTGGAGCCGATCCGCGTAAAAGGCAAGGAAGAGTCCGTTGCGATCTATCGCCCGATTCTCCCCAAACGATGGGACCAGGACCTGCTGGATCATCTTGACACGGGCCTTCAACTCACGCTCAAGGTAGCGAGCTTGCTTGGAGACCACGTGGACCACGACCTGCTACAAACGGTGCACCCGGTGCCTGGAGAGAGGGAGAAGATTCTCCAACACATCCAAGCGTTGAGAGGGATGCGGCTGCTCATTCCGGCACACAACGCGCCAACTCGAACCAGTACATTCCTCGATCCTGTTCTTCAAGAGGTCGCATACTCTTCCATGTTGTTTGCGCAGAGGCGTCAGCTTCACCGCGATGTAGCACGCGCCATCGAAAAACAGCACCGCAGCAACCTCAAGCCTCACTACGACCGCTTAATTCACCACTGGCAGCGAGCCGAGAATACAAACAAAACCACCCATTACCTGGAGCTGGCAGGAGAGCTGGCACAGAGCCAGGGTCGGCCCCAAGAAGCCGTGAAGCTCTTTAACCAGGCGCTGGAGTTGGAATCACAGGCTTCCGTTCTGAGCCAGGAAACCTACCGAGACTTGATGGGAAAAGCTTAAGCGAAGGTGCACGACAGAGGAGTGAGTGATGGAAAGGACAGGTTAAGATAGAAAGACCATGCCTTCTGGAGGAACCGTCAACTTCACTGTATTTCCTTCCACGCGAACGACCGAGTCAAAGTTTGTGAAGTGCGCACTTTCCAGGACCAGAATCGGCTCGGGACTTTCCGCGAGATAGTCCTTAAAACCTGAGACACTGCCGCCATTTTCCAGATACTTGACCAAACGGCGAAAGAGCTTGGGCAGGATCACGTGTTCGTCGGTAATCGACGAGAGCCCTGTCACTTCAAAGCCTGTGGAAGTTTTGTCCACAGCCCAGAGTCCCTTGTTGCTGTTGCGGGCTTGCACAGTGGCAGCTGTCATCGCATCGCGCAAGTCATGGAACAAACCCTTGTAGTAGGTGGGATACGCCAGACCGTCTGCAAGTTGTTTGTAGTTAATGCTTTGCTGCAACAAGGCCGGCGCCATAAACAGCGAAGAACCATCCGCTTCATCGGTGGCCCCTGCAAACAAGAAGGCAATGGGTCGTCCGTTGTTATCGGTCTTGCGGCTCAGAATGTAGCCTTCGGTTCCATCGTTGGCGCTCTCCACACGTGTACCGTTTTCGTTCCACACCACATCGGTGATGTTAAGTGCGGCGAGAAGCGCATCGGTGGCTTGCTTTGCAAACGCCATGGGCTGATGTTCGCTGTTGTAGTGCGTCTCCAAGGTGTCGATGGCTTCCACCCGAAGCTGCGCATGACCTCGTGCATTCCGCTTCACAGAGCGACCACTCAGCTCATTCCACAAGTTTGGGTCGCTGGCCATAAATCGAATGGAGTCGCCATCCGGAGAGTACCCTTCGATATGAAACGTTCCTTTGATCAGTGTAAATGGCATCGTCTATTCCTCGTTGTGTGGTTGTGACTCTCAATCTAAGGACGATGACCTCCAGCGCAAGCACCTTTTCCACAATGGAACAAACAAGCTACAATTCCGACGACTTGGACTCTCGAAGAAGAATCATCGCGTTGGAATCCACGGTGATTCGATGTAACGGTTTGTCTCCACGGGCATAAGAACTCTTGCCAATGGGTTAGGTGGGAACGTACAACCATAGAGCGGCATAGACGTCAGGTTATGCGCTCACCGTTTTGCAGAGACACAGAAGGAACAGTTTTCATGAGCCAGGGCCATCATTCACAACCCCACCCGAACATAGCCACTTTTGAGCAGATGCTAGGTCGGGAAATAGGCACGGTTGTCATTGAAAAAGAGTTGGGCCGAGGAGCCATGGGGGCTGTGTTTCTGGGGCACCAAAAGGCCCTGGAACGACCTGTCGCTGTTAAAGTCATGCTCCCCACAGAGATGGACACCCAGCGTGCGCTTGGACGCTTTCGTCGAGAGGCCCAAGCGATCGCGCGCTTGCGAAGTCCCTACATCGTGCAAGTGTTTGATACGGGGGTCACTGACGACCAAATCTTCTACATTGTGATGGAGTTTCTACAAGGAGAGACGCTCACCCAACGCCTCGCCCGTGAAAACAGTTATACGGTAGGTTTTGCGTTGGAAGTCGCCTGGCAGGTCGCACAAGGTCTGGATGCTGCGCATCAAGCCGGAGTGATACATCGCGATATCAAACCTGACAATTTGATGATCACAGCCAACAACCATGTGAGCATCACAGACTTCGGCCTGGCCCGCGGAGACGCCCACTCACAAGGCCTGGAAGAAGTCACAGTGGACGGCTCAATCTTGGGCACTCCAGCCTATATGGCGCCCGAACAGATCGTGTCCCAGCCTCTCGACGGACGTTGCGATATGTACTCGCTAGGTATTGTTTTGTTTGAAATGCTTGTGGGACAACACCCCTTTACAGATGAAGATCCCATGGCCGTTCTCATGAATCAGGTGAAACAGCCCCTTCCAGATCCGCGGCAGTGGCGTCCAGACCTCTCGGACGAAGTGTGCCAGCTTCTTCAACGAATGACCGCGAAGAATCGCGACCACCGCTTCCCAACCTGCGGTCACCTTGCGCAAGAACTCCAAGGGCTGTGCCGCACCTACATGGGGCCAAAAGGCCCCACAGGAACCCTCTCCTATACGTCGTATCAGCTTGGGGTATCGGGAGCAACAGCATCCCGCCCGGCATCGACACCAAGCCCGACCCTCGCCTATACACAACAGCCCACCCAAGAAAACCCAGGCATGCTCTCCAAGTCGGCTCGCACGGCCCTTCAAGAAGAGTTGGCGCGCTGCATTGGACCCATTGCCAAAGTACTCCTCAAGCAAGAAGCAAAGGCCCTTGGCTTTTCCTTCAAAGAGTTCCCGACTGAACAGGTAGAAGCCTTGTTGGCGAGGCTTCAGACCCATCTCTCCTCAGAGCAACAAACCTCGTTTCTCCAGGCCATCCAAAAACGGCTCCAAGCTTAAGGCGAGGCGAAACTCAAAACCGCTCAAGGCCTTCTTTGCTTGTTTGGTGGATGTGGTACATTGTTGCGAACGTGCCTTCCAGGCAAGAGATCGGAGAGAAACGTGGAGCTTCTTTGGAATCAAAGTCAAAGCCTGGGATTGCACCCAGTCACGCTATCGTTTCGTGAGCCTGAGAAAGAGACACGATTCCAGATCAGCTACCTCCGCTCCCAGCGTTCCTATTTTCGCACGGGATACCTTGTCTTGTTGTCCTGCATCTCCTTGTTCGGCATAACGGAGTGGTATTTGTTTCCCAATGAGTTTGTGCAACTTGCGTTCATTCGCTACGCAGTACAGACTCCTCTTTTGCTTTTGGCCGCGCCGTTTTTCCTCTTGGATAGGGTTGCAGAGTCACAGCGGTTTCGCAGTAAGATCCAAGCATTCCTCTTGTACCTTTGCATGGTCATCACTTTGGCGTTGATGAGCATGGGGTTGTTGCTATCTCGCCAACTTACCTCCGAACGTATGCTCTATGGAACCCTCGCATACACCGGCCTGTTTTTTTTGGTGTACTCCGTGCTGCGTCTGCGTTTTTTCTACGCGACGGTCCATGGATTTGTAAGCTTCTTGGTTCTCTTGCTTGCGGTGACATGGGCCGGAATCCCCAGCACCTTTTCGATGATGACGCTAATTTTCTTTGGGCTGATTGTCAATGTGTTCGGAGCCTTTGCCTGTTACATGGCAGAGATGATGAGCCGGATTCACTTTATCCAAGGGGAACAATTGCAGGAAGAGCAAGACAAAGTGGAGCAGCTCCTTCTCAATGTACTCCCTGCCGAAATAGCATCTCGACTGAAGCAGCAGGAAACCATCGCTGACAGCTTCGACAACGCCACCGTTTTGTTCGCAGACCTTGTTGGCTTTACGGCCCTTTCACAAAAGATTCCTCCCGAAGAGCTTGTCGACCTGCTCAATGGCTTGTTCACATGTTTTGATGAATTGGTAGAAAAGTACGGAGCCGAGAAGATCAAGACCATCGGTGACGCCTACATGGCAGCTGCTGGCATTCCCAAAAAGCGCACGGACCATGCCTTGGTCATCGCTTGCCTCGCGTTAGAAATGCAAGAGATATTGGGTCATTTCAACGACACCTATGGCTACACACTGGGCCTGCGAATCGGAATCCACTCTGGGCCAGTAGTCGCGGGAGTCATTGGGCGAAGTCGGTTTCTCTACGATTTGTGGGGAGACACTGTGAACACAGCGTCACGAATGGAATCCCATGGAGAGGAAGGACACATCCAGGTAAGCCACGACTCCTACCTTCTTCTCAAAGATAGCTTCATCTTTGAACCTCGGGGAGCCATCAACGTGAAGGGCAAAGGCTCGATGAAAACCTGGTGGCTTGTCGCAAGCAACATGTAGGACAAGGACACCAAAGCGACCCAACTCAACATAGCTATCCCAGGCTACTTCACGTTCAAGATAGCTTGCTTGAGATTGTTGTATCCTTCATCGGTGGAGAGGTCGGTGTTTACAGGTCCAGCAAATGGCAAATGGGCCACCAACTGCCCCTGTGCATTGTAGATGTAGAGGTCGTCTTTTTGGCCGTTGTGATGGTGCCAGGCCTGCATCGTGTCCACATCCTGGAACAAGGGAAACGCGCAACGATCCGTCAACTGTTTCTGGTCCGTGGGGGTGTTGGCGTCGATGGAGTTAACAGCTACAAATTTAACTTTTAGGTTTTGTTGTTGAAGTTCAAGTCGCATACGTTCGAGTCGCCCAGCCTGGGCTTGACAGAAGCTTCACCAGCCTGAGAGCAAAGCAACCACAGTGACGTGGCCCCGGAACGCTTTCAGATTGTACGATTTTTGGTAACCACAACTTTGGGGTTGAAAGTCTTCCAGCATCCAGTTGGGAGCATCTCCCCCCAGGCACAGCCCCGGCTTGTAGGTGCACGTTTCATCCGGAGTGAGCATCCGATCGGGAGCTTGCAAGTCTTCCGGTAGCTCGATTTCGGGAGGAACGCCTGCTTCGGTAGCTGTATATGGTGGCGCAATTCCTGTGCAGGGTGTTGTCGTTCCACCATCCGCTTCGTCTGCAACTGTCTCCACCGGAGAAGGAGACTCCGTGGTGCCTTGGTCGCTCGACGGCTCAGGAGAAGAAGGTTCTTTCGAAGGCTCAGGAAGGTTCGTCGTTTCCTGCCCAGGAGACTTCTCTGGCGAAGGCTCCACCTTGGCGGTTGTCTCTGAGGACGAGTTGGGTTCGAGCCCTACCGTCTCCACAGCTGCTTCGTTGCCTGGTGTATTGGAACATCCCTCAACACCCAGAGCGCTGATCCACATGGCAAGAACCGTAAGCGCGAGAAACATCAGCCGAAGCGGGACCTCTTGCCCGCTCCTTGCGACGGGAGAAAGCTCCCTTGATTCAGGACTATCGTTGTTCATGGTACTATCCCCTATAAACTCAAGTTCAGCGTTTACTATAGCACAAACGAGTCAGGGGAAGAGAAATCCAGGTCCAGAAGACCCGGCTCGCTTAGTTTCGCGTCGCCAACATGCGGTTGTGCTCGTTGCGAAACTTTCCGCTCTCCATGTAAATGGGAACGCGATGCCGACCGAGCCCCGCGGCAGTAAAGACCTTGTCAGGACCACCAGGGACATGAGGGATGTTCGTAAACCACTGCGAGGCTTTGGAGTGATTGTCCACCTCTTGGGGTGGCACTTCGATCGTGGCGAGCCGAACTTCCGGCAAGCCTTCCCATCCTTCTTCTTCCACGCGGTCAGGGTTCCCGTTGGGTAGCTCTGTGATGTACATCGCTAGCTTCATCCCATTCTTTCCGACTGTTTCTTCTACAGCATCAAGACGGGCGTTGGGTGCATTGGACTGATTCGGATCGGGAAAGTCCTTGGGCTCAACAACTTTGAAGCGAACCTGAACGTACCGACCGCCCACAAAGAAAGCATGCCGACCGTGAAAGGTATGCTCATGGAACTTTTGTCCCATCGCCATATCGGTCACTTCCACTGCGTTTCTCATGGCTTTGATTCGGTCCACAACGTTACCGGGCTTCTCCAGCAAGCTTCCCGGCGCAAACAGACCGCCCAAAGCATGCTTGACTGCACGCACAGGCTTTGAGCCACGAATCGATCCAAGGAACCCATCTTTGGGCACGGAGATATCCTTGGTAAATTGTGTGTGTTCTGCGCCAGTTTGGGCGTGTGTTGTGGAGCCTGTATTGGCGGTGATGTCGATGGTTTGGGTCGCGCTCCCATCAAGCGCTCCGTTCACAGGAAACGCGATACGAATACCAGGCATGTGAGATTCTTGGTCGGGCTGGTCAGGGTCCGTTTGGCTGCCTGAGACACGAATCATTCCACCCTTTAGTGAGGAACCAAACATGTCTTTGGCCCAATCGGGCGCTTGCGGATCAAGCTTCATTTCGGCGTTGTCAAAGGCGATCCCCTTGGAGTGATTGCCTTGTGCATAAGGACAACCTGGACCTTTCGCCTTGGCGGTTCCAGCGATCGCTTCACGAATGTTGGTTAGCCCTGGCTTGACCTGGGTGTTCCACTCTTCACGAAAGGTATCAGCGCCCCGAGGCGACTCTCGTCCGTCGCTACCTTGGAGCAACGCTGACTGACCAGAGTAGAGCTTCTTCATACCTTGGTGCGAGTGAAAGATGCCCGCAGGTTCCGTGCGCAACAAGCCCTGTTTTTCGGCCAAGAACATAACATCGACCGTCTCACTGTTGCCGTGTTGCACCACACGCCTCATCAGCTGATGGGTTTCATCGCTGTTGAGTTTGAGCTCCAGCTTGGGGAAATGAAACGCCTGAAACCCAGTTCCTGCGTAGTTCACTTTGTCTTGCTCGGCTTTGCGGGAGTAGCTCTCTGCGACCTGCAAGGTGCGAGCAGCCTTTTGAACCACTTGTGGGTTGTTCGAGAGCAGCGCCGTTTTAAGCGATGCAGCCACGTCCGAAGCTTTCAGGTCCCCAGACTTTAAGCCTTCCAGGTCTGCAACAGTAGGAACGTTGTTGATTTCTTGTGCAGCCTTGGCTCGTTGGACAGCAGCCACATCTTGCAAAGCGGAAGTGTGGGTCTCGGATACAGCGCCTGTTGTCGCCATCTCAACGCCTTGCGTTCCCTCCGCAATTTGCAAGTTCAGAACACTGGAGCCCTGCCCCGCTTGCAAGCCTGATGCGGCAAACTGAGCGTCTGGACTTGCTGTCTCTTGCAGGCTTGCACCGCCAGTCCCCTGGTACGAACTCTGTAACACAGCAGTCTCTTGCTCTAGACTTTCGCCAGCAACCTGTCCGACTTCGCCTTGGATCTGGGAAGAGGGCAACTCACCTGTTGTAGGTGTAGAATGTATCGTAGATTGGCGGGAACCGGAGACCTTAGACATAGCTGCACATCCTTCTCTTGTTGCGGTATTCTTGTTGGAATGGTCAGTCCGACCACCAACAAATATGTCCCTGAAGATAGAGGAGGTTTCTATAATACATTGAAGTATCGATTGCAACCCAGAACAGTCTCTTCGTTGCCAACGAACGCAGACAAGAAAACTGTGGGCCAAGCCTTTTCGTCCCAGGCAAGCGATGGTACTCTCGGTCCCTGAACTGTCTTCTACACCAAAGGATATGGATATGTTGAACTACCAGTTGGAAGGGAAAGTTGCGATTCTGGAGATGAACGACGGCAAGGTCAACGCTCTGGGTCATGATATGTTGGACGCACTCCAAGAAGGTCTGGACAAAGCCGAACGTGAGGCAACAGCGATCATCTTTCGCGGTCGCCAGGGGTTGTTTAGCGCAGGCTTTGACCTCAAAGAGATGCAAAAAAGCCCCGAATCCGCGCAGACTCTCGTCACCAAGGGCGCACGCTTTATGCTGCGTGTGTTTTCGTTTCCCAAGCCTGTTCTGGCAGCCTGTGAAGGTCACGCCATCGCAGCGGGAGCTCTCCTCTTGTTGGCCTCAGACACTCGCGTTGGCGCCCAAGCGGAGTACAACGTCGGACTGAACGAAACAGCCATCGGCGTCATTCTCCCACCGTTTGGCATGGAAATGGCGAAGTGCCGCATCCCCAAACGATACCAAACTGCGGCGATCCTTCAATCTCAAATGTACAACGCAGAAGAAGCAGTCACGATGGGATACCTGGACAAGCTCGTGGATGGCAGCGAGGTCTTGGATGTGACCTTGAAGCACGCCAACCAACTCTCGGAACTTCCCGGCGGATCCTATGGCCCGATGAAGCTGGCCTTGCGGCATGAATTCATCGAACGAGTGAAGGCAAGCCTCGCCGACTCCTAAGCAAAAAACGCAGCTCTCTCCAAGTCGAGTGGTGTTTGGGTTTAGCCCAACAGCCCTGCCAGCTCTTCACCCATGCCATCCTTGATCTTCTGTGGAATCGGGTACAGAACCGCTTCACCTTCCAACACGATGTTGCCTTCTGCGTCGCTGCACGTGGTCCGAAACTTCGCGGATTTTTCCCCCACTTCGGTTACTTCAGCCTTGGCCACATAAGGCTGGTTCAGGTACACCGGGGCCAGGAACTTCACCTTCTGGCCGGCCCAAATCGCGCCCAGGCCGGGCAAGTCCATTCCAAAGATCCCGCTGAACTTTGCAACAGAGATCATCCCATGGGCAATGCGCTTACCAAAGCGGGTTCCGGCGGCGTACTCGTCATCAAAGTGGGCTGGATTGAAATCGCCGCTAATCTCACCAAACTTTTGGACATCCTCGTCGGTGACCTGGTACGGATGTTCGAAACTCATACCAACCGAAAGGTCTTGAATCGTGTGACAGGCTCGTGGTTTGGGCTGGGACATCATGAGACTCCTGGGTACAACAAGGTTAGAAATTTGGGGTAGACTACAACAGAATGTACCAGGAGGAAATCGAAACTTTTGTACCCATTCGTAGGGCAAAAACAGCAGAAAGAGATGTAGGTTCATTTCTTGTTCTTGCGATTCGTAGGACGTTGAACGTTATTTGTAGGTAGACAAATGCAATGGAAATAACGTCGAAACAAGAAAGTATGACCATGAATATCAAAGCTCCTTTGATAGCCCTTCAAGCACCATGCTTTGTGTTGTTGGCGATGATTCTTCTAGGATGTCAGCCTGATGCGGAGTTATCCTCCCACGTTTCGATACCTCCTCAATGCCCATCCGAAGGAGGCTGGATCGTATCTGACACAAGTTCCCAAAACGAAGTCGCCAATCGCAACGTCAGCCCTCCATCATCCTCGACATTGGCTGTACCAGACGACTTTGGAGAGAATGAGTCTTCAGTGATGTATGTTGGACAGCCGGGAAAGATCATGGGTGTGGATGCAAAAGGCCAAATCCTCTGGACCTTCCCACTCAAAAGCATCAACCCTTCAAGCTTAAGCGACAGACCTGAAGTACTCTCTCTTGTGACCAATCCCCTCGGAAACGTTTACGCTGCTATTAACTTTCGCGGACAGCTCACGATTGCAGATACAACGTATGAAGCCCTTGGCAACAAAATATTCGATGACTACAGAACCAACGGTGAAGACATTGCCCTGCTCAAGTTAAACTCCAGCGGCCAACTTCTTTGGTCTTTACACATTGGGTCCAAAGGAGGGAGCCAGGTCCATGACATTGCGCTCGACAAGAAGGGCCATATCATCCTTGCGGGTCAAGCAAACTGCACCAAGCTCAGTGGCTACTGTCTCCAACTGGGTGGCCAAGATATAAAGTCCGGTGTCGGTCAGGGCAACCACTTTCTCCTCAAACTTACTGCCCAACGCGATGTGGTTTGGGCACAGTTTATTGAAGCAGGACCAACCTATCTTTTTCATAGACCCCTACGAATAACATCCGACTCAAGCAATCATATCTACATGGTCTTTGCCACTCTGGGTCCTGTACATTCCAGGAGCACCGAGACGAGGACGATCCGAGTGGGCCTGAAAAACATTACATCCAACGAAACGATCTCGTTCCTTCTCGCCAAACTTAATTCACAAGGTGAATTGCTTTGGTCCGTTGTAAGCCGACGCTCCTATAGTTTGTTTCCACAAGTCGCCACAAACTCATCTGGAGATGTTTTTGTTGCAGGAAGTTACTACGAGAGCATTACGTTCGGTTCATTTTCTCTGCATCGAAAATTTAAGCCCAGCACACCGTTAAACTACGCTCTTTTCACAGCAAAGTTTAACGCACAAGGAAAGATCCAATGGCTTCGAGGACTACCTGCAGATTCTGAAGGGAATACAACAGGGTCTAACCCAACAACCCTGTGGGTGGGGCAACAAGACGACCTGTATATCGTGGGAAACTCAAACGGAGAGCTTCATGTTCGTCCCAATCTCACATGCACCCAAGGTGCCGTATCCCGAGGAGGAGGAACAAACAGCAACGGAGGTGGCTTCGTTGTACGAATGACCCAAAAGGGCGAACCCACGCACTGTTGGTCAGGCGACGGCGTAGCCCACGGTGGCTCTTTGGATAAGCAAGGACACCTGTACATTTCGGGGTATTATGGGTTCAGTGGTCCTTACAGCAGCCAAGTAAGTAAACCTTACACCTTCCAATTTTGCAACCAGAAGCTAACTCATTCGAACAACAACCATTACACCTATATCTGGCAAGTATACTAACACCATCGCTCACCTACTACCTATCAAATGGCAACGTTTAGCCCTTCCACAGGAAAGACCACTCCACAATCTGTTCAGGTGTCGGGTCATACTCTGAGATCGACCCTTTCCATCCGATAGCTTCATCCTCCGGTGGATGAAAGATAAGACTGGAAGCATGAGGACGAGGCACATGAACATCGAGGATACGCATATACGCTTCAGCATCGCTGTCGTAGCTCATAGCTCGCTTTGTAACTTCAATGAGTTCCTCACGGGTTACATCAGGGACTCGTCGAATTCGCTGGAAGCACAGGACACGCCGGACCCAATCCACGTGGTCTTCTGCACCGTAGATACCCTGAAAGTTCTTCAGAGGAAGAGTTGTTCCTGCGAGCCGGTTGAAGGTAGCCAGCTTATCCTCACAATCTTCCGGCCTTGCACCATCTAACTCGTCCGCAAGAGCGCCAAGTTGAGAGACAAGCTTCTCATCCAATACAGGCGGCAACAACGCAGGTCGTAGCTTCATACAACAAACATCTCCATAAACGTCATGTAGGTCTTGTGTTTCAGGCTCATGTCCAAGCTACTTTGCTTTCTTCGCTTGGTAGCGTTCCGTAACTTCCTCAAACATCCTTCTATAGTTTGGCATCCCAACAACAATGACCCCATACTCTTCGTTTCTGACTCCCTCAGCCAACCAAGCAGGGACAGCGATGCACTCGTTTTGCTCTGCTCTTAGTCCAGCTTCTACGTTGTTGTGACACCAGAACACGCGCTTTTCGCATTCCTTGCACCAACGCTGGTTGGACTCCCCGGTTTCTTCCAATTCGTCCCACGTCATGGGGCATTCGAAGTGGAAGTTGACCTTTGGGTTTTGTCCACAGTTTATGATGTCTCGTTGACTCATCACGACCTCCTGCACCATCGTAGAGTGGATCCTCTCTCTTCGCAAGAAGAATTCATAGGAACACATGACAGTTTGGAGGTTTCTCTCAAGGCAGGTTGTCAGAATGGGTTACGGTCGTAGGTAGTTATTACGATAGCAAGCCACGTTCCATACTTTCCAAACATTCATTCACCTTCTCATGCTTCGTATGCCAAACCACCATCAATAAAATTGAGAAGTTAGACACCAGACATCGCATATTGAGACGTGAGTGTCGCGAAACGAGAATGTCCTTCAAAAAAATTGGGGGGGGCAGGAAAAAGGGAGGAGAGAGAGACCAATCCGATGGGAGCTCGTATATCTTCTTGCATCCAACGTTGACTTCTCTCCCAAGGCAATGCTAGGTTTGCTCAAGAAAAATACCCACGAGACAAATGAATCAATAAGGGAGTCGGGCTTGATGGAGACAGAGAGAAGCTCACGACCGTTCGATGTTGTGGTTTGGGGTGCAACGGGATTCACAGGACGCTTGGTCGCTGAATACATTGCAACCCGTTACGGCGTCGGCTCGAATGTACGCTGGGCACTGGCTGGACGAAACCTCAACAAACTCGAAAAGCTACGCAACGAGCTGTCCTCTCAGACCCCAAATGCTGCGAACCTTCCCTTGCTTCAGGCCGAGAGCAACGACCTGGCTTCTCTGGAGCGTATGGCCTCCCAAACCCGCGTGGTCTGCACAACGGTGGGTCCATACAGTCAACATGGCTCCCCGCTCATCGCCGCCTGCATCAGCGCCAAGACCGACTACTGTGATATCACCGGTGAGGTTCATTGGGCTCGTCAGATGATGTCCCAGTATCATGCAAAGGCAACAGAACAACAGCAGCGCATGGTGTCGTTTTGCGGGATGGATTCGATTCCTTCGGACCTTGGGGTCTACCTGTTACAGCGGGAGGCCCAGGAACGATGGGGGCAACCTCTCTCCGACGTTCACTTCTATCTGATGGACCATCAATCGGCATGGAGCGGCGGAACGGCAGCCAGCCTCCTCGCTGCAGGCCAAGACATCCGGCGAAACCCCCGACTCCTTCGTGACTTGCTGGATCCTTACAACCTGAACCCGGCCCAGGCTCCACGAGGGCCCACACGTTGGGACCCTGTTCATGGACGGTGGGACAGTCGCGTCCAACGATGGGTGGCTCCGTTTGTCATGGGCCTGGTCAACACCCGTGTGGTTCGTCGCAGTCAGGCATTGCTTCCCTCTCTGTACGGTCAGAACTTCCGCTACCACGAGTGGATGTGCTTTTCACCCAACCTGAAAGGCCGACTTCTAGCCTACAGCGTCCCGGTTGCCACCCAAAGCTTTCTGGGTTTGTGCACCTTGCCCATGGCAGACAAGGTCTTGTCACGCTTTCTTCCACAGCCAGGCGAAGGACCTTCCCAGCAACAGCGAGAGTCAGGGTTCTTCCAAGTTCTTCTCGTAGGAGAAGGGGTTCTTCCCAACGGTGCCCGCAAAACGCTCCGTGTGGTATGCCATGGCAATCGCGACCCAGGATACGGAGCCACCGCTGGCATGTTGGCCGAGTCCGCCCTGTGCCTTGCGCTGGACCAAGAAGATCTTCCTCCGCGTTACGGATACTTAACGACCGCAGCAGCGATGGGTGACGCTCTCCTGCCTCGGCTTCGCTCCGCCGGTGTCACGTTTTCGGTGGAGAAAGACTAGCCTCAGGTCGTACATGTTCTTACAAGCAACCCTCATGAGGGCATGCAGCGACCCCATGTCACCCCAACACGCAAAGAGGTTATGCTGGTGTTATTTTCTTCTCTTGGAACCGATGAGCAGAAACAGCTGGAAGAGTCAGGGCAACGGAAAAAGATAAAACAAGGCGAAGTCTTAATGCGCCTGGGAGAGGAAGCAGACTCCATCTTTTTTCTGACCTCTGGAACGGTTGAGGTTCAAGTCGATGACATCCTGGTACGTGTCCTTCGTGCCCCTGAGGTGTTGGGACTGTTGTCTGTCCTTGATGGAAAGCAACGCTCAGCCACAGTTCGCGCCTTCAGCGATGTTGAGGTGTTGCAGGTCTCCAAGGAAAACTTTGAGCGATTATTGAAAGAAAATGCAGGCTTAAACCGCTCCCTGATTCATCACCTCGCGACCTCCGTACGAACGCTTTATTCCAGAGAAACGCTGCATCACGAATCGCTGATGGACTATTTCCAAAGCCCCGGTGCTACGCTCGTTCCAGGACCTTATGTTGCCGATCCGTTCGAGATGTACATGTTTGTCATGGAAGGAGACCCGGCTCGCCTCGCCTCCCTCATGCCCAGCGGTCACCGACTTATCCCTGGCCTGGGTGGTCGGTATTTGTTGTGTCTGAACCTGTTTGAGTCGTTGCGCAGCGAAGCCCCCAATGCACCGGACAAAGCCTTTCGATATCGAGAAGTGACGCCTTTCATTCCTTGCCTGAATCCCATCGCGCGACCGTATGTGTTTTGCCCGGAGCTTTACCCCGATAACTATCTAGCAATCGCCATTGGTCGTGAGATGTATGGCTTTCCCAAGCGGTATGGACGGATTGAGTTGGAAGAGCGAGCGTTTGACTTGTTTGTGGGTGGACGCCTCATTGTACGAGGAAGCTGGGGAAACGAAGAACCTCTCGACGAAGGCGACTTTCTCACCGATATCTCCAACCAATTTTTGCCTGATGCAGGCTTGGGCTTTCTGTTCAAGGCAGTTGGCGCTGCCTTCGATGTGATGGGCCAATCAGCCGTATCGTATGGTTTGGCACCGCGTGTCCCTGTGATCTTGCACTCCAAGCGAGCGGTACCGGGGAAGCGCTTTCTGGAGCGTTCACTCAATCGGGTGGACTTTGAGTTAACTCACCTGGATGTACTGCGTCATCTGGAGTCTCCTCAGTTTGTCTTCCACGACGCTGACCATCTCTTGCATGGAAAAGCGTTAGCAGGTTATGTCGTTCAGGTTGGATTCCGATTTGAAGACGCCAAAGTAAAGCCCACAAAAACACAAATTCCCATGTTGCTACGACGAGGAGAGCCCCCCAAACCCCAACCTCGCTCCCGCTGGCTGCCCTGGTAGAGGATTTAGAAATGAGCCGTATTGCTGTTGTAGGTGCTGGAATGGCTGGACTTTCAGCGACGTACTCGCTGGCGAAGGCCGGGATTCCAGTCACATTAATTGAGGCTGACCATGTACCCGGAGGTCGCTTGGCGACACGGGAGGAGCTATCCCTGGAGCACCAGGGACACACCTTCACATTTCCCATTGAGCACGGCATCCACGGGGTTTGGCGGCCGTACTACAACCTCCGTCGCTTGCTTCAAGAGCTTGGCACCTTCTCCACATTAACACCTGCTCCCTACCAAGAGTTGGTTGCGGAACAGCGAGGACAACGCGTGTTCCCCGAAGTGGGGGCACGTCTACGCCAACACCCGCTACCTAGCTTGTTGGCCCCTGCGGCCTTGCTTCAAGAACCTGTCATCGTCCGAGACTTGCTGGACGCTGGGCTTCGTTCTTGCCTTCGTGCCGCCAAGAACATGAACCATGTGCTCGCCTTTGACCCTGAGTACGACATCGAACGCTACGATGACCTCCCTGTGCAGAAGCTCATTGAAGGTTGGCCTCCTTTGGTCAAGCGTTTGTTTGAGTCCCTCACTCACCAAGGCTTCTTTCAAGACGCAGATCGGGTCAGCCTCGCTGCTTTTCTCACAGGTCTTACGTTTTACGTTATCAACGACAAGGAAGACACGGCGTTTGATGTGTTCGGCGTCGATCCAAACCGCGCCCTGGCCCAACCTATCTTCGACAAACTCCACAGCGTGGGAGGAACCCATCTGTTGGGAAGTCCTGTCACCGCGTTGTCCCATAACAACGAGCGGTTGACCAAGCTTTGCATCCAAAACAACGGAGAGGAGCAATGGTTGGAGTTTGACGCGGTAATTCTGGCGATGGACCCAGCGAACCTGTCGAAGCTACTGAAAGAAGAAGCTCATCACCTCCTCCCTTACAGCATCATTCCCAAGGGCGTTGCCAGCGCAGTCGTTCGTTTTTGGTTCGACGTGGCACCCAGTCGCAAACGCTACGCAACTGGGGTGTTTGCGTCGGGTCATGCCGACAACTTCTTCTGGCTGGACCTGCTACAACCTCCCTACCAAGACTGGCACGACAAGACGGGAGGAAGCGTTATCGAATGCCATCTGTATGGACGCCGGGCCGAACATGCGATGGAACACACCGACGATGAGGTGTTGGAGCGAGTTCGCCGCGTGGTCCAAGAAAGCTGGCCAGGGTTGGAAGGCCACGAAGTTCACGCCCACTTGTTGCGGAACCCTCCGACCCATACGGTGTTTGCGCCAGGTGTCATGTCGAATCTACCGGCCATGCAAACCCAACTTCGCAACATGTGCTTGGCCGGCGACTGGATCCAGGCACCCTTCCCTTGCTTGTACCTCGAACGTGCCACAGTCACAGGCATGGTCGCAGCCCAATACGCCGCGCAGCAGGCCGGCTACGACGCCTCCTTACTCCCCACGCCGATTCCTCCCAAGCCGCCTACGCCCTCCGTCCGCTTGGGTCGAAAGTTAGCCCGCATCCTCCGCTCAAGCTTGCCATTCCGGAATCTTTCTCAGCTCTAGCACAGCAACGAGACTTTGTCGTGGCGCAGCGCAAGACGCAGTCGTTGCATATTTTTGAACCCAAAGCCCTCTCGTGCGTCCTTCCAACGTACCTTTCCCCCTCCCTCCCAGCCAAGCAAAGAGAATCATCCATGAAACCGTTTTACGAACTCACAGAAGTTGGGCGTGCTCGTAGGCTTCGAGCCATCGCATACAAGGCTCTTCAAAGCTACAACTTTCAGGTCACCGGGCTGAAGCTATTGTGCAACGAATACAACTGTGTTTTCCGCGTTGACACCGCATGTGGCAACACCTACGCCCTGCGCATTTGCAAGCCTCAAGCAGCCCGAGAACGTACGCTGTCTTTGGAAGCGTCCTGGCTTTACGAGCTGGGTTCGTCGGCCGACTTTGAGGTTCCCGCTCCCATTCCAAGCCAAGACGGCTCGTTGTATTCGCTTGTGGCCGACCCAGGAGTCCCAGAAGAGCGGTATTGCATCTTGTTTCGATGGATCAAAGGTCTCGACCTGGCGAAGCGATTCACGATGGACAACCTCGTTCGGTACGGAGCTTTGGCTGCGACCTTGCACAAACATGGAGCCAGGTTTAAGCAACCCAAGGATGCCCAGCCCCTCGTCTACAAGGACGTCAACCCTTACGAAGACCCGTGGGTACTGGAAGACCCGGAACATACCCAGACATTGCCCACAGGCTTGCAAAATGTCATCCCGCAAGCGATCGAACACGTAAAACATCACATCCAACAACTCCAGGAAACAGAGAGCATGCAAGTGATCCACGGAGACTTGCATGCCTACAACGTAAAAGCCTACCGAAACAAGCTATCCCCCATCGACTTTGAAGACCTTGTGTGGGGCTATCCTGTCCAGGATTTGGGTATTTTGTTCTTTTACATGTGGAGCAACGAGGAGTACGCCAAGCAGCGCGAGGCGATAGAGAGAGGCTACAGGCAGGTTCGCGAATGGCCGGAACAACTTCCGGGTCAGGTCGATGCCTTTATTGTTGGACGCGCCTTGGTGTTGTTGAACCTTGTCATGCAGCAAAAAACCCCAGAGATGCTGGAGTTTCTACCTGGGCTCGCCGAACGAACCGAGACAAGGTTGCGAACGTTGCTAGGTTGCTAAGAGATAGCTTGTTGAGCCATAGCTTGTTGAGCGTCTTTACTTTCGGTACCACACACGAAAGAACTGGTACCAGTAAGCCGACATCTCCCCGGAAGTGCGAATGGATGGGTCGGTCGTGCCCTCCTCGCCCGTGTTATGAATGTTCGGCAGAACCACAGTTTCAATGTTCACAACGTCAATGTTTTCTTTCTCAATCCAGTCATTGACATCTTGAAGAACCTTCCCCAAAGACTCATGTTCAGCAACCTTAAAAAAGCCCCCAGAAGAGACCTCACGTGGTTCAAAGTCAGCAAAAAGAATCATGTCTCTCTCATCCTTGTCTTGGGTTGATTGGAAACCTTGATGGGTTACCCTTCGTCAGGTTCTTCCAAAATTTCAACATAACCTTGATCGCCGTTCACACGAATCCACTGGCCTGTCTCGATGCGAGTGGTTGCGTTCGCGACACAAACGACGGCGGGAATGCCGTATTCCCGGGCGACAACAGAACCATGTGTCATCAGCCCTCCAACCTCCATGACCAAGGCTCCAGCGTGAATAAAGAGCGGAGTCCATCCAGGATCGGTGAAGGGAGCGACCAGAATCTCCCCGTGTTGGAGAACAGCGTCTTTGGGTGACAGTATCACACGAGCCCGACCTTCGATAATCCCTGCCGAAGCAGCGCTTCCCACAATGGCTCCTTCAGGAGCGTTCTCCAAGGACAGCTCCGCTCGAACAATTTCACCTTCGCTGGTCAGAACGCGGGGAGGGTTGAGCTTGCTCCACCGCTGGTAGTCGCTCTTTCGTTGCTCCACCAACTCTTGGGGTGAGGCGTTGGGGGAGAGAGAATCCCATCTCCCTTCGACCCAAGCGAGGACCTCTTCCATCGTCAGATAAAAAATAGCATCCGAAGAAGAGAGCACGCCAGCTTCCACCAGTTGCTCCCCTTCTTCTTTGAGGACTTCTTTGGTGAGACCAAGGGCCCGGATCAGTAACCACTTCGGATGCTCGCGAGCGCCCATCATGTTTCGATGGACACGGGTTAATCGACGCACCAACGGCTTCTTCAGCCATCCCCAAAACCCTCGGCCTGCCGATTGGATCAGTCGGTCTCTCGCTTCTTCTCCTTCTTTCGCCAATCGCTGGTGTTGCTTTCGATGCTTCCCAGGCTCTGACTCCGCCAGGTTTCCAATGATCATTTGCAGCAGCGGGGTTGGGTCTTCGGACCAACGCTGTCGCCCGATGTCAATTTCAGAGGCCCCTCGCACGCCGTACTTCGCGAGAAACTGCGCAAACGCGTCGAGAAAGTCGGCCCCTCCTTCTGTGTCTTGGAGGCTCTCCAAGATCGTCTCGGGTGACGTCTCTCGTAGGCATTGCACGACAGCAGGGTGGCGCCTCGCAACATCTGCCAGGTCCCCCAGCTCCAGATCCATCTCAGTGGTGACATTTCCTTCGTAAGCCCTCATCAGACCCACCATATCAGGGTCGGAGAAAGACTGTCCGGTGATATGACTCGTGAGCTTTGCGGAAAGGAGACCCGAGCCCACAACAGGAAGGAAGTTAAAGGCGAGCTTCTCTCGGAAAAGGGAGCCCATCAACTCAATCATCCGATGCATTCGCTTTGCGCTGTTTCCTCGAAGAGCTTGGAGCTCCTTCCTCATACTTTGATAGGTGTCTTCGATAAACTGGGTTCGTTGTGCCACAATCCTTTCAGTGTTTTTGAAGAAAAGAAACCCAACCAAACGACGCATCACTGGCAGCGCGATCTTCCTCACCACATAGAAGGCTGAGAATGATGGGTTTTTCTTGTCCTCGCTCTCATACAGTTTGCGTCGAACCACATCCTCGATAGCTAGCTTTGTAAGGGAATCTGCGATCGATAGCGTACCAAGCACAACCTTCCGAACCCGCGGATTTCGCAAGGCCTTGGTTAAGTTAACATACAACCGACCGCCAGCAGCATTAAGATAAGGAGCCTCCAACGTAGGAGGTTGGTCCCACTTGCCAAACGGCATCACCAAGCGAATGCAGGATTGACCCATGGGTGTGATCGGCTCCGTCATCACTTGCAGGTGGTTAAAGCAAAAGTACACCTGCAACGACGTCTCGGGCTGGAGATGAGAAAACCCTGGATACAAGGACGTTATGGGACGACTCTGAACAACAAAGAATGCATCACCTTCCAGGCACCACTCGATGTCTTGGGGAGTTCCGTAATGTTCCTCAATGCGTGCACCGAGCGCTGCGAGTTCTTTTGTTTGGGCTTCGGTGAGAACCTGGGCTTTTCGTTGTTCACCGACCAGCTCCTCTTCAAACGTTCCACCATCGGGCAAGGGTCGGATCGCCATCCCTTTGTCAGCCACGCTCACTTCCACGATTTGCCCATCACGCTTGTCCACACGATACAGGTCAGGCGCAACCTTTCCCGAGACAAGGGCTTCTCCCAAACCATAGCTGGCATCAATCGACAGGATGTTTCGATTCTCTGACAGAGGGTCTACAGTAAACATGATGCCCGAAACTTCGGGAAGAACCATCCGCTGCACAACCACCGAAAGAGCCACCTCGCGATGGTCAAATTGGTTTTGGGCGCGGTACACAATGGCCCGGTCTGTAAACAGAGAGACCCAACAACGACGGACGTGCTCCAACAAAGAGTCACGTCCTTTCACATTGAGGTAGGTATCTTGCTGACCAGCGAAAGAAGCATCCGGTAAGTCTTCGGCGGTGGCGCTGGAGCGAACGGCATACGAATGCTCGCTCCCCACCTCTTCCCAGGCCTGGAGGATGGCTTCCTCCACGCTGGAAGGCACATCCAACGTCATCAGATACGCGCGAAAGGTCGCTCCAATCTCTCGTGCTTTCGAGGTGTCGGACGGTTCGAGCGCAGCAAGCTGCTCAAACCAATCTTCGGCCTGAGCCGACTCGCCCTGCTGAAGAAACTCATGGTAGGCTTCCGTTGTGACACAGAAGCCTCCCGGAACAGGGAAACCTTGCTGGGTAAGTTCACCAAGGTTTGCTCCCTTTCCACCGACCCAACTCAACTTTGTTTTATCCAACTCGGAGAAGTTGCACACCCACGGCATTGTCATTGTTGGCTCCTATCTCTTGTGTATCGCTTCCAAGAAAGCCTATTCACGTTGTGTTCCGATTGAACCCAAGCCGTCTGAAGTTGCCAGACCTCGCACAAACAAACGCGCCAAGAGCGCACCACTCCTTTCAAAATCTTGGGTCGATTTTCCTTCCAAAATGGGACGCAAAAAGCTGAAGCTAAACATCATTCCCATGAACGCCGTAGCCATCTCGGAAGGGGAGAAACCCTCCAGATGTCCCAGCTTTTGGTGTTCCTCCAAGAAAGACGCCAACCGTGAATGTGTTCGCCCAGGCTTTTGACGAAGCTCTAGAAGCACATCAGGTATCTCCTGAGCTTCCAGCAACATCAACCGAAACAGGTCCTTGTTGTGCGACAGAGTCTGCATCACCCGAGCCGCAAAGAGAGCGAGAGTCTCTTCCAAGTCTTGGTCTGTCGATAGCTCTAGATCTCCCGACGCACTGGAGGGCCTTACATGTTCTGCAAAGGCCTGGATCAGACCCGCTTTGTCTGTAAACCGCCGGTAAACAGTGACGGTCCCGACGCCTGCTTCCTGAGCGACCTCTTCCATCGTCGCAGCACGGAACCCCTGACGAGAAAACACCTGACGAGCAGCCAGCAGGATCCTCTCCTCCACACCCGGCTGCTCCAGCCCCTCAATGGCAACACCTCTCTCCTTGGTTGCAGCTTCCAACAGCTCCTGTTTTCCCGAGAAATACTGGTACAACGTCACCCGAGACACGCCAGACGCCCGGGCAATCGCATCCAACGTTAACTTCTCGCCCTCAGACAACACCTGCTCCACCGCGTCAAGGATGCTCTCTCGCCTCTCCTCCCGCGTTTTCTTCTCGGATCGGCCTCTGCCACTCGAACCTTTCATGCCACTCTTCCACTCTTGAAGACACGCAAAACAAACCGCACTTACTTAACGAGTGATAGTATTATCTTTCGTTAAGTCAAAATCAACACAATTTTCGATCTTTGTCACCAAGAGGACTTTGTCTTGACCCCTCCCTGTCACAAAGATGCTGAAACAGATTCCTATTGTTTTATAATCTTAAGAGTGACCCGACTGTTCCAGTAGTCACGTTTTCGATAAGAGTACGGCACCATCGGACGGGACAAACCAAACAAATGAATCTTAAGCCTTTTGGGCGAAATGCCCCTCTTCACCAAATAGTTTCGTACGAGAAGGGCTCGCTTCTTACTCAACCGCAGACTTTCCTTCTTGGAGAAATAGTTATCGGTGTGACCCCCAATTCGAACCCAAAGGTTGGGATTTTTTTGGAGCGTTTGATAGGCCTTACCCAGAAGCTCCAAGGAGCCTTCCTTTAACTGGAGAGTCCGGGGTGTAAAAAAGAGAGACCCCACGATCAAAGGTACAGGAATGGGGCATGCCAGCGTTTTGGGACAACCTACTTTGTGCCCTCTGAACCCTCGCTTCGTCCCAGGAATTTCGGGGCAGACATCAAGATGATCGGGGATTCCATCTTTGTCGGTGTCTTTGATTGGGCACCCCTTGGCCACCTTGGGTCCAGCAACCTTGGGGCACTGGTCCAGGTGGTCAGGAATACCATCGTTATCGGTGTCTCTGTAGGGACAGCCAGAGGTAGCCTCTGGACCAACGACTTTGGGGCAACGGTCCAACGTATCGGGCACGCCGTCCTTGTCTGTATCCTTTGCAGGGCATCCTCCCGCCATTTTTAAGCCGGCAACCTTGGGACACCGGTCAAACTTGTCGGGTACGCCGTCGTTGTCTTGGTCGGGAAGAGGACAACCCTGATTCGCACGTGGGCCTGCTTTGAGAGGACAGCGGTCGTCGGCTCCCACGAGCTTGTCGTTGTCCATATCAAGGTAGAAGTTGCATCCACGCTGGTGCTTGAAACCAGGATGCTTGGGGCACAGGTCGTCCTTATCTGGGACACCATCTTTATCGGAATCAACGGGTGCTTTGACCTTGGGGGTCGTCACCATTTGGACAGGAACAGTGCACCCCGAAAGCAAAGCAACAAGCCATCCACAGCGAAGGAGAAGCCAGGATATCCTTAAGCGCCTATGCATGTATGGCTCTCCCATCCGAAGGGATGATTGAATGCTGCTGGCAAGAAAGTGACCTTTGGTTTAACGCGGGGGCACCTGCGCGGCCCGACTGAATGGATGAGTTCTCGTTGCGAGGGCAAGGGCCCAACTTTCAGAGCACCCACGAAGGTACGCTAACAACCCCAGACCTTTCGGCCATTGGGTAAGGGTTCTTGGTTTTCAATTAAGCTTGGAAGCTCTCCCTGAGCGGCGATAGTTTCGAACCGAGAGAGAAGCGGATGAGTAGGTTTTGTCGATGGAGCCACGGTCCAGCGAGGAAACCATCCTTTGGTGAATTCCCATCCGTCCCGCCTCAGAGAAAGCATCAATGCCAGAACCAAAGAACTGGAAGACCCAGCTGTATTTTTCCTGTTGGTGCTCAATCATCTCTTTGATTTGAGAGAGGTTGAATTCTTTGGATGCGTTCTCCTGTCCATCGGTGAAGATCCCCACAAAGACCTTGTTTGGACGCTCTTCTTCCGGACGCTTCGCGAGATTGGCTCCCACTTCGTTGATGGCTCGCCCCACCGCGTCAAGCAATGCGGTGCTTCCACCCGGCACATAATCAATCGCCGCCAAGCTGCCTACCTCTGCGATGGGTTTGCAAACATAGTTAATGTTGTACTCGTCATCGAACTGAATCAAGGTGAGCTCTGCGTTGTCTCCTTCTGCTTGTTGGTCATTCAAAAACGTGTTGAAGCCACCGATAACATCGTCTCGCAGCGGTGTCATGCTCCCAGACTTATCCAGGATCATAACAATGGATGTTGCATCTTTCATACGCGCTCTCCTTGTGTTCGGCTTTCCCGTAAATCCACCATCCTGAACCCACGAGTATCCTCTTTGCTCATGTGGCAAACCAACACCACTCATGTTGCTGTATTTGTCACACAATCTATGTACGAACCTTTCATGTATGGGTTCGCCCAGAGCAAACTGCAACACCAAGCCTTCCTCTTTTGCCCGAAATCTTCTCCTTTTCCCCAACAGGGAGAAAAGAGAGCACGGCTGTACAATGCATCGCCCCAGACCTTCTTCTCATCGTACTGGTGGTGATGCTTCTTAGGGATTGCTGTGTTTGTTCGAAGAAAGAGGTTCGTTACGGACCGAAGGTGACCACGCGGGACTGGTTGCTTCCTGTGGTAAACCATAGCTGCCCCTGCTTGCTCAGCGTAAGACCTGACGGAGCATGAGCGCATCCATTGCCCGAGCAGCCTTGCCCCAACGTGATGGAGTCAACATAGGATCCATCGGAGTTTAAGCGAACAAGCTTTTGGGTCCAGAAGCCAGCGATCAAGATCTGTCCGTTTGGAAGCTGCATCACATCGTGTTGACCGCCAAGATCTGGGTGACTGAGGCTGCCATCGGCGTTGAGCGTCATACCTTGGGGAGCCTTGTTAAAGACAATGGGTTTGTAGCTAGCATCAAAGAAAACAAGTCGGGCCTGACCGTTTTGGTAGGGAGCCGTCTTTCCATGGCATGAAACCATCACGCCTCCACCTGCCAGTTGTAGGATCAAGTTCCCCGACTGAGCAAACGCAGGGTGCGAAATGGTCGCAATCAATGTACCATCCGGCTTAAACCGATGAAGCACCTTCGTGGAAGAGTGAATGCTCCAAATCTCACCCGAACTCATTTGTGTGTGATAGATGCCCACAAAGTTGGAGGGTCCAAAGGTGCCTTTGTAGCTACCTGTCGTCGAGAACACGCGACCTTGTTTCACATCTCCCATCAAGATGTCTTTGTTGAACATCTGAATGATGCCATGAGGATTCGAGAACCCACTCCCCCAAGCACTGTACGTTCCTGAAGCGTCCACGCTGTGAATCGTACTTTTCGCGTATTGCACAGCAATGACCGAATTGTTGGAGAGAGTTAAGATGCCTCGGTTCCCAGGAACTTTGGTGGTCCCCAACGTAAGAAACGTGCCGCTGTATTGCATCTTTCCAGCAAAGTTAATGCCCTGAAAGTTATACCCAGCAGCGCCCACATACGAACGGCACGCTGGGGTTGCTCCCACCTCCGCTTGACACAACCCAACAGGAGCAAGGTAAGGACTGGTGGTGTCGCAGTAGACTTTGACCGGAGGATTGCCACCTACTCCATCAGCGTCCACCAGGTATTCACCCGATGGAACCATCGCTTTGGCAACATCCTGGCAGCTCTTAAATGACAAGCACGTGCCCCCAGCGCACGTCTGGCTCTGGCAGTCGCTGTTGGTCTTGCAAGTTTGATTGGTGGCGCAAGCTGGACAAGAACCTCCACAGTCCACGTCTGTCTCCTTGCCATTCTTCACCTTGTCGGTGCAGGTTGGCGTCTGGCATTGGTAGTTGGAGCAAACACCGCTTGTACAATCCGAGCCTTTGCGACAACCCGCCTGGCAGACACCAAACAAACACAGTTTGGATTGGAGGCAGTCCGTATCCGCCGAACATACAGTGCAGTAACCTCCTTTACAGACAAGCCCGCTGACGCAATCGTTGGTGGTTTGGCAGTTTCCAGACTGACATACCCCTTGCACGCAAACGGCTCCAGCGCCACAGTCACTGGCTGTTTTGCAGGCCGCACATTGTTTGTTGATGCAAGCCTGACCTGCAGGACAATCGTTGCGACTTTGGCAGCCAGCCTGACATAACCCTGACAAGCAGACCTGGTTGTTGGAACACTCCGAGTCCGACAGGCACGCTGCGCACGAGTTGAGCTTGCACACCTGTCCTTTGACCTTGCAATCACCGTCAACACGGCAATTACCGGGCGCACAGGCACCTTGCAAACACAGCTGACCGGTTCCACAGTCCACATCCATCACACAAGAGGTACACTGGTTGTTTTTGCAGACCTGTCCTCCCAAGCACTCGGAAGATTGACGACAATTGCCCTGCACGCAAGCCTTGTTGATGCACAAGAAACCGTTGCCACATTCGTTGTCGTTGGCGCATGTGGAGCACACATTGTTGATGCAAAGTTTGCCTGTCGCACAGTCGACATTCGTTCGACACTCGGCGGTTTTGCACAGGCCAGACAGGCACAATTCGTTGGTCTTGCACTCGCGGTCATGAACGCAAGCAGAGCACACATTGGATTTGCAGACCAAACCTCCAGAGCAATCTGCATCCGAAATGCAGCTCCCCACTTTGCACAAACCTCCCGCACAGACCGAACCTTGGTCACATTCAGAGTTGGCAGTACAGATCTCACAGCGGTTAGCCTTGCAGACCAGGCCTCCTTTGCATTGGCTTGCTGTGCGACAATACCCGGCTTTGCAGGAGCCGCTGATACAGAGCTGACCTGCGGAGCAGTCGGTGTCTTCGGTGCAAGGAGAGCATGTTTGCTTGAGACAAACCTGACCGTTTTGGCAGTCGCTTTGGGTCCTACAATCTCCCTTGCCACAGACTCCCTCCACACAGATCTGACCGGTGGGACACTCTTTGTCGACAGCGCAAGGACCACATCGGTTGCTTCGGCACACATTACCGCCGGTACAATCGGAGGTTTGGCGGCAGTCCCCCACTGCACAAGTTCCGTTGAGACATAGCTTCCCTGCGCCACAGGAGGAGTCATCTGTACACTTGGAGCAGGTGTTGGTTGTACACACCAAGCCTCCGGTGCAATCGGTCGCTTCCACGCAACCTTTGCATGTGTTGGATGTTGTGTCACAGACCTGCCCGGAGCGACAGTCTTCTCGCTTGCGGCAACCAGCCTGGCATTGGTCTTGTTCGCAGATCTGACCGTCTGCACAGTCTGCGTCATCGCTGCACGATTTGCATTGGTTGCTCTTGCAAACTTCACCAGCGCTGCAGTCTTTGGACGAACGACAGTTCCCGACTTGGCATGAGCCTTCCAGACACAAACGTCCTGCGCCACATTCGGTGTCGATGGAGCATGGATTGCATCGTTGGCTCCGACAGATCTGGCCTTCTTTGCAGTCTTTGTTTTCCAGGCACTCCACACACGCAGCAGCGCTGGAGTCACAACGCTGACCGTTTTGGCAGGCGCTATCGTCGCGGCAACCTTCTTTGCACGAACCATCCGTGCAGATGTTGGAGGCTCCGCAGTCTGCATCGTCCTGACAGTTGGAGCAGCGCCCTTGGCGACAGACCTTCCCACCAGGACAAGGCTTCTCTCCGCTACAAGCCGGAGCCATGCAGGACTCGCTTTCGCAGATGTTGGCACCTTCACAGCCTTCATCTGTCTTGCAGCCCGCGACGCAGATCTGCTCCTTGCACAGCTTTCCAACACCGCATGTCGCGTCGTCCACGCAGCTTTGCACAGGTGCGCTACCTGTACAGCCTATCTGCAAGCACGAACCCAAGAGAAGAATTCCAATCGCACAAGCCCATTGTTTCCAAGACATTGTTTGCCCCTGCCCTTTTCGAAATTGGTTCCGTACCAATTCTTTCATCGGTGCAAAGGCTTGTCAATCGTTCCGGGCCATGCAGGAGTGTTGTGTGGTTGGAAGTACCAAAGAGAGATAGAAAAGAAACAGGGAGGTTATTTGCGAGCAGCGGGTGCTTTGGAGCGGCGAGGAGCAGGAGTGGTTCGAGAGGGCTGAGGCTTGCTTCCCGGCGTGGGTTTGGGTCCGTCGATTCTCTTGAAGGTGTTGGTCATCTTCACAAAGGTTGGAAGTTGCTTGCTGAAGTGAGAACTCAAGGTCCAGGCCAGGACCTGGTGGTAGGAGTCATCGGTTTCGATGGACGTAAGCAAATATCCCACCTTGACCTTGCCAATGTTCCCAAACAACGACCCTTGCACCGCCGAGTAGCCGTTGATTTTAACCTCTTTGGGCTTCTCTTTTCGGCCGGTCGGTCCCAACTTTTTCTTCATGTTGTTTCGGACCAGAGCGTCATACCGCTTCAGGTCGATGTTGGCAGGAAAGCTCGTCTTCTTTTCATTGAAGACCACCACATACAGCTCCGCAAAGATATTGGAAGCTTGCAGCTCCGCGTGCTTGTGTAGCGAGTCACTCTTGACCATCCCTTTGAACACAGTCAGCTGGACTTTTTTGTCCTTGGAGGTGAGCGTCAAAGGCTTAGACTTGCAGCCTACAACGGCAACTCCAAGCACCAACAAACAGACGAACGTCCATGATCTTGTTCTCATTCGACTCCCTTTAACTCCACAAGCGTTGGCTCTACAAACAACAGGACTTCCACCAGCTACCGTGCGTCTAGCTTGGTTTGGATCGTATCAAACAAGGTCTCACACACCGACACACCAAAGGCTTTGTCGATCTCACGAATCCCTGTAGGACTTGTGACATTGATCTCGGTTAGGTAGTCGCCCAACACATCAATGCCGACAAACAACATGCCTTTCTCGCGCAACACTGGGCCAACCTGAGAACACAACCAGCGGTCACGTTCGGTCAGCTCGACCCCTTTGCCCTGTGCGCCCACGGCCAGGTTGCCGCGGAAGTCATCGGGGGGCGGAACACGAGCCACAGCATAGGGGAACGGCTCACCATCAATCAACAGGATGCGCTTGTCTCCCAGCTTGGCCTCAGGCACGAACTTTTGGACTATCGCGAACCTTGTGCCTCGCTGCGTCAGCGTTTCGATCACAACGTTGGTGTTGGGGTCGTTCTCTTTCACAAAGAAGATGGAGTGTCCTCCCATACCATCGGGAGGCTTAATCACAGCCGCTTTGTGCTCGGCCAAAAACTTCTTAATTTCTTTGGCCTCTCGGGTCACCAACGTAACGGGCGTGCACTGTGGAAACCACATGGTAAAGAGCTTTTCGTTGGCATCACGCAAGCTTTGAGGACGGTTGAACACCAACGTCCCCAAATCGGCGGCTCGGTCCAACAAATAGGTGGTGTACACAAACTCCATGTTGAAGGGCGGATCTTTGCGCATCAAGATGACATCCAGGTCGCTCAAAGGAGCGCTGATCTCATCCGTGTATTCGTACCATTGGGTTAAGTCGTTGTAGACCTTGAGTTCACGCATCGTTGCGTAGGGAATCCCTTCCAACGCGTGAAGATCGTTGAGGTGCATCTCAAAGATCTGCCAGCCACGCTTTTGCGCTTCCAAGAGCATCGCCAACGTGCTGTCTTTTTTGGGTTGAATGGATGCAATCGGATCCATCACAACACCGAGTTTGATTCTTGTCATCGTGCATCAGCCTCTTTGCAGATAGGGGAAGGGAGAGTACAACGTTGGGGAAAGCGGACATTCCAACTGTCACACTGGCTGGCCCACAGGCCTCTTACCACCAAGCAAGACCGCTTTGTTTGTCCAAATTCCTTGCTGTTCCTGGCTCGCTTTACGATGCATACCCTGGATGTGGTACCACGAAACAAACGAATGAACAACACTTCCTTGTCGACAAACCCATCGCTTCAAACGTCTTTGAAACATCGATGGCCCCACGACCATTTCCTTTTTTTGTGGATGGCTCCTTCCCTCGTTGGGTTTGCGATGATGCTTCATGTACCTATGCCTTGGGACCATGAACCCATCGCCGCTCTGTTGTCGGTGCTGGCGCTGTTGTTGTTACCCGGAGCGCTCCTTCTTACCTGGCTGGCCCCCTCTGTGAAGCAAGCCCAACATGTCTGGAACTCCCCAGGCTACATTCGATGGTCAAGGGCTCGCTGGGTCATCACTCCCCTGGCCCTTGCGGGAACAACGTGGAGCCTCTGGCATCACCACGCGGGTTGGCTGTCTATGAGCTTGCTTGTGCTCAGCTTCTCTTGGTGGTTTACCGCGCTGCAAGAGCGCATCATCATCACCAACACAGCGGCCTGGCGTCTTGGTTTTCCCATTCAGGCCACGCGACAAATACCTTCCCAGCAAGAGTCCAACGAACCAGAGCCAAAGTCGAGCGAGTCGGAGCAAGACGCAACCGCCGAAGCGACCGAAGAAGCCATCGATTGGGACTGGAACTTGGGAGAACGAGCGCCCACCGCACGTTATCGTCACCTACTCTTCGCAGTCTTCGGCCTATCGTGGAGCGCAGCGGTAGTCGTCGCCAACCAGGGAAACTCCGCCCGATTGCCTGGGCTGCTTACGTTCACGACAGCCACGCTGTGGCTCCTTGGGCTCGTTATTGCCTATCTCGTCAGCCGGTTCGCTCTGCCTTGGAGGATGCCATCTTCCAGTCGCGAGGTTTGGCGTGAGGCCGGCGTTGTGCAGCGCTTGTACCTTGGACTGACGTTGCCTTTGACCTTGCTCGTTGTGGGATGGACCTTGTACCACGCAGGAGTGCAGCTGTGGGTTGTCTCCCCGCTCGACTTTTCGATGCGCACGGTCTTCCTGGACTTGCTCCTTGCCAGCGCTGGACTCTGGCTGTTGGCCGATCCTTCAGGAATCAACGCATGGGTCGCGGAACACTCGAAAGATGCAAACGTTCTGTGGGTTCGACGTTTTGGATGGGTTGAGCAATATCCTCAGGAAGGCAGTGAGTCAAAGAGCGTCCCTGCTTCCTGATGCTATCGGGCTTACTCTTCTTCGGCGGGTTCGTCGTCAGGGAGGAGAGCTTTGACCTTTTTGAGTTCGGTCTTAATCGCGGGGTTCAAGGGGTCAAGAGCCTGCGCCAGCTTAAGCTTGCTGTATGCCAACTTGTAGGAGCCGGCGGTCTTTTCGCGTTGGGCGTCTTCGAGCAGAGCCTGCACCTGGGGAGAGCGTGACTCGACAATGGAAGAGTAGGCCTGACGGAACTGACGCTGCAGCCGGACGTGCGACATCGACGCCCGCTGTGCGGCAGGGTTGGAGTAGTTCCCAATGCTCATATCGTACGTGGCGCGGTCGCTTTCGTTGGTCAGGATGCGCTGCGCCTCCGTAACCTTTTGGAACGCGCGATCCAACTCTTCGTGAAGATCATCGGGGATCTTTCGATAGAATTGGTCCGGGTGGTAGCGTCGGGTTCGTTCCCGGTACGCCTGACGAATGGCGTCCCGAGGAGCATCGCGTGGGAGGTCGAGAAGCTGGTAGTAGTCGGCGTTGTTCTCGACCAGCCCGATCAACATCTTGGCCCGCTCCAGCAGCTCTTGCCGGGGAGAGCGAGCGACCTGCACATAGCCAGCCTTGTCGCTGTTTTCCGTAGGAGGCGATGAGTGTCGTTGCTTGATCGCTTCCACAGCCTCGTCTGTAGCAAACAACTGCTCGATCTGGCCGCGTCGTTGGGATGTAATGTCCATGAGCTGCAACCGCAACCCAGGCGCCTTGCCTTGCTGTGCGGCTTCTGCGGGAGACAGAACTTCACGAACAATCCCCCATGTCCAAACCTCAGCGCTGTTTCCTTCTTCAATGACGAAAATCATTTGAAGACGGGTGCCTTCCGGTTTGGAGCGCGATGATTTGATAAAATAGGAGCCCTGGGAAATTTGTTCTCGGTAGTCCTCGCGAAACCGGTCAAGGGTGGGAACCTTGATGCGGACCGTCAATTCACAATCGGGTCCAGGCCGGTTACTGATTTGTGGCAACTGCATAAAGCACGTCCTCTTCGCGTCGGCATCCAACAGGGAAAGATTGTTTGGGTGATGCACACCCGAATACAAGTAGATTCTTCTTTATAAAAGGAATGGAAGGAAAACACAACCCAAAGCCTACCCTTGAACTTCCTCCGTTCTCTTGGCCTTGCTGCTGTACGAACGGGATGACTTTCCCCCTCAAATCGGTTAGAAGAAAGGCGCGCGATTGCGCTACGTTTCGGGTCAACCTGAAACCGTCTCGACTCCATTCCAAGAAATCTTATACCGAGGTGTGCGCCACCACGCTTCAGACCCACGGAGCCAAGAAAGACTCCCCAAGACAAGGAACATTATGTCTCAACGCAGCTTGTTTGACTCCTGGAACGAAACGCCTGTCACCTGGGGGCTGATCGCTCTTCATTTTGCGCTCTACGGCCTGATGGTCTCCCAAGCCCCAGTGGTCACACGCGAAACACTCCGTGCCTTCGGCGGTCAGTTCAACCCAGACATCTGGTCCGGTGAGACCTACAGGGTGGTTCTCGCAGGTTTGCTTCACGGCAGCTTCCTCCACGTTGTGATGAACAACATCTCGCTGTATGTGTTGGGTCGCTTGCTCGAACGTCTGCTGGGAAGTTCAGCTTTTGCAACACTCTATGTGTTGGCTCTGTTGGCCGGCAATGTCGCCAGCCTCCACTTCATCCCACCCATGGTCGTATCGGTGGGAGCCTCTGGGGCCATTATGGGGCTCGCAGGAGCGCTGTTTGTGTTGCTTCTTCTGGACCAGCGTGGACGCTTCCTCGTCACCCGTCCGTCGGGCCGGTATATGTTTTTTGCCTTTGTGATTTTTTACCTGCTGTTCGGCAAGTTCGTGCCCATCATCAACAACGCAGCCCACGTTGGCGGCTTTGTGATGGGAGGCTTGTTTGGCTTGTACTTTTGGAGTCGCATTCCAGGAGAAAACCTCCCTCGCTGGCTGGGCACAGGCATACTCATCGCATCTGTCGCTGGGCTCACCTTGATGGCAACCCGAGGCATCAAGCCCACAGGCACCTACGCCTGGCACTTTTACCATGGCCTGGAAGCCTTCTACAAAGGCAACACCGAAGACGCTCGACGCCAGCTCTTGTTGGCCCGTCATCAACAGGAAACCCCGCGCGTCCTTAACTATCTGGGGCAACTCTCGTTCCAAACCCAAAACTACAAAGACGCCGCGACCTACTTTGGCCAACTTCAGAAGCAAAAGCCCGAACACTTGGGGCTCTGGTACTATCTGATCAAGTCGTTGCACAAGAGCCAACAGTCCGCCCAAGCCAAGCAAATGTTTGAGAAGGCCTCCAAGCAGCTGGCGGAGCGAGAAAAGTCACGCAGCATGTTTGAAGACGCCACGCGCAAGAACCAAGAGCTACAATACTACTGGGCGCATTTGTACGCCGCTAACCACCAAGACAAACAAGCGCTCTTGTTGTACCAGAAACTTCTGGATCAAGACCCCAACAACATCAACCTTCACAATGAGATTGCGTGGTTGTTGGTCACAGCCAACAATCCGGAGTATCGCAACCCGGTCTTGGCCGAGAAGCACGCGCGCTTTGCTGTCGACCGCTCTCCGAAATCCTCTGCGACATTCCTGGACACTCTCGCCACGGCGCTGTTTGCGGCAGGCAAGACAAGAGAGGCCATCAAGGTCATGCGTCAGGCCATCCAAGCCAAAGACGCCAAGGACGTGATGCCTCATCTGCACTACCAATTGCGCCGCTTTGAAAAAAGCATCCATCCCCAAAAACGCCGCGCAGCTTCCACTCGCAAGGCACCCTCAAACAACCCTGCAAGCCGACCCTCCACTCGCAAGGTGCTCGCACGCTAGAACGCCACAGCCCCTGCACTTCAGCCCCTTCACCAAGAGCTGCGAAACTCAACGTTTGCAATAGAACAGGCGGGGATCACAAACCGGTCTGCTGGTAGGGCAATCGTTGTTCGACAAGCAGTACACACACAGATACGAGGTGGGGTGGCAGTATTCTTTCAGGGTGGTGCAGTCGTCGTTGGATAGGCACTGACGACATCGTCCGTTGTCACAAAATTTGAGGTTCAGAGCCTCACAGTCGCTGTGTTGCGAACACCCTGGCAAGCAGCGGCCGCTGGCGCAAACGCCGCGATTAAGGACCGCACAGTCTTTGTCCTCCGAACATTCGCCGATGCATCGACCGTTGCTGCATGTGGAGGTTCCAAAGACATCGACGGGACAGTCTGCGTCGGTCTTGCACTGTTCACATCGCCCCAGGCTGGAGCAGGAAAGATACCCTGCCGATTGGCAGTCCGTGTTTTGTTCACAGATGCACGACCCACCGATGCAATACGTCCCTGTGAACGAGGACTTGCACTGTTCGTCGGTGGTGCATGTGACACAGCGCCCTGATGATGAGCAAAGCGGCTTGTTTTTCGGACAGTCCGCATCATTGGCACACGCCACACAGTGCTGACGGTCGGTGGCGCATTGTTCATTCTTGGAGCAGTCCGCGTCCACGCCACAGCCCAGACACTGCATGGAGTTGTCGACCTCCACACACGGGAAACGATCGCTGGAGTCACAGCGACGCCCATCACTCCAGGTCCATCGACCTTGGATCTTCACACATTTTTGGAGCAAATGCCCGACGAGTCCGGTCCCAGTCGTGGTGTAGGCGCACCGCGACTGGCCTTCCTCGCAGTCTCTTCCTGCGGTCCATCGCCTGTATGCGATGTTGCACGAGTCGCAGTGGGAGGAGGAGAACTTGGAGGTCAGGGTTTTCTCTTCGGTTTGGCGGTAAAGCAGCAAGCACTGTAGGGTCTTGCCCGCAGGCAACGAGCAGACCTGTTCGCAGGAGCGAAGTTGGTGGAAGCAGGAGAACATCTCTTCTTGGCACTGCAAGTCGCACGAAGCCCCAGAGGAACAGCGGGAAATCAGCAAGGTCAGCACAAACAGCGCTGCCAGCTTGGCTCCCAAGGTGCCTAAGCGACCTCCATATAGAAACGTACGACCCGACATTCCAACCACCTTGTTACGACAGTGTGGAGCCACCTGCTCCTTCCCAAACGAGTGCTGCTACGCTGGGTTATGAGTTTGAGATCTTGGGGCCAAGATCCCCACCCATGTTTGTGGTAGGATCATCTTGTTCCACGAGACTCTACGACACAGGATATCGTTGGATCGTTGACAGTGCAAGTCCGTCGCACCTATTTGTGACAGGAAAGCACTGTGTCGCAGGAACATTCCGCCCTCTCCAGGGGTTTATGTACCTGCTCTATTTTCCCCTCAGTGGGAGCACAATCCACAAGAGTTTGCCCAACGGGCTCTGTTCCGAATCAAAGAATCAATTGGTATGATCTCATCCCTGAGTTGGTCCCTTCCCAAATTTGCGCTGCGGCGTCCTGTGACAGTCTGGATGGGTGTGGTCGCGTTGAGCGCGATCGGCATCATCGCCTACTTTCGCATCCCGCAGCAGTTGTATCCCTCGGGTTACAACTTCCCTTTTCTGTATGTCCGCATCGTCTACCCCAATTCGACCCCCAAGGAGGTGGAAGACAAGATTGTCCGCCCAGGGGAGCGGGCTCTGGCCACACTCAAAGGCTTAACCCGCTTGCGGAGCTGGGCGAGGGGGAACAACGGCTCGTTCTGGATGCGTTTCGACGGCTCCACTCCGATGCCGATCGTCTACCAACAGCTACGCGATCGGCTCGAACGCTTGATGCCGACTTTGCCAGAAGGCGTCGAGCGGTACTTCATCTGGCAGTGGGACCCGGACGATGCGCCGATCTTCTTCTTCGGAATCTCGATGAAGAAGAAACCCAAAAACTACTACCAGATCTTGGAACAGCACCTGTTCTCCAGAGTCCGAAGATTGCCCGGTGTCAGTAAGATTGAGTTAAGCGGGCTGGAAGAGCCTTACATTCGGATTGAGGTGGATCGTCAAAAGGCACGCAGCAATCGGGTCAGCATCTACCGCCTGATCCGTATGTTACGACGCGACAACCTCGCGATGCCCGTGGGTGAACTTCGACAAGGCTCCAAGCTGTTCTATGTCCGCAGTCACAACCGGCTCACCAACGCGGAGTCGCTACGCAATTACCCTGTCTCCAAAGACGTCAAGCTGGGAGACATCGCCAACGTCCGGTTCATCCCCAACTCCTCGTCGCAGCTGTTCCGGATCAACGGGCGCGCAGGGATCTTTGTCGAGATTTACAAGGAGTCGGAGGCCAACACGGTCGCCTTGACCCGACGCATCCGTAAGATCATCAACAAACAACTGTCTACCGACCCAGCGCTGGCAACGTTTCGACTGCACAGCTTCACCGATCAAGGCCAGCTCATTGAAAAAGCCATCGATCAGTTGCAACAGGCTTTGTTCTGGGGAGGCGTCTTTGCGCTCCTGATCCTGATCATCTTCTTGCGCAACGTTCGGATGACATTGCTGGTGATGCTCGCCATCCCGCTGTCGCTGGTGATGACCCTTGCCACGCTCTACTTCATGGGCGAAACCCTCAACATGTTCAGCCTGATGGGGTTAATGTTGAGCGTCGGGATGGTGGTCGACAACGCCATCGTGGTGGTGGAAAACATCGCGCGGCTTAAACAAGATGGACAGACCGCAGAAGGCGCGTCTTCCCGAGGGACCGCCGAAGTAGCCCTGGCTGTGTTGATGGCGACATCCACGACAGCCATCGTCTTCCTTCCGCTCATGTTGATGAGTGGCTCTCGAATGCTCCGCTTCTACATGAGCAAGATCGGCTACCCCGTCATCATTGCGCTGGGCGCCAGCTTGCTTGTGGCTTTGATTGTGATTCCCCTCGGCGCCAACCTCCTTCTTCGACGCGAAGAGTCCAAGCCCTGGCACTTGCTCGACCGCTTCACACTTCGGTACCGCAACCTGTTGGGGTGGATGTTGCGTCATCGCTTCGACATGACGCTGCTCACGCTCGTGGTGTTTGCAACCATCCAGTACCCGATGAAAAACATGCAGCGAACCGACCAGGGACGCACTCGAAACTCGCGCATTCGCCTTCGCTTTTACTTCTCCAAGAACTACTCGTTTCGGGAGAAGTACGACTACTTGCGACGGATCGAAAAGATCGTCGATAAGAAGAAAGAAGAGTGGGGAGTCCGGCACTACAGCACGCGTCTGCGTAGCAGCTCGACCCGTGGCCAAGTCACGTTGTTCTTGGATCCAACAGCGAGCAAGCTCAAGCTCAACCGCCGCAACCTGAGCAAGATCATGAGACCGCTTCTACCTGAAGCCCCCGGCGTGTCGCGACGTATCGGTTGGCGTCGTCTGGGTGGAGGTGCCGGCTCGACCATCGCCATCCGGCTGTATGGGCCGGACTCGCAAACCTTGCAAGACATCGCCACTCGCCTGGAAAAACATCTCCAACGCGACAAGGATTTTGCCAAAGCCGAAGCCGACATCAACGAAGATACGCTGCCTGAGATTCAACTGCGCCTGCAGCGACTGTGGGCGTTTCGTTACCAGATGGGTGCCAGCGTCATTGGCGGCAACGTGTCGTATGCTTTGAGCGGACGCCGTCTGCGCAACATGCAACAAGGCAACTTCAGCCTGCCGGTTTGGCTGTCGTACCGGACCGAGGACAAGAGCAGCTACCAAAAGCTCAAACAAATTGGAGTGGCGAGCTGGCAAAGTCCACAGTTGGTGCCTTTGGAACAACTCGTAACGTCCAAGTTTGGACGAGGCCCGCAGGTGATCAACCGGGTCAACCGCAAGACCTTCCTCAAGTTGAACATCGCCGTGGAAGGCAAAGACCTGATGAAGCTCTATGGCAAGCTGGATCGAGTGATGGAGGCGTTCCCGCTGCCAGAAGGATACTCCTGGGGCAAAGGTTTTCGATACCGCGACATGCGGTCTGCGGACTCCTCCCGCCAGTTTGCCCTGACCCTCAGCATCACGTTTGTGTTCTTGCTCATGGGGATTCTGTTTGAGTCGTTCGCCCTACCCTTCTCCGTCTTGTTTTCCATCCCCCTTGCCTTCTTTGGTGTGTACTGGCTGCTGTTTATGACAGGCACGGCGTTCGATATGATGGCAGGCATTGGTATGATCATGTTGGTCGGCATTGTGGTGAACCACGCCATTGTGTTGATCGATCGCATCAACCAGTTACGCAACGAGGGCGTGGAACGAGAACAAGCCATCCTCGACGCAGCAGCCCAACGTTTCCGGCCTATCCTGATGACCACCCTCACCACCATTTGCGGTCTTCTTCCCATGGCCATGGGCGGCGCAACCTTCATTGGTATGCCTTACTCTTCCTTGGGACGCACAGTGATTGGGGGGCTCGCCACATCTGCCTTTCTTTCTCTCCTGATTATCCCTATCTTCTACACATTCATCGATGACATGCGAGAACGACTCCGACTACGGATGGCCAAACCCGCTACAGAAGAATAAAGCGTAGAGTGGCCTCACTCTCAACCGATCTGCGAATGTGGAGACAATCATGCTGGAAAAGTTGCTGAAGTTCGTCATTCTGATCGCCATCATGGCGGCCATTCCGGTGCTGTGGTGGCAATCCCTCGGTGCCAGCCAAGGTATCAAGGCGATCGCCACAAGCACAGGCGCATCCCTGTTTTTGTTTGGCCTTTGCTACAAGCTGATGGGGACTTGGGACCTGATCCCAGACTGGATACCACTCATCGGAACCATCGATGATTCCGTAGCCTGGATGATGATGGGAATGGGAGGTTTGCTCGCAGGAGGTGGATACTTCCTGCTTTGAGAGGATGTGGAGTCAAAGCTACCGCTTCACGAAGGCTTTCAGCTTGGCCGAAGACACCTTGCTACCGGTGGAACCAATCACAAGGGCTTTGTTCTTGCCCACCACTACGGTGACGCTCTGGCCCAGCGCAAAGATACGCCGCAGGTCAGGGCGAAGCTTGAGGATGCGGAAGTACAAACGGCCCAAGTACTTGACCTTGAGGGTTTTCATCGAGGAGCGGTACGACTGGTCAACCCATTGGCCTCGCTTCCACAAGAACAAGCGGCCTTGGATGTAACGACGTGTTCCTCCCGCAGAGACAACCTTTCGTCTCTTGGCCTTCGCCAGCTTACGACTCACCTCCACTGCCTTCTTGCCAGAGCTTGAACCAAACGCCTGCTGGTTCGCGACAGCGTCATCATCGGATGGAGGCGCAGCAGGAGCAGGTGTTGCAGTGGAGGGCGCTCCACCGCCGCCATGGCCGTGTGTGGAGAAGCGATCCAATTTCACGCCCGGCCGAGGCGTACCGCGCCAGCGTCGGCGACGACGTGTCTGTCCTTGCACCAAAGGACCACGGGTGTTGTTGTTGTATCGCCAGTGGTCCCGTCTCTCCAGCACCAGGTACGACGTGTACGGTGTAACAATCCCAAACTTCTTTGCCAGTCGAATGACTTCGTTGCGAAGCTCTGCGTTTGCTCCTCGCAAGCGAATGTTCTCCAAGAGATAGGCGACCTTACGGTGGGCCCACAGTTTGGCAATAAAGTCGTGCTTGGCCGACGTCTTGGCGAACCGCGACTCGAACACATAGCGGCGTTGCTTTCCACCCACGCGTCCGTTCAACTTGATGGCAACATCTCCACTTTTGCGGTAACGCCCAAACAGCAGGATCTGGCCTCCACGGAAGAGGTCGGGGATTCTCTTGGGGTAGATGTCGTACAGCCGAAGGTTCCCACCCACGGTCATCTTGATGTCACTGAGCACCGGGTAGCGAACTTTGTCGTAGAACCAACCAATGCGTTGGGAGATCTCTTTGTTGGGTTTGACGTAGTCCCCTGTACCACCAGCCTGCGAAGCGAGCTTGTCCAACAGCTTGGTGTTGATGGACGTGCCGATCCCAAAGGTGAACACGCGCGCTTTCTTTTTGTTGTTGGTTTTGGCGTTCTTCAGGATGGCTGAGGGTGTGGTCTCTCCAATGGTCGGGTGACCGTCTGTAATCAACACAACAATGTTCAGACCTTTGCCCTTGGGCTTCTGCGCCAGCGCCATCTTCATCGCGTCGTCGATGGCTGTACCGCCAGCGGCTTCCATACGCTTTACAAACGCCTGGGCTTTCTTGATGTTGCTAATGTTGGCAGGCTGGAGACCGCGAAAGAGGCCTTCAACATCGGTGGAGAATCGAACGACGTTGAAGTGGTCTTTGGGGTTAAGCTTGCCCAAGCAGATCTGCAGCGCACGCCGCGCCCACTTCATCTTCTTCCCGCTCATCGAGCCAGAGGTATCAAGCACGAAGGTGATGTTTTTCCCAACAATCTCGCTGGAGCCATACGAGACCTTGGGCGTTGCCATCATTAAGAAGTAACCGTTCTGACCCTTCACCCGGTGGGTCAACACGTTCATCCCAATGGCTTTGGGCGACACCGAGTAAAAGAGAACAAAGTCACGGTTCAGAGAAGCTTGGTTTTTCTCAAAACCAACAATCGCCTTCCGCTCCCCACGTCGGGCCACAGACACCCGATGGGTGGGTGAGTACACGTTCTTGAGGGGCGTGCGAGTCTGCAGTTGCAGCGACATGGTGAAGTCGTTCTGGGTGCGCACCACTTTGTGGGGTGTCTTGAGTGGGTAGACGTACCGATGCATCCCGTTGCGGTACGACACAATCTGGGTGAAAGAAATGGAGATCTTTTGCTCACCTTTGCGAGGAATGGGGAACACGCGGGCCCGAAACAGCCGTCCTCCCATATACTCCAACAAGCCGGGATCACGCATACGACGCACGATGGACTGGTAGATGGCTGCTGCTCGCCCCTTCTCCAAGACCTTCCCTTTGGTGGCTTTCCCGTTGATGTACAACACAAAGTTGGAGATGGTCGCGTTCGCAGGAAGGGGAAAGATATAGGTCGCCTCCAACACGCGAGAGGTGGAATTCACAAAGACTTGTTCCACACGGGTTTGCGCTGCGCGGTCACGAATCTTAACTTGGACCCTGTGGTACTTGATCGCGAGGGGCGCGATGCGGCGATCTGTGGGGATCAAAAACCCTTGTGCCATCGCACCTTGGGCTCCAGCCAACCCAAGCAACAGCGCCACCAACGCGCCCAAACTCAACGGGAGGTATCGTCTCATTCTTTTTTGTCTCCTTGTTGTCACACTTCAGCCTGTGTCAGACGTCTTATTTGTGGCCCTCGACCAACGATCTTGTTCGTTATGCTGTAACGCAACTGTGATAAAAACGGTCTAAACCATAACAGAGGACACAGGGACGTTGCATCCGACTTTCTTGAGAGTCCAAACTGAGGCGCTCACGGATTCACCCAACTCATGTTGTAGGAACGGTTTTTCAAAAAAAACCCTTTTCTTTTTTGGATTGTTGCTTTATCCTTCCACAATTGAGATGCGTGTACATTCCGCGTAGCATAGAGGCAAACACTTGTTCGTTTGCTGTACCGGATGTCAGAAAGTAAGTATAGGTTTTGTTGCATGTTTTCAATGTATTGTTCGCACAACATCCATAGAACGTATTCGTGCCCAGAGCCAAAGTGTGCCTACGCTTTGGCTATTTTTGTGTCATAGCACTTCATAGTTGTAGGGAGAGTAAGATGAATCGATGGAAGCAAACCGTTTGGCGATGGGTAGCCCCGCTCATGGGGCTACTGTTTGTGGTGACTGCCGCTGCCTTGTTACCAGGGTGTGGCGCATCTTCGGACAATGGAAAAGTTCTGGGCCAGGCCTGCGAACAAACCTCTGAATGTGTAGAAGGTTTGGAGTGCCGCGGCAAAAAGTGCCGAACCCCCCTAGAAAACAACCCCCCTCTCGCCATTGCCAGCGTGACTCCTACGGATGCCACGATTGGCCAAAAGATCGATCTGGACGGTACAAGCAGTAGCGACCCAGAAAACCAACTCCTCTCCTACAAATGGACCCTGACCTCCATCCCCGATGGCAGCCAGGCCACCATCGTCAGCGCAGTAGAAGCCAAAACATCTTTTGTTCCCGATGTAGCTGGCGAGTACAAAGTCCAACTCGAAGTTAGCGACGGCACCAATTCGAAAAAGTCTGTAGAAATCACTGTGGCAGTGAAAGAAGGCGAGAACACCCCACCCGTTGCCAACGCAGGCCTAGACCAACGCAAAGAGCCCGGTGAAGAAGCTCAGTTGGATGGCTCAGAGAGTAAAGATCCAGACGGTGGAGAGCTCACCTACCAGTGGCGCTTTGTCACCAAGCCCGATGGCAGTCAGGCCAACATTGAAAAGCCAAACACCGCAAAGCCCACCTTCAAGACAGACAAAGAAGGCCGCTACATCGTTGAGCTGGAAGTCACCGACTCCCGCAAGGCCGTAGCCACCGACCGCGTCACTGTCGAGGTCATGAAAGACCTCTACCTGAAACCCACCGTTGCCTCGGTCACTCCTGCACAAGGAACCATCGAGACGGTGGTCGATGTTGTGGTCAAGGGTGACGGCTTTGCTGCAGGCGCCAAAATTGTCCTTGGACCCAAAGAGTACGAAACAACCTTCGTCAGCAAGCAAGAGCTGAAGGCTAGCCTTGACCTGGGTGGTCAAACTCCTGGAGACGAGAACCTGAGCGTGATGAACCCCAGCGGCGAAAAGTCTGCGGGCACAGCGTTCAAGATCCTCGACATTCCCACTCCCGAGCTGACCAAACTGGATCCAGAGTTTTCCTTTGCTGGTATCAAGTCGGTGGAAGTCAAAGTCATTGGAAAGAACTTCGTGAGCACCTCCGAAGTGTTGTTTGCCAAGACACCACTCAAGACCACCTTCAAGAGCGAAACGGAGCTGGTTGCAACCCTCGACCTGAGCCAAACGCCTGTCGGAGAATACGAGATCGGCGTACGCAGCCCCGGTGGTCGCGTTGCAGCGACTCAACTCAAGTTCAAAGTGTTGGACGACCTGCTTCCGCCCGTTCTGAACGTGTTGAACCCACCGAACGGAAAAGCAGACACCAAGATCGACTTCAGCGTGCACGGAACAGCCTTTGCAGAGGGCGCCATCATCGTCTTCGATGGCAAAGACATTCCCTCCAAGCGGATTCGTCGCGACGAGATCCAGGTGGACGGCAAACTGGACCTGACCGGCTACAAAGACGGTGAATACAAGGTCCATGTACGCAACCCTGACGGCAAGAAGTCCCAAGAACAGATCTTCAACGTGATTGGAACCAACCCGACCCCGACCATCGACCGGGTGCTTCCTTTCAACGTGTACATCGGAACGGTCACCACTCTGGCGATTTACGGAAGCCGCTTCGATCCGAAGACCGCGAAGTTCTTCATTGACAAGACGGAGTATACCATCAACCGTCAGCGCAGCTCCTCCACCTATCTGGAAGTTGTGATTGACACCACAAAGGGAACCTGGACCTCCGGTGACTTTGACGCATACGTTGTCAACCCTGGCGCAACTCCCCAGGATGACCGCAAGTCCAAGCCATTCAAGCTGACCATCACCCACCCGACCCCCTCCATCGACGCCATAACACCAGGTGGATGGAGCCTCGGTTGTGACGCCGACGTGCTGGTCACAGGCCGCAACTTTGTGCCCGCCAGCAAGCTTTACTTTGGCTCAACAGTGTACGAAGCGAACCCCACGAACCCCGAGTTCAAGCTGACCATCGACCCCAACGGCACCAAGATGACCTTCAAAGTGCTGAAGAAAAACCTCAGCTTGACCACGTACCAAGTGTACATCACCAACGGCCCCTCGGCGAAGTCGAGCACCATTCCCTTCCCGATTCGGAACAACACGGATGTACCAAGCATCCGCGAGATCCGTCCGGCCGTGGGCGCAGCCGACACTGTTGTCAGCACGCTGATGTACTACAACTATCCCAACTACTTCCGACCGGGTTCTATCGCGTACCTCGACGGCAAAGTACAGGCGACCAACTGTCGTCTCTCGTCCACCAACGACTACTGCTACGACCTGACAGTGGACATGGACCTCACCGGCTTCAAACCCGGAGAGTACGACGTCAAAGTAGGCAACCCCTGTGGCAAGACCCAGAGCGCTGCGTTGAAGTTCTTGGTCACTCCGCCACCCGATGCGTACCTGTCCCAGATTGTTCCCTCGTACGCCAAGGTTGGCGAGAAAAAGACCCTCACGATCAAGGGTGACAACTTCTCCAACAAAGCCAGCATCTACTACGGAACCAAGAAGCTCGATATTGTGTACAAGTCGGGCAAAGAGATTGTGACCAAGGATCCCATCGACTTCAGCACCAAAGGCACCACCAACATCTATGTGGACAACGGCAACGGCAAGAAGACGACAGAAGTTCCCTTCTCCGTCTTTGATCCCAACCAAACGCTTACGATCACGCAGCTTTCTCTCCACAGCCTGAAGCGTGGCTCCTTCTACAATAGCGTTATCATTCAAGGTACGGGCTTCACCGCGAACAGCAAGGTGTTCCTTGACAGCAAGTTGGTCTCGTCTTCCTTCCAAACCAGCGGTCAGATCACCATGACCAGCGTAGACTTCCGCACCATTAAGGCTGGAACCTACATGGTTTACGTGGAAGACAACGGCGTCAAGAGTAACATCGTGCCCATCTTTGCAGAGCCGCTCCCGCCGCCCTCCATCCGTTACTTGAGCCCGGCCTCCATTCAGGTAGGAAAGTCCAACAGCACCTACCTTTACATTTACGGCGATGGTTTCTGTACAGGCACCAGCCGCTGCAGCACCAACCCCACAGTAACCATAACTGGCCCCGACAAGAAGGACTATTCCAGCAAGTTCTCCATCAACTACACGTACTCCACGTACGTGTATGGAACCTTCAACTTGAGCGGCCTTGCTTCGGGTGGTTACCAGTTCCGTGTGGCTCTGCCCACGGGTGAGAAGAGCCAGCCGGGTATCTTCCAACTCACGCCGCCGCCGCCGCCAGTGGCCACCAGCGTGACTCCGCCCGTTGCGTTCCGTGGAAACGACCAACAACAAGTCAGCATTGTGGGCTCCAACCTGGTCAAGGGTGACTTCATCATCTTCAACAACGATACCCTTAACCCGTTGGTGGGAACCTCAAGCTCTGCAACCCAACTCAACGCAACGATTGACCTATCCAAGATCAAGTACGCAGGCCAGTATCCTCTTTACGTCAAACGTTGCCTGGACCAAAACTGCACCAAGTTTGAGAAGAGCGCTGAGGTCCTCCTGAATGTACAAGATCCACCATGCCTTGCAGCCGGTGGTGTCCAGTGCAGCACCTTCATGAAGCCTGCAGGTAGCGAAGCCTGTGCGCAAATCAACGGGCAGCAAGTCTGTCGTCCGACATGCAAGGTCAAAGCGGACTGCTCCGCGCTCAAAGGCGCACCTGCCAGCCCATCTTGTGCCCCCATTGGTGGTGGCGTCAACGTCTGCCGCTAATCCCTCCCCTGAACCTGGGGTCTTCCCCCAGGCGACCTTCATCCTCCTCGTACAATCCATCTTCCTCAAAAGAAGCACTTCCCCTGAACCTGGGTTTGCAATCCCAGGCAAGAGACACTTCCCTTTTTAATCCAGAAGTATTCCAAAATAGGAATGGGGTACAAATGAGACAGGGGGAGAAACGTGAGAAAAGTGGGGAGAAAGCTAAGGTTTACCAGCCATCTTCGGGAACAACAACCTGACGGACTGCGCGGATAGCGTTCGGGTCGTTGGCGAGAGTTTTGGCTTGCTCGATCAGGTCTGTCAGTTCATCGTACTTCAAAGGACGATCCAGCACCGACAGGTCGTAAGCAACGCCGATGTCGAAGTCGCGGTGCGTGGAGCCCAGGTTGCTGACTTCAGCCTGATAGATCGCGTCATCCACGGCTTTTTTGGTGCCTCGGGATGTCGAGTGAACGACGGCAAGCAGCGCTCGCCCACGTGCTTGTTCTGTAAGGCTCAACGTCATTCGCGGTGCAAACACACAATCGCGCAACGACCCATACCGGGAGAATTGCTCCATGGTGGTGCTGACACGGCGAGCGATACGCGGCTGTGCTTCAGCAGTCGCGCCACCAATGTGTGGGGTGCACACAATCCGAGGTTCATTGGCGTAGGGGTTGTCCCACTCTTTCACACCGGGGGGTGGCTCTTCAGGGTAAACATCCACCGCAGCCTTTCGGATGGCTCCACTCTGAACAGCTTCCAAAAGCGACTCGGCGGAGTGCAGGTTTCCGCGCGCCAAGTTCAGGAAGATCCGGGGGGAGTCACCTTCCAACTTGGCCCCTAGCTGACCCAAGTAGGGATCAAGCAACCCTTCGTTGCTGCGGCCACGATAATCATGGGCCGACGTGTGCACCGAAACCATGTCGGAGTAAGCGAAGAGGTCCTCTAGGCTGGAGCGACGGGTCCAACCCATCTCCAGACCAACCTCTTGAGCGACAGGTCGATTGTCGTAAAAGGAGATCTTCAGCCCCAGCGCCTCGCAAGCCCGAGCGATGTGTCGTCCGATGTTCCCCAGACCGACAAGGCCCAATTTTTTCCCAGCAATTTCATAGCGCCGCGTGGCATTCTTTTCCCAGCGGTTGCTGTGAGAGATGTTGTTGGTTTCGTAGAGCCGGCGGGAGAGCGCGACCAAGTGACCAATGGTAAGCTCCAACACAGACTGGCCGTTGGATACTGGATCATTGAACACCAGAAGTCCGTGCTCTGCGCAGGCTTGTAGATCGATGGAGTCGGTGCCGATGCTGCACAGTTGAATCGCATGCAAGCTTGGGCAGGACTCCACAACCTTGCGAGTGATTTGCGTTCGACTTCGTTTGAACAGCACTTGCGCACCAAGATCATTAATCGCATCAATCAACGCTTGCTCGTCCGGCATTTTATCGATGCGGTGCGGCTCAATCCCGACCTCACGCAATGCTCCATCCAACACAGCGTGGGGGGACTCCACAATCAACGCCTTGGAAAATGGTTCCATCAAAATCTTAACCACGCGAACATCTCCTCTGCTGTCCAATCCAAATCAAATGCCAGAGCTTTCCAACCCGGCAACATTCCATTCGTTCTACAACGATGCTGTCAAGCCTGAAAGAAACGCGGCACACCATATCTTGTTTTCCAACCGGTGTACACCCAGAAGCATCTCCCCCTCCAAACCCATGCGCCCAACTCCTTCAAACGCAGGTGTAAGGTTATGAGACACTTGTGTACAAAAAGGATACAAACTTTCCAGCACATTTCAGTTCGGCCCCGTCCCTTTGCCTTGGTACTCTCTTGCAAAGTCAGGGAGTTCTCTCTTTTTCAGAAACCTGGTCTGACGCTTGTAACAACGTGGCCATCGTTTCTGTTCTTTGCTTTCCTTTTTTAGAGGAAAGTCCTTCCGTTGCTCCTCTCAACCCCACCTTCCAAGACCCACAGGAGTTTCTCCATGACTGCTTTCTTCGAAGCCCCACCCTCTCTCCCCAACCCACAAATGTCATCTTCACTGCCCCTTCCTACCACACGTTCTCGCCCGCCAGCCCCGCCACCTCAAGACCTTGAGCACCTCTCCGTCCGTACCATGCAACAGCTCAGTGAAGACGAGCTACTTGCGCTCTTGTTACGCACATCCAGCCGCGTGGGCGGCACCCCCTTAGAGCAAGCGCGCACCCTGAGGCGAGAGTTTGGCTCGCTCCGTGAGTTGGAGCGTTCAGGAGTTCTGGAGTTAACACAAACCCCTGGCATCACCGCAGCCAAAGCCTCTGCCATTCATGCAGCTTTGGAGTTGGGCCGCAGGTTGGTCGAACAGCCGATCCAGCGCGGGCAATCGTTTACATCATCGCGGATGGTGTTTGAAGCGTTCGCCCCTCGTCTCTCTGGGTACGAGCAAGAGACATTTTGGCTTCTCCTCCTCGACCAAAAGAACCGTGTGCTCAAGCAACATCGCATCGCGCAAGGTAGCATCAACCGCTGCCCGCTCACTCCCCAAGATGTATTCGCCCCAGCGCTACGGGAGAAAGCCGTACGCTTGCTCCTGATCCACAACCACCCCTCGGGCAATCCCGAACCTTCCCGCGACGACAGGACGCTCACAGAACGTCTGCAACAAATGGCTCAACTCCTCGGCATGGAAGTGATCGACCACATCGTCCTTGGTGACCAAGACTATGTCTCGTTTGCCGATCGAGGTTGGCTATAACTCCACTTCCCTCACAAAGTCACAAAAGTCTTGACACGAGGAACGTTTCCCATTACAACCCCCCTCCCTTCTGGATTGGGAACTGGGTTGGAGGGTGGAACGTTCCTGACAGAGAGGCATATCGTTGTACCGAACGTAGTCCCGGACTATGTTCCCACTGTTTCTAAGAGACGACATGTTTCAAAGTCTTGATGTTCCATTCTGTGTCTGCAACGCTTTCTTACCAAGCGCTGTAACAACTCTACTGTCCCATAAGTCTGAGCTTTCTTTCCCAACAATTCAAACGAAGAAAGCGCACCGCTCATGGTGTAACTTCATGGCCTCGCTCTGCCTACACATCCATGGCAGACCCGAAAGGTTCACCTTGCATCCGAGAAGTTCCCACCTGTTAGCAAACTCCCGGCATGGCGATAGTCCAGAAGCATCCGAGACATTGCGACATTCTTCTCTTGGTTCTTTCCTTTGGAGAATGTTCTCATGCTATTGCAAACCCCTCCCTTCCACCACGATTCGTACCGTATTTCCTCTTCACACAAGATTGGTCTGTTCCTTCTCTTGTGGCTGGGCTGTTGTCTCCTGTCTGGTTGTCACCATCACGCAAAGATGGCATCCCAACCTCAGGCCTGCCCGAAGGTAGCCACACAAACGATTACCGGCTGGCTGGATCGCTGGGAAGGCACCTGCGCAGTCTTGTGGCTATCTTCCCAACGGACTCATGTGGTGCATCGCTCCTCACTGCCAACCACAGCCCAAGAGGGTGACTTCCTCCAACGTGGCGTTGTCCAGCAGCATCGTCGCCACAAGGTAGAGCGCGAGATTCATGCGCTGCTGCAACGTCGTAACTCGCCACGAGTTGTCCGCCTGGCTCCCTCCGAACCAACACAAGAAGTGACGGCACAAGCTCCTCACCGCAACCAGCAACGATGTGGTTCTCCGACCAAACGCAAACGCTCCAAGCGTCGCTATTTGCTACCCCGCCGTCGTTGGAGTCACAAACCTTGGCGTCGAAAGTGGCAGCGTTGGACCCATCGAAGTCGCTGTCGACGCAGCCGTAAGTCCTGGAGTTACAAACGACAAAAGCGACGGTGGCGACGACTGAATACGTACAAGCCGCTTCGCTAAACCAACTCCAGGTAGGTGCAAGTCCGCCTGGCTGGCTCTCTTTTCGATCGCTCTCCCCCAGAAAGTCACAGCAAAAAAGGGTTGACGTTTCTCTCTTCTTGGCAGTATGTTCAGCACTGAACATACGATCATGTTCAAAGATTGGTTTCCTTTGTGAACGGTGCTTGCTATAGAGGAGGGGTTGTTGTGCGCGTTTGTCAGATCATGGCCGCCGAACCCGAAGCCGAGACGTTGGAGGCGGGAGAGCCGAAGTTAACCTACCCCCTGTACATTACGAAACTTCCTGCAGGTTTTCCTTCCCCAGCCGAGTGTGCCATGGAAGAACGTTTAAACCTGAATGACCTCTTAATTCAGCGTCCGGCTGCCACGTTTTTTGTTCGCGTGGAAGGCGACTCCATGATCGAGGCAGGGATCCTATCGGGTGACCTTTTGATCGTCGATCGAGCCGCGCCTATCCGCCATGGCTGCGTGATTGTTGCGGTGTTGCACGGTGAATTTACAGTCAAGCGACTGATCACACGTGACACTCGTCCTCGGCTTGATCCAGCCAATCCAGCGTATCGTTCCATCCCTATCACCGGCGAAATGGATTTTCGGGTGTGGGGTGTGGTGCGGTACGCCATCCACACCATTCAATAACCAAGACAGCGCCCCTTACAACAAGGATGTTGGAACTGAATGATTCCACCCACCAAAGAAAAGAGAGCGCACAGAAATGTCTCGCTGGTTTGCTTTGGTCGATTGCAACAACTTTTATGTCTCTTGTGAGCGATTGTTTCGTCCCGATCTGTACGAACGCCCGGTCGCAGTACTGTCCAACAACGACGGCTGCGTCGTAGCTCGCTCCAACGAAGTCAAAGCGTTGGGCATTCCAATGGGAGAACCCTTCTTCCACTGCCGTGACAAGCTGGAAGCCCACAACGCTGCCGTGTTCTCCTCAAACTATGCTCTGTACGGAGACCTCTCCTCCCGGATCATGCAGCTCTTGGAGAGTTGGTTTCCCCAAGTTGAGGTCTACTCCATCGATGAGGCCTTTCTCGATCTTACAACGCTGCGAGGTCGTTCATGGGAAGAGATAGGTCACTGGCTACGAGACCGCATCTGGCGTTGGATCGGTATCCCTGTGTCGATCGGTGTCGGTCCCACCAAAACCCTGGCCAAGCTCGCCAACCGAAAGGCCAAGCGCTCCACTGGTGTGTTTGCCTTGGAGAGTGAGCAGGCGTGCCGCCAACTCTTGCGTGAGACGCCCGTGACAGACATTTGGGGCATTGGCCCTCGCTATGGCATCTTGCTTGGGAAATGGGGGATACACAACGCCTGTCAGCTCGCCCATGCCCGAGATGGGTGGGTGCAAAAGAACCTCACCATCCAGGGGCTGCGTACGGTTCGAGAGTTACGAGGGGAACCATGCATTCCCTTGGAACAGCAACCGCCTCCGCGACAATCGATGGTTTGCTCTCGCTCTTTTCCACGGGGCGTCAGCGACTTGCAGGGTCTCCAAGCAGCGGTCGCAACTTACACCGCACAGTTGGCCAAAAAACTTCGAGACCACGGGCAAGTGGCGCAGCACCTTCATGTGTTTTTGTCACGTCCTCGACGCAAAGAACGACGCCCCACCCAACGCTGGTCCCAGAGTGTCGCCTTGCCTGAGGCGAACGCTCACACTCCCACGTTCTTGCAGTACACGGGCCGCCTGTTGCAAGCCTTGTACGAACCTGGAATCCCCTACCGGAAAGCTGGCGTGATGGTCACAGGTTTGCAGCTGCGAGATCACTCACAGCTCTCACTCTGGCATGATCCCCAAGCCCACCAACATGAAGTAGAAATGATGGAGCTTGTCGATCAGCTTCAGCGCAAGCACGGCCGACGCTCCTTGTTCTTCGGCAGCATGTTGGGTCCAACTCATTGGAAGATGAGGCAAGCTCTTCGCTCCCCTTGCTACACCACTCAGTGGGACAGCCTTCTCTCCATCAACATGGACCAGGACCAAACCCAAAAAGACACCTCCACCCCAGCAGCATAGGCGACCCTACTTGGACTTTGCTTTTGGCTGGACTTTTGTTTTGGCGTTGCGAGCTTTCTTCTTTTTCTTGGCACTCCTTCGAAGAGACTTTTTCTTCCGACGTTTCCGGACTTTGGCAGCTGTGGCATGACTGGGAAGCCACTTGTTCACATGGGTTCGCTCCCCTTGGAACAGGTTGGACTTTTTGATCGGATCGTCCAGGTCACATTCGTTGGAAGAAGATGCAAATGTACCAAAAGGCTTCTTTGTCAGGGGGTTGATGCTACGCGAAACGCCAGACGGCTTTCGTTGAAAGCGGGCCTTGTACACATCGTACATCCAGGCTTGGCTGGCCGCCAAAAAGCACCGCTGCTGGTGCCACTTCCAATTGTACTTCATGACCCCTCGAAAACCTTTGATGAAGATAGCAAACCCAAACCAGTTGTAGAATCGAAGTCGAAGCAGGTTGTTCGCATCCTCCCGGACCCGAATGATCTCATCAATTTGCCTGTCCACGCTTGTCCGAGTCCACGCCTTTCGGCCATAGGGCAGAGAAACTCTGTAGAGGAACGAGCGGAATTGTGCGAACACAAGCTCCCTGGTGTTGCTGGAATCCCACCATGGCCACACAGCAAACGTGGGTCGATTGAATCCTCGCCAGGGATTTGCCAAGGAGAACCGGATCAGGCCAAGCTCGGAGCGAAGAGTGTCAGGAACGGGACTCACAAACCGATGCGCCCACCTGTCCAACGACTTCATGACTTGTAGGAGCAAGGCCTCCGAAAGCTTGGGGTGTGTTGCCACCTTCCTCTGTGCAGCAAGGAGAAGCTTGGAGCCAGCGATCCAGACCATCAACATGATCAAGGGCTTGTCGCACCTTTGGATCTGCCGCATCATGTGCTGTTGAAGCCAATGAAGCTCCTTCGCGGCTGCATCAGGTTTCCCCGTTTGAGCCTGCAGCAACGCTGTGTACTGTACGATCTTCGCCATGTAGATCATATGCAGATAACGCAGACCGTTAGGGTCCTTCGGGTCCATGCGTCGCAAGCACCCGCCCTTGTCCAGTAATGATCGAAACGTTCGGCGAAGGCTTTCGTGCTTTTTGCTTTCTTTCTCCGCTTCTCCCACATGTCTGAACCAACCGTGAGGCTCCAGAATCTGCCCCCACTTGTAGGCAGCATCACCCATTGTTTCAAGCTTCTTGCTGTTGATGAAGGCAGTAAGTGCAACGTTGGTGGGACCGAGAGGACGAGGAAACGTCAAGGGCAAACGCATGCTCTTGGGGAGAGGTGTGACATAGGGCTTGCTGGAAACGATGTAGCCCAGGATCCCTCCCAATACAATCACAAGAATGGACACAACAACCAACACAGAGACGAGCAACTTGGACTTCATCAGCGTTCCTTTTTTGTGAACAAACCAGCCTCAACAAACCCAAACATTTAGCAGCAAGCCAACAAAGCCGACACCAACGGGCCTCTCCACGAGGAGGTCGGAGTCATCTTGAGGCGTTGCTCCTTGAGAGAGTCGGAATGAAAAACAATCAAATTCAACAACGAACGAGGGAGATCGTTCTTTGAACAAGCCAAAGTGAGTGTTTTTAAGCTCCGCCTCCCTTATACTACAGTTGAGAAAGACAACATCAACATGGTACGGAGGCTCCCCATGTTCAAGCGTGTCCCTGCCGACCTCTACCACCGTGAAGACCGCAACCCCGAAGCTCGTCTGCGTTTGCGCTACTTGGGAACAGCAGGGTTTGTGGTCGAAGGCGATGATCGAACCCTGGTCATCGATCCTTACATTACCCGCCCAGGCGTCTGGACAACGCTGTTTCGTCCTTTGGTTCCGAACGCAGCGCTCATCCAGGAGGTGTTGCCCCACGCCGACGATGTGATGATCGGCCACGCTCACTTTGACCATGTCCTCGACGCGCCGGTGCTGTGCCAACAAACAGGCGCTCGCTTCATCGGCTCACCTTCGGCCTGCAATGTCGCGCGGGCAGCAGGCTTGCCTGAATCTCAACTGGTTGAAACCCGAGGACACGAGACCATTGCAAGCGGTGCAGCTACGCTCAAAGGCATCCCTTCGCTGCACGGTAGAATCTATTTCAACTACCAGCCCCTACCTGGCAATATCACTGAGCCACCGCCCTGGCCTCCACGCTACCGTCAGTTGCTCTGTGGGCTTGTCCTGAATTGGTACATTGAGATCGCTGGTCTGCGCATCGTCCATGTGGACTCTGCTGATTTCATCGAAGAAGAAATGCTCGGGCACCAGGCCGACATTGTCTGTTTGTGTGCCATCGGTCGCCAGTACCGCAAAGACTTCGTCAAACGGGCCATGGAGATCCTCCAACCCACGTATGTCATGCCCTGTCATTGGGACTGGTTCTTCTCTCCCTATCACAAGGAACCTCGCACTCTACCCAGCGTGAACTTGCCCGACATGATGGCCGAGATCCGCTCGTACGGAGCCACCCCCATCCTTCTCCCTTTTGAAGGAATCTTTCAACTCTGACCACTCCAACAACAAGGAACTTTTGGGTGAAACATGGGTTCTTCTCTGAACAGGGAATGGCTTCATCCAAGTCTGGTTTCAGCCTGACGCTGGGCCAGGACAGAGAAGATTTGAAGAAAAGAGACAACCCGGCTACAATGCAGTGCGGTTTTCAGAAGCCCTTACAACCAACCCTACCGGTGAGTGCCGCCCTTTCGCACGTTGGCCTTCACCCTAACGATCAGGCAACCGATTGACCGTGCTAGGTTTTCGACGACGTCAGCGACAAGGAGCGGCAGCAGAATGACGTCCCATCACAACGCGCCCCAACTCAGCAGCTCCACCCTTTTGGGGAAGGTTGTCTTTTCTCGCTACTTGCTGGAAGCGAAGGTCGGCCAGGGTGGGATGGCCTGGGTGTTTCAAGCTTGGGACGTCGATGATGACAAGCCCGTTGCAGCCAAGATCTTGCTGCCTCATATCGCCGAAGATCAAGCTCTAGCCCAACGATTTTTGCGTGAAGCCAAGATCCAGGGCAGCTTGCATCACCCTCACATCGTCGAGCTCCTCGATACATGCCAACACAGCGGCCTCACCAGCATCATCATGGAGTGGGTGGAAGGTGAGAGCTTCCACGACATGCTCCAACGTACACAGCAGCCTGTCAAAGGAAACGACCTGCTGCACCTGATGATGCCCGTACTTGAGGGAATGGAATACGCCCACACCAACAACATGGTCCACCGTGACCTCAAGTTGGAAAACCTGCTCATACACTGGGACAAAGGGTTTCCCGTACCAAAGATCGCCGACTTTGGTTTGGCCAAGATCCTCGACGACATGGAAGAGAACCAGACCAAGACCGACATGGTCATGGGAACGCTCCGGTACATGGCCCCCGAGCAGGTCAACTCCATGAAAAACGCAGGTCCGGCGGCTGACATCTACAGCCTCGGCATCTGCCTGTACATTTTGGCCTCTGGGCACCCTCCGTTCCGAGGCAGCACACAAGAGCTGGTGGTGTCCATTCTCAACACGGAGCCGCCCGATCCTCGCAAGTTTAATCCGGCCATTTCACTCCCTCTCGCTGATGTTATCTTGCGAAGCATCGCCAAAGATCCCGCCGATCGTTTTGCTTCTTGTGCCGAGTTCTCCAACGCTCTCCGTGAGGCGTTGATCCCCAAAGCTGCGTTGGCCCAGACGCTCCCCGCGATGGAGCCATTCCAACCGGAGGCCGCGGAAGACACGGCTGCTGCGATTGGTCTGGGCGAGACATTGGATGCCTCGTTAACATCGCTCCTTCCCCCAGAGCCTGGCACCATCAACATCGCGGTGCGGCCCGATCCTGAAACCATCACCCGGGCATTTCAGGGTGAGTCCATGCCCACCACAGTTGACACCCACTCTGTGTCCTCAGCCAAGGCCATGTCGCGCCTCGCTCTGGTCTTGTTTGTGGTGCTGCTCTTGGTCACAGGACTTCTTGTGTACCGTTGGATGACCCCACAGCCTCCACCACCGGACAACTCCAACCAGCACCCCACCGTACAAACCTCCTGCAAAGAAGGCAGCGTCCGCGTTTGCTACACGGGACCTGAGAACACCAAAAACAAAGGAAACTGCAAGGTCGGTTTGCAGACGTGCCGCAACAACCAATACGGCCCCTGCAAAGGTGAACGTACGCCTCAAGAAGAGCTGTGCAACGGCAAAGACGACAACTGCGATGGAACCATTGACGAGCCCTTCGCCAAGAAAGGGAAGTCATGCACCATTCGCCAGGGAGACTGCTCACGTTCTGGAACATGGGCTTGCGGGCCCAAAGCGGACGTCCTGGTTTGCCAACGTAGCCAGGAAGCATCCCCCCTGTCTGCCAGACAGCTGGTGCTCGACCTTCACCCCAAAGGTCAAACCTTCCAACTGAGTTACCAGAAGAAAAAGCGCAGTCTGGCCAATCAGCACTGTGTCGTGCTCCCCAAACGCCGAACTCTTCGCTTGACCGTCAAAGCACCAGGGTTCTATCGCTGTCGTGTGACACTCCGCCCCCGAAAACAAAAGCGCATCACCTTGACCCTACGGCGGAAAAAACGATATGGTTTGGAACCGTCGGCGAGCTACTGTCAAAAGCGACGTCGCTGAGAAAGCTACTTGTGTGTGAGCCTTCTACCCTATACCGGAGCGGTTTGTTTCTGCGGTGGCTTGTATGTGGAAGGGCTCGATTCTTTGTGAGTATGTCACGGCATGATTGTTACCTGGGGCGTGGGATCGGACCAAGTTCAACCAACAGGGTCTCTGTATGGGGCTGCTCTGTTGTGCCTTGTCCTGCTCCTTCTCCCAAGAATGGTGCAAGCGCAATGCCGCACGCTGTTTGAACAGAAGAAGTTCCAACGAGCGGCTTCTTGCTTTGTTCGTCAGGCCAGACGTTTGTCCAATGTTGGCCCCAACCGCTCTCGCAAAGCCCGCTCTCTGCGAAACGCAGCCATTTGTTACGAACTCGCAGCCAAGAGGCAAACCCAACAAAACCGTCGGTCATACTTGTTGGAACAAGCCCTGATCTGGCTGCAATACCACAACCAACAACGCCTCTACGACGATCAAGACATCCGCAAACAAACCCAACGCAGGATTCGTCAGATACGCAACCGCATTGGGTACGCAACCCTGGTTGTGATCTCGAACCACCCGCGCGCCAAGATCTGTGTCAAAGGCTACCAATGGAACCGGTGTGAGCTGCGAACCGTTTGGACGGTGCGGCTGCGTCCAGGCCCTTACAGCATCCAAGTCACCTATCTGTTGAGCCCTGTGGTCACAGCCTCCAAGTCTCTTGTTCTCCAGCGCAACGACCAAGAGACCCGTTTGTTCACGCCGCCCTACGAAAGCGTCAGCATCGTCACCAACGACCCCAAGGCCCGCATGACCCTCAAAGGCGAAGGCCTGGAGAACAAGCTCTCACGTGTCGGCTCTCTTTGGAGCCTGCAGCTGCCTCTGGGTCGCTACCAGCTCACGGTAAAGTACCCCCACCGCCCGGCCAAGAAACGCAACATCGTGGTGCAGGCAGGAAAACCTGTAGCGCAATTGTTTCAACGACCTCCCACAATTCCGATTCTTCGGGTTGAAAGCCTTCCACCTCGTGCCGATGTTTTTATTGACAGGAAGCTGCGAGGCAAAACCAAGCTCTCACTCCCTCTGGAGAAAGGGACATACAACGTTCGCATCCAGAAGCCCTGTTACATTCCTGCAGAGCAAAGCATCCAGACGGAACCCAACAAGGAAAACAGCTTGTCGATGGTACTGAAACGAGACCCTGCGTATTTGCTATGGGCTGAGAAGAAAAACACCGAGAAGACCTACAAGGTCCTGAGTTGGAGCACAGTGGGAGTCGGGACCGCGGCGCTGCTCGCGTCCATCGTCTTGCACGTCGCCGCCAGTTCGCACCAAACCGCCGCGCTGGAAGCTCTTCAACAAGATGCGATTACTGGCTTCAGAACCTACCAGAGCCTTGGACAGCTCGGTAACGGTCTTCGCACAGGAGGCTACGTCAGCATCGCCCTGGGAACCGTTGCCTTGGGGCTGGGATTGACAGGTGTATTTTTGTCAGCCCCCGGTCCTCGCAACAACATCCCTTGCAAGGTTCGCTTTCCTGCTCCTGCCGCCAACTCCAAACCCAAAACGGCCCTGCGCAAACCTGCCTCGGCCCAAACACTCTTGAGGAGTCAACAATGATGGCCCCTCTTCCCCTGCGCATGTGGGTTCGTAGCCTGTTTGTTCTCGCCGGCTTTGTTGGATTGTTGTTTGCCTGTTCGGGCAACCTTGAAACCGGTGGCTACCTCAACCTCACTCTGCAATGTCGTGAAGACGCAAATTGCCTGACGTTTGGTCCCAACCTCGTCTGCCAAAACAACCAATGCACCTGCCCCTCTCCTTTTACAGAATGTCCCCCCAACTGCATCAGCGGACGCCAAGGGGGAATCAATTGCATTTGCATCCAGTTGGATCGCAACATGAACAACTGCGGCGCTTGTGGAGTTCGATGCCCACCTGGACAACAATGCTGCAACGGAACATGCGTAAACCCCAAGAGTGACCTCAAACACTGCGGCGCTTGTGGACAAGCCTGTGGCGCCAACGAAACCTGCTGTCAGGGTCTCTGCTGCGCCTCTGGAGAGTCGTGCTGCAACGGTCGCTGCGTTTCCACACAAATTGACCCACGGCACTGTGGAGCTTGCAACCAAACGTGCTCGACCGGAACATGCTGCAAAGGCCAGTGCTGTGGCGACCAACAACAATGCTGCACCAACGGCTGTGTCAACATCCTTGGAGACACCAACAACTGCGGACAGTGCGGCAAACGCTGCGAAGACGGCTCAGAGTGCTGCGACGGTGACTGCGTTGAGGTCGAAGAAGACGCCAAAAACTGCGGTGAATGTGGCCTCTCTTGCGGCACGTTCACCTGCTGCGATGGGCAATGCTGCAGCGCCAACGCCAGCACCTGCTGCGGCGATGAATGCGCCAACCTCCAAACCAGCACCAAAAACTGCGGTGCCTGTGGCAACGCCTGCGAAGTGGGCGAACTTTGCTGCGATGGAGTCTGCACCGATCCAGACGAAAGCTCACAACACTGCGGTCGATGCGGAAACTCATGCGGTGACACCAGCGCGTCCAAAACAATCAGCTTGCCCATCACACGCGATGGCGAAAAGAACATACAGTTTGCGTTCACAGGTCTACGCGAGCCCAACACCGCTGAATCTCTGCAGCTCAAAGTCGACATCTACGGAGACTTCAACAATCCAGAGGAGAAGGCAACCATCCGGATTGGGACCCAGGTGCTTGGCACAGTCGGCGGCGGAGAGCCACAGTGCAACGAAAACCTGACGCCGGCTCACAGCACCACCATTACGTTACCCAAGTCGACCGTTAGCAGCGGAAAGCTCACGGTGGTCATCGATCTGGATGACAGCGTATCCGCCAGCATCTGTCGAACCAGCAGGCCCAAAGCCAACATTCCTCGCATCGATGTCACGGTGTTGTATGGAGCAGCCACGTGCTGCAGCGGGCAATGCCTGGACTTGCGCACCAATCTGGATCACTGCGGAGCTTGCAACCGTTCATGCCAGGCAGGAGAGCGCTGCTGCCTGGGGAACTGCTGTCAAAGCAACGAATCGTGCAGCACCAACGCCTGCATTCTGTTCTATCCTCTCGCCAGCTCGGCTGGTCGTGACGTGGCTTATTCTCCCAACCAAAGCTTCCTCGCTGGAGCAAGCGGCAACTCGGTTCGTTTGTGGGGCTTGCAAAACGTGGTGAGCACCGTCCGAACCCTCGCCCACACCAACACAGTGACCCGCCTTGCTTTCGGCCCAGACAGCAACACCCTCGCGACCTCCGATCTCTCGGGCAGCGTCTCGGTGTGGAACGTTGCCAACGGAAAGCGCATCCGACGTCTACCCTTGAACGCTCCGGGCATGGCAGTCGCCTACCAAAGCGACGGGAAACGACTCCTCACCGGCGACAACAAAGGTGGCATCCAGCTGTGGGACACCACCACCTGGACGTCACAGAACATTACGCTACACACCAAGTCCATCCACCAACTGGCCTTTCTCTCCAACAGCAGAGAGGCGCTTTCAGCGAGCCTGGATGGCCGACTTCTTGTGTGGGAGGTGAGCTCCAGAAAGGTCCTACACACCCTCTCCCACCCCACCTTGCTGCCTTGGGACTTTGCCATCAGCCCTGACCAAAAAACCCTGGCCGTTCTGTGGAGCAACGCCGGACAGATTGTTCATGTTATCCGGCTTTACAACACCACCACCTTCAACCTGATTACAGAGTACATCACCTTTGCAGTGGGCACTCGCATCCACCGGCTGGCCTGGAGTTCCGACAGCAAGAACCTGGCCTGGAGCGAAAATCTCAACAGCAACAACGGCATTCACGTATGGGATGTGACCATCAACAACACTGCATACATGCTGCAAGACACCTCTGTCTCCCAGACAGTCTTTGGGGTCGCCTTCCACCCCACTCAGGTCGGCCAAATCGCCTCCAGTCACAGCGACGGAAACGTCCGACGCTGGCGGGTCAACCACAAGCCAACCAACCCTTAATCAACAACCTAAGGACAACCCCAGAACAGAAGCTGTCCGTTCACCGATGCGCTCAACATACCTTGGCCGTTGGGTTGAAAAGCAAGCCCGGTGATGCGGCCTTTGTGTTGCGTTAAGGTATCGCGCAAGCCACCCGAGCCGCCTGGCGCTGAAGGCAGATCCCAAAAGCGGACCGTGGTATCCTGCCCGCCAGAAACAGCCCATGGCTTTTGAGGGTGAACGTCCAGATGTGTCACCTTTGCGGTGTGACCTGTACCCTTAAAGTTAACACTAAACGAACCTTGGTAAAACCAATGGTCAAGCTGATGTCCCGGTGCTACCGCGTAGACCATCGCCAAGCCATCGGATGTAAAGCGCCCGACCACTGCACCAGCGCTAGCCACATAATTTTGATACACTTCTTTGGCGTCCACATCCCACACTCGAACCACAACATCTTCATCCACAGCCAAAAGTAAATTGCTTTGCGGATGGAAGGCTAGATTAACGATGGGCCCCTTCACCGGAGCTGTTGTGTTCTCCAACGATGTTAGAAGCTTTCCAGAGAAGATATCCCACAGCAGCACCTTCTTGTCCTTCCCAGCAGTCGCCAACTTGTCGCTACCGCTTTGGAACTCCATGGAGGTCACTTCGTCTGTATGAGACGACAACGTCTTGTCGTATGTAATTTTGTTCTGGCTGATCTTCCAAAGTTGAACATTGTTGGAGACAGCAAACGCCAACCACAAACCGTCTGGACTTACCGTTAAATTAAACGGCGCACCTTGGATGGCTTCGGTTTGCAGAATCTGACGCGTGTTCAAGTCCCAGACTCGAACGTTTTGGTCCAGCGACGATGTGATTGCGATCGATTTCCCAGGAAGAAAGCCGATCCCATTCACATAACTACTATGCCCTGTGAGTTCTCCCACCAGACGGGTAGGCAGGCACGGACCTGTCGGCTTGGGCTCTGTGGGTGTTTTCTCAAGGACAGGCTCTGGAGTTGCCTCTTCCGGAGTTTGAAGGTCGGGAGTCACCTCTTCCAAAGAAGAGCTGTCTTGTACCACCTCTTTGGGAGAGGCTGAGTCCATAGCTCCAACATCTCCCACGTTCTCCACAGAAACTTCCTGCGGCAAGCAGTTGGACACCGTGGCTGCATTCTTCTCTACACAAACACCCTGTTCACACGAATGAGTCTCTTCAGGGCATGGGCAAGGACGGCACTGCAGGTTGGGCTTGGTTGGAATGCAAGCTTCGCTCAAACAAGCGCCAAGCAAACAAGCGCCAAGCAAGCACCGACAAAACAATGACCACCAAGCTGACAAGAAGTTGGGAAACGATGAGGAATCCATAGAAGTCTCACAATGAAGTATCCATCCAAACAACACCACTCCTTGTTACAGTTTTTGACAGGTTTGATCAAATCCCCTCCCCCATCAGGGTGTGGTTGTAGGCCGTTGGCTTGTTGGCGCGGGGCAGGAGTCCGCAGATTGCGTAGACAAGAATACTGCATGTTTAATTGGGTTACAGAGTCCAAAGATTGCGCAGATGAACGGCGACAAATCTATCGCGTGTTGGATGGAGTCTTGTAGGAACAACAAACAGTATCAGTGTTTGCAAGAACAGAGTGCCCACGGATGTGGGTACTTCTCCCTTGCCTATATCCCGCATGGGCAGCCGGGTAAATGTTTGCCTGGCGTCATCACAAAGGCGAAGGCCACTTGTTACCCATAGGATTGAGTCACGCCCTCCCCATTATGCCAACAATGAAGCCCTCAAACGCAAAGAAGAGTCGCGCTCACAGAGTGTTATGGCTGGCTGGGAGTGATAACGACAAGCCAAGCTCAAAAGAGCACACAAAACTTTCCACATATTCGGAACAAAAGACAGCAATCATACCAAAGATGATTCAACACTACGCTCGAACAAGGAAAAGAGTGCATTCTCCCCAACATCAATGTCCAAGCCCCTCATAGAGACAGAGCTATCGTTTGCAACGTCTCACAGCAAGCTTTGCCTGTTGGCGCAACAAGCTCTGGATCTTAGACATGGCAAGACTGGATTGATTGAGAACATGCATACGCAACGCAGAGAGCAACTCTCTTTCTTTGAGCACCGTCTGGACGATTAGATGAAGGTTCCAATGAAGCATGACAACATCAAGAGCGGTCTGGTAGCTTCTTGATGATGAACAGGAGCGAATGACCATCGTGCAATGTTGACGTTGTTTTTGCATCATCCGGCGGGCTTCTACTTTGGCGTATCGCTGAAGACATTGGTAATACGCTGGAACGCAATGATCCGCTTTGTTTGCACAAAGATGCTTTTTGCAGTCAGGAGCCATCAAGCGCAAGGTCTCAGCTTCAGCCAGAACCTGCTTTTCCAGTTGCATGCACTGCAAGTATTGATAGACCACTTTCTGGGTTGAATGTTGACGAGTTTGTGGACCTGCCATCACAGAGCCTCCCCACACAACCAATCCCATCACAGTCCACACAGCCACTCTTAAGACGTTTGCTCTCATCGTCATTTCTCCTAGAGATAAAGTAAAAATCTGAAGCCAGACTGCTCATCCCCTACAAGCAAGAACTTTCTTGCAGACCACTCCAGTGGATGAACTGTATAAAAAAGACGCAACACGTTAGCTTCAAACAACAATACCCAAGAGCATCGGAATCTTCACAAACTTATCTTAACAATTCTTTCCTTCCTCCTACCCCTCTTCCTATGACGAGCGAAAGGCACCTTCGTATTGAAGAGTTTGAGCCGCGTACTTGCTGGCCTCTTGTAGACAAACTTTGATATCGTTGTTCTGCAAGAAATGGAACAGAAAGGCTGCGATAAAAGAGTCACCTGCTCCTGTAGAGTCCACGACTTGTTCCACAGGAAAGGCGGCTTGCTCAATCCGACGACCTTCATAAAAAGCCACACTCCCTCTGCTCCCTAAGGTGACAACAAAGGACGTTCCAGACTCTTCACTCAAGACCTGGATATCACGAATCAGATCCCTTTGGTGATGCTCCAACCCACAAAAGCCAACGGTCAACCGTCCGGCCAACTCTCTCATGATAGCAACATCTGAGTGAAAACCGCTCAAGTTGGAGAAATCAAGAAACAAAGAACCATCCCATTCTGATGCAACCAACGAACGGACGAGAGCCTCAGACTCCTCGTAAAGCACGGTCAGTACATGTTGGTACTGCTTCAACACTTGCAGTTCAGTTGGACCCACCGAAGCATGCACCAACGCGGCAGCATCGTATCTGGGGAAGGAACGTTCTCCCTGCTCGTCCACCTCAACATAGCATCGAGGAGTCGGATAGCTTGTTTCCATCCGATGGAGAGTTATCGATGAACGTTCCAAAGGCTCCTCAAAGAAGCGTTGTTCCTCGCGATGGACAGGAGCCATCACCCCCAAAGACTCGACCCTTCCTCCACTCAGAGCATGAAGGTGCCGGGCCACATTAAGGCTGCAACCACCGGGATAAGTAGCATCCGGATACACATCCAACGCAACATCGCCAAGGCATAACAAATCGAACAAGGAAACACTCCACAAAAGAACACGTGAACCATCGGCCCCTACCACAAGAGCACAACAAAGCTCTCATTTGCCTTGCTTGTGCACTGTATCTTAGGCTTGCTCTGCGGGTTGAACGTCGGTATCGGTGGAAGTCTCGGAAGGTTGAGGAAAGAAAGGAGCCAACGCAAAGTAGATCCCAAACGAAAGCAACATGGACAAGATCCCCACAGGGAGAGGAAATTCTTTCATGCCAAGGAACGCTTCCCACCCAGCAATCTTGTGGACCAACCACACGGACGTTCCAAACACCATCGAAGCAAGGATTCCCACATTGGAACGTTTTTTGAGCCAAAGCCCGAGAGCCAACGGAGCCATCAAGGACACCATCCCCAACTCGTAGCCCGACTCCAGCAAGCCATAAGCACTTTCCCCAGCGTACGCGACAGCCAAGCTAGTCACGCCAATGACAAGAACAGCAACGCGGTTAAGCTTCAGCTCATCTGCGTCCTTGAAAGCAGAAGTACGTTTCAGTAGGTTTTGCGCCAACACCGTAGCCGGCGCGAGAATCGCGCTGTCGATGGTTGAGAGCACAGCCGACATAATGGTGAGAACCATAATCAACGACATGGCCGGGTGCATAAAGACTTTCGCGAGGAGAGCAAGGGTCCCTGTCTTGGCGCTGTTGGGAAGCAGAATGGGAGCCGCCAGGCCCAGCAAGATAGGAATCAAGCCCAGCAGCAAGTACAAAGTACCCGCGATCAAACAAGCTCGCCGGGCCACCTTGGCAGACTGGGACGAGAACACACGCTGCATCACATCTTGCGAAGGAACATTCCCCAAAGACCCTGCAAACAAAACACCCAGCCAACCTGTAAATGCAGCCGCAGAACCCGCCGGTATGAGCTGCAACCTATGGGGTGGAGACTCCTTCAACAAACGAGCCCATCCCGCAGCCATATCGCCGGAGCCAAGCGCCCAAAGGATGCTCACGGCCATCACAACAAGACCCACGATAACAAGCGCCATTTGGACAGCATCGGTCAGCGCAACCGCCCACATTCCACCTACGATGGTGTAGCCGATTCCTACCAAAGCAACGAGAGAAAGCCCCACCACAACAGGAATCCCAAAGAACAACTTCAGCAGCCCCGCCAAAGCCATAAACTGTGCCGCAATCCATCCCAGATACGGTGGAATCATCAAGAAGGATGAGCCAATCTCAGCGTGCTTGTTAAACCGCAAGCGAAAGAAGTCGGGGAGGGTTCGAAGCTTCATGCTCCATAGAGGCGCGGCAAACAAAAAGCCAACCAACAACAAACAAATCCCGGCACCAATGGGGTCGAGAGTTGCCCCAGTCACGCCACGACTCCGAATTTCATCTGTCGCAGTTAACAGGGTTCCTGCACCAAACCAGGTCGCGAGCAACGTTGCAGACGATAGGAACAAAGGCAGCCTTCGCCCTGCCACGACATAGTCGTCGACGTTCTCAATTCGCTTGTTTGCGATGTAACTCAAGAAAAACATCAACAAGACAAACAAGATCATGCTGGAGCCCAACACAACCTTCCACTGGGACGCAACACTCAAAAGCATAGGATGACCCCTGGTACAAAAAGCGGAACACTTCAACATCGTAGAAGACAAAAGGTATCTTTGGTTCTATTTCACTCCGATGAATCTTTGTCAAGAACGTGAGGTGTCGCAAAACCTTCTACGTTTCCAGTCAACACGCTCCAGTTTACCATTCCATCTCTTGGGGAACCCATGCAGGTGGTGTATGATAGAGACAAAAGTACCAACATGATCTTGATGTGGGACAGAAGTGTGACCGTAAAGACATCGATAGAAATAGAGCTGTTTGGAGGAGTGACATTTCGCTTGGATGGTGGGGTGCTCACAGACTTTGTCTCCCGGAAAGCAGAGGCCCTCCTCGTCTATCTTGTTTGCAACCCTCACGCTCATCAGCGAGAAGCGATTGCGACCTTGTTATGGGATGATCTGCCTCAGAAGCGAGCGATGGCCAACCTCCGCCTGGTGTTAACCAACCTTCGCAAACACCTGGACGACTTCCTCGCCATCACCCGTCACACACTCGCCTGGCGGACCGACAGTTCGTACCGACTGGACCTCCAAGAATTCCAAGAGAACTACCAAAGCCTTGCCCGAGTGATTGAAGAGTCTGGCTCACTGCGACGCTCGCAGCTGTTGGAACTCGCCGAAGTGATGAAACTTTACAAAGGTCACTTCCTGGAAGGTTTCCACATCAAAGAAGCGGCTGGATTCTGGGAGTGGGCAGACTGGCAAAAGGAACAAACTCGCCAACACGCGCTTCGAGGCATCAAGCGGCTACTGCAACAGCTCGAAGCTCACCAAAGCTATGCAGAAGGACTGCACTGGGCCTACCAGCTTCTCCAGTTGGACTCTCTCGAAGAAGACAGCCACCGTCAGGTGATGTGGTTTTTAGTGCAAGACGGCCAACGCACCGCTGCTCTCGAACAATACAACCGCTGTGTGGAGATGCTCGAGCGTGAGTTTGACGTGGAGCCTTCCGCAGAAACAACCGCCTTGTACCAGAAGATTCGTAGCATGGGGATGCTACCCAAGAATCGCATTCCCACCAAACCTCATGCGCTGATAGTCGGGCGTGAAGTGGAGCTCGCAGAAGTCAAACGATTGCTCCAACAAGATGCTCACCCCCTGATCACCATTTTGGGTCCTGGAGGCATCGGAAAAACACACTTGGTGCAATACCTCGCACACCACCTCGCATCGATGAACCCTCCGCTCTTTTGGGACGGCATCGTTTATGTGCCTTTGGAGCAAAAAACAACGCTCGAACAAGCGGTGGCCTCCATTTGCTCGACCCTTCGACTGTCACAAACAGACCGCTCTCTTCAAGAACAACTTTTCCAGCATCTCGAAGACAAAGAACTCCTCCTCATCTTCGACAACTTTGAACAGCTCGTGTCGGAGGAGAGCCGTCAGTTTCTCAACACACTTCAACAAAGAGCCACCTCCGTTCGCGTGCTTGTCACATCACGAGAGCGACTTCAACTTCGCAAAGAAGGGAGCGTAATCCTAAGAGGGCTATCCTACCAATCCGGCGGTCCCAACGATGCCTTGCAGCTCTTGCAACAAAGCGCCAAACAAGCCGACCCGCTCGCAACGTTGCATCCCAAAGACCAAGGGGTCATACAAGAAATTTGTGCCTTGGTTAACGGTGTTCCCCTGGCCTTGGAGCTTGCAGCCTCGTGGTATCCAGCGTTGTCGTGGCCCGACATCGCCCAAGAGATCCAAAGCAACCTTGATTTCCTTGCCACCGATCTCTCCGATGTACCCGACAAACACCGCAGCCTGCGCGCTGTGTTTACAACATCATGGGAGCTTCTCACATCGGAAGAGCAAAAGGCCTTCACCAAGCTATCTGTGTTTTCCCATAGCTTTGAGCGCAAGGCTGCACAAGCAGTAACAGGAGCCTCCGTTCGCTTGTTACTGCGGCTTGGTAACAAGCATATTCTTCACCAGGAAGAAGGACGCTATCACATACATGGATTGCTTCGCCAATACGCGAGAGAACAGTACGATGCGCTGCCGGAAGACGAGCAAAACGCAGAGCAGCTCCATTGCAACTACTTTCTCGACATGCTGGAGCAGTTGTATGAACCTCTTATTGGAGGAGGACAGGTCGAAGCCATCGCAAAGATCGACAGCGACTTTGACAACATACAACAAGCCTGGCGGTGGAACCATACACACGAGAAGAACCTCACACGAATGACACGTGCAGGCTATTCTCTGTATCTGTACGCCAGGACTCTCAACCGATACACCGAAGGAAGACAACTCTTCCAAGAAACCTACGAGCAACTTCGCCGCCACGAACTCTATCCTGTCATGTTTGGTTCGATTGAGAATGTCGAAGACTTCCAGGCCATGACGTCCGCCAGCAACCTCCCCGCAGCAGGCTGGCTGGAGCACGAAGAAGCCCACCTGTTTCTCAACGCCATAGGTTGGGTGTTTACTTACATCAACCGCTTGTCGGAGCGCTTGGGAGAAGTCGAGTTGCTGGCGAAAGAGCTAACACATGTGATCGGTCTTCTTCGCCAAAGCGGAAACAACGAACTACTCGCCACCGCCCTCTTTGCCCGAAACCCGATCTTCTTTCTCAACGACGACCTCGAGGCTTTCGAGCGCGGAACCCTAGAAGCCTTGGAAGCGATTAAGGGTCAAGACTACCCTTGGATTCGAAGTCGCTTGTACAACCTGCTGGGCAACCTTTACGGAGAACGTGACCAAACAGAGTTAGCTCATAGCTACTACCAAAAAGCGATCCAGATCGGAGAACAACAGAACGATCTGCACGGAACGTCCAAATTTCGCCAGAACACCGCCATCGAGTATTTTTTGCGAGGTCAGTTCGGCCGTTCCATGGAGCTCTTTCAACAGTGCCTGGAAGATTACACAACGCTGGGCGAGCGAACGGGCCAATCGGACTGTCACTTGTACCTTTCGATGTTTCGGATGATGTACGGCGACTTTCCTCAAGCCGTCCAGCACGCGGAGAAGTCACTGGAGTTAAGCCAAAGCACCAACGAACCCGAAAATTATTGTTTTGGAATGGAGTCACTCGGACGAGTGCGATGGGCGCAAGGCAAGTATCCAGAAGCCCAAGCTTGTATGACACAAGCCATCCAACTCGCCGAACATGTTGCGCCTCCCAACACTCTCCTGGAAATTCGTTTGAGTCAGGCCTGGATCAACTGGAGTTCTCCCTCCCCCACAACCCGACAGCTCCTACAATCCACCAACCAGACAGCCCATGAGTCGAAGCTTCCCGACCTCATCGCACGAAGCGAAAGCACGTTGGGTTGGTACCTTTACAACCAGGGAGATCACAAGGCCGCCATCCAACACTTTGAAACAAGCTGTGCTTTGCTGGAGGAGCATCATTACGAATGGCTTCTCCCTCTCTCTTTGGGAGGCTTGGCCTGCTCGCAATGGAAAGGAGGCGGCACCAAGAAAGCCGCGAGAGAGAAGCTCAAACGCGCTCTCCAGCTAACGTTGTCTTATGGAACCCTACCACAAACCTTGTTTTTGCTCACTCATCTTGCCGAAGCTTCCGATACAACCAAAGCTTCTCTGGTGTCCACCCTCACCCGACTTCACTTCGTGCAGCGCAACGAAGCAAGCTGGCATATCACCCAAGAAAAGGCATCCCAGCTTTGGAATGCCATCGTAGAAAAAGCAAGCCCAACCCAACAAGAGAAAGCAACCCAACAAGCCGAAGCGATGACGCTGAATGAGATCGTTGCGCTCTAAAAACAAAAAAGGAGGCGAGAAGCACTTGTCATGCTATCTGCCTCCTTACCAGAACGTCTCACACAGAGGAAAGGGCGAGAAAAAGAGAGGTCTAGTATAGGGTCTTGGCGGCATCGCGAGCCATGGTTTGGAAGAAGGACTCGGACTGCTTCCAAAGACCTTTTTCGTAATCCTGGAAGAACTGGTTGGCGACTTCGTACACGGCGTAGCTCACAGCCGTTTTGGAAACAATCCCAGCGATCGCCCCAACAAACGCTGCGCTCAAAGGACTCATAGCAGCCGCAGCCATCGCAGTCACAGCAGAAGCCAGAAGGACGGCCTTGGGCGTCACCACAGACAGTTCAAGGGGAGTGTAAGCGGTAGCAACCAGTGTGTCGAACAGAGCGTACTTGATCGCTTTGGTAAACTCTTTGACATAACATGCTTCAAACACTTGGTAGGATGAATCTTGGTGTTGGCACTGGATACCAGCCCAGGCAAAGGAAGCTCCCAAGGCAACACCAGCTTCGGTAGCAAGAAACAGCGCGGTACCTCCGAGAGCTTTGGCAGCAAACTGACGGTTGGCTTTGGTCTTGCGGAAGTTCTCCATGCGGTCTTTGATAGAGGGTCCATGCTTGCTGAATTCGTTTCGAAGGCTCTTCCATACACCGTCACGCTTGCTCAATGGATAACGCTGGGTCGAGTGGTGGCTCTTCGCAACACCGCGCAGATGACTCCACTTGCTCTGAAGCTTCTTCTTCAACGCTGCCAAAGCAAGCTGATAGGAAGCACGCATGCTTGAATGAATTTTACGGTGTGCGTCTTTGAGAAAGTCGTGCGCCATCTTGTCCGCAAACGACTTCAAGGTGCTCTCCATCTTCTTGCGTTGCTCGTCACCCAGATCCTTGAGCTTGTTCAACGCATCCACGCTCTTCTTTACGGCGTCTTCGATGTGCTTTTGGGTTTCTTGGTACCGTCGTTGCGCTTCAGACTTGAGCTGTTGTGACTTGCGCTCCAACTCTGCTTTCTTGCTTTCGTAGGTCGCACGAGCGGCTTGCTCCGCTTGTCGAGCCCGAGGCACCACCACACAATCCCAGGCCGACTTCCACGCGCAATGATTCACCGCCCGACAGACGCTCCGACAATTCCCGCTCACATTCCAACAGCCCCAGAACCCGCACACTCGGACATTTCCACATACGTTGTTGCACTCGTTACGCTGCTGGCACTGGTGAACGCGGTTTTCGATGCAAAGGACGCCGAGGTGGTGCTTGGCACGCTGCACCAACTCATCAAGCTTGTGCTTGGCATCGTCCCACTTCTGCTTGGCTTGTTGAACGTTCTGCTGCAAGGTGTTCAAGGTTTGCTTCGCGTTCTCAGACTTCATCGCGTTTGAGACATACAACGCCGCAGGATCTCCCACACCCACAACAAGCTTCAGACGAAACGTCTCCCAAGCACCCATTCCGTTTCGGTTGACGTTCACTTCCCGTCCGCCATCGTCTTCGGCGACGAGCCACTTGTTGTGGTCCACCGACTGAAACCCAATGGTGTCGCCGTTCTGGAACTCTTGGTTGTTGCTGTTGTTTGTCAGCCGAAAACGTTCCCACCCCAGCATCTGGGTTCGGTTGGCTTCCATACGACCGTCACTCTGACCGGACCAATACGTTCCATGGCTTGTTTTGACATACACAATGTCGCCTCGCATCAGACGACCGCCGTTGGCATCCACCAACGAGTGGACGGCATCACCCTCACAGGCTTTGGCCATCGCGTGGACCGAGTTCTGCTGCGAGTTCACAAAGTAACCCCCCCCTGTTTCCAGGCAGAATCTGTGTTCTTGGGAGCTGGCAGTCATAGCCGCCTGGTGGGTAGCCATCGAAGGACTTGTCTCTGTGTCAGCTCCGCCCAAGTCCTCGGGTGCAAGACCGCAGGCCTGCAACAGGAAACTCATCAAAGCAGCCAGAATCAGCCAATGGTTTCGTTTGTTCTTCTTCATCGTGAATCCTCTCCAACGTTCTCGCCAGCGTCCCGCTGTGTGAACAGGCCAATCCCTTGCCCTGTGCGATATTGCGTCTTACAAGGTTCACTCTACAAAGCCAACGTTAAGAAAACGTTTAGAGCCTAATTTTTTTGAAAGCTGTGAGATTCATAACACAAACCAGCACGACCTCTGGTTCACTTCAACCGTCTGTTGACAAGCTTACTCTGCCGCTTATTAAGGAGATGTAGGGTCGGCATTTGACGAGTTCACTGCAACCAGGAAGATTCATGATGACTCGTTGGAACCAAACATTCAGCCTCCAATATTTTCAAAAGCCTAGGCTTCGTCCAAGCAAAAAGCCACTCCAAACAAGTTTCAGGGCACAACATACCTGGTTGTTGGGTAGAGCATTCGTACATCGACATCAGGGACCTATCGCAACAACGCAGAAAGATGGACCGCAATGGAAGAACCATACCTGCGGCACGTAGGAAAAGCAGATGAAACAACCCAGAATGTTTCGCTACATGAAGACGTCTATCATCGTTGGTTTAATGCTTCTTGGCAGCTCTGTGTTCATGGCTTACTCCCACCAAAGAAAGCCAGACATTCAGACAAAGCCACCCCCACAAACGACGCCCAAGGTCACCGTGTATGACTTCTCTCAATTGGTTGCTGAGGTAAAATCTACAGTTCTGACCATCACAGTTCTTGAACGTGAGCAGAAAGATCAGCCGTCTTCCTCAACGGCCCCTTCTGCAAAGCCCCCTCCCAACCTTCAGGAAGAAGAGTCTGTTCGACCAACACCGGAACAGCAAGAGCCCTCTCCAGCATTGCAAACAAGCGGCTCAGGTTTTCTCATCCATCCAAAAGGATACGCGCTCACCAACGATCATGTGGTGAAACATGCCAAAAGGATCAGCGTGGAACTGGAGGACCAAAGAGAGTATGAAGCAAGGGTCATCGGCCGGTCTCCACTGCTCGATCTGGCGCTTCTCCAACTTGAAGTCCCGAAAGGTACAAGGTTTCGCTATGCACGCCTCGGCCGGTCAGGAACCCTCCAAGTTGGAGAGCCTGTGGTTGCCATCGGAAATGCGAAAGGCTTGGGCCTGACAGTTACCTCAGGGATTGTCAGTGCCAAAGGCCGAACGGTAGGAAGCGATGAGTACGAAAGCTACATCCAAACGGACGCCGCCATCAACCTGGGCAACAGCGGAGGTCCACTGTTCAATCGCAAGGGCGAAGTGATTGGGATTAACACCGCCATCCTTCAGGGAGGTCGGGGCATTGGCTTTGCCATCCCTATCGACATTGTGCGTCAGATCCTGCCTCAACTGCACAAAACAGGAAAGGTCGAACGTTCTCAACTTGGTGTGAAGGTCCAACAGGTAGCTACTGATGTGGCACAACTCCTGGGCCTATCTCGACCACAAGGCGCGTTGGTGACAGATGTTGCTCAAGGCTCGGCTGCCAGCAAAGCCGGATTGAAAATTGGAGATGTCATCCTTTCCATCAACGGGCAAACCGTTCGCACTCACCAATGCATCCCACATCTTGTAGCCTTTCAAAAACCCGGCACCCACCTTGTGCTGAAGACAAGACGTGACCGAAAAGACATTCTCTTAAGAGCCGTGCTGCAAGCATGGAGAAAGGCACAGCACTCCATCGAACCCTCCGCAGAATCTTCAGAGCCATCGACCCAGAAAAGCAAGCCCAAACATGTGGGGATCACGGTCGCTTCCATTTCACCCCACATGCGTCAACGTCTGAAACGTACTCCGTCCCAAGGCGCTTGGATTCGAGGTGTAAACTCGGGCTCTTTGGCAGCATCCCAAGGAGTCAAGGAAGGAGACATTCTTTTGAAAGTCAACGCGATCAAGGTACGTTCGATGGCACACGCACGGTCACTCCTTGCCACTTACAACCCGAAGCATCCGATGCTACTTCTGCTGCAACGCCAAGAAGAGTTGCTGTACATTGTCCTCCACTAACCTGGCCAACACAAGCCACTCTTCTGCTTCAGTCTCCACGGGGTTTGTCTACAAAGTCTTTTGGAAATGCTGGACCAAGAGCGTTACAGCAGCGTTGACCGTCTTGGGGTCGTCATAAAAATGGAACTGTGAACCTGGCATCCAATGCAGTTGTTTTTTCCCTTTGAGGTTCGAAAAGAAACGACTGGCACCCTGAGGCAACGCTGCATTCTTGGAGTGGATCAGTAAGGTAGGATGCGAGATCTTCGCAGCGAAAGGATGGGGGTCAAAAGTCAACCAGTTTTTCCAAGCCATGACCGCAAATCGATTGCTCCATGCCTCGATCTTTCCCCGCTTTGGATTCAGATAGTAATCAAATGCACCGTACATCGCAGCCTTCTTGTTCGTCTGGCTCGATGCTGGAACATACACAACCTTGCCGGTTTGGAGGTAGTACTGACGGGCACGTTGAGCAGCCCCCAAACGTTTTGCAACTCCATCCTTTCCACCATAGATCAAACGCACCATGGCAGCATCGTGCAGCCAAGGAGCAACCAGAGCAACCGAGCGAATGGTTGAGTGACCAGCAGCAGCACCCGCAACATAACTTGAGCCTGCGCAGATCCCCAAAGCCCCTACGTTTTTCTTCACAAACTTGTGTTGAGCGAGGAATGCAGCCGCCGCTTTGACATCCAAGATCTTACGTTGGGGTGCCTCTACATCACGAGGAGTTCCTGCACTTTCGCCGTATCCATAAGGGTCAAACGCCAGCGCAGCCAATCCAGAGGCAGCCAACTTTCGGGCGTACAAGCCAGCCATTTGTTCTTTAACCGTTGTCCACGATCCCAGCACGACTACACCAGGAATCGTCTCACTTCGCTTCTTGGGCAGGCACAAGTGGCCCGCCAGTCTTGTCCCCAGGCTTGTAAACCACACAAGTTTGCAAGAAGCCCCTTGTGTGAAAGTTACCTTCCTGTTTCTTGTCTTTCCTTGAGAGAGGAGCTTTGTATTCCCGCTCTGGTCATGTGTATCCTCAGCCCGGGACTCATGAATCCAAGAAGTGGCAACAACAAAGACGCCAACTCCAAAGACCCAAAAAAGTGCAACTCCCCATCCACGAACATATTGTCTTCTCATCGTGCATCTCCGCTTGTTTGAGTAACTACGTTTGAGTAACTACACCTATCCTACGGAGAGCGAACTGTGATAACAAGAACAGAAAAGACAAAGCAACTGTGCATAATCTGCACAGGTATTGATCCAAAGATGAGTCTGGCGGAAATGAAATGGAACATGTGGAAAAGCTTCTAATCTTTCGCGACATCGTAGAACAACACAGCATCAGCGGAGCAGCAAGGCACTGGAACATGAGCCATTCGACGGTCAGCCGTCACCTGAAAAGCCTGGAGCTTTACCTGAACACCCAACTGCTACATCGAACCTCGCGCACGATGGAGCTGACTGAGGAAGGTAGAATCGTCTACGATGCAAGCTGCCAAATCAGCAACAACCTCGAAGATCTAAAGCAACGTTTGCTAGAACGAAGAGGAGTGGTTCAAGGAGAGCTACGCATTAATAGTCTCGTACATGTTGGGCGATACTTTGTTCAGCCCTATTTGCAGAGCTTCTGTGAAATGTATCCGAACGTTCGAATCTCTCTTGTGCTGGATGACGGCCCTGTGAATATGACCCAAGGGAAGTTTGATCTGGCGATACGAGTAGGACTACCCAACGAAGCCAGCCTGACAGTCAGAAAGTTGGCAGACAATCCTGTTTGCTTGGCTGCTTCTCCAGCGTTGGTAAAACGTTGGGGAAAGCCCCAAAAGCCTTCCGAGTTATCATTGTTCCCCACAGTGGCCTATTCCAACTTTCAAGGAGACATTGACACTTGGAGTTATGTCGAAGGGGAAGAGATCCGGGTAATACAAGTCACGCCAGTTTGTAGAGTCAATGAAGGAAATGCTCTCCTGCAGGCAGTGTTGGACGGATTGGGAATTGGATACCTCTCCACATTTGCAGCCCAACCAGAGTTTGCCACTGGCAAGCTAGTTCCTATCCTACCCAATCTTCAGTTGCCACCGTACGCTCCAGTGTATTTAGTACGGCCTTTCACAGAGTACATATCCCCCAAAGTCGAGGCATTCAAACAGCACCTTATCCAAGCTATTGGATGAAGCTATAGCTTGTGGAAGAATTGAAGAGCGTTGTTCCTGTTGATAGACAACGTCAGACCCTTGCCTCGAAGCTGGTAGGTTTTGATCTTGGGCAGCATGCGAAAGAACCGGTCCAGATCCTTCTTGGCTTCTCCCTGGCAGCCTCCCGTGTTGTCCAGAATGTTGCCTACTCGAAACTGACGACCTTTCATGCTGTAGCTGGCTTCAAAGGTGCCACAAGGGGTTTCGCCCTTGATGCTTCCTCGAAGCAGAGAGAGACGGAAGCGGTGGGTGTCTTTGGAGTGCATCGCCATGGCAAGAGTGGAAGAGCCAGGTTGAAAGATCCAAGACGAAAGAATCCAGGTCCCCTTGGTCAAAGGAGCATCGGGCGTGGGCGGACGGTAACGAAACTTAAGAAGAAGCTCTTGGTCTGCAAACAAAGACAACATCTTCCCATGAAGTTTGTAGCGGTTGGCCTTGGACAGCAAGTTGATGTAAGCAGACTCATGATGAAGAAATTTGCAGGCTCGGGCCGTCATCGTGATGCCTTTGAGCAGAAAGAAGCCTTTCTGGACCTTGCTCTTCCGCGCCACATAATAGTTACACCCTCCGCTACCCGACACTCGCCCTTTCAAAAACCGTAGGGTCGCACGACCTCGTTTGCCTACTTTGTAGGTACTCGCATAGAGAAGAACCCAACGAGAGTCACGACGGTTGTAAAGAGCCGGATCTGTCGTGGAAGACTTCGCTCCAGCAAGAACCATAGAGATCGGAGCCACCACCAAAGCCATCCAAACCAACAGTTTCTTTTTCATGACAACACTCTCTTGAAGAATAGGTAGATCGGGAAAAAAATGGGCGAAGTTATCACCCATCGTTTCATGAGTAGAAGAAACGAAGCCCTCTCCAAATCGGTCTACACTTTTTTCCATGTGGGTCGGGCAGCCCCTACGTCATCACAATAAGAGATGACCCCCTCACCTAAGATTGGCGTGAATTGGCGGTTTGTTCTCCAAGATTCGTTGCAGCACGTGAGAAGAACCAAGAAGGTTATGCGGAGAATCGTTGGGAGCGTTCCCTCTTTTTGCGGCGCTGTCGTTTGTTTTGTTCTTGGCAACGTTGTTTTACTTCCGTTGGTATCGTTGTTTCGATCCGTTGGGGATGTGCCTTGGAAGCTTCCGTCATGACCTTTTGAAAGCGGGCCAAAGCGTCATGTCTGTTTCTAGCTCGACTTTGAAACTGTGAGCTTAGGATATGAAGCCAGCCATCTTGAGTAAGATAGCGATGCAAAGCAACTTCGAGAAGAGTTCGTAGCTTGTCAGGTATAGATGGAGAAGCTAGCAGGTTGAAAGAGAGACGCACAGAAGTATGTTTGTGACTGGAAAGATAGCCACCCGCTGCTTTCCCTGCTCCAGAGGTGAGCTGCAGTTCGGACAACGGTATCTGTAGTTCGCAGTTGATCGTTAAGATTCCAGCCTTCTTAAGCCGGTTGTACCCACGGATTCTCCGAGGATGACCGCTGTTTTTATGAATGTTGTACCTGACACGCTTCATTCTCTTCATGACACCACCCACACAAAAGAAAGAGGACAAAGGTGGTACGAGATGCAAAAGACAAGGTTCGGTATGTTCGAAAGAGGCAAGAAACGTTGCCTACTTAGGGAGCAGTAGAGATCTTCCACAAAAATGATTCATGCTTGCTGTCTTGGGTAACGAATGTCTGGCTGCCTAGATTTATGCTATCCTTAAAGGCTCCCGCAATGTACAAATGCTGCTCATCTTCAGACAATGCGATTTGAACAGGGTTGTACACCGACTTTGCGCTACGAACCCAGACACACTTGCCTTTTGTGTTCCATTTAAAAAGAAGCCAGTCATGCCCGTCTGGAAGTTTGTCCATCGAACATTGCTTCAACACTTCTTTGCTAACGGTTAGACTTACAACAGCGACGTAGACAAAGTCTTTGGTAGCAGTGAAAGAAGAAACACCCAACCTTGCATTCACATCAAAGGTATGCACCCAAGCAAAAGTACCTTTTTGATCCAAACGCGCCACATACAACGTTGGCGTTTTCGATTCCACTATGTTGTTTCCAAATTGAGCTTTCCCTTGAAGATGTCCAAGAATGGTCACCTCTCCTGAGGAGTGAACTCGTATGTGGGGTGCACCAAGTTCACATTCTTTGGTCATACAACGGATGGCCTTCACACCCACAATACGACCTTCAGGACTCCACTGAACGACTGCAGCAATGTCTGAAGGACCTTGCTCTGAGAAGGAACCTATCTGAAAAGATCTTTGAAAAAGGCTCGCCTGAAAGATTTGCTGTTGCTGGTCAATACCCAGGTTTTTTGTGAACAAGGTCGACGGAAACGTCTTAACCCACAGAAATTTTCCTTGTGGATTGAGCTTCGCCAAGAATGAGCCATTTCCTCTTAATGAAAATCCACCTAACACGGAAGGCTCCATGTAAATGCCGGAGACATAAAGGTAGCCTTCTTTGTCAACAACAGCATCGTAAGCCACATCGGAGCTAACATCGCCTGTTGCTCTAAAGTCTGGAAATGCCCCTCCTTCACACAAAGCCCACTCGTACACATTCGAAGATGTAGATAGCTTTGCGATTAAGATGTCGGAGTCCTGGTAAAACCCTCTTGACTTTGACTGTGCTGTTATCTTCCCAAAGTGGACATCCACTCCTCTTGTATACCCAACGAGATACATACTTTGACGAAGAGGATCCAACGCAATCTTTCCAAGGGCAATTCCAAAACCGAGAGCAGCCATGCCAGAGGCTGCGTTCGCTGAGAGAGCCTGACCCGACAGAGATAAGGTAAGCAACACACTTGCATGCTCATCTCTCCAGGAGTGTGTAAACGTGCCTATCTGAATCGAGCTTGGGGATGTAACTTCTATGGATAGGTATAGCTTCTTGTTTTTTTCTACAAGGTCCAAGGCCCACGCACTACGAAATTGCAGTGCCCATACATGATAATCGGCAGAGTTTTTGGGTTCTGAAGCATCCACTCCAAGAATCGCTTCCAACCCTGGCTGCCGTCCTGCATCGTAAACTTCTTTTTCAACGCTGGAGCCTGCTCCCTCATATACGACGCTCTGCTCCGAAGGTTGGGACACTAACGCCTGACAGGAAACAAAAAATAGACTAAAAAAAGCCACACCCAACCTGCACAACATCATTCATATTCCATCTTCAAAAGGTATCACCCAATGCTTGTTTGTTTTTTTGCCCTACGTCATCACGGGAGGCAATCCAAAACGGTGGACGCCTCAAAACTGACACACCATGCACGTCCATCCTTCAACTTGCAGCAGACATCTCCAGGAGAGCAGCTACCTTGTTTGCATGATATGTATTGTCGAAAACAGTATGGCAAACAAACCGCATCACCAGCAACATCGCAACACACAAGGGCGCCCTTGCAAGACGGTTGACACTGTTCGCTGTTCCCACACGCACTGGCCAAACATTGTTGCATTGCAGCGTTGCAACACGCTCCCAAGGGACAAGGAGAAGCACACTCACATTGACCTGTCATGGCGTTGCATTGTTGACCTGAAGAGCAAACCTTGCCAGCACAATGATCCAATGGACCACATGTCCCACCTCTACGACAAACCTGCGGAGACGTGCAATCCTTGTCGTCACAACATTCATGGCACAGCCCATCCGTCATACAACATTGTTGACCCTTTGGACAGGTGGTCGTCAGGCAGGGACAAGCTCCAGCAAGGGGCAAACACAAACGCTGCTGCTGAAATGGTAGACACGCGTAGGAAGTTGGTTCTGAACACTGCCCTGAACTGGAGCAATCTTCCACACAAAAGGGAACTCCTAAAGCATCAACGATACAACGTCCTTTACGGCTACATTCCATGTCACGCTTGCAGGGTTTGCACCACCCTTTGGAAGCAATGCACTGGCATTGTTGTGTAGGATCTGGCACAGCACCCAAAGGACAACGAACCGATGAACATAGTGGGTCTTCAGGTTGTCGCTCCGTTCGTTCTGATGCGAACATAACGTCCGGGTCTACCCTATCGACACTGTATCTCTCTCCGAGGTCATCACTCGGTTGTTCCGTGCTTTTGCCTTGCCCTGCTTCTTGGAGAGTAGCCCATCCCTCCAAAGGTTCACTTGAAATCTCGAAAGGAGAACAGGCCAACTTGTAACCCGCGAACACAAGAAAGAGAACAACCCAAACAAGAGACTGGTAAGAAGAGCGCACAATATATCCTTTGCCCTAGTTTTATAACTTCGGTACGATGTTGTTCACCGTTTCAAGCCGACTCCTCGTTTTCGCGGAGTACGATAGCATCATTGTTCCTTGTATGGATAACTTCTTCAATCGTATTCTTCCCTCTTCGTGTACCTGTTTCGCAAGAGGATACGTATCGTCTGATCTTGTTTGTAATGAAACTCCCAGCCTTCATGCCTTTTTGTATTCCAGGTAATGTCAAGATAGGCTTGGTACCGAATATCTTGCTTTGCTTTAAAATGAACAACAATCTCTCTCGCATCCTTGTCTCCATCCTTTAGAACAAACGGTGTTTCGGGCTGGGCTGCGATAGAAAAGACTTGATGGTTGCCCTCCACAACTTGTATGTCCTTAATGTAGAGGTTCCAGTGTCCAGGTGTATTTAAGTTTTGGAGTTTGAGAGTCCAGGAGTCTGTGACACCAACCCCACGTTCGTTAAAGTTATAAACATCTGGAAAGGAATCAAAATAGGGTCCATCCAAAGGATCAAAACAATGTACCATGGGTACAAGAACCCCAAAAAGAACAAACGCTATGATACAATGAATTCTTTTGTTGTAGGGCTTCATGTAGGGTTCCCTGAGTTTCACGGACGCTCCAAACAGTGGTGAGATATTTTCAAATGTTGTGTATGGGGTAGAAAGAAAAGAGAAGAACACAATAAAAAAGGGTTGATAAGTTTCAATAAAGAACAATGTTAGCTTGTACTTTTCTCATGTGTCAACATGAAAAAGGAATGAGCGACAATGAAACAAGCCTCTGAACGATCAAGCTGAGTTGGAAGAGGACCGTGCCCCTCTTAACATCCTTCAAGCCGGATAGAAGACCAAAACAAGTGAAGTGTGGATTCGAGCATCGACTCAATTAGTAGAGGTATTTGGTTCGAATGTTGTCGTGTAGAGTGCAATGGAAGCACTCGCTCCATCTACATTGAGTGGCGAGGTCCTATCAGCAAGCGGTCTGTTGGTTTGTCCCAGCGCCTTGACAAATTGAGAACAATAAGCGTTTATAAACAGTTAGAGAGAAAGCATCCTCTAACAGAAGCTCAAGACTCTTGTTCATCATCACACTTAACGTTGATTGTTCCAAACAAGATGACAAAGCAGGCCACAAAAATAAGAATCCTAGCATCCGTCTTCACGATTATGTTTACAGCCTGTGCTGTCATGAAGACTCCAGAACATACATCAAAGTGTATGAAGGCTGAAGTAAGCCCCTTTGGTTATATCTCGATACAATGATTCATTAGGTATCCATAATGATGGGTTGCTCTTCTTTTCGACAACATCTTTTTTTAGCTTTTTCTCTGCTCTCTTTCTGCCTCCTTGGGCTATTGTTATATGATTGCAATGACTTCTTCGAGCCAAATTCAGATAGAACGGAGACGACCATTGGTTCTGTAAAGGAAGCAATTCCAAAAGAGAGAACTTCCGTCGCTGAAGCAAGCCCTGAGATAGAAGCAGGTAACAAAAAACCTGTTGCAAATGCAGGGCAAAACCAAATTGTGAACGAAGGTCAAATCGTCTACCTTGATGGTACAAGTTCGCAAGATCCTGAGAGGGAGAATCTACTCTTCCAATGGAGATTGCTTGACAAGCCATCAGAAAGTCAAGCAGAACTCAACAACGAAGCTATATCAACTCCCTCTTTTTTAGCCGATAAGTTCGGAAATTACATCATTGAGCTTGTTGTTAGTGATGGTTGGTCAAAGAGTTTCCCTGACAACGTTAAAGTTGAGGTACTTCCATCACCTAGACGTAAACCTGTATTGACAGAACTGATTCCTGAACAAGCTGCTTTCGGTCGAAAAATTAAGGTTCAATTAAAAGGCTTGTTGTTTAATGAAACTACCCAAGTTCTATTCGATGGTCAGCTTATTGATTCCAGCAACATCAACTTCAAAAGCAGCACACACTTGGAAGCTATCTTTGATCTACAAGGCATAAGTGCTGGAGAATACCCGATAAAGGTGCGTAACAAACTATACGTAAGTATGCCAATTACGACTTAACTAACACATAACAAGGAAAGGGTTGACGAATCCAAAGTTCTCATATGTAGCTGTATTAGCTAACAAACAAGACTACAGGAGAGAACAATGGACCCTCAACACCTTTTGATTACCGTATACGACATTGTCTGTCAAGCCTATAAGCATGTTCTCCAGTACGAATGTCAACGAATCAGCAACAATAAGAAAGAACCACTTTTCACAGACCAGGAGGTGATAACAATCTTTCTCTTTGGTATTTTGAGAAGGCGATTTCAACTCAAAGAAATCTTTGACTATATCCAGGACTATTGGAGAGTTTGGTTCCCTTGTCTAACCACATATTCTGTCTTTGTCCGACGTTTGAACAGGCTTTCGCCTTGCTTTATGCATCTTGCACCCATCCTTCTGTACCGTCTTCAAAGAAGTCCACAATATCAGGATGTTGTGGAGTGGGTAAGAGATATAACCAAAAGTTGTGTATGAGGTAGAAAGAAAAGGCGGCATACATTATCCTGTTGATATGACTAAACTAAAGGATGGTATGCCATGAGCCCTTCTACAACACACGATAACGTATATGCCCTTCACAATCCAGAACAACAATTTGTGGACCCGATTA
>SBHC01000029.1 GCA_006226375.1 Deltaproteobacteria bacterium | reverse complement strand
AGGGCAATCTGCTCACCCATTCGGATCGACTCAATGTAGTCGGTGAAGTAGTGCACGCCTGCCCAATCCCGACCGATGGAAATGTTGGAAGCCAACTTGTTGAGTTCCCCTTCCACGGTAAGCGTGCTTTCCTTGGTCATCGCAAACATTGACAACGCGAAGGAGTTCACCGTCGTAAACGGCGGGGCGGCAGGCTCCATTGGAGGCGATGCCTTCTTCGTCTTTGAGCGCAGGAACAAACGCTTTTGCTGGGTTGTCTTCTGCAATAGCAAGCGGATGTCCTTGGTGGTTGGCACTCTGTACGGAGAGAAAACTAAATTCCACAAATAAGATAGGTTTCATGATTACCATGTTTTTTTTCTTTGTATGGCAAGGTTCTATTTCCTGTGCGTCGACGATGGCTTCGGCTCTTTGAGGGGTTTGTCTTTCTTTGTTCTTGACGAATAAGGGGGCAGCGTCGCAGGTTGTGTGTGGATGAACGATTGGGTTGTATTCTCTGTGCTCCATGAGAAGGAGCAGGTATGGAAAGGGAAGGTTGCATTATGTTTTCTAGGGCTTGGGGTGTTCTGTTGTTGTCAATGTGGGTCGTTGTGGGGTGCAGTGAGCCACCTCCTCAACCTACCCCAAAGTCTACGTTGTTTTCGGAACAATCTCAGAAGCTATTTGCCCAACTCCATGAAACCACAGTCAAATGGTTGAGTGAACCTTGGGGGAGGGATGGAGACGGTTACACTTACGCTGTAGATGTAGGACATTTGCTTGTCTACGCAGCGTTGCGAAAAGACAAAGAACTCTATGACAAGATGCGTAACTTTGCCGTTCAGAACCTTGTCGTTGATGATCCAGAGGTCCCTTACACAAAAGGGTTCGTTCTGTGGCGCTTCAAGGAAGGAGAAAAGCCGGATGCTTCCGGCACGACCGAGGCTTTGCGCGTCGCGGAAGGCCTCTGGTTGGGGCACAAAGTGTGGCAGAGCGAAGACGACCGACGGATTGCGATTGATATTGTCAACGGTTACTTCCGCCATGAGTTTGTGGATCAGGGGATCTGGATGATCCGAAACTACTACAACCTTGGGACCAACAGCTTTGCGACGAATACGTTCCTGGTGGATTACGATCCCGACTTTGTCTTTGAAGTGGCAGAAGACACCCAAGACAGCACCTTGTTGGAAGGAGCCCAAAAGTGTTTGGAGTTGGTCAAGGATGCTGTTGCTCCCTCCGGTCTGATCTATCCGATATTGCAGCCTGAAGTGCTCACTTTGCTGCCTCGGTCTCTCGCGTACTTTGCGCCCAACGATATTGTGAAGATGTTGAACAGCCTGACCGTTGTGGAGAGAGTGATTACCAAGGCTCCAGCCCTAAGCAAAAAAGTGCTTGCGTTCTCGATGCAGCGATTGGACAAGCTCAATCAATATTACTACGCAAGCAGCGGAAAGGTTGCGATTGATGGACCGGCAGGTGCGGTCACCTATGCAGCTGTGATGCGGTTGGCTGCTCGGCTTGGAGACCTGGATGCTGCCAAAAAAGCAGAAGCCAAAATGCTCTCTCACCTGGACTATTTCCTGAAAAATACCTACAACCCTCGGCTGTATGTGGCCGGCGAAATTTTGCTCGCCTTCCACTATCTGGAGACGCTCGCGAAAACCCAACAACCGTAAGGACCAACTGCCGATGACAGAGCCCAGCCAGCCCGATGTGAGTGTGGGAGAAGAGCCCCAACTGTTGGCTTCCGAGAATGGGTGGTTTGCGCTGTACAAGCCTGCAGGTATGAACGTTCACCCTGCGGCTGAACAAGAAGGACTTGCCCTCTCCACGTGGGTTTCCCAACAAGAACATTTGCCTCCAACGCTGATGCTTGTGAACCGCTTGGATCGGGCGACCTCAGGGATCGTTCTGTTCGCCGATGGACAAGAAAAATGTGCGCAGGCTCATCAGTGGTTTGCCGAAGAGCAGGTGTCCAAAGCGTACCAGGCGTTGGTCTATGGAGTGACTCATCGTAAGGGGATTATCCGGCGTCCTCTCCAAGACCAGCGACGCAAGCGGTCGTTGGCGGCTGTCACTCGCTACCGTCGCGTGGAGAATATGGGACCCTTTAGTCTTCTGGTCGTTCGGCCTGAAACGGGCCGCAAACATCAAATTCGTCGTCACCTGCAAAGCGTGGGTCATGCTGTGGTCGGAGACAGTCGTTACCGGCCGAAAAAACGGCGAAATGTGCCGGGGTTTCCTGGGCGTTTGTGGCTTCATGCTTTCAGGCTTGAGCTGCCCGATGGGTTCCATGTGGAGTGCCCTTTGCCGGTGGAGCTGTTGGAGCATTTGGATCTTCTCCGTGAGCGGTATGCTCAGGTCCCCAAAGAGAACGATGGGTTGCAAACGGCTGAAAATTGATGTTGCATGTGAGTCCAAAGCTGTCCACAATGGTTGTGGCAGCGGCTCATTAGGATGTGAGTCCAAGTTGTATTGAAACGTAGGAGCGAGATCGGATGCCAAGGACACTTCCATCCTTGCGATGCACCATAAGAGCAGCGGGACTGTTGGGTTTGTGTTTCTGGCTTGGCTTTCCACAACCTTCGGTGGAAGCCCGCTGTCGCTGGGTTTGCAAACTCGGCAACCACTGCACCACAGGGCGGCGCTGCTACACTCGGAAGGTGTGTACTCCGCGCAAAAGCTGTCGACAAGTGAAATACTTTCTCATCGACAAAGACGGGAAACGTGTCAACTTCAACAACATGAAATGTGAGAAGTTGAAGCCCTGCCGGTACAAAAAGATATGTCGCAACTACAAAACCTGTCGAAAGCAGAAGCGTTGCATTCGAATGTGTGGCATAGAGGCCAAAGCCCAAAAGTCGCCCGAGCAGCCCAAGCCGCAACCTCGTATCGAGAAGGTGGTGCGTCAAGCTCATCCTGCGAAACAAGCGAAAGAACCTGCTACCGTTCTCTCGCCTCAAACCCCTCAGTGTCCGATGCACTCGGTTGCCGAGAAACTGTGGAACTTTTTGAACTTGGAGCGTTCCCAGGCCAAGCTCAAAGGGTTTGTTTGCCCCAAAGATCTTCAAAAGGTTGCAACGTCCTGGAGCCGATTGTACTGTCGGACCGGTCGTGTTCCTCGCAAACAGCAGTGGGAAGTCCTTCAACAAGCTGGTGTGTATCCTCGCGCTATCACCATCTTGGAGTACCGCTCTCGTCGCTATTCCACACGGCGTTGGGAACGGAGCAGCCGCTTCAAAAACGCGATGCTCTCGAAAAAAATGGACCAAATCGGAATTGGCGTGACCCGCTGCGGCAGACGGTGGAGTTGGGTTGCTATCCTCATTCAAGGTTCTTGATCGTTCTTCGGTTTCTCTCCTTTTCTCTCCCTTGTCATTGTATACCTCCACTCATACTCCATGGTTTTCTCAACAGTGTCCCAGAGTTGTCACAGGCAACATCTAGCCAGTTCTTCATCAAAGTGGTATACCCTTAAGGAATTGCAGTTTCCAAGACTACGGGGTCTTCGGTTTTTGCGTCGTTTTTGTGACTAGACGTTTGTGGGAACTAGGAATGAACATTGTAAAACTCTTCGGGAACATCGGGGATAAGAGGGCTAGCGTTCTACTCCTTCGATGGTTCATGGTGTGTGGGTTGTGTCTTGGTGTTGGGATGGTTGCCTGCTCTTCTCCGCGTGTGTCGTCTTGTGAGACGGACAGCGATTGCCAGGGCAATCAACAATGTGTAAGCCAGATCTGCCTGGATTGCTCGTTGCAAAACTGTTCGGTCCAAACTCGTGAACCTGGACCGGAGGCTGCACCTTCTGAGCCTACACAAGAGCCCCAAACAGAGGCTGCTTCAGAACCTGCTGGCCCTGAAACTACGGCGGAGTCAACCCCTGAACCTGCACCCACAGAGCACAGTAAGGAAGCCGTGGAGCCTGGCCCAGAAGCTGGTCCCGAGTGGGGACCCGAAGCTGGCCCGGAGCCCAAGCCGGAGCTTCCGCCGGAAGAACCCAAAAAGCCGGTTGCGTTGTGCAAAACACCACCACCCCTGCCAACAGGGCCTACGCTCTCTCAAAAGCACCTTGAGTACCCCAGTCAGTCTTACGACATTGTCTCTGGAACCCCTGCACCCCTAATGGATATCTCTCCCAACGGCGTTTGGGTCGCAACGGCGAGTATGAATTCAGGGTTGGTTCAGCTGTGGAAATGGACGAAGGATCGCTATGTTCTGGACCGCACCCTTTGGACAGAACACAACAAAGGGCTGCGTTCGATCCGTATCAGCCGGGACAACAAGTTCTTGGCGACAGGTGGCGTCGATTGGGCCATCCGGATCTGGAAGCTTCAAGATGGTGCGCTGGTTCATACCTTAGAACAACATTATTCTCATGTGTACGATATCGACTTTAGCCCGGATGGCAAGCAACTCATCTCTGCCGGATACTACGACTATCGCTTGCGCCTCTGGGATCTCTCAACAGGTTTGCAAACCAAAACCTTCTACAACCGATCGGGTGCAGGTTCCACGGGCTCATCTGCAGTCTTTGCTGTTCGTTTCAGCCCGGATGGAAAGCAGTTGGTCTCAGGCTCCAACGACGATTACGTCAAAGTTTGGGACATCGCATCTGGCAAGGTTGTCTGGGCGAAGAAAAGCCACACCAGTGATGTTTGGTCGGTGGAGTATAGCCCCGATGGAAGCATGATTGTAAGCGGCGGTAATGACAGTCGCGCGAAGGTTTGGGACAGCAAAGATGGGTCAGTCATTGCGACACTCAACAATCCAAACACAACCAGCGACGGGTATGTGTACTCAGCGTCCTTTAGCCAGGATGGTAACACCATTATCATGTCCGGTGGTTCGGACCGATGGGTTTACTTTTGGGACGTAAAGACCAAGGCGTATGTCTACAAAACAAGCGCTTTGCGGCATGACTCGACCACTCGAATTGTGCGCTTCCGACCGGGTGGTACACAAGCTGTATCTGTGGGGTACGACCACAAACTTCGCGTGTGGGACCTGGGAGCCAAGCCCGCGCTCAATCGGATGCACGACATCAACCCAGACATCCAATACACATGGATCCCCCATCCCGACGGAAAGCAAGCCTGGGTGGCTCATACACAATCTTCCTCGCTTGTGTTGTGGGACTTGACGACCCGCAAGCCTGTAGGGGAGTGGTCTGGACACAAAGAAGCGATCCGCTCTCTTGCCCTCAGCCCCGACAAGTCGACTCTCGCGTCGGCGTCGTCTTCTGGGACGATCTTGCTGTGGAGCGTCACCTCAGGAAAAGTCATACGTACCATCTCCAACGCCCACAAACTTCCGGTGAATCAAGTCGCCTTTCGGCCCAACGGCTCGTGGTTGGCCTCGGTCGGTGACGATGGTTTGGTTAAACTATGGAACGTCGGAGATGGAAAGCTTGTGAAAACATTGTCCGGTCACGAAGGTCGGGTGTTTGGCGCGGCCTTTTCTCCTGGCGGAGCTTCTCTGGTAACCGTAGGGGAAGATGCAAAGCCTAGAGTCTGGAGCATGAGCAGCTTAAACCAGGCACCCAAAGAGCTTTCGGGACATTCCAGCGCTGTGTATTCTGTGACCTTTGACCCGCAAGGTAAGGTGTTTGCTACCACAGGTCAGGACCGCAAGATCCGCGTATGGGATGCGAGCAGCTTGGCTTTAATCAAAGAAACCGTATCGCACACGAACTTAATCCGTGCGATGGCGTTCTCACCCAACGGAATGCTCCTCGCCACGGCCTCGTACGACCGAATGATCAAAGTGTGGGACGCTGCAAAAGGTACGTTGCTTGATACTTACAACGGTCACACGGGTCTTGTTACAGCGGTTCGTTTTGCCTCCAACCAACAGCTCCAATCCATCGGTTGGGATCATACCTTGCGGACCTGGAATCTAACATCGTCCAGGAAGGTCAAAACTCTCCAAGGTCATACCGATGAAGTTACAGCTATCGCCTACAGCCCCAAAGGAGCGTTGTTGGCTTCTGGATCCAAAGACAAAACCATACGTCTGTGGGACACTTCCAACGACAAGGTCAAAACGACCTTAAGCGGTCACCAGGGGGCTATCACAAGTTTGGCCTGGGATCCCACAGGCTCGAAGCTTGTAGCCGGTGACGATGCAAAGCAAGTCAAAGTTTGGGATGTTGCCACCCAAAAGGCGACAGCTTTGCCTGATGCACACCAGGCCGCGTTGGTCAGCGTTCGGTTTGGGCCGGACGGTACCTGGGTTGTCTCAGTCTCGTCCGATGGGCACATCCGAATGTGGGACCTCAAGCAAAGCAAGCTACTGCGAGAATGGAAAACGCCTGCGGGAGCCACCGTCACTGACGCGACATTGTCCAAGGATGGGACGTCGTTGTTGACCACGGATACAGATCGTTATCTCCGGTTTTGGAACACGGCCGATGGCAAACAAAGCAAGGCCGAGCGCCGACACAGCAGCGCTGTCCGTTCGGTGGATTACGACAACCAAACGTACTACGCCGTCACAGGTGGGGACGATAACTCTCTTCGCTTTTTCCGAGTTCCTGGTAACAGTTATTCTCGGGGTCTGTATGGCAACGCGGATGATGTTTGGGTGAATCGCTTCAGCCCCGAAGGTGAATGGGTTGCGGCTGCCCTCAAAAACAACACGATCGCGTTGTGGCGATGGCGAGAGAGTCATCCCATGAAGGTACTCTCGGGTCATCAAGGCCGGATTCATGACCTCTCATACCATCCTACCGGTGCATGGCTGGCTTCCGCTTCTGCTGACAAAGAAATCAAGCTATGGCCCATGCGGCAAAAGACGTTGGCTCGGACCCAGTTTTTGGTTCCTTTCTCTGGTGCAACGAGTCTGGCGTACGATGCGACCCAGCATTATCTGTCTGTCTCGGGTGACAACACGTATGTGCGTTTGCACGGGGCGTCCAACAGAATCAACTACCGGAGCATGTACATTCACAGCGGCCCTGTCCGAGCGTTGGCCTACCATCCGACCAAGAACTGGTTGTTCTCGGGCTCCGATGACCGTCAGCTTCGAATTACCGATGCCAAGTCCAACACCAACGGAACCATCCGTTCTTTTGTGGCTCATCAGCAAGGTGTCACAACCATAGCGTTGGCGATGAAAGCCACCCGATTAATCTCAGGTTCACTCGACCAAACCGTCAAAGTGTGGAAGGTTGATTCCGAGAACAAAACCGCTCCCAGTCTTCTGGATATTCTGGCCCATGGAGGACAGATTCATCAGGTTCGGGCGAGTGAAGACGGTACGTGGTTGCTCTCTTGGGCTAGCGACCGCGTGGTCCGTTTGTGGAGCCTCGCTACAGGTCAGTTGATACGGACCTTCCCGGTGAATGGAAACATCGCGGGCATTGCGCTACGGCCAGACGGTTCGCTGCTTACCATTGCCACAACTGACGGAAAGGTTAGGGTCTGGCTCACGACCGAAGAGGCCGATGACCCCAACTTTGTTTTTGACTTGAAAGCCCGTCCTCTTGTGATGCGCTTCGATCCCAAAAGCCGTTGGTTGGCTGTCGCACTGGAAGGACAAGAGACTGTTCTCTTGGAGACCTCGTGTTTTCGAGAGCTTCGTCGGTTCTCGGGTGGCTATGGCACTCCACAATCGATGGCTTGGTCTCCCGCCGGCGACTTCCTCTTTGTCGGAGATGCCAGCGGAGGCGTAACGGCCTGGCGGTGTCCTGATTGTTCTCCGTAAGCGTGGTGGATGGAAGCATGGTTTCGTTGAAATAGGTTCTGTACGGAAAAGGTCAAGGGTTATGCAAGGACGACTTGGGTGGAATCGTAAAGGATGGTTTGGGGCTTGGTGTCTTTTGTTTTTGCTTCTTCTCTGGGGTGCAATCGGTCTGTCGTGCTCACAAGGTCCAGCGGATGAGCCTGGACCCACAGAAAACGCTGTGCAGGAGACTGCCCCTGTTGAAGCAAACTCCGAACCCCAGAACGAACAAGCTACGGAGTCTACACCCGAACCAGGGAAGGAGGCCGGACCCGAAGCCTCAAAAGAACCAAGCCAAGAACCTGCGGAAGAGCCGGTCGTAGAGTCCTCTACTGAATCATCGGATGAGGCTGCTACAGACCAAGTGGATGCAGGTTCACCTGTCGAAGATGGACCGGAAGGTCCCGATGGCGACTGCTTCACTGGTGACGTTCGACCTTGTTATGCAGGAACGGCCTCAACCCGAGGAAAGGGAGCTTGCCGAGATGGGCAGCAAGTGTGCAACCAGGGTGCATGGGGACCTTGTTTAAACTCTGTGTTGCCTCAAACTGAAACCTGCGACGGAAAAGACAACAACTGTGATGGAGTTGTTGACGAGACATGCTGCTCTGCGCTGCAACTTGTCTCTACCACCTTTGCTTCTCGTGCGGAAGTTGCGGATATTGCTTTCACTCCAAATGGTCAGAATATGGCTGTGGCCTACAGTGACGAGTACGTTCGGGTGTGGCGGTTGTCTGACAGGAGGCTCTTGTACCGGTATCTGTTTGTGAGCGGAAAGCCTGCTCGAAGCGTGGACTTTTCTGTGGACAACAAATCTCTGATATCGTCCAGCGAAGGCGACTACTTCCGTCTTCGTGAGCTGGGGGCTTCCAGCAACAAGTACACCTTTAACGGTCACACATCCAACATCACCAAGGTACGATTTAGCCCCGACGGAAAGTACATAGCTTCCGCAGGCTCAGACGGTACTGTGCGCCTTTGGAATGTCTCCAACGGACAGCAAGCCAAAGTTTGGACCGAACATGCCGGACCCGTATCGAGCGTCAGCTTCTCTCCTGATAACAAATATGTGGTGAGCGCTTCGGATGACAAAACGTTGAAGGTGTGGTCGGTGTCATCCGATAAGTCTGTACGAACTTTGAAAGGTCACACTGACTATGTCACCGATGTTTCGTATTCTCCGGATGGAACGTTGATTGCGTCTTCTTCGTTTGACAAGGATATTCGACTCTGGTCAGCCAAAGATGGAACGCTTGTGCGAACGATCAAGGGGCACAAGAGCTTTGTGTTGGGCCTGTCGTTCCGTCCGGACAGCAAGGCCCTTACTTCCATTGGATTTAAAGAGCGACCGCACTTGTGGCAAGTGAGCGATGGAAAGCTTCTGCGACAGCTAAGCTTGTTTGGTAGCGGCGTGGATGTGAGCGTGATTCGATTCCATCCTCAGTCGCGAATGGTGGCATCCGGTGGCAAAGATGGCAAGGTTCGGCTTTGGGATATCAATCGCGACAAGCTCTTGCAAGAAGGGTTCGGCCCGGAGATTGTCGACATTGATGTTCACCCCAAGCAGCCTTGGGTCGCCCTCGCGAGAGGCAACAAGTTTGTCGACATTTACAACCTTAACACCGGAGCCTTTGTCCAAAGCTTGCAAGGTCATGTTAACTATGTTCGTAGCTTGTTCTTTTCCAAAGACGGAAGCTACCTGATCTCAGGTGACTACAGCGGACGGCTGCGTTGGTGGAGCACCCAAAACTGGTCTTTGGTTCGGCAAGAAATTATCCCATCGTCACGAGCGATTCGTTGGTTGGAACCTTCACCCGATGGCAAAACGTTCTCTTCGGTTTCAGATGACCGAAGAACCCGGATCTGGGACATTGCCAAAGGAACCATCTTGCAGACCTTGGGTTCAACGAACACCGCCCGTACGACAACCATTTACTCGACGGCGTACCATCATAACAATGACTGGATTGCGACAGGCGCAAGCAGCTCGGACCCTGTGATTTGGATCTGGTCACGAAAGACCAACAAAGTTGTGAAGTATCTTCAGGGCCACCGTTCGTCTGTCTATAGCCTTTCGTTCAAACCCAACAGTGACATCCTGGCTTCCGCTGGTTCGAGTGACCGCACCGTCCGATTGTGGAACGTGGCGACAGGTCGCTCCATGGGTGTGCTGATGACAGGCAATGTCGGCGAGAACATCTGGTCTGTGAAGTTTAGCCCCAACGGGAAGTATCTGGCAGCTTACGCCGAGTACGGTACCGTGTATGTGTGGGAGACCCAAAACTACAAGAGCGTGGGGACGTTGAAGTTCCCATCCGAATACGCTCTGAGTTTGAAGTGGTCGAAGGACAGTCAGTTTCTTCTGGCTGGTACCCGAGAAGGCTACTTGCGGCGTTGGAAGGTCTCGTCTTCGGCTTGTACACCCTAAGTGTGAGACAAGTCTGACGCTGAAGTTCTCTCTCCTACTCTTGGGTATCATTCAATCCTATGGGATAGGTTGGTCTGCACACATCTGCGCACCCTGCGGGTTCAGTAACTTCATGGAATATGCGGTATGGTTGTCTGTGCAAGCAGCGTAATCAGTGGACTCCTGTGCTGTACCAACAAACCTATTGCCTGCGACCACACCGTCTTTGAAGTAGTTGCATTTCTGTACTCTCGTGGCTATCTATAACTCATCCGAAACTACTTGCTATATCTTCCATTGTACTAACGTTGGATACGCCCATGTCAGGTTCTGTTCGCGGTGCGCAGGAAACTTCACCGTAAGCGTTCAGCCAGCTACCCTATTGTGTTTTTTCGAGACTTTGATATCATGTGTGCATGAGCGACGAACTCCCATACGTATCAGAAGAAGAC
>SBHC01000024.1 GCA_006226375.1 Deltaproteobacteria bacterium | reverse complement strand
GCACATTTGACGTTCGCGCACTTGTCGATGACAGGAGCGCAACACTGCAAGGAGCGGATGGAGCCACAAGAGATGCCGGTGTCGAGCTTGTAACCGGTCTTGCAGGTTCCGCCTTGGGTCTGGCAGTAACCGCCTTTGTTGGTGCAGTCGTTGGGCGGCAGCGGGCATGTTCCGGCTTTTCCGCTGGTGTCGGTACAGACCGAGCCATAGGGGCAACCTGACTTGCTGCAACAGTACACAGGTTGCTTGCCTGTCACACAGGTTCCATTGGAACACTGCATTCCTTGGCTGCAGTCACAGTCAACGTTGCAAGAGGGTGCAACGCATTGTCCGTTGGTGCACTTGCGGTTTTGGTATGTGTTGGAACTGACCGAGCATTGGTTGTTGCTACATTTGGGGGTCGTTTCGACACAGGAGGTGCCGACCTGCACACACTTTACCTTGACCGTTTGGGTTTTTGATGTGCATTCATCGTTGGAACAAGCAGAGCCGGTTTGAACACAGGAGGTTCCATTCATTGCACAAGAAGGCGCAAACTTTTTGATGCTGGTAGAGCACTGGTTGTTGGAACAAGCCGGGGTGGTTTGTTCACAGGTTGTTCCATCCATCTTGCAAGATTGTGCAGTGGTCGTCGCCTTTGAGGAGCATTGGTTGTTCGCGCATCCTGGAGTGTTCTGGATGCAGGAGGTCCCGCTCATTTTGCACGACAACGGAGTGGTCTTGGTGGTTGTTGCGCATCGATTGTTCGCGCAAGCTGGGGTTGTTTGCTCACAGGAGGTGCCGTTCATCTTGCAAGATTGTGCTGTTGTGGTGGTCTTCGAGGAGCACTGGTTGTTGGCACAAGCTGGGGTGCTTTGCTCGCAGGACGTTCCGCTCATTTTGCACGACAGCGCGGTCGATTGCGTACTTTTGTCGCAGTTCCCTGTGGAGGGGTTGCAGGTGTACGTGACGAGGTCACACGAGCCGCTCGATGAAACGGAGCACGTTGGACCCGAGCATTTGACCGTGAGGCACTTGTTGACCACCGGCATACAACAAAGCAGCGAACGGACCGCGCCACACGATACCTTGGTGTCGAGCTGGTAGCCGGTTTTGCAGGCTGTGTTTTGGGGAGTGCAGTAGCCATTTTTGTTGGTGCAGTCTGTGAGCGGTTGGGGGCAGGTTCCGGCTTTGCCGCTTGTGTCGGTGCAGGACGAGCCCAACGGACAGCCTGCTTTGCTGCAGCAGTACACAGGCTGCTTGCCTGTCACACAGGTGCCGACTCCGTTGGTGACAACACAGGCCATGCCTTGCGTGCAGTCACAGTCCACCTTACAGGCCGGTGTCAGAGGGACACACTTTCCTGTGGTTGAGTCGCACTTGGCGTTGGGTTGATTGATTTTGCTGTCAGACTGGCAAACGTTACTGACACACTTGAATGTGGTTTGTGTACAAACGCCAGACCCAGAACATTGGGGTTTGCAGTCGGCGTCGGATTGGCATTTTGTCAGGTTGCTGGGTACGCAGCAAATCTCTGTGGAGCTTGCGCATGTGGAGGCTTGGTCTTCCACAGAGCCGCTGGGGCAACCTTTGGCTGCTACGTGACAGGTTCCACCGTTGGATGTACAGGTTGGGGGAGGAGTGGCTGGCAGGCAGCACAAGGCAGACTGACCACCTGGGCAACCCATGGGGTCGCCTGCGTCTTGGTAGCCTGCTTTGCAAGAGCCTGTGCTGGTTTCACAGTATCCACTCTTGGTCTCACACAAGGAGGGTTGCTTCTCTGCTTCCTTTTCGACCCCAGCCTCTGGTTCTGACTCTTGGGAGGTTTCATCGGCAGAGGAAGCGTCAGGCGTTGATGTTTCTTGTGTCTCTTCCGAGCGAGCTTCATCGGTTGAAGTAGGCTCTTCAGAAGAAGAAGGTTCATTGGAGGATTCTTTGCCTGTGGGTTCAGGGCCAGGCGTCTTTTCTTTTGTCGTATCGTCCTGGCCTGTCACAGGTTCTTCCGTGCTCGCTTCTTGCTTTGTTGTTGGCTCTTGTGTTCCACCCGAATCTGATGTGGTGGTTCCATCTTGGCCTGGAAGTGTTGTGTCTGGACCACAACTCCAGGTGAAACCAAAGGCGAGTATCCAAAGCAAGCCGAGTACACTTAAAGTACGAAAAGAAACTTTCATTGAAACCTCCAATGAGAAACCCAATACAAAAGGTGTCCTAGTATAGCATACTTAAGGCGAAAAAAAGGTAGATTTTTTGAACAAGGTTCACGGTAGTGTATCTACCTTATTCAGAGGGTTGGAGCGGGCGTGGAAGTGGAGATATGGTCTGTCTTTTAGGGTGCGGAGCGGAGGAGGTCGCCCAGGAAGCTATGGAACGTCATACTTCCAGTTACAGCTCCTGCTTTGGCTGGGTTGGTTCGTGTGGTCTCGACGAGGAATCCGCCAGGCCCTTTCACCTGAATCTTTACGATATGGTTGTGTGTACTCTTGTCAGTCCACAGGGTTCCAGAGAAACGGTCAAAGGCATCGTCTTGTCCTGAAGCTATCGCGAGTCCTACCATGGTGTTGCAATTGTTGGGCGCGGTGTTGGCGAGGTCACGGATGCTTCCTGAGGCGATGAGACAAGGTGAGGTTGCCTCTGCTTGGGAAAGGTAGGATGCAAGCTTTTCCAGCGCGTCTCCTTGTAGCTTCAGCGCGTCAGGGTGGAAACACATCTCAATGTGTATGTCGTGGAGTTGCTCCAGTTGGCCCATTTTTGAAATGTCGGCAAACCCCCAACCTGCACCGCTCGGAATGATGAGCTTGCCTTGGGCAATGTCGTCCTGGTAGGCCTCGGTCATGTTAGGAAAAGCGGTCAACGAGGTTACAAAATAGCGGGAATGAGCCAGGATTGTGGAGTATGTGCTGCGGACAATGTCGGGGTGTGCGGCTTCTACAATGATATCGACCTCATTGGCGGACAGCCAGGATGCAAGCGCTGCAGGTAGAGGACCCTCCGGAAGTCGCAGCGCTTCCTCGATGAGGTTCGCATCCAAAACCTTGGATGACCGATTCCAAACGAAGGCAACGTCCCAATCTTTTGTATACTTCTTGGAGCACAGTGCTTGGTGAAGGAAAGCTCCTAGATTGCCATAGCCTAGTATCCCGACTCTTGTTTTCTTTTTTGATGATTGCATTGTATTCCAATCGAGGCCTGCGCTCGTGTCTGGCGACCTTTCTTCCTGAGAAATCAGATGTTTCCTTGCGAAAGCATCAGGGAGGGTAGCACCCTCGAATATGAACCGTCAACGAAGAATTTGTGTGGAATTTAAGGCTGGGGTTGTCGTCTCTTCGTGCTCTCCGTATCTTGCTTCTAAGATTCCTACAAACGTTTCATCAACTACCAGGAGAAGCAAATCGATGGTCGCGGATCCATCTCCCTCTACCCATGCTATGCGTATCTACAAGCTATTCGTCATGATGTTTCTCATGATGCTTGCCTTCGTTCTTTTTGCTGCTGCCTTCCTCCTTGGAGTGACAGCATTCACAAGATACTCTTCAACCACCCTGCATTCCGTTGTGTATGCTTCTTTGGCTGTGGTTCTCTTTCTGGGCTTTGTGTTTCTGGCGCGACGTTGTGGTCGCGTGTCCGATGAGTTGGAAGGGTATGACCTCCAGGTTCTTGAAGAACATCCAGAGCTTGTTTTGGCGTCATGGAACGAAGGAGAGAAAGACGTCGCGATTGCAACAACAGGGCTGGTCGTGGAAGGTCGATTTCGCCCCTTTCGTCGGTACTTCTTTTTTCGTAGCAAACTGTCCAACATCCGGGTCATTCCATCGGGCGCGGATGGCTCCCCCTCCTTTGGGTTTCATTTCTACTACGGTGCCTTCTGGATCAGTCATCATAGAGAGTTTGTGGTCCATCCACCGATGGACCTTCTGCCCAAGGTGGAAGAGGCTGTTTCCTTCCTTGAGGCCAAGTATCCTGTGTCGAGAAGCGACAGCGAATAAGCTCTTGATGTTCTTGGTGTTGTTACTGCTCCAAAAACATTTTGTCGTCTTGTCTTTTTTGCGAATTTTCGTTAGGGTGTCGATATGGAACGTGTTTCCAATGATTCAACCTATTGTTTAAGGAATGTTGTATGAGAACGACTTGGATGTGGATCTTTCCTCGCAGTGTTGTTGCGAGTCTTGGATTGTTGATGTTACTTGCCATCGGGTGCAGTGGTGAAGTTCAGGTTTCGGTGCCTGGGTGTGAAAACTGCCCTGAGCGTTGTTTGCAGGAAGGGAATCGAGGAAAGTGCGCTACTTGCTTGAAAGACGAACACTGTCAAAGCCAAAGTAGCCCTACCAAAAAGTGCACACAGGATCACAAATGCATCTGCGGAAGCGAGAAAGACTGCCCCGTGGGTCAACATTGTGCTGGGGTTGCTGGCTGTGTGGAATGCTTGAACGATAGCCATTGTACCAGCCCGGATCGTCCTTCGTGTGTTGGGAACACTTGCCAAGTGTGTCGAGCGAACCAAACGCAAGCTTGCGCGCCAGAAGGTCAAAATGTTTGCCAAAAAGGAACCCAAATCTGCAAAGGAAATAGCTCTTGGGGTGAGTGCAAAGACTTTGTCGTATGCAAAAGCGGCGAGAAGTGTGTGGAAGAAAAGTGCGTACCGGATTGTCCAGAGCCTCCCGAATGCAAGGACAAAGATATTCAGTGCACCAGTGATGTGAACACCATTCCAGGTACATTTAAGAAGTGCGAACGCAACGAAAAAGGCTGCTTCGAATGGAGCAACACGGCAGGCTCTTGCAATCGTGATGAGTATTGCAACAACGGGGCCTGTGTTAAGGCAACTTGCCCCCAAGGATTCACCGATTGCAACGGTGAGTGTGTCAATCTGAAGAACAACCGCAAGCACTGCGGGAAGTGTGACACTGCATGCAAAGACGGTGAACTGTGTGGTGATGGCTCTTGCACCTTGAGTTGTCCTGCAGGGCAAACAGCGTGTTCAGGAAGCTGTGCCAATCTCAAGGTGGACCGACTTCACTGCGGAAAATGTGACAACGCCTGCCCCTCTGGAGAGGTCTGTGACGCTGGAAGCTGTGTGGTCTCCTGTCCTGCCAGTCAAACCTTGTGCAAGGGACTCTGTGTTGATATTCAGACCGATCGTGGAAACTGCGGAAAGTGTGGCGTTGTTTGCAACGCTGGCGAAGTTTGTACGAAAGGGGCATGCGAAGTTTCTTGTCCAACAGGGCAAACCTCTTGCGGCGGAAAGTGTGTAGACGTTCAAACCGATCGCGCAAACTGTGGAACGTGTGGCACCGCTTGCACTGGCCTTCAACAGTGCAGTCAGGGCGCTTGCAAGTGTCCAACGGGGCTTACGCTGTGCGGTGGTGCTTGTGTGGATCTGAACAGCAACGCTGCTCACTGTGGCGCTTGTTCCAAAGCCTGTCCCACCAACCAGCTTTGTGCGCTGGGTTCTTGCAAGGCATCGTGCTTGCCGTCCACGCCCACCATTTGCGGCGGTGGTTGCGTCGATACGCAGTCGAACAGCGCCCACTGCGGCAGCTGTGGTAACGCTTGTACGGGCGGTACGTATTGTACAAACGGACAATGTGTCTGTCCTCAAGGAGAGGCTCTCTGCAACAAGAAGTGCACCAGCGTTCAAACCGACACCCAAAACTGCGGTGCTTGCGGTAATGTTTGTCAGGTTGGCTCCATTTGTTCGAATGGAACGTGCAAGCTGGCTTGTCCACAAGCGACACCCACGGTTTGCAATGGTGGCTGTGTCAACACAAAGACAGACAACCTGAACTGCGGCTCCTGCGGCAACCAATGCAGCGGCGGCACCAACTGTGTGAACGGTACATGTTCTTGTCCGCAGGGGATTTCCTTGTGCAGTGGAAACTGTGTCAACACAATGAACGACCGGTCCCACTGTGGTGCTTGTGGCAATGCTTGCACTGCAGGGCAAATTTGTACGCAAGGCCAATGCTCTTTGAGCTGTCAGCCTGGGTTCTTGGCGTGCAACGGTCGCTGCGTCGATCCCAACACAGACGCCACAAATTGCGGCTCGTGTGGCGCCAAGTGTGCTTCTGGGTTCTCGTGTCAATCGGGAGCTTGCACGCGAGTTTGTACCGGCGGTCAAAGCCTTTGCAACAGTGTGTGTGTCAACTTGCAGAACGACAACAACAACTGCGGTTCATGCGGTACAGCTTGCACCGGTGGCCGTTCTTGTCAGAGCGGTTCGTGTTCATGTCCTTCAGGCAAGTCGTTCTGCAATGGCTCTTGCGTTGATATCCTGAGCAGTCTTCAAAACTGCGGTGGCTGCGGAAATGTCTGCAACACCGTCTGTCAAAACGGTCAGTGCTTGAACTGTGTGCCTGGAACCATGACATTCTCGTACACAGGAGCCAAACAAACCTTTACGGTTCCCAACTGTGCCCGCTCGATTACGATTCAGGCCTGGGGTGCTCAAGGCGGCGCCAAGGGTACAACCCAAGGTGGAAAAGGTGCCTACATCAAAGGGACCGTGACGGTCACACCCGGTGAAGCCCTCACAGTCATTGTCGGTGGGAAAGGTGGAGACGCATCGTTGAGCAACACCACACACGGTGGGGGTGGCGGTGGTGGCTCCTTTGTCTACCGAAACACAGGTCCTACTCCTCTTGTGATTGCTGGTGGTGGAGGTGGTACTTCCTACCAACAGAATGCAGGCTCAGGTGGTAGCGCAACGACCAGCGCCGTCGGCGGTGGCTATGGAACGACTCCCATTGGCGGCGGTGGAAGAACAGACAACGGCGGAGGCGGCGGTACCGGCGCAGGCGGTGGCGGTTGGAACGCTGACGGTCAAAGCAACAACTGGGCGACTGGTGGTAAGAAGCAAGGCGGAGCTGGAGGGACGACACGTTATACCGGCTTTGGCGGCTTTGGTGGCGCGGGAGCTTCCTTCCACGGCGGCGGCGGCGGCGGCGGTTACACTGGCGGCGGTGGAGGACTCTACCGAGTCGGTGGAGGTGGTGGTGGCTCCTACAACATCGGAACCAACCCAACCAACCAGGCTGGCGTAAACTCCGGCCACGGCAAGATCGTCATCTCCTGGTAATTCCTACCTGCCTTCTTTTCTTCCCGAGAAATCCTCCGATAACACAACGTTCCAATCTCTTCCATCCCGCATTCTACCTGTCCATTGGCTTGATGTTCCTCTCTCTTAGCCCGACAACTCGGCAGATGCTTGACGCTCTGCGCTGGTAAAGCCTGAGGTACAGGTGGCGCAACTCATGGCGTCACACGTTGGTTTGTGCAGCGAACGAAGCGTCATCACGGGGATGGTCGCTTGACGCAGAACGCTTTCGGCGACGCTGCCTAGCATCAACCGCGAGAAACCTTGGCGCCCGTGAGTTCCCATGACAATCATGTCTGCGTTGAGTTCCTCTGCTGTTCCCAGGATGCTCTCGACAATCGAGCCATGTTTCAGCGCAAACGAGGCTTCTACACCTTGGGCGCGTGTATGTGTAAGGTAGCTCTGTTGGTACCCTTTGGCTTCCTTGGTTAGGTAATCGACCAAGTTCACGCTTTCTTCCTGGCCGTCTACGTGGATCTTGGTGTCGGCTTGGAGTCCAGCCGGAACTTCCATCACATGGAGAAAGGTGACATCGGATCCCAGGGCCTTGGCCAGGGAGGCGACCTCCTCTGCCAAGAGAAATGAACAGACCGAAAAGTCGACGGGGACAAGTATATTCTTCACGTTCATGGCTGGTTCTCTCCCTAGCTTGGGTTACACGCGAGGCTTGTTGCTTGTACCGCGAGGCCTCGGCACCTCTATAGAGACAGGCGATTGGCAAACGATGCACAGATCGCTCAAAAGACTTCTCCTCTCTTTCTCTACTTGCGTTCATCATTTTTGAAACGAGGGGGTGGGAAAAACTCTGTCGTTGAGAATCTCAGCGTATGAAGTATAATGTCTTCACTTCCTGACAGTCGTTGGTGGGTCGAGGGAGACGTTGTGACCTACTAGGTAGCCCAAGCAGAGAGGAGCATGGGAGATGCTCATCCGACAGTTCATCTTTGGTGTGATGCCATCTTTGGTGATTGTCATGGTGTTCTCCGCGTGCGGCGGGTTGTCTCCCAACGACTGCAAAGAAACAGAGGCATGCCGGCGTGATGGCCAATGCACGCTTTCGGAAGGTCGATGTGTTGTCGCTAGCGACCAAGACTGCCTCTACAGCAGAGCCTGTGGAGTTCGCGGCGAATGCACCGCATCACAAGGCCGTTGTCTGGCTGCTTCAAGCGAAGATTGTGCTGTGTCCGAAGTGTGCCAGACCCAAAAGAAGTGCGTCGCCTTTGAAGAAGAATGCATTGAACTGACCCATGAATTTTGTCGGGATACTCTGGCTTGTCAGGTGGAAGGTCGTTGTTACGCCAACAAAAAGGCGAAGGCGTGTGTTGTCGGTTCGGATGCCGATTGCGGTCGAAGTCAGGTCTGCCAACAGAAGAACTTTTGCTTTGCAGATGTCGAGAACAACCAGTGTGTTCCTCTCGATTGTGCCAACAGTCTCTTGTGCAAAATGTTGGGGCAATGCACAAACACCAATGATGTGGACCGACCCTGCCTCGCCACAGAGAACAATGACTGCATTGCCAGCTCGACGTGTCTTGTGGACGGCCGCTGCAAGGCTGAAAACGGCGTGTGTGTGGTGGACGACTCCTGCCGCGCCAAGCCTCCTTGTCTGCTGCAAGGGAAGTGCCTGACTCGTGGGGACGAATGCGTTGTCTCCTCCGATGCAGACTGCCGAGCCAGCGAAGCTTGCAAACGAGAGGGGCGTTGCACCCAAGGTGCACAGGTTTGTGTTCCTGGTTCAGACAGCGATTGTCAACAGAGTGAAAATTGCCGCCGAGAAGGTTTGTGCTCGAAAGCTGCGGAAGGTTGTGTGCTTGCAGATGGAGTAGACTGCAAACAGACAGATGTTTGTGTGCAAGAACAACGTTGTCGGGCTGTTCGTGGGCGCTGTCGTGCCTGTCATAGCACACCAGAGTGCGCTGGTGAGGGACTTTGCCAGTGGACGGGTGACGCCTGTGGTGCAACGCACGCTTCTCACTGTCAACAAAGCACGGCTTGTACCCAGAAGGGACGCTGTACTCCGCGAAACAACCAGTGTGTCACCTGCAAACAGAGTGAAGGTTGCAAGATTGAAGGAGCCTGCACGCTGCGAGAGCTTCTTTGCGTTGTCGGGTCTCAAGATGACTGCTTGCAAAGCCTCGCCTGCCAATCTCAAGGTCGATGCCGCTTTCTTCTTGAAAGGTGCATCGAATGATTCGTCGTCTTGTCTTTCTTTTTTGTTGGGTTGGTTTGGGGGCGGGTCTAGGCTTCTCTTGCTCTACCAATAGCTCCACTCCCTGTGGGCGAAGTGAAGGATGCAAACGCTCTGGTTTGTGCGCTTACAACAATGGAAGATGTGTGGCAGAGCAAGCCTCCCATTGTCGACAGAGTCGGCAGTGTCGAACGCTGGGGATGTGTAGCCTTCAAAACAACAAGTGTGTGGTGCTGACGGACGAAGACTGTCGTCACTCAGAGGTGTGTCAACAGAGCGGGTTTTGTATCGTACGCACGGGTGAGTGCGTCGCCTTGACCGCGACTTACTGCAAGAACCAAGATTCTTGTCGAAAGGAAGGCTTGTGTAGCTACAACCGGAACCTATTTCTGTGTGTCGCCGATCTACCCGAAGACTGTCAGCAAAGCGAAGCCTGCAAGCAAGGAGGCCGCTGCTCGCCACAGTATGGCCGATGCATTCGAATTTCCGAGCCTGAAGCTGGAGCCTTGGAGCCACCTCCTGAGGCTCGTCGTGAAGGGGAGGTTGGGTCTTCTCCTGAAGAGTTTCTCTCTGAAACGGATGCCGGCATCGGTGCAGAAAAATGGCCTGACGTTCCGGAGCTTGTGGAGGAAAGCCATTCTTTGGGGCGAGGTCTTTTTCAGCGTTGTTCCAAAGACCATGCTTGCTCTTCAGGATTGGTTTGTGTGCAAGGCTTTTGTTGGAAGACTTGCACAGTCCTCTCCAGCAGCTCAACCGAGTGTGAAAAGGAGCAAATCTGTCGAGAGTTGAACAAGGTTAAGATCTGCCGAGACCGATGTGACCTGCACACAGGGAGCCAGGTCATTGGAGGCTGTCCACGAGGGATGTTTTGCGACACAAAGCAAGAAGCGTTTGCGGAGAAACCACGGTACCTGTGTTCTCCTTTGCCTGCTCAGGAGAGTGGAAATCGAACCAAGGGAGAGTCGTGTGATTCGGTCGATGCTTGCCAGGGTTCAAAGAACCTGTTTTGCGACACCAACAAATGTGTGCAAGCCTGTGACCCTCATCTTGGAGAGAAAGGAAACTCTGGGTGTCCGTCGAGTCAGTCTTGTGTGGAGGATGTGACCAATTTCTTGGGAGGTCGTTGTGTTCCTCCCTCTGGACAAAAGGCCGGTGACCGGTGCAACAGCACAACCTTAACCTGCGAGAAAGGTTTGCTTTGTGTGAAGGTCGGGGCTGATGCAATATGCGCTCCAACATGCAACAGCATTCTGGATTGCATCTCGGGGTTCACGTGCGACACGCTTCCCGAAGGAAAGATCTGTCGGGCTCCACGACGACGACAGCGGGGCGAAGTCTGCAGCACCAATCTTGGAAACACAACGGCACCTTGCCGAAGCGGCCTTTCTTGTGTGCCTTTTGGTTCAAGTTCGATTTGCCATCAACTCTGCAACCCAACCCAAGGCAACTGCGGCACTGCTATCTGCCAAACTCTGCCCCGAACTCCATCTCTTTCGGTTTGCCTTACACAGGGAACCATCCAAGAGGGCGACTTTTGTGACCATCTCACCAAACATTGCGCTCCTGGTTTGGTGTGTGTGGACTACTATGGATACTCTCTCTGCACGCGTGAGTGTGACTTGAGTCCGACGTTTCAATGCCCTCAAAACCATATCTGCCTGGAAGGACCGCGACCCAAAGGTGCACCCAAACACAACAACTTTTGCGCCAAGAAGGTTGCGTTTGGGGATAACTGCACAGGTCTTAAGTTTTGCGCTGGGTTTTGCCTGGAACTCAACGCCAACAGCGTGTGCACCAAGGAGTGTGATGTCAGCAAGCCAGGAGAGTGTCCGTCGGGTTGGGTGTGTGCGCCTGCTCCAACGCTTAAGTCTGGCGTGTGCATGCGAGCCGTGCGCAAGCTTGGGCAGACCTGCGACGCCCAAAACGGATGTGTTCAAGGCACGCATTGTATCATCTTAGCGGGCAAGGCATCCGGTGTTTGTTTGCAAGCCTGTGGAACTGGAACGTCAGGGTGTCCCAGTCAGCAAGAGTGTAAGATTCTTGTGCGTCAGTCCGGTGTCTGTGTGGAGAAAACACGTAACTTGTACGAAACGTGCTCCTCGTACCAGTTACAGTCTGTGTACAACGACTGCAAAGGTTCCTTGCTTTGTGTGGGCGAAACCAGCCGGTGCCATGCCTTCTGCTCTCCCGGCGTTGTGGACTGTCCTCAAGGTTTCTCCTGCGTCCTCAATGTTTGCCTGCAAGATTGCAAGGCGAACAACGATTGTACCGAATATCCCGGCGTTTGTACCCCTGTCTCAAGTTCTACCCAAGTTTGTATACACTGAGGAAGGAAACGTTATGTTCGCTGTGATGACCCGAACTCTGTGCTGTCTGGTAGGCCTTTGCCTGCTTTGCATCACTGCATGTGGTCCTCCAGCGCCCGAACTGCGGCCCGAATTCTCTTATTGCACGCAATCCAGCCAGTGTGCCAGTGGAAACTGTGTGTTAAACGAAGTGGGTGACGGACTTTGCAAGAAAGCTGACCAAAAGAAAGCAGGTCTGGGGCCTTGCCGTGAGAACGGTGACTGCCTCCAAGACACATGCATTCGAAGCACCTCCATTGAAACCTCCTATTGCAGCAAACCTTGCGAACAGGACGAAGACTGCGCCTCTTTGGGAAAGCAGTACCGATGTCGGCCGTTGGCTCCCTCGTTAGCTTCTACCAAACGAGTTTGTTATCGGATCGATGCCAACGCCAAGCCCATGGGGGAAGCTTGCTGGCATCGTAGCGAGTGCGAATCCAGCGTTTGCTTGGGCGTGTTTCGAGGAATCCGTGGGGGCTGGTGTACGCAGTTATGCGGAGACAAAGACCCTTGCCCTTCAGGGTTTACTTGTTTTGCCAGCAACAAAGAGACCAGCATCTGCCTGGATGAAAAGCTTGTCGGCAGTGAAAAAGTTCGTGTACCTCTCGCGTTGATCGGTCATTGGTCTCTTACAACCCACCGGACCATTGACATGTACGACGAAGGGAAAAATATCTGGCGAGTGCCGACCCGAGAAGTGCTTGTTCGACGGGGAAGTCCTACGCGTACAGAGGTCGTTTCGACCTCTGCCTATAGCTTCTTTTTGGGTGGTCTGTATACCTTCGTTGGCTATACCCAAAGCACCGATGCCAACTGCCCAGGTGGTGTGTTTGTGTTCGAGAGCGGACAGCTACGTTTGGACGGGAACAAGCTGAATCTAACCCGTCAAATGCGACTGGAACGACGTGAGGTTACTTGTGAAGAAGCCAGCACAAGGGAGATTAAGGAGCCCCAAACCGAGACCTACGTGTGGAAGCTATCCCGAGAGAATCGGATTGCTACCCTCAGCTTAACGGCCTCCAACGGTAACACTCGACTGTTTCGCGAACTTCGCTGCGAAGGACAAGGCTGCAATCTGTGTAAGGAGACACTGTTTTGTTTGCAGGAAGGTCGATGCCAAGATGGGCTGGGAGGTTGCGAAGTGGGCAGTGACGCGGATTGTGCTCAAAGCTTGGAGTGCAAAACGTCCGGAAAGTGCGACAAATTGACTCTCTTGGTGGGAGGCGTGTTGCCCGAAGACCGTTGCCTTCCCAAGACCGATGCAAGCTGTCTATCGTCCCGTGACTGTGAGCAAAAGGGGTCCTGCTCCGTGCTTCCTATCTACAATGCAGGGCTGTGGATTAATACGTGTGTCGCTCTTGCCGATAAGGACTGTGAGCAAGGCCTCTCCTGCAAAAGCGAGAGGCAGTGTGGTGCCTTGGACCGGAGCTGTGTTCCTTGTCATCGTGGAACCTCGTGTCTAAAGTCGGGCAAGTGCTCCTACAGCTTGGGGCGTTGCATCGCCCGTGTCGACGCCCATTGCGCGTTGAGCCTGGACTGCCAGGAGAAGGGACTCTGTGCGCTAGGAGACAAGGGCTGTACGACATGCCGTCAAGGTCTTGGATGTCGTGAAAAAGGTTTGTGTGTACGGAACCCTCTACCCAATGCGTCACAAGCTTGTCTTGCTGCTTCCGATGCAGACTGCAAACAAAGCGCGTTGTGCAAGAAAGCAGGACGCTGTACGGCGCAAGCCGGCGTTTGCTTGTCCACGTCCGATCAGGAATGCAAAGACAGCGACATCTGTCGAAGAGAAGGACGTTGCAGCACGGGGTTGAACGTGAATTTCTTTTTCACTCACCCTGTGTGTATCGCAACCACAAACGACGCATGTCTGCAAAGTGACGTGTGCAAGAAGCAAGGCAAATGTTGGGTCCAAAAACCAAGAAATGACCAACCCGACCGAGCATGTGGCTTATGCAGAGAAACCAAAGCCTGTATCGATGAGGGCAAATGTGTGCCTCTGCAAGGTGTTTGTACCGTGGGGTCTGATACCGATTGCTCCCAAAGCCTGGGCTGCAAAAACAACGGTCGCTGCAAGAAGAAAGACGCAAGCTCTTGTGTCGTTGGTTCTGTGAGTGACTGCCGCGTTAGCGCCGGGTGCAAACAGCTTGGGGCTTGCTCTCTGAATGCGGAGGGGAAATGCCAACCGGGCTCAACCCAGGACTGTGAAAAGAGCGAAGGCTGCCAAACGAAGGGGCAATGCTCGTTTGATGAGACCTATAAGCTATGCCTGCCCGCAAGTGACAGCGACTGCCAGAAGCATGCTTGCAAGTCATTGGGCTTGTGCAAGCGCGTGGTGCTGGGAGGAGTTCCTGTTTGTGCGGCAGACCAGCCCCAAGACTGCCGCAACAGCGACATCTGCAAACAGAAGGGTAACTGCGCTGTCGAAGACTCACCGGAAGGAGCGACCTGCGCGCAAGCGAGCGAGCAAGACTGCAGACAAAGTGTGGAGTGCAAGGAAAAAGGGAACTGCTCTTTGGTGGAGGTTGAGATCTTTTCGTTTGAGCTGAAAGCCTGCTTGCCTGGGTTCATCTCCGACTGTCGTAGCAGTGACCTATGCACCTTGTTGGGAAGGTGCGCGTTGGGTGTCAACTCCTTGGACCTTCCGGCCTGTGTTCGATGCCGAAGCAGCCGAGATTGCGTTGATCATGGCCGGTGTTCTCTCAACAACGGGACATGCTCTGCTGTCTTTGTCAGCGACTGTCAAAAGAGTGCTCTGTGCCAAGTAGAAGGGAAATGTGGAGTCCTCCAAGGGAGTTGTGTTCCCACAAGTGACCAAGATTGCCAGCGAAGCCTGAACTGCCGCAAGGAAGGGTTGTGTAGCTTGGTCGAAGGAAGCTGTGTTGCAGGTTCTGACCTGGATTGCCAACAGAGTCTCAGCTGCAAGCAGACGGGGAAATGTTCACGAGATGCCCAAGGCTCCTGCATTGTTCTTCGCTCTGCTGACTGTGCAGAGAGTGATTTATGCAAAAAAGAAGCGCGTTGTCAGGCTTTTCAAAGCAGCAAAGAATACATTTGTGTGGTAGGTTCTGCCCCTCATTGCCAGAGTAGCGAACGTTGCAAACAAGTTGGAGCCTGCAGTTACCAAGCGGGAACAACACCGTTGAACAACGAGTGCGTGATCCAGAGTGATGTTGATTGCAAAGCATCTCAGCTATGCTTGCAAGCCGGACTTTGTTCCCACCAAAAAGGGTCTTGTGTTGCAGGCTCGTCCACGGATTGCAGAGCCAGCGCTGTCTGCCGAAGCCAAGGTCTTTGTGCTTTGGGGCAAGGCATCTGTATTGCTCAGTCTTCAACGGATTGTGAAGCCAGCACAGAGTGCAAGACGTTGGGGAACTGCAGCTTGCGCAACAACCGCTGTGGTGTGGCAACCTCGGTGGATTGCCGAAAGAGTGACTTGTGCCGAAACAAGGGTCTTTGCACGGCATCGTTGACCCAAGACAATCAAATGGCTTGTCTGGCTCGAAGCGACAAAGATTGCCAAACCAGCAAAGAGTGTCGAGACCTTGGGCGATGCGGCTTGTTCCGCTTCCAAGGATTCAGAGAGCCTGAGTGTGCGGCTGTGGACCACCTCTCTTGTCGGAACAGCGCCAGCTGCCAACGTGAAGGACGTTGCGAAAAGGGCGGATACTTCGGGGAGGATTGCGCTCCAAGTATGACAGGTCAGCACTGCCAGCAAAGCGACATGTGCAAGGAGGAAGGACGCTGTACTCCGACGCAAGCGTTGGTCGAAGCTCCTGTGTGTCGTGTCGGTTCCCATTCCGACTGTGAACAAAGCAACGTCTGCAAAAGAGACGGTCGCTGCACTCGGGTCGGAACGTTGTGCGCCTGGGGAGGAGACCAAGACTGTACCAAGAGCCCTATGTGCAAAACACTGGGACAATGCTCCTACGGCATCAACGCATCAGGGTTTTTAGCATGCAAGGTCAGCAAAGACGCCGACTGCGAACGAAGTGTCTTGTGCCAAAACGAAGGTCGGTGTCAGGCTACGTTGTTTAAAGTGGGCCAGGAGCAAGGCTGCCAGGTTGGCACAGACCAACATTGTGAACAGAGCGCGAAGTGCAAGTCGGGTGGGGCTTGTGCGCTGGGAGCCAACGCTGCTTGTGTGTCTTGCCAACAAGGCTTGCGTTGCCAGCGGTCGGGTCTTTGCACAAAGCAGGGTTCCCAGTGCATTGCTTCGTCCAACACGGATTGTCTCGCCAGCGCTGATTGCAAGGAACAAGGCAAGTGTACGGCTTCCAAGGGGCGATGCGTGCCCACCACCAAGGCACACTGCCTACAAAGTCAGGCTTGTCTCCAAGATGGGCGTTGTGCTCTGCAAGGCGAGCGCTGTGCTCCATCCCAACTCTCCGACTGCCTCAATAGCGCAAACTGTCGAAAGTCAGGCATGTGTGGTCTACAGACCGTGCGGAATGGGCAGCAAGTTGAGCAAGTATGCGCTCCCCGCTCCAACACAGACTGCGCACGAAGCGACAACTGCCGACTTGCAGGTCAATGTGCTCGCTTTGGTACCTTGTGTGGTGCGTCGACAGATGCTCATTGTCAAAACAGTCAGTACTGCCGGGAAAAAGGCGCTTGTGGCCGAGTCCAACACTCGTCCCAACCCAACCTCCCGTCGCAGTGCTTACCGCAAGTGGATGACCACTGCAAAGCAAGCACCAATTGTCAAAACTTCGGTCAGTGCAAACGAAAAGGCAACTCTTGTGAGCCCGGTCAAACGCAAGACTGTCGTGACAGTGAAGGTTGCAGGTCGGAAGGACAATGTCATCTCTACCGTATCAACGTGGGCAACGAAACTCGCAGCGTTTGTTTGCCCTTTGATGAAAACGATTGCCAAAACAGCAAAGCTTGCAAAGAGCAAGGTCGATGCAAGTTAAAGCTTAACCGCGCCCAAAGCTCACGTGAGTGCTCCCAATAGCTTGTCCGGTGTCCTTCACACGCGATGTCTTGCTTGTTCTTTGAGTTTCCTGGTACATCTTGGGATGTAGCAAACCAATATGCAGGAAGAGAGGCGGAGTCGTTAGGGTGTTCGTTTCTTTTCCAGAGAGGCTTTGATGGTGTTCAACGATCTGAAACGCTCTTTGATTCGGGCTCTCCATTCTATCGATAACACATGGAAAAATCGCGCTCCGCGGGCATGGATAAGTCTGATCGGAGTCAGCTTGTTTGGGCTGAGCGCGTTGCTGATTGTGACGATGCAACAACCTCCTTCGCCCAAACCTGCCAAGGCTAGTGCCAAGGAGTTTTCTGCTATCCGTGCGATGACGCATGTGAAGTCCATGGCGAAGAAACCACACCCCATGTGGTCCAAAGCAAACGTGGAAGTCCGGCGGTATTTGTTGCAACAGCTTCGTCAACTCGGACGCAAGCCTCTGATACAACAACGACCGTTGCCACGCTATGGCTTGCATCCCCGAGCCTCTCGACTGGCTGGGAAGCCAGTCACCAATGTCATGGTGCGAATGAGGGGCACAAAGAGCACAGGGGCGTTGCTTGTTGCTGCACACTATGACTCTGCGCATCGAGGCCCTGGAGCAGCCGATGATGGTGCAGCTGTCGCTGCTATGTTGGAAACCATTCGGGCGCTGAAGCATCATCCTGCGTTGGCCAACGATGTCATTTTTCTGTTCACCGATGCAGAAGAAATTGGTTTGTGGGGAGCCAAGCTGTTTGCTCGTTATCATCCGTGGATGAAGGATGTTAAGTTGGTCCTTAACTTTGAAGCACGCGGTGCTGCGGGGCCTTCCTTGATGTTTGAAACGGCTTCCAACAACGGGTTTGTGATGGAACAGTTTGCAAAAGGTGACCCTGCACCTCGTGGGTCTTCCTTGTTCTTTGAAGTGTACCGGCGGCTGCCCAACGACACGGACTTTACCGTGTTTAAGAGGGCGGGGGTTCAAGGGCTGAACTTTGCGTTTATCGAACAAGTCCGACACTACCATCAACCTACCGATGATGCCGAACATTTATCCCGTGCGAGCTTGCAAGATCATGGGGAGCACATGTTGTCGTTGGTTCGGACCTTTGGAGCGGCCAACCTGGGTAAGGTCAAGACCTCTCCCAACGTCGTATACTTTGATGTGTTGGGTCGGCATCTTGTTCGATACAGTGAGCTTGCAGGAAAAGTCCTCGCTGGATTTGCGCTGCTGGCTTGCTTTGTGCTTCTCTTACTTTCCATGAAGTCCAGGCAGATTCGCTGGAAAGGGCTTGGGTTTGCTTTCGTTCAATTGGTTGGCACAGCTGCGCTGGCTGGTTCAGTTGTGGGAGGGCTGGCTTGGTACACTCTTCGATGGCGAGGCAAACATTTGTATGGGTTTTACTATGACATCTTGCATGATGGCTGGTATGTCTTGGCCTTTCTGTTTCTTACGGCAAGCTTCTTTTTTGCCGTTCATGGGTGGTTGTCTCGATGGATCCGAAAGAGCGAAACAGCCATGATGGCGTTGTTGTGGTGGGCGGGTGTTAGCGTCTTTTTGGCCTGGAAGGTTCCAGGTGCAGGCTATCTCACCATTTGGCCGCTTCTTGGTGGTGTACTGGCTTTCACGTTTGTACACGGGAAACACAAAGAAAAGGTGGAGGACGAAGCGTCGTTTCTGTCGGTGGTTGGGTGGATCTGCGAGTGGCCTTTGCTGCTTCTTGTCATTCCTTTGCTCTACCATATTCCGTATGCTCTTACTCTAACGATGACTGCCGCAACTTCGGTGTTGTTTGTGTTGTTCTTCTCTCTTGCTTTTGCAACGCAAGAAGCATGGGAGCAGGCGGGCAAGTGGAAGCCAGTTGTTGTCACCTTTGCTTTGTTCGTTGTGTGCTACACCGTTCCCCTCATTCTCTCCTAAACAATGATGCTATCGCTTTCGTACTTGGTTCCACCAACGAAGCCAGTCTTGTTCGTTGCCTCGCTTGTACGGCTTGCCTTGTAGGTGCTTCAAAATGATTCGCGCAGGTTGATGATTGTTGAGCTGACAATGAGGTGGAACCAAACTACAACAATCCTTGTTGGCAACGAAGGGGTTGTTGTCTCTGTACCGCAAATTTGATGCAATGGAGATGGAAGAGGAGGGAAGCGAAAGACCAGCTGGTGGTGGGTCATCTTTCCTTCGTTGGTTCCGAACCCATCCCCAAAGCTGCTTGGCTTCTACTGCAACGGCGAACTGTATCGCAGGCTTTCTTAAGTACAGTACGCCATTCCCTCAAGCGAAGGTTATTTCTTGGCGGATGGCTTGAGCAGAATGGTGGGGTGTCCTACATTTTCAGAGCGAAGCGCATCTTCGACTTGGGCCACAATTCCCTGACACATTGCCTCTACGTGATCCACAGAACCTTGTGCTTTGCCTGCCCATCGCTGGTAACCATTCTGTGTGACCAACAACCGCAGTTTAAACGTAACTTTCTCTTCCACAAGCTTGACTGAGCCTTGCAGTAGATACTTTACATTGAGGGCGGTTCCAATGGCTTGTGTGTCAGTTTCTTGTCCAACCACTCGATGTTGGGGTCCAACCCGGCGAACTCTCAGGTTCGGCAGAACAGAAAGTTGATCCACCAATTCTTCCTCTACTTCGGAGGCGAGCTCTGGGTCAGTCGTTCCTCGGTCGCTGCGCAAGGGCATCACTGCAATCGTCAAGGCATTGGTTGGGGTGGAGCGCTGTGGAGTGATGGCGTTTGCGTCTGAATCTCCGTCGTCCGTTTTGTGCTGTCCTGTTGCCTTCGCTTCTTCTATGGCTTTCTCTTGTTCCAGAAGAAACTGGCGGAGAGGCGTCATGGTTGGACTGCGACGGGCGGACGATCTTCGATGCATGCGGTGAAGGTCGAGTCCTTCGATTTGCATCGACTCCAGCGCTTCAATGATGTCGGAGATGTCATCGTATCGGTCGTTACGCTCTCGGGCCATGCATTTGATGACCAACTCCGCTAACTCTTCGGGAACCGCCGGGTTGACTTTTCGGGGGTCGGGGGGAGGCTCCGCAAAGCGCAGAAACGCGATGGCTATCGGTGTGGGCCCATCCCAGGCTGGCTTACCTGTGAGCATCTCGTAAAACAAAGCACCCAAGGCATAGATGTCTACACGCTCATCCAGGTCAGGCAAACTTTTGAGCTGTTCCGGTGCCATGTACCTTGGAGTGCCCATCACGACACCGGCTGTTGTGTTGATGTGCTGGCTATCTTTGAGTCGTGCGATGCCGAAGTCTGAAACGACCACGCGGCCTTTCTTGGAGATTAGGATGTTGTCGGGCTTGAGATCGCGGTGGGTGATTTCTTCTTCGTGGGCTGCTTCCAAACCTCGACAGATTTGAAGAGCGAGATCGAACCAGACCTTGAGAGGCAGCACAGGAGTTCGCTCCAGAAAATCGTAGAGAGAGACTCCTTCGATGTATTCCATCGTAAGATAGAATGTTCCATCGGTTGTACCCAAATCAAATGTACGGGCTACATTGCGATGGGTGATGCGTCGAGCCAGACGAACTTCCTGCCGGAAACGGGCCAACAGCTTGGGACGTTGCAACAAGTCTGTGCGTAACACCTTGACGGCAACGATTTCTTCAAGCTCATGGTCTTGCGCCCTGTAGACGCTTCCCATTCCCCCTTCTCCAAGCATCGAAAGCAATTCATAGCGACCTGCAAGCCAGCCAGACTGCGCACTCATCGAACTCCTACCCTCTGTCCTCGTTATGGTGGTTGATTCTTTTTTTCAAAAGAAGAGTGCTTCACTTTGCCATAAGACACGTTGTTTCACAAGGAATGGGTGTGGCCGCTCCATCGTTGTCGTCTCAACGATCCGAAAGTGAAGCAGATATGCTTCTCCTGCTTCCTCCAAAGAGCGAGTGTGTTTGTCTTAAAGATCGTCAGAGTGATGGTCTTTGCAGACATCACCAGGGCAGTTGGACACAAACGATACATGAAGTTGTTTCAAGCGTTCTTTGGCGACTTTGGTGTTGGCTGTCCAGCCGACAACGACGTAGCCACGGCGGGTCCATTGCTTGACGGATGGAGGAGTGATGAGCTTAAGATGGGGTTCGACCAAAGAAACACCCAAGAACGAAGGCATCCAAGAGGACAAAAGAATACGGTTGATGACAGGGTTCTCTGTGGCTTTTTCTCGCAGAGAAAGGGAGGTCATCACGCGTGGGTCATGCTTGCGTATCTGGTAGAGCATCGTGGGATGAAAGGACGATGCGTAGACACGGTTGTGCATGTTGTGTTTTTTGAGAAGTCGGCTTAACTCTTTTGCAATGGTTGTGTAGTGAGTGAGTGGCTTGATGTCTAGCTCTGTGACTAGCTTCTCTCGTTTGGCAAACGTGAGGTAGCTATCCAGGGACGCTATCTTGCACTTGGAGAGCGTCTTGCCATCTTTGTCTTTGAGGAAGAGCTTCTTCAATTCGGCGTAGGTCTTACCGTAGATTAGGCCTTTTCCGTTGGTCATGCGATCCAGCGTCTTGTCGTGGAACAGCACCAACACGCCATCTCGTGTGAGCTGTAGATCCACCTCTATCGCTTTGATTCCTCGATGGCTTACTTTCTGGATGGTGAACAAGCAGTTTTCGGGGCCATAGTGATAACCGCCGCGGTGTGCGAACTCTTTTCCTGCAAAGATCTGGGCTCTTTCTGGAGCTTGGGATGGGAGTCGGTACATGAAATAAAGGGAGAGCACTGTGAGCGCGGTAAGTACGAGCAAAACGCCCAGTATCTTTCCCACGAGCTTAACTATCTTCACGGTCGTTGTTCCTTTTCAAACCACAAACGCAGCGGCAGTGGCAATGGACTAAAGTGGCGATGCAAGTGTTGCATGAGAAGTTGTTGGGTCTTGTGGGGCTTAGCGCTCCCAGTTGGTTCACCAGCGTAGCCAGTTCAAGTATCTGTCTCTCAATGTTTGCTGTCTCTTCGGCATACCATAGTTCGGCCCATGGGGTGCGTCAACGGGGTTTCTTTCGAGAGAGGGCTTTGTGGATGACTGCTGTAGACAAGGTTCATGGGGTGTGTCATCATGCTACCAGAGCTTGCCTATCTGCCAAAAGTAGGATGATTCTGGAGGAGTACGCATGTGGAACCGTGCACTGCAAACCATGACCCTGGCGTGGCGTCGAACGACGTCTTTGTTGTTGTGGGTGGTTCAGCCTTTCTTGCTGATGTTGCAGCGAATCCCGCCCCGGTGGTGCAACGCGTCGTTGTTTGGGACCTTTGCGTCCTTAACCATCGTCCCCAATCTGTTCTTTTGGCTACTGGGGCATAAGGTTGGAGCGTTTCTTCAAATCGTGTGGGCTTCAGCCTTGTTTGTGGGGGGACTCTCCATTGCTTATGTGTACTTCCTTGTGGAGAAAGATTTAGAAGGGCTGGCAAACGGTTTTCTGTATCGTCCCGCTGGTGATGAGAAGGCGCTCGCCAACACCAACGCTCCTGTGGCTCGCTACATCTACTTGGAAGGCCAGGTTACGTTGGGCTCGATGGTGGTCTCTTGTGTTGGGATGTTGCTCGCGTTTGCGCTTCTGGTTCAAGGGGTCTACGAGCTAGGTTTTACATCTTGGTACAAGGTGGAGGGCAGCTCCCCTGGCTATGCAAGTTGGGTTCTTTATGCCTTGTTGAGTACCTTTAAGGCCGTCGACTTGTTTGACACAATTCCAACCTTTGGCATCCAACTGTCCACGATTCAACATGCCTCGTTTTTCTCGGCGTTGCTGGTGTTTGGATACAAAGTTCAGATTGACTTGATCCTGTTGTCACAGCTTCGGAGTTGGTGGCAACGTCGGTCTGCGATTCAATCTTCGATTCGTGCGCTGCACCATTACCAGACCAACGAGCGGGCCTCCGACACATTGGTCCGGATGGGTCCTTACGCCATACCCGTGCTTCTGGGGCTACTGGAAACGGAAGACAACGAGGAAGCCCGACGAAGCGCTGCGGAAGCGTTGGTTTCGTTGGATGCAAAAGACGCGGCTCCCCTGCTTGTTCGGCTGCTCCGGGAGGACCCTGCTTATGGCGTGCGCTTGCAAGCTGCGAAGGCCTTTGCCAAGTGGGAGTCGACGGAGGCCAAGGATGCTTTGTTGTACGCGGCTGCCCATGACTCTCATGAAGAGGTTCGGGCCCAGGCTGCGGAAGCTTTGTGGAAGCTCGGCGTTCGTGAAAGCATCCCTGTGTTGCAGTCGCTACTGCTCTCTGACCCCAACGACCATGTTCGTCTTGTGGCTGTGACAGCCCTTCGCAACTTGGACGCTGTAGAGGCTATTCCTGTCTTGGCTCAGGCGCTGCAAACCGACACCAACGAGCGGGTCCGGAGTGACTCGGCTGCGACCTTGGGACACCTCAAGGCCACGGAGTATGTGGAAGCTTTGCTCCAGGCGATGCAAGGAGACTCTGCGTATCCAGCCCGTCGGAGCAGTGTCAAATCATTACGTTTGTTAAACGCGCAAACCACAATTCCCACGCTGGTGCTTGCTTTGCAAAAGGAGCCACACGAGAGCGTGAGGTGGGAGATGGTGGAGACGTTGCGTGCTTTTGGAGCCAGCCAGGCTGTTCCTGTGATGACACAGTTGCTCACCCAAGACCCTGATGAAATGGTGCGAGAGAAAGTCGCGGAGAGTCTTCGAGAGATGGGAGCGACAACTGCCGTGGAAGCCTTCTTCCTCGCGTTGCAAAAAGACGAACACGCTCCTGTTCGCGTTCAGGCTACCGAAGCGTTGTGGCAGTTTGGCGCGACACAGTCCATACCGACTCTACAATGGGTCGTGGAGAATGACCGGTCCGATGATGTTCGTGCTCATGCGATTCTTGCGTTGCGAAACCTCAAAGCGACAAACAGCGCTCCTGTGCTGAGCAAAGCACTCACGCAAGACTCTTCTGTGGATGTCAGAAGCCAGGCCGCTGAAACACTCGGTTACCTTGGGATTAAGGACGCTGTCCCTGCGTTGTTGACTGTCTTGCAAACGGATCGTGCCTATCCTGTTCGTCGCAATGCCCTCAAAGCATGCCGCATGCTACAAGCCAAAGAGTGTGTTCCTTTCCTTGAGAAGGTTCTTCTCCACGATGACAACGAAGGGGTTCGTTGGGAAGCGGTTGAAGTGGCGGAAGTCTTGGGCGCAACCGAAGTGATTCCAGCCCTGCAACACGCCTCCAGTCAGGATCCGGATGTTATGGTTCGTCGCAAAGCAAGAGAAGCGCTGGGGACTCTTGGGTTACGATAAGGGTTGGCTATGTCAAGGCATAGGATAGGGAGGAGTGTGAACGGCGTTCTCTTCGCTGAACAATGAGCAGCCGTCGTCTGGGCGGGGGTTGCGGATTGTCTTCTGGAGCAGGCTCTTTATTTGGCGTGAGCCAGAGCTTGTTCCAGGTCGGCAATGATGTCGTCGATGTGCTCGATACCCACGCACAGACGGATCATATCAGGCGTTACGCCTGCTGTCTTGAGCTCTTCTTCGGTGAGCTGTCGGTGGGTGGTAGAGGCGGGGTGAGCTGCCAGAGACTTTGCATCTCCAATGTTAACCAAGCGCTTGAAGAGCTTGAGGGCGTCATAGAATTGAACGCCTGACTCAAACCCTCCTTTGATTCCAAAAGAAAGAAGTGCAGAGGGTTTTCCGTTGGTGTACTTTTGCGCAAGGTTGTAATAGGGGGAGTCTGAGAGCCCTGCAAACTTGACCCACTCCACTTTGTCATGACCTTGCAGGTAGTTCGCTACTGCCATTGCGTTCTCGCAGTGCCGTTCCATTCGCAAGGTAAGAGTTTCCAGACCTTGCAAGATTAAAAACGCATTCAAGGGGCTGATGGCAGCGCCAGTGTTACGGAGAGGGACTGTGCGTGCTCGGCCAATATAGGCGGCCGGCCCCAATGCTTCGGTATAAACAACGCCGTGGTAGGAGGCTTCGGGCTGATTCAGCATCGGGAAACGATCGGCATGTTGAGCCCAGGGGAACTTGCCGCTGTCAACGATGATTCCACCGAGTGAGTTGCCGTGGCCACCTATGTATTTGGTTAATGAGTGGACGACGATGTCACATCCATAATCAATGGGGCGAATCAGAGCTGGGGTAGCAACCGTGTTATCGACGATAACGGGTACTCCGTGTTTGTGGGCCATTGTGGAGATGGCTTCCAGGTCCACAATGTTTCCGGCTGGGTTTCCGATGGACTCGCAGTACACAGCAGAAGTCTTGTCATCGATGAGGGCTTCCAGGCTGGCGGGGTTGTCGTCTTTGGCAAACCGAACCTCAATGCCAAGCTTGGGCAGCATGTGAGCAAACAATGTGTATGTTCCACCGTAGAGGAGGGGGACAGAGACAACATTGTTGCCTGCTTCTGCGATGGTCAAGATGGAGTAGTTTACTGCGGCGCTTCCTGCACTCAGCGCGAGACCTGCTATGCCTCCTTCCATCTCCGCGACTCGTTTTTCCAGAACATCGGCGGTTGGGTTCATGATCCGAGTGTAGATGTTTCCGGGCACAGCAAGGTTAAAGAGGTCAGCGCCATGTTGCGCATTGTCAAATTCGTAAGCGACGGTTTGGTAAATAGGAACAGCGACAGACTTTGTTGTAGGGTCCGTTTCGTATCCAGCGTGAATTCCGATTGTGTCGAGTTTCATGAGCCATCCTTTGGTGAGTTGGGAGACCATTCTCCCGAGTGAAAGAGCAATCCCTGCTGAGAGAGTTCTACACGTTACAGGCTTGTTTTAGAGAGTGGTGTTTTCATCCAGACCCAAAATCTTGAGGGGGTCTTTCGGGTTGATTCCTGGACCAAATGTTTTTCCCCTGTCAATGTGAGTGAGTTTGTACACAAGGCCTAGCCAGTTGTTTACGATGGCTTTGCCTGTATCTCCCCATGTGTTATCCACTAGGCGCTCCAACTCGTTTTCTGGGAACGGCGGGGGGGCTTGGCCTTTCTCAAGCGCACTTTGCACTTGATGCTGGTATTCGTCGGCAACGTTGGCTGCTTGTGCAAAGAAGTAATGTTCCGGGTGGGGAGGGTAGTCGTCTCGGGCTCCATGAATGTACCGAGTGACTTCACGCTTGTATTCTTTGAGCAAGCTATTGCTGTCGTATTCGGGGTGAGCTTGAAAGTAGATCATCCTAAATTGATCGGGGCTCACCGCGATATGTACCCCCCCTTCATCGCTTTCCACCAGAATGGTAAGGCCTGCTTCAAGAAACTGGTCGCTTGTGATCGCGTTGTGGCGTGAGTGAGGGACGTCAAATCGGGTGTTGATGTCCCGTAGCAGTGGGTGGTTGGGTTGGTGGATCGTGTGAGAGTAAACTCCCCATCGCTTTTGAGGTAATGGGATCCGTTCCATGTTGTATTGATGCTTCATCAGGGCATGAGTGGCGAGGCACGAACACAAGACGGAGGTTGTGTGCTCTGTTGCCCAGTCGATCACTTCTTGAAGCGGCTCCCAAAACGGCTCTTGTTCCAACGAAGGGTTGCTTACGTTTGCTCCTGTGATGATAAGCGCATCCAGTCCTTCAGCCTTGAGTTTGTCGAAGCTATCGTAATGCTCGTCAATGTATGCAGAAGCCTGAGGGCCTCTTTGTAAGCCTGGTACTGTAAACAAGTGGACGTAGAATTGGGCGATCTGGTTGCAACTCCCCACCATTCTCATGAATTGTTGTTCTGTAACTCGTAGTGCTGCATCCGGCATCATATTGAGAAGGCCGATGTGCAACTCTCGAATATCTTGGTGGGTGGCTTCTTCTAAGGTTAGAACGGCGTGCCCTTGTTCAGCCATGTCTGTGAGTGAAGGAAGTGGCTTATGATTGACTAGTGGCATTGGATTCCTTGTTGCTGTGTTGGAATGAGATGTGCTCTCATCTCGATACAAAAGACCGTACGAAATACAAAGAGTATTCTCTTACTTTTTCTTGGAATGCCAAGATATTTCTGTCAAGTTGCAAACTTCAACGGTAGGGTTCCAAAAAACTAACAATGCATGGGCTGTTTGCATTCCTAATGAAGCAAAACATACATAAGAGTTTGTCAAACCATTCAATAAGACGGGTATCCCTGAAGACATTCGCAGTTGATGTTTCTTTGGATAACTTTGCCGGAATGATTGACCCTGATAAGGAACCTGTTGTTTGGTGTGCGACGAGGGCTTAAGATCTCCTCGTTATGTCAGAGTGTTTTATCTATCATAGTGTTTGGGTGGGAAGCAAAGTACAGAGAGGTGCATCTTTTCACTACACTCTCACTCTGGTATGAATGGACTGTATGCTTTGTTTGGAGGGGTCTTCGGATTTGAAGTGTTATGAACCAGTGGAGAAGTAAGAGTTTTAAGTTGTGGGCCTTGCCATGGCAACGAACGGTTTGGTTGCTTGCCTTGCTTGTGTGCGTTTCAACCTCGTGCCAGAATGGGAACAACACACGTGCCTGCGTTTCTGCAGGAGACTGTCTGGCCGGAGAAGTTTGTGACTCGCAGACTTGCGAGGGCGCTTGCCGTAGCAACAAGGATTGCTTGACGTCACAGCGGTGTGATGTCTCCAGCGGTCGTTGTCGGATAGCTTGTAGCGTCGAAAACCCTTGCGCTGCTAAACAGCTATGTCATCCCACCTCGCAACAGTGTGTGGAAGCATGCCAGAGCGATTCTGATTGCTCGGATACTCCCGGCTTATGCAGCAAAGAGACAGGGCAGAGCCAGGGGCACTGCAAGCCATTTTGCCAGCCTGGAGGGGAAGGTCCTGACGTCGCCGATTGCTTATGTCCATCCTCATGGGAGTGGGTCGGGCAACACTGCAGGCCAGCATGCGCAGAGGGAATGGCACGTAACTCCCAGCACTATTGCATCCCTCAACTTTCGACGTTGGCTCCGACATTTTGGGAGAACGATGCGAAAGGAGAAGCGCGTCTTCGGTGTGGTTCAGGATGGCAGCGTGATGAACAAGGTGTGTGCCAACTTACCTTGCCACCTATGCCCACTGTTCCTCGTGACCTCGAAGGAAAGGCAGGTCCTCAGAAACCTTGTCCTGAAGACAAAAACTACAAGTGGGACGAGGAATATCGAAAGCGAGCCAACGTACCTGCAAGTACACCTGTTCTTTTCGTAGACCCAAGCGCTTCAGTGAATGGTGATGGCTCACGAAGCAAACCTTTGGTGTCCCTTGCCTCGGCGATCAACAAAGCTTCTGGCCCAACGGTGGTTCTTCTAGCTCCCGGTGATTACCCTTGGGACACCAAGATAGAAGGCAAGCACATCCACTTGGTCGGGCGATGTACAACCGATGTTCGATTTGTAAGCCGCAACGGTACCGAACGCTCAGCCTTGTATATCGCAAACGCCACGGTGGTTTTGGAAGGCTTTTCTATCGTCGCGGGCAATGCCCGAGTTCCCGATGGATTGGGCATTTATACGGTGAACACAACAGTGACCTTGCGTCATCTTCGGATCCTCCAGCCTCGTGATTTTGGAGTGTACGTGGAAGGGAAGTCGGCAGTTGTTGAGAACCTAGAGATCTCAGGGGTGCGAAAAGGTCCATTCTCCGATGGGCTGGGTTTGTATCTTAACAAGATGTCGGGTGATGTTGTGGTTCGCGATAGCTACATTCATGATAATGGCTACAACGGCATTCATGTGCAAGTGGCCAATCGCGTGCTTGTGGAACGATGTCGGGTGGAAGGGAACAATCGACTGAAGTTCCAGGCCGGTGTGTTTCTCACAGAAATCAAAACAGACATCTCTTTGCAGAACAATCATATCTTGAACAACCACAACGTTGGAGTGATTGTTGGACGCTCGTCTCGCGCCTCGCTCCAAGGCAATCTGATTGTTGGGAACGGTCGCACTGCCAGCCAGGGTTCTGGGGTTCAGTGCAACGAGATGGAGCAAGTAACAGTACAAGGAAATCAAATCCTTCAAAACAGCTCCATGGCGGTGAACTCTGTGGATGTGAAAAACCTAGTACTCCTGGACAATCTGTTCCAAGAGAACAGCTTGAAACATTCGGACAAAGCTGGCGTTTACATCTCCCAGTCGTTTCAAAGCGTCTTGGTTCGAGGCAATCGATTCCGACGAAATCGTGGAAATGGTTTGCTTGTTGCTTCGGGAAATGGAAAAGAGATCGTTGTTGAAAAAAACGAATTCATGGGGACTAAGAATGCTAGTGATGTAGAAGATGGCATTGTCATCGACGGAATCGCCAATCAGCCCTACGGTAACGTAAAGATCGAGGGCAATCTGATCCAGCACTTCTCACACGCTGGCGTCCAAATGCGTCATGTCCAGGATGTGACCGTCTCATTCAACCGAGTTGAACACAACGGAAGCACACATGAATTTCGAGGACTTTTGCTGCAAGGCATCAAGGGGCTTCTTACCCTGGAAGGCAATGACATTCAAAAGAACCAACATAGCGGGGTTGAACTTCTGGATGTTACAACTCTTGTTGTGCAAGGCAATCGTATCGTCAACAACACGCTTGTTTCTTCCCCAAGTTCCATACCCATCAACTCTGGCCTAAGCCTCTTTCGTGCTGATGGAGATGTTCTTCTCCAACACAATGTGTTTCAAGGAGCCACAGAACACGGTGTGTCTCTTTCTATTTTGAACAAGTCGGTTTCTATCATTGAAAACCGATTTGAGCAGAACGGTTTGCAGTCGTCGCATAGCTATGGACTTACACTCTTGGCCAGTCTTCAGCCTGTGAAGGTGATGCGGAATGCGGTGGTTGGAAATGGAAACGGTGCTTGGTTTGGTCAGACCCAAGATGTAGAGCTTCAGAACAATGTGTGGGCAGCCCAGTCTCTTTCGGGTGTAACGATTGATTCATCATCGGGTGTCTTTCAAATGCACCATGAGCACTTTGCAGACAACGCCGGCTCCCATCTACGGGTGGTGAACAACCAAAGCAAGTTGACCATTCAACAAAGCAGCTTTGTGGGAGCAACATCTGCCCCTGCCCGACCCGAACAAGGGATTCCGCCCAGTCATGGAACTGGGATCTGGGTGGGAGCAAGGGGACTGGTCCGTTGGGTGTTTGCGAAGGCGGACTACAGCTGCTCTCCCACACAAAAAGGGTGGCTCTCTTCTCTCTCGGACGGTTGGACTCGTCGGCCTGTGCGCGTACCGTATGAACTGGATCCTTGTCAGGCTTGGGAGGGCAAATCCGAGGAAGAACGTCTTAAGCTTGGAGCCTGTCAAACATGTAGAGAGCAAGGGAAAGAGTGTCGCTGGGTGTGGAACGACAGCGTGGCCTCGGCAGGACAGGGGTTCTGGCAACCTCAGCCAGGGGTTCAATGTGTGGAGCCAGGACAACCTCACACATGCGAGGACGTGACCTCCTTTGAGAATGTATCACTGCGACCCATACGAACCTTGTTCAACCCAACGGGAGAGTGTGGTACTTTGGAGGAGACGACGAAGGATCCGTGCAAGACCAATGCATGTGGAGATGGGTTGTATTGTTTGCGTCAGCGGTTTGTGGAACAAGGCAAACCGAGGATCTCGTCGCTCTGTTCGACCTGGGAGCGCTTGGGCAAGTATTGCTATCAGCCTCGTTGTTCCAACGGTACGCGCTGTGTCGTGGGGCAATCTTGTCCTGATGGGGCAGTCTGCAAGCCGCAAGAGTATCGGTGTCCGCAGGGGCAGGTTTGTTATTTTGCCCAACCTGTGTTTCGCTCGGTGAGCAGCGTACCCAGTCGGATGCATCTGGAGAACAGCCTCTTTTGGGGCAACCCTGGTCCAGATGTCTTGATGGATATGGCGGGCCGGGTTGTGCTTGAAAACAACAAGTACCTGTGTACCACCAAGGATGGGAATTGTGCTTTGAAGAAGGTCTACCGGGACTGCAAAGTTTCGGGAGAGAATGCAAATTGCAAAGCGCAGTCAGGGGTACTTTCATCTACACTGGGACACGAAGCGCTGACCTTACCGCAGGGAGCGATGTTGGTGTGGCAAAATCCTAGTCCCTATGACACGCCCTTTGACTCCAAGCTGGAAGGCTCTGACGTGCAAAGGCTATTCCGAGGCAACCAGCTCTTGTTCCTTCCCGACCAATGCAACGTTTTGGCCTCTCCCTGACCCCATTGTTCTTGAATGCTTCCCCAATTGACTTAAAGATTTTGCTGCTTGTTGACGACAGTATGATAAGAAGGTTTAGGCTCAACCATTCACGTTTCTTTTGGGAGGTTTCTTATGCGGCGGATCTTGGCGTTACTGTGTCTTGTCTTGTGGCTTGTGGGCGGCGGCTGTTCTCCTGCGCCTCTTTCACCAGATGGCGGAGATGAACCTACGGTTTCTACCCGAGATTCCGGTGAGTCGGATGATACTGGTGCGTTTGTCGATGATGATTCAAGTGATGCAGAGCCTACAGAGTTACCTGCTGGGAGTTGTCCACAAGGCGAAACTCGATGTGGGACGCTGTGCGCGGATCTGTCGTCCAATCTTCGCCATTGTGGTGCTTGTCGTCAGGCTTGCAAAGCCTACCAGGCTTGCAAGGCAGGAGCTTGTGTGTGCGAACCTGGAACCACGGCTTGTGGCGATGAATGTGTAAAGGTAGAAGACAATCCTCTTCATTGCGGCGCTTGTGGAAACGCTTGTCCGACTGGAACGTCTTGCGTTCAAGGGTCTTGTGAATGCCCTAAGGGACAAATCCTGTGCGGTGGCGCTTGCACCAATGTGAAAACAGACGGAGCCCACTGTGGGAAATGCAACGCTGCTTGCGCCGGTGGTAGCTTCTGCAAAGAAGGCGTCTGTGCTTGTCCTGATGGCCAGCTGTTGTGTGGTGGGGCTTGCGTGGACCCGCAAGCGAGTCCTCGACACTGTGGCAAATGTGGCGTCGCTTGTGAGGGAGGCTCGTCCTGTCAGGCAGGAGTATGCAGTTGCCCCAAAGGTCAGCAATTTTGTGAGAAGGCCTGCGTGGATGTGACGTCTTCTCGGGAGCATTGCGGAGCTTGTGGCCAGGCTTGTCCAAGTGGTCAGCTGTGTGTGCAAGGCCAATGCACGTGTGGAAGTGGTTTCACATTTTGCGAGGGTCTCTGTGTGAAGCTTTCCACAGACAATCAACATTGTGGAGCCTGCAAAAAGGCCTGCTCTGGAGGCTCTTCGTGTGTGCAAGGTCAGTGCGACTGTCCTTCGGGAACAACGCTGTGCAATGGTACCTGTGAGCAAACCCAGAGCAACTCCAAACACTGTGGTGCCTGTGACAACGTTTGTTCGGGTGGAACTCTTTGCAAGCAAGGAAAATGTGAATGCCCCACAGGTACGACGTTATGCGGAGGAGCTTGTGTTAACACGAACACGGACTCGCAACATTGCGGTGGATGCAGCAAGGCTTGCCCGTCCGCGACGTCTTGCAACCAAGGACAATGCGCATGTTCGGGTAGCAAGACCTTGTGTGGTTCAAGCTGTGTGGATGCTTCGACAGACAATCAACATTGTGGAGGTTGCAACAAGGCTTGCACCGGAGGAACATCATGCCAGTCGGGTGTATGTCAGTGTCCGTCAGGGCAGGTCTTGTGCTCAGGCAAGTGTGTGAACACTGCAACAAGCGCCGGTCATTGTGGCGGATGCAACAAAGCCTGCAGCGGTGGTAGCCAATGCCAGAGCGGGAGCTGTGGGTGTTTGACGGGGCAAAAGCTTTGCAATGGTACTTGTCTGGATGTGACAAGCAATTCTTCTCATTGTGGTGGCTGTGGCGTGGTGTGTGCCAGCGGTCAATTGTGCCAGCAAGGGAAGTGCTCCTGCCCAACAGGGACCACCTTGTGCGGTGGTGCTTGTGTCGATACTTCACGTAGCTCCAGTCATTGTGGAGCGTGCAACAAAGCTTGTCAGGGTGGAAGTTCCTGCTCGAATGGAGTTTGTACCTGTCCAACAGGCCAGAGTCTTTGTGGTGGAGTTTGTGTGGACACCCGGACCAGCCTTGCCCACTGTGGCGGTTGTAACAAAGCATGTGTGGGTCAACAGACTTGTCAGCAAGGAACATGTGCTTGTCTCTCGGGCCTTAAGCTTTGTGGCTCCACATGTGTAGATACCCAGTCCAACGCGAGCCACTGCGGGGGATGCAACAACACGTGCTCTTCTGGGTTTGTGTGTTCTTCTGGATCTTGCCAGCGTGGAGCCTGTCCCCAGGGGACGACTCGCTGCGGCGCGTCATGTATCAACCTTCAGAACGACGGCTCCAATTGTGGGACATGCGGAAATGTCTGTGGCTCGGGGCTTTCTTGCGTACAGGGTTCTTGCCAATGTCCTTCGGGAACAACATTGTGCAGTGGGGCTTGTGTGAACACGTCGAACCATTCGTCCCATTGCGGCGCGTGCTCCAATGTTTGCTCCACTGGACAGAGTTGCCAGTCAGGCTCGTGCAAATGTCCTACGGGAACATCGTTGTGTGGTGGAACTTGTGTGTCTACCAACGTCGATCCCAAACACTGCGGTGCTTGTGGTCGTACATGCTCCGGTGGAACGACCTGTGTGCAGGGGGTCTGTTCCTGTCCCCAAGGGACGACGCTTTGTGGAGGCTTGTGTGTCTCGTTGAGTTCAGACTCTTCGCATTGTGGAGCGTGCAACAAAGTCTGTCCGTCTGGGACTCTTTGCTCTTCGGGTACATGCTCTTGTGGAAGCCAGGGAACTCTCTGTGGCTCCACCTGTGTGGACACCTCCACGGATTCTTCGCATTGTGGAGCGTGCAACAAAGTCTGTCCATCAGGGACAACATGTTCTTCTGGAGTGTGCAAATGTCCTAGCGGTACGTCCTTGTGTGGTTCTGTGTGTGTGAACACCAATACCAATGATTCGCACTGTGGAGGGTGTGGAAAGTCTTGTAGCAATGGCACGTCTTGCTCCAGCGGCGTTTGCGCGTGTCCTTCGGGAACAAGCTTGTGCAGCGGCTCCTGTGTGAACACATCGACCAGCTCCCAGAACTGTGGAAGTTGTGGAACGGTTTGTTCTACAGGCACGTCTTGCGTCAGTGGCCAATGCCGATGCTCCTCCAACACCATCCTATGCAGCGGTCAGTGCGTGGACCCACAAGTTGATTCATCCCATTGTGGTGGGTGTGGAAAGTCCTGTCCATCGGGTGCATCGTGCCAAGCTGGTGCTTGCAAGTGTCCCTCTGGAACGCAGCTTTGTTCGGGCTTGTGTGTGAACACCACGACAAACTCCCAACATTGCGGTGGGTGCGGAAAGTCTTGTCCATCAGGTTCTTCTTGTTTCAATGGTTCGTGCCAATGCAGCGCAGGAGAAACCCTCTGCAGTGGCGTTTGTACCAACACCAACTCCAACAATCAGAATTGTGGTGGCTGTGGAAAGGCTTGCACCAGCGGACAGACTTGCTCCAACGGTGTTTGTGTTTGCAATCCTGGAACGGTGAAATGCAGCGGTCAGTGTGTGGACACGAACTCGGACGTGAAGCATTGTGGCGCTTGCGGGATCCTTTGCCCCACTGGAACATCGTGCATCAGCGGGCAGTGCAAGTGTCCTTCCGGTCAGGTGCTCTGCGGAACCAGCTGTGTGGATACTCAAACGAACGCTCTGCACTGTGGAGCTTGCAACAAAGCCTGTCCAAGCGGGACGTCTTGCATCAGCGGGCAATGCAAGTGCCCTACAGGTCAGATTTTGTGTGGAGGTGTTTGCACCAACACGAGCACCAACAACCAGCATTGTGGTGGATGTGGAAAGGTCTGTCCCAACGGGACGTCGTGTGTTAGCGGTCAGTGCCAATGTCCCTCTGGACAAACCTTGTGCAGTGGAGCTTGTGTGAACCTTACGACGGACGCAAAACACTGTGGGCGATGTGGAAATGCTTGTCCTTCCGGACAGTCTTGTTCGGGTGGAACATGCCAGTCACCTTGTGGAAACACGGTGAAGTTCTCTACAGAGGTGCAGCCCATTCTTACATCGGCTTGTTCTGGGTGTCATGGAGGGCGTCGTCCCTCTGGAAACATCTCTTTGGAGGTGAATATGTCGTACGGCAACTTGGTGAACAAAGTCTCTGGGTGCAACAATCAGATCTTTGTTGTGCCGGGAGATACCGCAAAAAGCTACTTCTTGAACAAGATTGGTGCAGGAGGTTCGGTCTGTGGGAACACCATGCCTCCTTCTGGAAGCCTTACAAGCTCTCAGATCGACACCATCAAGCGATGGATCTGTCATGGTGCACCCAACAACTAAGATGGACGGCCTTGTGTTGGAAGGTCATGAAGGTGGGCTGTCTTTGGGGATGGGTCTGCTAGCGATCGAGCCAAACGCTGATCAGTTGGTAGCCCGGTCGCATCGCATGTTTGGCTGCGCTGGTGGCTTCCTCGATGGTGTGGGCCCAGATTCGTGCGTATCCAATGCGTGTTGCGCTTTCGATTCGAACGCAAAAGGGTAGAAGCTCACCGGAGCGAATCGCATCTTCGACCGATGCTTTCGCGTCTTCTTCGCTCTCTGCCCAGTGCAGGGCGAGACGACCGCATCGTCGTGAGCCGACTTTCACAGGGTAGAGCGTTCGTTCCGTGCCTGTGCTCTCGGGTTGTGCCTGGCTTTGATGTTGGGAAGGTTGGGGGGGTTGGTTGCGCTTGAAGTTGGTCATGGTTCCTCCATTGTGACCACATGCAGGACGCAATTGTCCTGTCATGAAGCATCTTTGGAGGAAAAAGAAAGGATGTTAGGTCGGGGGCATAAGGAGGAACCTCATGGTTGATTGGAGTCGAGAAACAACGAGTCCATTGGATTTCAAAGGGGTGCTACGAAATAGAGAACGAATGGTTCGCTTTGTTTTTTTACTTTCAGAGAAAGTGTTCAGTAGGGGTTGTCGTCGGAGGGAGGCGGGGGCGGTGGGGCTGGTTTCATGGAGGTGGGGCGGACGCTGCCATAGCGAATCTCAACAGGAGGGCCGCTGCGTCCCGAACGACCGGGGCGTCCCACCTGTCCAAAACGACCGGAGGGGCCTTCTTGGCCGCCGCTGTAGACCGTTCCTGACCCACCACCTGTGCCTTGGCTGCCTCTGTATCCTCCTTGGCCTCCCAGGTTGGAGAATGTAACGGCTCGTAGGTAAGGTCGTGTTGCTGGGTCTGCAACCACTTCGATGGAGCCGCCGTCGCCACCGTCGCCGCCGTCGCCGCCGTCACCACCGTCGCCTCCTTCGCCGCCATCGCCGTTGGGCGAGCCAGTGCCTCCAGTGCCTCCTCGTCCGCCAGAGCCGCCGACTCCGCCGTTGCCACCAGCTCCACCGTCTGCTCGGATGATGAGCTGTCCGCCCCGCGGATCGACAAGATAGACTTCCGTCTTGTTGGTGCTGATGTTGCGAACGGCCACCTGCAAAAGAGGAGCGCTTGACTTGGAGGGCTGCAAGAGCGCGATGCGCACGCTGAGGTTGTCCGCGTTTTGTCCATGTGCGCCGTTCTGTCCGTTTCCTCCGTTGCCTCCGCGTCTGCCACGTCCTCCTGGACGAGCAGAAGAGCCTGAGCTGGAGTACGACCTGCCATCACGTCCCGTTCTTCCTGCGAGACCGTTTCGGCCCCGCCGACCTTTGTAGCCGCTGTGTTCTGCGACGAACTTACATCGGTATGTAATGTTGATGGTTCCCTCGGAGACAAGGCTGGCTTTGTGTATCAATGTTGCTTTGTAGCGGACCGACTTTCCCCATAGCTTGCGAGGGTCTTTGTCGACAAAGATGACTCCTTTGCCCTCGTGTGTACAGCCAAAGCAATCCACAGCATAGTTATCCCAACCTACCGGAGCTACCGTGTCAGACAGGCGCTCTGTGGTGAATGTCTTTCCTTCTTTCGTCGTGGCCACCACCATGAGTTTGTCTTTTTGGCCTGGACACATCGTAGGACTGCCTGTAGAGAGGCTCACCTTGATGGATGTTACTTTTTCGTTCTTCAGGCTCTTTTTCTTTTGGAACAGTCGAACGAGGAAACAACCTGAACTCATCGTTGTTACGGTGAGAAACAGGCTCAGGGTGATGCACCACTGAAGCTTGCGTCTGCCAGGCATCGTTGGTTCTCCTTGTTTAATTTTTCTATGATGTCTCAGACAAAGTATCCGACTTGGAAAGGGAAAACAAGTGCTTGTCGGTTTGTGGTCCGAAAGACTCTTTCCGTGGTAAAGCTGTTTGGGAAAGCATCGTTCCCCCCAGTTGTTCTTAACTTTCGTCTTCACATGCCGGTTCGATGTAATGGTAGTCTCGAAGTTGTTGGTAGGTTAGCTTTACCTCTGCATGGCGGTTTAATTCTTCGAGGATAGTTCCCACTACATAGCGAACATCGTCAGCTTGTATGTTGTGGCTCGGCTTCAGCGGGTAGACATCGATTGCTCCATCAAACATACGGTAGCATGGGGATGTTGCTTGGCCTTCATAGACATAGCCCATTGGGTTTCCACTCACAATGTTACAAAGCTGGAAGAGGGGTGTTCCTTCGTTGTGTCCGAACTCTACAATTCGATAAGGTGCAAAGTCGATTCCAGGGTGAGAGTCTACATGCAGAAGATCTTCGACTTCTTCGGTAAACAAAGACTCTTGGGTGATTCGTTCGATGTGCTGCTGAATGGTGGCGTGGGAAGACGGTCCTGTTGGTCGGTAGTGTAGAGATGCTTCAAGGCTGCCTTGTGCTACACGTTGAACTGTATCAAGCAGTTGCGAAGCAAACGATTCTTCCAGATTGGCCGGTGTACAGATATAACATTCTCTCAAAATGCGAAGAGCGTTGATGTGGGTGGAGTCGAGGCACACGTTGCTTGGGTCTCCTGTCATAAGGGATGGTCTTATGAACCTTCCGTATCATCCGAGGTTTGAACACGGACCATGTGCGTGAGTCCTGTTTGTTCCTGTTGCACGTTGACGGTGAGGTTTTCCACGCCTGTTTTGGCGACAAGTCGCTCAATGTCTTCAGGGGTTCGTTCGATAATCGCCCAACTTCCAAGGTACTCCATAGACGGGCGGAACGGATTGGGCTTGGCGATGTTGGTAAAGAAGACAAAGCCTCCTGGCTTGAGCATATACCGAAGCATCTGCTTGAGCAGAAAGACCACATGCTTGTCGCTTAAGTAGTCGAAGAGACCTCCTGTGAAGATACAGTCAAAGAGTCCAAGTTCTTCCGCATCCCAGGCGACCAACTCCATCGCATTGCCGCAATGGAACGTACACTGCGAAGCCAGAGGTGCGAGCAAGGAGCGGGCTGCTTCCAGAGCGTCTTCGTCCACATCGTTGACTACAATCTGAGCCTGGCTTTGTTGCAAAAAAGGCATCGCCATGTGCAGGTCGATGCAGCTGCTGCTTGCAAGAGAAAGGATATGGACCTCTTCGTTGGCGCGCTCTCTGGACAAGTCAGTCAGCAGGTGTGCCTGATGATGGAGCTTGTTTCGGTGCTGTTGAGTACTGGCCGAATGCAAAGAGAAGGCTTCGCAGTAATACCCCAAGGTGCCTTTCGGAGCTTTGTTTTCTGCGTAGTAGAGGTGGTGAATGGTCTCAAAGTCTCCAGGGTAGCCACGTGGCCACTCCTGGCATCGTTGGAGAAAGACCGACTCGCTTAAGGCTTCACGGGCTGGAGCGAGAACTTCCAGGATCTCATCTTTGCTGAGGTTGGCCTGTTCACAACGCAAGATGTCCAAGGAAAGCTGTGACATCCCCACTGCAACCTCACCGTAAACGCGGACCGGATCGTGAGGTTCTAGTTCAATCGCAAGGAAGCTGGCAACCGTACGGCTTAATTGCTGCAAAGATTCGTGCATTGGGTCATCCTATCGGGAGAGGAAGAAAACGCATGGGACTGGTGCGAGGTGCATGGTGAGACGATACCATAGCTCCACCAGGGTAGAAAAGGACAGTGAATGCGCAGCCGTCGTCTTGTTCAAACTGAGCTTTCCTGGTGATTGATCTTTATCAATCAGAAGGTCCCGAAAATATGTAGAGTGCTTGATCACGTTATCAGTGATGCAAAATGCGAAAAAGACAACGAGCGAGGTAATTGGGATGAAAGAACCGTGGCAAATCTTGGCAACGTTAGGTTCTTTGCTGTTGATGGGGTTGTTTACGGACGCTTTGGGCAAACGGACCCGGTTGCCACGAGTTACCTTGTTGCTGTTGTTTGGTATAGCCTTGGGTCCTTCCGGCTTGTCCTTGATGCCCAACCTGGAGGGAGCCTGGTTTACCACCGTTGCGAACATGACGTTGGTGATGGTGGGTTTCTTGTTGGGCGGGAAGCTGACCCTGACATCGCTTCGTTTGTATGGGCGCGGCGTGCTGTTTTATTCTCTCGGCGTTACCCTCGGGACAATTCTTCTTGTCGGGGTTGGACTCAAGCTTCTCGGTGTCCCATGGAGCTTGGTTCTTTTGTTTGCAGGAATCGCTCCTGCGACAGCTCCTGCGGCGACCATGGATGTGGTGCATGAAACAGGAGCCAAAGGTCCATTTTCTTCGATGTTGTTGGGGATTGTCGCTGTCGATGACCTGTGGGGTTTGCTTGCCTTTAGCTTGTTTTTTGCGCTGGCTCAGGCTCTCGAAGGAGGGAGTGGCTTGCTCCATGTGTTTCAACATGGTGGCTGGGAGTTGGGGATGTCTTTCCTTGTTGGGATTGGTCTGGGGCTACCGATGGCCTATTTGACAGGCCGGCTTCAACCCGGTGAACCTACTTTGGTTGAGGCCTTGGGGTTTGTGCTGTTGTGCGGTGGTCTGGCGATCTGGTTGTCTGCTTCGTTCTTGTTGGCCTCGGTCACCATGGGAGTTGTGGTGGCCAACCGAGCGAAACACCATGACCGACCTTTTCATGCGATTGAAGGCATTGAGTGGCCATTTTTGGTCCTTTTCTTTGTCATGGCTGGGGCGTCTCTTCATCTCTCAACGCTCGCACAGCTAGGGCTTTGGGGAACGGGTTATGTGTTACTAAGGGTCGGTGGGCGAATGGTCGGGGCCTGGCTGGGAGGTCGGATTGGTAACATTCAAGGCATCCAACATCATTGGATGGGGATGGCTCTTATGCCCCAGGCGGGTGTCGCTCTCGGCATGGCGCTTGTCGCTTCCGAACGTTTTCCACAGTATCGCAACGCCATCTTTCCCGTTGTCATTGGAGCAACGGTTCTGTTTGAGCTGGTTGGGCCTCTTCTCACCAAATTGGCTCTGGTGCATGCTGGTGAAATTCCAACCGGGGAGGAACCCCAACCAACTCCTCAGTGAGCCACGCCAACGATGAGGATACTTTGTATCCGTTGGTGCTGGCGTGTCGGATGTGTAGCCGCTGCATCGTTTCGTGGGGATGTCTCGATTCTTTATGTAAGGTGCTGATTCTTTTCTTTGTTGTGTTTGGTCGGGTGTGCCGGAATACCTCTTGCTTTGGATACAAGGTCATTGAAACTTCCATGTCGCGTGGTTGGAGCCTGACCTCCAAAGTACGAAGAGGATCATCTCTCATGAAGCGTTTTTCATTTCCTTCCTTCTTGTTTTGCTTTTCTCTTGCTTTGTTCTCACTCTCATTGACTGCGTGTGGTTCCATCACACTCAAGCCGCCTGCTTTGGGGGAAGACCCACAAGGTCAAGGAGGCCAAGGGAAGAGCCCTTCATCCAATAACTCGTCTGGTTCATGGGTTCTCACATCGGGTGGAGCCAGCTACGCAGAGGCAAAGTTCCTCAAGACAGATCAGGCGGGAAATACTTATGTGGCAGGCTCTTTCCAAAACTACATGGTGTTGGGTTCACTGACTGTCAAATCTCGGTTTGGGCATAGCTTGTTTGTCGCCAAGTTAAGTGCGGCAGGCCGTGTGAGCTGGATTCGCAAAGCATCTGTACAAACGGTAGATGGGAGGCCTTCCGCAAACAGAAGCTTGTTGCAGGTTTTTTCGATCAATCGTAAGGGACAGATCGCTATCGGTGGGTTGGCCTGGCAAGGCTTCATTGTTTTGGACAACAACAAACGGTTTGAGGTGAAAGAGGGAAGCTCTGTGTTTGTGGCTTCCTTGTCTTCGAAGGGCGAGTGGTTGTGGTTGCAACAGCAAACCAGTGAGTTTCAGGTGAGGCTGGCAGATGTGTCCGTCGCAAACTCTGGGGTTGTGTCTGCCATTGGTAACTTCTCAGGCAACTTTACTTGTGGCTCGAAGTCGTTGAGCGGCACTGTGAGTCGAAGCCTCAACCGTTCCTATCTTTGTCAGTTTGATACCAGCGGAAATGCGGTGTCCCTCCGTGGCTTTCATTCGGAGCAGTCCTTCTTGCATGTGCATCAAGTGGTCAGCTTGTCGAGCGGTCAGAGTGTGGTGTTGGGTAGCTATTCCGGTTCGCTGCAGTTGGGGCGGACCACTCTTCCAGTTCCTGACAGCCGTAACTCGTATGGGGCTTGGGTCAAGATCGATCAGAAGGGGCAACTTCTTCAGGTGCAGCCGATTGTGGGAACCTTGCCTGATGCAGTGGAAGCGATCGCGGATGCAAACGATCGCGTGTACATCGTGGGGACGTTTTCTCGTTCGTTGCAATTGGGAAAACTCACCCTCTCCAGTGAGAGTCTAAGCACCCGCTTGTTTGTGACTCGGTTGGATTCAGATGGCTCGTTTGCTTGGGCCAAAGCGGTGACCCCTGGCTATATCTCTTCGAAAGAGGTGAGCTTGGCGCTTGCTTCGGACGGTCAACTCTTGCTCTCCTCTCGGTACTCGACAACCTTTCAACTGGGCTCCTTTACGTTGAAACATACCCAAAGCACAAACGGCGAGTACAAGTCGTATTCGTTTCTGGCTCGCTTCAGCCCCGATGGCGCTGTGATGTGGGCCGGTCAGGTGGGGGACAATGTGAGTCCTGGGGGATCTGGCTGGAATCAAGGGCAAATGATGACGGTGTTGAACTGCACCAAATCGTGCAACCTGGGTTCTGAAAGCCTGAGCAAGAGTGACATTCCAACGTTCCACATTGTGTCGGTGGAGTCTGCTTCTTCACAACGAACTCTTGCTTCCAGCCAAGGACTGCCGAACTCTTCCATTGCCTCGGTGCATGTCGACTCGGAAGGTCGCAGTTATATGCTGAGTACATCCGGTGGGCAGTGGAGCAACCAATCCAAGTCATTTGAGGCTCCTTTGAACACGGCCTCGCTTTCCCAAATCGACACCCAAGGAAACATACGCTGGAGCTTGCCACTCCAAGACGTGTACAACCCAATGTCAACCACAGACAACGAGGGGAACTCCTACATCACAGGCTCGATCTTTGACAAAACGTTTAAGTTTGGAACGTACACATTTGAGCCTGGCCGCACCCGAGACTTTCTTGTGGCAAAGATCTCTCCAGAAGGAGCTATCCTATGGGCCAAGTCGCTCAAGCTTGACGAAGAATCGCACGGTCGCCGCCAGGCTGATGCTGTCCATTCGATTGTTGTAGATAAGAGCGGGCATGTGAGCTTGGCGTTTTCTCTTGGCACTGTTCAGGTTCGTATTGATAAAACGACGCTCCAGCCTCCCAGCGAGCGTTGGCTTTTGCTGACACGCTTTGGACAGGATGGGGCGTTGCAATGGACGAAGTCCATTAAGGTGAGTTCGAACTCCTACATTGCTGCGGTGAACTTGGTTCCTGAGCAAGGAGGTGGCCTCCATCTGCTTGGCTCGTTTTATGGAACGCTGGAGTTGGAAGGTCTCGGCACCTACCAAGCGAACACGTTTCAAGACCCGTTTGTCCTGAAGCTCTCGAAAGATGGTGACATGACCTGGATGTATCACAAGCCGGGTGACCGCTGCGACTTTCATCGAGGGATTGCAGATCAGGAGGGAGGCCTTGTGTTGACGGGAGCTTGTCGAGGGTCATCTTCGTTTGGTGGGAAACCTTTGCCCCAAGACTCGAACGTTCGTCGGACGTTTGTGGCAGGCTTTGACTCCGAAGGACAACGCCGTTGGTCACAAGTGACGGATGCTTCGGTTGTTGAGAATGTCAGGCTGGCGAAAGATGAGAGCGGGCGCGTGCATGTGTTGGGATCGTTCTATCGCTCGTTGCAGTGGGGTGGAACGTCGTTTCAAAGCAAAGGCGGCGCAGATGTTTTGCTGCTTCGGTTGACTGGGAAAGGAGAGGTTGAACAAACGTGGCAGTGGGGTGGGGAGTATGAAGACACCGTGGAGAGTCTTTCGCTTTGGAAGCAGAAGGCTGTCGTTGGTGGGACCTTCCGTAGCACCTTTCAACTTGGATCATCCCAGTTGGTGTCGAAGGGAGGAGCGCACTCCTTTCTGACCCAGATTGACTTCTAGGGACAGAGGATTCCTCTTTTCAACGGAATCAGTGAGTGCGTCGGCGTCGGTCTTCAAAGAGTTTCCGGATACGTTGGACCATTTGTTTGGCTTCATGTTGAGAGCGTTGCAACATCGTCTGATGCAATCGTTCCGCTTCTTTTGCTGCATTTTGTCCTTGTGTCATGACTCGTCTCAGGCTGGCAAATCGTTTGTCCCTCTGCAAGAGAGTGGCAGAGCTTCTTGTCGTATAGCGAGCCCGAGCTGCTTTGTAATAGGAAAGTCGTTGTTTGACCATCGCTTGGTACTCGTCGAGAGCGTCCAGAGCTTTGATGTCATTCTCAAGCTTTTCCAACTTGCAAAACCGAGTCGGCAAATCCCGATCGGAGAGAAACTTGGAAATCTCGGAGAGGAAGGGTGCTTTGGGTGGTTGCCCCGCACGCAGCCTGACATGTTGGAAGGGCAGATCGTTTTTCAGTCCATCCCCTCCATGACATCCGTTGCAAGTCTCCAATGAAAACTTTTGGATCAAGCCATCCTTTTTTAGGATGCTATTGAAACGTGCCTTCAGGTCTGCAGGAACCCTGCTCTCAATGATGTGATCCGCCCAAGAAAAGTTGAATGGAGTTTGGGTGTGACTTGCCAGCAAGGGCTCTTGTTGGAATGTTGCTGGGACGGTGTGGGTGCCTTTCTTGATGTCGCTTGCATACAACAGCAGATATTCGATGAGGCGACGGCGGTCCTTCAGGACTTTGGGGGAAGTGCCTGTCTTGGGGTCGAACGCGAGCCTGTAGTTTTCAGCAGGTGTTCTTTTGGTGGTGACAAGCTCAAGTTGCCTTGTTTTTAGGTTCAGGTTGAACTCCCTCAATTCCCAGGGGGACTTGAGGGCAACCTCATTGGTGCGAAGTTGGAAGGGTGCGCCTCCAGCCATCACATGGGCTGGCGTGTTGACGCTTTCGACGAAGCGATCCGTGATTTTCTTGAGAGCTGTCTGAAAGGGTTCGTCGAAGCCAGGGATCTTGCTAAGCTTCAACCAGTTGTTGCGCCAAGACTGCAGCTCGTACCGGTTGTTGGCTACAAGCCGGTACTCCAAAATAATTGTCATTCGCGGTGCGCGACCTGCGGGAATCGCTACAAAGTTACCATCAGCATCGCGAGGCATCACTCCATACACAAAGCGACCTTCGCCTGCGTTGATGACGCGGCCGTTGCGGTCAATTTGGTTGAGGTCCATGCGGTTGACGATAGCCAACAGCTTGAAGGGGGAGTTGGCGAGGTTGGGTTTCCATTGCGCAACCGTTGCGCTGGCTTGACCGTCAAGCTTCTTCCAGGGTTCAATGATGGTTTTTACGATGCTTTGTCGGGCAGGCACTTCCTGGCAGTTCGCTTTTTGGGCCTGGTCCCATGTGAGCAGCCAGCGTTTGACGAATTCGCCGGCTTGGCTTGGGTTGCCGGCGAGGCCAGCCATCGCGCTTGGAAAGGACCAAGTGCCTGTTTGGGCTTCTTGCGAGGTCAAGACCTTGGGGTGGGTGATCATAAACGACTTGTCCAGCGTTTTTTGCTGGTCGAGTGTCATGTTCTTTCGGCGAAACAATCCTTGATTCAGCTGCTCTGTGGTGAAGTCCTTGCAACGTTTCTCGACGGGTTGGGTCGCAGCGGCTGTCGGTTTGGCAGCGGCTACCGGCGGTGCAGAGTCAACTTGGTGTGAGCCGACAAGCATGCTTATTCCAATGCAGCTTGCAAGGGCAAGTACCGCAAACATTCTCATAGCTTCTTCCTTTCGTTGTGGTCCGTTTTCTGGTGCAATGAACGCAGCTCCCCCTCTGTTCTGTCGTACCCGTTGAACAGAACTGATTCTGATAGCTTGTTGTTCGTGGGCTTTTCGGAATCCAGTGCGCTTGTCTGAAGTATGCGAAGAGGAGGTTGGGCTCTCAAGGACAAAGATGTCCAAATGCAAGAATTCTCTGCGGTGTTTGTTTGGACATTTCTGTCGGATTGGAAGGCTTGGGGAGAAGGGAAGACGCTGAAAAGGCTAGAAACGAAGGGGGAAGTGGAGACTGTTATTCCAGAACAGCACCCCAAGAGGTGATGATCACGGGAGGAGCGGTTTGGGCCAGGCCGAGTGTGGTGTAGTTGCCATCCTTGGTCTGGTCGTGTGCGGAGGGCTGAACGGCACGAAGCTTGTCGAGCCGGTACTTATCACTGGAGGCCGGATTACGACCTGCTACCTGGAAGGAGAGGAAGTACGAGCCTGGGCGCCGTTCTGTGAAGTTATGTCCTTGCACTCCAGCGCCTAGGTTGGCCCGCGTGACTTCGGTTTCACCTGGATTGTAGGTGAAGGTCACTCCCATTGCGAGAGTGTTCGCTCCCAGCGACATGTAGCGATGGTACTGGTACGGTTGTGCAGTGCTGCTGTCCTGAAGCATCGGCACGGTGTAGTGAAGATCCGAACAAGTACTGGTCGGGCTGTCACGGAATGTGTTGTCATCGGGCAACTGCGTGGAGCCCATGTTGCAAGCACCATCTTTTTCACAACAGGCCAACGGGTTCAATGTAGGATCTGCGTAACCCAACACTTGGTGATAGAAGTGATTGGTGTTTTTGTCCTTCAGCGCGTTGAAACAGTTGTCTGTGGTGCACTGGTTGTCGAAGTGGATACCGTAGACACGCGAGTGTCCGGGGATTCCACAAATGGGCAACTGTGTGCTCGGTGTATACGAGGTGAAGTACGCAGTTCCATTGAACACAATCGGTGGTCCTGTGAGGCGTTCTCCGTTGGGTGACTTGATGGTGACCTCTGGCCCAGGCGTTTGCTTTTCGTCATTCTCATGGGTCAGGTATTTGTCCAGCTTGGTGATGTAATTCGGGATCGCTTCCACGCTTGACACCAATCCGCCGCTGATGGTCACTTTCTCTCGGATGGAGAACACCTTGTTGAAGCCGCTTACGAAGTTGATGTTCTCGGTATCGCCTGTTCCACCGAACAAGACCAACTCTCCACGCTGGTTCATCGCGAGGGTCATGCCCGTCATGATCGGTTTGGGAGTTTCGCCCTGATCCCACAGCTTGTCGAAGAACTTTTCGATCTTCCACTGGAGGGGTTTTGTGCTGTTCAGGTCGATTCGATACAGGTTTCCAATCACATCACCCACAAACGCTTTGGTGGCAACGGCTGGCATGAGTCCAAATCCAACGGGTGTTCCCGCGATGCCTCGCATGTCTTTGGCCGTCAACTCGCGAAGCAAGGTTCCGGTTTCAACATCCACGATGTAGACCACAGCGCCCATGTTGGTTTCGTTTTGGTCAATCAACAATTTGCCGAGGGTTGGATTGAGCTTCACGCCGCCGGGGAGAATCGCGACGGCACGTTCTTCAGGCTTTCCATTGCCCTTGATATCCACCAATACACTGGCCAGGAACGGCTGTCCGTAGGTGTAACCCAGGCGGTCAAACTTTCCTTGCCCTGCGTCGGTCGGATCCTTGTCAGACTCGTTGTTGATCTCCCACAAAATACGGGGGCGGTACGGGTTGGTGACATCCAAAGCGAGGTAACCACGGCCGCCGGCTCGGAAGCCGACCACCAGGATGGTCATCCACTTCGACTCGACCACGCCATTGACCACACGGCTGTACAGCTGAATGTCTTGGACGAGAGGAGTGCCATCGACCGTGTACACCCGAGCTTTGTCTTCACCAACACCATTCACTGCAGCTCGCAAGCGACTTAGGATGGTTGCAGGGACAACACCCCAAAGTTCGATGCCTGTGTCCGCATGGAAGGCGTGAAGTACACCGTCGTTGGAGCCCACGTAAACCACTGTCGGTCGCTCCGTCACTTTTTTGTCTTGGAACGATCCTGCCGGAATCTTCGTCTGGAGCCAGGCTTGGTAGCCAGGGTCCGGAAGAATATCGGTGGGAGCCTTGGCAATGGCCGGTGTGGAGTGGTAAATCGCGCCCAGTCGGTAGGTCCGGTACGATGTTCCGCTGTTGTTGTAACCGACGATGGTCCAGATGGTCTCATCCTTATCGCGGTCACACTCAAACGCCTTTCCACAGTTCTTGTCGATACCCATCATCTTTGCAGTCAACGAAGGGTTACGTGAATCAAACTTGTGCGCATACAAGCTTCCCCAGCCGCTGTTGGATGGCAAGGACCAGGTTGTGCCATTGAGCGTGGGAAGGTCGTAATCGCTCGGGTTCACGCCTGCAATGATGGGGCGATTCTCTACGGATTTCTTCCGGTGGTCGATGTTGGGCAAGTTCACGAACAACCAGCGTTCCTTCTGCTTGTTCAAAACATCGGCTCCGAAGTCCATAGCGGTCAAAACCGTGAGTTTGCCGTTCGCGTCATACCCTGTTCCAGATCTGCGAAGCATGCCGCGGGGGATGATGCAGTTGAGAGCCACTTGTTTCTTCTGGCGACACCAGTTGGTGCAGTTGTCCACACAGGAACCAGTGGTTGCCCACGGTACATTTTGACAAGCATGGCTTGTCGGCCAGCTGCATGTGTTGACGCCTGTTCCTCCGCAACAACGGTTGCAATAGAAGCCAAAGGCGTCGGAGGAGGGGCGTGTCTGGCTGGCCTTGCTCGGGATGCATGCGGTCGCCTTCTCCGGATCATTGCGACAGGCTTCGTTGTATGCTTTGACATCTTGGGCTGCCTGGCTATCAGTGGCCGGGCAGTATCCTTGAACATCAAACGCTGCAATGAAGGTGTAGAGACGAACACCTGCGCGGTGCTGCTCGCTGCGCTTGCTGATCTGGCTGGTGTTGGTCGGTCGTGAGAAGGACTTCACGCAAGCGCAGTCACCACCGGCGTTGTTGTCGATGATACCGTCACAGTCGTTGTCCAGGCCGTCACACTCTTCTTTGGTCGCTTGGTTCACGATGTCTTGGATCGCATCGGCAAGGGACGCCGCGCTATCTGCAGCGTAGAATTCCAAACAGCGACCCGTGTTGCACTTCTTTTTGTTGGTTTTTCCGGCACGAGCCAAGTCGGTCAGGCAGTCTTCGCCAGCCTGTCCCAGGCCTGTTCCAAAGCCAACAACGTAGGTCTTAATCTCGCGCTCTTTGCCATCTTTGTCTTTCATGGAGTAGATGGCTTGGACCTGGTTCGTTCCGCCGTTGCAGCCTTCTCCTGGGTAACCATCGGTCACAAACAGGACGGCAGACTTGCGGTTGAAGACGGGGTCTTTGCTCAGCGAGTCGTTGAGGTGATTCTTTGTGGTGGTGAACGCGTTGGTGTAGTTCGTTCCTCCACCTGCACCAGCCGCTGCAAGCAAGGTCACAATGGCGGGTGGATCACGGTAAATGGGTGCAGACAAGGTCGCGTTGCTGTCGAACAACACGAGCCCGAAGCGAACCTTACGATCCCGGTAGTTGTTCGCGGCCGTGCCACCGTAATCGGTGACCACACGCATCAAGGCTGCAGCTGCGACATCCCAGCGGGTGAAGCGACAGGTGTTGCCGCCTTTGTTGGCGTCGTACTGGCAGTCGTAGTCATACTTCGGTGTATAGGACGGCGTTTGATTCTTCATCAGATTCAGACACTCCGCCTTTTGGCTACACGACTGCCCAGTGTTGACGAATGCGCTGCCTGTGCCCTGCATACTGCCCGACTTGTCGAGGATCAGAACCAGGTTGGGCGGCTGACATTGAGAGACACCACCAGAATCCACGCACTCGTTTTGGATGCATCGGTTCTTCGAGCCACAGTCAGCCTTCAAGCAGTCGAGGTCGCTGTTGCAAGACTTCGGACAGGTCGAAGGCACGCACTTGTT